>NZ_JBNILH010000005.1:0-363737 GCF_050107595.1 Bacillus infantis
GTATAAGCGAAGCGCGAAAATTTTTTGACAGGAAAGGGGGTACCCCCTTTCCTGTCAAAAAATCAAAACATAGCACAGTGGTTGTATCATTGTTTAGATGAATTTACACAATTTTAAGGACTTGACTTTTTTTTCAAGATAGTGGTCTCAGTTCCTTCGGCTGGAGCCACTATTTTCATTTTTCTTCACGATAGTGGTCCCAGTTCCTTCGGCTGGAGCCACTATTTTCATTTTTCTACAAGATAGTGGTCCCAGCCCATCCGGCTGGAGCCACTATTTTCATTTTTTTTCAAGATAGTGGTCCCAGCCCATCCGGCTGGAGCCACTATTTTCATTTTTTTTCAAGATAGTGGTCCCAGTTCCTTCGGCTGGAGCCACTATTTTCATTTTTCTTCAAGATAGTGGTCCCAGCTCCTTCCGCTGGAGCTACTATTTTCATTTTTTCTTCACGATAGTGGTCCCAGCTCCTTCCGCTGGAGCTACTATTTCATTTTTCTTCACGATAGTGGTCCCAGTTCCTTCGGCTGGAGCCACTATTTTCATTTTTCTTCAAGATAGTGGTCCCAGCTCATCTTGCTCCATATTTTTAAATCACATTAATTGCACACTAACCTGATCTGAATAATAATAATAGTAGTAACGTGAATTGATGTAAAAAGGCAAGGAGGAATAATGTGAGCGATTTTTGCAAAGCTGCTGGTGAAGCAGACAGATTTGAACTTATGAAAGAGCTGTCCGCAATTTTCAAGGAGCGGAGCCGATCTGAGGAAAATAGAAAGAGCTTCCCCCACAATAATATTCAAGACCTGAAAACATCCAGATACACAGCCCTGACGGTTCCTTCAGACCAGGCTGGAAAGGATATCTCCTTGCTCGAAATGATGAGGCTGCAGGAAAAGCTCGCAGAAGGAGACGGTTCTACTGCGCTTGCAATCGGGTGGCATATGGGGATTACGAAGAATCTGGGAGAAAAAAGGAAGTGGGATGATGAACTTTTTTCTTTTCTTTGCCGTGAAATCCTGGATGGGAAGCTGATAAACAGTGCTGCAACGGAAAGGCAGACGGGCAGCCCGACACGGGGCGGCCGGCCACAGACTGAAGCAGTGCTCAAGAATGGGAGCTGGGTAATCAGCGGAAGAAAGACTTTTACAACGATGGCTCCCGCACTGGATTATTTCATTGTCAGCGCCTTTATTCCAAGTGAAGACAAAACAGGGAATTTCCTTGTTCCCAGAAAGACAGAAGGTTTGTCGATCGAGGAAACCTGGGACAGTGTCAGCATGAGAGGGACCGGCAGCCATGATCTTGTGCTTGATGGTGTTTCCATTGAAAAATCTTTTCTTGCAGAAACATTGGGAAATGATAAAAAGGCGAATGGCTGGCTTCTCCATATTCCGGCGGTGTATCTTGGCATTGCTCAGGCAGCCCAGGATTATGCAGCCTGCTTTGCTAAAAGTTATTCACCAAACAGCATTGAAGGGACCATCAGCGATATTCCTTCTGTCCAGCAGAAAATAGGTGAGATGGAGCTTGAACTGATGCGGGCAAGAGAGTTTCTCTATGCCGCGGCAGACAGATGGGACAGGGCCGCTGAAAACGAAAGAGAGTCCATGCAGCCTCTTCTTGGTGCAGTAAAGCTGGCTGTGACCAATGCTGCATTAGCAGTTGCTGACCTTGCAATACGGGTCGTTGGCGCAAGAAGCCTGTCTGAACAGAATCCTTTGCAGCAATATTATCTGGATATCAGGGCAGGGCTTCATAATCCTCCTATGGATGATATGACCATTTCGCTGCTTGCCCGCAATGCTTTATCAAGGCTTGATTGACAAAAGGAATGGGGAAGCCCATTCTTTTTTTATTGTATAGGAATTTAAAAATTGTAAGTCTTGTGGATAAATATCAATTTTTGATCAACGTCCAGCAGCTTCGCCAAGGTCACAAGCCAAACCTCCAAAAAAGGCAAAGAACGCCTTTCCGGAAGCTTCGTGCAGGGGGGAGAACTCTTTATCTCTTATTTATCCAGCATGGTGGATGGTATAAAACTTGAGGAATATATCATTAAACCGCTTTCACTATCACCAGGAAATCTTATAGAGAAACAGGTGAAAACACAGGATGTTCGGCGCACTTCAAACCTGAATGATGCATTAAAAGGTATCCTTACCGGGTTTTTCTTTGCCATGGAGCAAGATTCATATGAGGGTGTGCTTCTTTCATCAGCTTCCAGCCTTTCCAGAGAGATTTCTGACCCGGCCCAATGAGCATATTATCCAGTGCTCTCAAGCAGGTTTTATTGAAGGGAATTGATCGCTTTTGGCCCCGATATATGGGAAAACTAAAGGGAAGTGAGTATTATGCAAAGGTGGATGTGAAAACGGAGTGCGCATCCATATTTCCGGAAATGACATTATCAATTAATAGTTGACAGCCTTTATTATTTTTGAGGTTTGCCTTTCGCTTTATCATGGTAAATAAATATAAATACAAAGATTATAAAGATAGAGGGTGATGTCACTGCTTGCATTTTTAAAAAGAGGGAATAAGTCTTCAGGGATTGCCGCTGTAGGGAATACGGCTTTAGCCATTGCCAAAGGAGTGGCAGCAGCGATAAGCGGCAGCGGTGCCATGTTTGCTACGACCCTTCATTCGGTTGCTGATGCATTGAACCAGGGATTCGTTTTCTTCGGAAGCGCTATATCCGAGAAAGAAGCAACAAAGAGATTTCCGAGCGGCTTTGGCCGTGTAGTCAATTTATTCGTATTGGTCGCAGTCATTGTGATTTCAATTATGGCTTACGAAACCATCCATAAAGGGTGGGATCTAATTGTCCATCCCAAAGCATCTTCTGATTTATGGCTGAATATCATCATTATGATTCTTGCAGTCCTGACAGATGGGGGGGTCCTGGTGAAGGCAATGAAAGAGATTGCCCATGAGACAAAAAGCGGGGCGAAGGGGTTCAGCGTATTTACGACATCCTTTAAGAATGTCCGCCTTGCTGCACCGCCCACAAGACTTGTCTTTTATGAAGATATCATCGCGACTTTCGGAGCTCTGCTGGCACTTATTTCGATCATCCTTGCCCATCTGACAGGCTTCTATTTCCTTGATGGGGTAGGTACAATCCTGATTGGGTTCCTGCTGGTGGGAATTGCCATCAAAATCGGCTATGAAAACACGCTTGGACTGATTGGGGTTGCAGCACCAAAGGAAATTGAAGACCGGGTGGCAGACACCATCCTATCAGATCCGGACGTAGTCGATATTAAAGATATGCGCATCCTCCAGGAAGGAAGGAAGTATCATGTTGAAAGCTATATTGAGCTGAAAGCCGGCCTTTCCCTGGCCATTGCTGATGATATTATTTACAGGGTCCGGGATAAGCTTTTTAAAGATCCAGATGTCGGCGACGTCAGGATGGGGATCCTTGAAACCGATAATATCACCACCTGGAAAAGGGAATAGATAATAATGAGGCACACTTCCAAAAGAAGTGTGCCTTTTCTATGCAGCAGAAGGCTGTAAATGCCTGTACAGTATAGGGTTAAAAATGCAAAAATCAGGTACAATCCGGTTTTTATTGCTGTACAAGGGATTGGAGATACCTGGCTGTAAGCTGTTCCTTTGTCATGACGAGATACGCAGGAGCAGTCTCCTTAAAATCCTTCCATTTAGCTTTTGGCTGGGACAGATAATAAATCGGTGACTGCATCAGCTGTTTAAGGAGAATATATCCCCTGTGTGTCAGAGGATGCCGTTCAAAGCCAAGAATCTGATAGCCTTTGCTTATCATGGTGATGCCGATGATTCCCTTGATGGAGCCGCTGTCAGGATGATGTTCGAGATGAAGGGCAAGACAGGGCATGGACTCACCGACAATCCTGATTAAAGCTCTGCCTCTCGATACCGGGCTTTTGATATGGACAAGCTGCTTAAGAAGCCTTGAATTATGAAGATGGATTTTAATGACGATATCATTCTTTTTAAGGGAGGATCCGTCTGAGAGGATGATATCAGGCCCTCTATATTTCGTCTTTCTGACACGGAATACACTATACTTTTCCTCCAGCTTCAAATGAAACAGTCTTGTGCAGCAATAATAAACAGGATCAAGGAAATCCCATAAGTAAATCAGCCAGATACGAATGATCATTCCAGTCTCCTTTGCTGTTAATTTTATTGTTAGCTTTTTATAAAAGAAGCTATTGTATACTCCCTGTATTTAAACATCTGCCCATGCCACCATGTGAATGTTTACCATCATGATTAGCTGCATTCATGAGCACGCTAAAAGGAAACTGACAATCAGAGGTGCACTTTTATGAAAAGAATGATCGCAGCCCTCATCAGTGCTGCAGCGCTGTTTGCGGCTGTTATGATGTTATTCCAGCTGCAGGGGAACAACCAGGAAAGGACAGATAAAAGGGAGCTTTCCGGGCGTACACAACCTTTTCAGCACAGCTCAAGCCGCCTGCTGAATATTAATGCAATAGAACAGGGCGAAAGAATTAAAACACTCCTCAACGGGGATGAAGATGTTAAGATCATCCATCATAACCCGAAGGATAAAAGTCACTATAAAGAGCATGAAGCTACTGTTAAGTTTTCCGTACCTCCTGATGATGATGAGCTTGACAGTCTGGCGGCCGGACTTGATGCAGAATTTTTCCGGCATATGGATTCCATTTTTGTTTTTCAGTCTGACAGTATGACAACTGCGGATCTTCTGCAGTTTTTCAGGCAGCGGCCTGATGTCTTATATGCAGAGCCTAACTTCATTCTGATGCAAAATGAAACTCAGCTGCCGAATGACCTGCTTTATAGAGAAAACTATCAATGGAACCTGCCTGCCATCGATATTGAAAAAGCCTGGGATATCTCAAAGGGCGACGAAGATATCATCATTGCTGTTGTCGATACAGGGGTGGATATGGATCATCCCGATCTCAGGAGACGTCTGATGAAAGGCTATAATGTCATGGAAAACAGCAGCAATTTTGACGACGACAATGGTCATGGCACCCACGTTGCGGGCATCATTGCTTCTGAAACGAACAATGGCGAAGGAATTGCAGGAATTACCTGGAACAATAGGATTATGCCGGTAAAGGCAATGGGCAGCAAGGGCTACGGTTATACATTCGATATTGCCAAGGGGATTATCTGGGCAGCGGATCATGAAGCGGATGTCATCAACCTGAGCCTTGGCAACTACCAGCCTTCTGCATTCCTCGAGGAAGCAATCCGGTATGCTTATGACAAAGGAGCAGTCCTCATTTCAGCCGCAGGGAATGACAACTCTGAACAGCCATCATTTCCGGCTGCCTTTCCGGAAGTGCTCAGTGTGTCGGCTGTAAGCTATACAGGAGATAAAGCTGATTTTTCTAATTATGGTTATTATATTGATGTGACAGCACCAGGTGTGTATATTCCAAGCACCTACTTTAAAAATCAGTATGCAGCCCTATCAGGCACATCCATGGCAAGCCCGCATGTAGCAGGGCTTGCAGGGCTCATTCTTTCAGTCAATCCTGATCTGTCAAACAGGCAGGTCATGAATATAATAAAAGGTACAGCGAGGGATATTGGGGAAAAAGGCAGGGATGCCTACTTCGGGAACGGCCTGATTGATATCAATGCTGCACTTGCAGCAGCAGCTGAATAATAGTGAAAGGACCAGCCGCTGTAAAAGTGGGCAGGTCCTTTTCCTTGTGGAGAACATTTTCTCCCAGTGTGATGCTGTTTCATGATAAAAAATGCTATTGTCTTTATAAATCCTTAAATTTTCTCAGAAAAAATCCCAAAAGAATGATTAAACATCTGTTACTGGAATGGAAGGAATGCAGATTCAGGTGGGAAAGCAGCGGCAGAGCGGAGACCCGCAACGCACAAGCGTGAAGAGGCTCAGTGCCGCCCCACTGAAAGCGAAGTGTCTGGAACGGAAATCAATAGCCACATTCCGACTGAAAGCTAAGGAAGAGGGGAAAGTGGAAATAATTTATTTAAGCTTGCAAATAAGCGTTCAATTCATAAATAAGCTTAGTCCAGGAGCCAGCGCTCAGCTCTTCACACCATATAAAATGCAGCCGACTCCTGCGAATACCCAAAGCATCTTTGTGAACGATACCTTGTCGGCAAGGCCAATGAGCCCTATGGTGGTTGTTGCTATTAAGATGAGCGGGCCAACGAGGGCGAGGGAACTGTTTAATACGAGAGCTTTCTCAACATCATTGTATTTGATGATCATAAATGCCGCCAAGATTTCAAGGCTTCCCGAAAAAATCCTCAGTGAAGCCATCATGATTATGGTCTTTTCCAAAAGCTGAAACATAAGTACCTCCCAAAAGCAGTTTGGTATAGTATATGCAGCCGAACTGCCGGGAAGGACAAACATTTTCAATGCCTGCTGAAGCAAAAGATTCTGGCCATCCGGACAAAATCTTTTTAGCCATTATCATGCTGATTGTTTCAGTTTGTTCAAGCGGCTGACAGAAAGCGCATTTCGATTCAGTCTTAAAGCAAGAAGGCCTGCCAGTACGGAAAGGATAATATCCTTTGGCAGCGGAACCAGCATCCAGATCCACGCCATTGCATAGGTAAAGCCTTCCGGAGCTGCAAACCACAGTTTATAAGCAAAATACATATAGTTTGTGCCCAGTATATAATTGATGGCCAGTCCCACCAGCGCAGCTGTGATATAAGATGCTTTGCTTGCATTCTTTTCGATTATCTTCCCTGTTGCATAAGCTGCAAGAATATATGTAAGGATGAAGCCGAAAGTCGGACTGATGACAGTCGCAAAGCCGGAGCCGAATTTTGCAAACACAGGGACACCTGCGATTCCAACTAAGGCATATACAGTCATGGCGATGGCTGACAACCTGCTGCCGAGGATGGCTCCGGACAGGATGGCGATGAATGTCTGCAGGGTGATAGGGACCCCTCCAATTACCATGAATGGTACAAATGAAGTGATATTTGCTCCAATCGCCATTAGCGCAGTAAACATACCGGCCAAAGAAAGATGGAGCGGTGTCAATTTCTTTTTCATGACATAAGCCTCCCAGCAAAGTTTTATACTAAAATAAGAATAAGATGGAAAACAAGTATATGTCAACTAAAAATTAATCAAGTTTACAAAAAGAGGTGCCGAAGATAGTGGAAAGGCCAAGAGCGAACACATTGGGCATTATTTATAAGGACGGCCGCATCCTGGTCGAAAAGCTCAGCGGTAAGCATTCAAAAGGTGAGGGGATCTTTTACCGCCCGCTCGGAGGAACGATTGAACTTGGGGAAACCTCAATAGATGCTTTGAAAAGGGAGTTTATGGAAGAGGCAGGAGCAGAGATCAACATAGTGGACTATATTGCTTGCCTGGAAAATATTTACTCTATTAACGGAATTACAAGACATGAATTGACACAGCTTTATGAGGCAGAGCTTGTGAATGAGTCACTTTATGAAAAAGAGTTCATTCCGGTCAATGAAAACGGGAGGAAGTCGGAAGCAAAATGGATGCCGGTCATTTCTTTTATTGAAAAGCGGGAAATACTTTTTCCGGCCGGACTTGAAAATTTTCTGATCCGTTTCTTATAGTTCTAATGTGTACTTTTCTTACTGCACGGGTATATAACAAATAAAAGAAAGGGTGATAATCATGCAGACCTATGGTGAATGGTATACCCGAAAACGTCCGGAATACAAAGGGTGGGAGAACCAGGATACAAATGAGATCCTCTTCAAAAATGCTCTCTACTATGGCCTCCCATCTGTAGTCATGGTTGCGCTTTTAATACTTGCCTGATAAGTGAAAGCACCTGCCTTGCCGGCAGGTGTAATATTATGGCCTCTTTTCCTGGATTATAGTAAAGCGTTAGAAATTATAGTAAAATAGGGGCAATCAACTGGAAGAAAGAAGGTGTCCGTATGTTCGAGCTGCTGCTGACAATGCTCGAGAGGCTTGGCCTGATTGTAACCATTGCCTTCATTTTGACCAGATTCCGTTTTTTCCGCGAAATGATATACCAGGAATCATTGACGGCAAAACAGCGGTGGGTCGCTGTTCTTTTTTTTGGATTCTTCGGGATATTCGGCACCTATACCGGTGTCAGCTTTGATACGGATACACTGCAGTTCAGCCGCTGGGCTTCAGAGCTTTCTTCAGATGAAGCCATTGCAAACTCCAGGGTAATCGGCGTAGTGCTTGCCGGTCTATTCGGCGGCTACCGGGTAGGAATCGGGGCAGGACTGCTGGCCGGCGTCCACCGTTTTACAATGGGCGGCTTTACAGCCTTTTCCTGCGGCCTGGCTTCCATCTTGGCTGGAATCATAGCAAGCATCCTGCACAGGAAAAACAGGCATGTGAAGCTATCGACAGCGTTTATTATCGGAGCCCTTGCTGAAAGTGTGCAGATGCTCATCATTCTTCTTCTCTCAAGACCTTACGGCAAAGCTTCAGCACTGGTTGAAACCATCGGTATGCCCATGATTCTCGCCAATGGAGTCGGCTGTGCCATTTTCCTCCTGATTATTAAAAGCGTGGTCAATGAAGAGGAAAAAGCTGCAGCCATCCAGGCACAGAAATCCCTGAGGCTGGCACGCCAGACTTTGAAGCATCTGCGAAAAGGGATGACCAGCGAATCTGCAGAAGAGGTATGCCGGATTCTTTACCACGAAGTGAACGCCAGTGCCGTTTCGATAACAGATGGTGAACGCATCTTGTCTCATATCGGCGCAGCGGACGACCACCATACTCCTGGACATCTGATTCAAACAGATATAACAAGACAGGTGCTAGCCCAAGGTTCCCTGATCATTGCCGGAAAGAATGATATCAGCTGCAGCAGTCCGTCATGCCCGCTTGGCGCTGCCGCCATTGCTCCTCTGAAGGAAAGGGGACAGACCATCGGCACCTTGAAATTTTATTTTAAATCAGAAAAAGAAATTACTAATGTAGTTATTGAATTGATATCCGGGCTGAGCATGCTCCTTAGCAATCAGCTCGATGCTGCAAGGGGCGAAAAAGCATTCCAGCTTGCGAAGGAGGCAGAAATCAAGGCTCTGCAGGCGCAAATCAGCCCGCACTTTTTGTTCAATACCTTGAATGTAATCGTTTCTCTGATTCGGATTGATCCAAAAAAGGCCCGCAAGCTTCTGTTGTCGCTTTCCCATTTCCTGAGGCAGAATCTCACAGGGACAACTTTGGAACGTACGACTTTGAAGGAAGAATTAAAGCATGTACAAGCCTACTTGGAAATAGAAGAAGCAAGATTTGCTGACAGGCTTAAAACAGAATTCCGGATTGAAGAAAGGGCACTTTCTGCTCAAATTCCGCCGCTGACACTCCAGCCGCTTGTAGAGAATGCAGTCAAGCATGGCATCAAGGATAAGGAAGCTGACTGCAGGATCATTATTTCTGCTGCTGTTAAAGAAGAGGGGACAGAAGTATCCGTTGTTGACAATGGGGCAGGAATCGAAGCAGAACACCTGCACGAGCTGGGGAGGGGGCTTGTACCTTCCCTGACAGGGACCGGACTTGGAATATATAATGTAAACAGAAGGCTTGCGATGCTTTTTGGGGAAAAAGCCGGACTGAATTTTGACAGCAGGCTGAATGAAGGAACGACAGTCTCATTCACGCTGCCGGACAAAGGAGAAGAATAGCATGGAAAGAAAAATCAGCATATTGATTGCAGACGATGAGCCATACAGCAGGCAGGAGCTTGTTCACCTGCTGAAAGAATATGAAGACCTGCAGGTAGTAGGAGAAGCAGAATCCGGTGAACAGGCCGTCATTCAGTGCCTGCAGCTGCAGCCGGATGCTGTATTTTTAGATATTGAAATGCCAAAAATGAATGGCATGGAAGCAGCCAGATCCCTGAATGATTTAAAAAAAGTGCCAAAAATCATCTTTGCGACAGCTTATCCGCAGTTTGCAGCAGAAGCTTTCCGCTACGAGGCGGTTGATTATCTGCTGAAGCCTTTTGACGAAGACCTGCTTAAAGAAACAGTAACAAGGCTTAGGAAGCTTTTCGCAGAAGAAGGCGACATCACAGCCGCAGCCGTGAACCCTGGGAAACTAGCAGTGGAAGAGGATGGCAATATTTCTTATATAGACCCATCATCCATCCTTTATATATCCCGTGATGATAAAGTCTCCAGAATTGTTGCGAAAAACGGAAGCTACTCTGTCAAAACCCCTTTAAAGGAGCTGGAAAGCAGGCTGCAGCATTTCCTTTTTTCCGCATACATAAAAGCACAATCGTCCATCTGCCATATGTATCAAGGCTGACTCCATGGTTTAACGGCGCTTACCAGCTGGAAGTGGAGGGGTCTGAAGAAATATTATCTGTCAGCCGGAATTACGCCAAAGGATTAAGGAGCAGACTGGAAATTTAGTGATGCAGGCTGGAGTCTTGGAGATGCATTTCAGCTTTAATAATATACATCTTAAGACAGCTTATTGACATGTTGGCCACAATTCTGCCACATTTTCTTCCCTATGCCTTATACTTTCTGTAAGCGGTTACAAAAGGAGGCATTTCAATTGTATTCTTTTATAGCAGGAATCATTTTACTTATAGTAGGCTATTTCACTTATGGGAAATTTGTAGAAAAGGTATTCGGCGTTAAAAAAGAGAGACAGACCCCGGCATATACACATAAAGACGGTGTTGATTATCTGCCGATGAACACGAAGAAAAACTCACTTATCCAGCTGCTTAATATAGCAGGAGTAGGGCCGATCTTTGGACCGATCATGGGTGCACTATATGGACCGGTCGCTTTTCTATGGATTGTGCTCGGCTGTATTTTCGCCGGAGCTGTCCATGATTATCTGACAGGGATGATATCCATCCGCAACAGGGGCGCACACTTGCCTGAGCTAGCCGGGAAATTTCTAGGCAGCTTCATGAAGCATGTTGTAAACGCATTCGCTATACTGCTGCTGCTTCTTGTGGGGACTGTATTTGTCACTTCCCCTGCAGGGCTGCTTCACAATCTGATGAACGGGTGGATGAGCATGGGCCTAATTCTTGGTGCCATTTTTATCTACTATATTCTCGCGACATTATTGCCGATTGACAAAATCATTGGGCGCTTTTATCCCATTTTTGGGGCATTGCTGCTGATCAGTGCTCTTGGAGTAGGGGCTTCACTCATCATCAGCGGTGCACCTATCCCTGAAATTAATCTGACAAACATGCATCCTGACAATGCACCAATCTTCCCGCTCCTGTTCCTGACCATTTCCTGCGGGGCTTTATCCGGATTCCATGCGACCCAGACGCCAATCATTTCTAGGACAACAGAAAATGAGGATCAGGGCAGAAAGATTTTTTATGGCATGATGATTGCAGAAGGCGTTATTGCCATGATCTGGGCTGCAGCTGCTATGAGCCTTTTCAATGGCTCTGCAGGCTTGAACGAACTGCTTGCAGCTGGCGGTCCTGCAGCGGTTGTTAGTGAAGCTTCAAAACTGACTCTTGGTGCAGTCGGCGGAACACTGGCCGTCCTGGGGGTAATTGTCCTTCCTATCACATCAGGTGACACAGCTTTCCGAAGCGCTCGGATGATCATTGCCGATTATATCCGCTTTGGACAGCAGAAGCTGGGCAACCGCCTGGTTATCGCCCTGCCGCTGTTTGTCATTTCTTTTGCACTGACAAAGATAGACTTTGAGATTCTGTGGAGATACTTTTCTTGGGCAAACCAATCTACTGCTGTTATAGCCCTTTGGGTAGCAAGCATGTACCTTTTCATTGCCAGAAAAAATTACTGGATTGCCATGATCCCGGGGATCTTTATGACAATGGCCACCGTTACTTATATTCTGAACGCCAAAATTGGATTTGGGCTTTCAATGAATATATCGTATTTAGGGGCTGCGATTGCTACGGTTATTATCACTGTTCTTTTCTACAACGCAGCAGGAAAGGCAAGAAGGAACAATATCGCACTCGAAGAAGATATTACAGGAAGAGTAGCTTAAGATTAATAATGCATGAGGGCCTGGATGAGCAATTCCGGGCTCTTCTGTTTAGACACTGTGCTAAAATGAGAAATAATGATGGAAATAAACGGAATGATGCAGGGATTATTTTGCAGCCGTATTTTAAGAAAGGATGGTCATGTTATGCGGATATTGATTGCAGGTGCAGGGGCAGTAGGAGGCTATTTCGGAGGCAGGCTCCTTGAAAAAGGAGAAGACGTTACCTTTCTAGTAAGGGAAAAAAAATACGACCAGCTTCAGCAGAACGGCCTGGTCATCAACAGCTTACATGGAGATGCAAATCTGAAACCAAAGCTTCTGAGAACAGGACTTCCTTCAGGAGAAGACTTTGATTTGGTCTTGCTTTCGGTGAAAGCCTATCACCTTGAGGAAGCCATCGAAAATATTAAGCCTTTTGCCGGAGAAGGAACATGCATCCTTCCCCTGCTCAATGGCATTGCACATATGGACATACTTGAAAGGGCTTTTGGAAAGGAGAGGCTCCTTGGAGGTCTTTGCTTTATCGAATCAACATTGAATGAAAAGGGCGAAATCATTCAGAAAAGCGATATGCAGGAGGTTGTTTTTGGGGAAATTGACGGGAGGCAGAAAGAGAGGATTTCACGGATACAGGAATCGCTTGCCGGAACAAAGGCATCTTTCCGGTACAGCAGTGAAATCGTGAGTGAAATGTGGAGCAAGTATCTTTTTATCAGCATGATGTCCGGGCTTACTACATTGACGCGTTCGCCAATCGGTCCTATAAGGGATACAGCAGAGGGGAGAAGCATCATAGAGAGGCTCGCTCTGGAAATCCTGCCTGTCATGAAAAGCCTGGGAGCGAATCTTCCGGATGATGCTAAAGAAAATATCATCAAAAAAATCAATGCAGTCGGATACATGATGAAATCTTCCATGCAGCGTGATATGGAAAAAGGCTTGGAGACTGAGTCAGTCCACTTTTTTAAATATCTCCTGGATGCAGCGGCTGAACACCGTTTACCAGTACCAGTTCTGAGTACCATCTATATGAATCTGCAGGTATATGAAAAGAGGAGGGAAGAACAAAAAGAGAGGGGGTAAACTCAAAACAGTCCGGAGACAAGTAATCACAGGGTCTTAGTTAGAGCGGCTAACACCCTCTAGCCGCAGAAAAATGAATCAGAGGGTCTTAGTCAGAGCGACTAATACCCTCTAGCCACAGAAAAGTGAATCAGAGGATCTTAGTCAGAGCGACTAATACCCTCTGGCCACAGAAAAGCGAATCAGAGGGTCTTAGTCAGAGCGACTATTACCCTCTGACCGCAAAAAAGCGAATCAGACGGTCTTAGTCAGGGCCCCCAAAGCCCGCTTGCTCATAAAAAACAGAAGCAGAGGGTTTCCCCCTCCCCAATCACAACTTCTGTTTGCCTGAAGGGGATTTCTAATTTCATTAGTTGTCTTAAAGTCTAATGCAGATCTTTAACCTTATACTATTGGAGAGCAAACCCCAGCAGTTTTATATCCTGGAGGATTTTCTGCTGGATATCAGGCTCTTTGCATTTTTCAAAGTCAGTGATCAATCTGCCAATTTCCCTAATAAAAAGCAAATATTCGCTGTCTTTCAGCATAAATAGTCACCCCTACTATCGAAATAGGTCTAATTTCATACATTTTAGTATAAAATAGCAGAGATTGGAAGTAAAGTAAAATTACCTGCAGTTCACTCATTTATGCTTTTTCGTTTTAATATGAACCTCCTCTGCGAGCTGTTCTGCTCTCTGATCGTTTTCAATGCCGCCTGAAAGGCCCGGTGTATCAGGCAGAAAGACGGGGCGGACTTCGGAATCTGCTGATACAACTTTCCACTTTCCTTCATCAAGAGCCAGGCTGAAATCTATAATCCCTAAATGGCTTCCCCAAGAACCTGCCTGTACAGCCGGAATTCCATTGATTGTGCCTGCTTCCGAATCGATCAGACCGCTGCTGTCCCTGAGTTTAGGAGACGGAAAGACCTGGTGGGTATGGCCGAACATAATGGCATCAATTCCAGGCACCTTGCTCAGCCCGAGCACTGAATTCCTGCTTTTATCCTTAACCTGTTCATCAGCTTCGAGACCAGCATGTGCCAGCGCTATTATGACATCTGCGCCTTTTTCCCTCATAATCGGAATATAATGCTCAGCTGACTCGACCATTGATTTATTGCTGAGCTTTCCTTTTAAATGTTCTTCATCCCATTTCAGGACTACAGGTGTAATGAAACCAATCACACCAATTTTGACAGGATATTTTCTGCCATCATCTGCCGTAAAGTTCCGATGAAGAATCACATAAGGGGAGAAATAGGGAAGCTCTTCCTGGAATGATTCTGTACCCTGGATAAATAGATTGCTGTTAACATAAGGAAAGGCTGCCTCTTTCAGCTTTTTATTAAGATAGCCCAGCCCGTAATTGAATTCATGATTGCCGGGTGCTGCGGCATCATACTGCAGCTCGTTCATAATGCTGATAATAGGGTGAGGCAGGCCGGGATGCTCTTGACTATAATCTCCCAGAGCACTTCCCTGGATTAGATCGCCATTGTCAAAAAGAAGGGTATTATGTCTCTCCAGGCGCGCTTTTTTGATTAAGCTAACGGTTTTTACAAATCCGAAGCTCTTCACTTTTTTTCCGCTTTTATATTCGTAATTCAATATGTAAGAGTGAAGGTCCGTCGTCTCCATGATCCTGAGCTGCATGTTGGGATGGTGTTCGCTGAATACAGCTGAGCCTGAAGGAACACAGAGGAGCATGGTTAATAAAACAAACACGGTAATAAAAATGGATTCTTTTTTCAACATGGCTCACCGCCTTCCCGTGATTCTGTTATTGTGCCTAAAACACAAAGAATCATGCCAGAAAGTTAAGCGGAGGATAACTGTTCAGATTATAGAAGGAGGGCCGCAAATACCGCTTTCAGCAGCAGAGCCTTTTATTTCCCATTCAGGAACACAGTAAAAAATCTGAAGGGCTAAGTCCAGCTGTCCCTTCAGATTTCGTTTATTTTGAATAAGTTTTTTCTGTACCATCCGTAAAAGTTACTTCAACTTCAATATTTTCATAGTCTTCGTTAAGATCAAGGCCTTGTATTACCTGTACCAGTACCTCATCCTCAGAAGACTCTTCATCAAAAGTAAATTGCTTGAATGCTTCCAGCAGCTTGTCCAGCGCTTCATCTCCGTTTAATTCTTCATCATTTAAACCATCTTTGATCTCAGCTTCCATCGTATTATTTCGATCATATTCGTAGTCAACTTCATACGATTTCATATCCGGATACTCAGCATCAAGCTCAAAATCTGTAAAATTGATGCGGGAGAAATCCTCAACCGGCTGTTTATTATCTGTATTCAAATCATCTTCCTGGCTAGGTGCGCTAGGGGGCGGATCCTGGACTTCATTCTCATCATTCCCGCAGGCAGCAAGCGGCAGCATCAGAAGGGCGGCTGCTATTGGATTCAATAACTTCGATTTTTTCATGACAGACCTCCTATTTCGTTTTTATAATATGTATATTTCCTATTTCGCTATATTAAAAACGCATATGAGAGGTTTTCTGTTCTGATCTACTCTGCTGCAGGCAGCAGCCGATCCTCTGAAAAGCATATTTCATGGAAAAAACTTTTCAGCAGCAGCCATCTGGCTGGATAGGCAGCAGCGAAGTCAGAAGCAGATTGTTCATTATAACATACGAGGCAGTCCAGCATCATTCTGCCTTCCTTCAAGTCATAATAAAGGGCATGCAGGTTTTCATAATGATCATTAAGCTGCCAGCGGTTCAGCTTAACTGAAGATATTCGGTTTATTTTCATATATTCTTGCGCTGACTTCTTTTGGATTTCATGAATACTTTCTGGCGCATAATCTCCAGCTGCCTGTCTTTCATTGATAAAATAAATGCCTTTCTTCATCTATGAACCCCGTTCCTGTGTTTTCTACCACTATTGACAGAAAAAACTGAGTTCATACAGGAAAGAACAGAAGATTATAGAATTCTTATATTAGAGTGAATATTAATGTGGAGGCTTATAATGAGTGTATTATTTGAAAATGGCAGCCTGAAAGTAAGAGAACTGGAAGATAAAGATAAATTCCACCTTGTCCGCTGGCTGCAGGATCCGTCTGTGCTGAAATATTACGAAGGCAGGGACAATCCTCATTCACTGCAAATGGTCGATGAGCATTTCTATAAACGGGATCGTTATGTAGCTGCCTGTATTTTTGAATGGGAAGAAACAGAACTGGGATATCCAGTTCTATTCGCTTGATGAAGAAGAAAGGAAGAAATACGGATACGATCCGGGTATTTCTGTCTATGGGATAGATCAGTTCATCGGGGAACCAGAATTCTGGGGAAAAGGGATCGGAAAGCTGCTCGTCCAGTCTATGATCAACTATTTAATAATAGAAAAGGGAGCAGACCTGGTAGTCATGGATCCCCAGACATGGAATGAAAGGGCTATTGCCTGTTATGAGAGCTGCGGAATGCAAAAAAGAAAGCTTCTCCCGAAAAACGAATACCACGAGGGTGAATGGAGAGATGCCTGGCTGATGGAATATGAAAAAAAAGCGGGAAAGACTTGTAAGGAAAATTAAAAGTGAAAAACCAGCAAAAAAGGAAGCAAACTCAGCTGAGTTTGCTTCCTTTTTTTATAGGAGCGTATCAGAGCCAGAGGCAACACTTTCTCTTCTTGCCCTCAGGAACCGTACAAAGTTCATGACGATTGTTTTTACAACCGCATATGTTGGAATAGCAAGGATCATTCCCAGGATACCTGCAAGGTTTCCTGCCACAAGCAGCAGGATGATGATAGTGGCAGGGTGAGTGTCCAGCCTTTTTCCAAGGATGAGAGGAGAAAGGATATTCCCTTCAACCTGCTGGGCAACAGCAATGACGATGATCGCCAGAATGGCCTTTGCCGGGGAATCGAACAGCGCGATCAATACAGCAGGCGCCCCGCCGAGAAAGGGACCGACATAAGGAATGATGTTCGTGACAGCGACTATCAGCGCCAAAACGAGTGCATATGGCAGGTCAATGATCATATAGCCAATGAAGGCAAGAGTCCCGACGAATAAAGCCACGGTTACCTGTCCCTGTATGTATGCTGCCAGAGTTTCTCCTGTCTCCTTCAGCGTCTTTAAACCTTCGCTCCGATAAGAAAGAGGGAGGAATTTGGATATGGCAGCCGGAAACCTTCCGCCATCCTTGAACATATAAAACAGCAGGAAGGGAACTGTTACAATTGTGACTGTAATATTGGCGACAAGGCTGAATACATTGGAAATTCCGTTTGTCACCCTGTCAGGGATCGTGTTGGCAAACTCCATCAGTGACCTTTCCAGATTTTCAATCGGGACATAATCCTGATTCATGACCCATTTGAACTGCTGCGAGCTTGAGAGATTTTCTATGTAGATTCTTGTTCTTTGTGCATATGTCGGCAGATCATTGAATAAGGCTGTAACCTGCTTTGAAATGATAGGAACAAGGCTGCCGATCACCAGGACAATAAGGCCGATGATAATCAGATAAATGATTACAATGGCAAGGGTCCTCGGCAGTTTTCTTGCCTGGAGGAAATTGACGACCGGATTAAGCAGGAAATAGAGGAAGCCTGAGATGATAATCGGGAAAAACAAGGTAGACACAAAGATTCCGATTGGTTCAAATAAAAAGGATATTTTGGATGATACGTAAATGATGGCCACAATCAGAAGGATCTGAAGAGACCAGAATTGGATGTTTTTTTTTGTCACAGAATTCACCTTTCACTTTCTTCCTGTAAAAAGTATAACAGATGTTAGAATAATTTTCCTGAAATTTACGATATTATGTATATAAAGCGGGCATCACCATTTAAGCGGCAAAATAAAAAGACCCAGATTGGCCCTTATGTTTGGATTTGTATAAAAGATCTTTCTTTGTTTTTGTCTTTCTTTCAGACATATCAAGTAATGCATAAGGGCTCCTTTTGCTTTCCGGGTTTCTTTTTCCTTCACGCACCATTTTAGTGCGCAGCTTCTTTGCCTTGGATCTTGCCATCACATTTACACTCCTGTCCTTAGGGAATGTATTTATTTTATAATATCCCGGTCATTCAAACAATGGGTTCTTAGACCGGGAAGCTAAATTTTTTCTGCAAGCTTCTCCTTTGCCTGCTTCAGTTTGGCGGCCATTGCCTTTTCGAGTTTTCCTGGTCCATTCATATAGCGGCAGATTCCGTATATGAAACCTTCTTCAAAAAGAATAAGCAATAATAAAACAGCAATGGCTGCAGCAAAAAGATTCATCAAGCATCATGCCTCCCGAAACCAGTCATATATAAAGCATATGAAAGGAAGGGAGGCATAATGAACATTTTATCCTCTTAGGCCGGGGCTTTCTCTCAATACAGGAAGGGTGCAGCAGCGGAAGGCTCCCCCGGACTTAATGATTTCGGTTATATCCACTTCAATTACCTCGAAGCCTCTTTCTTTCAGCTGCCTGTTGACATTTTCATTAACCGTCAGGCTGAAGATCTTCTTGTCCCCGATGCATAATACATTCGTACCCAGTGAAAATTGTTCTTCTTTGGATACTTCTATCAGATGATATCTGGATTTAATGTATTCCAGTGCTTTTGGGTCGATTTCTCCAGGATAAATCAATGCCTCGTCTTCAGAAATGACATTGAAGACACAATCGAGATGAAGGAATTTATCTGTAAAAGGGACTGTTATCACTTCATGATCTGGCAGAAGCGATTTCAAATGGGCTGCAGCTTTCTCATTCGTCCTGTCACTCAAGCCGACATAAACAGTATTGCGGTCTATGACGATATCTCCGCCTTCAATTTTTTCGCCAATCAGGTTGAAATAGGAGGTCCGCTCCTTTTCCAGCCATTCTTTGAACACATCTTCCTCGCCCTGCCTGACCCTGCTCGCCATTTCTGCCACAAAAACGGTCTGGCCGAGGGTAAAACCGATATCCCTCGTGAAAACCTGTTCAGGATATTTGCCCCGGGCAGGGAGGAGGTAAACCTCCACACCGTATTGCTCTAGTGTTTTAACAAAATTGCGGTGCTGCTCCAATGCCTTTTCAATATCAATGCCTTCTTTAAGAAAATGGCGCTGGGTCTCGTTGATCACATCTTTAATGGTCATATGCTCCGGTTCACAGAGAACCACTTTTTTCAGCCGGTCATATTCGCTTCCCACATATGCCGGCATATCTGGCGTTTGCTTTACCATAATATCCTCCTAAAATCAGGTTACTTCCTTTACTATTCACCTAAACCAGGCTAGTTATGAAAAAAGCTCATACTATCCCTGGGACTGGCTTCATATACTAGAGGACATGCAGCAGCCAGGAGTGTTCAATGATGATATTTAAAAAATCGGCTATCATCCTTACCGGATGCCTTCTTCTTTCTCTGGGGATAAACGGTTTTCTAATTCCTAACAAGGTTCTTGATGGCGGTGTAATCGGCCTCGGTTTGATCTGCAATTACTTATGGGGATTTGAAGCAGGTTTGTCCATCCTCCTGATGAGCGTTCCCATATTCGCTCTTGCCTGGTTCAAGGATAGAGGTTATTTTTTCAACAGCCTGCACGGTTTGCTGCTATCCTCCATCTTAATCGATATCATGAACCCAGTCAGCAGGTCTCTTCCATATATCGACCCTGCCATCGGCTCTATTGCCGGAGGGGCGCTTGTCGGCCTGGGCATAGGCCTGATGCTCCGCTATGGCACGAGCACAGGGGGGACAGACCTATTGGCTCAATTTATCGCGGATCTTTCAGGAATGAATGTGGGGATAGTAATCTTATTGATTGATTCCCTTGTCATCTCTATCGGAGGTCTGCTTGTTTCAGGAGATACCTTCATGCTTTCTCTTATCACGATCCTGACAGTAGGGCTGGTCACAAGCCTATGCACCTATCGGACCGCAAAAGAGTAGGGAAGGTGCATTGGGTGACAAAAAAAGCCCTTACTCAGGGCTTTCTTCTTCAGCCAGTCTCCTGACCTCTATAAAAACAATATGATGGCCTTCCAGTTCTTTGACAGTAAAGGAGTAGTTTTCCTCAATGATTTCTTCCCCCTGGACTACATCATACCGCTGGGAAAGGAACCAGCCGCCAAATGTATCAACATCCTCTTCGGGCAGGTTCGTACCAAGGAGGTCATTGACATCTTCGATAAGGACCTTGCCGCTGATGATATAATGGCCTTCAGCCAATTTGCGGATATCGGAAATTTCATCTGCATCAAATTCATCCCGGATCTCACCGACGATTTCTTCGATGATATCTTCTACTGTCACAAGTCCTGCTGTCCCGCCATATTCATCCAGCAGCAGGGCCATATGGGTCCGCTCCTTCTGCATTTTTAGGAGAAGATCATGGATCGGAATCGTCTCAATGACCCTGATGGCAGGCTTCAAAAAAGCGGTGATGGGAGCACCTGTCAGCGTTTCCCTTTTTACGGTGGCAGTCAGGATGTCCTTAATGTTGACGATTCCTTCAATATTGTCTTTATCGCCATTTATGACCGGATAGCGTGTGTACTTCTCCTCACGGATGATACCGAGGATATCCTCTACACTGTCATCGATGGAAAGGCTGACGATTTCCGTCCGAGGCACCATGATTTCCTTGGCGAGCCTGTTATCAAATTCAAAGATATTATTTACATATGTCAGCTCTGATTTATTGATCTCACCGCTCTCATAGCTTTCAGAAAGGATAATCCGGAGCTCTTCTTCTGAATGGGCCAGATCATTTTCAGAAGCAGGCTTGAGACCGAACAAGCCGGTAAGGATCCTTGCTGAACCATTGAGCGCCCAAATGAAAGGAAACATCAGCTTATAAAACAAAATCAGCGGCTTAGCAAACAACAGGGTAATTCTTTCCGACAGCTGTATGGCCATGGTCTTAGGAGCCAATTCGCCGACCACAACATGCAGAAATGTAATGGAAGCAAAGGCAATCCCGAAGGATAAAAGATGGGTGAGCGATGGATTAAGCTCCAAACTCTCAAAAAGAGGATGAAGCAGCTTCTCGACCGTCGGTTCCCCAAGCCAGCCAAGGCCGAGCGCTGTGATAGTGATTCCCAGCTGGCAGGCAGAAAGGTATTCATCCATATGGGTAATCACATGCCTGGCCGCCTGCGCTCCAGGTTTATTTTCTTCAATCAGCTGGTCGATCCTCGAACTTCTGACTTTGACGATTGCAAATTCTGCTGACACAAAAAAAGCGGTTAAAGCAATTAAAAGTGCAACTAATACCAAATTGATAAATATGTCCAACGAATCGCCTTACAGAGTAAGGCTTACACCTCCTGGATGAGTAAAAAAGTCTGCTGTAAGTTCCGGCAGGAGGGCTACATCAATAAAAGGAGAATGGTCTGCATGAGGGATATGCTTTCAGCAGAAAGATGCTTTTTAAGAGCTTCCTTCTTCAGTCCTTTATCCTCCAGATTTTGGAGCAGCTCGGAAAGCTCCTTATCCAAACCGGATATCTTTACTTTAAGTGTTTCATAATCGGTAAGATCTGATTCTTTTTCCTTTAGTCTGTTCTTTATTTCTTCCAGTGAAAAGCTGTTCCTTTTGCACTGTTCGATATATTTAAGGGTATCAAGAGCTTCTGCATCATAGTAGCGGTAATTGGAAGCAGAACGCCTTGCTTTGATAAGGCCGATTTGTGTGTAATAATCTACCGTACGCTTCGTTACATTCGCCCTTTTTGCAATCTCTCCGATTTTCAGTTTCTCTGCCCCAAACTCATCGCCTCCCCAGCAGAACGTTTTAGTTATAGTGAAAATCATAATCCTATTTATTTAAAATCACAATCATTAAGTTTTGGCGGGAATGGAATTTTCTTATGAGGATAGGGTAAAACCTATAAAAAGGACAGGGAGGGATTTTCTTATGGACTCTACAAATCCGTTTTGGCAGACTGTGCTTTCATTCTTGCCGCTTATTATTATTGCTGCGATTGTGGTTGCCTTTCTGGTCTACCGAAAAAGCAAGAGCAGGCGTTAGCCTGGCATGGCCCGGCAATAAGCCGGGTCCCATTTTAGTTGAAATAGCGGGGCAGCTTCAATTAACATGATACATAACAGAGATCCTGGCAATCCTGTCTCTATATAAAATAAAGGGGGAAACTGACTGATTTGGCACACCGCTGTTCGCATCCTTATCGTATATTCAGCAGAAAAGTGGAGTGGAATGAACAAAAAGTGATTGAAACCGAATGCCACCTCCACCTATATGACGACCGGGTCGTCGCAGAAGACCGCGAATTCAGGCTGGCTGATATCTATGATGTCTCCTACCGGGAACAGTCTTCCTTCGGCTTTTTGTACTTGCATACAAACCACGGTCTTTATCCCTATAAAGTCTATATCAGTCCTGAGGATTTCATCAGGCAATACCGCATAGCTGCAGGCAAGGCCATTTAAGCGGCTGGCAAAAGCATCCCGGATGGATGCTTTTTTTTCGGATGAAACAGAACATGAGAGCGACTATTTAAGCTCAAGAAGGGTAAAGATAGGCAGAATAGCAGAGGAGCTGATTGCATGAAAGAGAGTTCATCAACCAACCGTTTTCTCCCGGTTGCTTCAGCAGCAAGCGGAGATATGAAAGATATCACCCCTGACGTCCATTGCCTGCCGATTCAAATTGTCAATGTCTTTTTTGCTGAGGTAAATAACGATTCCAATGATTGGGTGCTGATTGATGCAGGCATGCCTAAATCGGCAGGAAAAATTATTGAAGCAGCTGAAGCTCTCTTCGGTGAAGGAGCTGCACCAAAAGCAATCATCTTGACTCATGGGCATTTCGATCATATTGGAGGGATAATCGGACTGCTTGAAACATGGAAAGTGCCAGTTTACGCACATGAGCTCGAGCTCCCATATTTAACAGGGAAGAAGGATTATCCTAAGCCTGACGCCAGTGTCGAGGGCGGGATGATTGCCAAGATGTCGCCGCTGTTCCCGCATGAAGGGATCGATATAAGTGAATATATCCATCCGCTTCCTTCTGATGGGTCTGTTCCTGCATTGCCGGGATGGAGATGGATCCACACACCCGGACATTCTCCGGGCCATGTTTCCCTGTTCAGGGAGGCAGACAGCCTGCTTATTGCCGGAGATGCTTTTGTGACGGTAAGGCAGGATTCACTTTATAAAGTCCTTGTCCAGGAAGAAGAGGTGAACGGGCCGCCCCGTTACTTGACTACGGACTGGAAAGCCGCAGAAAAATCTGTCTTAAAGCTGGCTGCATTGAACCCTTCGGCGGCTGGAACAGGGCATGGCCGTCCGATGTCAGGCCCAGGATTGGCAGAGGGCTTGCAGAGGCTTGCGGATCATTTTGGCGAATTAGCCGTACCGGACCATGGCAAATATGTCGAAGGGAACAGCTGACAGGACTTTTTTGTGTGCATAAAATCTTCTGCCCCGCCCAAACTAGAGAAAAAAGGGGCTGTATATCATGATTTTCTATGCATGCGTGAAGTATGAGGACCATGATCCCAATTCATATAAAGGGATTGAAGTGACTACATTGGGCTCCAATGATAAAGTGGCCGAATTTGAATCTTATGACCCGCTGGAGGATTACCGTAATTTTGCCAGCTGGGCTGAAAGTGTCGGCGAAAATAATGTAGGGTTCTGTGACACTTTCAAGGCATTTGCCCATGATTACAGACAGGTTTCAGAAGAAGATTCAGAAAAAATGATCTCTATGCTGTATGGGGACCATGGCAGCTGCGGCTATGAATATTACTGACAGGCTTTTTACGCTGATAACAGCAGAAAAGCCCTGGGCATCCAGGGCTTTTCTTACTGCTGTTCTTCATCAAAATAACTCTCAAAGCTAATCCGGTCTGTCAGTTTTTCATTTTTGTAATATGGGTTTTCTATTGTTGAGTTCTCAGGATCCAAATTGGTTTTGATGACGAGGAAAGGCTCTGAAGAATGCTGTGCAATGAGCCTGTCATCCAGCTCCCTGAAATCAGGCATTTTTTCACTTCCCGGCTTAATGGGATCCATGCTTCCACCTCCTGACCTTAGGTTGCTGCCGGCAGGAACACGTTATCCAGGAAAGCAGTGGAAAAAAGAAAAGCAGCTCCATCGGGATGACGGAGAGCCAGAAAAATGAGTACTAGCAGTAAATTATTCTTTGTGCAGCAGGGACGCTAGCCTGTCTTTTCCGGCATGATTTGCAAAATGAACTGCTTGGCCTTTTCATCAATGAAAAGGCAATATTCCTCCTGATCCTTCAGGTCCAGCAGATTTCTCAGCTCCATTGGAATATGGATGGACCCATTATCAGAAACAACCCTTTTGTTTTCAGTACTTCTGGGATCTGCTTTTCTGATTAAAATTTTCTTGTCTTCATCTTCGAACTCCAGATCGGCAAGCCTGCCGGGGAGAAGGTCGAATTTTTTCCTCCAGGGACTTGGCAGCAGGACTTTTCCGGTCTTAGTAAAATTTTTGCATTTATAGACGCTTTGCATCATAACACTTCCCCGAATTGTTTTACTGACTCTCTGCTGAATCACGTGTTCGAGCTTACTTACTACATAGCACGTGAAGGAGGGAAGAAAACCTCATATTGCATACGAGGGAGGAAAAAAGGGACTTTTTTTATCATACAGAGCCCGCTTCTCTGGAAGAATATGAATAGTTGTGTTCCAGCTTAAGTTTAACCAGGGAAAAATAAGGAGAAAGTACAAAGGGGCTGCATCCTGTTATATGCCTATCTAAAAGGAGGAAGAAATATGAAGGATGAAAAGAAGCTGATGAGCGAGGAAGAGCTTGATGCACTCCATCATGTAATGGAAGAGCAGATCGCTTATATTCTTGTAGATGAAGAAGAAGAAAGGTCCAGGGAAGAGCAGAAGGCTGAAAGGTAAGAGGGGGGAGACACCCCCCTTTTTTTATCTGTAAGAAGCAGCCTCAATACCTCTGTCCTTCAGGGCGGCATGAAGCGCTGCCGCAAACTCCAGCGAATGGAGACCATCACCATGGAGGCATATGGTATCTGCTTTGATTTCAATCTCATTTCCATTCCGGCTGACAGCTTTATTTTCCAGGACCATTTTCAGCACCTGACCGACTGCTTCTTCTGCAGTAGTGATCAGGGCATCGCTGCTTGATCTTGAAACAAGCGTTCCGTCATCCTCATATCTTCTGTCCGCAAACACCTCATGCGCAGCTCTGATTCCGATCCTTTCCGCTGCCCTGGTGCTCTCGCTGTTATGAAGCCCAAAAAGGACGAGTTCATCGTCCACACTCTGAACAGCCTTTGCCACCGCCTCTGCAAGCCGTTTATCACCCGCACACATATTATAAAGCGCCCCATGAGGTTTTACATGGCTGAGCCTGCCGCCTTCCGCTTTAACAAAAGCAGACAGTGCGCCGATTTGATATAACACCAGATCGAAGGCCTCTTCAGGATCAATATCCATTTTTCTTCGGCCAAATCCCTGGAGGTCAGGCAAACCCGGGTGCGCACCTATGGCCGTCCCATGCTGAAGGGCAAGCTTGACTGTTCTGCGCATTGTCCCTGGATCTCCTGCATGGAAGCCGCAGGCAATATTAGCAGATGTGATATAAGCCATGATTTCCTCATCGGATCCAATCTTGAAGCTTCCAAAGCTTTCACCGAGATCACAGTTCAAATCAATTTTCTTCATTTATGCGCACCTCTTTCTCCCATTTTTCTTTCACTATTTTTGTCATGTATGCTATTGTTTTTGCATGATTCTTATAAGCAGTTTGTGCTTCATCCAAGGAGGCAGCAGCAAACCTGATCTTATCTCCCGGTTTTTTCTGTGCAAGGATTGGAATGTCTGCGGACAGGACCTGGGCGATTTTCGGGTATCCGCCTGTTGTCTGCCTCTCAGCCATCAGGATGATGGGGTTGCCGTCAGCAGGCACCTGGACTGTCCCGGATGATACTGGTTCTGTAATCATTTCAATTTCCCTTGCTTTTGTGAGCGAAGGGCCCTTCAGCCTGTATCCCATCCTGTCAGAATCTGCTGAAATAGTAAATTCCTGCTCTGAAAACTGCTTAATAGCATCAGGAGAAAACCAGTCAGACTGCCTGCCGGGCATCACCCTGATCTTATCATGCTGAAGATAAGATGTGAGTGAGGGGGAGAGGCTCCAGCTTCTGCTGAATCGGCCGGTGGATTGTCTGATAGGAAGGACATCGTTTTTTTCTAATGTTCTGCCCTCCAGGCCGCCAAATCCTGCTTTCAGATATGTGCTCCTGCTTCCCATCAGAGGGGGCACCAAAATGCCGCCATGGAAGGCCACATATGTACGGCATCCCGCCTTCATTCTGCCAAAAGAAAGAACATCTCCTTTTTTTGCAGTGATCGGCTTGCCTGAATGGATATTGATGCCGTTCAGCTTTGCTTCTGTTTCTGCGCCAAATAAGCTGAAGATGCTATCCTTTTCGAAGAGCAGCCTGGGTCCAATCAACGTAATTTCAAGAACTGCTTCATCATTGAAATTGCCTGCTGCCAGATTGGCAAGTGTATAAGAGAAAAGATCCATTGCACCAGATGGCGATACCCCGATATTTTGGAATCCTTTTCTGCCTGCATCCTGGATCGTCGTCATTAGTCCCGGCTTAAGTATTTTTATTCCCATAGGCTGCTGCCCCCTGACTGGAATTCTGCTTCTTCAATCGGAAAAAAACGCAGACGGTCCCCGGGCTTAAGCAAGCTGGGTTCTTCCCTTTTTGGATCGAATAACTTTATCGGTGTCCTTCCGATAATCTGCCAGCCTCCAGGAGTCTCGTTTGGGTATATCCCTGTCTGCCTGCCAGCGATGCCCACCGAGCCAGAGGGAATCTTCAATCTTGGGGAAGTTTTGCGCGGAGCCGCTATGCGCAGATCCATCCCGCCAAGGAAAGGGAAGCCGGGAGAGAAGCCAAGAAAGTAAATCTCGTAGTCTCGTTTACTATGCATCTCTATAACTTCTTTTTCAGACAATCGATTTGAACGGGCTACAAAAGCCAGATCCGGGGCATGTGCTCCTTCATAGCAGACAGGGATTTCCAAAAGCCGCGGTGAGACGCCATCCAATTGTATTTCTTCTCCGAGCTTTTCATCAATTAAAGAAGAGGCTGTCTCAAAGGGAGAAAAAGTGCCGATGGCATAGGGGTCATAATGAACAGCCAATGTATGAAAGGCAGGGACGCATTCAATCATGCCCCTGAAAGGTTTTTTTGATAAAAGGGAAGCCGCTTTCCGGACTTTTTGATTGCTTTCCGGGTCGATGCTGCTTCCGAATTCAAGGATGATGCAGCTGTCGCCTGCAGCATATGAACGATAAGGCATATTTGCACCAGCTTTCTCTAAGTAGTCAGAAACAAACAAGTATACTGACTATTGTACAAGATAGGTGCTTGATTTAAAAGGCAAGCTCAACCGGCACTTTAAAAAGCCAGACCAGCAAAAGGATGATCACACCTGAAAGGCCGTAAGTCAATAAGGGCCTCATATGATGCAGCCTGATCATTATGTACATCACCGGGTAAAAGAGAAGCTCCATCCAATATTGATAGCCATTCTCAAAAACAATCATCCCTGTTGCAGCAAAAGGGAATTCTGCCGCAAAAGAAAGAACGCTCCAAAGTATTATATACCGGAGTCTGCCGCCCTTTTCCGGGTAGAATGACAGGTATAATACCGTAATTGCTGGTAGTATGGCGAATGCATGAAGCAGCTCTCCTGCAAAATGCGATTCTAATGGAATGCTTTTGTGCTTCCATAATAGATGATCCTTGCAGATAAAATTGTACAAAAGCACCAACACAGAGGTATAAAGCATCGTAGGGTGATAGGCACGCCAGTTTTTCCATGCTTTCAAATAGCCGGCGCAAACAGCCAGGATAATGGATAATGTAATGTTCATCTTCTGCACCTCAATAGGAGAAATCATCTTATAATTTACTTTTTTTGTAAAAAATACACCCGCCCATTGATATTTATTAAATTAAACGATGGCAGCGGCTGGATATTGATCAAGCATGAAAATTTTTCACGGGACATACAAATTATAAATTCCTGTATAACATAAAAGCCTGCCGTCATTGGCAGGCCGTTGCATCAGTTTTTCAAGACATTAAAATACCGTGCTTCCGGATGGGCAAAAACCATGGCTGAAACCGAAGCTTCCGGCTCCATCATGAATCCTTCCGTCAGTTCTATGCCAATTTCCTCCGGCCTGATCAAATCAAAAAGCTTGCGCTGATCTTCAAGCTCCGGGCAGGCGGGATAGCCGAATGAAAAGCGCTGTCCCTGATATTTTGCTGAAAATCTCTCTTTCATAGTAAAGTCTACTGGATCCGGGAAGCCCCAGCGGTCACGTATCTGCCTGTGGACAAGTTCTGCAAAGCCTTCTGCCGTCTCAAGCGCCAAAGCCTGAAGGGCATGGTTTTCAAGGAAGCGGCCATCCTCTTTAAGATTTACAGCAGTCTCCCTGACAGCATTGCCGGCTGTAACAGAGAAAAAGGCCACATAATCCATTTCCCCCCCATCAGCAGGCTTCAGATAATCGGCAAGACACAAAAATGGTTCAGTCTGCTGGCGTGGAAAATCGAATGTCTCCAATATCCTTCTGTGATCATTTTTATCGTAAATGATGACCTTGTTACCGTCAGATTGAGCCGGAAAAAATTGATACACAGCTCCCGGCATGATCCAGCCCTCCGTTTTTGCCTGAACGATAAGGGAATCTACTGTATCCTTCAATTTCAATGCCTTCTCATCACCTGACTCAATGAGACGGCTGATATTGCCCTTAAGCCCCAAATGATGCCCCAAGAGCATCTGCCGGTTGATATAAGGCTCTATATGCCCAAGAGTATAGGATTTCAGGACATGCCGCTCCAAATCCTGCGGAACATAAACCGGTACATCAGACCTGACAGCGGGCCGCACCTTAACTGCAGCTAGAGCTCCTGCTTTTCTTTCTGTTAAGGCAGCGGGGAGGGGAAGGGACCGCTTCGCCACTTGCTCGGCAAGGAGCCTGTTGTATTCCGGTTCGTGCCGGAGCTGATCGGCGATTGATAATCCATTCATTGCATCTTTGGCATACATGACAAGGCCGTTATATTCCCTTGAAATCTTTGTATCCGTAAATTTCCTTGATAGTGCCGCACCTCCGACGAGAATAGGGATATCTATGCCTGCCTGTTTCATATCAGAAGCAGTGATGACCATCTGCTGGGCGGATTTAACAAGCAGGCCGGAAAGTCCGACCATATCAGGCTTTTCCTTTTTTACTGCTTTTACAAGCTCAGAAGGCGATACTTTAATGCCTAAGTCGATTACCTGGTAGCCGTTATTGCTGAGAATGATATCAACAAGATTTTTGCCGATATCATGGACATCTCCTTTTACAGTGGCAAGAATGATCTTCCCTTTGCCTGAGGAACTTCCTTTTTCCATAAAAGGCTCAAGATAGGAAACAGAAGCTTTCATTACTTCTGCACTCTGAAGCACTTCGGCGACGATCAGCTGGTTGTCGTTGAACAGGCGGCCGACCTCTTTCATCCCATCCATCAGGGGACCATTGATAATTTCAAGAGGGGAATTGTACTCGAGTAAGGCTCCCTTAAGGTCATCCAGCAGGCCTTCTTTAGTTCCTTCTATAATATAATAGGCAAGGCGCTCAGCCAGGCTCATATCAGGGAGGAGACTTTTTTCTTCCTTTTTCCTCCCCCTGTAGAATTCTGTGAACTGTGCCAGCGTTTCATCTGTGGTTTCAAATAACAGCTCTTCTGCCAAAGCTGTTTCCTCCCTGGCTATACTGGCAAAGCGCTCAAGCTTTTCTGTATTCACGATTGCATAGTCCAGCCCTGCCTGGGTACAGTGGTAGAGGAACACGGAATTAAGAATTTCCCTTCCTACAGGAGGCAGGCCAAAAGAAACATTGCTGATGCCAAGAATCGTCTGTGTCTTTGGAAAGCGTTCTTTTATCAGCCGGATACCCTCAACAGTAGCTCTTGCTGAGCCGATGTATTGTTCATCACCGGTCCCGACCGGGAAGACTAGCGGATCAAATATGATGTCCTCTGGAGGAATCCCGTATTTCTCAACAAGAAGGCTGTAGGAGCGGGAAGCGATTTCAAGCTTTCTGTCTGCACTCACTCCCATGCCTTTCTCATCTATGGTTCCGACTACCACTGCTGCTCCGTACAGGCTTATGAGAGGGGCAATAGCCTCAAACCTTTCTTCGCCATCCTCCAGATTTATAGAATTAATCACAGATTTACCCTGCAGGTATATAAGAGCTTTTTCTATAACTTTCTCATCCGTAGAATCTATCACAATTGGAGCCTTTACTTTTTTAGTTACTTCTCTGATGAAGTTTTCCATGTCTTCCAGTTCATCGCGATCCGGGTCAGCAAGGCATATATCAATAACATGGGCGCCGTTCTTGACCTGCGCCCTCGCGACTTCTGAAGCTTCTTCAAACTTGCCCTCGGCAATCAATCTTTTGAACTTCCTGGATCCTATGACGTTTGTCCGCTCGCCGACCATGATGGGCCGGAGGGTTGGGTCATCATAGATAAGCGGCTCAATGCCTGATACTTTATGGACAGATGCTGCAGAGAGCTTTCGCGGTTCAAAATGTTCCATTTTATCTGCAATCGCCTTGATATGCTCCGGTGTAGTTCCGCAGCACCCGCCTACGATGTTCAGCCAGCCTTGGGATGCAAACCCTGCAAGCTTCTCTGCGAGCGATTCCGGTGTTTCATGGTAGCGTCCTTCTTCATCAGGCAGCCCGGCGTTTGGATAGCAGCTGACAGCAGCATCAGCAAGGGAAGATAAAGACCTGATATGCTCCTGCATGAATTCTGGGCCTGTAGCGCAATTAAGGCCGACAGCCAGCGGTTTCATATGCTCGAGAGAAATATAGAAAGCTTCAATTGACTGGCCCGCAAGTGTCGTCCCCATGGGTTCGATTGTGCCTGAAACAATAAGGGGGAGAGTGATGCCGGTTTTTTTGAAGGCATTTTGAATCCCGATGTATCCTGCTTTTACATTGAGCATATCCTGGCTGGTCTCTAGAAGGAGCAGGTCTGCTTTGCCATCAATTAATCCGCAGGCTTGCTCCTCATAGGACAATGCCAGCTCTTCAAATGTTGTTCCCCCTGTCACACTAAGTGTTTTTGTAGTCGGACCCATAGATCCGGCAACAAAACGCGGCCAGGAAGGAGTACTGATCTGATCAGCCGCTCTTCTTGCAATCAAGGAAGCTGTTCTGTTTATTTCATAGGCTTTATCTCCTATGCTGTACTCATCAAGTACTATGCTCGTGGCACCGAAAGTATTGGTTTCAATTATATCGGCACCAGCTTTAAGATAGGCGAGATGGATTTCCTGAATCAACCCCGGTGCTGTAAGATTCAGGTATTCATTGCAGCCGTCAAACTGTTCACCGCCAAAATCTTCAGCAGAAAGATCAGCTCTCTGCAGCATCGTTCCCATGGCGCCATCCATGATCAAAATTTTGTGATTCATTCTTTCAGATAGAGATATTTTTTGCATTTCTGTTCCTCCTGGCTGTTTTCAGCTCCACGCTGCGGGCATATTTGGCAAGTTCCGCTGTCAGTTCATACTTCATGAACGGGGTGATTAAATAGATGCCGTTAAACAGCTCTGCAGCTGCATCAATCAGTTCTTTGCTTATGCTGATCCCTTCTCTTACAGACTGGATGGGGTCATCTTTCAGGCTATTCATACGTTTCCTGATTTTGTCGGATATCTTGATGCCCGGCACTTCATTATGAAGGAAATCGGCATTCCTGCTGCTTGTCAGAGGCATCAGGCCTATATAAATCGGCTGTTCCAGATGTTTGGCAGCATCATATATTTCCAGCAGTTTCTCTTCCGAAAATACAGGCTGGGTAATAAAATAATCCGCTCCGTAAGCCGCCTTTTTTTCAAGCCTCTGAACTGCCTTCTCGAGAGAGCGGACATTTGGGTTAAAAGCAGCAGCAACAGAGAATGCAGCCTTTTGTCCAAGATCCTTGCCTGAAATCGAGCGGCCTTCATTCAGCTGCTTGATCATCTGGATAAGCTCGAAGGAGGACATATCATAGACGGAGGAGGCGCCGGGAAAATCACCGACCCTTGCAGGATCTCCAGTAATGGCAAGAATATCATGCAGCCCCAAAGTATGAAGGCCCATTAAATGAGACTGCAGCCCAATGATATTCCTGTCCCGGCATGTAAGATGAATGAGCGGCCGAAGCCCCAGCCGGGTCTTTGCCAGATAGCCGAGTGATTCATTTGAGATCCTGGGTGATGCAAGAGAATTATCAGCAAGTGTAATGGCATCTATTCCTGCGGCTTGCAGTGCCTTGGCACCCGCAAAAAAATTGTCTGTATCCAATTTCCTTGGCGGATCTAATTCCACGATGACCGATTGTTTTTCCTTCACAAGATTTTGGAGAGGGGGGAGATCTCTTTTTGCCTCTTTAGGCAAGACTTGAATATCAGCCTTTGGTTCCCTAACCTCCTTTTTCCCGATAGGAGGTGATCCTTTTAATTCCTCCGAAAATGCACGGATGTGAGCAGGAGTGGTGCCGCAGCAGCCTCCAAGCAGCCGGACTCCCTGGTTCCTGAAAGCTTTGGCAGATTGCCTGAAATAGTCTGCATCTCCCTCGTAATGGAATTTTCCATCCGTGTATGCAGGCAGGCTGGCATTCGGATATGCGGACAGATATGCCTTCTGCGGGAGGGGCACCTCCTCAAGCGTCAGCAGCATATGATGGGGGCCAAGCCGGCAATTGAGTCCCACGATATCCGCCCCGAGCGCTTCCAGCCTGGACAATGCTTCCCTTATGGGTGTATGATCCTGCAGGATTCCTGTTTCCTGCAGTGACACCTGCGCAATGAGAGGGAGGGCTGTTTCTTTTCTAGCGATCGAAAGGACTGTTTCCAGTTCCTTGAGATCGTAATACGTCTCAAGAAGGATCGCATCTACCCCTTCCATCAGCAGGCAGTAGAGCTGCTCCCTGAAGCTTCTTTTTATCTCTTCTATAGATATGGAGTGAGGTTTAATCCCGCGGCTGCCGCCAATCGTTCCCGCAACAAATGCACTTTTTCCCGCAGCCTTCCTCGCAACCGCGACAGCGGCACTGTTTATCTCTTTTACATGGTCCTCAAGTCCGTAGCGCTGCAGCTTGAGATAATTGGCTGCATATGTGTTTGTCTGAATCAGAGTTGCACCGGCATCTATATAGGCTTGATGGATATTTTGAATTTGGCCGGGCTGTGATACATTGAGTTCTTCAAAGCAGAAATCAGTACCATAGGAATAGAGGAGGGTGCCCATCGCTCCATCTGCTATGATGATCTCTTTTTCCATTTTATCCAGCAGGTTCATAGTTTTACCCTCGCTGAAGCGGATGTTCTCTCTACAGCAGCAAGTGCCCTGCTTAAATCATCTATTAAATCATCCGGATTTTCGAGACCTGCTGAAAGGCGGAGAAGCGAGTCAGATATTCCCCGTCTGCTTCTTTCGGATGAGGACATGGAAGCATGGGACATCCTGGCTGGCCAGGAGAGTATGGACTCGACGGCCCCCAGGCTTACTGCAAAAACCGGGATTTCCAGGGCTTCAGAGAATTTCCGCAGCGCATCTTCGTCCTCAAGCTCAAAAGAAAGCACCGCTCCCGGCCCGGCAGCCTGTTCTCTCTGCAGCTTATACTGAGGATGGCTCTCAAGCCCCGGGTAATGCACTTTTTTCACAAGTGGGTGATTCTCAAGGAAAGAAGCAATTTTCTGTGCTGTTTTCATTGACTGCTGCAGTCTGACATGAAGGGTTTTCAAACCCCTCAGCACAAGCCAGCAATCCTGCACGCCAAGGACAGCCCCAAAGGAATTCTGCAGAAAGGCCACTTTCTCAGCCAGCTTTGGATCTTTTACAGCACAGAGGCCGGCAACGACGTCACTGTGTCCGGAGATAAATTTCGTCGCACTGTGAAGGACAATATCTGCCCCTAGGTCCAGCGGCTTTTGCAGCTGTGGGGTCATGAACGTATTATCTACGAAGGTATAAGCATCATTTTCCTTGGCAATCTCAGCAATGCTTTTGATATCGGCAACCTTCAAGAGGGGATTGGAAGGTGTTTCAACATAGAATAGTTTTGTATGTGGAAGGGCAGCCTCTTTTATTTCCTCTATATTAGTCATATCTGCGAAAGTGTAATCGATTCCGTAGCGCGAGAGGACCTCGGTGACCATCCTGTAGGTGCCTCCATATACGTCCTCTGAAATAATGACATGGTCTCCCTGTGACAGAAGAAGAAAGCAAGTGGAGATGGCCGCCATCCCGGAAGAGAAGGCAAACCCTTTAGACCCGCCCTCAAGTCCGGCAATTATATCTTCAAGCGCCTCTCTTGTCGGGTTGAGGCTCCGGGAGTAGTCGTATTTGCCAAAAGACTCAAGATCCTTTTGATGGAAAGTGGAGGCATGATGAATCGGGACGCTTACAGCCCCTGTGAACGGGTCTGTTTTATGTTTATTGTGCAATAGCTTTGTTTCGAATCGATAGCAGTCTTTCTTCATCTTATATTCACTCCTTCCAAACAGGCACTGAAGGCTTTTTCCAGATCTTCCATCAAATCGCCCGGATCCTCAATGCCAACCGAAAATCTTAAGAGCTTGCCGCAAATTCCGGCGGCTAACCGGGTCTCTTCAGGGATGTCTGCGTGGGTCTGTGTGGCAGGATAGGTAATGAAACTTTCAGTTCCGCCAAGACTTTCAGCAAAAGTAATAAGGTTCAGATTCTGCAGGAATAGATCCGCCCATCTTTCTTCACGGACCCTGAAGGAGAGCATGCCGCCTTTTCCGGGATACAGCACTTCCTCGACACATTCATGGCTGCTCAAGTATTCAGCCAGTTTACCAGCATTGCTTTCATGCTTTTTCATCCTGAGGGCAAGGGTTTTCATTCCTCTCATCAGAAGCCAGGAATCAAACGGGCTTAATACTGCTCCTCCCGCATTATGGTGAAGGGCAAGGGAGGCGCATAATTCCTCTCCGCGTGCGGCGATGAGGCCGGCGAGAACATCGTTATGGCCGCCCAGATATTTTGTAGCACTGTGAATAACGATATCTGCCCCCAGCCTGATTGGCTGCTGAAGGACCGGCGTATAAAAGGTATTATCGACGATCAATAGAATGCCATGCTGGCGGGCAATTGCCGCCACAGCCTCAATATCGGCCTGCTGCATGAGCGGGTTGGTTGGCGTTTCCAGAAATATCGCTTTCGTTTGAGGGGTAATCTGCCTGCTTACCTCATCGATATCAGAGGTGTCGGCGTATTTTGAAACAAGCCCCCATTTGGCAAAACCCTGCTCAAGCAGCCTGTAGGTGCCTCCATAAAGGTCTTTTGACACCACCAGCTCATCACCTGAACGGAATAGAGATAAAACGGTGGATATGGCGCTCATGCCTGAGCTGCATGCATAACCTTGATCTGCTTGTTCCAGTTTGGCAATTGCCTGCTCAAGGATTTCCCTTGTGGGATTACCCGTCCTTACATAATCATAGCCGTTGGATTTGCCGATTCCTTCATGACGGTAAGCTGTAGAAAAATAAACCGGAGGGTTGACGGTTCCTGTATGCTGATCGCTGCGATTGCCAAGCTGCGCCAATAAAGTTTCTGTTTTCACCAGTGCTTTCACTCCTTTTTGCTTAATGCTTCTCCGCATTTCATGCTCCATGGAAAATAAAAAAAGTCTTCTATAAGAAGAAGACTTTTTGAATGCAGCACTTGTCATTCTTCTTATCTTTCAAGCCCATGAAGGACTTGCAGGAATTAGCACCTTTTCAATGTTATCCATTGAAGGTTGCTGAGGCTTCACAGGGCCATACCCTCTGCCTCTCTTGATAAGAAATACAGGTATTTAATTTTCTATACTTTACAACATTAAACCAGTGAAAGTCAACAAACTTTCATAATATTTTAAAAATTTGCCTTTATCCCTCAATCAGGTTCAGCACAGAAACATCCAATTCTTTTTCTGGATTAGTCTTGGAGTAGATTCGGGCTGTCCTTGTCTTTTCATCTACATGCTGGATAATTACTGCTTCGCCTTCACAGCTTACTTTAATTAGATCAGCAGACCCGAGAATTTCTTTTGCCCGGCCGATGTTCATGTTCATTCCTCCTTAGAAAGTATCTTTATATTTTTTGTACAGCGGGGAGAAATTTATGCGGAAGAAAGGAAAAAATGGTAAATTATTTTTGTGAAAATTCAGTACTTTTGTTTTAAAATAAAAGCAAGAAAAGGAAAGTGAAGGTGAGTCCATGCAAAAACATATGAAAAATCGCTGCTTATTGTATGATTGCATTCAGAGCGGAGAACTGATTGAAGAGGCAGGCAATATGCCGTTCCTGCATGCGGACGTCCTGGTAAAGGGGCCTTATGACTTTCCGCTGGACAGAAGACAGGAATGCCTGCACAGTATAAAGAGCAGGAAAACAAAACAGCTTGGTATTAATATAGAAAGAATATAATTGGGAACAGGGCCGCGGGAATACACAGAGAAACACCGGGTCAGGCAGCGTATTAGATTAAATCATATGGTAAAAAATAAACCCGGGGATCATTCCCGGGTTTATTTTTTGCTATTAGAATAATAATCACTGTTTATTCACAAGAATTCCTTAATCCTTTACAGCCCTAAAGTTAGATATCTTCCTATTATAACACTACTATATTCATTGTGGAGCGAAAAAAAATAGAAAAATCATTTTTTTAATATAGATTTTAAGGTGATGAAAAAAAATTACATTTTTCTTCTAATTTTCAGTTTAAATCCTTTGTACGATAGGGATTTGCATGGTAAAATGTCATTGAAAACGTTTTATCCTCTGAATAAAAATATTATTCATACAATTTTGCGTTACTATTTCATATATTAGGGTAAAAATTTACGGGATAAAATGCCGGAAACTAAATGTTTTCTTAAAAAAACACTCGGAGGTAATTTTCATGAAAACGCCATCCAACGGCGAGGGACCTTTACAGGGGTTTCATGGACCAAACCTTGGCTATGTTATTGAATTATATGAAAGATTCCTGGAGGACCCTCAATCAGTAGACGCTGAAATGAGAGAGTACTTTGAAAAGTGGGGATCTCCTGAACAAACTCAGATTGACACCTATGAAAATGACAAACCTGTCCAGGCTGCTGCTCCCGGACAGCTGGAAAAAACGCTGGCAGCTATCCGGCTCGCGGATAATATCAGGGCATACGGCCATATCTCGGCTGATATCTACCCTTTAAAAAACAATAAGCCGGAGAAAGACATCCTTGCCCTGGAGCAATATGGATTATCCCGGAATGATCTGGAGCAGGTGCCGGCATCGATCATATGTTCAGATGCCCCCTCACATGTCCGCAACGGATTTGAAGCAATAGAGCATCTTAAGAATGTATATACCCAAACGATAGCTTATGAGTTTCATCATGTTTACGATGTGAACGAAAAGAATTGGCTTCGGAGCAAGGTGGAAACAGGTACACTGCTTGCTGAACCTTCAAATGAAAAGAAACTGGGTGTCCTGAAAAGGCTGATGGAGGTTGAAGAGTTTGAAAAATTCCTCCACCGTACATTTGTCGGGCAAAAACGCTTTTCAATCGAAGGGCTTGATACACTTGTTCCGTTATTGGACGAGCTGGTTGCAGAATCTGTTGTCGACGGCGCGAAGACGATCAATATCGGAATGGCGCACCGCGGCCGCCTGAATGTGCTTGCACATGTACTTGGAAAGCCGTATGAAATGATCTTCGCTGAATTCCAGCATGCACCGAATAAAGAGCTCGTACCTTCCGAAGGTTCTATCGGCATTAACTACGGCTGGACAGGCGATGTGAAATATCACCTGGGACTGGACAGGCAGATCAAGAAAGAAAACACGACTAAAGCCAGACTGACTCTTGCAAACAACCCTAGCCACCTTGAATTTGTAGGCGCGGTAGTTGAAGGTTTCACCAGGGCAGCACAGGATGACAGAAGTGCATCCGGCTATCCAAAGGAGGACCCAAGCTCAGCTATGGCAATCCTGATTCATGGCGACGCGGCATTCCCTGGTCAGGGAACCGTGGCGGAAACATTGAATCTCAGCCAGCTTACTGGTTACCGGACTGGCGGAACCATTCATATCATCGCCAATAATACAATCGGATTTACAACAGAATCCCAGGATTCCAGATCTACCCGATATGCAAGCGATCTTGCGAAGGGCTATGAAATACCAATCCTGCATGTAAACGCTGATGATCCAGAAGCTGTCGTAGCTGCTGCCCAGCTCGCCTGTGAATACAGAGCGAAGTTCAATAAAGATTTTCTGATTGATCTGATCGGCTACCGACGCTTTGGTCACAACGAAATGGATGAGCCTATGACGACAAATCCGCTTATGTACAATATTATACATAAGCGCCCAACCATCAAATCACTTTACAGTGAACAGCTAGTAGCAAATGGCACTCTTTCCAGGGAAAGCCTGGAAGGGATGGGTGCTGAGGTCCTTGATAAGCTCAAAGAAGCCTATAACAAAGTTCCTGATAAGAAAAAGGAAATTGAGGAAACCAATCCGCCTGAAACGGTGGAAAAAGGCATTCCTGAATTAGCAACAGCTGTCGACCTGAAGGCATTAAAGCAAATCAATGAAGAGCTGCTGACATGGCCTGAAGATTTCAAGGTCTTCAATAAACTGGATAAGATCCTGAAGCGCAGGACTGAAGCACTCGAAGGAAACGGAAAAATTGACTGGGGCCTTGCAGAAACATTGGCATTCGCCTCCATCCTGAAGGATGGTACGCCAATCCGCCTGTCCGGGCAGGATTCTGAACGCGGCACGTTTGCCCAGAGAAACGTTGTCCTTCATGACAGCAGTTCAGGAAAAGCTTATTCGCCATTGCATATGCTTTCATCTTCAAAAGCATCATTTGCAGTCCACAACAGCCCGCTGTCAGAAATGGCTGTAGTCGGCTTTGAATACGGCTACAATGTGTTTGCTCCTGAAACTTTAGTGCTGTGGGAAGCGCAATACGGTGACTTCTCCAATGCAGCACAGGTCATGTTCGACCAATTCATTTCAGCAGGAAGAGCGAAATGGGGGCAGAAATCCGGTCTTGTCATGCTTCTTCCTCATGGTTATGAAGGCCAGGGGCCAGAGCACTCCAGCGGCAGGGTTGAAAGATTCCTGACTTTAGCTGCTGAAAACAACTGGACAGTTGCCAACCTGACTTCATCTGCCCAGTATTTCCATATTCTGAGGAGACAGGCTGCCATCCTGAACAGGGAAGAAGTAAGGCCTCTTGTCCTCATGTCGCCTAAGAGCCTGCTGCGCAATCCGAATGTAGCTTCCAACGGTCTTGAGCTCAGCGAAGGAACTTTCCAGCCAATCATCGAGCAGCCTGGATTGGGGCAAGCAAAAGACCAGGTGAAGAGAATTGTATTTGGAACAGGAAAAATCATGATCGATCTGCATGAAAATATTGAAGATGCAGCTGGCCTTGAATGGCTTCATATTTTAAGGGTTGAAGAGATTTATCCTTTCCCGATGAAGAAAATCAGAAGCATCCTTGATCAATATCCAAACGTTGAGGAAATCGTATGGGTACAGGAAGAGCCGAAGAATATGGGTGCCTGGAATTTTGTCGAGCCGCGCCTGTCAGAATTGGCTCCAGCCGGTGCAAAAGTCTCCTATGCCGGCAGACGCCGCCGTTCAAGCCCGGCGGAAGGCGACCCGAACGTTCATAAAAAAGAACAAGCGCGCATTATTAATGAAGTCTTAACACGTACGGAAGAGGGAGGATTTTAAAGTGGCAGAAATTAAAGTTCCAGAATTGGCGGAATCAATTACAGAAGGTACGGTGGCACAGTGGCTGAAACAGCCGGGCGACTTTGTCAATAAAGGGGATTATGTGGTAGAGCTCGAAACTGACAAAGTTAATGTAGAGATCATTTCCGAATACAGTGGAGTCATCAAAGATCTTGGCGCACAAGAGGGCGATACTGTCCAGGTGGGCGAAACCATTGCGACGGTTGATACAGAAGCTACAGAAGGCGGAGAATCTGCAGAAGCACCAGCTGAAAAAGCTCCGCAGGCGACTGAGCCGCCAGCTGCCCCTAAAGAGCCTGTAACAAACGAAGCTAAGCCTCAGACAGAAGAAGAACAGGAAAAGAAGCAGCGTCCGATCGCTTCTCCTGCAGCCCGCAAAATGGCCAGGGAAAAAGGCATTGACCTCAGCCAGGTACCGACAGCCGATCCTCTTGGCCGCGTAAGAGCACAGGATGTTTCCGGATACAATCCGCAGGCTGCTAAGCAAGACTCAAAGCCAGCAGCTGCTTCACCGGCACCTGCTGCACAGCCGGCACAGGACAGCAAGCCTGTTGAACGTGTCCGCATGTCCCGCCGCAGACAGACAATTGCCAATCGCCTTGTGGAGGTTCAGCAGAATGCTGCCATGCTGACAACCTTCAATGAAGTCGATATGACCAATGTTATGAATCTGCGCAAGCGACGCAAGGACAAGTTCTTTGAAGAAAATGACGTCAAGCTGGGCTTCATGTCATTCTTCACAAAAGCTGTTGTTGCTGCCCTTAAGAAGAATCCTTTATTGAATGCTGAGATCCAGGGTGACGAGCTGGTACTCAAGAAATTCTATGATATCGGCATCGCTGTTTCGGCAAAAGAAGGACTGGTTGTTCCTGTCGTACGGGACGCGGACCGGAAGAACTTTGCTGAAATCGAAGGGGACATCATGGATCTTGCCGATAAAGCAAGAAACAATAAACTTTCTTTGAATGACCTGCAGGGTGGAACATTCACAATCACAAATGGCGGAGTATTCGGTTCACTGCTGTCAACACCGATCCTGAATGGCCCGCAGGTGGGAATCCTGGGAATGCACAGTATCCAGATGCGCCCGGTTGCCATCGACGCCGAGAAGATGGAAAACCGCCCAATGATGTATATAGCATTATCATATGACCACCGCATCGTTGACGGAAAAGAAGCAGTTACCTTCCTGAAGCGTGTAAAAGAGCTTATCGAAGATCCGGAATCACTGCTTTTTGAAGCTTAAAAGTTAGGAAGCAGAGCCTTAAATGGCTCTGCTTTTTTATTCATCTAAAAATGTTTACCGATGGAAACATTTTATCCTTCTTGAATAAGCTATTTAAAAAGCAGGAGTGAGGAAAGTGGGACGAATTCTGAAGAAGATATACTGCTATTCAGCTTTAATGAAAAAAGCTGGGATCATCAGTGAAGAAGAATATCAAAAGATTATTGAGGGATGCTGCGGGCAGAAGAGAAGCGGCGGGTAAACTCAGGAACCATATTTTTTGGAGGGACTTTTATTCTGAAGTCAACGGAAGAAAAGCAGAGGTAAAATAAAAAACCCGTTTAGATTGCTCTAAACGGGTAAAGTGCTTCGTTAGTTTTTAAATGGCCTAAGGCCTCTTCGCTGAATTTCACCTTTAAGTATGTTGATCCATTCTTTTTCCATACCAGTTTTCAATGCATCACGATACGAGACGACAAGTTGTTCATTACTCATAATTTTCATTTTGCATTCCTCCCAGAAAAAGAATTGAATATTCTTACTATTAACTTATTGTAAATGATTGTGATCGTTTTGAAAAGCAATAAGGGAAATATATTTACAATCGGTCCTTAAGTACCTTTTTTCAGCATATTTCATCATCATGCGATTATTTCTTTCAATATAGGGTATATATAGAGATTTAACGTTGTCGGAATATAGACGCTTATTATTACATGAAAGTAAAATAGACTGTGAGAGACATACAATAAAAGGGAGCAGTGAAAGCACAATGAGTGAAGAACTAGCAGTAAGCAGAAGCACAAGCCTTATAACAGCAGAGACGCTCATGAATGATCTTGAAAGTCTCGGTGTGGCTGAAGGGATGACTTTGATTGTACATTCAAGCCTCAGTTCAATCGGCTGGGTGTGCGGTGCAGAACAGGCAGTCATTCAGGCATTGCTTGGCTCCGTCGGAGAACGGGGCACAATCGTCATGCCAGCTCAGTCACTTGGAAACAGTGACCCAAAATATTGGCAGAATCCTGCTGTACCGGAAGAATGGTGGGATGGAATAAGGGCAGGCATGCCAGCTTATGATCCAAGCACTACTCCGACAAGGGGGATGGGAAGGGTTGCCGAGCTTTTCAGGACATTTCCTGAAGCTAGAAGGAGCTCCCATCCGACCGTTTCATTTTCAGCCATCGGCCGCCTGGCAGAGAAAATCACAAAGATTCATTCAACCGATCTTCCATTCGGGGAAGAATCTCCGCTGGCAAAGCTGTATGAATCCGGCAGCATGGTCCTTCTGATTGGTGTGGGTTACGACAACAGTACAAGCATGCATTTGGGAGAGTACAGAGCAGGCGGCCTGAAAACCTATAAACAAAGTTCTGCCATGATGGAGGACGGGAAAAGGATTTGGAAGACTTATACTGAGGCAGAGGTTGATTCAGACCGCTTCCCTGAAATCGGACGGGCTTTTGAAAAAGAGCATTCAGTCACGAAAGGGAAAGTGGGGCAGGCAGACTGTCTGATGATGGATCAAAGGGAAATTGTTGATTTTACGGCAAAATGGCTGCTAAAAGAAAAAGGAGGCCAGACAAATGAGTCTGAAGCTTGATCATATTGTGCACTTTTTAGACAGGCATCCTGCTGAAGCAGTGGATAAACTGAAACACGAGGGACTGGAAGCGTGTATGGGCGGGCGGCATCCGGTTTGGGGAACCTATAACAGTGTCATTTACTTCCATTCTTCATACATAGAATTCCTGGCAGTAGAGGAACCGGAAATTGCTGCTTTTTCTGAAAATCCCTTGATTCAGCAGCTTACGAAAGGGGTAAAAAGAGGGGAAAGAATCGGACAGCTCTGCTTCAGGACCGAGCATATCGGCAAGCTGCAGGAGCAAATCGCCAACATTGGCATCAATACAGTCATCCATGAAGGAAGAAGAACTACGCAAGATGGTAAATTGATTGAATGGAAAATGCTTTTTGCGGAAGGGGAAGGCGGCCTGCCATATCCTTTTTTCATCCAGTGGGAACAGGAGGATGAAGAAAGGTTTGATGATTTAAGAAATACAGGTCTCTTATTGCCCAGCCAGGAGTCACATGCTGTAAAGACAATTAAGATATTGACTGAAAATAAGATTGAAACAGCAGAATCCTGGGCGAAGCTTTTGGGATGCTCCTCCCCAGTCAAGCAAATGACTGAGGGTGAACCTGTAATTGTCCAGGCAGGAGGCTGCCGGATAGAATTTAGTGAACCTTACAGCAGGGAAACCGAAAGCATCTTCTCTGAGTTTGGCGAAACGATTTGGCAAATCACTTATAACCCGCCGCTGAAAGAGAACGGTATACATGTCTTTGGCGGTATCTATCAATAAAAACAAAGGAGGATGTTTGTGCTGAAAAAATATGTGATATCCACTTCGATGCGGGATGAATTTGCAGAAATCACCGAGACTGTCAGGGAGTTTGCTGCAGAGCAGGAGCTTTCCGATGGAGCGGTCCTTATATATTGCCCTCATACCACGGCAGGCCTGACAATTAATGAAAATGCAGATCCAGATGTAAAAACTGATATGATTAACCGGCTTGATGAAACCTTTCCATGGAATCACTTAAAGGACCGTCATGAGGAAGGGAATACGGCCGCACATTTGAAGGCTTCGACCATGGGAGCTTCACAGCATGTCATTGTTACTGGCGGCCGTCTCCTTCTTGGTGTATGGCAGGGCATTTATTTCTGCGAGTTTGATGGGCCCCGGGAAAGAACATTTTATCTTAAGGCTATTCATAATCGTGCAGAAGAATAGGCAGGCGCTTAGGCGCCTTTTTTATTTTGCCGTTTTATGGTAAAATTCAAAAGATTTGACTTTATTTAGAAAGTGGTGGAATGATGCCATTCAAGGGACCAGAAGCTTATGATGATGAAGGTTTTTTCAGCAGCTATCTTTCCAGGAGAAATCGGGCAGAGAGTCCTAATCATACAATGGAGGAGCCTGCTTTTTATTCTTTGGCCGGCAGCCCTGCAGGCAAGGAGATTCTCGAAATTGGCTGCGGTGATGGCTCATATGCTTCCAGACTGCTAGAAGCAGGATGTGCTTCTTATACAGGAATTGAAGGGTCGCAAAATATGGCCAGACTTGCACAAAAACGGCTGGAAAATTCAAATGGAACGGTGATTCACAGCCGGATCGAGGATTATATGTGGGAACAGGAACAATTTGATTTGATCTTATCCAGGCTGGTCCTTCATTACATTGAAGACCTTGGCCAGGTTTTTTCCCATATCTCCTCTTGCCTGAAGCCCGGTGGCAGGCTTGTCATCAGCCTTCAGCATCCCCTTTTAACATCTACTTTCAAAAGCATGGGCAAGGATGCAAAAAGAAAGAACTGGATTGTTGACGACTATTTTCTGACCGGAAAAAGGGAAGAGCCCTGGATCGGCGGCTTAGTAGTAAAATACCACAGAACTGTAGAGGATTATTTCACACTCCTCCAGCAGGCTGGACTGGCTGTTGAAGGGTTAAAAGAGGCAGTTCCCGAGGAAAGGTTCTTTAAGGATAAATCGGAGTATGAACGAAGAAGAAGGATTCCCTTATTCCTGCTGTTTTCCTGCAGGAAGCCGTAGATACTGATTGGCCCTGCAGAAATGCAGGTTTTTTTACCATTTATGATAATTGAATATTCTGTAAAATATGATAACATGTTTGTAAGCCTTTTCAACTTATTATAAGGAGTGGGGATTATGCAGGGATTGCTGAATACTACAGTCGGAAAATTATTGGAAGAGAAAGCCCGGCTGCATCCGGGGCATGAAGCTGTCGTTTATCATACAAAAGGACTGCGGATGACGTACCGGGAATTTGACCATTATTGCCGGAATACAGCAAAAGGCTTAATGAAGCTGGGCATTGAAAAAGGAGAAAATCTTGCTGTTTGGGCAGCCAATACACCAGAATGGCTTGCCTGTCAATTTGCCACAGGCAAGATGGGTGCTGTCCTTGTCACAGTGAATACGAATTACCAGGCTGCAGAGCTGGAATATCTGCTCAAACAGTCAGAGTCGTCCACTTTAATCCTCCAGGAGAATTACCGGGGTTCTTCTTACATAGATATGCTTTATGAAATTGTACCTGAGCTGTGGGACTCTGAGCCCGGCCATCTGAAGAGCAAGAAGCTTCCCTTTTTAAAGAATATTATTGTCATGAGCAGCAACAGGCATCCAGGAGCCTACTGCTGGGAAGATATTATCCAGCTGTCAGAAGAAGTTGAAGACAGAGATCTCGACAGCAGGATGGAATCCCTTGAACCGGATGATGTCATCAACATGCAATATACATCAGGTACAACCGGGTTCCCTAAAGGCGTCATGCTGACACATTCCAATATCATTAATAACGCCTATCATATTGCTGGCTGCATGAAACTGGGCAAAGAGGACCGGCTCTGTATCCCTGTCCCTTTTTTCCATTGCTTTGGATGCGTGCTTGGCACCCTCGCCTGCGTCTCTGTCGGAGCTACTATGCTCCCTGTCCAGGAATTCAGCCCGAAAGAGGTGCTGCTGACTGTTCAGAACGAAAAGTGCACCGGCCTTCATGGTGTTCCGACGATGTTCATTGCCGAGCTTAATGACCCATCCTTTGGCGACTATGACCTCTCTTCACTGAGGACAGGTATTATGGCAGGCTCCAATTGTCCAATTGAGGTAATGAAAGCTGTTATTGAAAAAATGGGAGCGGCAGAAATCACAATCGCTTACGGACAAACAGAATCATCTCCAGTCATCACACAGACAAGGACCGACGATCCCATTGAACTCCGGGTAGAATCAGTTGGGAAGGCGCTGCCGTATGTGGAAGTTAAGATTGTAACTCCCGGGACTTCAAATGAAGTTCCCAGGGGAACACAGGGGGAATTATGCACAAGGGGCTATCATGTTATGAAAGGCTATTACAACAATCCTGATGCAACTAAAGAGGCCATTGACAGTGAAGGCTGGCTTCATACCGGGGACCTTGCTGTGATGGATGCGAATGGCTATTGCAGCATCACCGGCCGCCTGAAGGACATGGTGATCAGGGGAGGAGAAAATATATATCCCCGTGAAATTGAAGAATTCCTATATACGCATCCCAAGGTACTTGACGTGCAGGTCACCGGGGTCCCTGACCCGGTTTTGGGAGAAGAACTGATGGCATGGATCATTCTGAAGGAAGGGGAAACTGCCGGAAAAGAAGAACTCAGCTCATTCTGCAGAGGAAAAATCTCCCGGCACAAAATCCCCCGTTATTTTGAGTTTGTCAAAGAATATCCGATGACAGCCTCGGGGAAAATCCAAAAGTTTAAACTAAGGGAAATAGGAAGGGAGATTGCAGAAAAAGAACAGGAAATCCTGTCCAGTCAGAAATAATATACTTCCATTTTCAATCAAAAGTCTGAGTGCTGTTCCTCCTTCCTGCCAATGCTGCAAAATTCCCTGCAGTATACAATGAGAATAACAATAAGCGGGAGGCGCAGGACAATGTATGAAGAGACTTATGTATGTGAGAAGCTCAGCCAATACAGGGAGAAGGAACTTGAAAGCAAACCCTTTTTAGAGAAGGGAAAACAAGAAAAATATCCTTTTTACTGTCACTTTTCTTTATTTGAAAATAGGCCGGCATGCCAGTGCATCCAGCTTAATCTGCAGCCAGGTAAGCAGGGTCTTCATTAGCTCCTGCTTTTCGTTTTCTGTATAATAGCCGTAAGGCAGGATCTGACGGAATTAACTTTTCATTTTTTCATTATGGAGGTTTTTAACATTGTCTTACGTAAAGCTGTTTGTATACGGAACTTTGAGGAAGCATGAAGAGAATCATTATCTGCTGGAAGCCAGCAGGTGCCTGGCAGAGCAGGCATGGGTTTACGGGGAACTTTATGATACAGGGCTGGGATATCCTTCGATGAAGGCCTCAGCCTATCAGAAAGTATACGGAGAATTATATGAAGTGCACTTGGATCAATTCAAGGATCTTGATGAATTGGAGGATTATATACCCGGGCGGAAGGATAATCTCTATGACAGGGTGGAGCAGGACATCCACACGGATACTGGATCCTTCAGCGGTTTTGTATATATATCCAACAGAGATGATCTTTTGGCAAAGCCGATCCTTCACGGAGATTGGAAACTGTACAGGTTTATGGAAGCTCGCCCTCCAAGCGTACTATATTTTGCTTACGGTTCCTGCATGGACGATGAACGCTTCAGACTGGCAAAAGTGGATCATTTTTTTCAGCAGATCATTGGCTCCGGCACTTTAGAAGGCTACTCAATGAAATATCTACTGGAGAGGCCGGACGGGGGCAGGGGCGATATCATTGAGGATGGCGGAGTAACAGAGGGGATTCTTTACAGACTGCCATATGACGCAGTGGAATACCTGTTTATCCGCGAGGGCTTCCATGGAGGACTGTACAGGCCTGTTTTCCTTGATATTAACTCTGAAGGCATTTTGTATAAAAATGTCCTTTCCTTTCATGTATATAATAAACGGGAGGAGCTTGCACCTCCTGACCATTATGCTGCAGAGATCCTGCGTGGTGCAAAGGGAAGGCTTAGCAGTGAATATTTCGAGAAGCTTGAAGGAAACATCGCTGATCTCCGTACACAAAGGCCTGCAGCCGGCCAAAAGGAATAAAAATTTCTGCAACAGCCTATCCACAGGTTTAATACTGGCTCTCCAGGTGGTAAATAACATATGCCATCATCACAGAAAGAGGGTCAGCATATGAATATGATTTTGGATAATGGCTTGCTGATTGAAGTAATCTATCATAAGAAGCTTTATCAATACTTAGAATTTATCCGGCTGGATAACATCTGCCAAAAGACATATGTGACATGCAAAAATATTGTAACAGGCGAAATGTATACGTTTGATGAAGAATATATTGATAATATCGTCACCAATATCCAGCCAAAACCGGATGAAGAGGAAAATCCAGTTGCTATATAGGCTCCCGATTCTTTATACTTAAAGGTGAAAAAGCTGAAGGAGTGGCAAAAGATGATCCATTTAGACTGGCATGAACGCCCAACATTAAAAACAGTAAAATGCGTCCATACGAATGCAGCTAAGTATATTGTGAACAGGGCGCTTACTGAGGGCAAAGAGTATGAAGTTAAAAATGAGACAGAAGAGTTTTATTTTGTCGTAGACAATTCCGGAAAAGTGAGCGGTTTTTATAAAGATTACTTTCAGGAAGCTTAAGAAGAGAGCTCCAGGCATGTGCCTGGGGCTTTTATTCTTTTGGTAAAAAGGATTTTTCTCCTTTTTGTCGAATATAGAGTTTCTTAGCAGAACAGGAGGAGAACTTTATGGCATTATGGATAGAAGCGCCCATTCTTGAAGGAAAGTCCGTCAGACTTAGCCCGATCCGTGAAGATCAAAGCAGTTTGCTGTGGGAGGCTGCTGCGTATAAGGAGATCTGGGAATTTACTGCATCAAAGATTTTTAGTCTTGAAGAAATGAAGGCAGATACCCGGAAAGCAGCGGATTTAGTGAAAGAAGGGAAACAACTGGCTTTTTCGGTAAGCTTGAAGGAATCCGGCAGGCTTGTGGGCAGCACCAGGTATCTGGACATCCTGCCGGAAAATAAAACGCTTGAAATCGGCTCAACATGGTATACGCCAGAAGTCTGGAGGACATCTGTGAATACGGAATGCAAATTTCTCCTTCTCAGGCACGCTTTTGAAATATGGGATATGAACAGGGTCCAGCTAAAAACGGACAGCAGGAATATCAGATCCCAGAAGGCAATAGAAAGGCTAGGTGCAGTTAAAGAGGGCATTCTCCGGAAAGACCGGATCATAGCTGATGGATACGCCAGAAATACTGTTTATTACAGCATTCTAAAAGAAGAATGGCCGCAAGTAAAAGAAAGGCTTATACAGAAACTGAAGAATATCTATCCTATTTAGAATCCGGGAATGTTTTTTCTGCGAGCTTTATAAACTCCTGGTAAAGCTGATCTACCGGCTTTCCGGCAATGATTGCATTCTGATAGGTTTTTACATGCTTATAAAACTCTGCATCATCTGTTATATAAATAGCTTTTGCAGAGTTTTCGGTATGCAGTGCCTGTTTGATTTCCTGCCTGGAGTTCCCGGCAAGCCGATATTCTTTACCTCGATTTACCGCAACAAACGTGCGGTTATTCGTTTTAATAACGACAGCATCAATAATCATGTCCATACTGCTGATTCTTTTAGAAGCTGCTTCATCCAGGATCAGCCTGGGCGCTTCATTTTTCCCTTCATAAGATGTCCTCGTAGGATCCGTCAGCTTTGTGTTTGTTTCACTGTCTTCCTTCGAAGTGCTGACGAGATTTTCTGTCTGTTTGCTTCCCATATCCCTGATAGCAGTATCATCATATATATCTTTTTCATTAATCCCGCAGCCAGGCAGAACAGAGAGGGCTGCAAAGCCGGCTAGAAATAGCTTTTTGCTGATCAAATTCCCACATCCTTTCTATTCTTCATTATTTCAGAGTTTCAGCCCATTTATGCAATAGCGTGCTGCCATCTATACGAAAAAGAAGCATGAGGGGATCCCTCATGCTTCTTTCAACATTATTTGGATATTTCCGCTTCTTTGGCTGCAGGAGCCGTCTGATAAAGCCTGCGACCAATCAGGGTCTGCAGAATAAGGAAAGTTCCTCCCACTGTCCAATACAAAGGGAGGGCTGCAGGAGCGCTGAAAGAGAAGATAACAATCATGATCGGCGATAGCAGTCCCATGAATTTCATCTGGTTCTGCTGCTGGACCGGCATATTGGCCTGGGTCACTTTAAACTGCAGATAATAGACTATGCCTGCTGCTGCTGTAATGAGCAGGTCAGGCTGTCCAAGATTGAACCACAAAAAAGAATGCGCAGCAATTTCATGTGAACTCCTGATGGCATAGTAGAAGCCCATCAGTATAGGCATTTGAATCAGGATTGGCAGACAGCCCATATTAAGCGGGTTTACACCATGCTTGCGATAAAGAGCAAACATTTCCTGCTGCAGCTTTTGCTGTTCTTTTTGATCTTTAGTCTTTTTCAACTGGGCCTGGATCTTGTCCATTTCCGGCTTCAGCACATCCATTTTGCCTTTCATATCCTGCTGCCTTTTGTACTGCTTAAGCATAAGCGGCATAAGGGCCAGGCGGATGACCAGCGTAATAAGAATGATGGATAAACCGAAATTGCCATTAAATAATTCAGCGACCATATGGATGGCACTTGCAAAAGGCTGGACCAGATAGGTATTAAAAAAGCCATCACTTTGCTGGCCGGGCTGTGATGCCTGGCAAGCGGAAAGAAGGATAGCTGTTAAAGATAGAGCAAGAAATGCAGCAAGATTTTTTTTCGATTTCAATTTAATTCCTCCATTAGTTTAAATTTCAGATAACAAATTTAAGCATAATGGAGGAGTCTGCATCCTCGGAGTCGCTGCCCGATCCTTCCTTGGCGCGTATATATTTGGCAATCCAGCGGAGAAGCGTGCTGAAGGGCCTGCCGCATGCTTCGTAAAGCTTAAGGCTTTCGGAGCCGGCGCCAAGCTCGGCTGGCTTGCAGGTAGATTCCATGAAAGAGTATTCAATATTCCATGCCCAGAAGAACTTTACTGTAAGACCGAGCATAAAACTCGCATACAATGTATATTCAGCCGGAATATTTGTAAAATCCATTAACAGATCAAACATTCATTCACCCCATAAATTAGTAGGCCAATACTTTAATTATAAGCTATTCCAGCTTTAAAGGCAATCATGCCCGGCGGTGGACTAACTGATGCCGGCCAGACTGCAGATTCTTTTTACAGGAAAGAATGAATAGGATAAGTTATAGCTGAACAAAAGGAAAGGAGGACAAGGGTGGCAATAAAAAATAAATATATCTTTCTTCTTAAAATCTCCCTGCCAGCATTATTTCTCATTGTTTTAGGTTATGAGGCAAAAGGCATGCTCTCCAAATTGGACTGGGAAGCTTCTGCAGGATTGGCCCGCAGCCTTTCTTATCTGGACTTGCTTTATATTTTTGCTCTTGGGATTGCCGCCCTTTCTCCTATGTATTTTTACGATGTTGTCCTGCTTCAGCTTTTTTCTGTCCATTTACCGAGAACAAAGTTATTCTTTTATTCACTTTCAGCAAACGCGTATTCCAATATTGTGGGTCTGGGCGGGATAGCAGGGGCCACACTTAGGACATATTTCTATAAGAAGTATATGCCGAAGGACAGCCCGCTGGTCCGGACGGCTGCCAAGCTATCTTTCTTCTTTTTAACCGGACTTTCTTTTTTTGCAATTGCTGTTCTGGCCGCTTCTGCAGGGCCCCTGTATGGCTTGGAGGGTGTGCCCTTATGGGCGATTGCACTTTACAATCCGCTTTTTTTGGCACTTTACTGGCGCCGGCAGCCTTTTTGGGATATTCCCGGAAACCGGAAAGGCTTTGTATCAGAACTGGTTGCCATTTCAATTTTTGAATGGCTGTTCATTGTACTTTGCATATGGGGAATTTCCCATACCATCGGGGTGAACATATCTTTTTTTCAGCTGTTCCCAATCGTCATCGCAGCGCTGTGTACAGGAATTATCAGCATGATTCCAGGCGGAGCCGGATCTTTTGATCTGATTTTCCTTTTAATGATGCAGAGGGAGGGGGTCGCAGGTGAAGCTGCCATGCTGATCCTGTTTTTGTACAGGCTCAGCTATTATCTGTTTCCAGTCCTTCTGGGAACTCCGTTTATAATAAAAAAAATGCTGGGAAAATAAAAAGGCTGTCCTCAAGATGGACAGCCTCCGAATATATCGTATTAAGCCGACTCTTTCACTGCACCTCCAGAGGTGAAAAGGAGCCTTGCGCTTACAAGCCTGCGCCTTACAATAATACCGGCCCATGCAGCCAAAGCTGCTTTAATGACCCCTACAGCGAGGAAAGGTGTGAATCCTCCTGCAATTGCAGCACCCCAGCCAAGGTCCGCAGCAATCTTAAGCCAGGCAGTTCCAAAAATCAGGGTAACGAACATTCCGATTATGTTGGCTACTAAAGCATGCTTGAAGGTGAAACCCATTTTCTCAATATAAAGGCCAGTGATAAAAGCAGCAGGAACAAAACCGACAAGGTATCCTCCCGTTGGACCGGCGAGCTTTGAAATGCCTCCTGAAAATTCGGCGAAAACAGGAACACCGGCAGCTCCGATGATCAGATAAAGAATAACTGATATAGTTCCATAACGGGATCCAAGAATGGTAGCTGCCAGCCCGATTGCCAGCGTCTGTCCAGTGATGGGCACGAGGGGCAGGGGAACAGTAATCTGTGCCAGCACTCCAATGATTGCTGCAAATAAGGCAGTTACAATCATTGATCTGAGTTTTAACTGATCTTTTGTCATGAAGAATCTCCTTTTCTGTAAACCATAATATTATGTATGTTAACAATTAAAATGTAAACCTTACAGAATTTATTGTCAACTAAAAATTTTGGTGGTTTACTGAAAAACAAAGCCCGGCTGTATGAAGCCAGGCTGAAGATCCTGCTACTGCCATATATATTCAAGCATAAGCCCCTTAAATAGATTGGTATCAATATTGCAGGCTTCGGCATCAAGTCCATATTGCCAGCCCAATACAGCTGACCCTTCCGGTGCTTCCGGACTATAGGCAGGTGCCTTTCCCTCAGTTGTGATTCCTGCTTGAGGATAAGCTGTCCACAGAATTAGATTTTCCTTCAATCCAGCTGTATCTGCGGCTGCATTATTATAAGCGGCATACAGAGTGCTGCTTCCGGAAAAAACGCCATAAATCCCCGCCTCATATGGAGATTCACTCATAGCACTGTAATAACCTCTAATAAAGTCAGAGTCAACCTGATAGTTCGGTTCTATATCAGCAAAAATGGCTGTGCCCTCCGGAACGCCCAGTTCACTGGCGAGCTGAATCCCCAGTTTCCCTGCTTCTGTTCCATTGTCAATGCCTGCAGCATCTGTAAATTGGTTATTGATCAGCAGTATGCCGGCCTTATTAGCTTGCAGGAAGGCCGCTTCCTCTTTTGTCAGTCCTTGTGAAACCCCTTCTTTTGTACCCAGATACCTTCCCCAGATCTTAGGGTTACCAAAGTTTTCTCTCACACACGAAAATAGGGCTTCGGCTGTCAGGCTGGCGGAATCAACACCCCACACCACCGATTCTGGATCGATCTGGTTTCTGCCGCTGTCATCTTCCTTTGAAGGACCCCAATGGAAAATAATAAAAGGAATGGCCGCTATCAGAAGGACCGGGATCAGTATAGCAAAGAACTGCTTCCAATTGATCATCTGTTCACACTCCTTCATCGGTACATGATATTCTCCGCACTGGAAGTGTGTCTGGGCTATTGGAGATTCTGATCCTGATGCAGGGCTTTATAAGAGTAAATAGCTTGAAGTTGGGGTATCATCGTAAAAGATGAATCATATTTGAGGAAGCTTCAGGGTGATTCCTTCCATGAATTGGCTTATAATAGATTTATTCTTAAAGCGAGAGAGGATTTTTGTATGAAAAAAGCATTGATCAATATTGATTACACCTATGATTTTGTAATCGGTGCCCTGCCGTGCGGCAAGCCTGCCCAGGAAATCGAAGAATACATAACAGACCTGACTGAGACTTTCATTAAAGAAGGGCATTATACCGTTTTTGCCATTGATCTTCATAAGAGAGACGACCCTTACCATCCTGAAACAGAGCTCTATCCGCCCCACAATATAGAAGGGACAAAAGGGCGTGAACTGTATGGCAGCCTTAAAAATGTGTTTACAGAGCACAAGGATAAGGAAAATGTCTACTGGATGGACAAAACGCGCTATAGCGCCTTTGCAGGAACCGATCTTGAGCTTAAGCTGCGGGAGCGGGGGATAGAAGAACTTCACCTGGCAGGTGTCTGTACCGATATCTGTGTTCTTCATACAGCTGTAGATGCTTATAATAAAGGCTTTAAAATCATCGTGCATGAGAAGGCGGTCGCAACCTTTAACCAGGCAGGCCACAGCTGGGCCCTGGAACATTTTAAAGGCAGCCTGAATGCTTCGGTAATACAGTAATCTTTGGAGGTAGGACATGACTGGAAAGTATATGGACGACAGTATGACTCTTCATACTGACTTATATCAAATTAATATGGCTGAAACTTACTGGGAGGATGGTGTACATAACCGTAAAGCGGTTTTTGAACTGTTTTTCCGTAAACTTCCGTTTGGTAACGGCTATGGTATTTTTGCAGGCCTTGAAAGGGTGATAAGCTATCTGGAAGATTTCCGTTTTACAGAATCAGATATTGCTTATTTAAGGGATGAGCTTCACTATAGGGAAGATTTCCTGGAGTATCTGGCAGAATTGCGATTCACCGGATCTGTCCGTTCAATGGCAGAAGGTGAGCTTGTTTTCGGAAACGAGCCGATCATGAGGATTGAAGCCCCGCTTGCCCAGGCGCAATTGATTGAAACGGCGCTTTTGAATATTGTCAATTACCAGACCCTTATTGCCACCAAGGCTTCCCGCGTCAAGCAGGTGGTCGGCGAGGAAACGGCAATGGAATTCGGAACAAGAAGAGCACAGGAAATGGATGCTGCGATTTGGGGAACAAGAGCTGCCTATATAGGCGGATTTAATGCCACATCCAATGTGCGGGCCGGCAAGCTGTTCGGCATCCCTGTATCAGGTACACATGCACATGCGCTTGTACAGGCTTACCGGGATGAATATACAGCCTTCCACAAGTATGCACGCAGGCATAAAGACTGTGTATTCCTGGTAGATACCTATGACACCCTCAAATCCGGGGTTCCAAACGCCATTAAGGTAGCGAAGGAACTTGGCGATACAATCAATTTTATAGGGATAAGGCTGGACAGCGGCGACCTTGCTTATCTTTCGAAAGAAGCAAGAAGGATGCTGGATGAAGCAGGATTCCCGAATGCAAAGATAGTGGCATCGAATGACCTCGATGAATACACAATCATGAACCTGAAAGCCCAGGGAGCAAAAATAGACACATGGGGCATTGGGACAAAGCTTATCACTGCCTATGAGCAGCCAGCCCTTGGCGCTGTTTATAAGCTTGTATCCATAGAGGATGAAGAAGGTTCCATGAAAGACACTATCAAAATCAGCGGCAATCCTGAAAAGGTCACAACCCCTGGCCTGAAAAGGGTTTACAGGATCATCAATACGGCTAATCAAAAATCAGAGGGCGACTATATTGCCATGGAGCATGAACAGCCTGAAGAAGAAGAAAGGCTGAAAATGTTCCATCCGGTCCATACCTTTATCAGCAAATTCATCACCAGCTTTAAGGCACAGGAGCTGCACCATGATATTTTCCGTGATGGGAAGCTTGTATATGAAACCCCTGAACTCAACAAAATACAAGCTTTTGCAAAGAGCAATCTACATGTGCTATGGGATGAATATAAGCGGTCCCTCAACCCTGAGGAATATCCAGTTGATTTGAGCACATTATGCTGGGAAAATAAAATGCGCAATATTGAGCAAGTTAGGGAAAAGGTAAAACGGAATCAATAGAGGAGGAGAAACAAATGAATCTGCAAAAGAGAATTATGGAAGAGTTGAATATTAAGCCAGAAATTAATCCTTCTGAAGAAATCAGAAGTAGAGTCCAATTCTTGAAGGATTACCTTGTGGCCTCCAAGGCAAAAGGATATGTGCTCGGAATCAGCGGCGGCCAGGATTCAACCCTTGCCGGCAGGCTGGCCCAGATGGCAGTGGAGGAATTGAGGAGTGAAGGGCATGAGGTACGCTTTATAGCCGTCCGCCTTCCGTATGGAGTGCAGCAGGATGAGGATGATGCTCAGCTTGCTCTTTCATTCATTAAAGCCGACACTGAATACTCGTTCAACGTGAAAAATGCTGTAGATGCCGTTAAAGAAGAATTTGACATCACCACAAAAGGCGAACCTTTGTCTGATTATCATAAGGGCAATGTAAAAGCCAGGATGCGCATGATTGCCCAATATGCAGTTGGCGGCCAGGAAGGCCTGCTGGTCATCGGCACAGATCATGCAGCAGAGGCAGTTACCGGTTTCTTTACGAAATACGGTGACGGCGGAGCAGATGTTCTTCCTCTCACAGGACTCACGAAACGCCAGGGGAGGGCGCTCCTAAAGGAAATGGGTGCAGAAGAACGCCTCTACCTCAAGACCCCCACTGCCGACCTTCTTGATAATAAGCCGGGACAGGCTGACGAGACTGAGCTTGGGATCAGCTATGATGAGCTGGATGATTACCTGGAAGGAAAAGAGGTTTCACCTGAAACAGCCGAAAAGATAGAAAAAAGATACCTGATCACCGAACATAAAAGGCAGCTGCCTGCTTCCATGTTCGACAGCTGGTGGAAAAAGTAAAAAACCGACCAATGGCAAAATTGCCTCAGCCATTAAATACGAATGAAAAGCCGTCCATTCAGGTGGGCGGCTTCTTTTTACTCTGGCAGCCTGGATTTAAGTTCTTCGGCAAATGCCTGCGGATCATCAGCATCCAGAACAATGCGGTCAGCCTGCTGGACAATGCCAAAGGGCTTCAGTACTTTCCCCGGCTCTTTAAGTCTGATTTCAATGTGAGGCTTTTCCTGCATAAAATCGATGGCCCGTGCATCATAGAGAGTTTGCTGTTCTATTTTTGTAAACTTTTCGGGACCTTCGTAGAAAGAAATGCTTTCAATATTGCAGAGCTCCACTTCCATGCTTTTGGAAAGCCCTGTTTGCAGCAAGAGGACTTCTTGTGTCAGGAGATAAGGAGTCAGCCGCATCGCATGCAGCTCTGCAATGAAATATAAAACCGCATACACATTCAGAAGAAGAAGAATATAAGAAATTGCCGCATTCCATTGATGAAGAAAGAAGTGCAGTCCAACCGATTCAAGTACTGTTGCATGAATCAGCATAATGTAAACGGCCGATGAGCTTTTCTTCCTATGATAGGTAAATATAGCGCCAGTGTCTGTCACGGGCTTACTTTTCCAGGAGAATAAGGAATACTGGAAAAGGGCAATTTCAGAAGCTAAAAGCCTGAGAGCAGCTGAATCAGAAAAGTACCTAGCTGCAGTTTTGTCCAGATTGTATTTCAAATAAGAATTATGGCGGTTGCGATTTTTAAGCTCTTTATAAAATGGCAATATTTTATCTTTATTTCCCAGAATTGCTGCAGAGAAGATAAAGATTTCTCCCAGTACAAGCATCAACCGCAGCATATTGGCTGACTGGAGGTGTCCTTCCGGGATGATCACATGTGAAAGCCCATAAGCACTTAGAAGGACGGGGCTTAAGTATAGAATAGAACGTTTTTTCCTTAAAAGGAAAAAATAAACCAAAGCTGGCAGGACAATAAACAAATCCACCACAGTGCCCCAATAAACACCTTTTGGGACTGGAGCCAAAAAAGATGTCCGATAAAGCAGGCAGTTTGCTGCGATAACCATGCCTGCAAGTACTGCAAAAATACTTTTATCATACCGTTTAAGAGCCATTAGCATAGACATCACCTCATTTCCATTATATAGAAAATCACTGTGGGTAAAAAGGTCCTAAAGAGTGCTTCTGTGAAATTTCTATGACTAATTAACTTTCTTTCCATGATTCTTCTGGCGATGCAAATCTAGCATAAATGGGCAAGAATTACCGCTGGCTCTGAGGCTATCTATCTGGTTAAATAGCATTATGAAAACATTACTGAAATATTCTATCATTTTATTGCTTTCTGTCACCTTTGTCTTTGGAACACGCTTAACTGCGGACGCTTCAACCGTACATACTGTACAAAGAGGGGATACGATGTGGAAAATAGCCCAGCAGTACCAGGCGGGCATCACAGAAATCATCAATCTGAATTCCCATATCACAAACCCTAATTTCATTTATCCGGGCCAGAGGCTCACCATTCCTGCAGCAGCTGCCGAACAATCTGCCGAAGAACAGGTAGTCCAGCTGGTAAACAAAGAAAGGGCGAAATACGGCCTTAAGCCTCTAAAATCCAACTGGGAGCTCTCTAGGACTGCAAGGTACAAATCTCAGGATATGATCAACAGAAACTACTTTGATCACAACTCTCCAACCTATGGTACGCCATTTGATATGATGAAGAGCTTTGGAATTTCCTACAGGACAGCAGGAGAAAATATCGCTGCCGGCCAAACCACACCACAGGCAGTAGTGACCGCATGGATGAACAGTGAAGGACACCGCAAAAACATCCTCAGCAGCAGCTTCACCGAAATCGGCGTTGGATACGCCAAAGGAGGCAGCTACGGGCATTACTGGACACAGATGTTTATTGGGAGATAGGAAGGCATAGGCGGCTGTTATAGGCGAACGAATGTATGGCCAAACCTCTCATTCCGGGACCATACGGGCAATATCCATTCTAGCGGAAATCAGTTAGGCTAATGGATATACTGAACAGCAAATCGTATCTCATTTAAATAGAAAAAAGGGTTCCAGCCCGATGCGCTGGAACCCTTTTTTATTCAAATGAGCGGGAAACATGACAGAGGTTTAATCATTGAGTTGAAAATTTCTTTTTAAAAACTTATTGGCTATGGAGAGGGGCTCAGCCGGCTGTTTTTAGAGCCCTCTGAATAGTGGAATGCATACCAGAGGGTCTTACTCAGCTGTACTAGAACCCTCTGATCTGAGAAACTCTAGCCAGAGGGTCTTAGTCGGCTGAACTAGTGCCCTCTGATCTGAGATATGCACGCCAGAGGGTCTTAGTCAACTGAACTAGTGCCCTCTGATTTGAGAAACTCTAGCCAGAGTCTTTTAGTAACCTCATCATTCAATCCACAACGATATACCCGATCATCGGCCCGTTGCTGTCTCTATCAGGATGGGTGAGGCAGACCAGGCGGTAAATGCCTTCTTTGTCGATTTTGACCGGCACTGATGTTTCCCCGCCTTTTTTGACAATTCCTTTTATATCAGTCCCCTCGATGATGAATGGATGCTCCATTCCGTTGATGCCAGAGATTTTTAAAACAACTTCCTCACCTTCCTTGACGAAAATTGTACCAGGATCCCAGCGATATGCTTCAATTTCCTTGCCATCTGGCAGTGTCGCCTTGAATTCGCCTGTAACCATGTGTATTTCTCTTGGTGCCTTCGCTGCCTTATCCTGGCTGAATACACTTAAGCTGTCTTTGCCGAGCAGAAACCAGCCTGTTGCCGACACGACAGCGGCCAGCAGAACGAGTGCAAATATAACGGTACTTCTCTTTAAAACTAAAAATGGCATATACAGATCCTCCTTTGAATCGATCTATTTTAAAGATATGCCAGGGGTAAGGGAGAACTTGTCTTATTCCAATAAAAATTTTTAAATTTTGTTCCAGCTGGGTAAAAGGCATAAAATAGGAAAGTTTCACCACACTATTCAGGACAACAATTTTGGCGAGGTGTAGTATGTACCGTTTATTTACACATAACGATTTGGATGGGATTGGCTGCGGGATTTTAGCAAAACTTGCATATGGCGATAAGGCAGAGGTCCGCTATAATTCGGTCTCCGGATTGGATATACAGATCAGCCGTCATCTGGACCGTCTGAAAAACAAAGAAAAGAAACAGGATACATTGCTGATCACAGATTTATCTGTTAATGAAGAAAATGAACAGCGGTTAACCCAGCTGCAAAAGGAAGGCGGGACCGTACAGCTGATCGACCATCATAAGTCGGCACTGCATCTGAACAGCAGCAGCTGGGCGAGTGTTACCGTGGAGTACGATGATGGAAGGCTGGCTTCTGCCACGTCCCTATTCTTCGACTATCTGATAAAAGAAAATCATATTACCCCAACAGAAGCGCTTAAAGAATTTGTAGAGCTCGTCAGGCAATATGATACTTGGGAATGGGACCAGAACGGGAACATGAAGGCAAAACAGCTGAATGATCTTTTTTTCCTCCTTTCCATTGAAGAATTTGAAGAAAAAATGCTGGACCGGCTTAAAGACAGCACGTCATTCGAGTTTGATGAATTTGAGAAAAAACTTCTCGAAATGGAAGAAGACAAGATTGAACGTTATATGAGAAGAAAGAAACGGGAAATCGTCCAAGCTTTTATAGGGGAGCATTGTACGGGTATTGTCCATGCGGAATCATACCATTCCGAGCTTGGCAATGAGCTTGGGAAGGAATTCCCCCACCTGGACTATATCGCCCTGCTCAGCATAGGCGGAAAAAGAATAAGCTACAGGACTATCCATGATCATATCGATGTATCCGAAATAGCCGGTAGGTTCGGTGGCGGGGGACATGCCAAGGCATCAGGGAGCAGCATGACTGAAGAGGCGTTTTCACTCTTTGTGAAAGACGTCTTTTCCGATGATCCCATTAAGGGTGACGCCTTTAAAAATGAACATAATCACAAAGAATCCGAGACAGGCTCTCTTTATGAGAACAGAAAGGGAGATCATTTTCTCGTCTTTAAGGACAATCATGCATGGAGGATTGATGTGAATGGCCGCACGGCAGGGGAAAAATATGATAGCTTTACTGATGCAGAACATGAGCTGAAAAGGAGTCATTCTGCCTGGCTGGCCAGAGACGAAATTTACATCGAATATTTAAAATATTTCTTCCTTAAAGCAAAACTGAATTCCAGCAAGGGAAACCGCCATAGATAATTTGGCGGTTTTTTCCTGTAAAAAACTTGCATGACAGAATATAATGGTAGTATCAGTCATGAGGAGGGGAAGAATGGCAGGTTTCATTGTATTTGTCATCGTTTTTATATTCATTATAGGAATGGCGGTTTCTATCATCAGCGGCAATAAAGGAAAGAGGCGTCCGAGACTGTATGCGGATGAATTGCCTGAAGGGCTTGGCATCGAAAATGATGCAGCCAAACCGCTTGCACAGCATTTAGATAAAGCCCTGTCTGAAGGATATCAGTCCAATATAAAAAACAGAATGCTGAAGGAGCATCCTTCCTGGTCGGAAAAGCATTTCGACTGGGTATTCTTTGAGCTTAAAAGGTTCTTTGTACTAAGCAGCATTTTAAAATCGGTGCCCATGTTCAGCGGGAAAGTGGATGCAGTCTGGCATGAGATGCTTATGTTCACAAGAGATTATGAAGATTTCTCAAAAAAGTTCTACAACAGCTTTTTGCACCACACACCTAATATGGAGATTGTTCCAATCCCAGGGGAAAGAGCCTTTTTCGACTGGGTCTACCTACAGGTCTTTTCCCCGGCAAGAAACAGCCGCTTGATTTGGGGAGAATTTTTAAGAACTCCTATTGAGCAGAGCATCTTGGATGATTTCAGAACCCAATCTGAAGGGGAGCTTCTCGCAAAGTATTTCAGGGATGGAGAAGCTGCAAGAGAAGTTCAGCTTTATCTGATCCGGCAGCTCAAGACGGACATCAGGGAAGCAGAAATGACGTTCAGCAAAAATGTAAAAAAGCCGTTCACGCGGATTTCTTCTTCACATGATATGAGCCTGCTTCTTCCAGCGGCCGTCTTTTTCTCGATGTATGAGCATGATGATTACTCGTCACATATTGAAGAAGTGCTTCCTGTGGAAATGATGAAGAGCGGGTATGCAGGAGCGACATCTTGTTCCGGGTTTGCGTGCAGCACTGATCATGATTCAGATTCAGGCAGCTGTTCAGGGGGTTCGAACTGTTCAGGCGGATCCAGCTGCTCAAGCTGCGGAGGAGGAGGCGGCTGCGGGGGAAGCTAGGTCTTTGCTTCCCAGGATAAAAAAGTGTTCTGCGCCTAATTTGCAGTTTTTCCTAAAAAGAAACTGAATGAAGCCATCTTGTTAGATGGCTTTTCATTTTGACCAAATGCATACCCAAATTGCGGATTAACTAAACGTGTTATTTTTCATTTTTGTAACAATTCATAAACAAGCCCATTTGCTGCAAAATATTTTGGTACAATCAAAATTAGGAAATTTAGCACTATCAAAATCAGCAAATGGAGATTGACAGATGAAAAAATTTATTTCCGCTTTAGTAATTCTCATGTTTTCTGTAAACGGCGGTCAGAGCGCTATGGCAAAAGATGAAAAGGAACCTGCCATAGTGAGTGAGGCTGCGGTTTTAATTGATTCGCAATCCAAGGCTATTTTATACAGTAAAAATGGATCTGACCGGATGTATCCAGCCAGCCTGACAAAGATCGCCACTGCAATTTATGCGATAAAAAAAGGCGGACTCGATGATATTGTGACTGTCAGCAGGAATGCTGTTGAAATAGAAGGGACTAAGGTTTATTTGGAAGAAGGCGAGAAGATAACGCTGAGGCACCTGATCGAGGGGATGCTGGTAAACTCAGGGAATGATGCTGCAGCTGCAATTGCCGAGCATCTTGACGGAAACATGGAAGAGTATGAAAAAAACGTTAACACATTCCTGGAAAAAGAAGTGCATGTCCATAACACCCATTTCACAAACCCGCACGGCTTGTTTGATGAAAGACATTATACAACAGCTGAAGACATGGCGCTTATCACCAGCTATGCCTTGAAAGATAGCACTTTCAGAGCGATTTATGGGACAAAAGAGCTTGCATGGGATGGAGAAAGCTGGGACACAACGATATTTACCCACCACCGGATGCTAAAAGGGGAAGTGCCATACACCGGGATAACCGGCGGAAAGACCGGGTTTGTAACCGAAAGCAAGCAGACGCTGGCGACATCTGCAGAAAACGGAAAAATCCAGCTGACTGCCATCGTCATGAAAGCGGATTTCAAAAGGGATATTTATAATGATACAAAGAACCTGCTTGATTACGGCTTCAGCCATTTCAAATCTTCGATGATCAGCAAAGAAACTTCCTTTCAAAAAGGGGACCAGCTCTATTTTACCGGAAAAGACCGCTTCGTCACTATTCCGCTGAATCATTTTGAAAAAATCGTCACAGAAGAAGGTCTTCTGAAAATAGTCGATGATAGCGGAAAATTGATCCAAATATTCCCCCTTGAGCCAGAGACTGTAAAAGCTGCAGGTCCAAGTGAAGCAGTCCAAGCAGCAGAAATTAAAGAAACCCCTTTAAAATCAGGGCTCTTTTATATGGTATTTGTACTGATACTCGCTTCTCTATACATTTTGTCGAGGAAAATATACTGGAGAATAAAACAAAGGCATTGAATCAGCTGATTCAATGCCTTTTTTATAAAAGAAAAGACTAAAGGTAACCTTTAGTCTTCTGCGCCATTTTACTGAAGCCTTGATTCAACCTGCTGGCAAACTTCATCTGCTGATAATCCGTTAGCCTCGATGACTGAAGATTGAGTAAAAGTATCCTGCATTCCCATTACATTGGAGTCCAGTCCCGTCACTACACAGCAGGAGCAATTTTGGGCATCCTCCTGTGTTTTCATGTCCACTACATCATAGCCTTTCGCACGAAGTGCCTCCTGGATATTGGTAAGAGATTGTTCTACCGCAATACGTTTCGCCATAACTACACCTCCTCTGAATGTTATGATGCCTGAAAAAGCGGCGTCTTATTCCCATGAATGAGATGGGGCTTGGGAGCTAAAAGTAATAATCGGAGGTGTTTAAATGGCCAAGCATAAAAAGGATCCTTCCAAAACCGGCTTAAGCTCGCCTGATGTAGAGGGACAGGGCACGACCAATAGTGAAACAGGGAGGTTCAAAGCTGATTCATCAAGAAAAAAGACAAAAAAACAAGATGTCTGACACCTGAAGAACAAGAGCGCTAACAGCCTGATCCTAAAGGAACGCAGCTGGATGGACGTGAACCGGGGGATAAGAAAAACCAGGAAAGCCGGGCTTTCCTGGTTCATTTTTATTTATACATTTCTGCAACCTGTTTTTGCAGGTCAGCGTTTTCAAGGTATTCATCATAAGTCATTTGTTTATCTACGACGCCATTCGGAGTGATTTCAATTATCCGGTTTGCAATTGTCTGAATGAACTGATGGTCATGAGAAGAGAAGATCATGGACCCTTTATAGCTTGTCAATCCATTATTCAAAGCAGTGATGGACTCAAGATCCAAGTGGTTTGTAGGCTCATCAAGAAGGAGCACGTTCGCACCGCTGAGCATCATTTTGGAAAGCATGCAGCGGACTTTTTCTCCACCGGAAAGCACGCTGGCTTTTTTCAGCACTTCTTCGCCTGAGAAAAGCATTCTGCCAAGGAATCCGCGCAGGAAACTTTCACTCTCATCTTGAGGAGAGAATTGGCGCAGCCAGTCAACAAGGTTTAGCTCGCTGTTTTCAAAATACTGCGAGTTGTCTTTCGGGAAATAAGCTTGGGAAGTTGTGATGCCCCATTTGAACGAACCGCTGTCAGGTTCCATTTCCCCGGTAAGGATTTTGAACAATGCCGTTTTTGCAATTTCATCTGTACCGACAAGGGCAATCTTATCGTCTTTATTCATGATGAAGCTGACATTGTCGAGAACCTTGACACCGTCGATTGTCTTACTGATAGCATCTACCCTAAGAAGATCATTGCCGATTTCACGTTCTGGTGTGAATCCAACATATGGGTAGCGGCGTGAAGATGGTTTGATATCATCGAGTGTTATTTTGTCAAGAAGCTTCTTACGTGAAGTTGCCTGTTTGGATTTTGATGCGTTAGCGCTGAAACGGGCAATAAAGCTTTGCAGCTCTTTAATTTTTTCTTCTTTTTTCTTATTTGCATCAGAAGCCATCCTGGAAGCCAGCTGGCTTGATTCATACCAGAAATCATAGTTCCCGACATATACCTGAATTTTTCCGAAGTCCAGATCGGCAATATGCGTACAAACTTTATTGAGGAAATGCCTGTCATGGGAAACAACGATGACTGTGTTTTCGAAGTTGATCAGGAACTCCTCAAGCCAGCGGATCGCCTTGATATCCAAATGGTTCGTAGGCTCATCGAGCAGCAGGACATCAGGTTTGCCGAATAGAGCCTGTGCAAGCAGGACTTTTACCTTATCCGATCCTGTAAGATCTTCCATCTTCTTATTATGAAGCTCCTCGCCAATGCCAAGGCCTTTAAGCAGGATGGCTGCTTCAGACTCAGCTTCCCAGCCGTTCAGTTCAGCAAATTCACCTTCAAGCTCAGCTGCCTTCATTCCATCTTCATCAGTGAAATCAGCTTTCATATAGATAGCGTCTTTCTCCTGCATAACCTGGTATAAACGGGCATGGCCCATGATGACCGTAGTCAGGACTTCATGCTCCTCATACTCATAATGGTTTTGCTTTAATACCGCGAGGCGTTCGCCTGGGCCGAGCGATACATTACCTGTCTGTGACTCAATTTCACCAGAAAGGATTTTCAGGAATGTCGACTTACCGGCACCATTGGCGCCGATAAGGCCATAGCAGTTCCCGGGATTGAATTTAATATTAACATCTTCGAACAGCTTCCTATCGCCATAACGAAGACCTACGTTGCTGACAGTTATCATATAGGTTTGATTCCTCCAAAAAAACAATATCGTAAGAATTATAACACTTTCAGCGTCCAAGAGCGAATCTTTCCGACAGATGCCAATGGAATGACAAAGGTAAAAAAAATGAAAGGCAAGAGGAAAAAGTTTCAGCTGAGAAGAAATGGGAAATAGATAGAGTAAATCAGCTGACTCAGAATGCTTGACATTTTTATAAATAAAATTATCAAAAATTATTCACATTTAATTTGCCGATTGTCATAGTTTTTTCATATTTTTCATGTAAAATAAAATCATACAGGCAAAACAAAGGAGTTTTTTGACATGGCTAAAAAGCAGCTCGTCGATTTAGTTAACCGCTTGAAAAAATCCGGCATAAAGATAAGCTTCACTAAGCCAAAATCTGACTACCTGCTGCACATTAACCAGGCCGGAAAGATATCTTCCTCCACGAACTGAGACTAAAGTGGTACAGGAGACAGGCACATATACAGCTGTCTCCTGCTGTGCAGCCTGAAGACCTTGAAAAACATACGAACGAATATACATACAAAAGGCTGATCTGCCTCCCCGGCAGTCAGCCTTTTTCATGCTAGAATAATATCCCGGCCGGCAGTTAGATTCACAGCTCCTTCAAGATCTTCTCATATACTTCTTTTCTATCAAAACTTTCACCCATCGGGAACTTTTTAATATATTTATTGTCTTTATCCAGGAGATAAACGTAGGTGCTGTGCACATAAAAGCCGTCCCCCGGATCACGGTACTGAAACTGGAAGGCATTGGCCAGCTTCTGTATTTCCTTCTGGTCTTCTTTCATGCTGTCTTTATCTCCAGTCAGGAACACCCAGTTTCCGTCTTTTTTAATATCAAAAGTGTCCATATACTTACTCAGTACTTCAGGTGTGTCGCGATAAGGGTCGATGGTTACTGTCATGAATTTCACTTTATTTCCAAAAACATGATCTTTCTCCAGATCGCTTCTGAGCATATTCATTTTTTGTGTTGTTGTGGGACAGATATCAGGACAATGGGTATAGATAAATTCAACTAATGTTAAGGTCTGTCCACGCTCGCTGAAATCAAAGGTTTCACCATTTTCATTAATTAATGATAGATCTTCCGGAATTTCTGCTGAATGATCCCTGATGACAAAAAAAGCAATCCCTGCAGCAATCCCTCCAATAATAAGGATAGAGCCGATCCAATAAAGTCTCTTCATTTCGTTCCCTCCCACTTAAGAATACGGAATGGAAGGGGAAAATGACATGGATATTATGTGAAATTTTAGAAGCAAGTGCAGAAAAATCTTCTTCCGGCTCCGTTTCTTAAGGAACGCGCTATCTGGATGATTTAAAAATTTTGGCAGCGGGTCTCTAAAAGAAAAAAGGAGCCCGCAGGCCCCTCTTATGAGGATTGAATCAGTTCATTCCAATCCAGACGCTCTTCACTTCTGTGTAATTATTCAAAGCGTAGGATCCCATTTCACGGCCCATGCCAGACTGCTTATAGCCGCCGAATGGGGAGGCTGCGTCAAAGGCATTATAGCAGTTGACCCATACGGTTCCTGCCCTGAGCTGGCTGGCGATATAATGGGCTTTGGAGACGTCCTTCGTCCAGACGCCCGCCGCCAGGCCGTATTCGCTGTTATTTGCCCTGGCAATCAGTTCATCAAGATCTTCATACGGCATAGCCGAGATGACAGGACCAAAGATCTCTTCTTTGGCAATCGTCATCTCATCACGGACATCGGCAAAGATAGTAGGGGAAACGAAGTAGCCTTCTTCATATGGCTTATTTCCGCCCACTAGCAGTTCTGCTCCTTCGCTGATGCCTTTTTCAATATATCCCAGGACCCTGTTCTGCTGTTCTGTTGAAACGAGGGGGCCGATCTGCGTATCAGCATGAAGGCCTGCACCCTGCTTAATCTTCTTGGCATGATCGACCATATCGGACACTACATTATCAAACTGCTTTTTCTGGATGAATACACGCGATCCTGCACAGCATACCTGGCCCTGGTTGAACATGACTCCGTTTAATGCGCCGGGAATGGCCTTTGTCATATCGGCATCAGGAAGGATGATATTCGGGGACTTCCCGCCAAGTTCCAGCGTGACACGCTTCAGCGTCTTGGAAGCCCTTTGCATGATCATTTTTCCGACCTCTGTAGAACCGGTGAAAGCAATCTTATCGACCTGAGGATGATCTACCAGCGGCTGGCCTGCTGTCTCACCAAATCCAGGAACAATATTCACGACTCCTTCAGGGAAGCCCGCTTCCTGGATTAATTCCGCCAGATACAGGGCGGAGAGAGGAGTCTGCTCTGCCGGCTTGAGGACAACCGTACATCCTGTAGCGAGTGCAGCCCCAAGCTTCCACATTGCCATGAGGAGAGGGAAGTTCCAAGGAATGATCTGGCCGACCACTCCTACAGCCTCATGGCGTGTATAGTTAAAGAAAGGCCCGTTTACCGGGATCGTCTGTCCGACGATTTTTGTCGTCCAGCCTGCATAATAGCGCATATGCTCAACAGCAAGCGGGATATCAGCTGCAGAGGTTTCCCTGATAGGCTTTCCATTGTCAAGGGTTTCAAGCTGGGCCAGCTCTTCCTTGTTTTCTTCCATCAAATCTGCGAGTTTATACATAAGCCTGCTTCTCTTGGCGCTGCCCATCTTGGACCATTTTCCTTCATCAAATGCCTTCCTTGCAGCGAGCACGGCTTTATCAATATCTTCAGGACCTGCTTCATACAAGGTCGCCAGCACTTCACCGGTGGCAGGGTTATAGCTTTCAAATGTTTTCTGAGAGGCGCTTTCCACGAATTCTCCATTAATGAAAAGCTTTTTCTTTCCGGCCAGGAACTTTTCTACTTTTTCCTTCAAATTAATTGTTAATTGGGTCATTGCGATTCCTCCCTGAAATTAATTTATGTAGCCAAAAGCCTATTTTGATAGCGCTTCCATAAACTATGTTAGCATTTACGGAATCTATTATTCAAATAAAAAGAGAACAAATTTTCAGATAATTTTCGACAATATTCTATATAAACAGCTTTTCTCAGGGAATTTCTTCCTTTCATAACCTTGTAAAGAGAACGAAGGGAGATCTTCCTATAATTCAACGGATCAGCAAAAATAAGATAGGGCAGTCAAACAGTCGGCCTTAAGGTTTGCCGTGGTTAGATATACGGTTTTCTGCGCCAGACAGCCGGTTTTAATATATTGTCCAGATTGAAGGGGAGAAAAGGGAATTCAGCTCGTAGAGACTTAAGCTATATATTTTAGATGAGGAGCTTTGTGCTGGGACTGTTCATGATATCCGATTCAAATGAGGACCGAGATGGGGAAGAAGCATGCAGAAGGATTAAGTGTAATTAGAGATGAATCGTTTACGTAAAAAGGAAAGAAGCGGGGTGCTTCTTTCCCTTTTAACATACTTATCCAGGTTTCTTACAATAGCATCCCTGCGATTGCTGCGCTCAGCAATGAAGCCAGCGCACCTGCGACGACTGCTTTGAATCCAAGTTTAGCGATATCGCTTCTCCGGTCAGGAGCCAGGTTTCCAAGACCGCCAAGAAGGATGGCCATCGATGAAATATTTGCAAATCCGCATAAAGCGAAGCTGATGATGGCTGAAGTTTTTTCAGACAGATTCCCGATTTCAGGAGCAAAGGAAGAATAGGCCACAAATTCATTCAGAACAAGCTTTTGGCCAATGTATCCGCCAGCCTGGACTGCTTCTGACCAAGGCACACCGACTGCAAATGCTATTGGTGAGAATAGATATCCGAGAATCATTTCAAGAGACAAATTATCAACGCCAAACCTTCCGCCGACAAAGCCGATCAATCCGTTGATCATAGCAACAAGCGCTATGAAAGCCAATAGCATGGCCCCGATATTCAATGCAAGCTGAAGGCCGACACTGGCGCCTTTTGCGGCTGCATCAACTACATTGACAGACTCTGTATCTTTCTCAATAGTAATCTCTTTATCTGTCTGTGATTGTTCTGTTTCCGGAATCATAATCTTTGCCAATACCAAGCCAGCAGGAGCAGCCATAAAGCTCGCAGCCAGGAGATATTCCAGCGGCACGCCCAGCAGGGAATAGCCGATCAGTACTGAACCTGCAACTGAGGCAAGTCCGCCCGTCATGACGGCAAATAATTCTGACCGGGTCATCTTGCTGATAAATGGACGGACAATGAGAGGAGCTTCTGTCTGTCCTACAAAAATATTGGCTGCTGCAGAAATGGACTCTGCCTTGCTTGTCCCAAGCAGCTTTGAAAGGCCGCCGCCGATAATCTTGATAACCCACTGCATGATGCCAACATAATAAAGTACAGAAATTAAAGAAGAGAAGAATATGACAGTCGGCAGAACCTGGAAAGCAAACACCATCCCGATATTCGTTCCATCGGCAAACAGTCCGCCAAACAGGAAGTTGATTCCTTCGTTCGCATAGCCTACGATATTGTTCACCTTTTCAGTGAGCATCTCGAGCGCTTTTTTCCCCGCATTCCATTTTAGGACCGCGAAAGCAAAGATAAGCTGTATGGCAAGTCCTCCAGCAATCGTCCTAAGATTGATCGCTTTTCTGTTTGAAGAGAAGAGAAGAGCGATTCCAAGAACGACTGCAATCCCAAATAGTCCCCAAAGTAAATTCATCAGTTCCACCCCTTAAAAACTAATAGTAATCTTTAGCTTAGAAAAACTTCATAAACGTCTTCCAAATGTTGTATGAGAACAGACGTCAGACATCCAACTAATTAACCTGTTTCATTTTAACATGAATCCGTTTACAGTCCAGTATTTTGTTTTATAAAATTGTTTAGAAAATTAATACATGGATATCATCTTCCATATCTTCATTGAAGAAGATTAGATATGGTTAGTCTACCCAGGTTCAGGGAAACAGAAGAAAAAACAAAGGGTGGGGTTGAATGGATCCTTATTTTTTCGCTATTTATGCTTTCATTTACACCATGCTGCTGGTTTGGGGAATGTCTCTATTGATTAAAAAGGGAAGAGCCTCATATGGAGATGTACTGCTAGTGATTATAGCTGGCCTGATTTATGATAATAGCACTCTCGCGGCAGGACAGATGGCCGGGAAATCAGAAATGCTTTTGTCTCTCAATAGAATGAGATTTATCTTCCATGCTGCCGCAACACCTCTGCTAGTTCTCTTTGCCTGGTATGCTGCAAAAGAATCAGGTGCAAGAGTCCTTGATAAAAAGAAAAGCCTGGCGATTGCCTGGCTATTAACCATTCTTTTAATGTTCATCGAATTCTATGCCGTCAGTAATCTTCAGCTTGAGGCAGTAACTGAATATGGGGTACTGAAGTATGCACCCTTGCATTCTGACGGTCCGCCAATTATGGTGATTGGCGTATCGGTCTTTCTCTTAATTTCCGCGTGTATTGTCTGGAAAAAAACAGGCTGGTTCTGGATGTTTGCCGGAATTGCTATTATGACTGCAGGAAGCGCCATACCCTTTGACCCAGGCAGTGCAGCTGTTACAAATCTTTTTGAGCTCACCTTGATTGCCAGCCTGCTTTTGACCAAAAGACATTTGGATAGGGATCGTGAATGAAAAATGCGCAGCCGAAATTGCTCCGCGCTTTTTTGCCGTCGGGAATATCCTCTCCAGCTTTTGGTTAATATCCGCATTTGCCCCCTGACGTTTGTCCATTATCTGACAGGCCCACCTGCATATGATGTTAGCGGACAACATATCGGAGGTGATTGAAATGTCAAGAAGCTATTATAACCAGTGCAGAGGCGGTGTGGGCCGAATGGTGCGGATCCGGACTGTGCATGGAAGAGAGCATGTGGGAGTTATTGAACGTGTTACACCTTCAAAAGTTTTTATCAGACCTGCAGGCGGAGGCAGGAATTATGGCGGCTACGGATATGGAGAGTTTGATGGATTTGCGTATCCTTACGGCTGGGGCTGGGGCGGCTTTGGCATCGGCATTGCGTTCGGTGCAATTGCCGCTTTAGCTTTTGTCCCATTTCTATGGTAAAAGCTCAATTAAGCACAAAGATACTATTAGCCCATTCAAAACAGCCATCCCTCTCATACAATACCCTAGGTCGCGGATAAAGGGGGTGCAATAAATGAGCGGTGGAGCTGGATACGGATACGGCGGAGGGTTTGCCCTTATCGTCGTGCTTTTCATCCTTTTGATTATCGTTGGCGCTGCATATGTAGGAGGGGGCTACTGATCCTTTCTGCATCAAGCGAAAAAAGGAATTTGTCTCTGGACAGATTCCTTTTTTCATTTTCCCCTGGAACAAGTCTTGCTGCCAGGGAAGATCTTTGAATGAAAATCCTGAAAAGGATAACAATATAATGACAGAAACAAGGAGGGATTTCTCATGCCAAAAGAAGCACAAGATGATATGTCACAATACAAAATGCCAAATGCATTAAAGAAACAGCGCGATTCATCCTACCAGGTCGGCTATACCGCTACAACAGGCAATCAGACTGGCGGAGAAGCTGAAGTGGGCAAGAGGGCAGACTATAAGAATTAACTGGAACCAAGCTGCGCTATGCAGCTTGATTCCATCTCTTTATCTAACCCTTGCTACAATGCCATTGTGCACTTTAATATAGCCGTGCTGAAGGATTTCCAGTCCGTTTTCATACATATAAAGTCCCATCTGCTCGACTGTCATGAGCTCCCTGTACGTATGGTTCATGACATCGGCCATTATTTCATAATAAAGCTTTGACCTGAGCTGCGCTCTTGGGGTTGTCATGACAATATAACCTGAAGGCTTCAAAAATCTTCTGTGCCAATCAACCACCTCGGGCTTTAATTTATCAGGAAAATGCTCCAGCAGGCCGACACTCAAAACAATATCAAATTCTTTTCCATAAGGAAGATTTCTGATATCGTCCACGACATAGTCAATTTGGAAATCATTTTTGTAAAAAGCTTTTCTGCCGCCTGTTTGGTTATTCTGCCCAAGGAAGGGATATGAATCGGGAAATTCCTCAAAACGTGCATCCCTGCAAAACGGATCATAATCGACCAGAACTGCTTCTCCCCCTGGGTACATGGCAGACAGCTGCATTGCTTCATAACCTTCTGCGGCACCCAAGAAAAGAATACGTGGCTTATCAAGATCCAGGTTGGCAAATAGGCCTCTTTTCCCGCGCGGATCCCATATTCCATCCTGAATCCTGTGAACATAATTCCATAGTGAAAGCCTTACCAGCTCGCCCAAAGCTGTTTTCGCTGCACGGGGCTTTATCATAGCTGCATTTTTGAAGAAATCCCTCTTAGTCCTGTCCATTTCGGCTGGGACATCCTTAACAAACCACTGATGAAAGGAACGGTTGAACATTTCCCAGGATGTATGGACGGGAAGGTCCTTTTCATGTTCCCTTTCCCAGTCATGCTTTTCTTTAGCAAATGATGTCACTTCGTACGGCTTGCCGATATCTTTCCATGAGAGCACGGACCAATCCCTTACTGTGTTCATCTTAATGAATCTGCCGGCCTGCTTTTCCGTATACTCGCGCATATCTCTCCTGTATGAGGGAAGGAGAGAGGTTTCCTCCTGAATTTCATCTGCTGTTATTTCAGTTTCAAGCAACAATACCACCCCGTTTGTAAGCGTTACCAATACTTATTCAACACAGGAAATGTCAAACCCTTTACAGGCAGAAATAAAACAACTTTCCTAAGGCTCTACTGCTGCAAATTGTTATGGGACCATTTAGCAAGAAAATCTTCGTGACTAATAGTGTGAAAAGGGTTGTTAAACTTTGATTCTCAAAAATGATCTATTCATAGCAGCAATGACAAACCCGGCTAAATATAAAAAGAGCAGGATATCCTGCTCTTAAAGTGCCACCGCCATCTTTTTTCTTTCTAATGTTATAGCCGCAAACAGGAAGGAAAGCGCAGCTGCAAAACGGACAGCTGAAGTTATGCTCATAGCAGATAACATACCGAAATGGTCAAGCAGGAACACTCCGAATTGCGGGGCGATAAAACCAACTAGAGATAACAAGAAGTTATAGTTGGCTATATAGCTGGTCCGGTTTTTTTCCGGTGAAGCATTAAGAAGCTGATTGAACAATAGCAGATTGGTTCCCGAGACAAAAAGGCCGATCCAGAGATTGATTAGCGTCAAGTAAACAAGATTAGATGAAGCGACTGTAAGGAGAGGGGCCGTTGACATGCCAGCTGCGGCGATGAACAGAATAAAGCTGTTGCCTTTCCTGTCTGCCGCTTTTGCCCACCATTTAATGCTGGCAATCTGGGCCAGCTGGTTGGTAACAGAAAACAGGGAAAGCCAAAGGGCAGTAGCTCCCGCTTCCTTTATTTGATATATGCTGAAAATGGACCATGCCATTTGTGCACCAAAATTAAATAAAAGTCCGCAGACAACAAATGTTAGGAATGGCTTGTGCCTGAAAACCGCTAACGATAGTTTCTTTGTCTTGATACCCTCTTCCTGCTTTTCATTTATCACAGGACTTTCTTTATGCTTAAAAAGGTAATAAACTTCAAGCAGCGCAAAGAGGAAGCCAATCACAAAGAGCAATTGATACGGAAAAGGGGAACTTTGATCATACTGCTGCAGAAAAAATCCGGTCCCGAAAGTTATAAACATTGCAGCAATTGTATTAAGGCGGTTGCGTGTGCTAAAGAATTCACCGCGTCTTTTTTCAGGGACCAGATCTCCGATCATTGACTGCCAGGACAGTCCGGAAACAGCTCCCGGGAAATTGAGGAGACCAATGAGCCCAACAAGGAACCAGGGCGCATATTCCTTTGGCAGAAACGGTACAAATAAAATCAGCATAAAAAGGAATCTTGTTGCAAAAGTTGAGGCAACGGCAACCCTTTTTTTGCTCGGAGAACGATTGATCCATATTGCTCCGGGAATGATGGCCAGAAGCCCGATGATAGATGGAAGGGAACTTATCAGTCCCATTTGCTGATTTGTTGCCCCAAGCACACTGATTGCCAGGAGAGGGATATAGCCGTTTACCGCATTGGTAGATATAGTAGAAGCCAGGCCATTATAGATGCTAAGCTTTTCATTTTGCGTATGTTTCAATTCTTAATCTCCCTTTTACTTTTTCTTTGCCGAAATGGATTGTATGCTTTCGTTTCTAAAAAAACAATACATTTGGCATAAAAAGGGTAGAAGGAGGGACCTTCTCGATTGAGAACATAGACCCAAGGGAGGACTTTTGCAGCATATTCATCCACAATAATAACAGGTATATATTAACTGCATAAGTAAGCTTTTTCTCGAATTCCTCTATAGTTTACCTTTCTTGAACAGGGGTAGTTATTCTAGGAAGGCTTATCCAGCCGAACTAAATTACACCTGTTGAGGAGGAGTTTTATGTTTTATCATGTGAAAGAACTGCAATTTGAAGCAAGGCCGGAACGGCCAGATCCGTTGTTTGCCAAGAAGCTGCAAGAGCTGATCGGCGGGCAGTATGGAGAAATGACCGTGGCCATGCAATATATGTTCCAGGGATGGGCTACCCGCGGAAATGAAAAGTACAGGGACCTGCTTTTGGATATAGGGACAGAAGAAATCGGGCATGTTGAAATGCTAGCGACCATGGTTGCACGCCTGCTCGATAACGCACCTGTCAAGGATCAGGAAGATGCAGCAAAAGATCCTGTCATTGGTGCGGTCCTCGGAGGAATGAATCCACAGCACGCGATTGTAAGCGGACTTGGTGCCCGCCCGAGCGACAGTGTCGGTAATCCGTGGATGGGCAGCTATACCATTGCGAGCGGCAACCTGCTGGCTGACTTCAGGGCCAACCTGAATGCTGAATCCCAGGGGCGCCTGCAGGCAGTACGTCTATACGAAATGTCCGATGACGCAGGAGTTAAAGATTTGCTTTCTACCCTCATTGCCAGGGATTCTTACCACCAGAATCAATGGATGGCAGCGATTGCTGAACTGGAGGAAAAAGAAGGCATCATTGCACCAAGCACATTCCCTCGCGAGCTCGAGAAAAAGGATATTGCTTATAAGCTATATAATCTTTCTGAAGGCCAGGAAAGCGGGGCAGGACGCTGGGCAAGCGGACCTGCACTTGATGGCCAGGGAGAATATGAATATGTTGCAGATCCAAAACCGAATGCAGAGAAGCCATTCCTGAACCCGGCTCCTAAAAGTCTCCACAATACGCTGCCGGAAGACCTGAAAAATCAATAAAGAAGGATCATGGCCCGGAGCACACTGCTCCGGGCTTTTCTGCATGCGAAAGGAAGGGGAGCAGTGACTCACTTTTTCCGCCTGAGCTGAGAAGGCTCAGCCGGAGAAACACCTATTATTCCGAGCCATACCGCCTGCATCTGGCTGTGGATGCTGGATTGAAAAATAACAGCACCCAGTTAAGGCTGTTATCTATCCCTGCTCTGGTGCTTTTCTGCCAGCTGCCTTTTGACTTCGTTGTATGACAGTCCTGAGGCTGCATTTTTCTTCTTTACTTCTTCAATATCAGTTCCTGCAGCGGTATATCTTTTATTTGACTCCAAGCTTATTCCTCCAGTTCTTTTTATTTTACAGGTTAAAAAGGCAGAACCTGCACATACTAGAAAAAAAGGAGGCGGTTCCTATTTTTTTCAACAAGAGAGCACAAGAAGAAAAGCCAGAAGACATCTTGATGGATACTGAAGTATACTCCTGCGCCGGCGAATCCTGCAATGGGTGGATGAGGAAGGATTTCGCATCCGATGACCTATTATGCCCCCTTTGCGGAACAGGCATGACTGCTGAAATAAGAGAGCTCCCTAAGATTTGATGCTGCACGCTTAATAGGAAGAAGCCTGAACCTTATCAGGCTTCTTTTTGTTAGCATCGCGCAGAGTTCTAAGCTTGTGTTCCTTCTTGAGCGAGCGCACTCCGCTTTTCTATCTGTCCAACTACGGCGGCTAGAACCTCGAGTCATAAGCCACTTTGGAACCGAAGGCAAAGAACGCCTTCTATTCCAAAGCGTCTTATGCTGGGCCCGCAGGACGCGGGTCATGCAGGCGTTGCCACAGGACGTGGCGTCTTTAGCCTGCGTTCCTTAATTCTGAACAGTGCCTGCGCTTTTCTTTCTGTCTAGCTCCAAAGCCTAGACCCTCGAGTCATAAGCCACTTTGGAACCGAAGGCAAAGAACGCCTTCAATTCCAAAGCGTCTTATGCTTGTCGCACCTGAACAGTCGCCTCCGCTTTTCTATTCATAATGTTCTTCAAATGCTTTTTCTGCGGCGGCTTGTGAGGTGAATAGGGCGTCGTCGTCTTCGATTACGTGAAAGGTTTCGTTTAGGAATAGGGCATACGCGTTAGGATCTTTGGGATGCTGGACGATTTCCGCTGCCCGGATATTTGAGACGGTAGGGGTATGGGGGTTGTTATATATGACAAATACCTCGTCCCCGGCTTTTACTTCTTTAGGATTGATCATATCCATATTGGCATTCTCCTTTATAAGTTCTCGTTTTGCTGTCCGATTTCGCCTGCTGCTATGATGCCATTGGCCGTTTCCAGTGATTCATGCTCATTGACAGAGTCTCCAGGTGTATTTCTTTCGTTTATCCCGCGAGCATCAGTGTCTATTGTCATTTCAGGCTCGTAGGGTGCAAAATTCTTAGGGTCTTCTGTTTTTTTCTCCTGCAAGTATATCCCCTCCTTTTTTTCGAACCTTCTATTTAAAAGTTTTTCCTGATGTATCTCCACTATGCATTACGACCAAATTAAAGCAGAGGCTTTTGGATGGGTACAGCCGGGAATACGAATACCAGATAGGAAAAGAGGAGGCAGGGAATGTTTAAAAATGATCCAGAAAGAATAATTTCAGATATCCAGGCGCACAGCATAAGGATTAATGATTTCAATGATCTAGATGCAGCAGCAGAGGCTGCCGGCAGCGCCCAATTCGTCCTTCTCGGGGAAGCTTCCCATGGAACTTCTGAATTTTATACCTGGAGGGCAGAGCTGACGAAGAAGCTTATCGGACAATACGGCTTCAAGGCTGTCTGTGTAGAGGGGGACTGGCCCTCATGTTTTGAGGTTAACAGCTATATTAAGTCGTATAATCAGCGCCTGCCTCAGGATGTCTTGAAAGCAGCATTTAACAGATGGCCGGAATGGATGTGGGCCAATCAGGAGATCCAGGATTTTATCGAATGGCTCAGGGATTATAATGAGCAGGCAAAAGAATATATGATTGGCTTTTACGGTTTGGATGTCTACAGTTTATGGGAGTCAATGGAGGAAATCATCCAGCATCTTGAAAAAGACAGCTCCATTGACGCAGAAGCTGCCAAAAAAGCCTTTTCATGTTTTGAGCCTTATTACAGGAATCCTGAGGACTATGCGGTGTCATCAGGCTTTTATGGAGAATCGTGCGAGGAAGAAGTAATGGCGCTGCTGCTTAATATACGAAGAGACTTGGCAAAATACCCTCCCCAAAATGAAACGGCGCTTAACCTTTCAGTCAACAGCCTTGTTGCCCTTCATGCAGAAAGTTATTACCGGTCAATGGTAAAAGGCGGCGCTGAGGACTGGAACATCAGGGACAGGCATATGGTCAGTGCAGTTGAGGAAATCATTAAATATTATGGTGAAGATACAAAGATCGTCATCTGGGAGCATAATACGCATATCGGTGATGCCAGAGCGACTGATATGAAAATGCATGGGATGACAAATGTCGGCCAGATTCTCAGGGAGAGGTATGCCGGTAAAGTATTTGCGCTCGGTCTGGGAACATACGATGGGACCGTGATTGCCGGACGCAGCTGGGGGAAGAGAAGGGAAGTGATGCTTCTGCCTCCTGCAGCAGAAGGGAGCTGGGAGGATTTGCTTCACCAGGCAGGTGCACATAATAAACTAATTCTCTTTAACAGCGAAAATCGCAGCCTATTTCAAGAAACGATTGGACACAGAGCGGTGGGAGTTGTATATAATCCGGAATTTGAACTAAATGGAAATTACGTACCTTCACAGATTTCTGACCGGTATGATGGGTTTCTTTTCATTGACCGCACTTCTGCTTTAAGACCGCTTGACTAAAGAGGGTGAGCCTGAAACAGGCTCACCCTTTGTTACATTATTGATAGCTGTCAGCCAGTTCATCAACAAGAGAACCGACAAAAGAAACGGCTTTCCGGATTGAATCGGGCTTGCTCATATCAACGCCCGCATCCTTGATAAGCTCAAGCGGCTTTTTCGTTCCTCCGGCCTTCAATACATTGATCCACTGATCAACGGCAGGCTGCCCTTCTTCCTTGATCCTTTGTGCAACAGCAGTTGATACAGTCAATCCCGCAGAGTAAGTATAAGGATATAGACCCATGTAGTAATGAGGCTGCCTCATCCATGTCAGGCTTGCACCTTCATCGATTTCAACTGAACTGCCCCAGAAGTCTTCAAGCACCTGTTTCTTCTCTCTGCATAATAAAGCAGCCGTCAAGGGCACCCCTTGCTCAGCCAAAGCATAGACCCTTCTCTGATACCTTCCTTCCAGCAGGTGCGTAACAAAGTTATGATAATAGGTTCCAAGGAGCTGAAGGATGACCCAGCGCTTCATCCGCGGATCTTCTGTACCTTCCAGAAGATGCTGGCCCAGCAGAAGCTCATTGATCGTCGATGGCGCTTCAACAAAGTAAGTAGAGGGACGGGTATTCATGATCCGCTGATTTTTATTTGCCAGGTAGAAATGGCCTGCATGGCCTAATTCATGGGCCAGTACGAATGCTCCGCGCATTGTATCTGTCCATGTGATCAGGATATAAGGGTGAGAACCGTATGGGCTTGAGCAGAACGCACCTGTCGACTTGCCGATATTGTCAGCAAGGTCGACCCATCTGTCCTCAAGGCCTTTTTTCATTATTTCTGTATACTCAGGCCCCATCACCTGAAGAGCTTCCAGGATGACTTCACTTGCAGACTCATAGGTGGTGGCCGGGTTGAATTCAGGGTCAAGCGGAGCTTTTAGGTCAGCAAATGTCATCTTATCAAGGCGAAGTACCGTCTTTTTCAGTTCAGCATATTTGCGCATGATAGGGGCCAATTCTTCCCCGATGATATCAAGCTGATTATGGTACATTTCCTCTGTAACCTGCTGAGGCTCCAGCAGCATTTCTGTTGCAGATTCATACTTTCTAGCCCGGGAAAGAACCACCTGTCTTTTCACTTCCGCCGAATAGGCGGCAGCAAACGTGTTCTTATACTGCTTCAGCGTATCAGTGAAAGATTCATAAGCTGCTCTTCTTGTATGTGTATCAGGCGAAAATTCATACCGGTCTTCAAACAGGGCAAAAGAATTTGGCAGTACATTGCCCTCCTTGTCCTCAAATGAAGCGAACTGCATATCTGCCAGCTTGCTGTTCTGATAAACCTGATATGGAGATGCATGGACCTCGCCAAGTGAGGCAAGGACTTCCTCAGTCTCTGGGCTGAGCTTATGTTTTTTGGTTTCAAGAAGCTCTTCAAGATTCTTTCTGAATGCTTCCAGCTCCGGCTGTTCTTTTATGTACTTCTCAAGCATCCCGTCTTCAAAAGCCAGGATTTCCGATTCAATGAAGGAAAGGGCGGAATTTACTTTTGCACGGAGCGAAGCTGCCAGGGAAGCGTTGGACTGATTGTCAGGATCAGATCCATCTTCAGATTGGCGGAGGGAAGCATAGGTTCCGGCCTGGACCATCCGGATTGAATAAGCTTCCTGTGCCAGGAGGCATTCTTTCAGGACAGCAGAGTCGCCGGCAAGCCTGCCTTTATATAAATCAAACTGGGCCAGGTCGGCTTCAAGGCTTTTAAGCTCACTCTTCCAGCTTTCTTCAGTTGAAAACAAATCATTCAAATCCCATGTAATAGCCTCAGGGACCTCTGAGCGTGCGAGTCTTTTAACAAGTGTTTTTTCAGTCATTTATAAAGACCTCCTTTATATAAATCGGGAAAATGTTTCGGTACCCTAAGTAAATTATACTTCATCGGAAGGCTTTTTCATATCATTTATCTAAATATTTTTAATTTTTGCCGCAAAAAAAAACGGGCTCAGCCCGTTTCCGAATGCTATTCATGTTTTTTAGCCAGGCATCTGTCGCATTCCTGCAAGTAGAATTCTGCCTGCTCTTCCATATGCTCGCCGCATTCCGGACATTCCTTCTTCGGAAGCGTCCTGAAAAATTCAACCGGGTTCTTAATCAATGATAATTCCTCCTTTTATAGTACAATTAAATTTATTTATTTCTGTTATAATACAGTATACATTCAGTTACGTTATTTGTGAAGGGAATTATCAAATAATTTTAGAATTTTCCACCTCCGACAAAAATTAGGAGAAAATTCGAGAAGCGAAATATTGCTGTTAACTGCTTGTCATGAACGTAAAGGATTTATTATCTGCCTGTTCTTTTTCTCAGATTTTTTCATGCTATGATAGATTCCGTTAGCGAGAAATAGCTATCAGGAGGTTATCAGAATGAAAAAACATATCTTATCTTTAGTAGCGGCAGCAGCCATGGCCGGATCTGCCGGAGCCAATGCACAAGCAGATGAAATTTCCGTGAAAAAGGGAGATACCCTTTGGGGGCTTTCCCAAAAATATGAAGTAACAATAAATGATATCAAGCAGTGGAATGATTTATCTTCAGACATGATCAGAGCAGAAACCACTCTTTCTATTTTTCCAGAAAAAAAATACATAATTAAATCCGGGGATACGCTTTGGAATATCAGCAGGAACTACAGTGTTTCCGTTAGCGATTTAATGCACTGGAACAATCTTTCTTCAGAGCTGGTCTATCCTGATCAGGTTCTGGTCATCCATCCAAAAGGAAGCACAGAGGTAAAACAGGCATCACCAGCGCGTAAAGAACAGGCACAGACTGAAAAACAGCAGGCCGTGCAAGCTGCAGAAAAGTCTTCTGCTCCTGAGAAAACAGCTCCAGCTGAGTCTAAGCCAGCTGAAAGTAAAGCATCTGTAAATGCCCAGCCAGCTCCCGAAGCCAGTGCACCTGTCAAGCAGGAAGAGGATGGCAAGGAAATCACCGTTACAGCAACCGCCTATACTGCCAGCTGTGAGGGCTGTTCAGGCGTCACATCTACGGGAATTGATTTAAATGCTAATCCAGATCAGAAAGTCATATCGGTAGATCCCAATGTCATTCCTCTAGGCTCAAAGGTATATGTTGAAGGTTATGGCAATGCAATTGCTGGAGATACAGGCGGCAGCATTAAAGGTAATAAAATTGATGTCTTTATCTCGACCAAAGAAGAAGCAATCAAGTTTGGCAGACAGACTTTGACTGTCAGGATACTTGATTAATATAGTGACTAAAAAAGAGGCCGATACACCATTCGGCCTCTTTCCTTTTATCCAATTGTTTTTTCACCTTCCTCTTTTTCCATCTGTTTATCTTTAATCACGAAACGCTGTACAGGCTGTGTCAGCTTATAAAAACGGTCTTCAAGAAAACTGCTGACAGCTGCAAATCGATCCTGCATGACTGAACGCAGTTCTTCGTAATGCCTGCCCAGTTTCTGAAGCAGATCTTCCTGCTTATCAAGACGTTCCATAATGGTCAAATGGGTCATTTCATGCAAATTTGCGAGAGAATCCACTTTATTCTTCAAATCTTCCTGCTCTTCTAAAAGTACATGAGGCTGAAGCAGATTATCTATCTTTCGGGATAGTTCCAGCATCATTGCTTCCTGTATGATTTGCTGATCATTCCATTTTTCCTGGGCAGCCGCTTTTTGCTCCACTGTTTCTGCCAGCTGCAGGTGATGATTTTCCATCAGATCCAGACGCTGCGGAATCCTCGAGCCAGCTTCCTCCTGCTGCATCATACTTTCTTTCAGCTTTTTTACATAAGCTGCCTCAAACTCAGCAAGATGCTTCGAATGCCGTTCTGCTGCAGCGAGCATATCTTTTTTAACAGATTCTATTGATCGTGTGACAGCCTTTCTGAATAAACTGTCTTTGTAAATTTCCTGATTCCCGAGGGCCGAATTCTTCAGGTTATCAGTGAATAAGATGGGGGGCTTTCCTGAATTATGATGGGTGCTGATAGGGCACAGCTCCTTTCTGGTTTTGCGTTATCCTATGTAATGATTGCAGAAAAGCTGCAAATAATAGGCAGGTGACACAGAAGGGGTAGAACAGACCGGGAGGCAGATATGGACATATTTTCGTTTGATGAAGGCAGTAAGGCAGACATTGCAGGAACCATCATGATTTCACCGAAAGAAAGATCTTTCTGGCTGGCATTTTGCACCTTCAATATCCACTGGAGAGGGGAAGTGATCCAAACCAGAGATGATATTCTTATAGGCGAGAGGGAACAGCTGAAAAGGGAGTACAGCATCTTCCATGATCTTTATCAGCAGCTTTTGATGCAGCTGCCCTGGAATGATGCACCAGGTCTGAAAATGAATCTGAAGCTTGACGAAGGGCTGCTTCATTTAGTCTTTACGGAAATGGACACATTCAGGGAGTATTGCGGGGAAGCTGGAGACACGGAAGGGGAAGAGCTCTGCAGCTCTTACCGAATACTTTTGGAGTCACTGATCGAAGAGGGCTTAAACAGCAAAAGGTAAGCCCAGCCTGTACAGGCTGGGCTTTTAAATTTTATTGAAATAACTTTTCGTCGATGACCTCATGATTATCGTCCATAACGGTCACCTTGCTCGGCTTATTATCTTTAGCCATCTTTTCAGCTTCTTCCACTGCTGCAGAACGGCTGCCGAACTGGGCTGCAGGTGCTGCATCTTCAAGCTTTACCAGCCAGAGGTTTTCATCCTTATTAGGTACAACTGAGTATTCTTTAATCATATAAAAAACTCCTTTCATCTTATTAATAGTTTTTTTCCCTTTCCGAACTGTGCTAAACCGGAATATGATCTCTTTAAACGGAGATAGTAACATTAAAAGGGAGTGATCAAATTGTCTGAGGATAGGAAAGAACCGACAATGGCACCGGGTATTGATGACAATGAGGAACTGAACCAGGATGCCTCAGCACAGGAAAGGCAGAAAGGCGAATATACGAATGTAACAACATTAATTCTGGATGAAGCTGATCCCAGCTGATATATCGTGTGTTTATGCTAAAGCATCAAAGGGTACTTAGATGGTACCATGATTTGAAAGGAAGATAACCATGCTGAAATTTATCATAGGGGCACTTCTAGTGCTCTGGCTGCTTGGCTTCATTTTTAAAATCGCAGGGGGGATCATTCACATTCTCCTCGTGATTGCTGCTGTTCTGCTCATTATCAATCTTGTTAAAGGAAGAAGAACCAGCTAGCTTAGACCTCCAGGGGGAGGTCTTTTTTTTATAAATAAAAAAGCAAATATTTCGCCTATTCATAATATTTAAAAATTATTTAAAAATATCTTTTTGTTTCGACTTTCGAACGAAAAGGGGTTGAAAAAAGTATGAAAACTAGGTAAATTATAAATTGTCAGTAAATAATCTAATTTTTAAAAAAGGGTCAACAGAAAAAGGAGAGAGAGAAATGAAAAAATTTATGGCATTATTAATGGCTTCACTTATGACTGCGGGCCTGGCAGCGTGTTCAGAAGACACGTCTAAAGAGGCTGATACCGAAAAGGATACCTCAGCAGCCGAGACTGAAACAGCTGATCAGGCTGACGCCAGCAAAGAACAAAAATCTGCGCTTCTAAGCTATCAATCAGAAGTCACAAAGCTGATCCGCAGTACTGAGGCATCTTTAGCAGAAGAGGGCAAAGATCCGGCAGAAGCAGCTTCTGCTTTCGAACCTGGCCTGGACGGAATCGAAATTCCGGAAGAATTGAGCGACTATTCCGCGGATATCGAAGGAGCATCTGAAAACCTCGTTCAATATTTCACAAAAAAAGGCGAGCTTCTTAAGGCCGGTTCAGAGGACATGGCTGAAGCAGAGACATTTAAAGAAGATTATATCACTGGCATGACAAAGGTTTTTGAGGGTGTTGATATTTCCACTCCAGCTTTCAAAGGTATGTTCCAATAAACATATTGATATTTTTGCAGCATCAGAAAGGCCGGTCCACTTTTGTGGCCGGTCTTTCTGTCTGTCAGTTATGGTACATCATGACCCATGGAGCTTTGAAGAATTTCAAACCATTGATGGTTGTCCAGCTTCAGTTTCAGGCTGTTAATTGCTTTTTCTATTCTGTGCTTTTTGCCGGATCCAATGATCGGCATAATCCGCGCCGGATGGTTCAGAAGCCAAGCATAGAGGACTTCATCAATATCACTGGCTCCTGTTTCCACTGCTATATTTTTCAAGGTATCCTGAAGCCTTTGTGCCCTTTCATCCTGAACCGAGAAAATCTTTCCTCCTGCGAGGGGTGACCAGGCCATAGGTGCAATCCTTTTTTCCTGGCAATGATTGAGTGTACCGTCTTCAAAATTTTCAAGTTGGTAAGCTGAAAGCTCAATCTGGTTTGTGACCAGCTGAAATGGCAGGTAAGATTGAAGCATATCGAATTGGTGATTTTTGAAGTTGGAAACGCCAAAATTCCTGACTTTTCCAGCATTCTTCAGTTCAATAAACGCCTGTGCGGTCTGTTCAGGATCCATGAAAGGATCAGGACGATGGATAAGCAATGCATCCAGGTAGTCTGTCCCTAAATTCTTTAAGGAATGATTGACTGACTCTATTATATGCTCACGGCTGGTATTATAGTGGTGGGACTTATGATGCAGCCTATTGGGTGATTGGAGGACAATCCCGCATTTAGTAACAAGCTCCATCTTTTCTCTCAATTCAGGCTTTAGAGCCAGTGCTCTCCCAAACAGATTCTCGCATGTGTAGCCTCCATAAATATCGGCATGGTCAAAGGTAGTGATGCCCATCTCCAGGCAGTATTCAATTAATGATAACGTTTCTTCGTCTGTCTGATCCCAGTCAGCAAGCCTCCATAACCCATGGATAATCCTGGAAAATGATAGATCCGCGTTAAGTTTTATTCTTTCCATTCTATACAGCTCCTCATCATGAAGTAAAGTTAATCAATATGTATCGGAAAGCCTTAAACGGCTTGCCGGTCTTGCCCATCAACGGAGGCCCTCGCCAAGAGAATCTTCCTGTAGGAAAAATTCTCTTCATCCAGAATCAGAATTCTGGACGAATAGGTGATATGCTCCAGGTAATTTTTCTTTAGACCTTCGTAAAAAAGGATAAAATCTTTAGCATCTTTCCGAAGTTCTTCATTAAAGATGCCGGAAGTGCTGCCAGCGACATTTTTATATCTCTTGCATATTCTTTTCGCTTTTTTGACAAGCTGCTGTGCTTCCTTCATTTTGTAGATCCATTGCAGACTGGAAAAAAACTCTTCCATATCCTTGGCAAACTGGCTTTTCACCTCATCATTGATCTGATCCAAGCTGAGTGTTTTCCCCGGCAGAATGAATCTTTCAGCCATAATTTTTTCAGTGAGCTGGGGATTCCGCTCAAAAGCAAAAAATATGCGCAATGTATTGTAGGAGTCGAACATCGGATTATGCGTTTCACCAACAAAATCCAGTCCATATAGTCCCAGGGCATTTTCAACAGAGGGTGTATTATTAGCCGCACGGTTTGAGAACACTTCCTGGAAGTCGACATATCTGGAATTAATTTTTTCAATCGTGGCAGCCGGGATCCCATGTCTGGCTGCATCAGCATTCAGACGGGACAGATCACTTTTTGACCAAGAATAGAATCTGGTTTTCTTTACTCCATTCACCCAGTAAAGAAAGGTGGTAAATACATCAGCAAATCCGTCTGCATCCCGAAGATCCTTATCTTCAATGCCAGTCAGCTTTTTGCAGAACATACTGAGCGGCTTATGATTTTCCGGCTTTATATATTCATCGAAAAATGAAAGCTCCTCTGTAACCAGATCATATTTCACTGCACCGAGCCTGATTGCCTCCATATCTTCAAACAGCATCCCTTTGTTCGAACAGAGCATCTCAAAGTCAAAAAAAACATATTGCGTCAGTTCAGCCATTTTACACCCTCCTTTCCTAACAGTTCATTATAGTTGAATTCACGGCTTTAGGAAAGGAAATATTTTTCCATATGCACCCGAATTCTAATTTTTGGGGCTGTATGCTATACTCCGCAGTTGATATCGGGCACTTTCAGCCAGACTTCAGCACAGTTGAACGAATGTGTAACATTAGTTTACAGTAGTTCAAGCAATTCAGAATCAGCACTTTGCACAAACAGAGTTTAATGAACGTTCTGCTGTGAAGAACCGCATTTAAGATGAATGTTCTTTGGATAAACGGGTATTAACATTGTAACAAAACCAATTGCAGAGGAGTGGATCCGGTGAAAAAGATATACACCCTGGCAGCCGCTGCAGCCATAGTGCTTTCAGGCTGCGGTGCCGAGGATGACAAAGAAACCGTATCAGATGAGGAGAATACGACAGAAGGGTATAACGAACAGACTAATACGGAAGGAGAAGAAAAAAAGCTCAGTGCTGGTGAGCTTGATGACAGAATTACTGAAGGAATGGATTATGAGACCTATTCAGCCGAGGTTCAGTCCTGGGCTGAAAAAGGGCAGCTGGACTTTAAAGAATCAGTCAAGCTGGATGGCGGCGAGGAAGGGACCCTGGCAGATATCCTTCAGCTTGCAGACGGCTTCCTTGCAGTATCACATGACGGGCAAGAGGTAACAGACGTATTGGTATTTACAACGATTGAAGAAGCAAAAGAAACACTAAAGGGCGAAGCAACCCCTGGTACATCTTCGTGACCGTACAAGCATAGAAGGACCTTAATAAAAAGTGAAAGGACGGATTGTTTATGATAACTCTCAATTTACAGCTGCGTTATGAAGGAAAGATAGATAATAATGATATGAGGACAAAGCTCGAGGGGTATTTGCAGGGAACTGAGTTTGAGATTCTTTCCATAGATAAGAAAGATCACAGCCAGACACCCTTGGCGGATGAAAACAACAAAGAATATAAACACCATAAGCTTCCTTCCCAGCCTGAAGGCGCTGCACCGGATGTTAATACTTCCGGAGCGGGAGGAATGGTTTCACCGGAAACAGATGACTACAGCAAAAATTAATGTAATATTGAAACAGGGCGATGAATGCCCTGTTTTTCCCTTTTATAAGGAGATCTTGACCTTTTAAGTTTCTTACATTCTATTATATAAGGAAGCTCCATATGATGGTATTAAAAACCTATCTGAGGTGCTGCAATGGGAATCCATGTTGTATCATACGGTGACACCTTATGGCAGATTGCCAATGCATATTCTGTTTCCCCAGCCGACATATTACTTCTTAATGGATTGAATGATGCCAATGAAATAGTGCCCGGGCTGGCACTGTATATCCCTCTGGACAATCTGCCTGTCCGCTCACATATAATAAGGGAGGGAGACACTGTTTACAAGCTCACCCTTTTCTATCAGACACGAATTGATTCCATCCTCAAAACTAATCCCGGCTTGAATCCATATAATCTTCAGCCAGGACAGAGCATTTTCATTCCTTCACCACTTAAATACGGCATTCAGACGCTTGGTTTTATTTTGCCTTATAATGCTGAGGCTCTTTTCCCTATACTTGAAGGAATTTCGCCCCTGCTTACCTACCTTGCCATTACCGCCTATTCATTCCAGGCAGACGGGACAGCCTACATGCTCCTTGATGACACCGCTATAATCAATAAAAGTAAAGAGCTGGGCATCCTCCCGCTGCTCATGATCCGCAATTATCAGAATGGCGACTTTGATCCCGAACTGGCCGGAAGAGTGCTGGGAGACAGACGGTATACAGCCAATCTGATCAGCAGTATTGCCAGCCTGGCTAAAGAGAAGGGGTACAGCGGTATCAGCATCGATTTTGAATTCATTCCCCCTACACAAAGAACCAGCTTTTCAAGATTTCTTGCTGAGCTGAAGGACGCCCTGGGAAATATGATTCTGCATGTCAATGTTCATGCAAAAACAGAGGATATTCCAACAAACAGGATCATAGGCGCCTATGATTATGAGGCAATCAGTGCTGCCGCAGATATTGTCGCCGTAATGACAATCGATTACGGTTATCCAGGCGGCCCGCCTGAACCCGTTTCACCGCTGCCTTGGATGGAAGAGGTCGTCAAGTACGCCATTTCCAAGATCCCTTCTAGAAAACTGCAGATTGCCCTGCCCCTATATGGATATGATAAATCCGGACCGGACAACAGGACTGTTTCTCTGGCAGTTCTCCAGGCACAGAACCGCGCGATAGAAAAAGGGGCAAATATCCAGTATGACAGCAATAAGGCAGCACCATCCTTCAATTATTATGATGATGGACAGCTTCATATAGTCTGGTTCGATGATATCCGCAGCTATATGCAGAAATACCTGCTTATGGACCGGTATCAGCTCCTTGGCTCCACTTTCTGGCAAATCAGCCTCCGTGCCCCTCAAAGCTGGCTCGCCCTATATGAAAACTATCATGTCGTGCGGCAGGAATAGGCGGCTTCTTCTTAATTACTCTGCTGAAAATAATACCATTCATAATTAATCGGTCCTGCAGTGCAAAATAAGACCGTTAAATTATTATGAAAAGGGGTTAACAGAGTGAGCAAAGTGAAATTCAGCTTTTTGCCAGCGGTTATTGCAGTAATCATGGTGTCTGGCTGTGCCTCTAATAATGCGGCGGATGACAGGCAAGGCGGCCTCAACACACTTAATGCCGGGAATGGCAGACAGGGACAGACAAACTTTTTTAGTGACCGCAGCAGCCAGCAGGCAAAAGGAATGATGGAAAGCCTTCAGGAAGTCAACAATGGCTATATTACGATTGATCCCAATAGTTATAGCACAGGCATGCCAAGCAAAGACTTCCCGCATGGAGAACAGCAGGGAAATGGCATGTTCCGTTTTTATACAGGTGAAGAAAGAGGGCAGGAAGGACAGCCGGCGGCTCCAGGCCAGAACGAAGCAGGTCAGGGTGCGGGCATCGATCCCGGCGCACAGTATGGAGCAGGCCAGGGAACAGGCATGGACCCTGGCACACAGTATGGAGCAGGCCAGGGAACAGCTCCTGGCGGCCAGGGTGGCGCCGGGCAGCCTGAACAAGGACAGAATGCTGCTGGGAAACAGGGACAGGAAAAGGCTCGTAACACTGACCAAAGCATCAGCGATATGGAATCAAAGGTTATTGAGCTGACTAACGCAGAAAGGACGAAGAATGGACTTTCTGCACTGAAGGCAGACAATTCACTGAGCGGGGTCGCCCAGGAAAAATCGGATGATATGCAGGCGAAGAATTATTTTTCCCATACCAGTCCGACTTATGGTTCCCCCTTTGATATGATGAGGGACTTTGGAGTGGAGTACTCAACAGCAGGCGAAAACATTGCCATGGGCCAAAGATCTGCAGAAGAAGTCGTCGATGCCTGGATGAAGAGTGAAGGGCACCGTAAAAATATTCTCAGCAGCAATTTTACCCACATAGGGGTAGGTCATACAGGCGAAGGAAATTACTGGACACAAATGTTCATTGGGAAATAGAAGGAGAAAAGAAGTGCTTCTCAAGAGCACTTCTTTTTTATTTGCCTGAAAATTTCGCATTGCGAAATTTTCAGATACCGGATAAAATAGACAAAAACTGCACTGGAGCAAAGCAATGAACAGAAAAATATTGTTGTATGTAAAAGCATTTTCAGATTTTGGCACATTCATGGATACAATTGTTCTGAATGTCATCATATATGCCGCAACAGGAAGCACCGGGTGGATGGCTGCCGCAATGGCATTCAGGACAGCAGGCGGCGTGTTTTCGAGTATTTTTTCAGGCATACTGGCAGACCGGTTCGACAGAAGGAAGATCATGATTATCAGCGACCTGGCCAGGGGCATTTTAATTTTGTCGCTGATTCCTTTTCCAACACCCTATATGATTATACTCATATCCTTTGCTATCGGTTTTTCCAACAGCAGTTTTATGGTCAGCTTCAATGCGGAAATCCCCCAGATCTTTGGAGAGAACAAGGTGCTTGAGACCAATGCTCTCATTTCCAGGCTCACATCCGCCAGTCTGGTCGCCGGATTTCTGGCGGCTGGCATCTTAACAGATATTTTAGGCTACCACATTACACTGATTATTGATTCAGCTACCTATTTCCTGTCTGCCGCTGTATTACTGCTGCTTAAATGGGAAACGGCACCTGGCAGGAAAGCTGGCGTTCAATCAACCCTTCAAGGGAAGCTTGCTTCCATCTCATCTGATATCAAAGAGGTTTATGCTTATTTAAAGCTCGCACCGATGCTCATGCTCGTCAACATTGTCTTCCTTGCAGGCTCTTTTGCCGGAAGCTCCCATAATCTAGGGATCCCGATTTTAGCCGAAGCGCTTAATCCTGACAGACAAAGCTTTTATTATGGACTGATTTGGAGTACATGGGGAATTGGATCCATCCTGTCTGCATTCCTGCTGCCTAGGCTTAAATGGGCAAGTGGAAGCAGGGTCTATCTTGCATGCTTCATTTCTGCGATTCTGATGTCATCAGGATTTATCATCTTTTTATCAAGCAGCTATATCCCTGTAATATTACTGATTGCATTTCTTACCGGTATTTTTGACGCAGCTTTTACCACCCTGCATGCAACCATTCTCCAAAAATCGGACAATCATATAAGGGGCAGGATATTTGGGGTAGGCATGCTTCTGAAATCGCTCGGTTTCGCTTGCGGATTTATTCTGGCTCCGGCTGTCCTTGACAAGACCAGCCTGCCTGTGCTTGCTGCATTCTTTCATGGAAGTCTGATCCTGATCACGCTGTTGATTATGGCGCGTACATTCATTACCGCCAGGACTAAAAATCAGCAGGAAGCGGGGAGTGCTTAATGAAGGGCAGATTGGATTTTTGGCTACGGCCATGTTATATTATCTTTCATTAAAATGGCCTCGCTCCCTCTAAATGAGAAGCAATGGTGATTGTTGAGTAAAGGAAGAAATAGGATGAGCAGCACAAAAAGATATATAGCAGAATGGCAAAAGGCCCTTCAATCAGAAATACAGCATATGAAAAATTACGGAAGCAGTAAATATTCCCTTCACAATGGCATTCTGATATCAAGCCATGAAGGGTTTGTATATTTTTTCGAAACAGAATCTGCACTGCTTGTGCCTATCGGTTCACAGGTGAAAATCAGCTGGGGGCATAGAAAAGCGGAAGGAAGGATTCTGTCTTCAGAAGGCAGGAACATCATTGTCACATCCGAACAGTATTTGGGTGATGAGCTGCGATTTGCTTCCCTTCATCATGATCCGTGGGAGCTGATCGACCAGCTCATCCAGCGGCTGGATGAGATAAAAAAAAGCAAAACCAAGAGGATCCGGATCAAAAAACTGATGGACCCCTCCATGCCGGCAGCCCATCCGGCGGGTAAAGCCAAATCTCCTGTCCATGAACTCATTTTAAGATCCAAGTATAACCCTGTTACATTTGTCTGGGGGCCTCCGGGGACAGGTAAAACATATACGCTTGCCAGGACAGCAGCTAATAAGTATTTCAAAAAGCAGAAGGTTCTTGTTCTCTCACACAGCAACCAGGCCGTAGATGTACTGATGGCCGAAATCTCCTCCTTCTCGTCCCGCAAATCGAAACCTAAGGACGGAGATATCCTCAGATATGGAACAAGAAGCAGCAGCGAAGCAAATGCAGGGGGACTTTTTCACGCAGACAGGCTCATTGAAAAACACCACCCAGACCTGGCGGATAAGAAATCTCAGCTGATGGAAGAAAAAAGGCTGTTAAAATCTGATTTGGGGCGTTCTTTCAGCAAAAGAGATTCTGAAAAACTAGTCGAAATCGAAACAAAGCTTGCAGCTGTATTGGAGAAGATCAGGAAAAAGGAAATTGAATATGTGAAGGATGCCGGGATTATCGGGACCACACTTGCCAGGGCAGCAGGAGATCCTGCGATTTATGAGAGCTTCTATGATCTTGTCATTGTGGATGAAGCCAGCATGGCATATGTTCCGCAGGCAGCACTTGCAGCCTCCCTTGGGAAAAGGATCATTATTTGCGGGGACTTCAAGCAGCTCCCGCCAATCGCCGCTTCCAGAAGCGAACTGGCTGGCAAATGGCTGAAAGAGGACATATTCCACCACTCGGGTGTAGCCTCAGCAGTAGGGAATGGACAGCTGCATCCCCATTTGTTTCTGCTGAAAGAACAAAGAAGGATGCATCCGGATATTTCTGCTTTTACCAATAAACATATCTACCATTCTCTTGTCACAGACTTTGAAGGTACTGAAGAACTGAGGGAGGGGATATCCGGACTCAAGCCTTTCAAGGATATGGCATCGGTAATGATTGACAGCTCTGAAATGGGAATGTATGGCCTGAAGGACAATAACAGCGGCTCAAGGAGCAATCTTCTTCATCTTGCCCTATCTTTCCAGCTGATCCACGAGTCATATCTGGATGGGGCAAGATCAATCGGATATGCTGCTCCGTACAGAATCCAGGCTTCATTGATGGAACAGTTCATAGAAGAGGTATACAGCTCTGAAACTGCAGCTGCAGGCATTGTTGCAGCGACTGTACACCGGTTTCAGGGAAGCGAGAGGGATGTTATGGTCTTTGACACTGTTGACAGCTTTCCTTTTGAAAAAGCAGGTATGCTTATGACAGGAAAAGACAGTGAAAGACTGATAAATGTAGCTGTCACCAGGACTAGGGGAAAGTTCATCCAGGTAGGGGATACCCAGTTTATCAAAGAAAAAGTCTATGCAGGAAAAACATGGAGAAAGCTGGCAGAGCACCAGCTGAAAAGGGGGCAGGCTGTATCGCCTTCAAGCATCGGCAAATGGATCAGGAATCAGCATCCTGCGCTTCAATGGATGCATAGCAGAAAAACCGGCAAAGTTGAGAATGATATATACCAGGCAGCATCATCGATTGTCATTGCCCTGCCAGCTACCCATGCAATGGACGAGGAATGGACCAGAATAGTGAACGGACTTCCTGAAAGAGCGAGTGTCACGCTGATTTCAGACAAAAGGCATGAGGCGCTGAAGCACGCTGCTTTCATTCAGAAAGATGTACCGTTTCCTTTTATCAGCATTGACAGCCGCACTTTATGGCTGGGAATGCCTTTTTACAGCCATAAAGGCATCAGACCTCCTTATATTGCTGTCAGATTCCAATCAGAAAGCATTGCCGGGTATATTGAATCGCAATTCCTGTGAGTGAGCCTTGATCTAATGAAAAGCCATTTTGCACATACAGGAAAATTAAGAAAGATTAACTTTTGATAGGAAAACATAAAAAGACCCCCTGAAACAGGGGGTCTTGCGTATTGAGGCGGCAGGCTGCACGCCACATCGTGCATTTCCATTAAAGGAGCGCCCGCCGGCTTATTCAATTAGCTCATCGCTCAATAAATATATCACCAAAAAACCATGGATGCAAGATTAAATTTTTCCAGACGGTCTATTATACAAACATATGGGTTCCCTAAAAACTGAAAAAGAAGTAAAATTATCTCGAAGTAAGGATATTTTCTTGAAAAGGAAGTGCTTATTATGAACAGGCTGCCATTGAAAGGCATCCATCATGTTTCTGCCCTCACAGCAAACGCAAAAAAGAACTATGATTTCTACACTGACACCTTGGGCATGAGGCTCGTAAAGAAGACGGTAAACCAGGACGACACTTCTGTTTACCATTTGTTTTATGCAGATGAGAGGGGAAACCCGGGAACTGACTTAACCTTTTTTGAAATACCGAATGCAGGGCACACCTACCCCGGCACCAACAGCATCAGCCTCACTTCCTTAAGAGTTCCGAGTGACCGGTCCCTTGAATATTGGCAGGACCGGTTTGAGGAACACGGCGTCGAATATACGGCCATTACGTCTGACAGCGGAAGAAACATGCTTTTTTTTACTGACTTTGAAGATCAAAGACTTGCACTTGTTTCTGATGAAGCCAACACTGGGGAAGAAGGAGGGCGCCCTTGGGAGCAAAGCCCTGTTCCCTCAGAGCATGGAATCATAGGTCTTGGACCCGTATTCCTGACTGTAGCCGAGCTGAGCCGGACAGAAGATACCCTTGTCAGTCTTTTGGGATTCCGAAAGAAGGATTCCTATTCCGCATCTGCTCTTGGCGGCTATATGGCACATGTGTACGAAACAGGAAAAGGAGGGGCAGGGACCGAGGTACACATTCTGGTACGGAATGACCTGCCAAAGGAAAGGCCCGGGCGCGGAAGCGTTCATCATGTAGCGTTCCGTGTCGAAAATCAGGAAGAACTGCATAAATGGGTTGCCCTTCTGAAAGAAAAAAGAATCCCCAGCTCCGGGTTTGTAGAGCGCTATTATTTTAAATCACTATACTTCAGGGAGCCGAATGGCATTCTCTTCGAACTGGCCACCGACGGACCCGGCTTCGAGAGTGACGAGACATTTGAGGAGCTTGGTCAGAATCTTGCTCTGCCTCCCTATTTTGAGGACAGGAGAGATGAGATAGAAGCTAAATTGAAGCCTCTCGATACAGGCCGATAGGCGGCATAAACCAGCTTTGTGATTTAATTAAGATTCAAGCAGAGGTCAACCAGCTTTGCGGCATCCAGAAGCTGTCTCAATTTCTTTACTGAAATTAGTTTCTCCTTTTCTTTTCTGCTATGTTAAGATGAAGTTAACAAGCATAGGGAGATAACTAATGGATTCTATTGTATTGGACCATTTGTCGGTTGCTGTCATGGCGATTGACGAACATTTTACCATTAAAGTAGCGAATAAAAGGTGCAAGGAAATTCTGGGGATAGATCCTGAGGAAGCGATCGGGCAGAATATCGACGAATTTTTTGGCCATCCGCCTGAATTTACCAGGACCGTTCAGCACACACTTGAACAGGGAAAGAATTTCCGATACGATGTGTTCCCATATACATGGGGCAAGTATGAATTGACACTGAGCCAGCGTTCCACCCTGCTCAAGGACGATAACAATAAGATAAAAGGTGCTATGGTTGAATTCGAAGACATCACAGAGCGGCACAAGATGGAGGAGCAGTATAAAAACTTCATCGAGGAAAGCACAGTAAACATCATTCTTGTAGATGACAAGATTGGCATGCTTTCCCTCCATGCGCTGCCATATGATGTGTCACCGGCCAAAATGGCAGACCTTGCTGCAAAAGCAATGCAATCTGCCAGCCAAAAAAGGATCAGGGCTCTGATTTTGGATATGTCAAAACTGTTCACCATTAAATTGCTTGCAAATGCAGTGGGGTTTGTGGAGCTTATGCATGGATTCAGGATGATAGGCATTGAAGTTGTTTTTGCAGGCATACGGCCGGATATTGCCGTCCAGTCAGTACAGGCCGGAATCCGGCTGGAGGGAGTCGAAACTTTTCCTCAGCTTAATACAGCTATCAGGCATTTAAAAGAAAAGTATTAGCAAAAGGAAGGAAAATTTCATTTTCCTTCCTTTTTTCTGTATAAGTTGGTTAAAATAGAGTATTGAATATGTTTATTTAAGGAGAAAGCACAAATGGAAAGACTCAAACAGGTCTGGGAATATATCAAACGCTTTTGGAAGAGAAAGCATATCACACAGATCCTGCTGCTTGCCGCCCTGACGGCCCTGCTGCTCGCCATATTGTTTTTTGCCTACCTGGCAGCAACGGCCAATGTCCAGTCTTTGAAAGATGGCCTGAAGCAGTCGACCGTCCTCTATGATAAAGACGGAGATGAGGCCGGAAAGCTTGCCGCGAACAGGACCGGCGGAGCAGAAATAGAAGATTTACCCGACCATATGAAGGAAGCTGTCGTCAGTATTGAAGACGAGCGTTTTTACAAGCATAATGGCTTTGATATAAAAGGGATTGCAAGGGCCTTTTTCAGTAATTTGTTTGCAGGAAGGATCACTGGCGGCGGCAGCACTATCACTCAGCAGCTCGCCAAGAATGCCCTGCTGTCGCCGGAACAAACATACAGAAGAAAAGCCGAGGAGATTTTCCTGGCGGTCGAAATAGAAAAGAATTACAAAAAAGAGGAAATTCTTTTGATGTACCTGAACCAGGTTTATTTTGGAAGCGGGGCATGGGGCATTGATCAGGCCGCAAGAACCTATTTTAATAAACCGATAAGCAGAGTTACTATCAGCGAAGCAGCACTGCTGGCTGGGCTGCTTCAGTCTCCATCAGCATTGGATCCTTATCAGCATTATGACAGGAGCATCAGCAGGCGCGACACGGTGCTTGGAAAAATGCTTGAACTTGGCTACATCTCAAAAGATGAGTATGAAAAGGCAATCGCGGAGAAAATTGTACTGGAAGATGGAAGTACAGAATCTGAAGCCAGAAAGTACCCCTATTATGTAGATGCTGTCCTGGATGAGGCAACAAGCAAGTACGGCCTTACACAGGAGGAGATTTTCACAAGAGGCTACACCATTTATACAGAACTGGATCAAAATGTACAAGCCGGCCTTGAACAGGTATATGAAAGAGATTCCCTTTTTCCGGCAGGAAGAGGAGGACAGCTGGTGCAGAGCGGCTCGGTCCTTTTAGATCCGTCGACCGGCGGGGTCCGTGCCATTGTCGGAGGCCGGGGTGAGCATGTGTTCAGGGGCTTTAACAGAGGGACACATATAAAAGCCCAGCCAGGTTCCACCTTAAAGCCGCTCTCAGTATATACACCTGCTATAGAAGAAGGCTATGATGCTTCTTCTATCCTGAAGGATGAGCCGATGACATTCGGGAATTATAAGCCGGAAAATTTCTCACGGACATATGCCGGCGAAGTGCCGATGTATAAAGCAGTTGAAGAATCGCTGAACATTCCTGCGGTCTGGCTGCTCAACGAAATCGGGATTGAAAAAGGCATGGATTCTTTAAAGCGCTTTGGAATCCCAACCGAGAAGGAAGACAGAGCTCTCGGCATTGCCCTTGGCGGAATGAGAAAAGGAATCTCGCCGCTTCAGCTAGCAGAAGCATACGCAGCCTTTCCTAATGAAGGAAAAAGGCATGATGCCCACTTTATCACCAAGATAGTCGGACCGACAGGAAATGTTATTGCAGAAAGAAAGAAAAAAACTGTCAAAGTTACTTCCAAGGCGACTGCAAGGGAGATGACATCCATGCTTCTTAACGTTGTCGAAAGCGGTACCGGTCAAAGGACAAAGATCCCGGATGTCCAGATAGCAGGCAAAACCGGCTCTACACAGCTGCCTTACAATGATATCGACGGCACGAAGGATCAATGGTTTGTAGGATATACACCTTCATTGGTAGGTGCTGTATGGCTTGGATATGATAAAACAGACCGGGACCATTATCTGTCTACCAGCAGCTCCGAAACAGTCGTTCCAATATTCAAGAGCATCATGGAGCAGGTTCTTCCTTACACAGACCAAAAGGAATTCGGGACAGAGTCGGTTAATGATCAGCTGGCAGAAGAGACTAAACCGGATATCGATCTTCAGGAGCAGGCTGAGGAATTCAGCGAGCGATTGAAGGAAGAATTGCCGAAATGGAAAGAGAAATGGCAGGATGCCCGGGAGCTGCTCGACAAAACAGAAGAAAAACTGAATGAGATTTGGGACAAAATGGGGAGTTAGCCGGTTTCTTTTTACTAACTTAGCCAATATATTGATCCAAAAGGAAAACATCAAGGCATGTTTTCCTTTTTTTGTGCGATAAATTATTATGTAACAGGATTTTATCCGACAATCTTCGAAACCCTTTCCCACCAATGGTTATAGCAATCTGCTAGCAAATTACTAGCTATTTGATATCTGTGTGTTATCCTATAAATAGGAGGTGCCATCATTGCCAAATGAACAAAGAACACAATTAAATGTCCGGCTGCAGAAAGAAACGCTGCAGATGCTGGATGAAATTGTAGAGTATTATCAGGAAAACACTAAGATAGGCCGAATATATAAAGCAGATGTGCTTGCTGATATCATTGAAAAATCATATGAAGTAATGAAGAAGCAAAAATCCATGAATGCCCGTAAATTCTAAAAGGCAACTAAATGTTTTGAACTGCTTTTATCTGGAAAAAATAATTACAACTTCTCCATGCAGTCCGTTTGCTGCTCACAGGCAAATAACTCAAAGAATTTATTAAAGGAATGGTTTTATTGAGAGATGTCACTTTAGAACAAATTTTCAAACACAGAATCGCTCAAAAGTATCTGACACGATCTGGGGTAGCCCATGCAGTTGCTGTATCCAATCACAGCTTTAAGCTTGCGGCAGAAAGAGGCGTTGACCCTGACACGGCTGCAAAAGCTGGGCTCCTGCATGATATGGGGCATTACACTTGGTACAAAAATGGTAAGTGGGATTACGACCTCTACAGAAAGAATGATATACATGCAATAAAAGGAGCCGAGAGGGCCCATAAACTTTTGATCAGGCTGGGTGAAAACCCTGTTAAAGCAAAGGAAATTGCTCTTGCCATTCTATTTCATACAGATTCCTTTCTTCCTGGAGGGGAAGTCATCCGTACGCCGCTTCAAACAATTGTAAAATTGGCCGATGAATTTGATGAAGAACCTGGCGGAGCCCACCATTACAGAAAAGTAGATGAAGAAAGGGCGCTTGAAAGCCTTCGAAGGCTTGATGAGAAAATAGACAGTCTTCTTGAGACTGAATAAAGGAATCCGCTAATGAAGCGGTTTCCTTTTTTGTATTATTGAAGCCTTCGAATCTTATGTTTTGTCTAATTATCCCATTTATAGTTCTTTATACCCACTACTTTCTGCTTGAATAGATTGTGAGCCTGCTTAGAATGATTTAAACTAAAATACAAAGCTATGTAAAAATATTCCGACAGGAGAATCGGCATGGAAATCACTTTATTTAAAAAGGGCAGGAACAAGCAAGAGCATTCTTTCAAACTTAATAGTCACGGGAATATTGGAATCGACAAGTCTCTTAGCGGTGATGTATTAAGGCAAATCGATATGATAGGACTTCAGGACAGTGACCTGAACTATATACACTCCCTGCAGCCGTTTGTGAAAGAAAACCTCCCTGCCATCATAGACCAATTTTATAAAAATTTAGAAAACGAAAAAACACTTACGAAGATAATCAGTGATAATAGTTCCATTGAGAGACTGAAAAATACATTGAGCGCCCACATCTATGAGATGTTCAGCGGAATAATAGATAAGGGCTTTATTCAGCAGCGTTTTGTTATTGCTCATGTCCATGTAAAAATCGGACTGCAGCCTAAATGGTATATGTGTGCTTTTCAGGATCTTTATTTGTCCTTAAGCAGCATGATCATAGATACTATCTCTGAGAAGGGGCCATGTACTGAGGCGATGCTGGCTGTTTCAAAGATCATCAGTCTTGAGCAGCAGATAGTACTTGAAGCTTATGAACAGGAAATGAGCCGCATCAGGAAAGAGTCTGAAAGCTATAAAGAGCAGCTGAAGCATCAGGTTACAGAAGCAGCTGGAGAGCTGGCAGCCATTAGCGAACAGACCAGCGCCGCAATCCAGCAGGCAGCCGGAAAAACAGAGGACATTAGGGCTGATACAAAGTCTGGCTCTGATATAGCTGTTGTTGCCGAGGAGAAATCAGAAGAAGGAATGAAAAAGCTCATCGGGCTTGGCAGTACTTTAGGACAGGCCGAGGACAAAATAAGCAGCATCAGCCAGAACATGGAGCAGCTGATTGACAGCTCTAAACAAATCGAGCAGATTGCTGCGATTGTTACTTCTATTGCCGATCAGACGAACCTTCTGGCTCTCAATGCAGCAATAGAAGCTGCCAGGGCAGGCGAACATGGAAAAGGCTTTGCGGTAGTGGCTGATGAGGTGAGAAAGCTGGCGGAGAATACGAAAAATGCTGTCTCGGAAGTTTCAGGATTGATAGGTGAAATGGAAACCCGTTCAAGCATCATGGCCCAATCCATCGAAGAGGCCAGCGTAAATATTAATGCAAGCTCGGTTCAGTCTAAGGCTGTTAATGAGTACTTCTCTCTCATCCTTGAATCAATGCGGCAGGTAAAAGAAAAGAACCTGTCCATCGTGAAGGAAATGGAGGATCTGAATAAAGTGTTTGAAGATATCGGGGAGGCCTCAGGCCAGGTAGCAGCATCATCTGATATGCTTTCCGGATTGACTCTGACTTTATAAGGAGAGTCTCTGTCAGTGTTTGCATGCTGATCTTTACACTCACTCTGTTTAACTGAAAGCTGAAATGGAGAAAGAGAAAACCGGAAATGAAAATAAAATGGCGGCTGCAAAAGCAGCCGCCAGCCCTTTCCGTCCGTACAGTGGTTAAGTGTCCCGCAACAAGCGAATGTCCAGAAAGGGCTTTTTAAGCTTAACATATCCAATGGAGAAAATCAAAAGATGGGAAAAAAGTAAAGTTATTTTATTTCCTCTGAAAAAAATGATATGATAATCAATGATTTTCAAATATTGGCGCTGCTGAGAATCAAAGCTGGTTCCACGGCACATCAGCCGGTACAGAACTCAGTTAAGATAAGGCTGGCCATTAATCCAAGGAGATGATTTCAATGGCAAAAAAAGGATACATACAAATGAAAGACGGCGAGAAAATCGAGTTTGAATTATACCCTAACGAAGCACCCGGCACAGTAGCAAACTTTGAAAAGCTTGCAAACGAAGGCTTTTATAACGGTTTAAACTTCCACCGGGTGATTCCTGGATTCGTGAGCCAAGGCGGCTGCCCGAATGGAACTGGAACTGGCGGACCTGGCTACACAATCAATTGTGAAACAGAAGGAAACCCGCATAAGCATGAAGCAGGATCTCTTTCAATGGCACATGCAGGAAGAAACACAGGCGGAAGCCAGTTCTTCATCGTACACGACCCTCAGCCTCACTTGAACGGAGTCCATACTGTCTTCGGTAAAGTAACATCAGGGCTTGAAGCGGCAAAAGCGATGAAAAACGGCGATGTAATGGAAAAAGTAGAAGTTTACGACGCCTAATCATAAAAAAGAGCCTCTGGCTCTTTTTTATTTTCAATAAGCTGCTCTGCAGGCTGGGACTATAAGAAAAGCAGGTCATTTTTGATCAAAGAAAGGAGCAGATATGCTAAAACCAATAAAAGACCATCTCAAGCCTGGCTTGGATATCATTTTTGTCGGCTTTAACCCCAGCATCCGGTCGGCAGAGACCGGACACCATTTTGCCAATCCGAATAACCGTTTTTGGAAAATCCTTTATGAAGTGGGTTTTACCCCTAAAAAATTTCTCCCTCAAGAAGACAGCCTGCTCCTGGATCTGAATATGGGCCTGACTAACATTGTCCCGAGGCCCACCAAAGCAGCAGACGAAATAACCAAGGAAGAATATAAAGAGGGCAGAGAAAGACTTATCCGAATCATAACCGAGCTGAAGCCTAAGGCAATCTGTTTCGTAGGCAAAGGAGTTTACCTGGAATACAGCGGCCGCAAAAAAGCACCCTGGGGCCGCCAGGAAACTCCTGTCGTTCCCGGGGGCATTGAATTTGCGGCCCCTTCTTCAAGCGGGTTAGTGCGGATGAAACTGGAGGAAGTGATCGGCATTTATAAAGAACTGCCTGCCATTCTATATGGACAGGCATCCTCCCAGGGTGAGGAAAGCTAAACGAAGAACACGGGGGAATCCAGAATGAAATTAGTATCTTGGAATGTAAACGGAATCCGGGCCTGCGTCAAAAAAGGGTTTATGGATTTTTTCAGAGAAGAAGATGCAGATATATTCTGCATCCAGGAATCAAAGCTTCAGGAGGGACAGATTGAACTGGAACTGGATGGCTATCACCAGTACTGGAATTATGCAGAGAAAAAAGGCTATTCTGGTACCGCAATTTTTACAAAAGAAAAGCCTCTCCATGTATCCTATGGGATAGCTGGAAGGGAATCAGAGCCAGAAGGGCGGAGCCTGACCCTTGAGTTTGAAAATTTCTACCTTCTGAATGTATATACACCAAATTCTAAGAGAGACCTGGCAAGGCTTCCATACCGGCTTGAATGGGAGGATGAGATTCGGGAATATATCCTTGAGCTTGAACAAAGGAAGCCTGTCATTCTCTGCGGTGATCTGAATGTGGCCCATCAGGACATAGACCTGAAAAATGCCAGGTCCAACAGAGGCAACTCTGGATTCACGGATGAAGAGCGGGAAAAAATGTCATCTCTTCTGTCAGAAGGATTCGTAGACTCTTTCAGATTCCTTTATCCAGACCAGGAAGGCGCCTATACATGGTGGTCCTATATGGCAAAGGTGAGGGAGCGGAATATCGGATGGCGCATTGACTATTTTATAGTTTCTGACACACTGAAAGAACAAATACTAGATTCAAAGATATATTGTGATGTCATGGGCAGCGACCACTGCCCGATTATGCTCGAAATGGCCCTTTAGATGATAAAGGGTCTTTTTTCTGTATATAATGGAATCAGCAAATAAAAATATAGGCGCCAGTGAAGGAGGCACATGTGCCTGCCTGAACAGGCGTGACAGGAAGGTTTTATGAAAAAGACACTTGTTTTGACGGGCGGGGGCTCAGCCGGCCATGTCACCCCAAATATGGCTTTGATTAAAGAGCTGGAGGGGGAAGATGTAGACATCCATTATATTGGCAGCAGAGAAGGCATTGAAAAAGAGCTGATCAGCGGACTTTCCATTCCCTATCATTCTATTTCAAGCGGCAAACTAAGGAGGTACGCTGACTTTGAAAATGTGAAAGATATGTTCAGAGTGGCAAAAGGATGCAGCGAGGCACTTCTGATTCTAAAAAAGCTCAAGCCTGCCCTCGTTTTTTCTAAAGGGGGGTTTGTATCGGTACCGGTCATAACGGCAGCAAAGCTGCTCAGGATTCCAATTTTCATCCATGAAAGCGATCTTACACCGGGACTGGCTAACCGGATTTCAAAAAACTTTGCTTCAAAGATCTATACTTCATTTGAAGAAACTCTGCAGTACCTCCCAACTGGAAAAGCACAGGCAATCGGCTCCCCGATCAGAAGGGAAATCCTCTCTGGCATCAAGGAGAAGGGGCTGAAATTCCTCGGTTTTAACAAGTCCAGGCCGGTTCTGGCCATCATGGGAGGCAGCCTTGGGGCAAAGAAGATCAACGAAGCAGTGCGGCAGGAGCTTGATCAAATTGGCGGCCAGTTTCAAATTGTGCATCTTTGCGGAAAAGGAAATCTTGATCCTGCATTGGAAGGCAGGCCAGGATACAGGCAGTTTGAATTCCTGAACAGTGAACTTTCAGATGTGCTTGCCTGTTCAGATATGATGATTACCAGAGGCGGTTCTAATGCTATTTTTGAATTTCTCGCCCTCCGCATCCCAATGCTTATCATTCCTTTGAGCAAGAAACAAAGCAGGGGCGATCAGATTCTGAATGCTGAAAGCTTTGAGGATAAAGGCTATTCACTGACCCTGCAGGAAGAAGAACTGACAGCTGTATCACTGGCCGAGCATATCGGCCTCCTGAATAGTCAGAGGGAAAGCATAGTAAAAAAAATGATGGAGTCCGGACTAAAGGATGCTTTATCCGTCATGGCTGGTGACATTAGGGACCAATTGCAGCAGAATTAGTCTTCTGGGCCTTTGTTCGCTTATTTGTTCGGTTCTAAAAAGGAAAATCAAGCCTATCTTCATATCTGAATATTCCTTCTATTTTGTTATAATGGTGATACATCTTGTTTCTGCATCCTGAATTACTCTGAAGGAGGGAATAGTATGAAAGAATGTGTCCGAGTGATCCCGTATCAGGTAATTGAACAATCAGAGGCGGTGTCAGGCATTCCGGAAGGCATCGGATTGATCCAGGCGCCAAAAATCTGGGAAGAAACAAGGGGAGAAGGCATAACAATCGCTGTACTGGATACCGGCTGTGACATCAGCCACCCTGATTTAAAGAATCAAATCATCGGAGGCAGGAATTTTACTGGTGATGATTCCGGAAATCCGGATATTTATAAAGATTATAACGGCCATGGTACCCATGTCGCGGGAACCATTGCAGCTGAAGGCAAAGAGCCAGGCATATCGGGCGTTGCGCCAGCTGCAAAGCTGCTCATTGTGAAAGTGCTGGATAGAAACGGCTCAGGCCAATATGACTGGATCATTGAAGGAATCCGCTACGCTATTGACCAAAAAGCCGATATCATTTCCATGTCGCTCGGCGGTCCGAATGACTTGCCTGAGCTCCATGAAGTTATAAAGGAAGCTGTCCGGAACAACATCTCTGTTGTATGTGCAGCTGGCAATGAAGGAGACGGGAAAGATTCGACGGATGAGTTCGCATACCCTGGCTGCTATAATGAAGTCATCAGTGTAGGCGCGATTGATCTGGAAAGAAATTCTTCACAATTTACCAATTCACATAATGAAATTGACCTGGTAGCACCAGGTGAAGAAATACAGTCAACCTTTCTGAATGGGAAGTATGCCACATTAAGCGGCACCTCCATGGCTGCCCCGCATGTATCGGGAGCGATGGCGCTTATTAAGAATGTGGCCAACAAAAGCTTTGACAGGAAGCTGTCTGAGGCAGAGCTGTTCGCCCAGCTTATCAGGCGCACGGTTCCGCTCGGCAATTCAGCTAAGCTGGAAGGCAATGGTCTGGTTTATTTAACTTTGCTTCAGCATCTGTCAGATATTTTCACACCTAAAGTTCTGCCGATGGTTGTTAAACCATGAACAGCCTGTCAGAACAGCTCGCTGCTGAACGGGAGGCTGCACTAGCGAACCTGCAGGTCCAAAGCTCGGAGCGTGTCTATTATGATGAAGCTGCAGACCGTGAGAAATGCCAAGCTTATTATGCTTCCCTCGATTTTGAGGCAGCGGAGGCCAAAGAAGACCTTCGGAAGCTTGTGGAGGAAACCCATAAGACCGTCCTGAAATATTCCCCTCATCTCTATTTATATCCCTGGGTAGATCTGCAGGAGAACTTTGCTCTTAAAAGCCTCTACTCAGGCGGCAGGATGGATCCGGCTGAGAGCATTAAGCACGATGCGGAAATATGGATGAAGCGAAAACGGACTGGAGACACGCAAGCAAAGCTGAATTGCGAGCATGTGATTCCGCAGTCCTGGTTCAGTGAACAGCAGCCGATGAAGGGGGATCTCCATCATCTGTTCGCCTGTGAGCCTGCATGCAACAGCATGAGGAGCAATTTTCCTTATGAAGACTTTCCTTCCTATAAGCCGGAAGCTTCTGTTTTCGGAATAAGAGGCGGCTGCGGTATGGCTGAAGAAGGAAAGTTTGAACCGGAGTACGGCAAAGGAATCGCAGCCCGGGCATGCTTTTACTTTTTCCTGAGGTATCAGCATTTCAAGCCTGAAGATCACGGAATCAACTGCGGGCTCCTTCATAAATGGCATCTTGAATTTCCTGTATCCCTTTATGAAAAGCACAGGAATACGGCAATTGAGGAGCTGCAGGGCAATCGCAATCCATTCATTGATTTTCCGGAAATTGCAGGGAAAATGACTGATTCAAATTAATAAAACTCTGGAGGTACTGTTTTTAGCTTAATGCAGCCTTTTACTCAAAGAACGATAAAAATCATTAAAGAAATACCTGCGGGAAAGGTGATGACTTACGGCCAGATCGCCGAACTTGCCGGCAGCCCCCGCGCAGCCAGGCAGGTCGTCCGGATTCTTCATTCGCTGAGCAGGCAGGAGAATCTTCCCTGGCACAGGGTCGTCAACAAAATGGGTGAAATCAGCATGAAGGATCCTTTGGCTCAGGAGGAACAGAGATTTCTCCTTGAAGCGGAAGGCATCACTGTAGACAGCAAAGGAACGATCCTACTGGAAAATTTTCTGCACAAGCCAAAAAAAGGGCTGGATAATAATACCTGATTTTGATATGATAATAAAAATCTTAAATTCTATGACGAGAACAAGTAGGAAAGGGAATGTTCCTTCAGCGAGCTGGGTATGGTGAGAGCCAGCGGAAACGATCTTTCTGAAACATCATCTCTGAGATGCAGGTCTGAAATCCAGTAAGTCCTGACGGGTGTCCGCCGTTAAAAGGAACGCGTATGATGGTACGTTGATGAGCGCTATTGCGTCTGCAATAGAATTTGGGTGGTAACGCGGGTATAACACTCGTCCCTTTACAGGGGCGGGTGTTTTTTATTTCCCTAAAAAATTCAAAAAGGAAGGCAGGTACTGAAATGGAAAGCACTCAGGCAAGAGAACACAGGATCAGGGGGTATTGGAGGGCAGAGAATATTTTTGCCAGATCCGTTTCCAATCGTGCAGGCAAAACTCCTTTCGTTTTTTATGAAGGGCCTCCGACCGCCAACGGCCTGCCGCATGCCGGCCATGCCCTCGGCAGGACATACAAGGATTTGACAGCCCGCTACTGGACGATGAAAGGGAGGCAGGTAATCAGGAAAGCCGGCTGGGATACACATGGACTTCCGGTTGAGCTGGGAGTGGAGAAAGCACTCGGCATATCAGGAAAGAAGGAAATCGAGGAGTATGGTGTAGGAGCGTTTATTGAAAAGTGCCGTGAAAGTGTCTTCCAATATGAAAAGCAGTGGAGGAAATTCACAGAGCAGCTTGGATACTGGACAGACATGGATGAGCCTTATATGACTTTAAGCAATGAATATATCGAGTCGGTATGGCATATCCTTGGGACAATTCACGAAAAGGGGCTGCTTTACAAAGGGCATCGAGTATCCCCCTACTGTCCTAGCTGCCAGACTTCCTTGAGTTCCCATGAAACTGCGCAGGGCTACAAGGATGTAAAAGATTTAAGCGCAACCGTCACTTTCAGGCTGAAAGGAAGGGAGAATGAATATCTCCTCGGCTGGACGACGACGCCCTGGACACTTCCGGCCAATGTGGCGCTGGCTGTCCACCCCCAGGTACGTTATGCAAGAGTAAAGAACGGAGACAAAATTTATATCGCTGCTGAAAACAGAGTGGCAGATCTTTTCCAAAGCTATGACGAAATCATTGAAACACTTGAAGGAAAAGAGATCGCGGGATGGGAATATGAGCCCCCCTTTCAGGCTGATGGGCTTGAAGGTGCGCACAGAGTCGTTGGCGCTGATTTTGTCACTGAAAAAAGCGGCACAGGAATCGTTCATCTTGCTCCCGCTTATGGTGAAGACGATTACCGGGCGATAAAGGAAAATGGGCTCCCTTTCATCCATATCGTTGATTCTAAAGGGTGTTATACCGATGAATTTCCGCCGCTCGCAGGGAGGTTTGTCAAAGACTGTGATGTGGACATCTTAAAAATGCTGGGAAGCAAGGACTTGTTATTCCATAAAGAGAAGTATGAACACAGCTATCCATTTTGCTGGCGGTGCGACTCTCCGCTGCTTTATTACGCATCTGACAGCTGGTTCATCAAAACATCTTCGCTGAAGGAGAAATTCCTTGAGCTCAACAGCCAGGCTGAATGGCATCCAAGCCACATGAAGAACGGCCGCTTCGGCAATTTTCTTGAGGGGCTGGTGGATTGGAATATCAGCCGGAGCCGCTATTGGGGTACTCCGCTCAATATCTGGGTCTGCGAAGCTTGCGGTTCGGAGAAAGCACCAAAAAGCTTTCAGGAGCTGCAGGAGCTGTCAAAAGCCAATGGAAAGCTTGCTGATTATCATAAGCCTTATGTCGATGAAGTGAATATCCCTTGCCCGCACTGCGATGGTAAAATGACCCGGACCCCGGAGGTCATCGATGTCTGGTTTGACTCCGGAAGTATGCCGTATGCCCAGCATCATTACCCTTTTGAACATACAGAGACATTTTCAAGGCAATTTCCGGCCGATGCAGTCATAGAGGGTGTGGATCAGACCAGAGGATGGTTTTACTCATTGCTCGCCGTTTCAGTCTTGTACAAGGGCGGATTGCCTTATAAAAATGTCCTCGCACTTGAGCATGTCCTTGATGAAAATGGACAGAAAATGTCTAAAAGCAAAGGAAATGCCCTTGATCCGGGAGAGCTGATCACGGAATATGGAGCCGATGCTTTAAGGTGGGCACTGGTGGAGGACAGCAGTCCATGGAAGCCCAAGAAGTTTTCGGAGAGGAATGCGGCAGAGGCAAAATCAAAGCTGGTCGACTCGCTTGCAAGCATTCATCATTTTTACAGCCTCTACAGCAGGATTGATCATTTTGTACCAGGCAGCCGTCAATCTTCCGGCAGCCCAATGGACCGGTGGATCCTTTCACGTCTGCATAGTGTCATTGAAACGGTAAACAGGGAGATGGGCAGCTACCAGGCAACCAATGCCAGCAGGGCAGCAGGCACACTGATTGAAGAGGTCAGCAACTGGTATATCAGAAGGAACAGGGAAAGATTCTGGGCGAAGGGCATGGAAGAGGATAAAATGTCTGCATTCCAGACACTGTATACTTTATTGGACAATATCTCCCGCATGCTGGCCCCATTCGTGCCTTTCATAGCTGAAAGCGTCTACTTGGATCTGACAGGCAGAAGCGTTCACCTTGAAGACTACCCAGAGGCCGATACCGCCTTGATTAACAGGGAACTGGAAGAAAGCATGGCTGAAGTTATGGAACTGGTGGAGCTGGGCAGAAGCATCCGCCATTCACAGCAGATGAAGACGAAGCAGCCGCTGGCCGAAATGCTTGTGCAATGCAGCAAGGAAAAGGAAAAACAATTAAAAGCTTTCAGCAGGATCATTAAGGAAGAGCTGAATGTAAAAGAGATTTCCTGGGGTGATAGCTGGACAGACAAATACAACTGCAGACTGAAGCTGAATTTTAAAGCAGCAGGGAGGAAGTATGGAAAGAAAGCCAATCTGGTTCATCAGTCGCTGCAGCAGCTCCCTGAATCAGATATCCGCCAGCTGCTGGAGACAGGGAGCCTTGTTTTGCAGGCAGGCGATGAAAAGCTGCAGGTCGAAGCCAGAGACATAACTGTGGAAAGACTCCCAAAGAAAGGCTACGCGGAAAGCAGCGGCCGAAATATGACAGTTCTTTTGAAAACAGAATTGACTGAGGAATTGAAAAGGGAAGGCTCTGTGAGGGATTTTATCAGAGGAATACAGGATTTAAGGAAAAAGCTTGAGCTTCCTATCGATAAAAGAGTTATGCTGCATATCGATACAACTTCTGAAGCAGAAGGAATACTGCGTGAATTTGAGGATCTTTTATACGCCAATATCGTTCTTGAAGGGATTGCTTTCACGCCTCTGAAAGCACCAATGCTGAATGGAAGGCTTGGCGGGGAATTCATAGCTGTCTCACTGACATAACCACTGGCTGTCCGGCACCTTTTAAAAACACTACTTCTTCCTCACAATGAAAATAAAGGAAATGCAGCATTCAAAGCGAAGTAACTGTTAATACTTATAAATCTGGCAAAACTTAACTTCTAATTTTGGATCTGAATTTAAGCTTTGCCCTGGGAAGGTGCTGCTGCTTGTTGAGAAAGTGGAAGATTGTCATCCTTATAACAGCTATATTATTCATTTCAGCCTCGCCATATGCTTATGAACTATCCCGCCAGGCTGCGGCGGTTGAAGAGGGTGGACTGACGGCAGACCTGAATCAGCTTCTGAATAATGATCCCATCCTCTCTGGAGCGCTGGCGGGGGTAAGCATCAGGAATGCAGATACAGGCGAACTGCTGTATGACCATATCGGCGGGATCCGCCTCAGGCCGGCATCCAATATGAAGCTGCTTACATCCGCCGCTTCCCTTCAGGTTCTTGGCGAAGAATACCGGTTTACCACTGAAGTTCTGACAGACGGACTCCATAAAAATGGCAATCTGCATGGAAATCTATATTTGAAAGGCAAAGGCGATCCGACCCTGTTAAAAAGCGACTTTGACAAGATGGCAGCCGAGTTAAAGCAAAAAGGCATTAAAACGATTCATGGCAGCCTCATTGCAGATGACAGCTGGTATGATGACATAAGGCTTTCAAAAGATCTGCCCTGGAGCGACGAATCCTATTATTACGGCGGCCAGGTTTCAGCACTGACTGCATCACCAAATGAAGATTATGATGCAGGCACGGTCATTGTAGAGGTAAATCCTGGACTTTCTGCAGGGAAAAAGCCGGCTGTCTCCCTGACTCCTGAAACAGGCTATGTAAAAATCGTTAACGAGGCAGCGACCGTCCAGGCCGATGGCAAAAAGGACATTACTATTGAGCGGGACCATGGTACAAACACCATCCGCATTACCGGGACCATACCCGAAAAGGCAAGCAGGTCAAGAGAATGGATAGCAGTGTGGGAGCCGGCCGGCTATGCGCTTGATCTGTTCAGTCAGTCATTGAAGGAATACGGGATAGGCGTAACCGGAAAAATGGTACAGGGGAAAGCCCCTGAAAAGACCTCTCTGCTGCTGGCACATCAATCCATCGCATTGAAGGACTTATTAATTCCTTTTATGAAACTCAGCAATAACAGCCATGCTGAAGTATTGGTCAAAGAAATGGGCAAAAAGGTGAAGAATGAAGGAAGCTGGGAAAAAGGCCTTGAAGTTGTCTCAGACCAGCTTGCACACTGGGGAGTCAATAAAGACACCCTGATCCTTCGTGATGGGTCGGGCATATCCCATGTCAGCCTTATTCCGCCTAATGAGCTGTCACAGCTGTTATACAGCGTCCAGTCTGAGAAGTGGTACCCCTCATTTGAGAGATCACTCCCATTGGCAGGAGCCCAGGACAGATTAATTGGCGGAACACTCCGCAACAGAATGAAAAACTCTGCAGCAGAAGGAAAGATCAAAGCCAAGACAGGTTCCATATCCACTGTAAGCTCCCTTTCCGGATATGCAGAAACCCAAAGCGGTGAAAAGCTCGTTTTCAGCATTGTCCTCAATAATCTGAAGGATGACAGCAAAGCAAAAATTATAGAAGATAAGATTGCAATCCTGCTGGCAGAACAGCCATGAAGCCAAGAAGCAGGCAGATTCCTTTCACTATGGAGTCTGCCTGCTTCTTTTAGTTAAAAATCGTTTAATTCATACGTCCTGCATACTCCTCAACCATTTCAGCTGTCACAAGCTTCCTGGAAGGAACAATACCCTGTCTGGCAAGCTGGTTGATTTCCTCTGTCACTTCATTGATTTTCACAGTAGAAAATGCTTTTCCTTCTTTACACAGAGATAAGGCTTCTTCAATAAACGCTTCTCTTTTTGCGTCAAGCTCAAGAAAGCGGGTGATTCTTGTGTTTAATTTCCTCGCATGTTCGGTTAAATCATGATGTACACTCATCGTTTCACTCCTATATCAAAAGGCTAATATCATATTATCAACTAACCTCCAATTCGTTAAGAAAAACTTTTGCTCTGTCAGCGGTCTCAGCGAACTTTAAAGGATAGGCGGCCGGCCAATACATGATAATATAATATACAGGCTCTTTTAAAGGCGCCGATTAATATTTAAAGGGGGGAATTTCCATGGAAGCATTGGAAACTCTCTATCCTCTTGCAGTAGAACAAGCTAAAGCAAAGATATTAGAGGATATTCACTATTATTTATCAACGAAAGAATCCCTTCCCGATTTTGAAGAGTATCTTCATGACAGGAAGCAGTATTATGAACAAATCTGGATAAATGTCTGGCTTAATATGACCAACAATAAAGTGGCTCGCAAATTAAAAAAGGAATATCTTCAGGAAAAGGGATTTTCAACAGAGGGAATCGACAAGAAGGTCATCAACAGCCTTTTCCGATCCGAAGTAAGGAACTATTCACCATGGAATGCAGAAAAATGGCTGCTTTCCCTTTACACCAATGATGCCGGTAAATGGGACCAGAAATATCGGGATGCAAGGGAAAGCTATCTGATCCAGCAGCAGCATGAGGAGAATGCCGATCGTATTGCCAAGGCTTACACAGCGCTCGATAAGTCAGCCGGAAAAATTATGAGGAAACATACCCAGCTGTTTTATTTAAGAGCAAGATATGAGGCTGCCCGGCAGTTGAAGAAGGACTTTAGCAGCGGCACCAAATACGGGCAGGCTGATACATTTGCCCTCGAGGAAAAGCTCAGGCCGGAGGGACATTTCAACCCTGAGCATTATACACTGGCTGCTGATTTCTTTGAAGAGCTTACAGGCGGCATCCATTCAACAAACCATTGGGGCAGGCAGTATTTTGAATACGAGACCTATTATTTTAAATATGAAAAGCTTTTAATGGAATGCATGAAGGATATCGTCCCTGAGACTGTAATCGAATTAATGGATCCTGCCATGCTGGAACAATATAAATCGCTCCATCCGGAAAATGACCCGGAAGCAGCCATTCATTCCATGACTGAATGGCCGTCAGAGGAACTCGCAAAAGAATTCCTGGAGGAAATTGAAAATGAATTCCTGGAAGACATGCTCCGCCTCAGTTCATTTCCTTGGGAACCAGCCGTTCATCTTGAAATATTCCGGGCTGATCTCGAGGACCGGGAGAGGAAAGAGGCAGAAGCAAGAGAAGAAGAGGAGCGGAAAAAGCAGGAGGAAGCCAGGATCCTCGATGAGATCTTTGGCCGGGAATACAGCCCTTCTGTCGACAGGAGCGTCAAATATGTCCTTCATATCGGCGATACAAATACGGGCAAGACCTTTCATGCACTTGAAAGCATGAAAAAAGCGGACTCTGGAATATACCTGGCCCCTTTAAGACTTTTGGCACTCGAGGTATACGATAAACTGAACGGTGAAAACATCCCCTGTACACTCAAGACTGGAGAGGAAGAAAAAGTGACTCCCGGGGCAAGCCATATTGCTTCCACTGTCGAAATGTTCAATGAGAAGGAGCGTTTTGATATAGCAGTCATTGATGAAGCGCAGATGATCACTGACAAAGACCGCGGATTCTCATGGTATAAGGCCATAACGAAGGCTAATGCAGGCGAAGTCCATATCATTGGCAGCAAAAGCTCCCAGTCGATCCTCCTTCAGCTTTTGGACGGGACTGATCTGGAGATCCATGAATACCATAGAGATACACCGCTTATCGTCGAACAAAACGAATTCAGGCTGAAGCATAGCAGAAAAGGTGATGCCCTGATCTGCTTTTCAAGGAAAAGAGTACTGGAGACAGCTTCCCGGCTTCAGAATGACGGACGCACAGTAAGCATGATATATGGAAGCATGCCGCCTGAAACAAGGAAAAAACAGGTGCAGCGCTTCATTGACGGCGAGACCAATATGATAGTAAGTACTGATGCAATCGGCATGGGGCTGAACCTTCCTATCCGCAGGGTCGTTTTTCTTGAAAATGAAAAATTCGACGGAGTCAGCAGAAGGCAGCTTACCTCCCAGGAGGTCAAACAGATTGCCGGAAGGGCGGGCAGAAAAGGCCTCTACAATACAGGCCGGGTCGCATTCATGGAAAACATCAAGGAAATGGGTTCACTGCTGGAACAGGAAGACGATCCGGTCCATACCTTCTCAATCGCGCCAACAAGCGGAGTGTTTGACCGCTTTCAAAAATATTATCATGATCTGGGAACTTTCTTTGAACTTTGGGACAAATTCGAAAGTCCCCCTGGAACAGTGAAAGCATCCCTTGCCGAAGAGAAGGAGCTTTATGAGCTCGTACAGGGAACAGAAATGGAAGCCAGGCTCAGCCTTGGGGACCTGTATGGATTCCTGCACCTTCCTTTTTCAGCCAGGGAGCCGGAACTGGTCAGGCAATGGAGAATGTCGGTGATGGCATCGGTGCATAATGAAGACCTTCCTGAGCCTTCAATCCGAAAAAGGACACTTGAGGACCTGGAGCTTACGTATAAATCTGTCGGGCTCCATCTGCTGTTCCTTTACCGGCTTGACCAGAGGACAGAAGCATTATACTGGGAGCGGGTCCGCGATGAACTGGGGACAATGGTCCATGAAAAGCTGAAAACAGATGTACAGAAAATGAGCAAAAAATGCCGCAGGTGCGGCAAGAAGCTTTCATGGGAGCATCCTTATCCCATTTGTGATGAATGCCATGAGGGAGGGTTCAGGACCAGGAGGAAACCTTCTTATTTCAGGAGGTGATTAAAAGGGCAGGCAGCCCGGAGCTGCCTGCCCCTTTCATTGACATATTAAACTGTATCTTTTATTATTACAGTATGAACAGGCAACAGCTTCTTTGTTCAGGCGCATGATGCAATACCTTACTGAGCATCCATGGAGTATGCGTTATCGCACGGGAATTACGGGTATTGATTAAATATACGGCCAGACAAATGGTATGAAAACAAAAATGATATTAGATCTGAATTGAATTGGTTTATTTCCAAATAAATATTCTACCGAAGGCGGTGCTATGAAATGAACAATCAAGACATTATAATGGGCGGATGGATCACAGGGAAATCACGAAATGGGGAGCTTGTTCAGGGCTTCGTGGAAGCCGCAGTGCCTGAGCGGGATTTTGTGACAGTTTTTGTTGTTGACAGCGATAATCCGGACGTTATCGGCAGAAAGGTCCATATTGAAAAGAAGAAGGCCGAGAAGATGAAGAGCCATTATACTCCTTCAGCCGATGGTATTCGCTCCCTTATCGACACAGCTTTGCTTACCAGGGATAAGGAATGGTTTATGGAGCTTTCAGAGGCATTGAAACGTCTTGAACAGGCCGGCATTGGAAATAAAGAAAAAGCAGCCGGCAGCGGATCAATTTCTGTCAGCGAAGGCAGAATGAATAATAGATAATGAAACTAATCCAATATCAAAACAAAAGAAAGAAGGCAGGAAGATGAAGCTCGGTATACTTGATCAATCTCCTGTTCTGGAAGGGAGAACCGCTCAGGAGGCGCTTACAGCCTCACTGGAGCTTGCGCAGGAAGCAGAAAGTCTCGGTTATAGCCGCTATTGGATTGCAGAACACCATAATATGCCGGGGCTTGCCTGCTCTGCCCCTGAAGTGATGCTCCCCTATATCGGTGCCCAGACTGCACATATAAGGATTGGCAGCGGCGCCGTTCTACTTCCTTATTACAAGCCCTACAAAGTGGCTGAAATTTATAATATGCTTGCCACACTTTTTCCCGGAAGAATTGATTTAGGGATCGGAAGGGCTCCAGGCGGATCTGCGGAAACGTCCATGGCTTTATCCGACAATTTCTTGAAGGGTGTCGCTGAAATGCCTGACAAGATTTCCGAGCTATTGAACTTCCTGCACCAAAGCCATCCTCAAAATGAAATGTTTTCAAAAGTAGCACCGGCGCCTGTGCCTAATGCAGCCCCGCTGCCCTGGATATTGGGAACAAGCCGCAAAAGCGCCCTGCAGGCTGCAGAGAAGGGAATAGTCTATTGCTTCGGACATTTTATGAGCGATCAGGAGCCGGAAGAAATTATTTCACTTTATAAGGATTCTTTCATTCCTTCGAAAAATGCGTCTTCCCCATACTGCATAGCCGCTGTCAATGCTATTTGTGCAGAAACGGAAGAACAGGCAGATGAGCTGGCCTTAAAAAGCCGTACATGGAGGAATCGGCTGAGCGGGGAAGAAGGTCTGCAGGAAACGCTAAATTCCTCTAATAAAGAAGAACTCTTAATGGACATGAAGAAAAAAATGATCATTGGGAATCCTGTTCAGGCTGCCGAACAGCTTGAGGGCCTGGCCGGCAGGATAGGGGCAGATGAGCTTATGATCATTACTCTGACAACGGACTATGAAGACAGGCTGCTGTCTTACAGACTAATCGCTGAACAGATGTTATAAAAATCCGCTGTGTATGGCTGCAGCGGATTTTTCTTATAGAAGGGGGTAATTGAATATGAAACTAAGTGTGCTGGATCAAGCTGTCATTCGAAAAGGAGATTCACCCGGAAATGCACTCAAGCAAACCGCCCAATTGGCCCAGATTGCCGATGACTTGGGATATACCCGCTTTTGGACCGCTGAGCATCATAATTCCAATGGTATGGCAGGTTCTTCACCAGATGTCCTGATTTCGCATATTGCGGCAGTCACCAACAGGATACGGGTCGGCTCAGGCGGTGTCCTCCTTCCCCAATACAGCCCGTATAAAGTAGCGGAAAACTTTAAAGTCATGGAAGCTCTGTATCCGGGCAGAATTGACCTCGGTGTCGGCAGGTCACCTGGCGGCGATGCTGACACAAGACTGGCTCTGACAGACGGCATCAGGAGGAGCATGAACGAATTCCCCGGCCAGCTGAGGGACCTCCAGGGTTTTTTAACTAACTCACTGCCGGACAACCATCCTTTTAAGGAGGTAAAAGCGTACCCGGATTTACGTACTCTGCCGGAATTATGGCTATTGGGGATTACCGAACGAGGAGCAAGAATGGCAGCTGAAAACGGCATGCGCTTCACATATGGCCACTTCATTACACCGGCAAACGGTGAAAAAGCATTCCAATACTATTACCGTCACTTCCAGCCCTCTGCCATGCTGAAAGAGCCTTCGACAAATGTCTGTGTATTCGTCGTCTGCGCCCCAACTAACGAAGAAGCCGAATACCTCACAGCCAGCCAGGACCACTGGCTCCTGGACATTGAAAAAGGATCCGACACAAGAATCATCTCACCGGAAGAAGCCCAGCAAAGGACCTTAACAGCTGCACAAAAAGGAAAGATCAAACACAACCGAAGCCGAATGGTCATAGGCAACCCTCAAGAAGTGAGAAATCAGCTCCTCAAGATTAGTGAAAAATACGGCACCGACGAAATCATGGTCATCAATAATACCTTTAGTTTCAAAGACAGAGCAAGGAATCTGGAATTATTGGCTGAATTGTTTTTATAAAGCTTTTTTCGTAAAGATTATTGTTTTTGATTATAATAAGGGACATTTTACATTTAGGTTATGATATATGAGGGGCTTATTCTGTTAACGGGGCACTTTAGTGATGGAAGGCTTTTTGGAGAAAGAAAGTATTTTTCTTATCCGATTGAGGAGCACGCCTCAAAATAAGCGGAGATTCTCCTCTTAGACGGCTGAATATGGCACGGGTGGGTGTAAATAAGCGGAGAATTTCCTGTTATGCGAAGCGAAGTTGGCTATTTTCCTGTTTTTTAAGTTTATAGTAGGAATTTCTCCGTCTATTTGAGCTATTGTTAGAGCATTATTGAAATTAGAGGGAATTTCTCCGCTTATTTTTCAGCCTGTCACTGATTGCATATTAACTTCCTGGATTACTCCTTTTAAGTTAAAACTGGCAAGTAAATTTAAAGCCCGCTGATGGTTAGAGCGGAAGACACGCAGACTCCTGCGGGATTGCAGCGGAAAGCGAAGTGTCTGGAGCGGAAAAAGAAGTGCCTGCAGTGCAGATCATCAGCCTACATTATGACGCTCGACTAATTTAGTAAAATATTGAGATTTACCAACAACAAAAGCCTGAACCAAAACCGGCTCAGGCCTCCCCATCACTTCATCAGCTTCCTAATCAGCTTCAACCCATTCTCAGCAGAAGGATAACGAAACGAAAAATCAAACAGTGTAGTCTGCTTCAGCACACTTTTATAGTGCGAAAACGTACCAAAGCTGCTCATCCCGTGATAACTCCCTATCCCGCTCTCCCCGACACCTCCGAATGGAAGATAAGGCGTCGCAATATGCATCAAAGTATCATTAATGCAACCGCCTCCAAACGAAACCGTACCATTAACCTTATTTTCTATTTCCTGGCTTCCCGTAAACAAATACAAAGCAAGCGGCTTCGGGCGCGACTGAATAAAGGAGATGGCTTCATCGAGATTGGCATACCCGTAAAACGGCAAAATCGGGCCGAATATTTCATCCTGCATGACAGGCGAATCAAAAGAGGGCGCATCAATCAGTGTCGGCTCCATTTTTCTTAGCTCTCCATTCACCCTTCCGCCAAAGAGGACTTCTCCGTCACTCAAATACGCTTCAAGCCTGCTGAAATGGCGGCTGTTGACGATCTTCGAATAATCCTCATTATCTAGAGGACTATCACTATAAAATTCCTTAATATACTTCATCATTTCCTCCAGCAGCGGCTGTTTTACTTTTTCATGGACAAACATATAATCAGGGGCAATGCACGTCTGTCCGGCATTTGTAAATTTGCCGAAAACAATCCGCTTTGCAGCAAGGCTGATATTTGCATCCTCATGGACGATGACTGGGCTTTTTCCGCCAAGCTCGAGGGTAACCGGAATCAAGCTCTTTGATGCTGCCTCCATCACAAGCTTGCCTACAGGGACGCTTCCTGTAAAGAAGATATAATCAAAAGGCTGCCCAAGCAGCTGCTGGCTGGTCTCCACACCGCCTTCAACTGTTGAAATATATTCTTCCGGATAAGCATCCTTAATCAGCGATGACAGCACACGGGATACATTCGGAGTCAGCTCAGACGGCTTAATCACAGCCGTATTTCCGGCAGCAATCGCCCCGATGAGCGGGGAAAGGGCCAGCTGAACCGGGTAATTCCAGGGCGCGATAATGAGCGCCGATCCATATGGCTCCGGAATAATATAACCCTTTGAGCCGATATGGGTCATTGCCGTCTTCACCTTCTTTGCTTTTATCCACTTTTTTAGATGCTTCAATGTATAGCCAATTTCCTCATATAAAATCCCGATTTCGGTGGAATAAGCTTCAAGCTCAGATTTTCCAAGATCTTCTCTTAATGCTGAAATCAGCTGCTGTTCATTTTTTTTGATGCTATTTTTGAGCTCCTGCAGCTGAGCGAGCCTGAATCCGGCCGGCTTTGTCTCCTGGCTCTCAAAAAAATCCTTCTGTGCGGCAAGCAGCCTTTTAATTTCGTCTGCTGATGCCTCTTTTACGATGTTACTCTGCAATCCAATCACCTGCTTTCAGCTGGATACTATAAATTAAATTGAGCATACCTTTTCCCACTGTAATAGGCAATCAGCAAGAACTAAAAAATAATTATTTTCGAATACCGAATTATTTGTTATTCTAGAAAAAAGGAATAAAAATTCACTTTTAAGGATGGTTATACAATGAAGCGGGTAATTCAGAACGAAATAGAGAAGAACAAGCAGGAATTCATCAATATCAGTATGTACATAGGCGAAAATCCTGAGCTCGGGCATGAGGAGTTCAAGTCTTCGGCTATTTTAATTGAAACCTTGGAAAAGCACGGATTTTCTGTAGAAAAGGGAACCTGCGGACTTCCGACTGCTTTTCGTGCTGTTTATGACAGCGGCATAGCGGGAGCAGCAATCGGGCTGATGGCTGAGTATGATGCCCTTCCGGAGGTTGGACATGCATGCGGGCACAACCTCATCGGCACTATGGCCATTGCAGCCGGGATCGGCCTGAGCAAGGCTGTTGGAGAAACTGGCGGAAAAGTGATTGTGTACGGAACTCCAGCTGAAGAAACAAAGGGCGGAAAGGTAACCATGGCGGAGAATGGGATTTTCGACGAGCTGGATGTTGCCATGATGGTCCATCCTTTGTCCAAATATTTGAAGAGCGGCAGATCACTTGCCATGGATGCGATACAGTTTGAATTCTTCGGGAAAAGTGCCCATGCGGCAGCTAGTCCAGAAAAAGGGATCAATGCCCTTGACGCCGTGCTTCAGACTTTTAACAGCATCAATGCCCTTAGACAGCATATTAATTCTGATGCAAGGATCCATGGCATCATCCCTGAAGGGGGAAAAGCGGCCAATGTGGTGCCTGACTATGCTTCTGCCCAGTTCTATGTAAGGGCATCAAGCCGCTCCTATGTGAATGAACTTGTTGAAAAAGTTAAAGCATGCGCCCAGGGTGCCGCGCTTCAGACGGGTGCAGAAATGAAAGCTTCTTTTTATGAATTTTCGTATGACGATATGCAGACAAACCAGCAATTATCAGATGCATTCACTAAAGAGCTGATCGGGTTAGGCATCGATCCCGGCGAAATTCATGAAGACCGTGATGGATCAGGATCGCTCGATATGGGAAATGTCAGCCAGGCTGTCCCTTCCATTCATCCTTATATCAAGATCTGCAATGAAGATTTCGCCTGCCATACCCATGAGTTCCGCGAAGCGGCCATGAGCAGCCAGGCACAGGAGGCAATGATCTTAGGGGCAAAGGCAATGGCTTTGACGGGTTATGAAATACTCGCAAGCGAAGAGCTGCTTCAATCCATCAAGGAAGAATTCAAAAAGAAAAAACTCGTTAATGCTTAATGAATTATACTCAAAAAAGCTTATCCAAAGAGGATAGGCTTTTTTAGATTCACCCATAACAGGACACATTTAGGAAAAATCCGTTTTTTTGCCTTTTATAAAGGGTACTCTAGATAGTAATCAGCCTTAACAGCATGGATTGCTCTCTATGGAGCACGCAAATAGAAGTGGCCCTGTCTTGTAAAAGGCAACAGACTAACAGAGTTAAAGGGGATCTTGCAAATGAAACTGACACCAGAGCAACGGATTGAGCTGCACGGCTTTAATAATCTGACTAAAACTTTAAGCTTTAATATGTATGATATCTGCTATACAAAAACAAAAGAAGAACGGGAAGCTTATATTGATTATATCGATGAACAGTATAGTGCTGAAAGACTCACAAAAATCCTGACTAATGTGTCCGATATTATCGGGGCACATGTACTGAATGTCGCCCAGCAGGACTATGTACCGCAGGGGGCCAGTGTCACGATGCTCGTATCAGAAGGCCCTGTAGTGGAGGTGCCTGAGGAATCACTGGAGGAATCCCCAGGACCGCTGCCTGACAATGTCGTCCTGCAGCTGGATAAAAGCCATATTACAGTCCATACCTACCCTGAGTTCCATCCGACAGAAGGAATCAGCACCTTCAGGGCAGATATCGATGTTTCCACATGCGGGGAAATTTCCCCTCTAAAAGCCCTGAATTATTTGATTCACTCCTTTGAAACGGATGTAATGACCATCGATTACCGTGTCAGAGGGTTTACACGGGACATCAACGGTGAAAAGCTATATATCGACCATGATATAAACTCTATACAGAACTATATACCTGATGAAGCAAAAGGCCTGTATGATATGATTGATGTGAATATCTATCAGGAGAAAATTTTCCACACAAAATGCAAACTGAAGGAATTCGACCTGAATAATTATCTGTTTGGCTATACAAAGGAGAAGCTGGATCCAGAAGAAGCGGAAGAGATTACTGACCGCCTGAAGACAGAGATGGATGAAATCTTCTATGGCACCAATATTTCTTCGCAAAACTGATATTTATACCTATCTATAAAACAGCAGACTGCAGTTATCCGCTAAGAATGGAGGATAACTGCAGTCTTTTTTATATGCTGGCTCCCTTTGATCTGTGCATTTGGTAGAAGAAAACACTGTTTTCATTGTTTTCTTTCTACCCTTTTTAATGTGCTCTCTTTAAATTAAGTTTTACAACTTGCCCTTTCTGCGTATGTTAGATTAACGGAACATTCTGAACCATGGTGCTGGATGCCCTGGTGCTAACAGCCCGGTTCTGCAAAGGATGATTCTTTTTATTTCAGAGGGGGAGTAGAAATGGCAGACAATGTGAAAATCGGCTTGATACAGGCATCTCATGATGTGGACGGCAGCGAGCCGGTTGCGGTTCATAAGGAGAAGGCGATCGAAAAGCATATAAAGCTTGTAAGGGAAGCGGCAGAAAAAGGGGCACAGATTGTGTGCCTGCAGGAAATCTTCTACGGTCCCTATTTTTGTACTGAGCAAAACACTAAATGGTATGACGCTGCAGAGGAAATACCGGACGGCCCTACAACAAAGCTTTTTCAGGCGCTTGCCAGGGAGCTGGGGATCGTTATTGTTCTTCCTATTTATGAACGGGAAGGAATAGCCACCTATTATAATACAGCCGCTGTCCTGGACGCAGACGGAACCTATCTGGGAAAGTACCGGAAGCAGCATATCCCGCATGTCGCAGCAGGAGGAAACGGCTGCGGATTCTGGGAAAAATATTATTTTAAGCCGGGAAATCTGGGCTATCCGGTTTTTGATACCGCTTTTGCCAAAATCGGCGTGTATATCTGTTATGACCGGCATTTCCCTGAAGGGGCAAGACTTTTGGGGCTGAATGGCGCAGAAATCGTCTTCAATCCCTCGGCGACAGTCGCCGGCCTGTCAGAATACTTATGGAAGCTTGAACAGCCTGCCCATGCAGTGGCTAATGGTTATTATGTGGGCGCCATCAACAGGGTTGGATATGAGGGGCCATGGAATATGGGAGAGTTCTATGGACAGTCCTATCTGGTGGATCCTAAAGGAAGCTTTGTTGCAGCTGCCAGCCGGGATAGGGATGAAGTGATCATTGGCGAAATGAACAAGAAGCTGATCAGGGAGGTCAGGGATACCTGGCAGTTCTACCGCGACCGCCGGCCTGAGACGTATAGTGAAATGACAGCCCTTCTTCCATAAGAATCTTCTCAATGCAAAAGATTAACTCTACAATTGCCTGCCTGGGAAAGGCAGGAAAGGAGGGAACACTGTGATAGATATAAAGCAAAAGCGGATTTCGCGCACTGACCTGGAACAGAATTTCAGGGAAGTGGAGCCTGCACTTTCAGACAGGGATGCCGTCCAGGAAGCTAACCGCTGCCTTTATTGCTATGATGCCCCATGTATTAAGGCCTGTCCAACCGGGATCAATATTCCTTCTTTCATAAAGAAAATCAGCACCGGCAATATGCTGGGATCGGCCACAACCATAATGGATGCCAATCCTGCCGGCGCCAGCTGCTCAAGAGTCTGCCCGACTGAAGAGCTTTGTGAAGGTGCCTGTGTATTGAATTCATCAGGAAGTCCTATTCTGATTGGCAAACTTCAGAGGCATGCGACAGACTGGGCTATAAAAAGCGGGAAAGACTTATTTTCCCCTGGCACCGCCAACGGCAAAAAAACAGCAATCATCGGAAGCGGCCCAGCAGGACTATCGGCTGCAAGGGAGCTTGCCCGTCTTGGCTATGAGGCTGTCATCTATGAAGCAGAGGCAGAAGCAGGGGGCCTGAATACTTACGGAATTGTTTCATTTCGCCTCCCGAAGGCGATTGCCCATTGGGAAGCAGAGCAAATCAGGCGGATGAATGTAGACATCAGAACGAATACGAAGGTTGGCCGGGATGTGACAGCTGAAGAGCTGCTGGCCGAATATGACTGCATCGTCCTTGCTGCAGGCATGTCCAAAGTGCCTGACCTTGGGATAGAGGGGGAAGAGCTTGAAGGGGTTTTGGATGCAATTGAATTTGTAAAGCAGACAAAGACCGGAGGCCTGAGAAGTGATATAGCCGGCAAAAGGGCAGTTGTAATCGGCGCCGGCAATACGGCGATTGATGCTGCCACCTGTGCGGCAAGGCTAGCTGCGGAGAATGTGAAGATCCTTTACAGGCGGACACAGGAGGAAATGACTGCCTACGATTTTGAGTATGAATTTGCCAAACAGGATGGAGTGGAGTTTCGGTGGCTGACAGCACCTAAAAAGATCATCAGCAATGACCGGGGTGAAGCTGCAGGGATTGAATGCATCCAGATGATGCTGGGCGAGCCGGATCAGGACGGCCGTAGGAGGCCTGTTCCCATTGAAGGGTCTGAGCACGTTCTCCCGGCTGACATCATCGTTAAAGCAATCGGGCAGCAGAGGCATGGAAGCCTGATTGCACAATTCGGCCTTGGACACGAAAATGGGGTTGTTCTGATTGATTCGGAGACGTTCCAGACCTCGAACCCTAAAGTATTTGCCTGCGGGGATATTGTCTTCGGGAAAGGAAAAGGGGAAGCCATGGTGGTGACCGCTGCCCAGCAGGGTAAACAAGCTGCCCATTCGATCCATAAGCTGATGCAGAAGGAAGAAAGGAGAGAAGCAAATGGCTGATTTAAGCATAGAATTGGCAGGCATCCAGTCACCCAACCCTTTCTGGCTTGCGTCTGCACCGCCAACCAATTCCGGCTATCAGGTTCAGCGGGCATTCGAGGCAGGATGGGGAGGAGCGGTTTGGAAAACACTGGGAGAGCCGATTTTAAATGTTTCTTCTCGTTTTGCTGCTGTCAGCTTCAATGGCCAGCGGGTTGCAGGCTTCAATAATATTGAGCTGATTACTGACAGACCGCTGGAAGTCAACCTGAAGGAAATCTATGAAACCAAAAAGAAGTTTCCCAACAATACAATCATTGCGTCGCTGATGGTGGAACCTAAGCAAGAAAAGTGGCATGAGATCGTCAAGCGAGTCGAAGCCATTGGAGTTGACGGGCTTGAGCTCAACTTCGGATGCCCGCACGGCATGGCGGAAAGGGGCATGGGCTCTGCCTCCGGGCAGGTGCCGGAGCTGGTCGAGAAACAGACGTACTGGGTAAAGGAAGCAGCAAGGACTCCGGTCATTGTAAAACTCACCCCAAATATAACTGATATTACAGCAACAGCAGAAGCAGCGGTAAAAGGCGGAGCCGATGCTGTCAGTATGATCAATACCATCAACAGCCTCGCCGGGGTGGACCTTGATACCTGGAATACCATTCCGCATGTCGGAGGCAAGGGGGCACATGGAGGCTATTGCGGCCCGGCAGTCAAACCGATTGCACTGAACATGGTCGCAGAATGTGCCAGGAATCCGGCCATATCTGTCCCGATTTCCGGGATGGGCGGAATATCAAACTGGCAGAATGCTGTTGAATTCATGCTGATGGGGGCTTCCGGCGTACAGATCTGTACTGCTGCCATGCACCATGGCTTCCGGATCATTGAAGACCTGCTGGATGGCCTGAATAATTATCTGGACGAAAGGGGCATCCAATCAGTCAGGGAGATCATCGGGAAATCTGTACCAAGATATTCTGATTGGGGCAATCTTGACCTTAACTACAATATTGCAGCAAGGATCGATCCCGATATCTGCATCAACTGCAATAAATGCCATATAGCATGTGAGGACACTTCGCATCAATGCATCGATATGCTGATTGATGAAAATGGAAAAGAATATCTGAAAGTCCGTGAAGAAGACTGTGTCGGCTGCAATCTTTGCTCCATTGTCTGTCCGGAGGAGGGTGCGATTTCTATGGTAGAGCTTCCGCACATACAGCCGCCCATGACCTGGAACGAACGGCAGGCTGTGTTAGCCGGGGGCAAGGCTGCGAAATAATTTATCTAAACGTTAAAGGAGTGCTGAATATGAAGAAAATAATAAAGAACGGCACTGTAGTGACAGCTTCTGATACATTTCAGGCTGATATTTTAATAGAAGATGGGAAAATCGCCTTGATTGGCAGGGACCTTCAAGATTCAGGAGCAGAGATTATCAATGCTGAGGGCCAATATGTCTTTCCAGGCGGCATTGATCCCCATACTCACCTCGATATGCCGTTCGGCGGGACTGTGACAAAGGATGACTTCGAGTCAGGGACCATTGCAGCAGCCTTTGGCGGAACCACGACCATCATAGACTTTTGCCTGACCTCTAAAGGAAGGCCTCTCCAGGAAAGCATTGATGAATGGCATCAGAAATCAAAAGACAAGGCTGCCATCGATTACAGCTTCCATCTGATGATCGGGGAAATCAATGATAAAGTACTGGCGGAGCTGCCAAACGTGATAGATTCCGAGGGAATTACTTCATTCAAAGTCTTCATGGCCTATAAAAATGTCTTTCAGGCTGATGATGAAACGCTATTTAAGACACTGATTGCCGCAAGGGATCTGGGAGCACTAGTCATGGTGCATGCTGAAAATGGAGATGTGATAGATTATCTAACGAAACAGGCGCTGGAGGAAGGACATACAGAACCGATCTACCATGCCCTGACCAGGCCTCCTGAGCTGGAAGGGGAAGCAACAGGGCGTGCTGCTGAACTTACAGGACTCGCAGGCTCACAGCTGTATGTTGTCCATGTATCCTGTGCAGAAGCTGCAGGAAAGATTGCTGCAGCCCGTTCAAGGGGCATTGATGTCTGGGGTGAAACCTGCCCGCAGTATCTCGTACTTGACCAGACCAGCCTTGAAAAGCCAAATTTTGAAGGCGCCAAATATGTGTGGTCCCCGCCGCTGCGTGAAAAATGGAACCAGGATGTATTATGGAATGCCCTCAAAAGCGGACAGCTTCAGACAATAGGTTCTGACCAATGTTCCTTTGATTTTAAGGGGCAGAAAGATCTCGGCCGGGAGGATTTCACCAAAATTCCTAATGGAGGCCCGATCATTGAAGACCGGTTCACGCTCCTTTATTCAGAAGGTGCGGCAAAAGGAAGAATCACACTCAACCAATTTGTCGATATCACCTCAACGCGGGCAGCAAAGCTATTTGGCCTATATCCGCAGAAAGGGACGATTGCTGTAGGTTCAGATGCCGACATTGTCCTTTTTGACCCTGAGAAGGAACGGACACTTTCTGCCGCTGCCCATCATTTGGCTGTTGATTACAGCGCATTTGAAGGGATGGCTGTAAAAGGCGAACCAGTCACCGTACTGGTAAGAGGGGAATATGTGATCAAAGACCGTCAATTCGCAGGAAAAGCGGGCAGTGGAAAATATTTAAAAAGAGCAAGATATCATAAGCACAAAACTGCGGATAGCGGGCTGCCTGTTTAGCAGTCTAATAGGTTTTCAGGGTATGTACGATGTTCCCGGCTCTGGATACCCTGAATATGGATGATGGCATACATCAAGCCAGCTTTTCGGTTTTAAACAGCTTCTGGGCGTGACAAAAATTAACCGGACAGGATGTGTACGCGTATGAAAAAAAGCCATCTGAAATCACCTGATCTTTATCCTATCCAGCAAAAGGACAGGAATATAACCTCGCTCGGCTATTCATTCATGTGGGTGGGCATGGTGGTCGTACTCGCCACCTTTGCCATCGGAGGCTCCGGGGTCATGAGTCTCCCATTGCCGCTGGTCATTATTGCAACGGTGATCGGCTGCCTTGGTATCGGCTTGTTCATCAGTTTGATTGCAGACATCGGAATTGAACACGGCCTTTCCTTCCCGGTCTATATGCGCGCCCCTTTCGGTACAATCGGTACTCATATCCCCTCAGTCACAAGGGGCATCACCGCCTCTATGTGGTTTGGGATCAATACCTATTTCGGCTCCACTGCGATGAATGGCATCATGGATATTTTATTCGGTTTCGATAACTGGTTTATCTGCTTTATTATTTTTGCAGCTGTACAGCTGGTCAATACCTGCCTTGGGATAAAAGCGATAGAGCGCTTTGCCGACATAGCAGCTCCGGTCATAATCCTGATTTCCATTTGGATGTATCTATCTCTATCGCAAACGGCTGAAGAAGCTGGACGGAATATATGGACCTGGGCGGAAAATCCGGCAGCAGGGGTAGACGCATTCACTAGTTTCCTCGTCGTAATTTTCAGCAATATGGGTTTTTGGGCGACCTTGAGTGCTGATATTCCTTCCATTTCCCGGTTCATCAAAGCGCCGGTGAACGAAAAAAACTGGTTCAAGCGCAATAAAGGGGCACTGATCGGCAATATGGTCGCCATGCCGCTGACCCAGACATTTATGATCATCATTGGCGGGATCGCTTATATTGCCGTCCTGAATTACGATCCCGTCATTGCCCTTCAGAAAGCGGCGGGCGGATTGGTCTTGTGCATCCTCCTTGTGATGATCATCCTGGCGCAATGGTCCACCAACACAGCGGCAAATGTTGTCCCGGCAGCAACGATTTTTTCAAACGCAGGGGGCCCTAAGTTCCCTTTCTGGGCAGGAGTCATTACAGCCGGGATTGTCGGAACAGTGGTACAGCCATGGAATCTCTTTGGAGTGATCATCCCTGTACTCCTTTTTGTAGGAGGGATCCTGTCTGCGATTGTCGGCATCCTTTTCGCTGATTATTATCTGCTGCGAAAAAGGCGTGTGAATGTACCTGCATTATATGAAGACAAGGGACAGTTCAGGTATTGGGGCGGGTTCAATCTGGCAGGATTCATCAGCTGGGTCATAGGTGCAGCTGTTGCATACTGGCTTCCCAACTACAGCTTTCTCGCCGGATTCCTTTCAGGGGCAGGCTGCTACTATCTCCTTGCCCGATACTGGTGGTTCCGCAAATATCAGCAGGCTGAGATCATTGACCCGGATGACAGCAAATATCTCGGGATCAGTGTCGGCAGGGACTGGATTCTGGAAGATGATCAGGAGAATGCCGCCCGTTCTGCTAAATCTTAATTCATTAACAGGAGGCTGGAATGTATGTCAGACTACCAATTCTTTTTGCATGAAAAAGACAAAATTGATTTTTATATTGAAAAAGGGTTTCGCATTCTGCAGGTGAAGGAAGATTTGGATGGAGCTGTCATCCTGTTTGACAATCCGGTCAGCGGCATCCAGGAGTCAATCCAGATCGGTACTGCAGATGCACGAAAATACTTCAGCGGGCTTTTGATCCGGCAGAAAGAGCAATCTGCCGGGCAAGTATAGCAGCGGCTGAGCGAAGGATTCTGCATTTAGTACATTGCGGCCAATCTTCGCCTTTCATGCGGAGCTCTTTTATTGAGTCATGAAATAGGCCTGAAATGGATAATTATCATATGAAGGAGATGTAGCAGATGGCTGTCCAGAATGATACAGAGGTTTTGAAAAACTTTATTGATGGTAAATGGGTTGAAGCTTCCTCTGCAGATACTTTTGATGTCATTAACCCTGCCACTGATGAAGTGCTCGTGAAAGTGCCCGCTTCAGGGGCTGAAGATGTCATTCTTGCTGTCCAGGCGGCAGGCAAGGCCTTTGTTTCGTGGAGGAAAGTGCCTGTTCCAAAGAGAGCACGATTGCTGTTCAAATACCACAACCTGCTGTCACAGCACCATGAACAGCTTGCCGAACTGATTGTAAAGGAGAATGGAAAGTCCTTTAAAGAAGCCTTCGGTGAAGTTCAAAGAGGCATCGAGTGTGTGGAATTTGCGGCTGGCGCACCGACCTTGATGATGGGGGAGTCGCTGTCAGGCATCGCTGAGGATATTGATTCCGAGATGTTCAGGTACCCGCTTGGCGTGGTTGCAGGGATCACTCCTTTTAATTTCCCGATGATGGTGCCTTTATGGATGTTTCCTCTTGCAGTTGCCTGCGGCAATACATTTGTTCTGAAGCCGTCTGAAAGGACGCCGATTCTGGCAGCGCGCCTGGCAGAACTTTTCTCTGAGGCAGGAGCCCCTCCCGGTGTCTTGAACATCGTGCATGGTGCACATGATGTTGTCAATGCACTTCTGGAGGATAAAGAGGTTGCCGCCATCTCATTTGTCGGCTCTCAGCGGGTTGCAAAATATATCTATGAACGTGCAGCCGCAGAAGGCAAGCGGGTACAGGCGCTTTCTGGTGCTAAAAATCACCATATCGTCATGCCTGATGCTGATGTGGAGAAGGCGGCCCAGCATATCATCAGCTCCTCATTCGGCAGTGCCGGCCAGAGGTGCATGGCCTGCAGCGCAGTTGTCGTGGTCGGAGAAAACGACATCTTCATAAAAGAACTTAAGAAAAAAGCAGATGATCTGAAGGTTGGCAGCGGCATGGAAGAAGATGCCCTCCTGACGCCCGTCATCCGGAGGGAGCACCTTGAAAAGGTTCTAGGGCTTATTGAAAAAGGTGAAGAAGAAGGAGCTGAGCTGATCCGGGACGGACGTCCTGAAATGGAGCTGCATCCAGCCGGGAACTTCCTTGGTGCCACGATCTTTGATAAAGTGACAGGCGATATGACCATCGCAAAGGAAGAACTATTCGCCCCTGTACTGAGCCTTCTCCGTGCAGGCGGTCTCGACGAAGCATTGGATTTTATACGCCGGTCGAGATACGGGAATGGAGCAACCATCTATACAAACGATGCCAGGAGCATCAGGCAATTCCGTGAAGAGGCGGATGCAGGGATGCTCGGCATCAATGTGGGCGTTCCGGCTACTATGGCATTTTTCCCTTTTTCAGGCTGGAAGGATTCCTTCTATGGAGACCTTCATGTCAACGGCAAAGATGGCTTGAATTTTTATACCAAGAAGAAAATGATCACATCTCGGTTTGAACTCTGAAAATACTCAATTGCAATGAGGAGGAGATCGGGTGGCACAATCAGTGAATGGAAATAAAACATTGCTTGAACAGGATGATCAATATGTTTGGCATTCAATGAAGCCTTACAGCCCGCAGTCGACCATTGTCGCGGAAAAGGCTGAGGGCTCGTGGATTACTGCCAGTGACGGGAAACGCTATTTGGATGCGATGGCGGGTCTTTGGTGCGTTAATGCCGGTTATGGCAGGAAGGAACTTGCGGAGGCGGCATATGAACAGCTGAAGGAAATGCCTTATTTCCCGCTGACCCAAAGCCATGGCCCAGCTATCAGACTTGCTGAAAAGCTGAATGATCTGCTTGGCGGGGATTATGTTATTTTCTTTTCTAACAGCGGCTCGGAAGCAAATGAAACTGCCTTTAAAATCGCCAGGCAATATCATCAGCAGCGCGGAGAATCGGGACGCTATAAAATTGTGTCACGCTACCGCTCATATCATGGCAATACCATGGGATCACTCGCTGCGACAGGGCAGGCACAAAGGAAATACAAATATGAACCGCTCTCTCCAGGCTTCATACATGTACAGCCCCCAGACTCTTACAGAGATGAAGTCCACAATGTCAGCCCTTCTGAACTGCCTGCAGTCAAAGCGCTTGACCAGGCAATGACATGGGAGCTGAGCGAGACCATTGCCGCGATGATCATGGAGCCGATCATCACCGGCGGCGGAATCATCACACCGCAGGAAGGATATATGAAGGCTGTCAAGGAGGTGTGCGAAAAGCATGGAGCCCTTTTGATCTCTGATGAGGTGATCTGCGGCTTCGGGCGGACAGGGAAGCCTTTTGGCTTTATGCATGACGGTGTCAGGCCGGACATGATCACAATGGCAAAGGGAATCACGAGCGCTTATCTCCCGCTGTCAGCCACTGCTGTGAAGAAAGAGATCTATGAAACGTTTAAGGGGAGCGGGGAATACGACTATTTCCGGCATATCAATACATTCGGCGGCAATCCGGCTGCCTGTGCACTGGCGCTCAAAAATCTTGAAATTCTTGAAGAGGAAAACCTGTATAAACGTTCCGCTGATCTTGGGGCGAAGATGAAAGAAGAGCTTGCCTCACGTCTTGCGGATCACCCTTTTGTTGGCGATGTCAGGGGGAAAGGGCTTTTGATCGGGATTGAGCTCGTCAGCAGCAAACAGACGAAAGAACCCCTCGACGCCAGCCTTGTCAATAAAGTCATAGCCTCCTGCCGGGAGAAGGGAGTGCTGATCGGGAAAAATGGAGCAACCGTGGCAGGCTTCAATAACGTCCTGGCACTGTCGCCGCCTCTCAACATCAAAGAAGAAGATGCCGGCCTGGTTATCAATACCCTTAAGGATAGCTTGGAAAGTATCTTATGAACTGCTGCATCCAAGCATAATGAAATATTTATCAGAATAAGATGTTGAATAAACCTATTTAGAAAAGGGAGTTTGATATATGGCCACCTGCAGCCACCAAGCGGAAGTAAATATACCGATTGAATCTTTGTGGGAGTTCGTCAGCAATATTGACCGCTGGGCCCCGCTTGTGCCCGGATATATTGACCATAAGATCATCAATGACCGCGAATCAACATGGAGCTTTTACACAGATGTAGGCATCATGAAGAAGAAAATTCAGCTGAAGGTGGAGATAGTCACCTGGCAGGAGCCGGAAAGAGTGACTTTCAATCTTGATGGGATCAACGAAAAGATTACTGGTGAAGGTTATTTTTGGGCAAAAAAAGAGAACCGGAGCAATATCATGACCGGCTGCCTGACCATTAGGGCCGAGGGTCTGATGGCAAAGATGGCCAACAGCATTTTGAGTTCATCCCTCCCCTCCATCACGGTGGAACTGACAGAGGCGGTTGCCCGGAAAGCTGAAGAGAATTATAACAAAAGGATCAAGACCCCTCTATAAATTGCTTATTTAGTAAAACGGTTTGCATAGCTGGATGCCACAAAGGCGTCCGGCTTTATTTTTGGCTCAAGACCCATAGACTCAAGCCTTGCAACCATTTCATTTACATATTCCCTTGTTTTGTTCCTCGGTCCCGCTCCGATATCGATATGTCCTTCTATCGCAAAAGTAGCTCCTTTGTAGACATGGGGCAGAACCAAATCAATCATCCTGTTCTTTTTCCCGTCATCAAAGAGGGCCACAACTTCCTCGGTCAGGGAGGTTTCAAACGAAATCCGTTCGTGGAGCTGCTGCATCCTCCTGGGGACAGTCGTTTTCCTGATACAGGCCCAGGCCCCTTTTCCTTCATTCTGGATAACAATCCCTGTTATAAAACGGGTCGATTCTGGATGAACCTGTGAATCTGTACCAACCATCAGCCTGTAGTTGCCTGAAGGCTGCCGGGACATAAAGCGCAGGATGCGTTCAAAAACCTGTTCAAAGGTAAGATTGCTCTCCTGCAGATTCTGAAAGCTGAAAGAAGAAAGCGAATCGGTTCTCACTCTTTATCACCGCTTTTCAGTTGGTTTATGGAAAGAACCCGCATATGGAGCATACCGGGTCTTTTGATGCTGCAAAGGGACGAATGAAAATGTCTAAAAATAATCGGTGCTGCAATACATTATATTAATGAAATCAGGGGAAGTTGTTCTTTTTTTCAAAAGGCCTTTTGTGGACACCTCCATGTTTGCGGGTTTTCTCTGAGGATATATAACAGGAGAGAACGTAAGGAGGCTATCGTATGAAAATCAAGAGTTTATTCCTGAATTGCAGTTTAAAAGCAGGGGCAGAGCCCTCTAATACCCAGCGGCTAATGGATGAGGTAATCGGTCATTTTGACACCCTTGGAGTAGAATCAGAAACCATCAGGCTTGCTGATTTCAACATTTCCTACGGAATTTCCGCTGATGAAGGCGAAGGAGATGAGTGGCCTGAAATCTTTAAGAAGGTTAAAGAAGCGGATATCCTGGTCATTGGGACACCAATCTGGCTCGGAGAAAAGAGCAGCATTGCCACTCTGGCAATCGAGAGGCTCTACGGTGCGAGCAGCATGACAAATGATAAGGGGCAATATCTTTATTATAATAAAGTAGGCGGAGCTGTTGTAACAGGCAATGAGGATGGAGCCAAGGACGCTTCCAAATCCATCATTTACGGCTTATCACATATCGGCTTTACCATCCCGCCGAATGTGGATGCCTATTGGGTCGGGGAAGCAGGCCCGGGACCCTCATTCATCGAGGCGGAAGGCTATAAAAACAGCTTCACCAAGCAGCATGCAAAAATTCTGGCTTATAATTTATACCATTTTGCCAGTATGCTGAAAAACCATCCCATCCCTGCAGAAGGCAATGTGATTGAAGAATAACTGTAAGGACGAAACAGAGCAGAGCGCCCCTCAGGCTGCTCTGTTTCTTTTTATTTCAAAGAAGGGTTTTACACTTAATCCCTTATGTAACAAGGAGTCAAGAACAGTCATTGAGGGAATGCTATATTTTGCAATTTCAAGTTGGCAGCAGGAGTGACATTATGGACAGGGATGAAATAAAACAGCAGGCTATCGCAATCATTGGTGCGGGACTCGCAGGACTGACCTGCGCTTACCGGCTGAAGCAGGCAGGAATCGAAGCTGTGGTTTTTGAAGCACAGGCAGACGCAGGCGGCAGATGCCGTACAAACCGGACTTTTTTTGCAGAAGGGCAGTTTGCTGAATGCGGAGGAGAGTTCATTGATTCTAACCATAAAGAAATACTTGGACTGATCTCTGAACTCGGTTTGCAGACAGATGACCTGACCAGCTTCGAAAAAGAAGGGGGGAAGCCGCTTTATCTTATTAATGGAAAAAGCATCCCTGGGGAGAAGATCGAGGATCTATACAGCCGGATAGCTGACTCTGTCACAGAAGAATACAGACTTTGTGAATTTCCTCCATTGTACAGCCGGCATTCAAAGCGGGCGAAAGAGCTTGATAGCATGTCAATCGTGGACTGGATAGACCAAAATATAGAGGGAGGGACAGACTCTGAGTTCGGCCAGCTTTTATGCGATGCATATACAATTGAATATGGGGCAGATTGCGCAGAACAAAGCGCCCTTAACCTCATCAGCCTTGTAGGGGGGCTGAATGGCTCACATTTCAATGTGTTCGGCACCTCTGATGAAAGATACAGGGTGAGGGGCGGTAACGACCTTATTATTGAAAAATTAAAGGAGAAACTTAACGGCTCTATCTTTTATGACCACCAGCTTACAAGCATCAAAGCCTGCGGACAGGGCGGGTATTTCCTCGTGTTTCAATCAGCAGGAAAAAGAAAGGAAATTTATGCGGGCAAAGTCGTGATAGCCATTCCTTTTACTGTTTTAAGACATACCGTCGATTACACAGAGAGCGGATTCAGTCCTCTAAAAACAAAAGCAATAGAAGAGCTTGGCATGGGCCATAATTTTAAAGCACATTTTCAATTCAGCAGCAGATTATGGGAGAATTTTTCCAGCACCGGCACAATCTATACCAATGATATGTTTCAATCTGCCTTTGAAGCTACCCGGGCACAAAAGGGGGATACCGGCATCCTTGTACATTATGCAGGCGGAAAGGAAGCCGTCCGCTTAATGAAAGAAGGCAAAGAAAAGCATAAGGAGAAATTCCTGCATGACTTATCAAGGCTGTTCCCAGGTGCAGCAGATCAATATAATGGCAGGGATCTGGTTTCCTACTGGATTGCCGGCAGCTGGACCGGGGGGTCGTATTCATTCAGGAAGGTTGGCCAGCATACAGGCTTTGCAGGAGTGGAGATGGAGAGGGAAGGAAGCTGCTATTTTGCCGGGGAGCATACCTCCATCCTTTATCAGGGCTATATGAATGGAGCAGTGGAAAGCGGGGGCAGGGCCGCACTTGAAGTGCAGGTGGACCTATTGGAATAACCGCAAACTGGCCCTTCATAAAGCAATATTCCCAGGGGTCTCTGCCCTGCCCCGGATTCTAGTGTTATGTGAAGCCTGAGAGGAATGGTATACTGCTTATAAGCCGGTGAAATATCCCGGGAATGAAATCTGCAAACCGCTGAAAAAGGAGAAGACTTATGCTAAAAGAAAATCTTGCTTCATACATAGAAAAAGAACAAAAAGAGAAAGGGACGGCCCTGATATTCGGAAAAGAAAAAGAATATCTCGGAATGACAGACGCTGATTCAGCTGAAGCTATTGCATTCGGCAATGAGGGAGACCGCTTCCGTGAGGCTTATTTGGAAAGAGGCGATAAGGAAACGGAAGAAATTCTTGCTGTAGAATCTCCAGAATTTCTGAAAAAGCCAATTTCCTATTTCCGTGATCATAAACGCGAGTTTGTTTACATGGAGTCCAAATGGTTTGATGTCATCGGTGCAGATGCTGTCTCTCTTGAGGTGGATGATGTGTTTGGCAACTATGATATTATGCTTGGATTGAAGCTGCAGAAGAAATTTCAGAAATACTTGAAAGACAGCCTGGATACGAGGCTTGATGGGGACGGGGACGCTTATGATCTGATGTTTGATTCTGGTGAAGGCATCTGGAATTTGAATTTTTCCCTTGATGCACTTCCTGGTTTTCATGGTGATTTGTCAGTCGGTGAAGCATACAGTCTTGTTTATGGATTCCTTTTCGATCTTGCTGAAGGTGCACAAAGTCAGCAAGGATAAAGTTCTTGACATTCAATTAAAGGATTGCCATAATATTAAGAATATTATTAATGGTTGATTACTGGAAAAATAAGCAAGGGAGGGTGCAAATGATCAGGTGCGGTATCGCGTTCACATCATTTGCCTCTTTTTCACCCATTCCCTTCAACACTTCAAAGCATAATAGCAGAAAAGGAGTTTTTCAAACATGACAGATTGCCAGATCAGCGTAACTTTAAGGGAAGAGAAAAAGGTCAAGCCGGAAGCAGCTGCGCTGGAATTCGGCAGAAATTTCACTGACCATATGTTTGTGATGGATTATAAGGAAGGGTTCGGCTGGAATGATCCCCGCATCATTCCATACCAGCCGATCACATTGGATCCAGCAGCCATGATTTTCCATTACGGCCAAAGCGTGTTTGAAGGGCTGAAAGCATACCGGACAAAGGATCAGGATATCCTTTTATTCAGGCCTGAACAAAACCTGCAGAGGCTTAACAGATCCAACAGCAGGCTTTGCATTCCGCCCATCGACGAGGACCTGGCGCTTGAAGCCCTCAAAAAACTGCTGGTGGTCGAAGAAGAGTGGGTTCCTTCTGCTGAAGGCACTTCCCTTTATATACGGCCGTTTGTCATCTCAACAGAACCATATTTGGGAGTGGCTCCATCTGCAAGCTACCAGTTCATCATCATCCTTTCCCCTGTGGGTGCCTATTACAAGGAAGGGATCAATCCCGTAAAGATTGCTGTAGAACGGGAATTCGTCAGGGCCGTGCCAGGCGGCACCGGCAATGCCAAGACAGGAGGCAATTATGCCGGAAGCCTGAAAGCCCAGCAGGGTGCCGGCAAAGGCGGCTATGCCCAGGTATTATGGCTGGATGGAAAAGAGAAAAAGTATATTGAAGAAGTAGGAAGCATGAATGTATTTTTCAAAGTGAACGGAGAAATCATCACGCCATCTTTGAATGGAAGTATACTAGAAGGTGTTACAAGAAATTCAATCATTGCACTGCTTGAAAAATGGGGGCACCCAGTTACGGAAAAAAGGATCTCCATCGAGGAGCTGGTGCAGGCTTACAGGAATGGTGAGCTGGAGGAAGCATTTGGCACAGGGACTGCAGCTGTCATTTCCCCAATCGGCGAATTTCTGTGGCAGGATGAAAAACTTGTCATCAACAATGGAGAAACCGGGGCGCTCAGCCGGAAACTGTATGATACATTGACTGGCATCCAGTATGGCAGAGTCGCTGATCCTTTTGGATGGACGGTAAAAGTGGAGAAACCTGCCCCTGCTAAGGTATGAAATTGAATTTTAGATCCTGCTGCTTAAAAGGCCCGGCATTTGCCGGGCTTATTTTTGTTGGCTGATTGAAATTAAAGGAAAGCAGCTTCCGCTTTTCTTTGTCCAGCTCCAGCGGCTAGAGCCTCGAGTCATAAGCCGCACAAGAATTAAAGGCAAAAAATGCCTTTTATTCTTGCGCGTCTTATGCTTGTCGGCTCTGAGCAAGCCGCTTCCGCTTTTCTTTTACCCAGCTTTTTCCCTCTTATTTCAGTATAATAGAAAGAGACGCTATACTAGTTTCGGAGTGATTTGTTATGAATATTGTATGGTTCAGGAAAGATTTAAGGATTCATGACCATCGTCCGCTTGCGGAGGCATGTGCTTCAGCGGAAGAGGTTATCCCTTTATATATAGCAGAGCCCCATTTAAGCCGGAAGGACGTCTCACAGCGCCATATCCTGTTTGCCGCCGAAGGGCTGGAGCAGCTTGATGAAGGTCTCAGGGATCTTGGAGGAAGATTATTTGCTGCTCAAGGGACCATCATCGATATTCTTGAAGATCTACAGAACACACACGGTGAATTCTCCCTGTTTTTTCACAGGGTGTACGATTCGGAAACTGACAGACTGGCCGCAGAGTGGATGGAATCTAAAGGACTGCCATTTTATCCTTTCCATCCTCCCGGCCAGCTGGAGAAACCAAAAAGCAAGGGAGCCTTCAGAAAGCTTTGGCAGGAATCAATGCTCGAAGAACTGACAAGTCCCCCGGCTGCTGTCAGGGTGCCGGATAAGGTGCCGGATTTTCTGAATCTTTCTATCCAAAAGGCACTTAGCATGAAAGTTAAGGGAGATGCCATCCGGTTTGGACAGAACGGCGGGGAAAAAAGGGCAATCGAAACGCTCGAATTTTTCCTCGGGGAGCAGCTCGCCAATTATGAAAAAAATTATCAAAAGCCGCTCGCTTCTTCTTTCTCTTCCAGCAGGCTTTCCCCGTACCTGGCTTTTGGGAATATATCAGTCAGGATGGCCTATCAGGAAGCTGCAAAGAAAGCTGAAGAATCTACTGAAGCCGAGAAGCAGCAGCTCAGCCTTTTTCAATCCAAACTGCTTGAACGGTGCGAAACCATACAATGGTATGAAAGTGAATCACAAGCAGAGGTAATTGAAAATGAACTTGTCCGGACTCATGATAAATATCATTTTGAATCCTGGCGGACAGGACATACAGGTATCCCTTCAATCGATGCCAGTATGCGCTGCCTGCACAAAACCGGATGGCTCAATTACAGCAGCAGGAGAATGGTGGCAAGCTTTGCCTGCAATATACTGCTATTGGATTGGGAGAAGGCTGCAAGGGAGCTTGCCCTTTTGTTCCTTGACCACGAGCCTGCTGTTCATATGAAGCAGATGGGCATACTTGCGGGGGCGGGCGGCTCGAAAACCGTCAAGATCATTGACCCGGTAAAATGGGGAAAAGAGCTTGATAATGATGGAAGCTTTATCCGCCGCTATGTTCCGGAGCTGAAGGATGTGGATGTGGCATATATACACGAACCTTGGCTTTACCCTGGATTCTTTCAGCTTGGATACCCTGCTCCCATCTGTGATGTAAGGAAAGCAATTAAGCAAGCAAAAAGACAGATAGCCACCCAAAAGAAAGACCAAAAACCTAAAGACATAAAGAAAAGTAAAACCGCAGCTCAGGGAAGTGAAGAACAGCTTACCTGGGATTTCGATTAAAGCCGACAACCTGACAATGGCCAGAGAGAAATCTGAAAATATGCTTTTACCCTTGAAATGTTTTATAATGGGTAAAGGGCAGGATGTTCATCCGCTGAAGTCCCTCAGTTGAAGAAGATGTTCTTCCAGCTGATCCTCCCCGCGAGTGATCAGCTTTTCTATGTGATAGCAGAGAAGATAAGCTTAGAATGCAACAGCAGGAAAGGCGGAATAAAAATTGTTCCAGGATGTAGGAATCGAGAAACTATTAGAACTGAAGGATAAACGAAAGCTTGTGCTGGTGGATGTAAGATCTCCTTCTGAATATAAGGATAGCACGATACCGGGAAGCCTCAATATACCCTTGTTCAATGATGAAGAGCGGGCTGAAATCGGCACAATTTACAAACAGGTGAGCGTTGAAGCTGCCAAAGAACGCGGCCTGGAAATCGTATCGGCCAAGCTTCCGGAATTTATCCGGGAATTCAATGCTGTCGAAGGCGACAAAGCCGTATTCTGCTGGAGAGGCGGAATGCGGAGCAGAACCTCTGCCACCCTCCTTGACCTGATGGGCATACGCACATACCGGCTTGAGGGCGGTGTAAGGGCGCATCGCAGATGGGTCGTCGAAACGCTTGAAAATCTCAAGCTGAAACCGAAAGCATTCGTTTTGAACGGCTATACCGGCTCAGGAAAAACGGCCATTCTTGAGAAGCTGGCAGAAAAGGACTATAGCGTAATCGACCTCGAGGGCCTTGCAAGGCACCGAGGCTCCATCTTTGGCCATATCGGCCTTCAGCCGAGCAATCAGAAAATGTTCGACGCCAGGCTGCTTAGAAAGGTGCTTGAGGTGCAGGATGCCCCTTTTGTCTTTTTTGAAGCAGAAAGCAAAAGAGTCGGGAAGGTTGTGCTCCCTGAATCAATCATTGAAAAGAAAGAACAGGGGTTCCAGCTGTTCATAGAAATGCCAATGGAAGAGAGGGTGCGCCATATCCTGGAGGATTATAAGCCATGGGATCATCCCGAGGCATGCTTTAATGCTTTCAGCCATATCAAAAACAGGATCCACACACCGATTGCTGCCGAAATAGAGCAGAATCTCATTGACGAAGAGTATGGGTCAGCTGTTGCGCTGCTACTTGAATATTATTATGATCCCCGTTATACGCATACAGCTAAAATGTATCCGGAAGACAGGATCGTCACCATTCAAGCCGCAAATATCGAGGATGCTGCCCAAAAGATAGAAGAGTACGTCCTATCACAATCGCCGGTTGCGCAATAAATCTTGTATAAATAGGACTGCATGCTGCCATGCAGCCCTATTTATTTTTGCTTTTATGGTAAAATCAACCTAATAAGATGATAAGGTGGGGGTTTGATTGGCTTTTCACAAGCTTTTGGGCTTATCCTATACAAACATAGACAGGGAAATTAAAATACGGGAAGCAGTCAGGGCAATCATTATACAAAACGATCTGATCCTTCTTCTGCAGACAATTACAGGAGGCTATAAATTTCCCGGAGGAGGGGTAGAGGAAGGAGAAACCTGCACGGAAGCGCTGATCAGGGAAGTTGCAGAGGAGACAGGCTACACAAGCTGCAGGGTTAAAGAAAAGGCTGGGGAAGTCGTCGAAAGGCGTATCGACGACTATGATGACCGCTTCATTTTTCAAATGAATTCACATTTTTATATCTGTGAATTAAATGATTTAGCTATGGCAGCGCAGCAATTGGATACATATGAAGCCGAGCTGGGATTCTCGCCCAAATGGGTGGCCATTGATGAAGCAATAGAAGCAAATAAGGAAGCCATCGGTAAAATAGAAAATCACACTTGGCTAAAAAGGGAAAATATAGTACTCGAAGAGCTTAAGGTTATGCTAATCAACCACTAAAAGCAAAAAGGACCCGGAGGTTTATGCTCCGGGTCCTTTCCGTCCAATCTTTCCTGGCTGGAGTGAGGCAAAGCTGTATCCTTTCAGCCTGATTTCCTTTAAAAGCTCAGGCAGGATATCAGCAGTCTGCTTTAGTTCATGCAGGAGGATAATGGCTCCATCTTCCAGATGATCAGTAACATTGCAAATGATTTTCTCCGGGTTTCCTTTAAGCTCCCAATCGAGGGATGCAATGCGCCACATTACAGGAATCAGTTCGAGTTCATTGGCCGCCTTAAGGGTAGCTTCATTATACTGGCCAAAAGGCGGACGGAAGAATTCAGGCGCCTTTCCGGTAACCTGGCGGATCTTCTCTTTGCTGGTTTCCAGGTCCTTATATTGTTCCTTACGCGAAAGAGCAGCTAAATTCTTATGGCGGGAGGAATGGGTTCCAATGGTATGCCCTTCATCGAGCACTCTCTGCCATGGCCTATCAGGATACAGAAGCCGTGTCTGCCAGAAAAAAGCGGCTTTTGCATTTTCCTTTGCCAGGCTGTCCAAAATGGAATGCAAGTGCCTGCCCGGTCCATCATCAAAGGTTAAAACAACTGACGGCTTTTCACCGGGCTGTAATTTTGATATCACTTCATTGTCTGCTGAGTCGTACACGACTCTTGTCTCATCAACCACTCAAGGACTTTTTGTCATAAGTATTCTCCTTCCCCAGATCAGACTGGAATAAATTCAGCCCCATAGGTCTGTTTATACAATTCATCTGTGAATTCATCTGGTTTCCCGTCAAAGATGAGGCTGCCATCTTTTAAGGCAAGAATGCGAGTTGCATAGCGCTTTGCGAGGGAAACATCGTGAACATTAATGATGGTCAGAAGGCCATGCTCTCTGTGAAGGGACTGAAGAAGCGAGAAGATCCTCTCTGATGTCCCGGGATCAAGGCTTGCCACAGGTTCATCACCAAGAAACACCTTGGGAGATTGGAGCAGGGCCCTTGCTATGCCGACGCGCTGCTTCTGTCCGCCGCTCAATTGTTCAACTTTCCTTCCGGCAAACTCACTCAGGCCGACATCTTCCATCACACTGCGGGCAAGTCCAATTTCTTTTCTGGAAAAAGCGCCAATCAGATTTTTGAAAGTGCTTCGGTAGCCAAACATTCCTGTCAGGACATTTTGAAGAACTGTCAGACGGGGGATGAGATTATAATGCTGAAAAATCATGCCCATTTCCCTCCGCACAAGCCGTTCTTCCTCGGCCGATTTGCCGGATACCGGCTTGCCCTTGAAGTACACTTCGCCGGCTGACGGCTTCTGCAGTCCATTCATGCAGCGGATAAGTGTAGACTTCCCGGCACCGCTTTTTCCGAGTACACAGATGAATTCGCCTTGATTCAGCTCAAGGCTTATATTATGCAGGGCAGGGAAGTCAGCCTTCGGATAACGTACGGTAACATTCTCCAGCTTGATCAAAAGCCCAGCCTCCTTTTATATCACTTTATTTCTGACAAAGCTTCCAAACAAATCGACGATTACTACAATGATCATAATGATCAGCACATCCAGTGAAACAGCCGAATAGTGGAAGGTTTTGAAATCATTGAACAATCTCTGTCCTATTCCGCCTCCGCCGATAAAGCCAAGAATCAGAGAGGTCCGGATCGCCACCTCGAACCGATAGAAAAACTGGGACAGCACATTAGGCCAGATTTGCGGCAGGATGCTGAACAGGGAAGCAAACCAGCTTTTGGCGCCGACTGCCCGCATGGCTTCCTGGGGTCCGCGCTCTGAAGACTCTATCAATTCTGATACCAGCTTTCCAAGCACACCTGCATTATGGAACAGAATGGCCAATACAGCAGGGAAAGGACCAAGACCCAAGGCTGTAAGAAGGATCAGTCCAAATACGATTTCCGGCACTGAGCGGACGAAACTCAGGCCAAGCCTTGTCACATGATAGACTGCTTTAGATGGAGAAGTATTCCTTGCGGCCAGGAAACTGAGCGGCAATGCCACCAGCAGGCCAAGGAAGCTTCCCAGAAAAGCCATTGCCAATGTTTCCATGCTGTCCTGGAGCATTCGGGGCAGGAGAGAGAAATCCATTGGAAACCACTGCGATAAAAAATCGATCATATTCCGGAAGTCCCGGAATTTCGAAAGATCGAACTCAGTAAGACGGGCACTGGCTAATACAGCCAGTGCCAAAAGAATAACAGTAAAAATACTACGGCGTTTAAACCACACAATAATCAGCTCTATTCGTTAATGATTCCCTGTTTGACTGCCGCTTCCCTGATGCTTTCGTAATCCTCGTTGGCAGCCTTTGTGAAGCCGGTGGCACCAAACGCACCAAGCACATCTTCGTCTTCGATCGCCAGGAATGTTTCCTGGAGCTTCTCTATTGTTTCTTTATCTGTATCTTTATGGACTGCCCAAGGGTATTGGAAAAGTTTCTCAGATTCCCAAATTGTCTTGAACTGTTCTCCATCGATTTTCCCGGACTCTACAAGCTGATTATAGATGGCGCTGTCAATCGCGCCAGCATCCACCTGCTTGTTTTGGACAGCCAGGGCTGTTGCATCATGGGACCCTGTGAATCTGACTGATTTGAACTTATTGTCATCCTCGGATGTATATACACCCTGATCCTGCAGTTCGATGGAAGGGATAAGTGAGCCGGAAGTCGAATTGATATCACCGAAGGCAAAATCAATGTCTCCTGCTGCAGCTACAAGGTCTTCCATGTTATTGTACGGGCTGTCTTTATGGGTGATGATATAAGAATGATAGAAAGGCTCTCCATCTATCAGCTGGGTGATGATCGCTTCAGCGCCGCTTTTTTCGTGTGCAACCACATAAGTAAGCGGTCCAAAATAGGCCATATCGATTTTATCGTAGTTCATCGCTTCGACTACGCCGTTATAATCGGGGTAAACCTCGACATCCACTTTCCGGTCCAATTCTTTTTCAAGAATCGACTGAAGCTTATCCATAGCCGTTTCCATTGCACCTTCCGTTTGTACCGGTATGACGCCAATCGTAAAAGCTTCCTCATTATTAGTGCTGTTTTCTTTTTGTTCTGTGCCTTCCTCTGAACCGCAAGCGGCAAGAATCATGATCAGCGTAAAGGCAGCTGCAGTCATTAGCCATTTTTTCATCCAAAAAACACCTCTTTAATATAATTGACTGGAATGGGAGAGAGGCAGCAGCGGCCAGAGCCGCCTCAGCAGCTGCCTGACATCCCATACCCCTTAAAAAAGGACTCTAATCGAGTCCTTTTACAATACTTTAATCTTCCCAGGAGATTGGTCTGTTACTTCCCCAATGATAGCTGAAGTGACATTTCTCTCTTCAAGAGCCTTTTGCAGTGCTTCAGCTTCCGCCTCAGGCACTGAGATCAGGAGACCTCCTGATGTGATGGCATCACACAGGATCAGCTGGGTTGTTTCATCAATATCAGGGCTGTACTCAATCCGCCCTGACAGCCATTTGTGGTTTTTCCTTGAACCGCCGGGAATGATATTCTGTTCGGCAAGCTCGAGTGTCCTAGGGAGGACAGGTACACTTCCGCTGTTAATGATGACACCGGCATTGCTGCCTTCAGCAAGCTCGATCGCATGGCCGAGAAGGCCGAAGCCGGTCACATCGGTACAGGCGTTCACCTGGAAGCTTTCCATAGCTTCTGCGGCATCTTTATTAAGTGCAGCCATCACGTTCATGACATTATCAATATCTTCCTTATCGAGAAGGTCCCGCTTGATCGCTGTCGTAAGGATGCCGACACCGATCGGTTTGGTCAAAATCAAACGGTCGCCAGGCTTAGCGCCGGCATTCGCCCTGATTTTATCGGGATGGACCACACCTGTGACAGAGAGTCCGAATTTAGGCTCCTGGTCATCGATCGAGTGTCCTCCGACAAGGGCGGCCCCTGATTCCTTGACTTTGTCTGAAGCTCCTGCCAGGATGTCAGCAAGGATGCTCTTATCAAGAGTGCTGATAGGGAATCCGACGATATTCATAACTGTGATCGGTTTTCCGCCCATTGCATAGACATCGCTTAATGAGTTGGCAGCCGCTATCTGGCCGAACATATAAGGGTCATCCACAATCGGTGTGAAAAAGTCGAGCGTCTGCACTAAAGCAACATCATCGCTTATTTTATATACTCCTGCATCATCGGAAGTATCAAGCCCGACAAGCAGATTTGGATCAGGTACAGCTTTGGGCAAATGACGCAGAACCTGCGCCAGGTCCTCAGGACCAATTTTGCATCCTCAGCCGCCTTTAGTTGATAGTGAAGTCAATTTGATGATTTCTTCTCTGGACATGATTTCCTCTCCTTTCATTAAACAAGGGCTGTCCCAAACAATGTTCAGGAAGGGGCAAGCACCCTGCTGTATATCTTCAGCAGATTTTCGGCCTCAGATACATTAGAGTGGTGTTCTGCTATGTAATTTTTAGCAGCAGCGCCAAGTTTTTTTCTTATCTCGTAATTATTGATCAACCGCTCGGCATAAGCAAGAAATTCGACTTCATTATGGTAAACAAAGCCAGTGATCCCGTCCTTTACAATACTTATATTTCCTTCATTGGCCGAAACTAATACAGGCAATCCGTAATCCATCGCTTCAATAATGGCTGCCGGCTGTCCCTCGGAAATAGAAGTGTTCAGGAGGGCATCCGCCCATTCGTAAAAGCTTCCCATCTCGCTGTGGGGAATCTGGCCAGTATAGCTGACCCATTCTTCCTGTTCCGCCAGCTTTTTCACGTATGATCCTTCTTCTTCTTCTATGACCGGCCCTGAAATCACTAAACGGATGCGCGGGTATCTGTCATGGAGTTTCTTTAAGGATCTGATTGCGAACGGGATATTTTTGATTTTCCTGATCCCTGCTGGAAGCAGGAAAACAAATGTATCTTCCTCTTTCTTAAAAACAGGCTCCATTGGTTCAAACAGACTTCTTCCCTGTGGAATGACATAGACCTTTGCTGCTGCATCAGGAACTTCACGAATGAGAAGCTGCTTTGCCTGTTCGTTAAAGACCGTAACGGCTTTTGCTTCGCGAAGCGTCCTGATCACAGCCTGCCGCCTCTCGTGATCAAAAAGATCCTGATTTAGATCTGTGCCAGTCATCGTGATAATATAGCAATCTATCGGGACACCCAGCTTTTCCTTATAAAGAAAAAAGCGGTAGGCATGAAAACCATGGACGATATCTCCTTCGGGAAGGGGTGAAGCCGGAATTTCAGTTGAAGAAACGATTACCGTATCTGTGCCTAACCTGCGCAGGCCTTCTGAGATCCTTTTTACGGTGATTGTATTTCCACGTTCCTGATGGAAATTGGGAGAAGCCAATATAACCTTCATCCATTCACTCCTTTATGTTTAATCTCAGCTGTGGGAACTATTAACTTATAATCCGGAAAATCATATTTCCAGCCAGTATAGTCATACCCTCAAAATTATACCGGAATACCTCTTGAAATCAAGAGAACTGCCCTCTTTTTTGAAAGTGAGTTGACAGAACAAAAGAAGTTGTGATATTTAACAATTAGCACTCTTTATCAGAGAGTGCTAATAACACTTCAACTTTTCAGGAGGGAGAAATAAAGATGGTAAAGCAGCAATTCAAAGCAGAGTCTAAAAGACTGCTGGAGATGATGATCCATTCCATTTATTCCAAGAAGGAAGTATTTTTGAGAGAGCTGATCTCAAACAGCAGCGATGCCATTGACAAGCTGTACTACAAAGCGCTGACAGATGATTCCATCAGCTTCAATAAAGAAAACTATTACATAAAAATCACCCCTGACAAAGAATCGCGTACCCTTCGGATCAAAGATACCGGGATCGGGATGACCAGGGAAGAACTTGAAGATAATTTAGGCGTCATCGCCAAGAGCGGCTCATTGAATTTCAAAACTAAAACAGAGCTGAAAGACGGCTATGATATCATAGGCCAATTCGGCGTCGGCTTTTATGCGGCCTTCATGGCTGCCGACTCCGTAACTGTCATCAGCAGGGCCCAGGGAAGCACAGAAGCATACAAATGGGAATCAGAGGGGGCTGAAGGCTTTTCTATTGAGCCTGCCGTCAAGGAAGAGACAGGTACAGAGATCATCTTGAAAATAAAAGAAAATACCGAAGAAGAAAATTATGATGAATTTCTTGAAGAGTATTCATTAAAGAATATCATCAAGAAATATTCCGACTTTATCCGCTATCCGATTCTAATGGATGTGTCCGGCAGGCGCCCGAAGGAAGGCGAAGAAGGTGAGTTTGAAGAATACACGGAAGAACAGACCATCAACAGCATGGTGCCGATCTGGCGTAAAAATAAAAGCGAGCTCACGGAAGAAGACTACGAAAAGTTTTATGCAGAAAAGCACTTTGGTTTTGATAAGCCGCTGAAATCAATCCATATCAATGTTGACGGTACCATCCGCTATAATGCTGTGCTCTTTATTCCAGAGAAGATTCCGTTCGATTATTATTCTAAAGAATACGAAAAGGGGCTCGAGTTATATTCAAACGGAGTCCTTATCATGAATAAGTGCGGTGAGCTCCTGCCTGATTATTTCAGCTTCGTGAAAGGGATTGTCGACTCAGAAGACCTGTCCCTGAATATCTCGCGCGAAATCCTGCAGCAGGACCGCCAGCTGAAGCTGATTGCAAAGAATCTCGGCAAAAAAATTAAAAGCGAATTGCAGTCTATGCTGAAGAACGAGAGAGATAAGTATGAATCATTCTATGATTCCTTTGGCAGACAGCTGAAATACGGAGTGTACAGCGACTTTGGCAGCAACAAGGAAATGCTCCAGGATCTGCTGATGTTCCATTCTTCAAAAGAAAACAAGCTAGTCACACTGGATGAATATATTTCTAGAATGCCTGAGGACCAGAAGTATATTTATTATGCTGCCGGGGAATCCATCAGCCGGATTGAAAAGCTCCCGCAGACAGAGCTTGTCGCCGACAAAGGTTATGAAATATTGTACTTTACCGAAGATATAGATGAATTTGCCATCAAGATGCTGTTGAACTACAAAGAGAAGGAATTCAAGTCTGTATCCAGCTCAGATTTGGGGATTGAAGCTGAGGAAAATGATAAGAGCGAAGAAAAAGCCTATCAGGAAATGTTCACAAGCATGAAGGATCTGCTGGCAGGCAAGGTGAAGGAAGTCCGTGCTTCCAAGAGGCTAAAAAGCCATCCGGTCTGCCTGGCAGCAGAAGGGGATCTGACAATCGAAATGGAGAAGATTCTCAACAGCATGCCGGACAGCCAAAATGTAAAAGCGGAGAAAATCCTGGAGATCAATCCTAATCATGAGGTCTTTGCTTCACTGCAGAATGCGTTCGCAAATGACAAAGAGAAGCTGGCTTTATACACCAATCTACTATACAACCAGGCTTTGCTGATCGAAGGATTGCCGATCAGCGATCCTCTGGAGTTTACAAATGATATATGCAAAGTTATGAATTGATCTTCAATCCTGCTCAATAGTAACAAAAAAGACGAACTTTCATAGACCATGAGAGTCCGTCTTTTTTGTTATTTTTCTTAATTTAACTATTAAGGCTGGAATATTTTTAGAATAAAGCTCTTCATTTTTATATTGCTGCGTTCGGAGTTAGTCGTCGGCATCAATTAAAATAAAAGCTGATTGAGTAACACTGAATAATCCGGAGGCAGTCAGCTTAATTTCCGGGATAACAGGAAGAGCCAGGAAGGATAATGCCAGAAAAGGGTTAACATCTTTTGTTGCACCTAGATGTTTCAGGGCATTATTGACGTCTGCCAGCATAGTTGCGGCTTCTTCATAAGACTGATCGGACATTAGTCCCGAAACAGGCAGCTTCAGCAAGGCAAGCATCTCGCCATCCTTAATGACAGCAAGGCCGCCCTGCATGTCTTCTACAGCCCTTAGAGCAGCTAACATATCTTTATCATTTGTGCCTGCAATGATGAGGTTGTGTGAATCATGGGCTACCGTAGAGGCAATCGCTCCGGATTGAAGGCCGAGCCCTTTAACAATTCCCAATCCGATATGCCCAGCTGCACGGTGGCGCTCAATGACGGCCAGATTCAAAAGATCCCTTGATGTGGAGGGCTGAAAGCTGTTTTGGCTGTCCAGATCAATTTCCTCAATTATATGCCTGGTAACCAGGCTTCCAGGGATAATCTCTATGACGTTGGCTTTATTTCCTGTCATTCTGATTTTTAAATCTTCCTTGCGGGTAATGCTTATTTTTACCGTATTTTTGAACATGGCTGCAGGAGGCACGCCTCTAAAACAGCCTTTTGGCAAAAGTTTACCAGCAGAAACGACTTCAACGCCTTCTTTAAATACCCGCTCAATGATCAGCTCCTCAAGCGATTCAAGGAAAACCATATCAGCTTTATACCCAGGGGCCAGTGCTCCCTGATTCTTCAAACCAAAACACTCTGCTGCATTCAGGGTCGCCATTTGAATGGCAGTTATAGGAGGGAGGCCTGACTTCACTGCCAGCCTAATATGGTGGTCAATGCTTCCTTCCTCAAGCAGGTCATCCAAATGCTTGTCATCTGTGACGAACAGACATCTGCGGCTGTTCTGCTGATTGACTGCAGGCAGCAGTTTCTCAAGATCCTTTGCTGCAGTTCCTTCGCGGATCATCAAATACATCCCTTTACGCAATCTTTCCTTTGCTTCTTCAGCGGTTATTGCTTCATGATCGGTGCGGATGCCCGCAGCACTATACACATTTAACCCGGATGCGCCTAAGCCTGCAGCATGGCCATCGATTTTTTTCCCGGCAGATTCTGCTGCAATGATTTTCTCGATCATGTCAGTTTGTGCATTCAATACAGCAGGGTAGTTCATGACTTCTCCAAGCCCAAGAACTCTGGGGTGGCTAAAGAATGGCTTTAGATCAAGAGAATCCAGCCTTGCACCGGCATATTCAAAATCAGCAGCAGGAACTGAGGAAGGCAGCATAAAATAAAAATCAAAAGGCAGTCCTTCAGAAGCATCCAGCATGTACTGCAGACCGGAAATGCCTGATACATTCGCAATTTCATGCGGGTCTGCAACAGCAGCAGTCACACCATGAGTCAGCAGCACCCTGGCAAATTCCCCGGGGGTCAGAAGGGAGGATTCAATATGGACATGGCCGTCAATGAATCCAGGAGAAATATAGCTTCCTTTTGCATCGGCAATCTTATGGCCCTCATACTCGCCAATGCCCGCGATATACCCGTCTGCGATGGCGATATCCCCATATAAGATCTCACCGTTAAAAACATCTATGATCTTTCCATTCTTAATGACCAGGTCAGCAGGCTCTCTGCCGGCAGCTACTGCGATCCGGCGTACCAATCGTTCTTTTATCATTTTTATCCTCCTAAAAAGGAAGTACTTTATATTTCAATAATCAATCTTAGAAAAAGATTTCTCCCATAATTTAAACGGCATTAAAGCTTCATCCATTTTAACCTGCCGCATTTCTATGCTGCGCTTTTCAAGCGGGAGGGAGAGCTGTTCATAAATAAACTGATCATCAAATCCTGCAGCGGCTGCATCTTCTTTTGTACAGGCAAAATACACTGCCTTTGGGCGAGCCCAGTAGATAGCGCCAAAACACATTGGGCATGGCTCACAGCTGGTATAGATTTCACAGCCGCTCAGCTGGAAATCCTGCAGATGCAGGCAGGCAGCACGAATCGCCTGTATTTCTGCATGTGCTGTAGGATCATTAAGCGAAGTGACCCGGTTTGTGCCTGTGCCGATCACCGTGCCATCCTTTACAACAACCGCTCCAAAAGGACCTCCCAGATGGGCAGCAGCATTCTCCAAAGCAGCCTCGACTGCATTTCCCATAAAATACAGGTTTGTCAAAAGGATCACTCCAATGTGGGGTTTTTATATATTATTAAGGAGATTGTGACAAATAGCATTTGATATGGAAGTAAATCTGACAGATATTTTTAAAAAATGGATGCAAAAATGTAATCTAAGCTGCCAAAGTGTCCATTTTGCCTCAAAAGAACATACGTTCCTATTATAAGAATCATTAAATGATATAATGTTTTATACAGGAAAACTCCTTAGAAAGGTGATTATAATGTGGAAAAACGTAAACGGAAAATTAGTTCAATTAACAGATGAATCAAGGGTTAAGTTCAGGACAAATATCAGCAAAGCATTGATTGAACGGCTGAATGATCTGGCATATGAACATGATACACATGTTAATTATTTACTGGAAACAGGGCTCAAAAAAGTCCTTGAGCAGAATTTTATAGAATTCAATAAGAAAAATCGGCCCAAAGACAGAATCCAGTATAAAACGACTTATGACAGGGGTCTGATTGAACAAGTTAAAGCATTCGCAAAAAAGCATGATGTATTTATAAATGACGTAATAGAATATAGTGCAGGCTACATAGATATAGATTCAGTAAAAGACAGCGGACATAAACACCGGATAGAGTAGGCAGCTGGCGCTGTCTAGTTTTTTTAAAACAACGCCCCGAACATAATATATATTATAGGAAGTCATATAAATGAATGAATATCCAGTCTCAATAGTTAAGTATACTTAAGATAGTGAGACGAATTAAAAATTTTACGGGATTTTACTATTAATGTGTTTATGGACCAATTTGCTGGGATTTTTATAATGATTATCTATTATTCAATATCCTAATTTTTTGCTGCTGGCTTCCAGTATACCTACATACCTACAATCATACATATCGGCATCTATATACTTAATGCAGCTTTATATTTGTCGGTTATTTTTCTCATTATTAATTTCTCTTGATTTATAAACTTATTTAAGTGGTTCTTTTGCACAGCTGTACCTTTGCTTTAAAAAAACTCATTTTAATTTACATAATATTTTTATATTCCATTTCCTCCCCTGCATCTGTCTCAGCTTATGTAAAACAAGCCCCGGTCATTGCCTGGAGCTTGTGTTCTGTCATTTTTAGATAACCGGCTGCTGTAAGCTATTTAAATACTGTCTTGGTGTCCCATAGTAAATGATCTTGCTGAACTGCGGATATACGGAATCAAACTGCACGTATATCGGTGAATCCAGCAGCCACGGATAGCTTGAGAAAAAGCTTCTGTCTCCGTAAATGATCGCTTTCAGCGCTAAATCGATTTCACGCTGAAAGATTATAAAACGCACCTTTGAGAATTTTTCGTCAAACTCTCCCCCGCTCACATATACCGCTGCTTTAAGAACATATTGCCCCATCTGAGGCAGCCACTCAGCCAGAACTTCATCCCTGAATTTATTATTGACGGTGCTGTAATCATAATCACAACCAACGCTAAGAAACACGTTACCGGTCTCATCTGAATGTGTAAGCGTATATTTCCTGGCATCGACAGGCTTTTGCTCTGTTGCCGGAGCCAGGTACCGGACGCTTAGTTTCTGAGGATCAAATTGACTCATAGCAAGCCGCTCTCCCTTCGGAAAGAAGTTATTCCTGCTATAACATATGAAGTTAGTCTCATAAGGGTGACAAAGGCCTATTTCTTTTTATGCCCCCTCCCTGTCTCATACAGCTTGGTTTCAAGCAATTTCCAGCTGCCATTTTCATATATCCATGAAGATTCAGCAAATGCTATCGAATCAGCATGATAAGCCCCGCTGATCTGCTGTACACCCTTTAAGCCGATTTTTCCTTCCCCAAGCATGATGGGGATGAGTGTCCCAAAAGGATCGACCATCAGTTCAGCCGGCTCATTCAGTTTGCCTTTATTATAGAGTCCCAGGCGTTCGTAGTCTTCTTTTCTCTCTGCCAAGTCAAAAGTATAAGATTGGCCTGTCGCAGGAATGGAAACAGAGGCTTTATAGCCATCCAGAAATTCACTGTCGATGACTAAAGGTTCCGGAACAGTCAAATTTTCAAGTTTGAAGTCTTTTAAGGTATACAAGTAGTAGTTGGAGAGGCCGCCGCTGCCACCAGTGGGAACCGTTGCGAATAGATCCTTTACTCCATCATGGTTCAAATCGCTGAACCTGACCGAAGGCTCATATCCCCCGTCTAAATCCATCCTGTAAGTCTGGCCATTCGAAGCTTCAATGATCACGTAAACTTCCTTTAAAAAGGCGGCCCCTTCTTCATATGGAATTCCTTTTATATAAATGGTTTCTTTTTCTCCATCTCCTGTTATATCTTCTTTCTTCTTTTCGACCGTTTCTGCCTTGTCAGCTTGTTCAACTGCATAGGCACCAGTTATGGCTGACACTGACATAAAGAAAAATGCCGCAAATGCGAACAATAGTTCCCTTCTCATAAAAACCGCCCTTTCCGAACAATTTTATTCGTATTATGTCCAGATATGGGAAATCTATGTACCTGTTCAAAGACTATATTTTTATGCTTTTTGACTGAGGCTGTTGATATGCACTCCAGGCACTTCGCTTTCCACTGGTCGTCGCTGTGCATCCTCGAGCTAGCACGCTATGGGGTCTCAGCTTTGCCGCTGCGTTCCCGCAGGACTTTGAATCAGCTTCCACGAATCTGCATCGCACGAAGAAAATGCGCATGCATTTTATGAGGAGTCTCAGTGCCATCCATTCCGATCAACAGGGCTTTGAGAATCTTGCTGGGTCTCTTATGAAGAGGGTTCAGACGCTGGTTTTTTCCTCAATACTGCAAAATGATTCTCCTGCTATATAAATAAAAATGGCTTCCCTGCTAAGGGAAGCCATTTTCTTTAGTTCAATTCAATTTTTTCTTCTTTAAAGCCTGCTCTTTCGTTTCCCAGAATTCAATGTTTTTTAATCCCGGGATGCTGTCAGAATAAAAGACAGGATCTTTTCCTTCTCTGCGCTGATTTTTGTAGTCCTTCAGCGCTGCAAATGCTATTTTGCCCAGCATGGTGATGGCAATCAGGTTGATGATGGCCATGATGCCCATGAACAGGTCGGCAAGTCCCCATACAACTTCAAGATCGACTGCTGCACCGAAAATGACCATTCCTATCACTGCCAGCCGGTAAATAAAGAGAGCGGTCTTGCTTTCTTTAATAAATTCCATATTTGTTTCACCGTAATAATAGTTGCCAATAACAGAGCTGAATGCGAACAAAAGGATTGCGATTGCTACAAAGTAGCTTGCCCATGAGCCTATATGCGTTGCAAGGGCAGACTGTGTAAGCTCGATCCCTGTCAAATTTGTTCCCGCATAATCACCTGATAAAAGGATGATAAAGGCTGTAGCTGAACAAATCAGGATCGTATCCACGAATACCCCTAGAGTCTGGATTAGACCCTGTTTCGCCGGATGTGTAACGGCAGCTGTAGCAGCAGCATTCGGCGCGCTCCCCATACCCGCTTCATTGGAGAAGAGCCCCCGCTTGATCCCCATCATGACGGCAGCGCCCATGGCACCCCCGGCTGCTTCCCTGAAGCCGAATGCACTCTCAATGATCAAACCGAACATAGCGGGAATTTCAGTAACATTCATAATCAGGATAACAATAGCGAGAATCAGGTAGAGAACAGCCATGACAGGCACAAGCACCTGTGATACATGGGCAATACGCTTGACCCCTCCAAAGATAATGACAGCCGTAAAAATTGCCAGCGCGATGCCGATCCACAATCTGCTGATCCCGAAGGACTGATTAAATGCCAGTGAGATGGTATTGGACTGGACAGAGTTGAATACCAGCCCGAAACAGAAGGTAATGATAATCGCGAACAATATCCCCATCCAGCGCTTGTTTAAGCCTCTTTCCATATAGTAGGCAGGACCACCGCGGAATCCGTCTTTATCTTTTACTTTATAAATCTGGGCAAGCGTGCTTTCAACAAAGCTGGAAGCCGCTCCAAGAAAGGCGATGAGCCACATCCAGAATACTGCTCCCGGTCCTCCACCTGCAATGGCTGTAGCGACACCCGCCATATTTCCTGTACCAATGCGAGAAGCAGCACTGATGCTGAACGCCTGGAATGAAGAGATTCCCCTCTTGCCTTCAGCAGAAACCATCGACTTATCGCCGAGGATCCTGAACATTTCCTTAAAGTATCTCAGCTGGACAAATTTAGTCTTGAAGCTGAAATACAATCCCAGCAGAATCAATCCTGCTATTAAAATATATGTCCATACAAAATCATTTACCAGGCCAACATATTCCTGGAATTCGTTCACAAAAGTCTCCATTCGTTTCCCCCTTGGCTGTCTGTCAGCAACTTGTTATCTTGAAATAGTAACTCTCTTAAATCTATCAGAAGTTTCGCTGGCGGACAAGATGAAAATGCTTTCATGCCCTTGCTGACAGATTAATTAATGTAAACGTAATCTTTATACCCTTATAGTAAAATAGCAAAACAGGCCTTTTTGCCCGCTTTTATTTTTCTTCTCAGCAAAAAGCCCCTGTCTGTTCAACAGGGGCTTATCATTAATCAGCCGTTATCTCAGCTGCTTCTTGCCACATCTTTTTCGCTTTTCCGCTGTCAGATTCGTCAAGGATGAACGATCCGTTTGAATAGCGGTCATTAAAGCGGAGGTCAGAGGCTGTCACTTGCTCGATAACGCCTTTTTCTGATTCGATAAAAATCTTGTCCTGACTTTTTGCCAGCACCATACCGACCACTCTGTGCGGGTTGGCTTTAAGTTCCCGCAGCATAACCAGTCCGCGTTTGGCTCTGGAAGTCTTTTCAAACTCAGCGAGCTTCATCTTTTTGATGGCCCCGCGCTGGGTTGCAATGACAACAGCTTCCTCTTTGACATTGCTGACAAGCTTTCCGCTTACCACATAATCCCCGTCCTTCAGATTAATGCCCTTCACACCGGCGGCACGCGCTCCAACAACGCTGACTTCTTCTTCCGGGAACCACAGGGCATATCCCATAGAAGTTGCGATTATTAGATCCTGCTTGCCATCAGTCAGGAAAACATCTGTTACGATATCGTCATTTTTAAGATTAACGGCCACAAGCGGCTTTGAATATCGCTGTGCTTTATAATTTTTCAGCTCTGATTTCTTCACCATGCCATTCTTTGTGACAAACATTAAATAAGCATCAGTCTCAAAATCTTTAACCGGAATTGCGCCAATGATAGACTCAGTACGGTCTATCGGCACTAGATTGGCGACATGCTGCCCGAGATCTTTCCAGCGAATATCCGGAAGTTCATGGACAGGAAGATACATATAGCTTCCTTTGTCCGTAAAGACTAGCAGGACATCTGTTGTGTTCATATCAAGTTTTGACATAAGCCTGTCAGAATCCTTCATGCCGAAATCCTGTCCGTTTGATGCCGCATAGGAACGCTGGCTTGTCCTTTTGACATAGCCTTCATTTGTAACGGTAACGATCACATCTTCACTGGCAATCAATACTTCAAGATTGATTTTAATCTCTTCGATTTCGGCTTCGATAACAGAACGGCGCGCGTCCGCAAATCTCTTCTTCACATCTTTAAGATCCTTTTTAATCACGCTCAGAAGTTTTTTCTCGCTCTGAAGGATGCTAAGCAGCTCTGCTACCTTTTGGGCAAGCTCTTCCGCTTCTGCCCGCAGCGCCGTAATATCTGTATTGGTCAACCGGTACAGCTGGAGGGATACAATTGCTTCTGCCTGAGGCTCTGTGAAACCGAACTGGCTGATCAGATTATCTTTAGCATCACGTTTATCCTTTGAAGCACGGATTGAGGCGATGACTTCATCAAGTATAGACAGTGCCTTCATAAGGCCTTCCACGATATGCTGGCGGTCCTGCGCCTTTTTCAGCTCATACTGGGACCTCCGTGTAACCACTTCTTTCTGATGTCCGATATAGGCATCAAGCATTTCACGCAGCCCGAGCAGCTTTGGATGGCGGTTTGAAATTGCGACCATATTGAAGTTGTATGGAATTTGAAGATCTGTGTTTTTATAAAGATAGTTTAAGACACCTTCAGCGTCTGCATCCTTCTTGAGCTCAATGACGATCCTCAGGCCTGTCCGGTCGGTTTCATCCCTGACTTCGCTGATGCCTTCAACTTTCCTGTCCATCTTAAGCTCGTCAATCTTCTTGACCAGATTCGCCTTGTTTACTTCAAACGGAATTTCTGTGATGACGATCTGCTGCCTGCCCCCGCGGATGTCTTCAACCTCTGATTTGCCGCGGATGATGATCTTGCCTTTCCCTGTCTCATAGGCCTTCTTGATCCCTTCGGCCCCCTGGATGGTTCCGCCGGTCGGGAAATCCGGCCCTTTGATAACCTCCATAAGCTCATCTACCGTGCAATCCGGCTTGTCCATGCGCATGATGACGCCGTCTATGATCTCCCCAAGATGATGCGGGGGGATTTCAGTAGCATAACCTGCTGAAATCCCTGTCGATCCATTGACCAGCAGGTTCGGGAACATGGCTGGAAGTACAGTCGGTTCACTGGAAGTATCATCAAAGTTCGGGATGAAGTCGACTGTTTGCTTTTCAATATCCCGCAGAAGCTCTGATGAAATTGCCGACAGCCTTGCTTCTGTATAACGCATGGCTGCAGGAGGGTCTCCGTCAATGCTTCCGTTATTTCCGTGCATTTCAACAAGGAAATTTCGTACCTTCCAGTCCTGGCTCATCCGCACCATTGCATCGTATACAGAAGAATCTCCGTGCGGATGATAATTGCCGATAACATTCCCTACCGTCTTGGCAGATTTCCTGAAGCCCTTTTCATTTGTATTGCCTTCTACATGCATCGCATACAGAATACGCCGCTGTACAGGCTTCAGACCATCCCTGACATCCGGGAGGGCCCTGTCCTGGATAATATACTTGCTGTAACGCCCAAACCGGTCGCCGAGAACATCCTCTAGCGGAAGATCCCTGAATTTTTCAGAAGAACTCATAGATCAGACGCCTCCTCTGCAACCGAGATGTTCTCATTTTCAAGGATGCTCCCATCCTCTTCAAGGCCGAAGGCAACATTTGTTTCAATCCACTTTCTTCTTGGTTCAACCTTATCACCCATCAAGGTCGTAACCCTTCTTTCCGCTCTTGCGGCGTCATCGATCCTGACCCTGATCAGCGTCCTTGATTCCGGATCCATGGTTGTTTCCCACAGCTGGTCTGCATTCATTTCACCAAGTCCTTTGTAGCGCTGAATCATATAGCCTTTGCCGATCTTTTGCATGGCACCCTGCAGCTCATCATCACTCCATGCGTACTCGATCTTTTCTTTTTTCCCTATCCCTTTGCTCACTTTGTACAATGGGGGCAGGGCAATGAAAACCTTGCCTGCTTCAATGAGAGGTTTCATATACCGATAGAAGAACGTAAGCAGCAGCACCTGGATATGTGCGCCATCTGTATCGGCATCAGTCATGATCACAACCTTCTCATAGTTGACATCTTCCACATTGAAATCCGCTCCTACCCCGGCGCCGATGGCATGGATGATCGTGTTGATTTCCTCATTCTTAAAAATGTCCTGAAGCTTTGCCTTTTCGGTATTGATGACTTTACCCCTCAGCGGCAGGACTGCCTGGAACCGCCTGTCACGGCCTTGCTTTGCCGAGCCGCCGGCAGAGTCTCCCTCAACAAGGTACAGTTCATTCTTCTGCGGGTTGCGTGACTGCGCAGGCGTCAGCTTTCCGGAAAGGACCGCTTCCGAACGCTTCCTTTTCTTGCCGCCCCGCGCTTCTTCTCTTGCCTTCCGCGCCGCTTCTCTTGCCTGGTAGGCTTTAATGGCTTTTTTAATGAGCAGGGAGCTTATATTAGGATTTTCTTCAAGGAAATACGACAGATGCTCACTCACGACTGCATCAACGGCTGAACGTGCTTCACTGGTGCCCAGCTTCCCTTTTGTCTGTCCTTCAAACTGCAGGAGCTCTTCAGGCACCCTTACGGAAATGATCGCAGAAAAGCCTTCCCTGATATCGGAGCCGTCCAGATTCTTATCTTTTTCCTTCAGCAGTCCGACTTTGCGTGCGTATTCATTGAAGACCCTTGTCATGGCAGTTTTGCTTCCGGCTTCGTGTGTTCCGCCGTCCTTTGTACGGACATTGTTGACGAAGGAAAGGACATTCTCGGAATATCCGTCATTAAATTGGAAGGCAAAGTCAACTTCTATCTGATTATGCTCTCCTTCGAAGCTGACAACAGGGTGCAGAACGTCTTTTTCCTCATTCAGATACTCTACAAAAGCTTCGATGCCTGTTTCGAAATGGAACAGGTCACGGGCATCGTGCCTTTCATCAATCAGTTCGATTTTCATGCCTTTCATCAGGAATGCGGACTCCCGAAGGCGTTCGCAAAGCGTCTCGTAGTTATAGACAGTCGTTGAAAAAATCGCCGGATCAGGCTTAAAATGGATCACTGTTCCCGACTGGTTCGTTTTTCCGACCTTCTCGAGCGTAGTTGCGGGCTTGCCGCCATTCTCGAACCGCTGCTCATAAACGAACCCGTTTCTCCGGATTTTTACTACGAGCCACTCTGATAGCGCGTTCACGACTGAGGCGCCGACTCCGTGGAGCCCGCCGCTCGTCTTATATCCTCCCTGTCCGAACTTGCCTCCTGCATGGAGCACAGTCAAAATGATTTCAGGAGTCGGTTTGCCGAGCTTATGCATTCCTGTTGGCATGCCCCGGCCTTTATCCTGCACGCTGATGGAGTTATCTTTATGTATTTTGACGATAATATGGTCTCCATAGCCTGCAAGTGCTTCATCCACTGAGTTATCTACTATTTCATATACGAGATGGTGCAAACCTCTCGCATCGGTGCTTCCAATGTACATCCCAGGGCGTTTTCTAACTGCTTCAAGCCCTTCTAGTACCTGTATGGCATCATCATTATAATCAAATGCCTGCTGATTTGTTGCCACAAACATACCCCTTTCATTGCTGCACACAACCGTCTTGCCTTTGTATCTATGTTGTCGAACATCACTATAAGTATTCGCCTTTTCACATGATAATCCTTGTCCCCGGTACAGAAATACCCATATAAGAACAAGTGTTCTATGTTTAAGTTTACCATATTTTTAAAAGACGTCTATGCTTAATTGTATCTATTTATTTGGTTTTGGCAAATGAGTTCTGAATTTTTTAGATTAAGAATTGATGTCAAGGGTGCTGTCAAAGGAGCAGCCGAATCCTTTTTAAGCCTTCTTTCCCGGCAAATGAAAGCACACTAATAGCATATGTATTAGTGTGCTTTAGGTACTTTTTTTCGTCATTTTGTCATTGCATGCTCTACTTTGATACAGCGATCCATAATGACTGTATAGCCTTTTTCCTTCAAAAAGTCATAGGCTTCCTGATTAGCAACACCCAGCTGGGCCCAAAAAACATCGGCATCTATTTCATCAAATTCCCTTGCAAGATCAGGCAGATATTCAGAACGCCTGAAAATATTTACAATATCTATAGGTCCCTCTATTTCCTTCAGTGACCCAACAGCCTTTTCACCAAGGATCTCTTCCTCGCCAGGGTTTACCGGGATGATGGTATAACCTGCATCCTGCATGGCTTTTGATACCATATAAGAGGTCCTGTCCGGATTCCCGCTCAGGCCGACAACAGCAACCTTTTTCGCTTTTTTCAGTATTTTGCCGATTTCTTCCCGGCTCGGATTTTCAATTGACATGATTTCACCACTCCTTATTATTTCATATTCTTTTTATATACGCCAGTATTCCTATAACCTGAAGGGATGAGTCTGAAACCTTTCAGCGGCTTTACGGCATGAATCTGCAATATATGCAGCCGGCTTTATTTCATCATGGATTTACTGCTTTTTATAAGTCTGCTGTTAAACAAGAGTTACACATAAATGAGCTGAATCGGCATGGAACACTAACAGAGCCTTTTATAAAACAGAAGGGTGTTTATTTCTTTAAAATCCATTTTCCTGTAGAGCGAAATGGCATTTTCATTTGCGCTGTCAACGCATAGTTTTATCCTCTCCATCCCGCTTTCCCTCAGCTTCTTGGCCGCCATAAGGATAAGCGTGGCTCCCGTGCCTTTTCTTCTCTCAATAGGGGAAACACCCATAAATTCTATGCTCGCAGCCTTCTCTTCTGAGTCCAGTTCTGCATAGAGATAGCCTGACAATTTGTTATCTTTTATTATGGCAAAAATAAGATGTTCAACATCGAGTTTTTCGAGCATCTCGCTGCCGGAATAATAGGTAGCTGGAAACAGTGAATCATGAAGATGGGTAAAATCGGCAAAGAACTCCTTTGTTAAAAGAGATGGCGCTTCCCCGCCCACTGTATTTTCAAGGGTAAGCTCCATGAACATCTGAGATGAAGCAAGCTTGTAGCCCTTCTTCTCAGCAAGCAATTTGCATCGTTCATTTTTCCGGCCGATAAAGAGATGCCATTGGTTCAGCCTGTCCCCAAAATATTCTTCCGCTAAGGACAGCAGATATGCAGCAGAGTCATCCCAGCTGCCGGGATCTGCAAATGGCCCCCACAATTCTCCGACTCCTCTTTCCAAATCGGCATCCACTCCGAGGAAACCGGTGATTTTTGAGGAGTCCTCTCTAAGAATAAAACAGGCGGAATCTTCATCTTTAGAAAGGTCTGCCAGATCTTCAGCAATATCCGGCGCCTCTGTACCCAAATAGCCAATAAATGAATCCGGCTGGCTGTTCTTTGCCGCCGCGTAATCAGCAAGCTCAAGTATATCCTCTTTCGTCAGCATCGTTTTTAGCATAGAATCAATTCCTTATGTATTTTTGCTATAATTTTATCATTATTCAAAAAATAAAGTCCATAATAGGAAGAAAAAAATGGCAGGTGCCGGATAAGCACCCGCCATCAGGGCTATCAGCGGCTTTCCCCAGTCTGCCGGCCATAAACCTTTTTTGTAATCTGATCGGCTGTTATTGCTATGACAGAACCGAATATTAGTCCATTATTTAAAAATGACGTAATCAGCGGGGAAACCCCTTCAAATGCCTCAGGCGGAACGAACATAGCGCCTACACCTGCAAGGAGGGAAATGCCCGCCACAAGGCGTATCCGGCCCGTATCCTTTTCTTTGTCAAGCTCTCCGAATGCAATGCCTGCCATATTGGCAAACACCACAAAAGTGACAGAATATCCTACAGGAGCCGGCAGTGATGCAAAGAAAGACATCAGGGCAGGGAAAAAGCTTGCTGCCGTGATGATTGCAGCCCCAATTATGAATGGGAGGAGCTTAGTGATCTTTGTCGTAGCAATGAACCCGGCTGAGCCTGAAATCGGCACAGGTCCGATTGCTGAGAAAATACCGCCAAGAAGCTGGTTGACTCCTGACACAAAGCCGGAAGCCTTGAATCGGGGAGAAGGTGTTTTTTCGCCTTCTTTCTTCAGCACCTCGTCTGCTACCCGGATGCTTGCGATCATATTTGTCAGCAAAAGCAGTGTCACAAAGACGGCAGTCACTGTCATTCCTGCATCAAATTTCGGCGGCCCGAAAGCAAACAGCTCCGGCATGGAGATTACCCTGCCTCCCGATATAGACACTTCCTTTGACAGGCCGAAAAGAAAAAACAGCAGCCAGCCGCCAGCAAGGCTGATCAGAATGGAATATTGGCTGACCGTCCTGATCCTGTGTTTGGACAAGTAAAACGCAGCAATGACAAGCGCCAGACAGAAAAAGAACACAGGCATGTCGACGCCATCCTTGCGATAGCCGATTCCGAGCATACCATTAAAAAAGGAACCGCTGAGCTGAAGGATCAGCAGCAGCAGATAGACTCCCGATACAACCGGTGTAAACAGCAGGGCAAGCCGGTCGATGAGCTTAAAGATGCTTAGGAGTATGAAGACAGCGCCTGAGACAAGCATTGTTCCCTCCAATGCCTGGAGAGTTTCACCTGCTGAAGAAAACAATGAGGTGCTGAGCCCTGCGTATATGGCAAACACACCCCACCAAAGACCAGCTGGCCCTTCGTTTATGGGCAGCCTGTGCCCGAAGAAACCCTGAAGGAGGCTGGATATACCCAGTACAAAAATAGTGCGCTGGCCGAGGCCCGCTGCCTCGGCCGGATTCAACCCGAATAGATCGGCAATGGCGATGGGGGCGACAATCGTCCCTGCAACCATGAATGCCATCCACTGCAGCGCTGAAAAACCAACTTTCATGAAAAAGACTCCAATCGTAATGAAATTAAAAAAGAAAATGGCCCTTTTTCGGCCATTTCCTATTATAAAGTATTGAATGCTGTTTTTGGAGACATCTTACTTTTTGGCAGCCTGGCCCTTACCTGGTGAAAGGGCCAGCCATGCTGACTGATCCGCAAAATATCTGGACCAGCTGCCGACACCGGCCAGTCCATGACGATCCGCTATCTCTGCTCTTTTCCTCAAGGACATTTCATCCTCAAGCCAGATTCTATAGGTTGCCTTATCTTTCTCAGAATAATATTCTGCATAGTTTTGCCCGGATGCCTCATCATAAGCCGGCACAGCTCCTGTTTCTTGAAGCCACTCTTTCACTTCCCTCATAGACAGGGCCTTTGAGGAGATGCCGCCTTCATCCTTTTCCTCCCATAGCCTGGCATACAGGGGAACGCCGAGTATAAGCTTTTCTTTCGGCACCACTTCAAGCAATGCCTGAAGATTGCTTTCCACCCAGGGAAGGCTTGCAACACTTCCGGCAACCGGCGAGGTAGCCCAGTGCTCATCGTATGCCATTACTGCTAAATAATCGACCATTCCGGCAAGCTTATCCCTTTCATAAAATGCCGACCAATTCCCGCTTGAAATAAATGTAATATCCATTGAAACCGTCAGTCCTGCTTGATGGAAATAAGGCGTCGCTTCACGTACAAACTGAGTCACAAGCGGTCCATCCTCCTGATTCACATTCTCAATGTCGAGATTGATGCCATCCAGCTTATAAATTTGGCTGTAATGCAGGAGGGAGCGGATAATCTTTTGCCTAGTTTCAAAATCTTTAAATGTCTGATGCGTCAATTCCGGGTCGAATGCATTGGAAAACAGGCCCCATACCTGATAACCCCTTCCATGCGCCCATTTTACATAATCCGCCGAACCGAGGTTTTTTACTGAGCCGTCTGCACCTGCAAGCTCAAACCATGTAGGGGAGACGACATTGACGCCCGGCATCGATGGGATTGCAGCATGATCCGGATTTTTCGAATAAACCGCTTCCCATGTCAGATGGATCGGACCGTCGATCTTCTTCAAATCTGGCTTGTATCCCTCTACTTTGGCAGACACTACTGTTTGGTCTCCTTTAATGACATACTCTTTTTTTATATATCCTGCAGTTCCGTCACTTTTCCTTGCAAAATAGTATTCTCCTTTTTCCTCTTCGATATACAGTTCCTCATTCGCTTCGGCATCAGCTGTATAAGGTGACTGGAGATCAGGATCAGTCCTTAACCGCAGCCTTTCCTTGCTGATGTCCTGATCACGGATGATTGCCTCCAGCACCGTCTCGCCGTCCTTTTGAATCCATATTGCACCTGTGTCTTCAAGCACTGTATAAGCGAGAGGATAATAACGCCTGATTTCATCGAGCGAAATAAAGAGGACGCCTGACTGATTCCTTGCGGCAGGCAGCTGCAGCTCGACAGGCTTGCTGTTCACATAATATGACAAAGCATCCGTCGGCATTTGGACGACCTTGTTTTTGGTAGTCAGAATAATAGACTGAGAACTCTCATCAAACACGATGGAATCGTCCAGCTTTTCCTGGAGCAAAGACAGCGGCAGATAGATGTTTCCGTTATCAGTCCAGGCATTTCCTTCCTGTCTTCCTTCAAAGATGATCGGGTTCTCCCCTGAGAAATACTCTTCTTTAACGGGTGATGCAAAGGGGTAAAGCCAAAACAGGATGCCGGAAATAACAGCCAGCAGCAGGAGAACAACTCCTGCAGCGAGGCCCCTTTTCTTTGCCGGCTTTTGATTAATTTGTATATTGGCCATAAATTGAATTCCTCCCGGATACTATCGTAACGAATCTATGCAGCAAAGGGAAGGACGAATCTTCTAGAATATCCTGCCTGTTTTTTCTTGCAGCACTCTCTAATATTAACGATTGGGAAACGTAAAAAGTTTCAAAGCATTCCACTTGAGGCCACCGCAAAAAACCTTCCGGGCCAAGGCCTGCGGAAGGTTTTTTGCGGTGGCTGGCTGTTACTAATAAGTGGTAAAGCCAAGCATCTTTTGAAGGCTGTATACAATATATCTGAACACAGGAAGCTCTTCCTGGGTACCATAGTCTAGAGTATAGATGCCATCTTCATTCTGCCATATCCTTTTAAAATAGGCATCAGCATCCTTCATGACCTCTGTGTCATTGGGGGCTGCTATCTTAACATCTGTTTCGAGATTCAAATCATCCAGATTCCTTTTTGTAAAATTGGCTGAACCGCCAATCAAAATACTGTCAGTTTTCTTTTGGATGAACATCAGCTTCGGATGGTACTGCTCTTCATCTGTATTGTACCAGCGGATGGAGATATTTTCTTTACCGAGTTTTTCAAGCTCAGAAGCAACCGGAATATTCGGGAGACCGGTCTTTTCCGAGCCAAAGGCATTCTGGTTCGGGTCGAATATGAGATTGACCTGCACTCCGCGGTCTGCCGCTTCCTCCAGGCCGCCGATGACATCCCGCTCGGCAAGATAGAACATGCCAAGCCATATGATGTCTCCTTTCCGGCTTTCATCTATTTCTTGAAGTATATGTTTGAGAATCTTCCCTTCTGTCAAAACCTGCAGGCTGATTGGTCCGCCTTCCTTTGCGTCTTGCTGGTACTTTGGCAGCTGAATATCATAGCCGGAATAATCAATGACAGCCTGTTCTGTTTTAAGCAAATCCACTATGAGACCGCCGCTTCCTTCAAAAGCAATATTCGAATGATAGCCGCTTGCATCATGGGGGTTCCCTGAAGAAACGATGGCTGTTTTCTCAGACACGAAGACCTTGCGGTGATTGGCCTTGATGTTAAGCAGATCAAGATAGGACCGCGCTGTCACATCAGGTGCAGTATTGGCAAGCGGATTGGGCAGCCACCCTTTGCCATCCTGGCCGAACCACTGCAAAAACATCCGCCAGAAACCAGAATAGAGCGGGTTTGAATCACGCAGCGGCTCTAATTTCGTCATGACCACCTCTATGCCGTTCTTCTTCAGCTCCTCCAGTTCAGGTGCTTCATGGGAGCCATATGTAGTATTGATTTTATCTGTAATCACAATAACGGGCATTTCGGGTCTCTGCTTCTTCTTCCTGATCAGCCTGTCAGTTATATTCTGGCTGAGCGGAGGGAACTTCTCCTCCTTGTCGTAATAACCGCTATATAGGAACATATCCATAACGATAAACTCCTCTGCTTCTTCGATCGCCTCCTGCATCCTTTCAAAAATTTCCTGATCATGCTGCCTTTTTCCTTTTTTGTCTTCATACGATAAATCCGTCAGCAGCTGCAAATCCTCAGCCTGATGGACTTTACCTTCATAAGACAACCCCTCGGGCAGCTTTTTATTTGTATGGTAAATGACTGTAATGCTGTATATGATCAAAAGCAGCAGCACAGCCGGAACCCATACTTTTTTCTTTTTTAATGGCCCCATATTTGTTCCTCCCATTTTTCCTGCCAAGCGGATGAATGCCTATATAATAACCGTTTTTCTAAAAATAGAAACCATGCGGCCATCCATAAAAAAGGAACAAAGCATAAATTGCTTTGCTCCTGATTATTTTGAGATTAGCCTACCAGCTTAACCAGCAGATGGGAAAGAGCATGCTGCTCTTCTTCGTTACCGGACTTCCACAGCTCCTGAAGCAGCTTTTCCTCCCTGTTGCGAGGCTCTTCCTTCTTCGCCAGATAGTCGCCTACCTTCTGCGCGGCATTTGCCAGCTGCTCTTCATTCAATCCCATTTTCTTGCCGAGTGAGACCTTGCCTCCTAAATAATCCTTGAAGCCTTCAAAGCTTGATAGAATTTCGTCTTTTTTCTCAGATCCCATGTTATCCAGTTTGTTTTCTACTTTGCTGTTTGTTTCTGCTGAACCATTAGTATGTTCCATTGATAATCTCTCCTTTAAAATAAAGTGATTGCTGCTTCTGTTCTATAGATACCCGGTTTGGTCCAGGCGAAACACTGAAAAGCATATTGAAAGATTCTTGAAATATATTTACAACAAAGCGTATATTTATTGATAGTACGGTCTGGCCGGCATCAGCTTCCGGCTCAGCCTGAAAAAACATAGGGGGGTCCTTATATGGAGCATCTGATTTTCAAGCATATGGAGACGGTAAAGGATATTACAGAAAAATCGCTCAAGCGCATACCAGAGGAAGCAGCTGATTTTATTCCAGACGGCTTCAATAACAGCATCCGCTGGAATTTCGGGCATATTGTCTACATACAGGAAAAAATAGCATTCTTGCTGCTGAAGGAAAAATCAGGACTGCCGGCAACTTATGAAGAGCTTTTCAGTGCTGGCACCAGTCCGCGAACATGGAAGCAGGAGCCGCCGAGCCTGAGGGAAATTGCCGGCATCATGGCTGACCAAAAGGACAGGATCCTCCAATTGATGCCTGGCCGCCTGGAAGAAACGCTGCCAGAGCCTTTCACCAATAAAGCCGGCATAACCTTCCATACAACAGGGGAAGCCTTTCTTTTCAGTTTTTATCATGAAGCTCTCCATATGGAAGCAATTAAAAAGATTTACCAGATCTATAAGAAAGAAAAAGTCTGAGGACTGTGCTTTTATAAGAAAAGCCCGCCAGGCTGGGAAGCCGGCGGGCTGCTGCTTTTTATTTTTCTTTGTTTTCCATATTGTACTTCTTCATGAAACGGTCGACACGGCCGCCTTTATCGGCGAATTTCTGTTTCCCGGTATAAAAGGGATGTGTGTCAGAGCTAACTTCCACCTTTAACAGCGGATAAGTATTGCCGTCTTCCCATTCTATCGTTTCATTCGTCTTTTTCGTAGAGCCGCTTAAAAATTTGTAGCCGCTGTTTACGTCCATAAATACTACCTGCCTGTAATCCGGATGAATATCCTGTCTCATTGCAGTCACCTCTTTTATAAGATAATCTGATTGTAATCGAAACGATTCCGATTATCAATAATAATGCTCAACTCTTATCTATAGATCATTTTCCCGGGTAAAGCATCTATAAACATGGATTAGTACCTGGTGCTAAGTTGTCCTCACATGGTACAATATAAAGACCTGGCTAATCCTCTTTGAATTGATACCAGAACAGACAATCAGATTCCAGTCAAATTACATGGGGAATCGCGGATTTTGAATAAAGGAGAGAAGTTATGACAGCAGGCATTATCATTGTACTGGCTTATTTGCTCGGATCCATTCCTTCAGGGCTCTGGATCGGAAAGGCATTTTACGGGACAGACATCCGCCAGCATGGCAGCGGCAATCTGGGCGGAACTAATACATTCAGGACGCTTGGCGTTAAGGCAGGCATCATCGTTACAAGTGCAGACATATTAAAAGGGACCCTTGCAGCCCTCCTTCCCTATTTCCTTGGATCGGATTTCAATTGGCTCGTGGCAGGCATATTTGCTGTAATTGGCCATATGTATCCAATTTTTGCCGGCTTCCGAGGAGGAAAGGCAGTCGCAACATCCGGAGGAGTACTGCTGGCATGTGCACCGCTTATGTTTGCAGTGATCGTGGTGATTTTCTTCCTCAGTTTATACATAACCAAGTATGTATCCCTTTCATCTATGCTGGCAGCCATTTCGGCGGTGATTTATTCCCTTTTTGTAGGTGAATGGGATCCGCTGCTCACTATAGTTGTGTCCATCCTTGCCTTCTTCGTTATTTACAGGCACAGGGCCAATATTAAACGCATAAAAGATAAAACAGAGCCAAAGATCTCCTGGCTTTAGAACAAAAAATAAACGGCTGTAAAGCCGTTTATTTTTTTCCTCCAGCTCCTTCAGCAAATGCTATACACGCAAATAACATCCCAAAAGATCTGTTCTGCAAAAGAAAAATATTGTGCGTTATTGTAGTGGGCATACCAGTTTTGTATAATAGTATAAAAGTCATAATTATCCATCTTTTCGACTTAAAACTTTCTTTTTTATCAAATTCCGCACATAATACGGAAAAAGATTCATATATTACGGTGTGGCCCCTGACTGCCGGGCGGCTTTAAAAAGACAAAATACGCACACATTACTCGTTTTAAGGAGGGTATATTGTGATACCCGTAAACTCTTTATCTCAAGAATCGTTTCCTTTTCCTTATTTTATTTTAACCCATGATTTATACATCATCTCGGCCTCAGGTAACCAGCAGCATCATTGCCAAAAGCATATTTCGGAACTTCTTGCCGACGGCCGGAATGCGCAGGAGCTCCAGGCATTCCTTTTTGGAAGGAATGCAGAATATCTTGATTTTCATTTTAAAGAAGGCTGGTTCCGCATTTACCGGGCTGATGGACCCGAAAACGAAACGATCCATATATTCTGCTTTCCAATTGAACCATTGGCAGCGGAAATTGAACAAGTGCTGGCAGAATTCGAGGAAAAAGCGGCTGTTTTTTCCAAAGCACTGCAGAAAAAAAAGGAAAAGCTTGTACAGACTGCAGAACAGGTGCAGGAAATGGCAGTCGCCTATGAATTCCAGGCGAATCTCGGAAAGCTGGCTGCCGGCATCGCTCACGAAATCCGCAATCCGCTCACTACAGTCAAGGGCTTCCTCCAGCTGCTTAAGCCGCAGCTCAGGGAGATCGGGAAAGAGGAGTATGCCAGTATTGCATTAGGGGAAATCACCCGGGCAAATGAAATTATCGGCAGTTTCCTGAATGCCAACAAACCTTCCGAGAACAAAATAAAAAAAGTGCATATCAATCAGATTGTCAGAGAAATTGTAATGCTTTACGAAAGCGAAGCTGCTTTAAGGGGAAGCCTGCTTTTATTCGAACCTTCCCCCGATGATCCCACATTGGCGGCTGTTCCCGGTGAGCTGAAGCAGGTGCTTTCCAATCTGTTCAAAAATGCAATGGAAGCTATGACAATAGAGAGCACAGCCGGCTCTGTCCAGGCAAAGGTCGAATGCTGCAGCCAGCATGCTGTTATCACGATTCAGGATAATGGATGCGGCATGCCGGAAGAAACACTGCAAAGGATTTATGAGCCGTTTTATACGACAAAAGAAACCGGCACAGGCATCGGCATGTCGGTCTGCAAGAAAATTGTCGAGGAACTGGGCGGAAGGATTGAAATATCAAGCAGTCCGGGAGAAGGAACAATGGTGAAGCTTATTCTTCCTGCAGATACTGCAGATACTGCAGATACGGATAAAGAGGTGAAGCCGGAAGCTGATTTGGAGAATCTCAAATAAACCCAGCCGCAAATCAAACCGTGAGAATTGCCGGATCAAAATTAAGACTAAATAAAGCGGATGCCTTATGGAGAGAGCAGTTCAGTTGTTGTAAGGAAAATAAAGATAACAAGCTGCAGGTTAAATTATTCAATAGATAGCAAGGAAAAAAGCTCAGAGCATACTGCTCCGAGCTAGTCTTTTTTTATGAACATGTTTCGATTAAAGCTCTCTATAAAAATAATAACAGCAAACACTTATTTAATGTTTTTCCTCCACACTGACTTACTCAATATATAGTGATTATAACGTTCATTTCCTATCGTCAGTTGTCCTTGATAGGTAAATTTACATTTTTCAATTACTTTATTTGATGAGACGTTGTTAATTAAAGCTACTGCGTTAAGGTTCTCTGCATTCGTATTTGTAAACAAATAATCAATCAAACCCGAAGACGCTTTAGTTGCGTAACCTTTACCTTGATATTCATTTGAAATGGCGTACATAATTTCTCTATTTGGTTTAGGAAGCCCATCTTTAATACCCGTACAGCACCATCCAATCAGTTCATTCGTTTCCTTAATAAATACCCCCAGTTTTAAAAAATGGCCTTCAATGCTGCTAGTTTTTTTAAGTGCATCAAGGAATGCTTTATTTGCTGGTATTTCGTAATTGGTGACCCAATCTATCCTTTGTTCCTTGGTTGATTTCCAGTCAGGCAGGAACTTAAATATTTCTGGCTGATTTGATATTCTGTATATATTAATTGCATCATCAATTGAAAACTCTTGAAGATAAATATCTTCACAATCTATTCTAAATAATTCTTCTGACGCCTTTTGCTTCATAACTTTTCCCCTTATAATTCCTATTTTTATTAATCCTTTTAAAAGCAGCCTTAATTCAATAACCTGCTCTTTAATGAAACTTGACCTACTTTTTTGCTGGAAAATATTTTAACATTAAGTTTTTAATCCTCTAGGTCTTTAATAGTAAAAATAACAATGTTACTGAAACCCTAATCAACAGAATGAATATAGCTATTGTCATGCTGATTAGTATGCTATTTCACTTGTTAATCTGGTAATGAAAACAGGAATAACACTTACCTTTCATTAAAAAATCGAGCATAAAACCTTTGCGATTTTATGCTCGATTTCTAATGCTATTTTTTGTTTCTCCAAATGATCTGGACTGTTTACTGGGTGGAGACACGCGCTTTTTTCCCTTATAGAGCTATAACTTAATCATTAGAGCTATAACTTAATCAATTGAAACTTCGCATTTCCAAATACATCTTTTACATAATCAAGCTTAGTATGATCAAAATAGACAAAATCCTTATCATGGATTAAAACAGAAAGACCGCCGAATTCAAAGGATTTATCATTGGTAATAGGCTGCTCTTCCAGAGACAGCTTTAGCTGAGGGCCGCCTCAGCCGATCCCCATTGAAAGTCGTACATACAGCTTCTCATCCTCAGACTTTCTTTCCTTTTCAACTGCATCAAGCAGTTTATCGGCTGCAGCTCCAGTCATTTTAAACATCGGGCCACCCCCTTTTACAGTAATCTGAATTTATCGGTTTTTTTCTAGTGATGTGATCCGAAGAAGAATCCCTGGAGAAAAATCATGCTGACCGCCAAGACTGCCAGCACACCGATAACTGGTATAAAAATGCTGCGGTTTTTCTCGCGGATTGCAGCAAGAACAAAATAAATTACAGCCATGACCGTGGCAAAAGCGCCTGCTTCAATGGCCTTCTCTGCTTTATCTGTCTGCAGGACGACCAGAAGCGCTATTCCGCCGAAAATAAAGATGCCGATCATATTCATTAATCGATATTGAGACAAACTGACACATCCTTCGTTTTATTTTTTCTGTACCCTGACCGTCCATCCTGTCAAACGGCCTGGAAGGGATCGAAGTGCTTATGCAAATTACCCTGATAAGGGGTATTTTTTGCAATTAAAACATAAAGTATAAATAGGCTTGCTTCACTTGTGCAGCCTGATTCAATTATTCGCTTTACACCGCATACTCCTTTATAATGATTATGGAAAACAGATTGCGGGAAAGGAGACTTCTCATGAACATACATATAAATGACGATGCCGCACAATGGTACAAAGATGAACTTTCACTGGAAAAAGGTGACCATCTCCGTTTTTTTGCCCGCTACGGCGGATGCAGCACCGTTCAGCAGGGTTTCTCTCTCGGAGTTGCCAATGAAGAGCCTGTTAATACAGGTGCAGTAACGGAGAAAGGCGGCATTACATTTTTTATTGAAGAAAAAGATCTTTGGTTTTTTAATGATCAAGATTTGTATGTAGAAATGAATCACAAGGCAAATGAGCCTGTATTCAAATATGAAGAGTAAGCAGCTGCCTTTCTAAGCAGCTGCTTTCTTCTTTTTCAATTCAGTCCAGGGTATTGCGGATTCCTTCTTTGGCAAGAATCTGTTTCTGCCTGTCACCCAGCAAATCAAAATGTGAATAGCCGTCCTTTCTAATATCAATCCATTCCGGCTTAAGGCCATGGGAAATCCCCCATCTTTTCAGCTTTTCCAAATCATTGCAGCCTACCTTTGTCACTGTTTTGCAGCCGGGGAAGCGGTCATCCAGCCAGTAATGAGTCAGGAAAGCAATTTCCCCTTTATCAATTTTATCTTTCCATTCTTTCAATTCTTTTTTTCCAATCCCAAATGCCACTGGATCACCTACTCAGCAGCTTCAGGAGCTTTTTTCGCTTTTTCATAGGCTTCGTGCCAATCATGATATTTCCGCTTGATTGAAATGGGGCGGAAGTTTTCCTTTTTCACACATACATGCTTAGATATGCCTTCTACTGATAATTCGCCGTCCTCTGTCAATATTTCATAGCCATATGTGACACGGAATCCGTCATATTCTTCGATCCAAGTCTTGATGACAGCTTTTTCGCCATATCTGACTGGCTTTTTATAGGAAGCGGCAATATCGATTACAGGAGAAATGATTCCGTCTTTTTCAAGCTCTGCATAATTGAAGCCAAGCTCCTCGATCAGCCTGGTGCGGCCAAGCTCCATCCAGACCAGATAATTGGCATGGTATACCACACCCATTTGATCGGTTTCCGCATATCGGACTTCAATTTCTTTCGTTGATATCAGCATCTTTATTCCCCTTTGTGATTTTCTTTACCGCCTTCTCAAAATCCTCTTTCTCCAGAAGGGATGCATTCTCCTTCAATTGATTCTCATCGCCTTCCATGAGCCTGAAGGCCTGGAACTGGATGGATTCATCAGCCAGATTGGCTGCAAGGCGCCCGTTGCCTCCGGCCTTTATGCCGGGCAATGCTTCATCCAAATAAGCTATTGCTCCTGCAGTCAAATCATACTTATATTGAGCGGCGTAATTCCTGATGATCTGGATAAGTTCTTCTGTATTATAGTCTTTAAAATGAAAGAACTTCTTAAAGCGGGATTTCAGGCCAGGGTTGCTCTGCAGCAGCCTTTCCATTTCATTGGAATAGCCGGCAAGGACGACAACCAGATTTTCGTTATGCTTTGTCATTTCATCAACCAGTGTGTCGATGGCTTCTTTGCCAAAATCCCCAGGCGATTCACTTAAAAGGGAGTAAGCTTCGTCTATAAAAAGAACGCCGCCCAATGCTTCCCTGATGATTTTCTTCGTCTTGATCGCTGTTTGGCCTACATAGCCTGCAACAAGATCTGAACGGCCGGCAATAATGAGATGTCCCCTTTTCAGCATCCCGCATTTATGAAGCAGCTCTGCATAAATCTTCGCCACTGTCGTCTTCCCTGTGCCGGGATTGCCGGTAAATACGGAATGAAGCTGTACAGGCACTGATGGGAGATCCTGTTCGCGGCGGTACTGCTGCATTTTTACAAACGATATCAGCGACTCTACTTCTTCTTTGATGTTTTCAAGTCCGACAAGCCTTTCCAGCTGCTTCTCAGGGTTACTACGTTTCCCATCATCCTGGTGAAGGATGAAGTCCTCTTTTTCGAGCAGTGTATAAGGAAGCAGGTGATCAGTGGCTTCGGTTTGCGCCCCTTTTTCAAAAATGGCGTCGAGAACGATATTTTTGGCTGTCCGCGCGTTTCCGAAAGTGTCATCCACTTTTTCCTTCTCAAGCCTGCCTTTAAGCTCTGATTTTGCTTCATCAGTAAGGATATAATCATTGTCCTTCGCTATTCTATCAGCAATTTCCACAAGTTCATCTTCTGTATAATCCGGAAGATGGAGCTGGTTGGATTGAGGGAAGCGGCTCCTGAGGCCTGGATTGGCGTCAAGGAACTGCCGCATTTCTTCCGGATAGCCTGCCAGAATCACTGCAAACTTGCCGCCATATTCCGATCCGGTCATCATTGATACTAAAGTATCAATTGCTGTCTGGCCATAATCATTCCCTGTCTGGCCTTCCCGTTTCAGACTGTATGCTTCGTCAATGAAAAGAACGCCGCCGAGAGCTCTCTCAACAGCCGAGCGGACGTTTTCCTCTGTCTGGCCGACATATGCTCCTACAAGCTGGGAGCGGTCTGCTTCCACCACTTCTTCCCGCGGCAGGACACCAAGTTCATGATAAATTTTTGCAAGCAGCCTTGCGAGTGTCGTTTTTCCTGTTCCCGGGTTGCCCGTCAAAATCATATGCAGGCTCATTTCATCTTTGATCTGGAACCCCAGCTGCTTTCTTTTTTTCTGGTACTTCAGGAATTTATAGAAATCATTGACCCGGCTTTTTACTTTTTCCATGCCGATCATACTGTTAAGACTATCAAGTGCACTAATTTCTTCAGTTTCTTCTTCTTCAGTCTGGAATAAAGCATGCCACTCTTCTTTCAGTACGGCAATTCGGTCAATATGCTTTTTCATGTCACTGACATGAGTTGCTGTATGGAAAACCCCTGAAATCGACTCTTCATATTCTTCAGCAGCCTTCAGCAGCAAAGCTGTTTCATCAACAGCCGAATCGAGCAGGCTGATCAGGCTGGAGTATATATCTTCAAACTTTTTGTCTGTCAGTTCCTCTGACACTTCCCTTTTGCCTGATAGCCTTTCCTTCTCTTCTTCAGATGCATCCAGGAAGCTGCGGCAAATGCTGATATACTGCTCGGCGATTTTACGCTTTGCTGTCCGGTTGTCTGTTTCCCTGATAGAGGGAAAGACAAGCATGTCAAGAAGCTCACGATGTTTCTTCCAATCTCTCTGGGCCATAAATCTCCGTGCCTGACCATTTTGCGGATCCAGCTCTAAAGCTTTGTCCATCCAGGCGGCAGCAAGGCTGTCGTCTTTATTCCTGCCAAGCCTTGAAAGAGCGGCAAGCGTAAGAATTGATGAAACAGATCCAGGATCTTCATCGCTGTTCATTTCCTTCAGCAGGCTCAATAGTCTGCCTTCATTGGATATATATCCGTTCTCGCTGTACTCTTTTTCCCATTCCGCAATACGGGCGGAGTTTGGGGAAGCGTTTTGTTTCCTTTGGTTCATCACTATCACATCTTCTTTTACAAAAATTATTTACTCTCCGCTTTCGCGTCCGCTATTATTTTACCATATATTCTTGTATGTACTAAGCATTCTGCCGCGCTGGTCCGGATAAGGAAATGGCCCGGGTTCTGATGAATATCCCGGGCCAATGGCTTCACTATTCTATTCCGTTTTCCTGCTGTGCCCGATATTCGTCCTTTACCTCTGAACGGAAAGCGTCCAGGCTGTCCCGGCGGCGCTCGTTCTTAGCTTCGATCCGCTTTTTGTCTTCTTCGTTTGCAAACTCCATCGAAGCCTCTGCTTCCTGCATATTCTCAATTGTATGGACTATCATCGATTGAAGCTTCTCAACGTTATCGCTTCTGTCATCGGGATTTGGCCTGTTATGTGCCATAACGGAACCCTCCTTGGCGGTAGTGGATTGTTGCCTGATTAGTTTGCGGAATAGGTTGTTTTTTCATGTTGGAAATGAGTGGTTAAAAGGGGGAGGCCTGACATATGCACAGAAGGAAAAATAGCTGGTCATACAAACAGCCGGCCCGATAAGGGACGGCTGTGATTTATCAATTATTCGCCTTTTGTTTGAATAACCTGAGCATGCTTGCCTGATGTATCCTGCATCTTCTTGCCTTTGTTGCCGCCGAATCCTCTTGATTTAGTTCCAATGTGGTTCGGCACAAACTGGCTGCTGTCTTTTTTCGGATTGCCCATGCTTATCCCTCCTCCCTTTTAATATCTCCTTAAGAGAGGGAGTTACGAATGGGAATTTATTCAGCTTTGCCCATGCGTTTTTCTTCAAGCCTTACTTCAATGCGATCTATAGCAGCCTGATCTTTCAGAAGCTGACGCTTGTTTTCAAGGACAAGCTCTGCAAATGTCTGTTTTCTCGGTTTTCTCATTTCTTTCACCTTCCTTATTTCCTATTCTAACAGTTAATATGCCCAAAAATTCCTGTAATTATTACAACTTTTTGAAAATTTAAAGTAAGAGGGGGCAGTTGAAGGATATTTGCTTCAGACTTGTGGTTTTTAAAGTTTTGAGTAGTGGGATTCATGACAAGTTTCTCGTGGAAATGCCTTGTATCCCTGGGATTGATGAGATACTTGACTGGCCTCTTCGTAGCCATACCATGTATTCCGGAAACCTCTTGGCATACATGACTGGCCTTTTCGCAGCCATACCATGTATTCCGGAAATCTGTTGGCATACATGACTAGCCTTCCTACAGTCATATCATGTATCCCGGAGACTTGTTGGGATACATGACTGGCCTTCCTACAGTCATACCATGTATTCCGGAAACCTCTTGGCATACATGACTAGCCTTCCTACAGTCATATCATGTATTCCGGAAATCTGTTGGCATACATGACTAGCCTTCCTACAGTCATATCATGTATTCCGGAAATCTGTTGGAATACATGACTAGCCTTCCTACAGTCATATCATGTATCCCGGAAATCTGTTGGAATACATGACTAGCCTTCCTACAGTCATATCATGTATCCCGGAAATCTGTTGGAATACATGACTAGCCTTCCTACAGCCATACCATGTATTCCGGAAACCTCTTGGCATACATGACTAGCCTTCCTACAGTCATATCATGTATCCCGGAGACCTGTTGGGATACATGACTGGCCTTCCTACAGTCATGTCATGTCTCCCGGAAACCTCTTGGCATACATGACAAGCCTTCCTACAGTCATATCATGTCTCCCGGAGACCTGTTGGGATACATGACAAGCCTTCCTACAGTCATATCATGTCTCCCGGAAACCTCTTGGCATACATGACAAGCCTTCTTGCAGTCATACCATGTATCCCGGAGGCCTGAAAAGATGCATTACCCTCCCTTATCGCAGCAGCATGACCTCTGCAAAAAATAAAAAAAGCACCCAACAGGATGCTCACACTTCACTTCATTTTTTCAGTCATTTCCCACATGGTTTCTGCTTCCATCGCTGATAAGTATTTATCCCGGATTATACCTTTTTCATCAATGAAATAAGTAGCGGGAACTGTCATGACTTTATACTGGGTATTAACCTCATCCTTTTCATCCAGCAGGATTGGAAAGGTGATTCCCATCTTCTCAATAAATTTCGCCGAGTTATATTGCGGATCGATATTGACAGCCAGGATGCTGATCTCATTCCCAGCTGCTTCATGGAATTTTTGCATCTCAGGCATTTCCTGTTTGCAGGGAGGGCACCATGGAGCCCAAAAATTCAGCATAACCTTTTTTCCGCGAAAATCGGAGAGCTTAACAGTATGTCCCTGAAGATCCTTCAGCTGAAAATCAGGTGCCTCAGTACCAGCGGCAAGGCCAGGCAAGTCCGCTTTAGGAGCGTCATGCGGCAATATGCCTGATATATTCAACAAAACTAAGAAGGCCATCAGCAGCATTAGTTTTCTGGCCATAGCTAATATTCCTCCTTGAAAAGCTTATTTGATAAAAAAGTAAAAAATGCTTAACAGCCAAAATCCGCATAAAAAAGTGATGAGCGCATAGATAATCAAATAGACCGCTTCCCTGGCAGCCCAGCCATGCTTCCTGCACTGACCTGCAAAATAAAGAGCGGCACCGAGTAAACCGAGAACAGCTTCTTTTATCCCTCCATTGAAGTAAAGCAAGCTAAGGGGATTAGTCCATAATAGTGACGGCTGGAAAAGCAGCTGGCCAAACTTATATATAAGAAACCAAATCAGCACTGCTGTAAAAAGCTTGTTCTCGAAGGTTTTTCGAAACTCTTGTCTATTTTTAAGATGAAAGAGGAAAAACAGATGGACAATCAGCAGTGAAAGAAGGGAAACCAGCAAGTCAATTTTGAGGTTGAAGGACCCTATTTCAATTGTCTCCATTATTAAGTTGCCCCCGTTAGAAAAATATATGAGCAGAAAGAGCTTACAGACAAAAAGCAAGCATCGCTGCTTGCTTTCTTGAAATTATGAATGAAACAGCTTCTTTAACTCTTCAGGATAATTCCCTTGGATGATCCCTTTTTCGGTGATGATGGCTGTTATCAGCTCAGCAGGCGTTACATCAAATGCCGGATTGAAAACCTTGACTCCTCCCGGTGCAGTGGGTCTGCCAAACCCATGCGTAATTTCTTCGGAGCCTCTCATTTCAATCGGGATAGCTTCTCCTGATTCTGTCTTCATGTCAATGGTAGATGTAGGCGCTGCTACGTAAAACGGAATATTATGTGCCCTGGCAAGCAGGGCAAGCCCGTATGTCCCAATCTTATTGGCAGTGTCCCCATTGGCGGCCACCCGGTCACAGCCGACAAAAACAGCTTCAGCCATGCCTTGCTGCATGACCATGGCAGCCATGCTGTCTGTGATAAGAGTCACATCAATTCCTGCCTGCTGAAGTTCCCATGCTGTCAGCCTTGCACCTTGAAGAAGCGGCCGTGTTTCATCTGCATATACCTTAAGGTCCCAGCCTTTTTCCTTTGCGAGATAGAAAGGCGCCAGCGCCGTACCATACCTTGCAGTGGCAATGCCGCCTGCATTGCAATGTGTCAGCACACCCATCCCGTCTTTCAAAAGGGCAAGCCCGTGGATTCCGATCTTGCGGCATACTTCCTCATCCTCTTTTCTGATCAGGTGTGCCTCTTCCTCAAGCTTTTTCTTTATCCTGGCAACTGGCTGGTCTTTTTCCGCCAGGGCACGCTCATCCATTCTCTGTAACGCCCAGAAAAGATTAACAGCAGTAGGACGGGAGCTTGCCAGGTACTCAAGATTTTCTTTGAATTCTTTGTAAAATGATGAGAAATCTCCCTCAGGAGCCTTGTTGGCGGCCAGTACAAGTCCGTAAGCAGCGGCAATCCCTATGGCCGGAGCCCCTCTGACTTTCAGCTGCTTGATTGCATCCCAGGCATCCTCCACCTTTGTGATTTCAAGAAATTCTGTGACAGATGGCAGCAGGGTCTGATCCAATATATATAATGTGCCGTTATCATAGGTAACGGATTGAAGGAATGTCTGTTCCACTTTTTGTTCCCCTCTCGAAGACTATTCAAATTTTTCTGATGCTACAAGCTATTGTAGCAAGAATTATGTATCACGCCTATATTTTTTATTTTTTACACAAAAAGCGCCGCAGCAATGCCGCGGCGCCCATACATCTATTAGTTTTTAAGTCTTTCGCGCAGAACCATCTGCAGGATTCCGCCATGGCGGTAGTAGTCGATTTCAACTTCAGAGTCGAAACGGACAAGCACTTCAAAAGTAAGCTTGTTGCCATCTTCGTCTGTTGCTGTAACCTTTACGAAATCGCGAGGCCTTACATTTTCATCGATTTGGACATCGAAAGTTTCCTTGCCTGTCAGGCCAAGAACCTCAGCGTTTTCTCCTGCTTTAAATTGAAGCGGAAGAACACCCATGAGAACAAGGTTGGAACGGTGGATACGCTCATAGCTCTCAGCAATGACTGTCTTGATGCCAAGAAGGTTTGTTCCTTTGGCAGCCCAGTCACGGGAAGAGCCCATACCATAATCCTTGCCTGCAAGAACTGCAAGGCCGGTTCCATCTTCCTTGTACTTCATGCAAGCATCATAGATGCTTGTTACTTCGCCAGTAGGCCAGTAAGTCGTGAAGCCGCCTTCAGTGCCAGGGGCAATCTGGTTGCGGATGCGGATGTTCGCAAATGTTCCGCGCATCATAACTTCATGGTTACCGCGGCGTGAGCCATAAGAGTTGAAATCACGCGGCTCAACGCCATTTTCGCGCAGATATCTGCCTGCTGGAGTATCCTTGCCGATCGCACCTGCAGGTGAGATATGGTCAGTTGTAACAGAGTCGCCGAATTTGCCGACTACACGCAGTCCGTTAAGCGGCTTGACTTCATCCGCATTTGGCGTAAGCCCTTCAAAGAACGGCGGGTTTTGGATGTAAGTTGAGTTCTCATCGAAAGAATATAATGGTTCATTGCTGGTCTGAATTTCATTCCAGCGCTCGTTGTCGCTGAATACATGCTCATATTCTTTCTTGAACAGCTCAGGTGTTACAGTCCTGCTGACAACCTCGTTCACTTCAGCAGTAGATGGCCAGATATCCTTGAAGAATACATCGTTTCCATCTTTATCTTTTCCGAGCGATTCATTTTGAAGATCGATGTCGACAGTTCCAGCCAGTGCATAAGCGACTACAAGCGGCGGTGAAGCCAGATAGTTTCCTTTTACAAGCGGATGGATACGGCCTTCAAAGTTCCTGTTTCCTGAAAGCACGGAAGTGACAAGAAGATCGCTGTCAGCTACTGCCTTCTCGATTTCCTCTCTCAGCGGTCCGGAGTTCCCGATACAGGTTGTGCAGCCGTAACCGACGAGGTTGAAGCCGATCTGCTCAAGGTATGGAAGCAATCCGGAATCACGCAGATAGCCGGTAACTACCTTAGATCCAGGCGCAAGTGAAGTTTTTACATATTTAGGCACTTCAAGGCCAAGCTCGACCGCTTTCTTTGCCACAAGGCCGGCGCCGACAAGCACGTATGGATTTGAGGTGTTTGTACAGCTGGTGATCGCAGCAATGGCGATAGCCCCTGTTTTCATTTTTGTTGAGTCTCCGTTTTGGAAATCAACGGTCACTTCTTTATTGATCTCTTTCTTGCTTAAGCCGAAGCCCTGGTTCCCTTGAGGAGCTGTAAGCGCCTGGTTGAACTCTTCTTTCATAGCAGAAAGAGGGATCAAATCCTGCGGGCGTTTAGGACCGGAAAGGTTTGCTTCAATTTCAGCAAGGTTGATTTCAACTACTTCAGTGTATACCGGTTCAAGGGAAGGATCGAAGAACAGTCCATTCTCTCTGCAGTACTTTTCAACAAGCTTGATCTGCTCTTCAGATCTGCCTGTCAGGCGCATATAGTTAAGTGATTCTGAATCAACCGGGAAGAATCCGCAGGTTGCACCATATTCAGGAGCCATATTGGCAATAGTCGCACGGTCAGCAAGCGGCAGTGCCGTTACACCTGAACCGAAGAACTCGACAAATTTCCCGACAACGCCCTGCTGGCGGAGAACCTGTGTTACCTTAAGCGCAAGGTCTGTTGCTGTAGCCCCGTTAGGAAGCTCTCCAGTCAGCTTGACACCTACTACTTCTGGCACAGGGAAATATGAAGGCTGGCCAAGCATTCCTGCTTCAGCTTCAATTCCGCCTACACCCCAGCCAAGTACGCCGATTCCGTTGATCATCGTTGTATGGGAATCTGTACCTACAAGTGAATCAGGGAAAGCTTCGAAATCGCCATCCGGCGTTTCAACTGCCTGAACCACGTTTGCAAGGAATTCCAGGTTAACCTGGTGAACAATCCCGGTTGCCGGCGGAACAGCACGGTAGTTGTCAAATGCTTTCTGAGCCCAGCTAAGGAACTGGTAACGCTCGGCATTGCGTTCAAATTCAAGAACCATATTTGCTTCCAGGGAATCAGGAGTACCATACTTATCAACCTGTACTGAGTGGTCGATAACCAGGTCAACTGGCTTCTCAGGATTGATTTTGTCAGGATCTCCGCCCATGTCAGCCATTGCTTTCCTTAATGAAGCAAGGTCAACAACCGCAGGAACGCCTGTAAAATCCTGAAGGATGACGCGTGAAGGCTTGAAAGGAACATCTACTTCCTTCACTTGGTCAGATCCCCATTTTGCCAGATTCTCTACATGCTCCTGTGTAATAACGCGTCCGTCAAACTGTCGCAGGACAGACTCAAGCAATACTTTAATGGAATAAGGCAACCTTGATACGCTGCCGATTCCTGCTTCTTCCAAAGCTGCTAATTGATAGTAATGATAGCGTTTACCGTCTAGTTCAAATGATTTCCTTGAATTAAAAACATCATTTTTAGACATATGTATTACCCCCTCTAATGATAATCATATACCAAAATTATAATAATTGTCGAAAAGTTTGAATTGTCATTTTCATCGCCACTTTTCTCACAATTCTTATCTTAATACAACCTTTTATATAAGTAAATAACAAGAAAGTTATTGTTTTTGATAAGTTTTACTTATTATATTTTTGATTGCAATTAATTTTGGCGGGATTGTACAGCTAACAGAGTCAATTTCTATATACCTTTTTGGGGATTTTTAAAACAAATATTATTGCAAAAAAGCATTTTTTTACCGAATGAGGGCTGGTTTACAGGCAAAAGATATGAATGCGGAGGTGAGAATTTTGGCGAAACGAAAAGCAAATCATGTACGTCCAGGGATGAACGCAGCTAAAAGCCAGGGGCAGGGAGCCGGCTTTAACGAGGAATATTCAAATGAGCCATTGACAGAAGCCCAGAAACAAAACAATAAAAAACGCAAGAAAAACCAGTGATATTATCTTGTGGATTGTTCCCCAAAATATAACAACCAAAAAAACCCCTTGAAAAGGGGTTTTTGCGTGATAATTAGTCAACAGCATTGACTTCCTGGATAATCCTCGACAAATCGCGCTGAAATTGCTCAAGCTGGCCGCGTTGATGTTCACTGGCTGTTTCAAGGGCATTTTCAATTTGTGCAAATGCTTCATTAACCTCATTTTCAAGATGCTTCAGCTGGTGGCCGTAGCTTGCGCTGTCACGCACGATTTCATTATATAAGCCGCTGGCTTCGGCGAACCCTTGCTCTGCCGCCTGGAAAGCCTGCTGTTTGTCTTTATGGTATGGCATGTTTTCACTCCTGTTAATCAAGATGTAGTGTTAAATTGTGCAGTCAGCCGGGAAAATATTCGGTATAAAAACAACTGCAAAAAACATCCTAAAGTTAGGAGGGATGGCAAATGAACAAAAACGACAGCAAAGATATGCACAAAAACGCCCCAAAAGGGGATAATACAGGTCAGCCTGAACCGTTAAGCGGCTCTAAGAAAGTGAAAAACCGCAACCATACAAGACAAAAGCATAATTCCGGGCACGATATGTAGAACATGGAAAAGAGGCTTGTCCCTACTCTGGTGACAAGCCTTTTTCAATTTTGCTCAGGCAGGCAGCAATGATACCTGCCTCTTCTTCAGAAACGGTCCTGAGATCAAATATCGTTTCTTCCTGGCGTATCCTTGCTATGATTGGCGCCCCATCGTGCTCCCTTAGTTTTACGGCAAGCTCATCTGCAGTAACGCCTGGCATCCTGACCGCCGCTGCAAAGGTCGGCAGCTCAACATCCGGCATCGTCCCCCCTCCGACCATGCTGGTGCTTTCCATCACCCTCACCTCGGATTCAGGGCAACCTAAACGTACTTGAGCAGCAAATGCTTCTGCCCTCTTCTTAAGTTCATCCTTGCCGGCTAGCATATCGCGGATGACAGGAATCTCCATTAATGCTTTTTCGTCTTTTAAATAAGCCGAAAGCGTCGCTTCCAAAGCCGCCAAGGTCATCTTATCCACTCTTAGCACCCTTGCCAGCTGATGCTTTTTGAGCTTATCTATTAAATCTTTCCGACCTGCGATGATTCCTGCCTGGGGGCCCCCCAGCAGCTTATCACCGCTGAAAGACACAATGCTCGCGCCGGCTTTCAGCACTTCGCTTACCACAGGCTCTTCCCCAATGCCATGCTTGCTGTAATCATACAGCACCCCGCTTCCGAGATCTTCGTAATAGATCAGACCGCTCTTTGAAGCTTCTACCGCCAATTCACTCGCAGGAACACTTTTGGTAAAGCCGACGATCTTGAAGTTGCTCGTATGTACCTTCATCAGCATCGCCGTATCCTCTGTTACTGCTTCCTGATAATCCCGGAGATGGGTTTTATTCGTCGTTCCCACTTCTACCAGCCTGGCCCCTGACTCCTCCATAATGGAAGAAATCCGAAAAGAACCGCCAATTTCAACAAGCTCTCCCCGGGAAACAATGACCTCTCTGCCAGAAGCCAGCGCCCTCAGAACGAGGAATACGGCAGCCGCATTGTTATTGACGATCATTGCCGCTTCTGCACCCGTGATCTCCTTAACCAATCCTTCAACGAGATCATGGCGGGACCCCCTGCTGCCTTTTTCCAAATTGTATTCAAGGTTAGAGTAACTCCTGGCAATGCTGGACATATGTTCAACAGCAGCCTCTGAAAGCCTTGCCCTTCCCAGATTGGTGTGAAGAATGGTGCCTGTTGCATTGATCACTTTTTGTAAGACAAAGCTGTATTTTTGCTCAGCGGCAGCTTCGATATTATCAAATAAACGGATCAGAAATTCCTTGCTTCCCGGCTCAGGACCGCTGTACCTCCCTGCCAGAATCGCCTGTCTTACTGAGTCAAGTGCCTCCTTGATCAGCTCCGCAAAACGGCCGTGCTCAAGCCCCAGCCTTTCCTGCAGGCTGAGCGCCCTTTCATCCCTCTGCATCTCGTGTACAGGGGGGATCTGTCTGAGAATATTGTTCACTTTTTTAATCCTCCAGCATATTAATTAGAAGTATTATACCATTTTCACCCTGTGCGGTTCTAATGAATATAATGGTCGCAACAAGGGGGCATTATTATGGGAAAGAACAGCGAAGATAATCCATTCAAGGAAATGGAAAAATGGCTGGAGCATTTCTTTCTTGATCCGCTGACTTCTTATCTTGATCAATCGGCTTTCCGGATCGACATTTATGAGACGGATGCGGAATATATTGTGGAAGCCTTGCTCACAGATTACACAGCTGCGATGCTTTCCGTCATATTAAACGGCCATAAGCTGAACATCAGGGCAGAAAAGGATAAAGAAACAGTCAGCCGGGAAGTCGATTTTCCATTTCTTATAACAGAAAAACAGGTTACCTCCAGATTTTCCTGCGGCATACTGGAAGTATTCATTTCCAAAACCAGTAAAGGCTCCGGCAAAGATCGCGAGGTGCCTTTACAATAACCGGCAAATTAGAGGTTAAATATAAAGGAAGCCCCGCTCCATAAAGAAGGCGGGGCTGTTCCATCATTTCATTTTATCAATAATATCCTGGCTTTTAGGAAAGACGCCTGTCTCAAGCTTTGAATAGATTTTGCTTCCATTCACTGTCACTTCAAAGGCGCCGCCTGAACTGGGGACCAGCTCCATTTTTCCTACTTCAGACCGGAAATGATTAAATAGGTCCTCCGCGAAACTCGCGGCTTTTGGTGCGTAGTTTCACATCATGCAGAATTCTACCTTCACTTCATACTTTGCCATCAATTACCCCCCTCTCCTGCTTAGTTTGTATTTATTGTAGTACAAGCATCCCGGGGCCTGCAACCGTGCTGTCTTTCTCTCATTTTCATTTTTAAGGAATATTGGGTTCGCACATTCGAATTACAGCATACTTTATTAAGAACCTGCAGCTGTTAGATTAAATTCACCATGGTTTATAAAGGCTAAACAGACAGCAGGCAGTATACAATCCTTATATCGGACAGCATGTTAGAATAGTAAAAGGGACAAGTCCGATACCATATAAATCTAATTTTTTTAACATAGAAGGTGAAAATAATGAATATTGACCGCTATCTAGCCAGGATTCAGGCAGATAAAAAGGAGCCGGGACTTGAAGCGCTGGCACATCTGCAAAAAAGGCATATGCTAAGCATACCTTTTGAAAATCTGGATGTTATCAGGAAGGTCCCGATCAGTTTGGACAGGGATCAGTTTTACAAAAAAGCAGTGGAAAACAGAAGAGGCGGTTTCTGCTATGAGCTGAACGGCCTCTTCCAAACCCTTCTTTCCAGGATGGGCTACAGCTCAGCCCTCATCTCCGGTACAGTCAAAACACCGGGCGGATGGGCCAGGGAAAACAGCCATGCTGCCATACTGGTCTATCTAGACCAGCCTTATTTGACGGATGTAGGCTTCGGGGACTCTGCAAGGCAGCCTATACCGCTTGATGGCACTGAGAAGGAGGATGCGAGCGGTAAATATAAAGTCAGGGATCTGGGAGGCGGCTGCTACAATTTGATGCATTATGCCAGCGGGGATTGGGTCATTAAGTACCGGTTTACTGATGAAAAAAGAGACTTGGATTTTTTCCAGGAATCCTGCGGCTTTAATCAAACGTCAGCAGAATCGCCATTCACCAAAGATGATATTATTACGATTGCAACAGTAAACGGAAGAATCACGCTATCAGGGCACACACTGGTAAAAACAGAGAACGGGGAAAAATCTAAAACAGATTTAGACAAGACATCAAAACTGGTGGCGCTAAAAGAGTTCTTTGGCATAGCAGCGGAATAATGGCTTCATATAGAAAAAGCTGGCGGAGATGGTCTCCTGCCAGCTTTTTCACTTTATTTGACTGTTGTAACTTTCAGCTTTTCCAGCATATCTGCCGTCATTTTAGCAAGATCGTATTCAGCCTTAAAGCCCCATTCTTCTTTTGCTGCTGTGCAATCGATTGAATTCGGCCAGCTGTCAGCAATCGCCTGGCGGACAGGATCCACTTCATAGCTGAGTTCAAATGAAGGAATATGCTGGCGGATGGCTTCAGCAATCTCTTCAGGCTCAAAACTCATTGCCGCAACATTGAATGAGTTGCGGTGCTTGAGCCGGCCTGCATCAGCTTCCATCAAATTGACAATAGCATCAAGGGCATCCGGCATATACATCATATCCATATATGTCCCTTTATCGATATAAGAGGTGTACTTGCCTTCTTCGATCGCTTTATAATAAATTTCCACAGCATAATCGGTAGTCCCGCCGCCTGGAGGGGTCACATAAGAGATCAGACCCGGGAAGCGAAGACCTCGCGTATCCAGTCCGAATTTATGAAAATAATAATCGCAAAGGAGCTCGCCGGCTACTTTATTAACCCCGTACATTGTCGTTGGACGCTGAATGGTATCCTGCGGTGTGGAATCCTTTGGCGTAGATGGACCGAAAGCGCCGATTGAGCTTGGCGTAAAGAACTGGCTGTTCAGTTCCCGTGCAGCTTCCAGTGCATTCATCAGGCCGCCCATATTAAGGTTCCATGCAAAAACCGGGTTTGCCTCAGCCGTCGCAGACAGCAATGCTGCCATATGAATGACTGTATCAGCATTATGCTTCTTTGCTGTATCAAACATAGATTTAGCATCCGTAACATCCACGATTTCAAAAGGGCCTGACTGTGCCGCCTCAGAATCATTCCTGCGGATATCAGTTGCAATGACATTATCGGTACCATAAATGTTTCTAAGCTTGACAGTCAGCTCTGAACCGATCTGGCCAAGAGCACCTGTAATAAAGATCTTTTTCATCGTTTTCCTCCACCTAAATCCGTCGTTTCATATCTATATTTGAATTTTAAATGATACCCATTTCCTTGCCGACCTTTTTGTAGATCGAAAGTGCCTGGTCCAGCATATCCTTCGTATGTGCAGCTGTCGGCATATTGCGGACACGCCCGGTGCCCCGCGGAACAGTTGGGAACACGATTGATTTAGCATAGACGCCTTCATCATTCAATCGTTTGCTGAATTCCTGGGTAGCCACTTCATCCCCGATAATGCAAGGAGTGATAGGCGTTTCACTGTCTCCAATATTGAAGCCGAGCTCCTTAAGCCCTTTTTTCAGATAATCGGCATTTTCCCAAAGCTTCTCATTCAGCTCAGTGCTTTCCATAAGGATGCTGATAGATTCGATGCACGCAGCTACATCTGCAGGTGTAAGTGACGTTGAAAATAAAAATGGGCGGCTTCTGACTTTCAGCCAGTCTATCAGCTGTTTCTTCCCGGCTACATATCCGCCGACAACACCAATGGCCTTGGAGAGCGTACCGATTTGGAAGTCCACTTTATCGGATAATCCAAAATGCTTAACTGTACCTGCGCCTTTGCCGAGTACACCAGATCCATGTGCATCGTCAACATATGTAATCAGGTCGAACTCTTCAGCTATTTCCACGATCTCAGGGAGCTTCGCAATATCTCCATCCATGGAGAATACACCATCAGTGATGACCATAACTTTATTATATTGTCCGGACTCTGTCGCTTCCTTTGCTTTCGCGCGCAGATCTTCCATATCAGAGTGGTTGAAGCGGATGATTTTCGCACGGGACAGCCTGCAGCCGTCTATGATGGAAGCATGGTTCAGTTCATCGGAAAGAATAGCATCATTTTTGTCCATGACTGCAGAGATGGCAGCCATATTACAGTTAAAGCCTGATTGATAAGCAATGGCTGCTTCTGTATGCTTAAATTCTGCCAGTTTTTCTTCCAATTTGATATGGATATCCATTGTGCCGTTGATTGTCCTGACAGCACCTGCTCCTACACCGTATGTATCAATTGCCTTTTTGGCACTATTTTTGAGCCTGTCGCTTGTAGCAAGGCCCAGGTAATTATTTGAGGATAAATTAATTAATTCTCTATTATTGATTTTGATCATTGGACCATTAGGGCTTTCCAGCGGGTCGATTACATTATAAAGGCCCCTGCTTTTCAGATCCTCGAGATTTTCATTTAAAAAGCTATCCAAGGTTTTGCTGGACATAATAATCCCTCTCTTTATATAGAATTTAATGTCATCTGTAAATATACAACTGTACTCCTGATAAAGACATTTCGACAATCAAAAAAGACTTGTGTATCAAGGAGTTCCCTACTAATTACTTTAACATATTTGATTGAATTGTACACTTGAAAAGGACAACATTCAAGTTGCTTTTATTTTTCCCAATAGGAATTATCTTAGTTGTAAATTAAAGAGCTGTTTAGGTTATTCAGGGATTGAAGTCACTAAACTTGGATGCCAGTGGTTTAGCTTATGATTGAATATGGTGATTTTCGTTCCAGTGACTCCGCTTTCCGCGGAGCGGCGCTGAGCCTCCTCTTCGATTTGCTCATGCGAGGTCTCAGCTTTGCCGCTATTTCCCCAGGAGTCTGCGTGCCTTCCACTTCAATCAACAAGGTTTAATTAAATTTGTTTTACGTAAAACCAAGCCTTTTGATTAGAGAACTGTCCTTTGAATGAATAGTTCTACCTGACCTAATTGATAATTTTAGTATTGTATATGTCTTTCAACTGTTAGTTTTAATGTCTCTTAAAATGGTTATTTTTAAAATAAAAAAACTTGCCTGAAATCAGGCAAGTTTCTTCTTAGTATTGTGGTACTGGAGGATCAAATCCTAAAACTTTTTCACCATCAACTGTCAGCCATACATAATAATGGTCAATTTCAGTTTTAAGTAATTTTTCAAGCTTCTTGATAATTTTCTCTTGAGCTTCAAAAGTAATTTGGGCTGTTTCTTCTCCAAGCTCGATACCTTCTAATCCAAGCATATCAGCAATAGCTCTTGCTTCATCATAAGATACCTCTACATATTTGTCGTACTCAGGCAGATAAGCTGCTTCTGCAGGCTTAATGCTGAAAACTGCACCAATTAATAGTGCCATGACCAAAACGCTGATCTTTTTCATTATTTTTCCCCCTGTTTAAATTTTGTCTTTCATTTTAAGGAAAATATCAACAATGTACGGATTGTACATGGTTCCTTTGCATCTGAGTATTTCTTGAAATGCCTCATCTTTTGTTTTTCCTTTTCGATAGACTCTATCGCTTATGATGGCATCATAGGAATCTACAACTGCTATAATAGAAGCCTCGATGGAAATCTCGTCGCCTTTCAGTCCGTATGGATAGCCCTTGCCATCATATCGTTCATGATGCTGCTCTACTATCTTTCCTGCCTGGACTAAGATTGGCAGGCCAGTCTGCTCAAGGATTTCCCTCCCGAACTCGGAATGCTTTTTCATGATTTCCCATTCCTCGTTTGTCAACTTCCCTGGCTTTCTCAAAATCGCGAGAGGTATTTTCAACTTGCCAACATCATGCAGAAAGGAAGCTATATTTAGACTCATCAGCTGTTTGGAATTAAACCCCAAATATTCCCCAAACAACATAGACAGCTTATTAATCCTGCTGCAGTGGTCAACGGTGTATCCATCTTTTTCTTCTATTGATACAGCCAGATCCATTAGGTTTTTGGTTATTTTGCTGTAATGGTGGAAAACCGGCTGGGATGTAACATATAAAAATTCTGTCGTTTCTTCAGCCTGAAAGTAATAATGCTCCTTGACAGGAGTTTTATAAAAGGAATCTCCAGCTTTATACGATTTCTTGGGATTGTCTGATTGGAGAACCAGCTCCCCTGAAAGGATATGTATAAATTCCATAGCATTCCAGTCTTCCTGTGGTTCAAGGCCCCATCTCGTATCGGCATGCAGCTTATGATAAATAACCTCCGTACCATCGCCAGATGCGAGGAGGGAGATCTGCAAGCCTTTCATGTGGACTGTTTCAATGAAACGATCTTCATTTATAATGCCCACTGTGTTACCCTCATTTCTATTTCTAAGATTGCTGTCGAAACAAGAAGAAAAGAATGTCAAATCTTCTTCTATTCTCCAACATTATAATACATAAAGTTAAATAGTAATATAGAGAATTAGAAAAATAAACAAGAATTTACATCATTTTTTTGGTAAATAATGAGAAAGTCCTAGAAATAGCGCAACAGCAGATATTAGACTGCCAATCTTTGCTGCAGTGGATACCAAAAGAAGCAGTATTTTGGTTGTTATCTTGGCCTTTCGCTTAACACCCTTTGAATAAACATACAAAAAATTGATTAGTTTACTCACATTGCTTTAAAGGAAAATAAACAGTAAACATGAAACCAGATAAAACTGGCTCGTATACATATTTGGAGGTTATATAAATGAAGCATCCGTTAAATGTTACTTCAGAGATAGAAGAATTAAAGTCGGTCCTTCTGCACAGGCCCGGCAAGGAGGTAGAAAACCTTACCCCTCAATACTTAAAGAGGCTGTTATTTGATGATATTCCTTATTTGCCGGCAATTCAAAAGGAACATGATTATTTTGCAGGAGTGCTGAGCAATCGGGGCATTGAAGTGCTTTATCTTGATAAGCTGATGACAGAGACGCTTGCACAGCCTGAAATCCGCAGCCGGTTCACGGAACAGATCCTGATGGAAAGCCAGTCCAATGTGAATGGCTCTTTCGAGGCAGTCTCTGAGTATTTGAATTCTTTGCCGGCAGATGACCTGGTGAGGAAAGTGATGGCCGGGGTACGGAAGAATGAAATCGATTTAAAGGAAAAAGTGCACCTTCATGAAATCATGGCGGATTCTTATCCTTTCTTCCTTGATCCGATGCCAAATTTATATTTTACAAGGGATCCTGCAGCAGTCATCGGCAAAGGCATAACCATCAACAATATGAATGAACCGGCCAGGAGGCGGGAATCTATTTTCATGGATTATATCATTAAGCATCATCCCCGCTTTAAAGAGCATGATATTCCTGTCTTCTTTAATCGGGATGAACATTATACACTTGAAGGCGGAGATGAGCTGGTGCTGAGCAGAGAAGTTGCTGCTATAGGTGTCAGTGCCAGGACATCTGCACAGGGAATTGAAAAGCTGGCAAGGGAGTTGTTTGCCCGCCAGAAAGATATTAAGAAAGTAGTAGCTGTCGAGATTCCTAAATCACGGGCATTCATGCATCTGGATACTGTGTTTACAATGATTGATCATGATAAATTCACCTACCATCCTGCAATAGAAAACAGCGACGGGAAAATGAAAATTTATATTCTCGAGCAGGGGAATTCTGGTGATCTGAAAATCACAGAAAAGGACAGCCTTGTGGAAACCCTGAAGGAAGTCCTGAATCTACCTGAACTGGTCCTCCTGCCATGCGGCGGCGGAGATGTCATTGCAGCAGCAAGGGAGCAATGGAATGACGGCTCCAATACCCTGGCAATCGCCCCTGGAGTAGTAGTTACCTATGACCGCAACTATGTTTCCAATGATATGATGAGGCAAAATGGGATCGAGGTGCTCGAGATCATGAGCTCCGAACTTTCACGCGGCAGAGGCGGCCCGCGCTGTATGAGTATGCCGATTGTCAGAGGAGAACTGTAAAAGGGCCTGGATGGCCCTTTTCTTTTGCTCTTTATTCAAACCACGCCTCGGTAAGAATCTTTATCCCGTCTGCAATTTCTTCGGCAGAAAGTCCTCCAAATCCCAGCATGATCGAATCATCACCATCTCCATTTGCCCAATACTGGTTCGCAGAATACACTTTCACACCTTTTTGGTCAGCCTTGGCTGTAAGCTCTTCACTTTTCCTCCCTTTCAGCTTTATGAGGATATGAAGCCCTGCCTTTTGCCCAATCACAGCTGCTTTATTTCCCATCATAGAACTTACCGACTCCAGCAGCACTTTATGCTTTTCCTGATAAAGGACACGCATTTTCCGGATATGCTGGTCAAAGTCTCCTTCATTCAAGAAACGTGCTGCAGCTTCTTGAATTATGGGAGAGACTGGCTGGCTGTACAGGCTGAAGTCCCTTTTATAGACAGCTATAAGGGCCGGCGGCAAAACAATGAAGCTCATTCTGGCTGCAGGAAGAAAGGATTTTGAAAAAGTCCCAAGGTAAATGACGCGATCATTTTGATCAAGACTTTTAAGCGGCGGAATCGGCTGCCCCTGATATCTGAACTCGCTGTCATAATCATCCTCCAAAATATAACCGCCAGTTTCCGCAGCCCATTTCAGCAGCTTCAGCCGTTTATTGATTGATAGGACCATACCAAGCGGAAATTGATGGGAGGGTGTGACATAAACTGCTTTTGCCCTCTTTTCTGCAAGCTCTTCAACACTGATTCCATCTTCCTCCACAGAGACGGGTTCTACTTTTCCTCCCTGATGCATCAGCACTTTCCTCACCCCATCATAGCCTGGGTTTTCCATCGCTATCACTTCTCCGCGAAGCTCGAGTATACTCATAATCACTGAAATGCTGTTTTGCGTTCCTGAAGTGATGATGATTTGTTCCGGAGTACACTCTATCCCCCTTGATCTGTACAAATACCTTGTCAGCTCGGTCCTCAAGGACAATTGGCCCTGCTTGTCTCCATATTGCAGATTAGAGAGATCGAATGCTGCTTCAGACAGGGCATTTTTCCATCTCCTTGCAGGGAAAGCAATAGCATCAATATGGCCGTATTGAAAATCAATTTTCGGTTTTTCCTGCTCTTCTTTTAAAATAACACGCAATTGTTCTTTAACCTGTTTCAAGGGAAATTCATCTATTTTGTTTACAACTATTCCGCTCTTCGGCCTGCTGTCGGCATACCCTTCTGCAATCAGCTGGTGATACGCCTCTTCTACTGTATTTTTGCTTACGTCCAGAAATCGGGAAAACTTGCGGATGGAAGGAAGCTTTTCCCCCGGCTTCATTTTTCCTGACTCGATTTCCGACTTGATATACTGATATAGCTGCACATATAAAGGCAGCTGGCTTTCCCTATCTAAAAACGGCGTCATAGGCCACTCCCATCTGACCCTTTAAGATTATACGAAACTGTCACTTTAAAGATGGTCACATTGATATTAATCTGAATATACCATAAATATCTAAGGAGTGGAGTATATGTTTCCAATGCGCCAATCAATGCTGGAAGTCAAAGAACCGGAGAAAATCAGCACCTTCCTTAAGCAGGCCAGAACAGGATACCTTGGACTCAATGACAGTTCTTACCCTTATGTGGTGCCTCTAAATTATATTTGGCAGGATGATTGTATCTATTTTCATGGAGCCTCAGAAGGAAGGAAAATGGAGCTGCTGAATAATAGTCCGCATGTCTGCTTTACAGTAAGCGAAGATTTTGGCACACTGACCGACCCCGTCCCCGCAAAAACAGATACAGCTTATATGAGTGTTATGGTTTTTGGGAAAGCATTTGTGCTAGCCAATATAGATGAAGCAACTATGGTTATGCAGAAAATGCTGGACAAGTATGTACCCGGCTACTTCCAGTCACCTCTGCCAAAAGCCCATGTAGATAAATACCGCTCCTCTCTTGGAAGCAGGACGGCCGTCATTAAAATCATTCCTGACGCTATAACTGCGAAAGAGAATACAGCTGAAAATGAAAAAAAGTACTATCCAGGCAAAACAGCGGCTGTCGACCTTAAGTGAAGAATATTAAAACCTTCGAGAGATTTCAGTCTTGACTTCCATATAAAAAAGACGTGCAGCCTCCTGCACGTCTTTTTATCAAGATTGAACAGCTTCTTCTTCAAGCTTCTTCATTCTCTCAGCCACTTCCTCTTCTGAAAGGCCGTGTTCACTGATATAACGGTTGCGAGGGTGCACCCGGCATTCATGGCTGCAGCTCCGCAGATATTTATGCTCATTTTCCTCAGAGCTCAAGATCTGTTTGTTGCATTCAGGATTGGCGCATCTTACATACCTCTCGCAAGGCTCGTTTGTGTAATAGTCGCGGCCGACGATGACATGCTCCTCCTGATTGACAGGAACGCTGATCCGGTCATCGAATACATAGCATTGGCCGTCCCACAGCTTGCCGCGCACCTCAGGATCTTTACCGTATGTCACGATTCCTCCGTGCAGCTGGCCGACGTCCTCAAAACCTTCTTTTAGAAGCCATCCTGAGAACTTTTCGCAGCGGACGCCTCCAGTACAATAAGTCAGGATCTTCTTGCCTTCAAACTTATCTTTGTTTTCCTTGATCCATTCAGGAAGCTCGCGGAAATTTTGGATATCCGGCTTAATCGCCCCCTTGAAATGTCCGAGGTCGTATTCATAGTCATTTCGAGCATCGAGGACGACAGTATCAGGGTCCTGCATCTTTTCAAAAAACTCTTTTGGCTCTAAGTGTGTCCCTGTCAGCTTTAATGGATCGACATCATCTTCAAGGCTCAGGTTCACTAGTTCTTTTCTCACTCTGACGCGCATTTTTCTGAATGCATGCCCTTCTGCTTCATCAATCTTGAAAACTGTGCCTTCGAATAGAGGATGATTGTCCATCATGTCGATATAGGCCTGTGTCTGCTCCACTGTGCCTGACACGGTGCCGTTGATGCCCTCTTCAGAAATTAGCACTCGCCCCTTTAGGCCGATAGCGTTACAGAAATTCAAGTGCTCTTCCCTTTGTGCCGCAGGATCTTCTATATGAACATATTTGTAATAAAGCAAAATTCTATATGATTGTGTATCCATGATTTTTTCTTTCCTTTCCAGACCAAATGCAAGATTCTGTTCCGGCAGGCAGCCCTATACCGGATTTTTCAACACATTCTATTATAACAGCCATATAAGGGGTGTCAAAAACATTGTTTCCCCTTACCCGGGAAAATGGACAGCCTCTAATAATAATTGGCATCTAAAACACCAGGTTTACTCTATTGTTTTTTAGTATGATGTAATGATGGATTATTATACATGCAAAGCGAGGAATATAAACGGTGAGTTTATTAACTGTAGATCATTTAAGTCATACTTTTGGCGATAGAACTTTATTCAAAGATGTGTCTTTCCGCCTTCTGCAGGAAGACCATGTCGGACTTGTAGGCGCAAACGGAGCCGGAAAATCGACTCTTATGAATATCATAACCAGTCAGCTGATCCACGACAGCGGTAAAGTGGAATGGACTCCAAATGTGCATTACGGCTATTTGGACCAGCATACAATCCTTACTCCGGGCAGGACCATGCGCGATGTGCTGAAGAATGCATTTCTTCCATTATTCGAGCAGGAAAAAGCCCTAAATGAAGTGACAGCCAAGATGGCTGACGCTGCACCTGAAGAGCTTGAAGAGCTTCTTGAGCAGATGGGGGAAATCCAGGACAGGCTGGATGCCGGCGGGTTCTACTCTCTTGACATCAAGATTGAGGAAGCTGCGAGGGGTCTGGGCCTTGACGCGATCGGCCTTGACCGCGATGTAGCTGCACTGAGCGGCGGACAGCGTACAAAGGTCCTTCTGGCCAAGCTTCTTCTCGAGCAGCCGCAGGTCCTTTTGCTTGATGAGCCTACCAACTATATGGATGTAGAGCTGGCTCGCCGGCTACCTGAAGGAATATCCTTATGCATTCATGCTGATTTCCCATGATACAGAATTCATGAATTCTGTATCAAATGTCATTTTTCATCTGGAATTTTCGAAGCTCAGCAGATATACCGCTAGCTATGATAAATTCCTCGTGCTTGCTGAAATCAATAAAAATCAGCATATCCATGCATATGAAAAACAGCAGGAATTCATCAAAAAGCAAGAAGATTTCATCTCTAAAAATAAAGCCCGCTATTCAACAACAGGCCGGGCAAAAAGCCGCCAGAAGCAGCTTGACCGGATGGAAAGGATCGACCGCCCGGAAACTGCCGTTAAGCCTGCCTTCGAATTCAAGGAATCCCGCAGCAGCAGCCGGTATGTATTTGAAGGCAAAGATTTTGAAATCGGCTATTCGGATCCGCTCCTTCCAAAAATGAATATGACAGTTGAGCGAGGCGAAAAGATCGCAATCGTTGGCTGCAACGGAGTGGGAAAATCCACGCTCCTGAAAACTATGCTCGGCAAAATTTCCCCTCTCAGCGGAAAAATTGAGCGCGGGGATTTCTTATTCCCTTCCTATTTTGAACAGGAAGTAAAAGCTGGCAACATTACACCGATCGACGATGTATGGAGCGAGTTCCCAAGCCTTGACCAGCACCAGGTCCGTGCAGCATTGTCGAAATGCGGGCTGAAAAATGAACATATCTCACGCCCGCTGAATCAATTGAGCGGCGGCGAGCAGGCGAAGGTCCGCCTTTGCAAGCTCCTAATGAATGAAAGCAACTGGCTATTATTCGACGAGCCGACAAACCACCTGGATATCACAGCAAAAGAAGAGCTGAAGCGTGCGCTGAAAGCTTATAAAGGCACTGTTGTGCTTGTATGCCATGAGCCTGACTTTTATGAAGACTGGGTAACTAAGACTTGGAACGTTGAAGAATGGTCCCAAAAGATGAAACAGGTATAAAGATCAAAGCCCCTTTGCTTTTTAAGGAAACAGCTCTGATAGTATGAAGATAAAATTTATGCCCCCATAATATACGTTTTCGTAACCTGAGTAACTCGGGAATTAACTAACCAGAAAAGCTTGGGGCATCCCAAGCTTTTACTTTTAAATATGTTGTTCTAAAATTAATCATTAAATAGTTGAACAGCAGATTACCCGTTAAACATGTGCATTCATTAAACACTGAAACCAGGTTCCCTGCTGATTGAGAATAATAGAGGGAAAGGTTTCACTTATTGTGAAAATAGTACTGAAAACGGCTAAAATAGAGGGAGGAATTCCTCTTATTAGACTAAAAGACATTAAAATAGGCAGCTTTGCTTTGCATAGAAGGAAAAACTTCCCTTATTTCCTCAAAAACTACATCTAATCTGCATATAACAGTAAAATCTCCCCTTATTTTTCTATCACTGGTTACTCACTTTTCATCTTCCCATCTCATTAATAAAACAACAGAAACAACCGGCTTTTCAGGTTTGTGCAGGAATATCTCTTTCTGCCACAATACCCAAGAAGCTCTTTTTTATGTTTGTGCTGATTGGGACAGTTCACTCCTCAACACAAATTTCTGCAGCTTTCCGCTTGCATTACGCGGCAGGCTTTCACAGAAGATGTATTTTCTCGGCCGCTTATAATTGGCCAGCCTGCTGCTTTCCTTGCACCAGCTGTCCAATTCTTCCTCTGTTACTGAAGGATCTTTTTTAACAACGAATGCCGTCACAGTCTCTCCCCACCTGTCATCCGGCTGGCCGATGACTGCTGCATCCAGGACTCCGCTATGTTCAAACAGCACATCCTCAATTTCCCTCGGATAGATATTTTCACCGCCGCTGATGATCATATCATCCACCCTGTCCCTTACCCATAGATAGCCTTCTTCATCCAGGGCACCGATGTCGCCTGAATGGTACCATCCTTTATATAAAGCTTTTTCTGTTGCTTCTTCCATATTGTAATAGCCTTTCATCATGCTTGGGCCCCTCACGATGATTTCCCCGGACTCCCCAGCCGGGAGGATATCTTCAGGATCTGATGGCCCATTATCCTTCGGCCTGACGATCCTGATTTCATGATTCAGGCATGCCTGGCCGGCAGAGCCTGCTTTAGAAAGCTGATCATGCTCTGAAAGGAATGTGATGGCCGGCCCCATCTCTGTCATTCCGTAAGCCTGGACCAATAAGATCCCAAGCTTCTCCCTGCACAGCTTAACAAGTGCCGGGGCCATCGGGGCCGCCCCGTAAAGGCCAAGCTTCAGGCTGTCCAGGCAATAAGCCAGCAGATCTTCCTGCAATAGCATATTCCACATTGCAGGGGCGGCAAAAAATTTAGTGACCCTCTCCTCCTCTATCAGCTGAAGCACCTTTTTCGGATTAAACTGATGAAGGATGACATTTCCAGCACCAACATGGATGCGGGGAAGAAAGGCGCAATGCAGCTCTGCACAATGAAACATCGGTGCTGTGACCAGCCCTTTATCGGATGGTTCAAGCTTTGTTGCTGCAATTACCGTCAAGCTCTGTTCAGCCATATGCCTGTGTGTATGAATGACTCCTTTAGGCCGGCCGGTCGTTCCGCTTGTATACATGATCGCATAATCATCATCTTCGCTGACATCAGCAAAAACAGGGCTGTCAGAGGCTTGAGAGACTTTTTTATCAAAGGAGGCCGCATAGGAAGGCGGGTCGTCATCAATATACCAGTAAGCTGTTTCAGGAAATTGTTCTGCAATAGTAGAAACCACGCTTTCAAGAGTCTTCTCAAAAACAAGAACCTTCGGGCGTGCATCTCTTAGGATATATGCAGTTTCTTCAGCCTGGAGGCGGAAATTGATTGGATTAAAAACGGCTCCGATTTTAGCACAGGCGAAAAAGACTGCCGCCAGTTCCTCTGTGTTATATAAAAAAACAGAAACCCTGTCTCCCTTGATGACACCTTCAGCAGCGAGCGCATGTGCGACCCGGTTGATGCGCATATTCCATTCACTATAAGTGTAACGCCTGTTACTCCTGACATCGTATACGGCCTCTTTTGACGGAAATTTCATTACAGCAAGATCTAAAATCCTTCCTATCGTCACTGTCATGGCGTACCTCCTGAACTTATTTTTCAGAACCTTTCCGATCTGTCACAATCGTTCTATGATGGTCGCATTTGCCATTCCATAGCCTTCGCACATCGTCTGAAGCCCGTACCTTCCTTCTGTCCTTTCCAGTTCAAAGATCAGTCCTGCCATGATCCGGGCGCCGCTTGCGCCGAGCGGATGGCCGAGTGCAATGGCCCCGCCATTTGGATTCAGCTTAGCAGGATCGGCTCCAGTCTCCTTCAGCCACGCAAGAGGCACTGAAGCAAAGGCTTCATTCACTTCGAAAATATCAATATCCCGGATCGAGAGCCCTGCTTTTTGCAAAGCCTTTTCCGTTGCAGGAATCGGGCCTGTCAGCATGAGTGTCGGATCTGATCCTACAACTGTTCTTGTCAGGATGCGGAACCTGGGACGAAGCCCCAGGCTTTCTGCCCTCTCCCTTGACATGATCAAAAGGGCGGCTGCCCCGTCGCTTATCTGGCTGGAATTGCCTGCATGGATCCTGCCGTTTTCCATGAATGCCGGCTTCAAGGTTCCCAGCAGCTCAAGCGATGTGTCTTTCCGCGGGCCGGAATCCTCTGATGCAACAAGCATCGTACCATCATCCTGCACAGCCTCGATTGATGCAATCTCACTTTCAAATTTTCCCTCTGCCTGTGCTTTCAGCGCTTTCTCGTGGCTTTTGAGAGAATATTCATCAAGCTGCTGCCGGGAGAATCCGTATTTTTCTGCGATTCTCTCTGCTGAAAGGCCCTGGTGGATCATCTCATGCTTCCTTTTAAGATTTTCATTTAATTTGGCTCCCTGAAAGCTTGAGCCAATCGGAACACGGGACATGCTCTCCACTCCGCCGGCTATGACGATATCCATATCTCCCGCTAATATGGCCTGTGCTGCAAAATGGACCGCCTGCTGGCTTGAACCGCACTGCCTGTCAATGGAAACACCGGGTACTTCAACAGGGAATCCGGCAATCAAAGAGGCAATCCTCGCTATATCACCGGCCTGCTCCCCGGTTTGGCTGACACAGCCCATAATAACATCATCAACTAAAGAAGGATCGAGGCCCGCCCTCTCAGTCAGCTTATTTAATATGAAAGCAGCCAGCTCATCTGGCCTGATATTCTTCAATATGCCATTTTTCTTTCCTATCGGCGTCCGCACTGCCTCTGCGATAACAGCTTCCCTCATCCGCCTATCCCCCTTCTTTCTCGTGTTTCTAGAGGCCAAGCCCTTTGGCTATGATTGACTTCATGATTTCATTGGTACCGGCATAAATGCTCGCAACCGGGATATCTCTGTACCTTCTCGCAATCTCATATTCTTCCATATACCCATAGCCGCCATGAAGCTGAAGGCATTCAGAAGCTATCCTTCTTGCATTATCGGTCAGCTTCCATTTAGCCATAGAAACTTTTTGCGTGATATCCTTGCCTTCCATATGCTCCTGATTCAAGGTGTTCAGAAAGCTTTTGCCCATTTCGATATCGGTGGCCATTTCTGCCATTTTAAATTGGGTGTTTTGAAAATTTCCGACCGGCCTGCCGAAGGCCTCCCTGCTTTTCACATAAGATAAAGTAAGCTCCAGCATAACTTCAGAGGCTGCTTGTGCGGCAATGGCAACTACAAGCCTTTCCTGCTGCAGTTTCTTCATCATATATTGAAACCCTTGTCCCTCTTCTCCAATCAGATTTTCTTTAGGAACAAGACAGTCTTCAAAAATGAGCTCAGCAGTATCCTGGCAGTGAAGGCCAATTTTATCCAGCTTTCTGCCCCTGAAAAAACCCTCGCATCCCCTTTCAACTGCAAGCAGGCTGATTCCCTTATGTTTGGGGACCGCTTGAGTATCCGTCTTGCAGGCAACAATGACCAGATCGGAGTGCATCCCGTTCGTAATAAATGTTTTTTGCCCGTTGAGACGATAATGATCTCCTTCATCCACCGCTGTTGTACTAATACCTGCAAGGTCGGAACCTGCTCCAGGCTCAGTCATAGCAATCGCTGTAATGATATCTCCGGCAGCACACTTGGGGAGCCACCTGCTTTTCTGTTCTTCAGAACCAAATTCTGAAAGATATGGCACGGCTATGTCATTATGCAGCCCGATGCCAACCAGCCCTGAACCTACTCTTTCCAATTCTTCATTTATAATGACGGAGAAGCCCCAGTCAGTACCGCTGCCTCCGTATACCTCATCTACATCAGGGCACAGAAACCCCTGCTCCCCCATCTTCCTCCAAAAATCCCTTGGTATAAACCGTGCTTGCTCCCATTGACTGTAAAAGGGATAGGCCTCCTTCTCCAGAAATTTCTTTAGCGCCTTTCGAAAAATGTGATGTTCCTCTTTAAGAAATCCTGTTGTCTTTTCCATGCCCTTCCCCCTTTCGGAAAACGCTTACAAAAATAATTTTATTTCACTTTGGCTGCATGCGGATTGCTCCGTCAAGCCTGATGGTCTCTCCATTGAGCATCGGGTTCTCTATTATACTTTGTGCCAGCATGGCAAATTCTTCTGGAAAGCCAAGACGGCTGGGAAACGGGACCGTTTTGCCAAGTGCAGCTTTTGCACCCTCTGGCAAAGAATCAAACATAGGGGTATGAAACAGACCAGGAGCAATCGCCATCACCCTGACACCGTATTCAGCCAGTTCCCTGGCAATCGGAAGGGTCATGCTTGCCACGCCTCCTTTGGAAGCACTGTAGGCTGCCTGGCCGATCTGCCCTTCAAAGGCAGCAACTGATGAGGTACTGATGATAACTCCTCTTCCCCCTTGTTCATTTGGTTCATTATCCTTCATTTTCTCTGCCGCCAGCCGGATCATATTGAAGGTGCCTGTCAAGTTAACTGATATGACTTTAGAAAATAAATCGAGTTCGTGCACCCCTTTTTTGCCAAGCACCTTTTGAGCAGCGGCAATTCCCGCACAATTGATGCTCACATTTATGTAGCCCAGTTTCTCAATAGCCAAATTGACTGCGTCGGATGCCTGCCGGGCATCAGTTACATCTGCTTTCACAAACAGGGCGCTGCTGCCGAGCTCTTTTTGAATATTAGTTCCCTTTTCCTCATCCATGTCAATGATGCAGACCAGGCCGCCCCTATCCAGAATTCTTCTTGCAGCCGCCTCTCCAAGGCCCGATGCTCCGCCAGTCACAAGGGCACAAATATTTTCCATTGCATACGACTCCTCCTTCTTCGAAAGAATATTCTGAATATATAATTCTAGCTCCCTGCTGATTTCTCCTTTTTCTTCATATAAAATATTGCCGTTTCCTCTGTTTAAAGTTACCAAAGGCCGTTCACAAAACTTTTGAAACATTCATAGAGAAGTTCGTGTATAATGAAATGGCTTACACAGCATTACAAACTTTCTGAAAAGGATAGGCTAAATGACCAATAAACGAATAGCTTGGATTACAGACAGCACAGCATTTATCACCAAGGAGCTTGAGCAGAATAAGGATGTTTATGTAATGCCTCTGACCATTGCATTTTCATCGGGCACCTATGAGGATGGGATCGATTTATCCTCTGATGATTTATATATGAAACTAAAAGCTGAAAAAGAAGTTCCGAAAACCTCACAGCCTTCTGTCGGCAAATTCGCCGAGCTGTTTGAAAAATTAAAAGCTGATTATGACTGCGCAATCGCTGTCCACATCTCTTCCAAATTGAGCGGAACCCTGAACAGCTGCATGCAGGGCGCAGAGATTGCAGGCTTTCCAGTCGAAACAGTAGACTCAAAAATGATGTCTTACATCATTACCGGACTGCTGAATAAGGGGATCGAGCTCCAATCCAATGATATGGACTGGAAAGAAATCGCCCGTACACTGAGGCTCGAAGCCAATCAGTATGAGAATTATATCCTGCTGGGCAATCTTGACCAATTCTATAAGGGCGGAAGAATGTCCGGAACTCAGTATCTCCTGGGAAGCATATTAAAGGTAAAGCCGATCATCCACGTTGACCGGAATGGAGAATTCCAGCTTTTTGATAAGGTGCGTTCGGAGAAAAAAGCCATAAGGCGGATGATGGAGCTACTTGAAGAATCTGCAAAGAAATACAGGATAGAGCAAGTACAGGTCATGCATGGAAATGTCCTAGAAAAGGCAAAGGACATTGAAAAAGAAATTTTATCCAGGTTTCCTCAAATGGGCACCTTCATCGGCGAAATCAGCTCAACAATTGCTGTGCATGCCGGGGAAGGCACGGTCGCAGTCGTCTGGCATTTTGAATAAACACAAAAACCTTCCGAACGGGAATCTACTTGTTTCGGAAGGTTTTTTTTATAGAAGAAGCGAAACTATTAGTATGATATGCAGCAAAGGGAGATGAACGAGATGAGCATAGCAGTAATTTCAGACATTCACGGAAATATCACTGCACTTGATCGGGTGCTTGATTATTTAGAGGAGCGGCAAATTGACAGGATCTTCTGTCTCGGCGATCTCGTCGGCAAAGGGCCGAATTCAAAGAAAGCGATAGAGCGGGTGAAAGAAAGTTGTGAGGTAGTTGTACGCGGAAATTGGGATGACTTTATCCAGAAGCCGGCCGACTTCCCTGATCTGCAGTGGCATCAGGAGCAGATTCGCAAGGAAGGAATGGACTATTTAGGTACCCTTCCCTTTCATCATGACTTTGTAATGAGCGGAAAGTATGTCAGGCTTTTTCACGCTTCTGCAAAAAGCATCTACCACCGGGTGGTGCCGATGCGGCATCCGATTGAAGAACGGGAGGCTATGTTCGGGACCAGTGATTTCATTGACGAAGATAAAAGGGGATTGATTCCGGATGTTGTCGGTTATGGAGATATCCATGCTGCCATGCTGGAGCCGATTGATCCTAAAAAGGTTCTATTCAATACAGGCAGCGTCGGGAACCCACTCGACGTGCCCGAAGCCTCTTTTGTTATCCTGCATGGTACATATCTTTCAGAAGACCCTGCACCTTTTTCAATCGAGATGGTCCGCCTTCCTTATGATATTGAAAAAGAAATCGCAATGGCCCGTGACATGGGCATGCCAAACCTCGAACCCTATGCGCTGGAACTGAGGGAGGCTATTTATAGAGGCAGGCAGAAGGCTTAGGCTGGATCAAGAAATGTCTGCTGGAGCTAAGGGAAGTTTATATTTGTTGGGATGTAGATATTGAACTTCTTGGCAACAGTCGGGAAAACTATCAAGTATGAATGTTGGACTTAACGATGTTATTAAAGAATATGAAAAGAGAAAAAGGATTGCGAAAAATTATAGAAACCCTTATCTTAAAAGGTATTACTGCACAAAAACTTTAAGAACCCTGTTGCTTGGAGTGGAAGGCACGTAGACTCCTGCGGGATTGCAGCGGCAAAGCTGAGATCCCGCAGGAGCGGCAGCGACGAGGAAGCTCAGCGCCGCCCCGCGGAAAGCGAAGTGCCTGGAACGCAAAGCAACAGCCCCATCCTCAAACAAAACAGACTGTACACATATAGCATACAGTCCGTACATTTTTTAAAAAATCACCACTTCCCTCACTTCTCCAGCCAGGAATACATATAATTTTCATCTTCATATTTCCTTGCCTTCTTCACAACCTTCAATGGCTTAAAAGTATCTATCATAACAGCCAGCTCCAGTGTTTCTTTTTTTCCGATGCTTGCCTCTGTCTTTCCCGGGTGCGGCCCATGCGGGATTCCTCCGGGATGAAGGGTGATGGATCCTTCTTTGATTCCTTTACGGCTCATAAAATTCCCTTCGACATAATATAAAAGCTCATCACTGTTTACATTGCTGTGATAATAGGGCGCCGGGATGCTTTCCGGATGATAATCATATAACCGCGGGACAAATGAGCAGACAACAAAGTTATGCCCTTCAAATGTCTGATGGACTGGCGGCGGCTGGTGGACTCGGCCGGTGATCGGTTCAAAATCGGAAATATTGAAGGCCCAGGGGTATAGATACCCGTCCCACCCTTCAACATCAAGCGGATGATGGGCAAGAATATGATTATGAAGATGGCCCCTCGTTTTTGTGACTACCTTATGAGGCCCTCTTTCTGTATAAGTCTCCAGTTTTTCAGGGCCGCGGATATCCCGCTCACAGAACGGGCTGTGCTCAAGCAGCTGTCCATACTCATTTCTGTACCTTTTTGGAGTTGTAATCTGGCTGAATGACTCAACAATAAGAGCCTTAGTTTCTTTTTCCGGAAGAATCCTGAAAATCGTGCCGATCGGAATGACGATGTAGTCCCCAGGGCCATAGCTGACTGTGCCGAACATTGTTTCAAACCGGCCGTTTCCGTAATGGATGTAGTACATCTCATCACCATCGCTGTTCCGGTAATAATCCGGCATGTTTTCTGAAATATTGGCCGAGGCAATCAGCAGATCATCATTTCCAAGCAGATATACCCTGGCTTGAAGGGCATCTCCTCTGTGTATAATGTTCTCTGTAAGCAGATGCCGGTGTTTAAGCGCAGCCATCTCCTCATATTCAGGCAGATAGCTTCCTGAGAAGGAAACCTCTTCTGTCTCTGTCGGCATATAATGATGATATAAAATCGACTGTGTCCCTGAAAAGCCCTTTGTTCCCATGACTTGCTCCCTGAACAGGGACCCGTCTTCTTTTTTGAACATTGTGTGGCGTTTGTGCGGGATCCTCCCCATTTGCCTGTAGTACAAGCCTGCTCCCCCTTTCAGTCTGTAATCGTATTGAACAGCTTTCCAAGACCTGTTATTTCCAGCTCTACCGTGTCGCCGGGCTTCAGCCAGCGGTGGACATCTTCCCCGAGCTCAAGGATACAGCCGGTCCCCACTGTACCTGAACCGATCAGCTCTCCCGGGTAAATTGTGGTATTCTCTGAAGCTTTCTCTATCATTTCATTGAATGAATAATAGATATCCTTAAGATTTCCGTCTGACAGCAGGACGCCGTTCACTTTTGCTGTCATATCCAAATCATAGCCATTATCCACCCGATAGCTCTCCAGCTCATCCTTTGTCACAATATAAGGGCCGATCGAGGTGGCAAAATCCTTTCCTTTTGCCGGTCCAAGACCAACCTTCATTTCTTTTCTTTGAATATCCCTGGCACTCCAGTCATTTAAGATGCAGTACCCAAAAATATATCCGTCCGCCTCTTTGGCAGAAATATTTTGGCCTTCTTTGCCGATGATACAGGCAATTTCGAGTTCATAATCCAGCTTGCTGCAGCCGGCAGGCAAATGAATGGGCTCACCTGTCCCTTTTATGGCAAGGTGATTGGAAAAATAAAAGACCGGCAGCTCATACCATTCTTTTATCATTTCCAGGCCCCTGTTTTCCCGGGCTGTTTTGACATGCTCCTCAAAAGCATAAAAATCGCGAAAACTTTTTGGGCATGGAAGCGGAGCCTTCAGGGTTACTTCTTCCAAAGGGTAAGCACCGCTGCCCGATTTCTTCCATTCAGGATGTGACTCAATCTGCTCCATGAAAAATGGATGATTTTCTAAAAATGCCAATAAAGTTTTTGGGAGGACTCCCTTCGAAGCTTCATGCATATCGATAGCAGCATTGCCCTCCAGCCAGCCGGACCGGACCGATCCATCCTGCTTTTGAAAGGTTATGAACTTCATTCCATCACCCCGGATCTGATTTTCTGATAATCTCGAAAACATCTGCAAGCGGGCCAGTATACATATGCCCCGCCAGCCTTCCAACCGGATCCAGCTTTACAGTGTCGATTTTCCCATTATGATACAAATCATCATTCACCTGCACATGCTCAACCCTGCCAATCACCAGGCTTCCAGACCCCGGACCGTCTCCGAAGTGCAGGAGCTGATAGAGTGTACATTCAAGATGGACTTGGGAAAGCTTGATTCTCGGCGGCTGCACATAAGCGCTTCTTTCCTGCTCCAGCCCCGCCTGTTCCAGTTCATTTACTTCACGGGCATAATCGGCTGCACATATATTCATTTTCTCTGCCATGTTCCTGCTGACGATATTGATGACAAACTCCCCGGTTTCTTCAATGTTAAGAAGTGTATCTTTCTTTTTTCCGTCAGTCCCCTTTCGCATAGGTGAAAAGCAAATGAGAAGCGGATCCGCACATATGGCTGTAAAAAAGCTGAAGGGTGCTGCATTGACGGTGCCGCTATGATCCATGGTGGTCACAAAGGCAATGGGACGGGGAAGTATGGAGCCTGACAGAATTTTATATCCTTCCTGCCAGGAAAAGGAAGCCACAGGGATTTCCATTTTTACACCTTCTTCCCGCTCACGGCCTTGCCGATAGCTTCCAGGACTGCATCATTATCTTCCTCTGTACCGATTGTTAGTCTTATAGCCTCTCCTGGAAAGCTTTTATGAGAAAATCTCCTGACGATGATGCCTGACTCCAGAAGCTTTTCAGCAAGCGGCCCTAGGATAAAAAGAAAATTGGATTCAGAGGCAAAACACTTGAATCCCAGCTCTTCAATCCGGGCGCGCATTCTTTCCCTTTCCGTTCTATTCTTTTCTGCACTCATCTGTACAAAATACTGGTCCTTCAGCGCTGCAATGGCTGCGGCCTGAGATAGGGCATTCACATTGAATACCTCCCGCACTTTATCCAGCTCTGCTATGATAGATGGATGCATCATCCCATATCCTGCCCGGAGCCCTGCAAGCCCGTATGCTTTTGAAAATGTCCTCAATATAGAGATGTTATCGTGGAAGGTCAGCAGCTTTTCTGCCTCAGTCCTTTTTCCATGGTTCATATATTCATAATAGGCTTCATCCAGAACGATAAGTATATGTGCCGGTACAGAAGCGATGAATTGCTGGATAGCCTCTTTGCTTACTGCTGTACCGGTCGGGTTGTTCGGATTACAGATAAAGATCATTTTGGTGCTGGGGCCGATGCGGCTTGCCATCTCCACAAGATCATGTACTCCATCCTTGAGCGGGACTTCAACAGCCTTTCCGCCTTCAATCACTACATTTGCCTTGTACCTCGGAAAGGTAAGGTCTGCCATGATTGCCTCATCCCCTGCACTGATATAGGCTCTTGCCAAAAGTCTGATGAGTTCCTCAGAACCGTTTCCTATTGCAATATACTCAGGAGGAAGCTTAAGGAAATCGCCCAATGTTCGCTTCAGTGCTGTACATGTACCATCAGGATAGCGGGAGAGGTTACCGGACTGTTCGATTAAAGCGCGGCCGACAAGCTTTGAGCATCCATAGGCATTTTCATTGTCTGCGAGACCTCTGACGAAGGAGAGGTTATACTTTTCTTTTACCTGATCTGCAGTCATCCCTAAAGGATAAGGAGTAATCCCCCTGATGCTTTCCTTCGTTAAGATCCGATCCACAGGAAAGCCCCCTTTCTGTGTATGCGGATTATAGGTTTCCGCGTCTTTCCTGCTCTCTTTCAATCGACTCGAACAGCGCCTTGAAATTGCCTTCTCCAAACCCTCTTGCTCCTTTGCGCTGGATGATTTCGATGAATAGCGTCGGCCTGTCGACGATCGGCTTTGTAAAAATCTGCAGCAGATAGCCTTCATCATCCCTGTCTACAAGAATGCTGAGCTCTTTCAGCTTATCAATCTCTTCGTCTATTTTGCCGACCCTCTCAGACAGCATTTCATAATAGGAAGAAGGAGTATCAAGGAACTCAACCCCATTTTTTCTTAGGATGGAAACTGTCTGGACAATATCCTCTGTTAGAATAGCGAGATGCTGCACGCCTGCTCCGTTATAGAATTCCAGGAACTCCTGGATCTGCGATTTCCGTTTCCCTTCAGCCGGTTCATTGATCGGGAACTTGATTCTTCCGCCGTTATGCATCACTTTGGACATGAGCGCAGAGTATTCTGTGCTGATATCAGAATCGGTGAAATGCTTCATTTCCTTGAATCCCATGACATTTGCGTAATAGTTCACCCATTCTTCCATTTCTTCCACATTTCCGACTACATGATCGATGCCAATGAATCCGGCATCCCCGAATGGTGCCTTTGTTTCGTAGGGCTCATATCCCGGCATAAAGGCACCCTTATAATCATTCCGTTCCACCAGTGTGTGTATGGTATCTCCATATGTACCGATTACCGCCTTCTTCAGCTTGCCGTGTTCATCCTCCAGCTCAAATGGCGGAATCAGTTCAATTGCCCCTCGCTCTACTGCACCTTTGTAAGCACTTTCCACATCATCAACCGCAAGGGCGATATCCTTGACACCGTCACCGTGCTTCTTCACAAATGCAGCCACCTTTGTTTCCTCTGTGAGCGCGCCTGTCACTACCAGCCTGATTTTTCGCTGCTGCAGTACATATGACACTGTTTCCCTGTTTCCTGTCTCAAGTCCCGAATAAGCGACAGGCTTGAACCCAAAGCATGTGCAGAGATAATGGCAGGCCTGTTTGGCATTCCCAGTATAGATTTCAAGATAATCGACTTCCTTGACAGGAAAAATTTCCTCCGCCTTTTGTGATGGCGAAACAGTTCTTTGTTCCATATTAATCCCTCCAACTGTTTTAATTTTCAGATTTATCTTAAAATATTTCATTTGCTTCAAGCAAGAGCGCAGTGTGAAGCTCTGCTGCTGTAAAGCAGCTCTTATGTTTTCGCTTTTTCCCTCGCAGGCAGATGGATGCTTCTAGCTTTTACTGACTCCACCGCTTCCAGCAGGGCTTCGGCTGAGCTTGGATGGGCATACACGGGGAACAGCATATCTTCTTCCCTTGCAGCCATTTCAAGCAGCGAGACACCGGCATGTATCAGTTCCTGTGCACCTTCCCCTATCATATGGATCCCTAAAAGAAAGCCGGTTTCCTTTTCAAAAATTACTTTGGCCATTCCTTCCCTGCTCCCCTTCACACTTGCATAGCCCAGAAAAGAAAAAGGAAAGGTTCCTGTTTCTATTTTATAACCCGCTTCCAGTGCCTCTCGCTCAGTAAGGCCTGCATAAGCAATAGGAGGCTGGGTATGGACGACAGCCGGGGCGAAGCGCAAATCAGCTTCCGTTTTCAGGCCGGCAATTGTTTCTGCTGCTGCCTTTCCCTGTCTGATCGCCTTTGAAGCGAGAGGCGGCCCATCTACCACGTCCCCGGCTGCAAAAATATGGCTGACAGAGGTTTTCCCTTGCTGGTCTGCCTTAATAAATCCGGCTGTGTCTATCTCTACTCCCGCTCTATCAAGCCCCAAATTGGCAGTATTGGGCCGGAAGCCGGCAGCGGTTAAGAAACAGCTTCCTTTTAGCTGCTTAATTTCTCCAGCCTGCTCATAGATAATCTCCACACCAGACCCGTTCTCTTCAGCTGACAGCAGCTTTGCCCCGCGGTAAACTTTGATTCTATTTTTCTTTAGGATCCTGCCAAGCTCCCTATTCACAGCCGCATCAAATCCAAAATCCTCTTTTTCCTGATCCAGCATAATCGATGCCCTGGCACCGAAAGCCTGGAAGCTCATAGCCAGCTCCAAGGCTATATAGCCGCTACCATAAATGATGAACTCATCTGGAAGCTTCTCCATTGAAAATACAGACCAGCAGTCCAAAAGCTTTTCTGAACGCGGTGAGACCCCGGATGGCCATACTGGTGTGCTTCCTGTTGCTATAAGGCAGTGTTTGAAACGGAATACCTGATATGATTCTCCATTTTCAATGCCCACCCGGTCAGCTGAAAGAAAAAAGGCATTCCCTCTCACAAGCTCTATCTCATTGCTTTTGCACAGCTCTTCAACTCCTTTTTTCAGCTGCACTGTTTTCCGGTTTTTTTCATCAATGAGCTTTTCCAGCTGAAAAGCTGAAAAAGACAGTTCTATCCCGTATTCACCCGCAGCCTTTATCTTCCTGACCCGTTCAGCCGCTTCGGTAAATAGCTTGGAAGGAATGCATCCCTTATGGAGGCAAACACCGCCAAGGTCGGCTTTTTCAATCAGTGTCACCTTTCTGCCAAGCTGTGCCGCCCTGATAGCCGCCTGATAGCCGCCAGGCCCCCCTCCAATGATAACAACGTCCTTTTCATAAGCCAGTTCGCCTACAACCATTAGACCAGCTCCAATAACATCAGTTTGGGATTTTCAATCAGTTCTGAAAAACGGTTCGTAAAACCGACAGCAGCAGCACCATCTGCTATCCTGTGGTCAAATGACATGGAAAGCTTCATGATGGAGCGGATGACAATCTGATCGTCCTTATCGACCACCGGCATTTTCTTCGTCTTATGCAAAGATATAATGCTTGTCTGCGGGTGGAGGATGATCGGGGTAGCGCCGGTGCTGCCGTTCAGCGGCCCGACATTGCTTACTGTGAAAGTGCCACCGGCCGTTTCCTTGGGCAACAGCCTGCCATCCAGCGCCTTCCTGGTCAAATTCTGCAGATTCAAAGCAATTTCTGCAATCGTCTTTTCCTCCACATTCCTTATGACCGGCACGACAAGCCCATCCTCAGCATTGACGGCCACACCAATATGGTGCTCAGGCAGCAAATGGATCAGTCCAGCCTTCTCATCAAGCCTGCTGTTAAAAACAGGGAAGCGTTTAAGAGCCATTGATAAAGCTTTTACAAAAAAGGCTGTCGTTGTCACTTGCTTTTCCTTCTTTTTGAGCTCTTCCCGGAAAACGGAAAGCTCTGTTACATCCACGTCCTCAAAATGGGTGCAGTGGGGAATAAGGGAAAGCGACTGAACCATTTTCTCGGCGGTCTTTTTCCGCCTTCCGGAGTAAGAGATGCTAGTATTGCTGGCAGCTGTATGGTTCTCTGTTTCTTTTTTACTTTCTTGAGGAGATGCTTCTTCTCTGAAATATTTATTTCCCTGCCCTGCCATCCTGAAAATATCCTCGTCAACCACTCTTCCCCCAGGACCTGATCCCTCTATACCTTCTATATTTATATCATTCTCCCTTGCCAGCTTCCTTGTGTAAGGGGAGGCAAGAATTCTTTTCGGCATATTCCTGCTATTCTTTCTTCCTTCCTCCAACCCTGCGTCTCCCGGGCGGTTTTCAGGCTCCAGCAGAAGCAGGACAGCTCCAACCGTTACCGTTTCCCCTGGTTTTACGATGAACTCACGTACAATGCCGGCTCTTGGCGCAGGTATTTCTGCTGTCATTTTATCGGTCTGAACCTCGACCAGGGGATCATCCTCCCGCACAAAATCACCCTGTTTTACAAGGAAACAATTGATTTCTGCTTCAGACATCCCTTCCCCGATATCATGTAGCTTCACTTCCATCTTATAAAAACACCTCCTCATAAAATTTCAGTTGATTGCTTAGAAGGTCCAGACTTTTTCAATCGCCCTGCAGACCCGGTCAGAGGTAGGCAGGTAATGGTCTTCGAAACCGAAATATGGAACAGGGGCATCAAACCCGGCAACCAATTCGGCAGGTGCTTTTTGGTATAAAAAGGAGGTATCATTGATAATCGCCAGAACATCATTGCCGACTGAGGTTGAAGCGTGAGCCTCCTGGACGATGACCGTGCGTCCTGTTTTTTGCACCGATTCAGCAATAATATCCTTATCCAGCGGATACAAGGTGCGGAGGTCAAGGACGTCACATGAAATCCCTTTTTCCTTCATAGCCTCAGCTGCCTTCAAGGCAATCGGCACCATGGCTCCCCAAGCAATGACAGTCACATCATCTCCGTCCATCATTTTTTTGCCTTTGCCGATTTCGGTGGTATACCTTCCCTCCGGCACCTCAGCACGCAGTGACCGATAGCTTTTCATTGGCTCTAAATAAAGGACAGGGTCAGGATCCTCGATCGCGGCAATCAAAAGCCCTTTTGCATCAGCCGGGTTGGACGGACAGACGACTTTGATGCCAGGCATATGGGTGAAAAGTGCCTCTGTGCTGTCGCAGTGGATTTCCGGGGCCCTGACTCCTGCACCATATGGAGCCCTAATTACGATAGGGACGGTATAATGCCCCATCGTTCTCATGCGGAGCCGGGATGCATGTGTCATGATCTGCTCAAAGGCCGGATAGATAAAGCCCAGAAACTGAATTTCTGCCACCGGCCTGAATCCGTTGACGGCCATTCCGATGCTTGCTCCGATGAATCCTGCTTCACTCAGCGGGGTATCCATAACCCTCTCTTCCCCATACTTTTCCTGAAGGCCTTCCGTTGCCCGGAACACCCCTCCATTTTTCCCGATATCCTCTCCAAGCACCAGAACGTCATCATTTTCTGCCAGCATGATGTCAAGAGCTTCATTGACCGCCTGTATAAGTGTCTTGGTACTGGTCTTGACTGCAGTTTCCATGATTAAACACCCCCAAGCTGAGATAGATATTTTTCCTTCTGTTCCTTAAGCGGCCATATCAGCTCAGCAAACACATGGTCAAAAATATCAGCGGGATTTGCAGGCGGGAACGCCTCCATTTCTGTAATGGCCTCATCAATTTCAGCGGCAGCTTCCTCTTCTATTCCCTTTGACCGGCGTTCCTCATACAGCCCCTGATTTTTCATCCACCGTTCAAGTCTCAGGATAGGATCGATTTTTTCTCTCAAAGAGCTGCTTTCCTGCTGGTCCCTGTATTTGGCGGGATCATCTGCTGTAGTATGGGCCCCGTATCTCCATGTTACCGCCTCTATCAGAGTGGGCCCTCCGCCTTTCCTGGCCCTCTCAAGTGCTTTTTTTGTCTCATTATAGACAGCAAATACATCATTTCCATCAACCCGGACGCCTGGGATATCATATGCCAGGCTTTTCTGGGCAATTGTCTTGGTATTCATCTGCTTTGAGAGCGGAACGGAAATCGCATATTGATTGTTTTGATTGAAAAAGACGACAGGTGCTTTAACGATGCTGGCAAAATTTAGGCCCTCATGAAAATCCCCTTCAGACGTCGCCCCATCTCCAAAATAGACAATGGCAGCTTTGTTTGTTCCTTTGCGTTTTTCCGCATATGCCGCCCCGGCTGCATGGGGAATCTGGGTGGCGATCGGAATTGCAGGAGGGAAGATATTCTTTCCTTCAGGAGGGATGCACCCTTCATTGCGGCCGTTCCAAAACAGCAGAATATTTCTCATTGAATGCCCGAAAGCCAGTGCTGCGCCATGGTCCCGATAGGTAGGGAACATCCAATCCGATTCTTCGAGCGCCATCGCGCTCCCTATCTGGGCAGCTTCCTGGCCTTCAAACGGGGCATATGTCCCTATCCTTCCCTGCCGCTGCAGGCTGACCGCTTTCCGGTCAAAGATCCTGATCCGGACAAGCTGCCTGTAGAACTCCAGAGCAAGCTTGTGGTCTGGGGTGAACCCTGTAGTACCGGATATTTCGTTTCCGTTTTCATCAATAATCCTATTAATAGGAAATCGGCTTTCCATCCTCTCACCCTTTGCAATAAAGTCATTGATAGACAGTTATGTCCTGACTGCCCATTTAGGCCGCTTCATATGGGAAAAAAAGCTGTTCCTCCTTGTTCTCGCTTCAATCCGCTGCTCGCAGAACTGGTTGGCGGCCTCAATGGTTGTAATTCCTTCGGCTGCAGCATAATCATACACATTAAGCAGCGCGCTGTAGATTGCTTTCGTTTTACGGAGGACCCTTTCTTTATTAGGGGAATACAGTTCATCTGCCACCTGGATAAGCCCGCCTGCATTCACAATATAGTCTGGTGCATACAGGATGCCTTTTTGCTGCAGCATGCTGCCATGCCTTAATTCAAGGAGCTGATTATTGGCCGATCCTGCAACCGCTCTGACCCGGAGCTGTTCAATACTTTCATCGTTCAGGATGCCTCCGAGAGCACAGGGGACAAAGACATCCGCATTAGCCCTATAAATTTCATTACTGCTGACAGCTTTAACTCCCGCGCCAATTTTACCAGCTTTAAAAACCAGCTCATTTATGGCTTTCTCGTTGATATCAGCAACATAAAGATCGGCGCCTTCCTCCAGCAGCATTTCAGCCACTTTGAACCCCACCTTGCCGAGCCCCTGGATGCTGTAAGACCGCCCTCCGAGGCCAGCTGTTCCGTAGAGCACCTGGTTTGTGGCTTTAAGTCCATAGATCACTCCCTGGGCAGTCGGAACAGAGGAGTCCCCGCTTCCCCCATATTCTTCGTCTGCACCAACAATGCAATTGGTTTCCTTCATTGCGTGGACAAAGTCTTCCGGAGTGGTTCCCATATCTGTACCTGTGTAAAATCTTCCATTCAATGATTCCACGAACTGGCCGAATGCCCTGAAAAGCTCAGGCGTCTTATCTTTTGAAGGATCGCCGATGATGACAGCTTTCCCTCCGCCAAAATCAACATCTGCTGCCGCGCACTTATAAGTCATCCCCTTGGACAGCCGCAGTACATCTTCCAGTGCTGCGTCTGCAGAAGGATAGGGAAACATTCTGCAGCCGCCAAGTGCCGGGCCAAGCCTTGTGCTGTGGATCGCAATGATTGCCTTAAGGCCTGTTGCTTCGTCGTTGCAGAACACTACCTGTTCATGCTCCCGGATCGTATTAAACATATCCATCGTCTCTCAATCCCCCTCTATATGTTAGCGCTTTCATTTATTGATGCATAAAAGCTTTAGTCCAACCGGATCTTCTCTGTAAATCTATTAATCTTTGTTCGCGGAAGGATGGCTTGTGTAACTTCCCCTTCGCCAATCACTGCATTGCCATGGAAAGCCTTAACGGAAGTATGAATTAAATTATCTTCTAACCCGATGACCTCCGCTGCGATATTCAACAGACTTCCCTCTGCAGCAGGAGCAAGATGCCTGACTGAGACTGCTTTCCCCATCCCTTCTTCACTCTCTTCTAAAAACGGGAGGATTACTTTTCTTGATGCCCACTCCATATAATAGACCATGCTGGCTGTGGAAAAGAGCCGGTGAACAACCTCACCGCCAAACTGGGCAAACATCTCCTGTCCGACTGTAATCTGAATGGATGCAGCCGCTCCTTCAGTTAAACCTGGCTTCATTAAACAACACCCTTAAATATGTATGACGTATTTTTAACGTTATAATAACATTTTGACAAATAAATAGTCAATTAATTGTAAATAATCTAAAATTTTACTGCAAAAGAAAAAGGATTAACCTAAGGCATATAGCCGCCTCCTTAATCCTTTACTTTTTAAGCTACGAGAGAAGAGACCTGTCGCTTGCCAGCTGCCGGCCGCGAATCCGCTGAAACTCGCTGAGCAAATCTTCAATCCCCAATTTTTTCTTTTTGTCTTCCTCAATTTCCAGGATGATCTGTCCTTTGTCCATCATGATAAGCCGGTTCCCGAGATCCAGGGCCTGCTGCATGTTATGGGTGACCATGATGGTGGTGAGCTTATAATTGCTGACAATCTCCTTTGTGAGGCGGGTGATCAGTTCTGCCCTGGCAGGATCAAGGGCCGCAGTGTGTTCATCAAGCAACAGGATGGAAGGCTCCGTAAAGGTTGCCATAAGCAGGGATAAAGCCTGTCTTTCTCCCCCTGATAAGAGACCAACCTTTGCATTCAGCCTATTTTCCAGCCCCAGATGAAGGGTCTCAAGCACCTCCCTGAAATTGTCCCGGCGCTTTCTGGTGACTCCCCGTTTAAGAGTCCTGCTTTTATTCCTTGAATAAGCCATGGCCAGATTTTCTTCTATCGTCATACTTGGTGCTGTTCCTGCCATTGGGTCCTGAAAAACCCTCCCAATCAAAAATGACCTTTTATGCTCCGGCATCATGGCCACGTTTTTTCCATTGATCTTCACGCTTCCGGCGTCCGGAATCATGACGCCGGAAATAATATTCATCAGTGTAGACTTTCCCGCACCATTTGAACCGATAACAGTGACAAAATCGCCTGCAGTTAAAGAAAGGCTCACACTGTCAAGGGCATTTTTTTCATCAGGCGTCCCTTCATTAAATATTTTGCTGATATTATTTAACTGCAGCACGCTGATCCTCCTCCCCTTCTCCGGAAAGATAGCTTTCACCAGGCTGAGCGCGCAGCCTCTTGGCTTTTCTTCTCCCTTCTCTTACCCGATCGAGTGTTTTAGGCATGATCAGGGCAATGATGACAATAACTGCTGTAATAAGCTTCATGTCCCCCGGTTCAAGGAAATCGACACGCAGGGCAAGGGTGACAACGATCCTGTAGATGATGGCGCCGCCAATTACGGCGAGAGTTGTCCTCGCAATGGTTTTTGTGCCAAATATGGCTTCCCCGATGATGACTGATGCCAGTCCGATTATGATCATTCCGATACCCATTCCGACGTCTGCAAAGCCTCCCTGCTGGGCAATCAGGGCGCCGGAGAAAGCAACAAGGCTGTTAGACAGCCCGAGGCCGAGTATGACCATCAGATTGGTATCGGCGGACAGGCTTCTGATCATCCTTTTGTTGTCGCCGGTTGCCCTTAAAGCAAGGCCAATCTCCGTTTTCAGGAACTGATCCGCCAGAAGCTTAATCGCAAAAGCAGTGCAGAGCATCAACACAAGGATCCCCCATGTCCTTGGAAGGCTGTCCCCAAGCCCAATGGCGGCAAGGAGCCCATTCAGCAGCCCGTCGATTCCTGTTTTATCCCATGCATCCCTGATGCTTGTCATTGCTGTCTCTGTATTCAGAAGCGGTACATTCGACTTTCCCATAATCCTCAGATTGATAGAATACAAAGCAATCATCATAAGGATGCCGGACAGCAGGCTGTTTATTTTTCCATACGCATGCAGGATTCCGGTAAGGCAGCCGGCGGCAAAGCCTGCGATAAGGGCAGCAGCTGTAGCGAGGAAAGGATTGGTGCCGCTTACGATCAGGGTCGCTGCAACTGCAGCACCTGTCACAAAGCTTCCGTCTACAGTAAGATCCGGAAAATCCAGCACCCTAAAAGAAAGATAGACACCGAGCGCCATGATGCTATAGATGATGCCCGACTCAAAAGCTCCGAAGATTGCTGTAAACATCTAGACACCCCGCCCTTCGCTATTCTTCATAAAACTCGGCTATATCCTTCCATTCTTCCTTGGTCTCAAGTCCTTGTTCTTCTGCAGCTTTTGGATTGAAGACGAGTTTGATGTTCTCAGGCAGTCCTACCGGAATTTCACTCGGCTTTTTATCACCCTTAAGAATGTCTGCCGCCATTTTTCCAGTCTGATAGCCTATCTCAAAATAATCAAATCCGCTGGCGGCTATCCCGCCCCGCTTAAGGGAATCAAGCTCACCCACAAAAAGAGGAATCTTCTTGCTTTGTGCCACCCCAATGACTGATTCAAGTGCGGAAACGACCGTATTATCTGTCGGGACATATATGGCATCTGCCCTTCCTACTAAAGATTCGGCCGCCTGCTTTACTTCTGCTGAAGTGGATACGGACGCCTCTACCACCTCGGCCCCATTTTTTTCTGCCAGTTCTTTGACTTTCTCGACCTGAACTTCAGAGTTTTGCTCTCCAGCATTGAAAATGACGCCAATCATTTTGGCACCTGCTTCCTTTGTCATGAAATCAATCGTTTTGCCGGTAGCATCAGGATGATTATCTGTCGTTCCTGTGATATTATCGCCTGGCTCTTCAAATGACTTAACAAGTCCGGCACCGACAGGGTCTGTAACGGAAGTAAATACGATGGGAATATCCTTAGTCGCATTCAACGCACTGACCGCACTCGGCGTGGCATTGGCAAAAATAAGATCCACCTGGTCTCCCGCGAAATTGTTTGCGATCGTCTGTGTGTTGTTCATATCTGCCTGGGCATTCTGGAAGTCATATTCAACATTCTCGCCTTCTTTGAAGCCAGCTTCCTCAAGCGCCTCTTTGAAGCCTTCTGTTGCTGCATCCAGTGATGGATGCTCGGCAAATTGAGTCAATCCGACCTGATACACCTTCTTATCCGCATCTTTGCCATCACCGCCTGACGCCTCATCGTTTCCGCAGCCAGCCAGGAGCATACTTCCCGCCAGCAGTAAAGAAGCAGCTTTGATCGATTTTTTCATGACAATCCCCCTCGCAAGATTAGTTAGCTTTTTCACACTGACTACTCTTTTGCTGCCATTATGTAATCGCTTACATAAAATATGATATTTTATCTCATCAGCGTTTTTATAACGTTATATTATCACCAGCATTTAAAAAATGTCAATAATATTCTAAAGATTTAGTAAATTAAACCTGGTAATTTTTATCCTCTTTATCACAGCAGTGTTAGACTGAAAACTTTCTAAACTGGCATGCTGTTTTTTCAATCGCTTCTTCTGCATCTTCCATCATCCGCTTAAACAGATCGGCCACAGATGGAATATCTGCAATCAGCCCTGCCGTCTGCCCGGCATTCATGAAACCTCTAACCGCATCTCCTTCAAGAGCCCCTTTTTTATGATAGTCTTCATGAGTAAAACGGCTGAATTCAGAAGGATCTTCTGTTTCTTTCTGCAGAAGAAAATCGGCATATTCGGTATGCAGTATTCTTCTAATCTGCCCTGCATTTCTGCCGACTATGACCGTACTTGCATCATTGGCATCAAGCAGCGCATTTTTATAATTTTCGTGGAAAGGGGCCTCTTTAACTGCAATTAGGCGCGTACCGATCTGCACGCCGCTTGCACCGAGCATGAAAACCGACGCCATACCCCTTCCATCGCTTATCCCGCCTGCTGCTGCCACAGGAATCTTGACCCTGCTGCAGATCTGGGGTATAAGAGCAAGCGTTGTCGTCTCCAGCCTGGAATTGATCCCTGCTGCTTCATAGCCTTCAGCAGTAATAATGTCTGCTCCTGACGCTTCTGCCTTTACAGCCTGCTTGACCGATGCAGTGACAGCAATGGTTCTGATTCCTTTCGCTTTCAGCCGCCTTATATAGGGAGCAGGGTTCCCCGCAGACAGTGAAACCGCTGCTGCCCCAAATTTTTCAGCCAGCTCTATTGCCTCTTCCGCAAAAGGAGAAACACTGATAGGGATATTGACAGCAAAAGGCTTACTTGTAAGACCCCTTAATGCAATCAGCTTAGCCTCAATTTCTTTTGGAAGCATAGTACCTATCCCGATAGTGCCAAGCCCTCCGGCATTGGAGACCGCGGCTGCAAGCCGGCTGCTGCTGATATTTCCCATGCCTCCTTGAATGATTGGATACTGGATCTTTAAAATTTCGGTCAATTTATTCAATGGATTACCCCTTCCGTGAAAATATCGTTATACTATTTTGAAAATTATCACAATGGAAGAAAAACTGCAAGGTACTTTCCATAAACTCACCTAATCTGTATGTTCAATGGGCACCGGGGCAAAGTGAAAGATATTGGCACTGTAACATGAATTAAGACACGAAAAAGACATCTGGATTTTCCCTATCCAGGTGCCTTCCTTCTTATCCGGAAGGGGCAAAACCTCATGTTTAAAACCTGGCCCTCCAAATTCAGCCGTCCAAAGGTTTTTGCAGTTCTAATGGAGGGTATCAAGAAACGACGCTGATTAACATGCCTGCAGCTGAAAAGCCCCCTTCCTTTTATTTTTCAGGGGGCTTTGCTAAAATACTTTAGATGAGGGCCTTTCTTTATTACATAATCCATCAGCGTTCGAAAACAATATACATATGCTCGACTGATGAAGAAGGCCTGTTCATCTGTGAAAGAAGGGAGAATAAATTTTGAAGCAAAAACTCGCGGTATTCTACATATCCGTAATCTTATTACTTGTACTTGTACTGGTTGGAATTTTCGCACCAAATCAGCTAGAAAATGCGACTGCCGGACTCCAGGACTTCATCAGCAACGCTTTCGGATGGTATTATCTGATTCTGGTTACACTGCTGGTCATTGTCTGCCTCTATTTCCTGATCAGCCCGATCGGAAGGCTGAAGCTCGGGAAACCTGAGGACAAACCTGAGTTTTCAAGGGTTACCTGGCTTGCCATGCTGTTCAGCGCAGGGATGGGAATAGGATTGGTCTTCTGGGGAGCGGCCGAACCTCTTTCCCATTACGCAGTCAGTTCGCCAACCGGAGAAACCGGCACTGCAGAGGCACTTAAAGATTCTATGAGGTTTACGTATTTTCATTGGGGAATTCACGCCTGGGCTATTTATGGGATTGTCGCACTTGTACTTGCCTATTTTAATTTCAGGCATGGCGAGCCCGGATTGATCAGCGCAACTCTGAAGCCCATTTTCGGTGATGCTGTTAAAGGGCCGCTCGGCAAGGTAATAGATGTTGTCGCTGTCCTTGCTACCGTGATTGGTGTAGCCACCACCCTTGGCTTTGGAGCCGTCCAGATAAATGGAGGCTTGTCCTTCCTTTTTGACATTCCTTCCAATTTCGTTGTGCAGCTGATCATCATTTCCATCGTGACAGTACTTTTCATGATTTCCGCCTGGTCGGGACTTGGAAAAGGCATCAAGATTCTCAGTAACGCGAACATGGGTCTGGCGCTGGCGTTATTCGTTCTTATGTTTTTCATTGGTCCTACCCTGTTCATCCTCAACCTATTTACCAATACGATCGGGACCTATCTGCAGTCTCTCCTTCAGATGAGCTTCCGGATTGCGCCATTGGACCCTAACACACGTGAGTGGATCAATGGATGGACAATCTTTTATTGGGCCTGGTGGATTGCCTGGTCGCCTTTCGTCGGCATATTCATTGCCCGCGTCTCGAAGGGGCGCAGCATTAGGGAGTTTGTATTTGGCGTCCTGCTCGTGCCAACTGTTATCGGTTTTCTGTGGTTTTCCACGTTCGGCGGCTCGGCCATGTATCTTGAGCATGTGAAGAATATTTCAATTTCAGGACTGGCAACTGAGGAAACCCTATTCGCTGTTTTCTCAAACTTTCCGCTTGGAATGGTTCTTTCCATCATTGCCATCATTCTTGTCAGTACATTCTTCATTACGTCAGCTGACTCCGGCACCTATGTCCTTGGCATGATGACAACCAATGGGTCCCATACTCCAGGCAACAGAATAAAACTTACGTGGGGCATCCTGCTTGCCGTCATTTCTCTTGTACTCCTGTACAGCGGCGGGCTGCAGGCACTTCAGAATACCATGATTATCGCCGCCCTGCCGTTCTCGGTCATCATGGCCCTTATGACTATATCCCTTATCAAAGCATTGTATAAGGAATCCAAAGAACTGGGGATCGGTCAGATAAAAAGACGGAAACAGTAGAACAGCGGAGGCGACTGTTTAGAATTAAGGAACGCAGACTAAAGGCGCCACGTCCTGTGGCAACGCCTGCATAACCCGCGTCCTGCGGGCCCAGCATAAGACGCGCAAGAATAAAAGGTGTTCTTTGCCTTTAATTCTTGTGTGGCTTATGACTCGAGGCTCTAGCCGCTGGAGCTGGACAATGAAAGCGGAGGGCGCTTGCTCTCATAAAAAAAGAGACCTTTGCGGGTCTCTTTTTTTCATTCAAGGATATAGGGATGATCCAAAACATCATAATCATCTTCCCTGCTGCCGATTTCATTGCCATCTTTGAATACAGCTTCAAAAAAACGGGATGCGGGTTCTGCGAGTTCTTTATAATAGCCGCTAAACAGCGAAGCTGCATGGGCTCCGAGCCACTGATCGGGAAGAAGCTCCGCAGGCAGGCCTGGATCGACGAAAAGAAATTTCCTGTATTCGTGTACCAGCTTTGTCCTTTCCACGAAACAGTCTGCATCTGTCATAAGCCCTTTCTGGATCCTGCTCTTTGCGATAATGTATTTCTCGCTGTATTCACTGATGAACCTCTGGTATTTCCCATTGATTTCGTCCAGGTCCCAGCTTTTTTCGACAATCCTTCTATTCTCATGAGGACCTTCATATTCGGCGATGAAAAAGTCCACATATTCTTCAATTTTATATTTATCAATCAGATCGGAAACCTGCTTCTCCAGGTTATTCGCTGAAATCCAGCAGCTGCTGGAGAAAGAGCCGAATCCGCTCCAGACCAGTTCTTTTCTCAGTTCATCCCTGACAGATCTGATTTCCTCCGGTATTGTGTACATAAGCATGCGCCATTTGCCGTCCCATTCTTCCGGCTTCAGCTTGAAGATCCGTTTCCCGGCCTCTTCTATTCTTTTACGGCCCCGCTCAGTCAGAGAATAATAGCTCTTATTGCCTGCCTTTTCGGCTTGCACCCAGCCTTGCTTATTCATCCTGGAAATAGCTGCCCTCACCGACTGGTCATTATGCCCGAATTCACTTAAAAGCCTGATCAGGCTGCCTATCCAGATTTTGCTTCCGTAGTGGGAGATATAATCTCCATACAATGTAAATATCATTGATCTTGTATTCAAAGCTTCTTCATCCTTTTCTTTCCTTCTGCCATATGCTGTCCCATGCTGCAGAGACGGATGGCCCGGCCTCTTTTGTGGCAACATATATATATTACATGAAAATTCTTATTTTTGAAACAGAGGGATCTTATTGTTCCCACCGCTCCAGGATCGATGCGATTCCCTGCCCTACACCCACGCACATCGCCGCCATGGCATAGCGGCTTTTCCTTCTATTCATTTCATGGACAAGTGAAGTCAAAATCCTTGCCCCGCTTGCTCCAAGGGGATGGCCAAACGCGATGGCGCCTCCATTTACATTAACGCGGGCAGGATCAAGGCCAAGCTGTTCAATGCAGGCAATCGACTGGGCTGCAAAAGCCTCGTTCAACTCAATGAGGTCTATCTCATCGATTGAAATGCCTGCCCGTTCAATGGCCTTTCTGGCAGCCGGCACAGGGCCGATTCCCATGATTGAAGGTTCAACACCTGCAACAGCGGAAGCTGTGTATTTTGCCAGCGGCTTGAGCCCTAATGCCAGCGCTTTGTCCGCACTCATCAGCAAGAGGGCAGATGCCCCATCATTGATGCCGGATGAATTTCCTGCGGTTACTGTCCCTCCGGAAAACAGGGGCTTCAGCTGGCCCAGCTTCTCAAAGGTTGTATTTGGGCGGGGATGCTCATCAGCCGAGACGGTTTTTGCCTCACCTTTGTTTAAGCTTACCGGGATTATTTCATCTGTCAGCCTTCCCTCCGCTATCGCTGCCTTCGCTTTCATCTGGCTTTCAAAAGCGAAGAGATCCTGCTTTTCCCTGGATATCCCGAATTTCTTTGCTACATTTTCAGCAGTTTCCGGCATCGATTCCGCTCCATACATCTCCATTAATGAAGGGTTAGTAAAACGCCAGCCGATTGTGGTGTCATATAGTTGCATATTCCCCCTCTGGAACTCATTTTCATGCTTGGCCATGACAAAGGGAGCTCTTGTCATGCTTTCTGTCCCTCCTGCAATAAAAATATCACCTTCCCCAGCCAATATAGCCCTTGCCGCATAATTGACCGTATCAAGACCTGAACCGCAAAGCCGATTAACTGTCGTACCTGCTGTTTCGACCGGCAGCCCTGCCAGAAGCGCTGCCATCCTGGCCACATTCCGGTTATCTTCACCGGCCTGATTGGCATTTCCCAACACGACTTCCTCAATGTCCCCAGGCTGTACCTGTGGATTTCTTGCCAGCAATCCTTTTATGGCGGCAGCTGCAAGATCATCAGGGCGGACAGTTTTCAGGAGCCCTTTATACCTGCCGACCGGGGTGCGTACAGCATCGATGATGACAGCTTCCCTCATTGCTTCAGCTCCTTTATCCCGTATTCATAAACGCCGCGGCCTGACTTCCTTCCAAGCCGGCCTGCTTTAACGTACTGCTCAAGAAGAGGTGCCGGCCTGTATTTTTCACCAAGCTTTTCATGAAGATATTTGAGATTGTTCAGCCTTGTATCAAGACCTACCAAGTCCCCCAGTTCAAATGGGCCCATCGGGTAATTGAGCCCCAACTTTACCGCTTTGTCGATTTCCTCAGGAGACCCTACCCCTTCCTGAAGCATATAGAAAGCTTCGTTGCCAACAAGGGCGCTGATTCGGCTGGTAACAAACCCTGGGAATTCATTGATGATGACGGTTTCTTTGCCCATTTCTGCTGCAGTCTGCCGTATATATTCAACACACTCATCGCTCGTCTCAAGCCCTTTTACAATCTCCACAAGCGGCATCCTGTGAACCGGATTAAAAAAGTGCATGGCCAGCACCCTGTCCGGCCTGCCGGTAAAAGAACCGATTTCCGTTGGACTCATTGTGCTGGTATTGCTTGCAAAGATGCAGTGCGGCGGCGCATGTTGATCAATCACCTCGAATATATTCCTCTTAATCTCAAGCTTTTCAGGGACAGCCTCAATGATGAGGTCGGCCTCGGCAGCATTAGCTGCAAGGCTGACTGAAAAATGCAGCTTCTCCCAGATACCAGAAACCTCATTTTCTGTCAGCTTCCCTCTCTGCACACCCTTATGCACGATTGATGAAATTTCTTTTTCAGCATCCTTGAGCTGGGAATCGCTGATGTCAACCAGGACAGTCTGAAAACCGCTGGATGCACTGACATAAGCAATGCCCCTGCCCATGACCCCGGAGCCGATGACCACTATCTTTTTCATTCTTATCCCCCCGTACGCGAATTGAATAGAAAAAGCACCCAGGAGCGAGTGCCAAGATTTCAAGTGTGAAGCTACATGCCTATAAAAGCTGCCTTCCTTTTCTCGAGAAAAGCCTGAACACCTTCCTGATGGTCTCTCGTAAGCCCGGCCAACCGCTGTCCTTTTGCATCCTCTTCCAGGTAATCAGCGAGATTCAGTTCCCAGCAATCCTTCAGCTGCTTTTTAATCAAGCCTGCGGCTGCTGTCGGGAGGGCTGCTGCTCGATCAGCGAACAGTCTTACACCCTCCTCCCAGCTTTCGTGGGGAATCACCCTGGTCGCCAGTCCAAGCCGCAAAGCTTCTTCAGCAGTCACTTTTTCCCCCAGTAGGGCAAGCTCAAGCGCTTTTGCCTGGCCAATCAGCCTGGGCAGGAAGAACATATTGCCTGCATCAGGAATCAGGCCAACATGTATAAAAGATTGAATGAAGCTTGCCTTATCGGAGACAAGCCGGAAATCGCAGGCGAGCGCCAGGCTCATTCCTGCCCCTGCTGCAATACCATTTACTGCTGCAATGACAGGCTTTTCACAATGATACAGATCCATGACCATAGGATTGTACCTTTTCCGCAAAATTTCTCCATGATCTGTATTTTCGCTCACACTGCCAAGATCCTCGCCCGAACAGAAAGCCCTGCCTTCGCCGGTTATGACAATCGCTCTTATCTTAGGGTCAGATCCGGCCTCCCGCAAAGCCTGCCCAATTTCACTGTTGAGTTCAGCTGTAAAAGCGTTCAGCTTTTCCGGCCTGTTGAGCCTGATCCAGGCAATTTTTCCTTCAGCTTCATAAATAATTGTCTGATACATGGGCAACGCCCCCTTATTCTTTTGTTTCTTCGCCGATCATCAGGGTGATAATATCTCCGGCAAAAGACATGGCATCTTTTCCGGAGGCTTTCCCTTCATCAGTTTTCATGGCAGCTTTGAGTGCTTCATGGCTGTCATAAAACATTTCGCACATAAGATAATACTTGCCTTCTCCACCCATGGGACTGCCGGTTATTCTGGTAACCTTCATTTCCCGAAGCCCCGGGATCTTGGCTGTGAGGGGTACATGGGTTTGAAAATAATGTTCATCGAAGGCTTCCTTATTTTCCGGGTGCTTGTAAAGCGCGATCAATTTTACCATTTCTATCATCCTTTCAATCTATAAGTTTATTTATGCCTATAAAAGGCTGGATACCGGCTTCATTGCTTCAAAAGGATTCTTGCATGCACGGCAGTACAGGAGGCTCCTGCATGCAGTCGGTCCGAATATATTTTCAAGAGTGGTGTAAGGAGAGCCGCAGTAAGGGCAATCCACCTTCCATTCTCCTGTTTCTTCCATTCTTTCCGGAGCCGGCGCGATGCCGAATTCCTTCAGATGCGTTTTGCCTGTCTCGGAAATACGGTCAGAAGTCCAGGGAGGATCATAGATGAAACGCACTTCAAAGGACTGTTTGAGTTCCAAAGCCCGGAGTTTTTCTTCAACGCTCTTTTGAATCATTTCAAGGGCAGGACATCCCAGAAAAGTGGGCAAAAGCTCAATCACAATTCTTTCTTTCTCCGCCTGTACTTTTTCGACCATTCCAAGTTCAATAATGGAGACAGCCGGAATTTCCGGATCTTTGACTAGATCTAACGCTCCGAGAATCGATTGCTCGATCTCGCTTCTGGCTTTGTCCATATATGCACTTCCTTTTTCACCAGCCTGCTGCCGGGTCGCTTCGGTACACTTCAGAAAGTGTGTCCAAAGCTTCTGTTAAGTCTTTTGTATGCTTGCCTTCTCTCCCATTCCCAAGTTCGAGCCCATATTGGCGCGGAACAAGAGAGCCGGCTGCTTCAAATACAGATGACAGGTTTGCTTTCAGACTTTTTAATAACTGGTCTTCCCCGGCTATTAGACCCTCGGCCTGCATTTCTTCTGCGAGCGGACCCAGATTCAGGAGGTCCCCCATCATGGTATAGATGCTGGATGCCGCTTCCTCCATGCGCCTCCTGGCCTCCCCGCCGGCCTGCATCAGCTGCAGGAACCAGGTTTTCCAATGAAGGAGATGGTAGTGCAGTTCCATACTTATTTTTACGGCAGCTGTCCGGAGCGGAAGAAAGGAGGAAGTTTTCAGCGATTCCATTTTCACTTTCTTTGCGTATACATAGAAAAAATTACGGACGACAGCAAAAGCCCAATCATACTGCGGATTCTGCAGATAATGGCCTGGCCCATTCGCTCTTTCGGCGAGTATGCTGTTCCTTCTTTCTTCAGCCTTTCTTAAATGAGCCAAATCATCTGAGTTTCCTTCCCCCGCTTCCTCCAGGATCTGATAAAACATAGCGGCATGCCCCATGGTGTCCTGGCTTATAGAGGAAAAAGCAACATCCTCTTCAATATGCGGGGCAAGGCCGAGCCACTCTGATCCTCGGTATGAAAGGATGAAATCGTCATCAGCGAGCTGGTATAATAGTTCAATGGCAGCCCTGGAAGCTTTTTTTCCGGGCAGCTCAGCCTTCAGATCGACTGTCAATGTTCCCATTCCCTCCCCAAGAAAGAATTTCTTTTTCATCAAGCATATTCTGTTCGTACTGCCGCCATTTCTTCTTTAAATATCCGTATCCCTTAGCGGTCCTGTAATCCTTGTTATCGAGCCGCTGAAGGGTGAGCCTCTCCTCCGGATCCATCTTGCGGATCTGGGAACGCTTGACGACCCAGATGTCGGCCACCTGCTCTCTTCTCATGAAATTTTCCTGTGCAAAAACAAGGGCAAGCTCTTCGTTTGGCGCCAGCAGCGAAAACTGATGCTGCATAGGTGACGTATCGGTTTTTTTGCTGAACACTTCGTATTCACTGTAAAATTCAGAAGCAGGCACATGCTCCCTCCTTTCTTAATTAGCCTGCACACTCAGTGCATCCCGAACCCATTGGGAGGACCGATAGGCATCACGGCGCAGTCTCAGCCTTTCAGCCGATTTTGGCCCGCTGTTGCTGATAATTTCCTTAAAGCGGCTCCAGTCAGGCTGTTTATATGTCCATCCTGTATCTTCACTGTATCCCAGGGTCGGATCAGGTATGGTCAATCCGAGTGAAAGAATCCTTGGCACATACTTGGAAAAGAAATCCTGGCGCAGCTCTTCATTTGTTTTCGTCCTGATTTTGTACTTAATCGTAATATCCTGCTTGGACGTACCTGTCGCCCGGGCATCTGCCGGGCCAAAAAACATCAGCAATGCTTCCCACCAGCGATTGACCGCATCCTGGACCAGCTCTCTCTGCTTTTCTGTCCCCTCGGCCAATGCCATGATGATCGCCTCTCCATGCTGGGCATGGAAAACCTCTTCGGCGCAGATTCGTTTTAATGCTCTTGCATAAGGACCATAAGATGAACCAAGCATATTCGTTTGAGTAATGATGGCTGCACCGTCCACAAGCCAGCCTATAAGCCCGGCGTCCCCCCATGTCGGCGCCTCCATATGAAAAACATTATGGAATTTAAGCTTCCCGGTAAAAAGATCTTCCATAATATCATCTCGGCTTTTCCCAAGCGGCAGCATCAGATCCTCTGCCACCCGAAGCAAAAGCTGTCCGTGGCCCATTTCATCCTGCACCTTGGCCATTATGCCAAGCTTCCTTTTTAGTGTCGGAGCTTTGGGAACCCACTCCTTTTCAGGAAGCGCACCCATGATTTCGCTGATCCCATGCATGCTGATCAGCTTGATGAGCGTAAGCCTGTAATCTTCAGGCATCCAATCATCAGCTTCTATTTTTTCCCCATCTGAAATCCTGTCCATAAAGTACTCCAGCTTTTCCTCTTCTGATAAAGAAGAATACAGCTGTCCTGCCATAATGTCAGCCTCCTTCTTTCAAATCCCGCTTATCGCTTTAGGGGCATTAGTATGATCAATAATTCTCACGGCTTTTCCCTCAGACCGGGGAATGCTTTTCGGCGGATGAAGCTCAACGGAAATGGAAATATAGCATTGCGATTTTAAATGGTCTTTAAGTCTCTTTTGAACTCCTTTCGCATAATCAGAGCCTAAATCACCGCCTATATTGGAAAAACATCCTTCCTCCAATTCAATGTGAAGGACAAGTGATTTCAGCGCATTGCGGGAATGGAGTGCAATCTGATAGTGAGGGGAGATATCTTCCTGGCCAACCAGACAGCTTTCAATCTGGGAAGGAAAAACATTAACGCCATTGATATTAAGCATATCGTCAATCCTGCCTTTTACCCTCGACATCCTGGCAGTTGTCCTGCCGCATCTGCACGGTTCCTTTGACAGGCTTGCAATGTCGCCAGTGCGGTAGCGGATGACAGGAAAAGCCTCCTTCGAAATGCTCGTAAAGACGAGTTCACCCTCACATCCATAGGGAAGCGCTTTCAAAGTTTCCGGATCAATGACCTCCGCAATAAAATGGTCTTCAGCTATATGCAGCCCATCCTGAGCTTCATGGCATTCCATGCTGATGCCTGGACCCATGACCTCGCTTAAGCCGTAAATGTCGCAGGCTTTGATAGCAAGCTTCCTTTCCAGAACCTCCCGCATTTCTTCCGACCAGGCCTCTGCACCGAATATCCCGTATTTCAGCGATGTTTCTCCAGGATCTATCCCCATTTCCTCCATCTTCTCTGCAAGATTCAAAATATAAGAAGGAGTTCCGCATATAACTGAAGGTTTGAAATCCTGAATGAGCATGATCTGCCGTTCTGTGTTGCCGCCTGAAACAGGGACAGTGGCCATACCGAGATGTTCACTTCCATAATGCAAGCCAAGTCCCCCAGTAAAAAGTCCATAGCCATAGGCATTATGCAGGCGTTCGCCTGGCTGTCCGCCACCCAGCGCAATGGCACGGGCGACAAGCTCTGTCCAAATATCAATATCCTTCTTTGTATACCCGACCACTGTCGGCTTCCCGCTTGTGCCAGAAGATGCATGCAGACGGACCACTTTATCCAACGGAACAGCAAAAAGGCCAAACGGGTACTGGCTCCTTAGATCGGCTTTCTCTGTAAATGGCAGTTTTTGTGTATCTTCAAGTGTCTGAATGTCCTGGGGTAATAGGTTAGCTTCAGAAAATCTTTGCCTGTAAAATGGCACTTCGCGAAAAACTCTTGCAGCTGTACTCTTAAGCCCTGCCAACTGGACCATATCAATACTTTCTCTGCTCGCATTTTCAATGCTATGAAGAATCAAAGGACACCACCTATTCCCATTTTTAATATAACGTTAAAAATTCGTTTCGTTAACTAACTGTTATATAATTAAGATAACCCGAATAAAAAACGTTGTCAATTTATTTTTCAGAAAATTCAATCCAATATAAATTGCTGAATGGCAGAGTCTTCTTTCGGCATCTCCGGTAATTATTCGATGCTCCTGTAAAGAATGATAAAAACCGGCAGGAGAATTTTATCTCCTGCCGGCTTGTTTATTATCTTACTATTCCCTGCATTGGCCTTGTGGTGTGCATAATTCCTGGAGAGAAAAGTCCCCTTCAGGCAGCGAAATAAATGTAAATCCATCCTCACTGTATAATTCCCATCCCTCAAAATGGCAGCTGTCATGAAATAAATCCAGAACAATTGAGCCGGAAAAAATGATGCGCAGCATCTTAACTTCTTCCATAAAGTTTACTTCACTCACCTGGCAGCCAATGAGTGACTCTTTGAGCTGTACATTTGCAGGAACATCGCGTGAATCGCTGCTTCCAGCCAGGATTTTATTTTCACGCTGGAGCCTCCATGGACACTCAGCGACAAGCCCTCCTGCTGTAAAATCCACTTCAAGCAGAGAATTTGAGCCAATAATGACATTGACAATAGATTGTCTTTCAAAATGCGAAAAATCGATACCACTTAGTTTGCTCATATAGTTTATTCTCCCAGCTTTGTATACTTCTTTTAAAACGCAGCACTGGTCTGTAAGCACCTTCCATTATTATAAAAAGTAGGTTAATCGTTTTTGTATGTATGATATTAGGATTATATGGTTTTTTCAAAAGCTGCCTGTTTGAATGGGAGCTTTTTGTTTATTTTTTAGTAGAAGGGATTGAGTTTGCTCGTTTGAGGCCCTCTGTTTTGAGTTTTTCGGTTTAGAGGGTTTCATATTGCTCGTTTGAGGCCCTCTGTTTTGGTTTTTCCGGTTTAGAGGGTTCCATATTGCTCGTTTGAGGCCCTCTGATTTGGTTATTTCGGTTTAGAGGGTTCCATATTGCTCGTTTGAGGCCCTCTGATTTGGTTTTTCCGGTTTAGAGAGTTCCATATTGCTCGTTTGAGGCCCTCTGATTTGGTTTTTCCGGTTTAGAGGGTTCCATATTGCTCGTTTGAGGCCCTCTGATTTGGTTATTTCGGTTTAGAGGGTTCCATATTGCTCAATTAAGGCCTTCTAATTTGGTTTTTCCGTGTTTAGAAGGTTCCACAGCCCTTATCTAAGTCCCCCTGATTGCCTTTTTCAGAGGGTTCCAAATCCTTTATCCAAATTCCTTTGTTTTTTCTATACCTGACTTAAAATTATCTTTTCATCCCTTTATGTTTCTTTTATTATATCCTTGAAAAAATAGCATGCCAAATCATTAACCACCATTTTCGGAATTCACGGTGTATCTGTTGAGCCACAAAGAAAACAGTAAAAGACTTGTCTGTGTAAGGAACGCAGGCTATGACCCGTCTCAGCAGCAGAGCATGTTAAAGAATTCCCCAAGCTGGAACTATCATCCTGCACCAACAAAAAAGCCAACTCCTAAGAGTCAGCTTTCGTCTTCGACATATGGATCATGTTCATAGGCAGGAAGGTCGCCGAAGGTTGTCATGATGCCTTCTTCATCGAGCGCCTCTTCATACCTTTCATGCTGTGCATTTGGGTATACTGTAATGTTCTTGCCTTCAATATCTGTACCAATGAAGTTTTCATAATCCTCGACATAGCCGGTATTTTCTTCTGCTTCGATATTGGTATCATTATAATGGTCATGCGGAACAATAAAGTCGGAAGGAGTCTCGGAGTTGCCCCAGCTTTCGACCTCCTGCCACGCATCCTCGGCATCAAATGATACATTTTCATCCTGTTCATCCATGTCGAATTTGCCGAAAGGAGGCATCAGCACCCCTTCTTCAATCGGCCTTTCATGTGAAGTAACCTGGTCAGGGCTGTGCTCCTTACAGTACGTTGTATTTGGCAGAGCTTCAAGGCGTTCTTTTGGAATTTCTTTATGGCATACTTCACAGATGCCATAGGTTCCCTGGTCGATTGCCTGCAGCGCATTCAGGATATTGCTCAGTTCAAGCTTATAGTGCTCGTTCAGTGCGAGGTCCTTCTCGCGTTCGTACAGCTCAGTTCCTTCGTCACCAGGATGGTTATCATAGCTGGACAGCTCCCCGACAGATTCATGGGGATGGTCCCTTGTCAGGTCAAAATTATCATTAGATTGAAATCTTTCTTCGAGATCTTTTTTTTCATGCAATAGCTGGGAACGGAACGCTGCTATTTCGTCTTTAGTAAGCAAGATTTCCATCTCTCCCTTCTGTTTTGTTCTACCTATATTTTGGGATGTACGGTGCAATCTCATGAGTGTTAAATAGTGTTAAATGAACGCTTTCCTAAAAACCCGATCCATAAAAAAAAGGAAAGGCCAATAGACCCTCCCTTTGTTCATTTCCAATTTTTAGACCCTGAATGATCCTTTTTCGGAAACGTGCCAGTATGCCAGTCTCCCCTTTACAGTTTTCTGCTTATTCTATTCATAATAGCTTGCAGCTGCAATCCCGGCGATCAGCAGGTAAGCCTACCAAGGCAGATTGCTCCAAAATGGCCTGGTCTGCATCAATACATTATGCAAAAGAACGGCAAAGCCTGATTATCTTCCAGATCAGTCCGCCTAAAATGGACAGCAGTGATCAATGCTCCCTCTAAGGAATAAAGTTCCACTTTATCCACTGGGCTTACTAATGCACCAAAATAATTTTATATGCTATTGCTAAAAAAATTGACAGAATTTTTACAAGAGGGAGGTTTTCTAAACAGCTTTAGAGAATATAGAATATTTATTTGCCATTTGCTATGCCGGCTGAGGAAATAAACCCACCCAGTAGAAATAGGAGGCTGCAGCTATGCTAAACGATGTATTCAATTATTTGAAAAAAGAACGCGACACCCACCTGAAGGAGCTGACGGAGTATTTATCTATTCCCAGCATCAGCGCCCTGCCGGATCATAAGGAAGATGTCAGAAAGGCAGCAGAATGGACTGCGAAGGCGCTTGTAAAAGCAGGTGCAGAAAATGTTGAAATTTTTGCTACATCAGGCCATCCGGTGGTATATGGAGACTACATAAGAGATGAGAGCAAGCCGACCGTCCTGATTTATGGCCATTATGATGTTCAGCCAGCCGATCCGCTCGAACTCTGGCAAAGTGCGCCTTTCGATCCCGAAATCAGGGACGAAAAAATCTTTGCCAGGGGAGCGAGCGATGATAAAGGACAAGTGTTCATGCATATTAAGGCTTTTGAAGCGCTGTTGAAGGTGAATGGGACTGCTCCTGTCAATTTTAAGTTCTGCATAGAAGGTGAAGAAGAAGTCGGCAGTCCCAATCTGCCGGAATTTGCTCAGGAGCATAAAGCACTTCTTTCTGCAGATGCAGCAGTGATTTCGGATACCAGCATGATGGAAAAAGGCAGGCCCTCCATTTGCTATGGACTAAGGGGGCTTTGCGGGCTTCAGATTGACTTAAAAGGTGCAAATGCCGATCTGCATTCCGGATTATATGGAGGAGCAGTGCAAAATCCAATACACGCTTTGGCCGGTATTGTGTCTTCCTTCCATGACTTTGACAAAAAAATTTTGGTCGACGGCTTCTATGATCAGGTGGAAACATTGACTGAGCAGGAAAAAGAGGCATATAAAGCACTTGGCTTAGAGGATGACAGCTTTAGATTACAGGCCGGTGTAAAGGAGCTGTTTGGAGAATCCGGGTATTCAACTGTTGAAAGGCTTTGGGTCAGACCGACTTTAGAAGTGAATGGAATCGGCGGAGGCTTCCAGGGTGAAGGGATCAAAACGGTCATCCCTTCCCGGGCATCAGCCAAAATCACCTGCCGCCTTGTCCCCAACCAGGATCCAGATGAAATCGCCCGCCTGCTCGAGGAACATATCAAAAAGAACACTCCTCCTGGTGTAGAACTGAGCGTTACCTTATTTGACAAAGGAGCGCCTTATGTTACTCCGTTTGACCACCCGGCCATCCAGACTGCCGGAAAAGCTTATGAAAAAGTATACGGTGTGCCGGCGGCGTTCACCCGCGGAGGGGGATCGATCCCGATCGTTTCCGTTTTCGACCAGCTCCTGGGGCTGCCAGTCGTCCTGATGGGCTTCGGTCTGCCGGATGAAAACTTCCATGCTCCAAATGAGCATTTTCACCTTGAGAACTTTGATAAAGGGTTGCAGACACTCTGCCATTACTGGCAGGATCTTGCGGAAGAACAATTCTGAAACCATAGGAAAAGGCGCTTCTCAGCGCCTTTTCTTTATTTCTTAATTGAAACCAGCTTTACATCATCAAAGCTGAAACGGTGATAATTTTCCTCTTTATCGGTAAATTCAATGAAGCCTTCGAGATCCTTGATCCTCCCGATAACCTCTGACCGGCTTTCGGCCTCAATTTCCTCAGTGACCTCCAGGCCTTTTTCAAATGTGTAAACAATTTTAAAATTTTCCATTTCAAACATCTCCTCTAATATTCTATATTAATTACCTTCACCCGAAGGAAGGTTCCAAACCGCGATAGATCAGTTTGTTCTTAAGAGTACAAGCAGACCATCTTCTGCATACCCCAGGACTTCCCGGGCATCCAGGTCTGACATGCCAAGGTCTGAAAGCCTCCCAAGAACACTGGAAAGCGCTGGATCTTCTCCATCCTGTTCAAACGCTGTAGCAAGATTCCGGAAGACCGGACCATCATTTGAAGGTGAATGTTTAACCATTTCAACCTGCAACCCTGTTATCTCTTTCAGCTTGTCCGCCTCTGCACCATCCCTGCTGACTACTATAAAGCTTTCTCCTGAAGCAGTATCCGCTGCTTTCCGGATGATCTCATCAGCAGAGGAGAACACGCCTGCCACTTTTGACTCAGCCATTATGTATCTTCACTCCTTCCGGTATCTCTTTCGATTTTTCCCTAATGGATACCTCCAAAACCTCTTTTTAATGAGCAAAACATGGAAAAAGGCATTGAGTTTGCGCTCAATGCCATTAAGAAGTTACTTAGTCGTATACAGTTTTGGTTCCACTTCAAGGATAAAATCATTTTTCCTGCCTGTATATAGAATATCAAGCTCATGCATGGCCCTCGTGCAGGCAGTATAAAAAATGGTCCGGTCACTTTCATGATCATAGGCAGAAGCATCATAAATGATGACGGCGTCAAACTCGATGCCTTTTGCCAAATAAGCCGGAATGATGGTGACGCCTTTTTCATAGGAGATGGTTCCCTTTTCAATCAGCCGCACATCCGGCAGCAATTCCTTCAAGCCTTCAAATGCTGCCTTGCTCTCTTTTGCCGTCCTGCAGATTATGCTGATTGATTTATAACCATCTTGCAGCTGCCTTTCCACTGTTTTGGCAATTTTAGCATGTAAAGATTCCCTGCTCTCTTCAAATACCACTGCAGGAAGTCTGCCTTCCCGATTAAATGGCTCAACAAGATCCCCGCCGCTGATAAGGGACCTAGTGAATTCTACAATTGGCCTGGAAGAGCGGTAGCTTTTTGTCAGCATGATGGTCTTCGCTTCTTCCTCGTGGCCGTGGTACAGCGTAGTGGCACCGATGGAATGAGTATAAACCGCCTGGTTCACATCGCCTAAGAGAGTGAGCCTGCTGTATGGAAACAGCTCTTTGATATAAGCAAACTGGAAAGGAGAATAATCCTGGGCTTCATCAATGAACACATGCCTGATGCCTGTATCCTGCTTCCTCCCTTCCAGGAGATGCTGCAGGTATAGGTATGGCGTGGCATCTTCGTATGGGATTCTTTTCCTATTCAGATTTGCTGTGGTAATCGTGCAGACAGCATTCCAGTTTTCCGGTAAAAGAGATTCATCCAGTAGATGATCTTTGCGGAAAAGCTGCTCATAGGTGGTGAACACATCAAGGAACTTTAAGTTCTTCACCCTGCTTTTCAGTCCTTTGAATCTTTTATTGACCACCATGTTCTCAAGGAACTTCTGCTCTTGTTCAAATTCATCAAAGTTCTCACCGTTTTTATTTTGCCTCTGCTGTGCTTTTTTAAAGGCTTCCAGATAATCCATTTTATCGAGAAGCTGAATTTCCTCTTCCACCCATTCTTTTTTCCGCTCCGCTTTTTGGATTTTCCGGAGCTCCTGCAGCAGCCAGTCTTTCGTCAGCTGCATCCGGTTTGGGATGGAGATGGATTTATCCAGTGAGTAAAAATACTGGCTGATCTCTTCATGGGAAAAAAGAGTCTCTCCGCGGAAGCGCAGGTCTTCAAATTGCAGCCCTTCCTCCGAGAGCTTCCCGGCATATGCATCAATCATTTCGACAAATCCGGTATCAGACTTGAACCTGATTGCCTTCTTCCTCATTTCTTTTTCAGGAGACTCTTCTTCTGAAAGGATAGATTCCAGCTGATCAAAAGGATCTTCTACACCTAGCTCCCTGCCCAGGCTTCGTGTTATATACTCCTGATAGGTTGCCTGTGACATATTTTCCTCACCAAGTTCAGGAAGGACGGTTGAAACATAGCTGTTAAAAAGGGAATTCGGAGAAAACAGCATAATATTGTCCGCCTGAAGGGTGCCTCTGTGCCTGTAAAGCAGATAGGCCACACGCTGGAGGGCAGCCGATGTTTTCCCGCTTCCGGCAACACCCTGTACAATGAGCACCTTGCTGTTTTCATTGCGGATGATCTCATTCTGTTCTTTTTGGATAGTCGCTACAATCGACTTCATTTGGGTGCTCGCCTTATTGCCGAGAACCTCCTGAAGAAGCTGGTCCCCAATCGTCAGCCCTGTATCAAACATCCCTTCAATCTTCCCGCCTCTGATGATGAACTGCCGCTTCAGCAGCATTTCTCCTTCAATGGTTCCTTCTGGCGTATTGTAATGGGCAGGGCCGGGAGCATAATCATAATACATGCTTGAAATTGGAGCCCGCCAATCATAGACGAGAAAATTTTCATCCTCTTCATCCATAAGAGAGGATATCCCGAGATAGATGACATCCTCCTCTTTTTCTCCTTCCTCATGGAAATCGATCCTTCCGAAATAGGGAGAGTTCTTGATTTTTGCCAATGTACTCAGCTGCCGGTCAAGCTGGCTTTTAGTCCTTTCTCTTTCAGACAAAAGCTCAGCCTGCTGCTTGATGCTCGTAAACGTCTCAATTACATCATCTGGTTCATCCAGATTGACTGTAACATCTTCCCAGAATGTTTTTTTGAGTTCAAGCACATCTGAGCCTGCTGCAGACCCTTTATCCAAAAGCTTGTGCATCTTGCTGTCTGCAATCTTAACGATCTCTTTTACCCGATGCTGTTCCATTACTTTGCTATCGGCTGGTTTGCTCATAAAAAAACACTCCCCGGAAAAAATTACGGCCGCTATCAGTTGACACCACTTGTGTTTCTGTGTTACTATTTAATTAGATAATAATATATATTTTCAAATTGCTTTTTTGACCGCTCTTCATTGTAACACTAATACATATATTAAACAAGACCGCTGTTTTTAGCCGGTCTTGTTTTTTTGTCTTAGAAAATCCCTGAGCGGCTTCTCCTTTTTCTTTGTGATTCTTATCAATTTCCTCTTTCTGCTGCTTATTATGTGATTATTTTGATCAATAAACCTTCCATCACGAAAACAAGCTTCAGCGACGGCAGAAGCTTGTTTCCTCATTTATAAAGGCTTAGGATCATAGCTGGATCCGGTAAGATCCGTCAGCTCGCAGACAGCATCCCAGGCCAGCGGATAAAATTCATGCTTGGCACCGCGCTCAAGGGCCTGTGCCGGAATGCCCTTCAGGCTTTTCGTGCGCAGTCCGATCATCCTTCTGACCAGCTGGATGTGGGAATGGCGGAAAGTCTGGAAATACTCGTCAAATGTGAGCAGATTCTTCAAGAGCCTGTAAAGCGTCCGATTGCTGTCCGGTTTTTCTAGGAGCTGCAGCACTGTCCTGTTTTCTTTATTTATCAGCTGTTCGAACGGTTCCCAAAGCTTCGGCCCTTCCTTTAGAATGCTGTTGAATCCAGGAGAATCCTGGCCGCTCCCCCTTCCAAGGAACAGCCTGATGGTGTGATAGTCCGCAGGTGTGATGGCTTTTACGAGATCGAAAACGGGCGGGAGCTGGCGCAAATGCTCAATAATCCGGTCAAGCAGTAGGCTCGCCCCTTCGGCATCTCCTTTTTTCATGCTCTTGCATGACCGGTCCAGATATTGAAGGATCAGCTTGAAGTGCAGTTCCGCAATCTGGTGGACTGTCTGGAAAGTGAGCTCATCCTCACAGCAGAGCTCATCTTCTTCCTTCTGAAGGCTGAGCAGTTCTTGTGTGCGGATGTATTTTTCATAGTCGGTAGGCTGTTTGCTTTCCTCTTTCACAGTATCACTCCCATTTCAATCAGGATATTTTCTGAGCACTGCGCGCACTGGGCTTCCATCAGCATATTCGATCGGGAGGGGAAGTGCGATTAATTCGTAGACTCCCGGTTCTGCTTTACTTAAATCCAGCCCCTCAAGAATATGGATCCCGCATCTCTGAAGCTCATGATGGGCGGTAAGCTCCTTGCTGTCCAGCCTATCAACGGACGGTACATCGACACCAATAAGCCTGACGCCTTTTTCAGCTAAAAACGGCCCAATGTCAGGATTTAAAAAGGTGATTTCTTCTGGAAACACAGCAGCATCCCTCCATGATCCCGTCTTTAACAGAACCCTCTCAGCACCGTGAAAATCAATTCCTTCGAGCTCTTTCTTCCCGATGCGGTCTGAGCCTGCAGCATCGACAACCAGCGCTTTTCCTATATACACTTCAAGCGGAATATCTGTCATCCGGTACCCTTCTGAGTCAAAATGGAAAGGGGAATCCACATGGGTGCCGGTGTGTATGCTCATTGTCAGCTTCCCTACATTCACAGAGCCGCTCTCTTCCTTAGGCCAGCTGACTTCATAGGCAAAAGCTGTATCTCCCGGCCAGACAGGCATTCCTTTGTGAAGCTTCCTCGAAATATCGATGATCATCTTCTTTTACTCCTTATGCGATGATTTCGCGCTTGTTTTCAAACTTTTCATAGGTTCTGTTTTCCATGATGTCCCTTAAAATGGACACGGCCCTCCAGATATCATTGTAAGAGGTATAAAAGGCAACCGGAGCGAGCCTGATGATATTCGGAGCACGGAAATCCGGTACGACACCTTTTTCTTTCAATGCTTTGCAGATCCTTGCCGCATCCGGATGCTCAAGAGCAATATGACCTCCCCGCCTTACATCTTCTCTCGGCGTCCCGATTGCAAGTCCATAGCCGGACAGATACGCATCTGCCAATTCCATCAGGTATCCTGTTGCTTTCAAAGATTTCTCTCTGATTCTATCGATGCCGGCTTCCTCAAACATCTCAAGCGATCCTAAGAGCGGAGCGGCACTTAATATATGTGGCGTCCCAATTTGAAAAGCGCCTGCATCCTGTGCCGGTGTGAAGGTATGCTCCATGTCGAACTGTCTGCTTTTATCCGAACCGAACCAGCCGGATAAGCCTGGCATCCTGCCAAAATGCTTTTTGTTCACATAAAGGCCTCCGATTCCCCCAGGTCCGCTGTTCATATATTTATAGCTGCACCAATAGGCGAAATCTGTGCCCCATTCTGAAAAATGGTGAGGAACCGCTCCTGCAGAGTGGCAGGCATCGAAACCGATAAGGATGCCCCTCTTATGTGCTTCCTTCGTGAGCCGTTCAATATCCAGAAGCTGTCCGCTTCTATACAGAACAGTCGGAAGGATGATCAGGCAGATTTCATCTGTCATCGCCTCTATAATGTCTTCCTCGGTGATGGTCCTGCCATCCCTGCTCTTTACCTGGACGAGATGCTCTTCAGGCTGCAGCCCCTTTAACTTTAGCTGTGACTGCAAAGCATAAATATCCGATGGGAAATTCAATTCGTCGGCCAATATTTTGGTTCGCTTGCCTTCCGGCTTGAAAAAGGTTGCAGCAAGCTGGTGGAGATTCGTTGTGGTGGAAGCGGTTCCGATCACTTCTTCAGGCTCTCCTCCAACCAATGCTGCTGACTGCTGTCCCAATTTTTCCGATAAATAGTACCAAGGGTTTTTGCCGCTCATCCATCCGTCTATGCCTAAGTCTTTCCATGAGTCAAGCATGTCGAGCAATGTTTTTTCTGCCCTTGAGGATAAAAGTCCCAGTGAATTGCCATCCAGATAAATCAACTTGTCTTTTATGTAAAATTCTTCTGCAAACTTGCGGAGCGGATCCTGGCTATCCAAATAATCTGCTCTCTCTCTTAATTGATTCAAGCTATTCCCTCCCTGCTCTCCTTAAAAGGTAAGCCAGAAAAAAGGTATTGTCAATATTCTGAATTAACCTGCTAAACGGAAAAAGAACCTGGCTTAGCCAGGTCCCTGTCCTTTTATTTATTCGCCTTTTGCAGGCTCGGGTGCCTTTGCATCTGCTGCACTCCTGAGAGGAATTTCCTTCAGGAAGAAGGTAAGAATGACTGCCACCAGCATGGTGATAGTAACAAATAAGAACACACCTGACAATGCATAGCTGAGGGCCTCCCTGAGCATTGAAATGATATGCTCGAACAGGGAAGCCGCTTCTGCAGGCAGCGAATCCTTAACCTGAGCCAGTTTCTCATGATCCAGGAGAAGCTGAGGATTCTTCAGTGACTCCAGTTTCCCTGCAAGCTCAGGAGAAGCAGCCATATTATTGGTATTCTGGTTTTGTGACATCGTGGTCATTTTGTCTTCCATTCGGTTATTCAGCAGGGTTCCCATAATGGCCACACCCACTGTTCCGCCGACAGATCGGAAAAGCTGTGAAGTCGCCGTAGCAACCCCGAGGAATTTCTGTTCAACCGCATTTTGGACTGTCAGTGTAAACACCGTCATCCCGATTCCGATCCCGAAACCTACAAGAATAAGGAACCCAACAAGTGCGTATTGGGAAGTATCTGCATCCATCCGTGATAATAAATACAATCCAATGGCAGAAATGCATAATCCGATGATTGCCTGAAGCTTATATTTGCCTGTCTTCGAGATGATCTGGCCGCCAAGAGCACTGGCGAAAACCAGCCCCAGAGTCATGGCCATCGTCAGGAAGCTCGAGTGAGTGGCTGAATATCCAAGAACACCCTGGATGAAATAAGGCACATACATAACGCCTCCAAACATGGACACCCCGATGACGAAGCCAATGATATTTGAAATTGTAAAGATGCCGTTCTTGAATAAAAATAGCGGCAAAATCGGTGTTTTTACTTTTTTCTCAATTATGATGAAAAGGATGAGTGCAATCACAGCACCGCCGAACAGCATGATAATCTGTGATGAACCCCAGTCATATTTTGTTCCTGCCCAGGAGAATCCTAATAGAGTGAGAACGATGGTAGCTGTCAGGAATACTGCCCCAACATAATCGACGCTTTCCCCTTTTTTCTTTTCCTGTGACGGGAACAGCTTCCAAATCAATGCAAGTGCGACAATGCCTAGCGGCAGGAATACCCAGAATACCCATTTCCATTCCAGATTATCAACAATATAACCGCCGAGCGTCGGCCCGAAAACACTTGATATACCGAACACAGCGCTCATCGCCCCCTGCCACTTCCCTCTCTCGCGGGGCGCAAAAAGGTCCCCAACGGCCGTAAAGGCGGTAGACATGATCATACCGGCCCCAAAGCCCTGGATGCCGCGGTATGTGATCAGGTCAAAAATATCGGAGGATGTTCCTGATAAAAAGGCGCCGATAGAAAATATGATGATTCCAATTAAAATAAACGGCTTACGTCCGTATATGTCAGACAGTTTCCCGACAAGTATGGTTGTAATGGCGCTGGTCAGCATATAAATCGTGAAAACCCAGCTGTAATAATCAAGTCCGCCCAGTTCAGAAATGATTTTTGGAAGGGCGTTTCCTACGATCGTCTGATTGACTGCGGCAAAAAACATTGCAGCAATGATGGCGATCATAATCGTAATTTTTTCTTTTTGGCTTAAATGTTCCATTCTTTGCTTCACCTCTTGTGATGTCTCTTATTAGTGGATCCTGCCCAGCAGGCTGCTTGTCAGAGCAAGCTCTTCATCCGATAAATCACGGAGCTTTTCTTCAAAATAATCTTTGGATACACGCTCCAGCTCTGCTGCCATCTTTCTTCCCTCAGTTGTCAGGGACAAGCATACAATTCTTCTGTCGTGTTCGCTTCCGCCACGCACGATCAGTCCTTTGCTAAGCAGCTTTTCGCTGACTGCTGTTATATGGCTGCTTGAAACCCCGAGCTCTCCCGCCAGCTGGGAAACTTTACTTTCCCCTTTTTCTGTAAGCTTCCTGAGAACAAGGAATTCATTAAAAGGAATATACCCGTCAAACAGGCCATGAAAATCTGCTTTTGATTTCTTCACAGTTCCTCTCACTGATGCTATCAGGTCGTAAATCAATCTATCCCTGCTAATTGGTATCCCCCCTGCTTCCGTTTACCAGATAAATAATTAACTTTGTGAACTATTAACTTAAGCAACTATAATCCTATGCTTTCTTTTTGTCAACATAAAAAAACCAAAAGCATTTCAAGCTTTTGGTTTTGGTTAATTTAGAAAATATTTCTGGCTAGTTTTAATGAATGTCCCTTTGATTTCCTTAAATAGACGAATAGGCACAAGAAGAATATCGCACCTGCTCCTCTCAGGACTGAAGAAACTGTCATAGCAGCATTCATGCCGGCCGCTTCAAGAAGGAATACCCCAAACTGCGGCGCAATGAAGGCAACGAGTGCCAGCAAAATATTATAGTTCGAAATACAGATGCTGCGTGTTTCCTCTTCAGTTACCTCCAGCAGCTGGTTGAAGAGCAGCAGCACGGTGCCTGAAACAAACAGACCGGAAAAGAAATTGACGATAACCAGATACACCATATTCGGCGACAGGATTGTCAGCACAGGTGCCGATGCCATACCCAAAGATACAAGAATCATCATTTTCGCATTAGTGTGTTTATCAGCCATCCTTCCCCACCATTTAAAGCTCACAATCTGAGCAAGCTGATTCGCAACAGTGAAAAGGCTGATCCAAAGTGCCGTGGCGCCGGCAATCTTGATCTGATAGATGCTGAAAAGCGACCAGGCCATCTGCCACCCGAAATTAAAAAATAGACTGCAGATGATAAAATACAAGAAAGGCTTGTGCCTGAAAACATGAAGGCCGATGCTTAGTTTTTTCTCCGCTTTCCTGCTGGACTTTGGCTCTTCATGCTTGAACAAATAGTACACTTCCGCCAGTCCGATCAAAAACGCGGCTAAAAATAAAACCTGGAAAGGCAGAGCATTGGACTGGTCAAACTGCTGCAGAAGAATGCCGATTGCGAAAGTAGAAAGCATGCCGACAATGGTCATTACTTTGTTCCGCTCGGAGAAGAAACCGCTCCGGCGGCTGTCAGGTATCAGATCGCCGATGAAGGACTGCCAGCTCAGATTGGCAATCGAACCTGGAAAATTCATCAGGCCGACAAGGAGGACAAATATCCACCCTCTCATCTCCTCAGACAGATACACAAGCAAAAACATCGCTAAAAGGAAAAAACGCGCGGCCAGGAAGGAGTAAGCGGTAAGCCGCTTCTTTTCTTCCATCCTGCCTATAAGCAGGGAGCCGATCACCATGGCAAAAATTCCGATAAACTGAGGCAGGGAGCTGATCAGTCCAACCTGGTAGTTCGAAACCCCAAGTACACTGATCGCAAACAGAGGGAAATAATTGGTGCTGATGTTCAAAATGACAGTAGTAGCAATCCCATTGCGGATGCTGAGCTTCTCATTTGCATCGACAGCCGAAGCCGGTCGGGCCATATATACATCTTCTTTCATTGTAGAATTTTTCATAAACAATAATTTCCTTAGCTATCATAGTCTCTCAGCAAAACCGTTGCAAGTGCTTTTTATACATTTTTTGTGAATTTTTCACTGCCGGCTGCAGATGGATTGTAAACACCCCTTCCTTCCTTTAAACTGTTAGGGAACGAAAGGAGCCATACTCTTGAAAAAAATAATGGATCATATTGGCATCGCCGTACGCGATATAGACAGCACCCTCGCATTTTACACAAACATACTGAATGCTGAACTGATTGACAGATACGTAAGTGAAGCACCCGGCGTCGAAAGCGAAGTCTGCATATTAGAGGTTAATGGCGACCGGATCGAACTGCTGGCACCGACAAATAATACAACCTCCCCCATCGCCCGGTTCATCAAGCAAAAAGGAAAAGGCGTCCACCATATCGCCTACCGGGTGCCTGATTTAATGAAGGCAATCGCTGACCTGGAAAACAGCGGAATCCGGATTCTTGAGGATTCTCTCAGGACAAACAAGCATGGCAGGAGGCTTGTGTATCTGAATCCTGCTGATACAGAAGGAACCATCATTGAGTATTGTGATTATCCCGGGATAGTAAACAAGTAGTTAAAACCGCCTTCTCTAAATTGGAAGGCGGTTTTTTCTTTTTTATCCTTTAATGACAAAAGACCTTCCCTGTCAGAGGGGTCTTAAAGTATACTTTATAAGACTGATAATCTTTCAATAGATTTATACTACTGGAGTACATTACATGACCAATGAATTGATACTATATAAATCGCTAGTAGCTTTTTCAGGAGTATTAAGCTTATGCCTATGCCTATTCGCCTTCTTTAAGCTAAAAGGTGCTCCAGGTGTTAAACCATATATCATCGCGACCATTTTATCGTCACTCTTTTCCTTTTTCTATGTATTTGAGCTGTCCAGTTCCACACTGAAGGGCATCAAATTATGGTTAAGTATGGAATACCTTGTCATGCCCTATATTCCTGCCTTTATCTTCATAATGTGTGCTGAATACGCAGGGCATAAACTCAAGCCCTGGGCCCATTATATTCTTTTCCTTATTCCCAGCATAACCATCTTCATGCATGCAACAAACGGCCTTCACCACCTGTACTATACCGCTGTTGAGATGAAAGATGATGCGCCCTTTCCAATTGCCGATCTGGAATACGGCCCTTTCTTTTATGTTCATGCTTTTTATTTGTTCATATGTCTGACGGTCAGTGTCCTGACATTGCTTCTTCAGCTTAAAGGTGCATCCCTTTTGTTCAGAATCCAATTATTGGCCATGGCAGCCGGGCTGATATTCCCGATTCTTGCCAATTATTTTTACTTAAATGACCTTAGCCCCTATGGCATTGACCTTGGGCCGGTGTCCATGAGCTTATCTTATCTTTTCCACTGGGCAGCTTTAATGTCTTTTAAAATGTTCGATGTTACTCCCATATTGAGAGATACGGTTTTTGACAGAATGAAAGAAGGCGTGATTGTCCTGAATACGAAGGATATCATCCTTGACTACAATTCGGGCATGCGCCAAATCATGCCCTTCCTCAAGCCTTCTGTAATCGGGAAGCCTTTTACAGAGGCCTTTGCCGGCTCTGGCACACTCGGGAAAATCATTGAGAATGGCATGGACTGTGACTATGCATGGATGCAGGGTGATAAAAAGATCCACCACCAGGTCCAAATGTCAGACGTTGAAGATAAAAACGGACTTCCAATCGGCCGGATCATTTCATTCGTCAATATTACTGAAAAAATAGCTATCCAGGAAAGGCTGAAAGAACTGGCATCTATCGACGGCCTTACCCAGGTGTTTAACCGGACCTATTTTTTGAAGCAATCTCTGAACTCACTTGACGGCATAGGCCCGAACGGAGGAAATGTCTCCTTAATCATGTTTGACATCGACCATTTTAAAAAAATCAATGATGACTATGGCCATGAAACTGGCGATATTGTCCTCTCCCAAATAGCTGGGATAGCCAAAGAAAGCATACGGGAGTCTGATGTGATAGGCAGATATGGAGGAGAAGAATTTATCATTTTCCTGCCGAATACTTCTTTTGACGAAGCCTATGATATAGCTGAAGCGATACGGCTGAACGTGTCAGGACATTACACCAAGGCCGGTCAGGCTGTTGTGCATGCAACACTGAGCTTGGGCGTTTCACATATATTTCTTTTTCCGCAGGTATTGGACGATCCTATTCAATTTCTGACGAGAGAAGCCGACCAGGCTTTGTACGCCGCCAAAAGGAATGGGCGGAATAATGTTCAGCGGTTTGTGAGGGAAATAGAGTTGACGGAAGTTTAAGCGGGAACAGGCAGGTATATTGTACGCCTGTTCTTTTTGTTTATGTTAAAATATGACAAAAGGAGTGATGATAGTTGATTGTTAAAACACGGACAAAGTCCCGCGAGTTGAGTATTTTTAAAGCCTTGAATTCCCGTATGGATTTGTCGCCTAAAGATGAGACTTACTATTCTAATTTAGAGAAAGGCCACCAGGGCGAGCTTCAATTCGATGAATGGCTTTTTTCTGCAGCAGAAGGCGGACTGATTTTGAACGATTTGCTGCTGGAAATGAACAACACCTTATTTCAAATCGACTCAGTGCTGATCACCGCATACATCGTTTATCTTTTTGAAATTAAAAACTTCGAAGGTGATTTTGTAGCAGAAGGAGACCAATGGTTCACCGCCGCGAGGACCGAAATCAAAAATCCACTCCTGCAGCTCAAAAGAAACGAGCAGCTGTTTCGCCGGCTCCTCCAGGAACTAGGCTGCAAAACCAAAATCCAGTCCCACCTCATCTTTATCAACCCGGAATTCCACCTTTATCAAGCCCCTCTCAACCTCCCTGCCGTATTCCACCCGCAGCTCAACAGATTTGCCGTTCCTCTAAAGAAAGATACCTTAATGAAACTGTCTTCCGCGCATACCAAACTGGCAGATAGATTGGCCGCTGCCCATATTGATAAGTCACCTTTTTCTTCTGTGCCTGAGTATGAGTGGGATGGGTTGAGGAAGGGGATTGGGTGTTTTGGGTGCGGGGTGTTTTATGAGAACTTTGATGGGAAAAGCTTGAAATGTAATCTCTGCGGAGGAAAAGAAAACTATACCGCAGCGATCATGCGTGCTGCAGAAGAATATAAGCTACTTTTTCCGGATAGGAAAGTAACGACTAATGGTATTTTTGAGTGGTGTGAGGTTATTAAATGCAATAGAACCATTCGGAAGGCACTTTCCAGCCAATATGATTTAAAAGGACATGGCTATTCTTCTCACTTTATAGAGCGCAGTTAGATTTTCGGGAATGAAAGTAGGGTTTTAAAGGCATTGCGTATTGCGTAATAATACAAGAATCCAGGTCTTCTTGGTGGAACCTCTTTTTAGTTTCAGTTTTCAGTCCTGTTTTTACTCTTAAGACTAGTTAGGTTTAGTGACTGTTCTCTTCTTGAGACACTCTGATTCAAGTTTACTCTGGTTAGAGTGACTCTTACTTTCTTCTTGAGGTATTCTAGTCTATTTTTCTTGAGTCAGAGTGACTCATTTCTTCTTTTTGAGGCACTCTAGTCTAGCTTTCTTGGGTCAGAGTGACTCATATCCTCTTTTTGAGGCACTCTAGTCTAGCTTTCTTTGGCCAAAGTGACTCATATCCTCTTTTTGAGGCACTCTAGTCTAGTTTACTTTGGCCAGAGTGACTCATATCCTCTTTTTGAGGCACTCTAGTCTAGTTTTCTTTGGCCAGAGTGACTCATATCCTCTTTTTGAGGCACTCTAGTCTAGTTTTCTATGATCAGAGTGACTCATATCTTCTTTTTGAGGCACTCTAGTCTAGCTTTCTTGGGTCAGAGTGACTCATATCCTCTTTTTGAGGCACTCTAGTCTAGTTTTCTATGATCAGAGTGACTCATATCTTCTTTTTGAGGCACTCTAGTCTAGTTTTTTTTAGTTAGAGTGATTCATATCCTTTTTTAGAATCTCTAGTTGTATATTTTTTGTTTGTAGTGGCGCATCCTTGTCTATAGACAATCTCTTTTCATTTTGATTTCACTGTCATGATCTTTTTACCTATCTATACCTATCATTTTGTCAGAACCTAAAGCCCTCCCTCCTTCTCAGCCAACTCCCTCAACCCCCTAGCCCGAAACCCTATAAACTCCCGCATATACCTCTCCAAAAACAGCTTATCAGCTGCAATTCCAAGCAATCCAAAAGGAGATTCATATTGGAAAGTATCAATCATAACCGTTCCTTCACCTTCTTCAAAAAATTCATGGGTATGAACAAATGACTTGAAAGCCCCTTTTACCATGATATCGACAAACCGAAAAGGCTTTTCCATAACTGTAACTTTGGCTGTCAGCCGCTGCCTGATGCCAAAATGAACTGCCTCCCAAGTAACCATATCGCCTTCTTCCAGCATTCCGCTGGTCACCCCCTCAACTGCCCTTTCCTGAGTTTTCGATGTTGTTTGTATATGTACTTCAATACTTCTGGCAAGATCAAAACATACTTCAATTGGTGCTTTAATGAATTCTGAATGTTTGATGGTTGGCATAACGAAGACTCCTCATTTTAAAGTTTGATTATTATAATTTTAACTCAACACAAAAAGGACAGCCATCCAAAGAGGACTGTCCTTGCCAGTTTAGGAGTTCAGATAATCTATTGCAATACTTCCAAAAAACTCTTCTTCTTCGTAATGTGGTGTGTGGCCGCTTTTATCGAAAATAAAAACGTCTCCAAATTTTACATGTTCCTCAAAAGCTTTTACTTGTTTAGGACAAGTTACAGGATCATACTTGCCTAAAAGCAGCAGCATTGGTGCTTTCACTTGGCCCAATGACGGCAGCAGGGAATCGTAGATTTTTCCTTCTTCTCTCAATCGGTTATAGTGAACTTCGGCACGACCGTCGAAAAGATCCCACTCTTCCTGTGTGTAGAGCGCGTAATCAGTTGGATTGTTAAAATTATATGTGTAAATTTCCATTCTATTTTCACCCAGCTGATAGCTTAGATCCATATAAGCACTTAGCAATTGAATAGTACTATTCTGATCATTCAATAACAAGCATTGATTCTTCAAATCTTCCATTTCATACTTTTCAGCAAGCTGAGCGGTTTTACTCAGAAGCGCAAGAGTAGTCAATTTAAAATCAAAAGTTGGACCTTCTAGGATTATCTTGTTAATTGAATCTGGATATAGGCAGGCATATTTTATCGCAAGAAATCCGCCGAATGAATGGCCTATCAGCGACCATTGTCCGATATTCAGATATTCCCTCAACGCCTCACAATCATCTATAATATCATCCAGTCCAAATTGTTCTGAATCTGCAATTTCTTCTGAACGGCAAACCCCTCTTTGGTCTATAGCTATCAGTTTCATTTTTTTAGATAATCGCTCTGCCTGATGATAGCTAAAATCAAAGCAGCTCTCCCCCGGGCCTCCGTGCAGATAAAGTACCGCATTTGAATTATGTTCACCATGTATTTCAATATAAAGCTTTTTTCCGCGAATTTTGATCAGTTTACCATTCATCTATATGACCTCCTATTATGGATTTTAAGTAAAATCAATTCTGAGGAGGGGCACGTGCCGGGATGAAGGTTAGGCTGTTTCGTTAAAATTCATGTTCCTTTAATAGCATGATTATCTCCTTTACTAATCAAAAAATGTATATACTATTTCCGAAAAGTCAACAACGTTTCTCCAGACCCAAAAGTAAAAAACTTCAATATTTCCAATGAATAAACATCAGTAGTATCAATCTCTGCACTTATCATCTTAATATTGTTTTCATAAGAATACTTAATTTGGCAGCATGTCACAAAAACCACGTATTTACTGTCTTCATGCGATTTTGTACCGCGCCACCCAAATTCCAGTCGGTTTGGATATTCGGTATAATGCAAAAGAGAATAGGCCAGAATCTCATTTCTCTCCAGATAGGTTCTCCTAATTTCCCTGAATCCAGCTTTTACATAAAAATCTGCTCATTTTATAGAAGTCCCCCCAATTGAGGTCTGCAGGGGAAGTTCTACTTCCTTGCTGCTATATAGGGCATTCAGTAAAACATCTTCAGCACCCTGACCTGCATGAGTTGCGGTGACCATTGAAAAATAGGTACAAAAAGGGTGGAACCCAGATTTCCACGCAGAAATCATGCCGGCTAATTGATCCTCGTCAAAAAGCAGATATACACATATCGTATGCCTGCTGCTTACACCCCGCATAAAATATTCATACGTATGGCAGTCATTGCCTCCCCATTTTGATAAGATTCCTTCTTTTTCTTTAATAGCAAGCCCAGGGCACTTTCTTAAAATGAATTTAGCACGAGGCATTGAGTTTCTCCTTCACTCTAAATTACTCCTGAATGTCCAACAATCTCCCAACCTTACCAGCCGACCACCAAGAAAGCGTATAAATTGTATTGGTATCTTCCAAGTTCATAATTGTTCCATGGTTCTTATCCAGCCAAAGAAAATAGCTCTCTTCCCCCAAAATGACTTTATAATCTGGGTCCACCATGTCCACTGCACCTGACTGTTTCCTGGCTTTCTTAAAGGCACTTCTAAATGCCTTGACTGACCGCTGGCTGGAAAAAGTAATCTTGGAATCCTCTTTTACGGATGAGAAGCTTGTCATTTTATACACTTCTACTGTCTTAACCTTTTCAGGCCACAGGTTCCAGCCGGCTAAGAGGACAAATGCAGTTATTGTTATCAAGAGCCGTTTGCTCAAATACATTCCCCCTCACTTGTTAGACGTTTTTCCAAACATGAGGTTACTCATTTTTTCGAAACTCTCTGTTTATTTCAGCCCTTAACTTTCCAATCTTGATAGATCTCCGCTTCAATTCCCAGCTTTTCAGTCTTCAGCCATTCAAAAGCTTTCAGCACCAATGGGGAAGCACTGTCCAAGTTAGCTTCATGCTCGGAAATCTATGGTGCTCCCAGCGAATCCTGGCCTTCAAATTGCAACGGCTGAGTAAATCTCCAGTGCCCTCAACTTCATAAAAAACACAGATATGATGCACATGGGTAAACACCTTCCAATCCCAAGGAATCATGAAATCCATAATTCCGATATTTTGGATGATTTCTATTTCCATGCCGTTTCTTCAAGGAATTCTCTCCTTAAACAATAGCCAGGCTTTCCTAACCTTCAAGGCTTCCTCCCGGCAGATCATATCGATTGGTATATTGACTGCCTTTTTTGTTTATCACCAGGAGTTTGTTTTTCTTGAAAAAGAGGCCATACACACCAAAAGCCCGGTGCATTTTTGATTGATTTTTTATATCAGCGGGCCTCCTCCCGTTTGCCTGCACGTAAAAAGTCAGGAGGGCTCTTTTTAGCAAAGTGTCTTTCCACACTCATCAAAACAGCATCATTCCCTGGCAATGCGGCGGTTTCGATCGCTTCCTCAAATGACATCCATCTATAAGCTGAATGTTCATGATTTAAGATAACTTCCTGATGTTCCGGGACATAGCCAACAAATACAGGCGCCATGTAAATATAGTTATCTTTCGCAGAATAAATCTGATCATATTGGTTGGATACATAAAGATACGGCAGTGAGATGCCTGTTTCTTCTTTTATCTCTCGTAATGCCGCTTCCCATGCGGTTTCCCCTTCCTCAATGCTGCCGCCAATATAGCACCAGGCATCCGGCAGCACAGTTCCAGCTCTTTTCAAGAGTAATACTTTGCTTTCCTTCTCAAACTTTTTTATTAGAATGGCAGCAATGCCTGTGCATCTTATGGGAACTCCTTGCATTATTAAATCCCTCCCAAAATTCAGTCTATTTTAACCAGTTCTTCCATTGTGTAAAAAATCACGGTACATTGTCTACGCCCCATATCCAGCCACCTTCCCCAGCTCAAAAACAGAAGGATCAATCTCTTTTGAAGGCGGCAGCTTCCTTGTCACAGGATCTATGATCCAGGCGATTCCTGTAAGAAAGGTTATGATACCGCTGATCAATATGATTGATTCAGCACCAATGATGACACCTAAAGTTCCTCCAGCCAAGCCCCCAAGCGGAAAAGCAATTCCGCTTAAGCTCATCACGGCAGAAAATACCCTCCCAAGCAGCTTTTCTGGGATAGCTTTTTGAATAACTGTGTTGATCGCAATATTGGTAACAGCACCCGGTATAAAAGCAAGGCCGAAAAGCACAATCGCCAGCCAATTCCATGGGGAAAAAATAGACAGCCCCCAGGCTATTCCGCTAAAACAAAATGCTGCGGCATATAGTTTTCCAATTTGAACATCTTCCAGCTTTATGTAGGGAGCGGCGAGTGCACCGGCCAGGCTTCCAACTGCCTGAGCGGTCAGGAGCAGTCCATAAGATTCAGGACCCCCGATTATTTTCCCAAAAGCAGGGAGGACAACAAATGTTGCTCCCATGGCCTGGTTTACAAGTATAATCCCGTAAAGCAGCCTTGAGAGCGGGGTGAAAAGGATAATTTTCACACCATCTTTAAGCTCAGATATATATTTCGGTTTTGCTTCTGTTATGTTTGGAACAGCTTTTTGCAAGGGTAAGCGAATCAAGGAAAAAACATATGCTCCAAGCAAAAAGGCTGCTGCATCTAGCAGGTAAATAGAAATCGCTCCGGCCATAACGATCAAAATACCGGATACCGCATTGCATGCAATGTCAATTCCTTGATAGGCTAGAGTGAAAAGAGAATTTCCTTTGTTTAAATCTTTTTTCTCAACGAAAGTCGGCAATGCTGCCATCTGGGCAGGAAACATGAACATATTCAATGTGGTTAATATCGGAGTCATTATTAAAACAAGTGCAACAGTAAGATGATCAAAATAAGAAGCGATAGGAACAATCAGAAGCAATACAGCTTGAATTAGCTGGGAGTATACCAGCAAGGACCTTATGGGGATACGGTCTACGAACGGGCCTGCAAGGAGCTGAACAATCCTGGGGAAAAAAGATAGAAATCCTGCCAGTCCAGTATAAAAAGTCGATCCGCCCAAATCGTATACCAGCCACATAGCGGCAACTGCATACAGACTGTCTCCGATATTTGAAACAATTCTGCCTATAAACAGCCAGGTAAAGTTCTTATTCTTAAATATCCCCATCGCCGGATTCTCCTATCTTAATGGTCTTCTTTTTTCATGGCTTCCACCAGCCTTAATCCAACTGCATATTCCTGCATTTCATCTACATTGCTGAGGTCGGAGTTATTGACCCACTTTTCAAGCAGGTTTTTAACATCTTCAAGGAATCTATCTCTTTCTTCTTCTTTAAGAAATAGCCGCAGGCTCAGATTCGTAGAATAGCCTTGATCATTTTCTGCACTTAAAGCCGGATCCAGCTCAATGCCGCCTTTTGCCTGATACCATTTCGATTTCGCTTTATAATACTTTTCAATAATCCCTCCTGAAACCTTGTTTTCGACAAGTTCGATCAGGCCACCTTCATTCAGCTTTTGAATATGGTAATGCACACTTCCTGGAGAATTTCCCAATAACTCGGATACTTGCTTGGAAGTAAGCGGCTTCTCCTGCAGAACGCTTATAATCTTGATGCGCAAAGCATTTCCTAATAACTTAGACTGCTCAATAGAAATTTGATGAGCCATTTTATCCTTCTTTACCATGAAAAACCTACTCTCATTCTAAAAAATTAAATCAATCTAAAAAATTAGATCACTTCTAAAGACTACCTTACTGGAAAAAAAATCATTTGTAAAGTTTTTTCCAAAAACAGGTAGTCTGAACCTTCACTCCACACTAAAAACAGTTTTCTTTTCCACACGCTCTTGGACATTCTCAGAATAGGCAAAATGATAAACCCTCCAATAAACCCCCACCAAAAAAATCCCCATACCAATAAATATAAAAGTAATCCCTATCTCCGGTATATATTCCATTGCCCAGATGAATAAGCTTGAAATCATCCCCCCGGCCGCCCCAACCAGTCCAAGGATCGATAAATGCTTTCCTCTGGAATGCGCAGGAAGCGATTTTGCGGTTATGGCCTGCAGGGTTGGCAGATAGATGAGACCCCCGGCAGAAATGAATAGCATTCCCAGCATCAACAAGACTGGATGTATGAAATAGCTTAGGCAGACATAGCCCAGAACAAATAGCAGCAAGCCCAGCATGAGGGACATTTTTTCCGAGAGCTGTTTAGTGAGCTTAAAAATGACTCCGGCTGCTATGGTGATGATGATCGTTTCTTCAAGGTTCAAATAGCCGATCATCTTATATCCTGAAATATCGATATCCCCAACAGGATATTTTGACACGATCCTGATGCTTAAATAATTGGGGAATTGTTCTTTTAATATATTGATCAGCAGCTGTCCTATACATAAGAAAAGAAATAATTGTGAGGCAAAAATACTTAGCTTCTTTGCCCCAACGGCTGGCAGCTCAGTGATTGCATCAGCAGCTTTAAGAGGAATGTCTTTTATCAGCAGCGAGGTCAATACAGCGGATAATATGGAAGTCAGGCCAACTACAAAGAACAGCATGGAAGAATGATTTTCGAAAAAGAACCCCCCCAATAAGCTTCCGCCGGCAAACGCGGTACTCGAAATCCACATGAAATAGGTATAGATGATCTTTCTGTCCTTTTCATTGCTCGCATCAATGATCAGGGCTGAATAAGCTGGATTTGATGTGCTTTCAAAAAAGTAAATAAAGCTGAAGGCAATTACAATGGGAATGGCGTAAAAGTGGTGGAGGGAATCAAAACAGCCCACAAGCACAAAGCCGATCCCGGCCATCATTTCACTGGTGATGATGACTCTTTTCCGGCCGAACCTGTCAGCTGCACGTCCGCCTAAAAGGTATCCTATGATACTAATGATTCCAATGATGATAATCATCACAGTTGTTAAAGAAGGGCCAATTTTCGCAGCAAAATAGACAACTGTGTAAGGCATAACCATCGTATGAAACAGCACGGTGAAAAATTTTAATAGCATTCTAATTCGGATGTTTTCATCAAAAGATAAAAATTGTTTCATATATGCTCCTTTGCCCTTCTGGAAAAAAGCACAGAGAAAGTCCCTGTGCTTAAACTATTCTAACCTGATTGCTTTTCGTAATTTCTGATTACCATGCCGCCTGCTTTAGACATTCCAGCCTTCTCATAGAATGGAGCCAGGTAATCATCACAAAGCAGATCGATCATATAGAGGCCATTCAGTTCTTCCAGCATCCTATTTACCAGCTCTTTTCCTATCCCTTGGTTTTGATATTCCGGAAGGACTTCGAGAAATGGAATATACGCAGATAGTACATTATCACTGATGGCAGTGATGAAGCCGGCTGCCTGCCCCTTTTTTTCATCGATGGCGAGAACCACCTTGAAGCTGTTTTCCAGCAATTTCATATGAGTCTCCAGTGATGGAGGATTCGGCCAATCTACAAAAAAACATGTCAGACGAGATGCCCTTTAAGGAAGATGTATAGATCATAAGAAATTCAACTCCTGTTATTTAATTAGATTCTGTTGATTTCCTTGATCTCAATAAAATAATAGAAACACCTGCATACCTCCGAAAAGTATAATAAGGAATATTTCGACAAAAAATCTAAGATCCTTTTTCTTCCAGTGTTTTTTTGCTAGTCCCTCAGTTTTTTCTCGAGGATGATTTTATGCCTTCCTTTTTCGTCTATATATGTTTCCTTTACATCAAATCCGTGCTTTATATTCAGAATCAGCATGTCCCGCCACTTGTTCATGGTTTTCGTCCGGACCACCCTATAGCCTTTTTCCTTGATATATTCATGCTGTATCTCCATCAGCCTGGAGGCAATTCCTTTACCGCGGTACTTTGCATCCACGCCGCCAAGCCAGCTGTAGTACTTGTTTTCTTCCAATTCATAGCCAATCTTGAACCCAATCACCTGATCTTGAAAAATGGCATATGCAACAAGAAGCTTAGGTTTACCCGCCATCTTTTTTTCCAGCTGATCCGTTTTCCCGAAAATGGCAGCATGCAATTTGAGGATTGTCTCCAATACTCCCTGTTTTGGAATCCCCTCTGAGATATGATAATTTACGTCCACTGCCGCTTTCCCCCCTGCTGCAAATCGTACCACTTGGGCCTCAATCTTGAGAAATATTCATGGTCCTCCAAAAACAGATTCACTTTTCCCATCATTCCCTCAAGATTTTCCGGGGTATATTTCAGTGCCCAGATTACCGTGGAAAACACACACATTGCCAGATAAACGGAATATAAAGTCCAAAATTCGTCCCCTGGTTCTTCCTGGTTAAAGTAGCCTTTTAGTTGGCCGATTGAAAAAGGAATGCTGACATTCCGGCTGAAGATGCCGATTTTCAGAAATTCATGAATCGGGTCTCCCCAATCAAACCGGTTAAAATCAATAATGCCTGCCAGTCTGTTATTTTGGATGATCAGATTACCAGGGTGAAAGTCATCATGCTGAAAAAGGCTGGGACGATTTTTCATCCTCTGAAGATTTTCTTCAATAAAATAAATGATTTTATCATCATGTTTGATCCTCACTCCACATGAAGAATATGCCTCCAAATACTTCCTATGCTTCTCTGTTTTCCTTTTATACCAGGAAGGAGTTCCTTCAGGAGCATGAAGCTGATGCATTTTCCTCAATTGTCTTCCGGCCTCTAACCCTATTGCATACTGATCCTGATCACAAAGGTGCTTCATTTCTTCCTCCGCATCTTTCCCCTCGATGAACGAGGTTATCATATATCCTCTTCCTCCTGCTTCGCCAATCTCTATAGGCTGGGAGCAGGGGACAGCATAACCATGCATTTTTTCTAAAATCGTGAACTCTTGTCTTTTTGATGGAAGTCCTGATAAATCAAAGAGCTTAAGGAGTAATTTGCTTTTATCCTCCAAAGAAACCATATACTTCTCATCTTGTGAAAATCCTTTTTGTATACATTCAATTCCAGTGCTTTTCTTGAGCAGCGGTAATTCCTCTATCAACCATTCCAGCATCCTTTCACCTCCGATGGTAAAAGGCCAAATCATCATGATTTGGCCTTCCGTTTTCAATTTAAACCCACTTCAACATCACAGAATCAGCTGCCGGTTTATAGCCGATTTCCTGGTAAATGTGATTGGAGGTTGGATTGGCTAAATCCGTATAGAGTGAGCAAAACTTATAGGATTTCAGCAATTCTCTGCTCAATGCCGCCACACAGGCTGAAGCAAAGCCTTTCTTCCTCTCCTCATCAGGCGTATAGACGAGATTGACGACAACGCCATTTTGGGTTGGCCTTGCTTTTTTCGCCATTGAAACCGGCCTGCCATCCTCCAGCCATAAATAAACAGATCTTTCTGCTATGAACTGCCGTGCCTTTTTCCTTCCCTCTTCTAAGCTCAGGGTATTTTCAGGAGTGGCTCTGCTGAAGGCGGATATCCAGCCTGCAACGAGCTCCTCATCCTTTTCAGAAGCCAGAGCTAATGTTCCGCCTGCATACGGAAGATCGTTCACCTTATCCAGAATATAAATCCTTTGATCCATCACAAGCTCGCTGCCGGCACCGGCCAATTGGGTCCATTCCGCTTCGACTTTATGCGCTGTTTCCTTTGGTGCCACGATTCCTGGAAAGGATATGTTTCTTTTAAGAAGCCCGCGGAGAGCAAAAGCAGCGGCATCATCAGGAATATCACCTGCGGACCATATCAGATAGTGCGGCGGTGTCATGATCAGTACCGCTAAGGTTTCGTCCTCCCTTTCTATTAGTGCAAAGAAAGGATTTTCATAAAGGCTGTCAGCATCAGCAGCCTGGTAAAGCAGCCCCAGCGGAAGATTGTTTTCAGCTTCCCGTTTTAGCAGGAACCCTTCTGTTTTTTGCAGAAATTCCTGCGGGTTTTCATATACCGTAAAACTCAGACCCATTGTCCTGCCCCCAAGTCCTTTGATTATGTATTCAGCAGCTGTTCAAGGACCTCCTGCACTTTATATCCTTGTTTAAAGCTGACAATCCTTGCTTTTCCCCCATCAATGCTATGGCAGATTTCGCTGATAAGGTCCAAGTCATTTTCACGCTCGACCGGCAGCATTTCGGCTTCAGCATCAATCGTGCTTTCAGCAAGCTGGCTCCAATTTTGCAGATCAATGGTCCCTTTTTCTCCAAAAATCTTGAAAGAAATCTTTTCCTGCTGGCCGATCCCGCTCGCCCCGTTGAAGACGACAGGAATATTTTCGCCAGCCGTCATCACTGCCACAAAACCCGTCTCGCATAAATCCGTTTCTTCAGGATAGTTGACAAAGGAACGGATATCCTTTATATCGCCGAAAACGTCCATGATCATTTGGATATAGTGCGGCCCGACTTCGCGGATGAATCCGCCCTGCTCCCTGCCGGCGATCCAATTGTTCTTCTGCCATTTCCTTGGCCATTCAGTAAAGTGGAGATTCACTTCCACCCGCTTGATTTCACCGAGCGTCCCAGCTTCTGTTTTTTCCTTGAATAGACGGAACACATTGCTGTACATCATTGGGAAATTGATTGCATTGACAATTCCGGCCGCCTCTGCAGCCTCTGCCATTTCCCTTGCCTCTTCAATTGAATTGGCGAGCGGCTTTTCACAAAGAATATGTTTTCCTTTTTTGATCGCATCCAATGCAATCTGATGGTGGAACTTTGGTGGCACGGCTATGTATACTAGTTCGATTTCTTCATTATTCAATAGTTCCTTATAGTTACTGTACAAAGCAATTTCTCCAAGTTCGCTTTTCAGTTCTTCCAGCCGGCTTTCATTCGTATCGCAAAGTGCAGCGACCCTTGTTCCTTCATTATACTGAAAATTTCTCAGCACTCTCTCTCCGATGGCACCCAGACCAATAATCCCCACGTTTTTAGACATGCTAACACTCCTATTTCTAATCTTTTGACAATTTCTATTATAGCTTATTGCGGACTGAAAAGGGGATTTGAATGTCTGAGTTAGGTTAGTTTACATAATAATTTTATAAACTACAATAGATTTGTTATTTTTCTATGAAGCTCCCTTACTCTTATCCCAGCTGCTTCCCCCTGTTCTGGATCAATGCTTTCAGTATGAAATAACACGGCAAGCATAGTTGCCGTATCAAACTGATAAAGATACCTGACAGCCTCTGGCACCCTTGCTATTTCGCATTCCGCCTCTGGATATCCCTGGAAAAATTCATCTGTCAAAAGCCCATAATCTTTTATTCTCATAAGCTCAAGGACCGGATCACCAATCAGCGCATTCGTCCAGTCAATGACGGCAGCCGCCTTTCCTTCTTGAAAAATAAGATTTTCCGCCCGCAGATCCATATGAAGCAGCCGCTTTTTCTGCTTGTACGAAGATAATATTCCGTGAATATCTTCCGAATCAGGCAGCGGCAGACTGCAATTCAGAACCCTTTCAGCTGCTTTTGCCCTGATGGCAATCCTGTCAGCCAATGACCGGTGCACTTCACGCTCAGAGATGCCTGTCTCCGGCAAAGCTTCAATCCTGTGAAGCTCTTTTGCAATTCTTCCTATTTCTTCAATGGAGGCACTCTTATCTTCCTCCACAAACTCCTGAACCAGAAAATCTGCTGTTTTTCCAAGATGAAGATGGCAGATGGCCGGCACCGGCAGGCCATACTTTCTGCTGTGGCCGGTCAAAGCATGTTCTTTCAGCAGCCCAAGCCTTGAATCTGTGATGGTATCCGTTTCCCTGTCAATCTGCCGGGACCAGGGAGTCCGGATGGCTACCTCGCCCCACTCAGGGGAATGGCCCTTGAACACGCAATTTTCTACCCCAAAGGCAAATGGTTCAATATCTGAAATGTTGATTCTTCCTTGGCATTCTTCCTGTACGTTCTTTAATAATTCTTTTATTCTATCTTCCATTGCAGATCCCCTATTCTTTCTTTTGAAAAAGCGCAGTCAGCAGGCCTGAAACACCGAACTCTGCATCATCATTGTTCTTCTTTTTCATCGGTCTGATTTCAACTGCTCTGTAATTGCTGAATAAATGCAGAAGCTTTTCCTCTGTGAAGCCGAGGCCGCCCTTCATGCTGCGTTCTCTATAGACATCCCAATCTGATTGAGCCGAGCCGCCCAGCTCACCGTTTTCTTTAAAGCATGTTAGCGCAAAAAAGCCATCTGGCTTCAGCCTGTCACGCAGGATGGCAAAGTAATCTGATCTCCGATGCGGCGGGATATGGTGAAAGCAGCCTGAATCGTAAATAAAATCGTATTCAGCAAAGCTTTGGTCCAGCTGGAAGATATCAGCTTCAATGAAACGGATATCCGCATCATTTCCCGTCACTCTCTCCCTTGCCCAATTCAGCGCTTCTTTAGAAGAATCTACGGCATCCACCGTGCACCCTTTCCCTGCCATGTATATGGCATTCCTGCCTGGTCCGCAGCCGAGTTCCAGCACCCTGCCTGCTTTCACCTGCCCCTTATTGAAATAAGCAGCCAGATTCTCATCAGGAACATTCCTGAAAAATGGGACATGGTTTCCCCTTCTTTCATAAAATTGATTCCATTGAAATGAAGACTTTTCTTTCAGCAGGAAATCCAGCATGTTCATTACATCTTCGGCGGTTCTAATCGTTTCTAAGCCTGCCACCTTTCTTCCCCCTTCATTGCAGAGACAGTGATAAATTCGGGTAAAGTCCCTGCAGCTCCATTATTTTCCCCTCTAGCTTTGCAGCATTAAATCCGGTCTTAAATACTTTTTTATCAGGCAGGAAGCTGATGCTCGTTCCCTTTTCATTCGTTTCCCCTATGGGAACCACCTGGGCAAGAGCTTTTCCATACTGATATTCCTGCCTGTATATCCGATAATCCTTTTTAATCAGGACTGTCAGCTTTTCTGAAAAAGCGTTTATTGCAGCAACAGGAATACCGGCTTTTTCATTCGATGAATCTTCCAAATAGTTTTTCTCAACATCTGTCAGCACGTCCTGGAGCCTGCTCAAGCTGGTTCCTTCCAGCAGGGAAACCGGGATGCCGCGTCCATCATCGGAGACAGTCGCACTTCCGTCGCTATGCAGGTATATATTTATTCTGGATGCATGGCCGGCTTCATGCTCCTGGACTGCATGATGGATGAGTGAAAACAGCAAAATGTTTGCATCAAAATTCCCTTCAGTTTTCATGTTCATTTTTTCAGGTTCTTCCCTCAGCGCTTCCAGAGCCAAATAGCGGCTGCTCTCAAACATTTCTGCTGCCCCTGCCAGCTGTAGGAGTATGGGGAGAATTTTATCTGCTGCAATTGAATAGCTGCCTCCCCGTTCCTTCTGTTCAATGATGCCGGCGTGCAGCAGCGGCTTCATGTGGTGATAGAGCTGTCCGGTCGTCCCCATCCCGAGTTCCTTGACCAATTCTGCTGCATTCTTCGGCTCCTGCAGAAGAGACTTGATCATTTCTATCCTTTGTTTGTGGCCAAGAGAGGAGAGTATATTCGCAAGGCTGCCGCTGTCTGGCGCCAGCACCTCTTCGATCGTTTTGGACGCCGGTTTCCATCTGCGACTCCCTTCCTGGGCCGCAATTGTGCCGCTATAGGAGATAGTCGTAAACTGATTCTCGTCTTTACTGTACTGGTCCAGCGAGGCTGCTTCCATTCTTTCTGCTTTCCTGATAAGAACCTCCAGCTGGCGTTTAATAACATTTAGCTCTTCTTTGAATGCCATATTTGGAGTAAAGCCTCCTTTGTTTTGCAGCTTCTAGTTTACGCCTCTACGTAATACCATAATAACATACAATGTACCTCTTACATTGATTTTTCAGAAAAAATTATTTTGTTCACAGCAACTCTGAAGTTTTCTGCAAGTAATGCATTTTTTCTATGAGGTGTCTGCTGCCCCTCCGGTTGATTTTTAATAGCCCGCATCCTCCTTTTAAGATGTAAGCATAAAAAATCCCCCACTTGTAAAAGCAGGGGATTCCTCCAGCATATTATTTTCCAAATATCTCAGCCTGCAGCCTCTTTCCGGTTGGCGTGGCGGCAAGCCCGCCTTCTGCAGTTTCTCGCAGGGCGGATGGCATTGTCAGTCCAATTTTATACATGGCAATGATGACTTCGTCACATGGTATCCGGCTGGTGATGCCGGCAAGAGCCATGTCTGCAGCCGTCATTGCATTCGAAGCTCCCATAGCGTTTCTTTTTACACATGGGACTTCAACCAGACCTGCAACAGGGTCGCAGACAAGGCCGAGCATATTTTTCAAGGTGATGGCCATAGCCTCTGCAGCCTGGGAAGGAGTCCCTCCTGCCAGTTCAACAATGGCAGCGGCAGCCATTCCGCTCGCTGAGCCTACTTCAGCCTGGCAGCCGCCGGCAGCTCCTGAAATGGAGGCATTGTTGGCGACGACAAATCCGAAGGCTGCTGAGGTGAACAGGAATTCAATCATTTCCTGCCTTGTCGGATTAAGCTTTTCTTTCACTGCAAACAGGGTGCCAGGCACCACACCAGCCGACCCTGCTGTAGGTGTGGCGCAGATCACGCCCATTGCGGCATTGACTTCGTTGGTGGCAACTGCCTTGCTGACTGCATCAAGCAGCAGGTTGCCGGATAAAGCTTTTCCGCTTTTTATATAGTTCTGCAGCAGGACCGCATCTCCGCCTGTAAGGCCGGAAACCGATTTGACGCCTTTCAGGCCCCGTTCGACCGCTTCTTCCATTACTGTCAGGTTGCGGTCCATCTGGGCAATGATTTCCTCGCGTGTCCGCCCTGAAACTTCTATTTCCTGCTGAATCATGATTTCAGCTATTTTAACGCCCTTGCTTTCTGCAAGTTCGACTACTTCTGCTACATTGCGAAATAACATTGTATTCCCTCCCGGCTCCTAATCTTCTATTCTGCCATTCTGATGATTTGTGTGATATTAGGAAGCTGTTCCAATTCTCTGATCACGTCCAGATCGATGCGCTGATCCACTTCAATAACCATCATTGCCATTTGGCCCTTTTCCTTGCGGGAAACTTCCATATGGCCGATATTAATACGATGCATGGCCAGTACATGAGTGACAGCGGATATGGCGCCGAATTGGTCATTATGGATGACCAGTATGGCTGGATTTCCAGAAAGCTTGAGTTTGAACGAGTTCAGTTCTGTAATTTCTATGGTGCCCCCGCCGATGGAGATGCCTGTCAGGTCCAGTTCCTGCTTTCCGTCTGTCAGGTGAATCGAGACAGTATTCGGATGGTCCATGACAGTGTCTTCTATCCTGAATTCAATGTCAAGGCCGGCTTCCTTCGCCAGGCCCAAAGACTGCGGTATCCTTTCATCAAATGTGTCGAAGTCGAGAAGTCCTCCTACAATGGCCACATCGGTTCCATGCCCCTTATATGTTTTGGCGAATGAACCGTACAGGGAAATGACCGCTTTGTTTGGCATATTTCCAAAAAGGGTCCTTGCCACCCTTCCGATGCGTGCAGCACCAGCAGTATGTGAGCTTGATGGACCAATCATGACCGGACCAATAATATCAAACGCAGATCTATATTTCATTTTGCAACCCTCGCAATATCAGATGATTTTCAGGCAGCATACTAAACCTGATACTTTCCTTCAGGTACGCTGCTGTTCATATTATATTTATATGCGGCCGCCGCTGCATCTTCCGTAAACGGAATCCTTTAACGAATGGCGCCGCTGTAAAAATAGTCATGAAATTAAATTAGACAATAAAATCTCTTTCACTCCACATAAAGGAAACAGGTGATTCCTCACACGAATCCTGGACATACCTTTTAAAGTATACACTCAATCTTAAAAGATACAATGGAAAGACTATTTTTGCAAGTATAATGAATGTAATGCATTTGCCTTGTAACTTGCTTCAATATTCGATTCTTGAGAAGTGTTCTGCAACATTCCCCAAAATGAAATTTGCATATCCCAGGATAAACAGCTTGAATCCCCGCAATTTTGTAAACGTTTCCACCAGCAAGCAGATTCATAATAACATAGATTCTGCTTGTCTCAAATGAATTTTACACCCATTTTATAAAAAATTATAAACTAAAATAATTTCTGCTTGAAAAAGGAGCTCTGAAGAGGTCGTTTTCTTAAGCCGTCTGTGTTTTTCATAAAATTTGCCGATGCAGATCTTCCATCCGGATCAAAAAGCAGCCTGTGCAGCATTCATTTATTTTATTCTGCGTGTACCCCTTCCCCTTGCTTGAAACATCAAAAACCGGCTGCCCGTTAACTGACAGCCGGTCTTTTTTCCTCATATCATTTACCTCAAAATGTCCTTGAACGCCTTTGCTCTGCTATCAAGCGACCGGGCCGCAGTTTCTATGCCCTTGAACTCCGCCATCGCCTGTTCGTTCAGCAGCCTGCTTTTTTCGATGCCGTCCCTTGACTGCCTGGTGGCTTCGCTGATATTTTTCACCTCGCCAGATATGCCTTCGATGCGGGCGTTCACTTCACCGATGGATTCCTGGACTCTTGTCGCGAGCTTCCTGACCTCGCCGGCAACTACATTGAACCCTCTTCCATGCTCCCCTGCCCTGGCTGCCTCGATGGCTGCATTGAGTGCAAGAAGATTTGTCTGGGCAGCTATTTCGCGGATTGTTTTTACAATATCGCCGATGGACAGTGCCTGAGTTTTTAGAGTATCCAGCATTTCCAGATTCTCTCTTGATTCGTCTGCAAGCTTCTCTGATGCTGCACCCGCTTCCTCACTCCTGGAAATTCCTTGCTCCGCTCGGTTCAGCAGCTCACCTGCCATATCCTGCAGCTCGGTTGCAACCGCAACCGTATTGCTTTCTCTTTCATTTATATTTGTAGCCAGTTTTACTACGGCGACGACATTTCCTTCTTCATCCCGCACCGGAGAATATGTAGCTTCAAGCCAAATCAGATTTCCTCTTTTCGTCACCCGCTGGATTTTCTCCTGAAAGCTTTTGCCGCTCCTTAAGTTTTTCCATAATATAGAATAAGCTGGGCTGCTCGCAAATTCTTCGGTACAAAATTTCCGGTGATGCATGCCCTTCATTTCATTTACATCATATTCCATGGTACTTGCAAAATTATGATTGGCCCATAGCACAGTTCCTTGCGGGCTGAACTCAATCATCGCATGTGATCTTTCAATGGCAGCCAATACGGCTCCTTCTTCAAGAACCTGTGATGTGCTGGGAATATTGTTAACTGGGACAGTCAATGTCAATGTTTTTCCTCTTTTCCTTTTATTTAGGCCGATGCTTATGCCGCAGAATCCCTCGGGGGAGCATGTCCCCATTTCTGCTCATGGCAACGACGAAACAAAAAATAAATTCCCCGCCGCCACCTTCATAAGACTATTGTACTAGTCATTGTGAGCGGCAAACAAACCTGAGTGTTTCATGAAGTGTAACAAAACAGCTACACATCTACATTTGACAGACCTGGTTTTTGAATAAATGATTCTCTTTCAGTTAAAAATGGATAGCCGCCTTACAAAGCAGACGGCTGCTGTCCCCTCTGCAGGTTTGTCCCCGGCAACGAAAGGGAATAAGAAAGGAAACGAACACAGGAGGTATCATGCTATGAAGAGATTAGTGAAAAACGTTATCAAATGGGCTCCCATAGCCTATCCGATCGTGAAAAAAATGTGGGGGAAAAGGAAAGCGCGCCAATTAAAAGCTTCATCCTAGCTGTAAGTAACTTGAAAGCAATTGTGCCGGGTGACCGGCGTTTTCTTTTTTAAAATGACAGCTCCTGACCGGGAGCCGACTTATCGAGAGCTGTCCAAAACAATTTTTATTTAAGCAGATGCTTTGACCCTTCCAGCCGTACTAGATATAATATCCAATATCCGCTTATTATCTTGAATTAAAAGTATTTAACCTGCGGAAAACTTCATAGTAACTAACGGAGGAATTATTCTTATGTCAAACGTGTTATTCATCAAAGCAAACTCCCGTCCTGCTGATCAGGCTGTCAGCGTGCAAATGTACGATGCTTTCCTAAGCAGCTATAAGGAGAACCACCCTGAAGATACAATCACTGAGCTTGATTTGTTCGAGGAAAATCTGCCTTATTATGATAATCTCCATATCACTGCTATGTACAAGCAGGGACAGGGTATGGAGCTGACTGCAGAAGAAGAAGCTGCTGCAGCCCGCGTTACAAAATATCTGAATCAATTCATTGAGGCAGACAAGGCCGTGTTTGCATTCCCGCTCTGGAACTTCACTGTCCCGGCTGTACTTCACACCTATTTTGACTACCTGTCACAAGCAGGCAAAACGTTTAAATATACTCCAAATGGAGCTGTAGGACTTCTCACTGATAAAAAAGTTGCTTTGCTTAATGCAAGGGGCGGTGTTTATTCAGAAGGTCCTGCTGCAGAGGTCGAAATGTCTGAGAAGTATGTAAGTACACTTCTGGCTTTCTTTGGAGTACAGGACGTCACTTCCATCGTGACCGAGGGGCACAACCAGTTCCCTGATAAAGCGGAAGAAATCATTTCTGAAGGCATCAAGCAGGCCGCTGATACAGCTGCAAAATTCTAAATACAAGAAGAGATTTCTGCCTGGCAGAAATCTCTTCTTTTCATGCTTAAAAGCTTTTGGCTTTCTCTTTCGCCTCTGCCACGCCTTCTTCTTTAATTTGCTGGGCGCGGTCCGGGAATTGATTGTGGCCTTCGATAAAGATGCCTTCAAAAGATGGAATCCCAAAGAACTGCATAATGATCCCGATATAGCGGTGGCCCATTTCCATCTCTGCAGCCGGACCCTCGGAATAGATCCCGCCGCGCGCCTGGATATGAAGGGCCTTTTTATCAGGAAGAAGACCTACCGGCCCCTGTTCTGTATATTTAAATGTCTTCCCTGCTGTACAAACAGAATCAAGATATGCCTTCATAACTGGAGGAAAAGAAAAATTCCACAGTGGAGTGACAAATACATATTTATCCGCAGAGATAAATTGCTCAGTCAGTTCAGAGAGCCTGTTCACTTTTTCTTTCTCTTCCTGAGACAAATCATCAAAAGAGCTGCCTGTGCGAAGCTTGCCCCATCCGCTGAATACATCTGCATCAATCTGGGGAATATGCTCTTTATACAGATCAAGCCTTATGACTTCATCCCCTGGATTGGATTCACGGTAAGATTCAATAAATGCCGTTCCGGCAGCCATGCTGAATGATTGTGTTTCATCATGGGGATGTGCAGTGATATACAATAAAGTTGCCATAGAATACCCGCCTTTTTATTGAGATTTACCTTCTTAGCTTTCTCAAAATGGCAGGAGTTCATTTCTGTTAAATTCCGCCGTCCCTGTCAAATCCTTTTAGAAACGTATACCATAGACAAAAATACCGTGCTGATTGTCAGGCCGGAGAGTATTTGCAGCAGTTCAAGAGCAGAAATATCAATAATTTTAAGACCAATCAGCAGAAAAAAGATGAGGAAATAGACAATGAGGGCAAAATATGCATAAAAAAGGCCTTTCTGCCGGATCAGCTTCATTCTTTCGTCCTTTTGCTTAAACTGCGGATAAAGGTATCCCATTGAAAAGCTCATGACTGTCAGCGAGAGAAGTGTCCATGTCTGCGGCACGATGCTTTCGCCTGCCGCTATTCCGACGAAAGCCATAAAAAGAGTCATGATTAAAAAAAGGCCTCCGCATATATAAAAAGTTAGTCTCGATTCCATCCATTCATTCTCCTTTCTGGTTTGTTTCTTCTTCATATATAAAAATATGTTCAATCGTTGTATCAAAGGTTCTCGCAATTTGAAATGCAAGCGGAAGAGAAGGCGAATATTTTCCTTTCTCTATGCTAATGATCGTCTGTCTTGAGACACCCAGCCTGGCCGCAAGCCTGTCCTGCGAAAAACCATGCTTCTTTCTCAGCTCTGCCAAATTATTTTTCATAAACGCCCTCCTTTTGCTCTACTATATTGTAAAGGGAGCTTTACGTCAAGTGTGCTTTACATAAGGTGTGTATTTGGCTGTTGTTTTCTGCGAAAAGCTAAAATAACGGATTTTGCCACGAGCGCTGAAAGCACTATTTCAAGTAAAAACCAAAATAGTGGTTCTAGCCACGAACGCTGGAACCATTTTTTAAAGGAAAAACCAAAATAGTGGTTCTAGCCACGAGCTCTGAAACCACTATTTCAAGGAAAAATCAAAATAATGGTTCTAGCCACGAGCTCTGGAACCACTATTTCAAGGAAAAATTAAAATAATGGTTCTAGCCACGAGCTCTGGAACCACTATTTCAAGGAAAAACCAAAATAGTGGTTCTAGCAACGAGCGCTGGAACCATTATTTAAAGGAAAAACCAAAATAGTGGTTCTAGCAACGAGCTCTGGAACCATTATTTCAAGGAATAACCAAAATAGTGGTTCTAGCAACGAGCACTGGAACCATTATTTCAAGGAAAAATCAAAATAATGGTTCTAGCCACGAGCTCTGGAACCACTATTTCAAGGAAAAACCAAAATAGTGGTTTTAGCCACGAGCGATAGAACCACTATTTCCATGAAAAGCTAAAATAATGGTTCTAGCAACGAGCGCTGGAACCATTATTTAAAGGAAAAACCAAAATAGTGGTTCTAGCAACGAGCGCTGGAACCATTATTTCAAGGAAAAACCAAAATAGTGGTTCTAGCAACGAGCACTGGAACCATTATTTCATAGAAAAAACAAAATAGTGGTTTTAGCAACGAGCACTGGAATCATTATTTCATAGAAAAACCAAAATAGTGGTTTTAGCCAAACACGCAGATCCACTATTTTGCCGAAAATACCACAATAAATTTCCAGCCTTACTAACTTGTTCCAGCCCCACAAAGAAAAAGCTGATAACACTAAATAATAAAAAAAAAAAAGGCCCTCTCATTTCCCAGGGCCTTCCACAAAAAAATCAAAGATTCTCCATCATCAGCTCAAGAAGCCTTTCACCGCTCATTTCAGCCTCTCCGCCTCCCTGGGCAAAATGCTTGTTTCCTCCGCCTCTGCCATTGATGGCAGGGAGAATGGACTGGATGATCCCTTTCATATCTGCATCTGTTTCTGTTCCGCACGCACATACTGCCTGCAGCTGCCGGCCGTTTTCCGCAGCAAATAAAACAACTGCCTGTTCATTTTGCATGGCTATAGACTTGGCCAGCTTCTGAAGCTCTTTAATGCTTCTATCATGAAAAACTTTCTGTATGACGGGTTGTCCATCCACGGCGCTTCTGGCATATTCCTTGCCTTCCTGCTCAAGAAGCTGGTTCTTCAATTCCTCCAGTTCTTTTTCCATCTGTTTCTGCGTATTGAGCAGCTTGATGATTGCCTCGGGTATTTCCCCCTCTGGCGAACTGATCAGCTGGCCTGTCCGATTCACAATCATATTCTTAGCATGCAGCTGTTTCAGCACCCTGCCGCCGCACACAAATTCTACCCTGGTTTGCTTCTTCTGCCGGCTCCATCCAAGAATCTTTATAGCCTGGACTTCCCCTGTAGCTTTCGGGTGGGTTCCGCCGCAGCCGTTATAGTCAAATCCAGGAATGATAACAAGGCGGATATTCTCTTTTACCTTAGTTTCTTTTCTTAATGGGTAGCCCGCAAGCTCATCTTCACTGACCCATTTTGTTTCAATCGGAAGATTATCTGTAATAATCTCATTCGCTTTTCTTTCTGCCTGTGCCGCTTCTTCCTCACTCAGATTTTCCGTATCAAGATCGATTGTCAAAGTCTCTTTTCCAAGATGAAAGCTGACAGTCCTGTACCCGAACAGCTCATCAAAGGCAGCAGATAGAATATGCTGACCTGCATGCTGCTGCATATGATCGTATCTTCTCTGCCAGTTAACCGTTCCCTCGACTTCCTCTGATTCCGGAAGCTTCTCTTCAAGATAATGCCTGATCTCTCCTTCTTCTTCTTCAACATCAGTTACAGAGATACCATGAATCGTCCCTGTATCAAAAGGCTGGCCTCCACCGGTCGGATAAAAAGCTGTCCGATCCAGAACTGCATACCATTTACCGTCAGAGTTCTGGTCCTGGCAGATAACCGAAGCTGTAAATTCTTTTATGTATGGATTTTGATAATATAACTTTTCCATCTGTGTTTTCATTCCTTTTTATTTTTAATCTGCTTTGGATTATTTCCCTTTTAGCGAAAAGCCGTCGAAGCATCTGCCGCCAAACGGCTTCATGATGTCTTCCACAAGCTCAATGACGGGTTGTTTATCCCCATCTTGATAAAAGCTGTCGAAGCATTCAGCGAACCTAATCGACTGGGCTTGATCAAAATGGGATAATTCCCTGTAAATCCATTTTGACTGGCCGATCCATTGCTTATTGGTTCTAAGAAGAAATTCATGTGCCAGCTCGGCCAGTTTCCCAGCAATAAAAAGGGTTTCATGCCTTTTAGTGCTGCCTATGAAATCATCCAGAGCATCAGTAAGGAAATAGCGCTTATAAGTCACCTCAGCATCTGTCCACAGAGCAGGGCCGGCTGCCACCAAGAGGGCCGCTTCCTCCCTTATTCCGCTAAGAAAGTCCTCACCCTTTAACACCAGCCCTTCTGCCAGCATCCGCGGAAGCGTCGGCCTGGCCCTTTCTGCATCCTTCCGGCAATACTCTTTGCAGGAATCCTTGGTGTGAACAAAAAGCTCAACAGGCCATCCTTTATAATAGAAGGATTCTCTTTTGGCAGAACCAGTTTTGTCATTGATTACGATAATATCCAGATCAGAGGTCGCGGTTCCTTCTCCCCTTACGACACTTCCTCCGAGGATGGCCCCTCTGCAGTCCGGGAATCTTTCATCTATAAGCATCTGCGCCGACTCGACCGCAGGCAGCCTTTCTTTTGTTCCTGTCATTTTTCCAGTCTCCCCGTGCCTTTTTATCCTGTACAGATCATAATGATATTGCCGTCAGGATCTTTTACGTTGAAAAAGCTGAAATCGTCAAAGTGAGTAATCCCAGCTTGAACGTCAAAACCTTCTTTCTCCATCCAGCTGTAAGCCTTATGAATGTCCCCGGTATGCAGGTTGAACAATGGATTAGGGCCGGCCTGCGGTCTTTTCCCATCAGCGCAAGATCCAGCATCCAGGGTAAGTCCAGTCTCCCCATCCATTTTTACATTATACACCGGGTTCTCAACCGGCTCTGTGACTTTCTGGCCAAGAAGCTTACAGTACCACCCTGCCGACTTTTTCAAATCTGCTACATGTACAAAAACCGTATTCATCCTATTGACTATTGACGTTCCCATCATTTCATCTCTCCCTGTCTTTTTACTAGAACCAATACAAAAGCCTACAAGATCTATAACGGGAAAAAGAAGCCGAATTATACATAGTACTTAAAAAATATGATAAAAATAATTTGCCCCGAGTTTCACATCCAGCTTTTTTTCAGCTGCGTCATCAAATCCCAGGAAAAGCAATAAAATTTCCAATACACTATTTTATCATTTTCCAGTTCAATTAAGTGAATGTTCTGCAGCAGCTTTTCACTGGATTTAAGAGCAAAAACCAAAATGACCTGCCTGCCCCATAGCATGGCAATGGCAGCTTCGACTCCTTCATGCCTGGAAACCGCCTCTGCCCAATCCTTGAGAGAATTCCTTTTGTTTCTCTTCTACCGAATTCCACACTAGCATGGGTAATGTTAGCAGAAGGCAGACAAATTGCTTGGGACTCAGCTGGCGGGCCTAATAATCGAGGATTGGGAGAATCTCGAGCTGCTTCTCGCTGCCGCTTTCCAGAATTTCTACAGGATATGAATCTGAATAAGCAATCCGGTTCTTTCTTTGCTGATCGATCCATATATTAGTGGTGATTTTGAATAAGTAGGATTTACATTCAGCTCTTGAAGACCTTTGAAAGCAGTGCCAGTAATTTCAGCAATGTGTCCTGGACGAGGTCTTCTGCATCCCATGGAGAGCCCGTCAGTCTGTAGCAATATTTCCATAGTAAAGAGCGATAAGGTCCGTGCTTATTGTATGTAAACCTTGATTACCTTCCATGGAGACTCCTTTGTCAGAATGAACATGTTCGTTGCTTTTTGCTCCCCTAACAACTTCGGCAATTTTCGGCAATTTCCTTCATTAGACAGCAAAAAAGAGCCACAATGGCTCTTTTTGAAGACAAAGAATTTCCATTTTATTCAGCTTTCTGATGGGGCTGGTGTTTTCCGTTCCAGGCACTTCGCTTTCCGCGGGGCGGAGCCTAAGCCTCCTCGCGCTGCGCGCTGTGAGGTCTCAACTCTTCCGCTATTTCCCGCAGGAGTCTACGTGCCTTCCACTACAAACACCAGGGCTTTTTTAATTATATGGCGATTTTGCAACTAGAAGAAGCTCACTATTTTTAAATATAGATGGCCATTCAAGTCACTATCTCAAAATAAAAGCAGCATTCTTAACTTCCGTTCAGCAGCTCTCTAATCCACTGTTACACATTATTAACAACCAAATAAAGCCTTCTTTCCCGTTCTTCTTTCTCGTTTTCTGAAGCCAGGTCATATTTCTTCAAAAGGTGAAATACGTCATTCAGGATTTCCTGTGTGTGATCTTTTTGCAGGAATTCTTCCATCAGTAGCTGAAGCTCATTGGGGAGATGCCCTTTTTGCTGTTCATATTTATTTTTAACATCCTCTGCTGAATGGTTCAGATGGCATTCACTCATACTTACCACTCCTTTCTGTTATAAAAAAGTCTTTGACTTTTTAAATAGGTTCCCTATTTTCAGGGGATTTACACCTGCCTTAATGTATTCTACATGCAGAAAGCAGAAGCCGGGGCTTCTGCTTTTTGGTGTTTTATTTTTGAAGACCTGTCATTGGGTTCGCTTCCTCGGCAGACTCTTCTTTTATATATTTGTAATCTTTGCGGTTGATCGGTTCAAAGCCTTCCGGTTTGTGGAATCTCAGCAGATCTTTGTACACGATATTATCAGACATCAGCAGTTCCTTCTTCGCCTGTTCTGACAGCCTTACACATGCACTGCCTTCCTCAAGCTCTTCACCGGTTTCCGTAGAGTAGCATTTCTCATCAACAGAAGTGTATTCCGGGCTGATGAAGTCGCCGTTGCGGAAAGGAATAACTTCCCGGTGGGTTTCAGACAATAAATCTGAACCGATCTGCATAAAGTCTTTTGTGCTGACGCCGAGAAGATGCATCAGGGTCGGCATTACATCCACCGCTCCTCCGTATGTGTCCATCTCGCCGCCTTTTACCCCAGGTACGTGGATGAACAGAGGGACCCTCTGCAGCTGGGCATATTCAAAGGAATCGATTTCCTTGCCAAGAACCTGCTCCATTGCAGGGTTGTGGTTTTCTGAAATGCCATAATGGTCACCATACATGACGATCACTGTATTATCATACAGGCCGGATGCCTTAAGATCGTTAAAGAACTGCTCCAGTGCCTGGTCCATATAATTGGCAGAAGTAAAGTAATGGTTAACAACACTGTCTTCTGTTTCTGCCGGCTGGAAATCTGTGTCCCCTTCATCCATTTTGAATGGGAAGTGGTTGGACAGAGTGATGAACTTTGTATAGAACGGCTGCTTCAGGCTTTCCAGCATCGGCATGGATTCTTTAAAGAAAGGCTTATCCTTCAGCCCGTAGTTCTTCGTGTTCTCATCTGTCATGCTGTAATATTCGGCATCAAAGAAACGGTCATAGCCGAAGGATTTATAAATTTCATTCCGGTTCCAGAATGTTTTATAATTGCCGTGAAAAGAGGCTGACGTATAGCCGCGCGTCTTCAGTATCGCAGGTGCTGCCTGGTAGGTGTTCTGGGCCTTATTTACAAAAACGGCCCCCTGGGACATCGGATACAGGGAATTTTCCATCATGAACTCGGCATCGGATGTTTTACCTTGCCCTGTCTGGTGGAAATAGTTCTTAAAGTAAAAAGTCTGTCCATTATGAGCCAGAGAATTCAGGAATGGCGTTACTTCCTGGCCGTCCAGCTTATAGTCAATCAGGAATGTCTGGAAAGATTCCAGTGAAACATAGATGACATTCATGCCTTTTGCTTTACCGAAATAATCAGGATTCGGTTCTGCATAATTGGCTTTCACATAGTTTTCAACCTCAGTGATATCACTGCTGTCTGCCATGGCACGCTGGCTGGCAGACCTGGCATTTTGAATGATGTCATAAACAGTGAAATTGTAGGCTCCCAGATACTTGACCAGATAATTGCGGTCAAAAGAGCGTGTCAGGAGTTCAGGACGGTCTTTTTCAGCAAGCCCAAGATTAATGAAGAATGTGATGACAGCAGCAGCAATCACCAGGCTTGCCGTCATTCTCTTCCCTGTATGCTTCGCCGGTTTGTACCATTTGACCGCTGCCAGTACAACCAAAAGGATCGTATCGGCAAAATACAGGATATCAAACGGTGACATCAGCGAAAGTGCACTGTCACCAAGCTGTCCGGCATTTGTTTTTGTCTGCATAAGGACAGGTACTGTAATAAAGTCATTGAAGAAACGGTAGTACACCACATTGGCGTACATCAGGAAAGACAGCAGAAACTGAACAGCAATCAGTACGCCTGACTGTATCTTTCCTTTAAAAAATAGCGCGATCCCCAGGAAAAGAAGGGATGAGCTCAGCGGGTTCAGGAAAAGCAGAAATTCCTGCATGCTGTTGTCGATTCCTAAATTGAATTCAATCTGGTAGGCAGCATATGTTTTCAGCCACAGCAGTATGACTGCAAGGAAAAAAACGGCCATGCTGTTTTTAAGTAGCTCCTTAGGCGATTTTAAGATCGGTTTCATCCTTTTTACACCTCTTAGTTCGTAAAGTTATTGCAAGAGCACAAATTCCTATTTCATGCTTCCTGCCAAAACTAGAAAAACTTAGCATCCGCTAAGTTCGGAAAAACGTTATACTCCAAACCCGCGGGCTCAGAACCTAGTTTTTGTAAAAGATTCGTTAATTAATAGTGAACGAATGTTAAATACTATACCATATTTTAACCCACTTGAAAACATTCATCAAATTTGAAGCAAAGTTTATGTTGGGAAAAAATTAATCTTTTCATAAGGCAAATGGTGATGATACAATGTATCTTCCGCGTGAATCCGCTTTCTCTCATGCGGCTAAAACAGGAAAACAAGGTGTAAAAGCCTGATAAAGGAGAACAACATGAAGGAAAGAATCTTATTTTTTGCAGCAGGGCTGCTTGTCCTCACGTTAGGTGTGGCGCTTATTATCAAATCTGCCCTCGGTGCCTCTGCATGGGATGCACTGGCAGTTGGCGAGTCCAATCTTTTCGGGCTGACCGTGGGGACTTGTGTATTCATAAATGGAATCGCTCTGATCATCATCAACTCTATATTATTGAAGAAAAAGCCGGAAATTCTGGCGGCAGGTACCATTCTGGTCATTGGTGCTTTGATCGATTTCTGGCTGCTGGCAGTGTTCAAGGACTTTTCTCCGGCCATGCTGTTAACCCAGTCCTGCACTTTGCTCTCAGGCATATTGACAATGGGTCTGGGGATCGCCGTCTATCTTCAGGCGAAGTTCCCGCCAAGCCCGATGGATACATTAATGGTCGCCGTTCATACCAGGTTTGGCCTGTCTTTAAGGATTTCCCGTATTGTCAGTGAAGGATTTGCCCTTGTTCTTGCATTCCTTTTCCAGGGAGCGATCGGCCCAGGAACAATTCTGGTCACACTGACACTTGGCCTTGTGGTGCAGTATTTCCACCCTAAGCTGGAATTACTGATGGCAAATGGGTTTAAGAGGGCTGCTGCTTAAATTAGCAGATTAGGAATGAGTGAATTATATTTTTTTACTGATTAATTCAATCGTTCAGCCAATAAAAGTCAAAAGGAAATTAAAGAAGGCCGCTCCCAAATGAGCGGCCTTCTTCTATAATTTATCAGACTCTGCTGTATTCCCTTACCTTCGCCTGTTCTTTTTCTAGCTCGGCACCGAGGAATTTGGCGGCTTCAAGCATGCCGTATTTGCCGGCTTTTGCCTCTGCGTCAGAATTATAATTTGTGTTTGTGTTGACATCATACGTATAAATATCCCCATTGGCATTTTTAATAAATTCAACGCCGGCGATTTGGATGCCGTTATTCTTGAGGAAGGTTTCATATTTTTCGATGATCGGGTCGTTGAAGCCTTCAATGATCTTAAACTTTGGCTTCTCTTCCACCTCTTCGCCAACCGGGCAGAACAGATCGCCGATTTGGCAGGCATCGGCCGGGCAAAGCTCAAAGCCTTCAGATGTATCAACCTGCACGGCATAAACGAATTTTCCGCCGACGAATTCACATCTGGTAATATATGATTCCGGTGAGTCAATATATTCCTGGATCAGTGTGATGCCATCGACAGGCTCTTCAAAATTCGGCCCTTCGACATATTCCCTTAATGCGTCCAGCGAATGGAACAGCTGTACACCAAGCCCTTTGCCTGCGCGGTTATGTTTCGTGATGAACGGTGCGCTGTCGAGCTTTACAGCCGCTTCAAGAATTTGATTTTTTCCGACAGCTGCTATTGTTTTCGGAGTGGCGATTCCTGCTGCATTCAGCGCTGTATATTGATTGACTTTGCTGACTTCCAGCCTTAAAGCGCGGCTTCCGTTGAAAACGGTGCGGCCATGATGTTCAAGCCATGAAAGGACTGACTCAGTTAGTTCGGGCGCAAATCGGTTCCCCCTTGTGTGGGAGGATGCGCTCATCCTGCTGTAGAAAATTCCTTCCGGAGGTACACCGGTAAGGTCAACAATTCCTTCATTCAAGAACCATTCCTCATAAGGAAGACCCAGCTCCTCCAGCCTTTTTGTCAAATGGGCCGTCCATTCGCTGTTTTCGTGAATGATGTGTATTTTGCTCATATGTTATCCCTCTTTTACTTTAAGATTTTCCTTTTGGCTTCAACGAGCGGCATGACTTTTTCTGAGAATCTCTGCATTTCCTCCAGCTGTGGGGAGAACTGAAGAAGGAGCAGATCGACGCCGGCTTCTTCATAGGCAAGAATCTGTTCAGCAATCTGTTCAGGGGTTCCAATCAGATTCGGCCTGAGGCCGCGGTTGGAAACGGAATAATCGTACAGCTTTACCTGCTGCTCGAGCTGTGATTTGCCGACAAAATCTTTGTAGCCTGCATAGCCGCTTGATTCCTTTACATTAGTGATGCGGGCAAGCTCTTCCTGTGCCTCTTCTTCTGTGTCACGGCAGACAATATAGGCAGCCATGCCAAACGATTTAAATGGCTCGTTTCCGCTTTCCTGCCTGCGCGCTCTCATATCATCGATTTTAGCTTTTACTTCTTCAACTGTCCCGCCGTGCATCACATAGGCATCACAGTGATTAACAATCGCTTCTTTGCCTCGCGGGCTTTCTCCGCCTGCATAAAGGATCGGATTCGGCCTTTGCACCGGCTTAGGGGACAAATGGGCATTTTTAATAGAATAATAGTTGCCGTCAAAATTAAAAGTCTCTTCTTCCCATAAACCTTTCATAACCTTGACGAATTCTTCTGTCCGGTCATAGCGTTCATCATGCTCTGTAAAGATGCCTGCATATTGGCGCGCCTCTTCCTCCCACCATGCCGATACGACATTCAGTGTAAAACGGCCATTGCTTATATGGTCGATATTACTTGCCATCTTTGCCGTTACGGCAGGATTATGGAAGCCGGGGCGGACAGCCGTCATAATTTCTATTTTCTCAGTCACCGCAGCAAGAGCGGCCGCTGTAGACCATGCTTCAAGCGAATCCTGCTCCGGGCCTTTAATATCGTTCAAGTAAAGTTCTGCTATTAATGTGGTATCATATCCCCACTTCTCTGCTGCCTGGATGACTTCTTTCGCATAGCTGAAGGTCGGGGGCATATTCTCATCTTCTACATTGCGCAGCCAGCCGCCAAAGATCGGCAGCCAAAATCCGTACTTCATCTGTCTCTTCTCCTCTCACTTGCACCTTGTTGTCAGCAATAAAAAAAACTTCCCCGATAAGAAGAAGTTTGATATGCCTCTATCTTATCTGCCAAAGCATTGCGCTTTGCTGGATTTAGCACCATTCTGACTAAGTCAGCGGCTGCCGGGTATCACAGGGCCAGTCCCTCCACCACTCTCGATAAGAAATATTCAATTGATTTCATAGTAATCCTACAACAAAGGTCGGCTTTCTGTCAACTGACTAGTCTAACTATTTTAAAAAATAATACTGCTTTTTTCTTTTTTCTACAAGCCCTATTTATCGTGTAAGCCTTTTTAGCGGAAACCATTCTGCGGGAAGCAATTTTTCATATCTTTTTTGAAGGAAGCGGTCATCAATCAGCAGGATTGTTCCTGTGTCTTCCTCTGAACGGATAAGGCGCCCGCCAGCCTGGGCTGCTTTATTGGCTCCCGGAAAAGTATACGCATAATCATAGCCGTTTTTTCCTGCAGACTGAAAGTGTTCCTTAATCAGATTGCGCTCCAGGCTCAACTGCGGAAGCCCAACACCAACAATGATGACACCGCCAAGCCGGGTTCCCTTCAAATTGATCCCTTCGGAGAAAATTCCGCCAAGCACTGCGAAGCCGAGAAGGCTTTCTGCAGGATCCTCCTCGAATGAAGACAGAAATTCTTCTCTTTCGCCTTCTTTCATCCCCTGTTCCTGTACCATCATCCTGATAGTGCTAGATTCTTTCATTTGTTCATGGATTTCCCTCATATATTGGTAAGACGGAAAAAAGATTAAGTAATTCCCGGGCCGTTCAGCTGCCAGCTTTTCTACCGATCGGATCAAAGCTTCACCTGTCGCGCTTCTGTCCTTATATCTAGTTGAAAGCGGCAAAGCAAGAACTTCTGCATTTTCTTTCGGGAACGGGGAAGGCAGTGACAGGGAATAATGATCCTCATTCCAGCCCAGCATGTTCTTGAAATAATCGAATGGCTGGAAGGTAGCCGAAAAAAAGAGTTTGCTGCGGAACCCCTTGCCCATTTTCTGGACAAGATCGGATGGATCTAAACAAAACAGGTTGAGTACAACATCTTTACCGGACTTTTCTGTATAGATGACAAACCGCTCATCTGCCAGCCTTGATATCCTCAGGAAAGCCTGTACAGAAAAATAAGTATCAAGCAGCAGCTCCTGGCCCTCATCTCCCCTGCCGCTTATAAGCTCCTTTTCAGCGCAAAAGGCAAACTCCTCAAGGTGCTCCAGCAAATTTTCCGGCAGCTCTTCATGAATACGATAGCTCTCCTCCTTTAATTCTTTTTTGAAAGAGATGAAAACATCATTCATTCTTTTAGCTGCAGCATAAAGCGGCGGGGCTGTGTTTTTAAAAGCCCTTTTCAGTTGAAGAAAATTCTGCTTCCCAAGTCCCGCAGAAAACATCTCCCTCGCCCGGTCGACCAGATTATGCGCCTCATCGATCAGAAGGGCCGTCTTTTTCTTTCCTTCTGTATGAAGCCTTTTGAGGGACACCCGGGGATCAAATATATAATTGTAATCACATATGATAGAGTCTGCTGCATAGGCAAGCTCCAGGGAGAATTCAAACGGGCATACCGTGTGCTTCATGGCATATTTTTCAATAACAGTCCGGTCTATTGTGGTTTCATGGGAGAGAATATCGAGGACAGCTTCATTAATGCGGTCATAAAACCCATCAGCGAACGGACAATATTCTTTCCGGCAGACCGTCTGCTCCTGAAAACATATCTTGTCCTTGGCAGTAATGGTCACCGTGTGCATATGGAGGCCTTTCTGCTTCATCATCGAAAAAGCTTCTTCTGCCGCCTGCCTTGTAATTGTTTTGGCTGTAAGATACACGATCCTTGAAAGGAGTCCCTCTCCCATCGCTTTGATGGCGGGAAAAGATGTTGAGATGGTCTTTCCTGTCCCGGTTGGCGCCTGGGCAAACAAATCCTTTTCGTCCAGAATCGATTTGTACACCGCCTTTGCAAGCTTTCTCTGGCCCATTCTATAATCTGGAAAAGGGAATGGGAGGGCTTTAATGCTGCTGTCCCTTTTTTCCCGATGACTGAGCATGAGCCGGGCATAAGGATAAAAGTCTGCAATCAGCCCTTTCACATAATCTTCAAGGAATGCCAATGTTTCTACCTTCCTAAAGCGCTTTTCCTCTTCTGTATGGATTTGCAGATAAGTAAGCTGAACCGTGATTCTCCCGAGCCCCCGCTCTTTTGCAAGCATATAAGCATAGCATCTTGCCTGGGCCCAGTGCACGGGATGGGTGCCCTCATCAATGGCCGACAAATCCTTTGCCGTCGATTTGATCTCATCTATGACTAAATCCCCTTCCTCGTTAATAATCCCGTCACAGCGTCCCTCCAGCAGAAACTCAATCTCCTCATGCTGAATTGCTTCCTTCAAGAAGACCTCATGCTCATCTTCTTCTTTATAGGCTCCCTGAATTTTCCGGTGTGCTTTCGTTCCTTCTGCCATCGAAGAAGCTGCTGCAAATCCAGACTCAATGCTTCCGGAACGATATACATATTCCGCCAGGCTTCTGGCAGAAATTCTCCAGCTATTAGTCATCACAAGGTCTCCTTGCCATTTATAATAGAACCATTATAGCACATACGTTCCCGGAATCAGGCAAACAAAAAAGGCGGGATGGCCCCGCCCCTGTTAATTAATTATTTATATTCGTTTAGCTCCATAATAGGCTTTGCTCCAATAAGGATTGGACATAGAATCAATTTTAACGCCCTTGGAGCTTGATGCATGGATGAATTTGTTGCCTCCAAGGTAAAGGCCGACATGAGAAGGCCCTTTTTTATAGGTGCTGAAAAAAACGACGTCCCCTTTTTTCAGGCTTTTCTTTTGTACTGCTTGTCCTGTTTTATAAAGCTGCCCGGTAGTCCTGGGAATCTTTTTCCCGGCTTTGCTGTAAGTGAATCCGACAAGGCCTGAACAGTCAAAGCCCTTTGGCGATGTGCCGCCCCATTTATAAGGAACTCCTATGTATTTTTGGGCCACGGAAGCCGCAGAAGAACCATAGGAAGCCGCTTCTGTATTTTCTCCCCCAAACAATCCGGCAAAAAGCAGGCTAGTGCAAAGAAAAACGCATGTGATCAGCTTCTTCATGTTGTCCCCCAAGTAATTTTCTCTCTCTGTTTTTGTAATGAACTTAGTTTCTCACATGCTTCCTGCAAAATATTTTACATTATGATGTTTGTTATGTAACAAACAGGTTACAAATACTGACGTTTTTCGACCAACATGATTACAGAAAGCGGTTGCAATTTACCCAATCCCCCAATTTCTAAAGTGCATATACTGTCAAAAAAGGAGGTGTTTTTCATGCAGCAGCTTCCGCTTCTCTATCTTGCATGCATCCTGGCAGGGTACGCTTTGGTGAAAACAGCCGGGCTGGCTTTCGTGACAGGAGGTTTTGCCGCTTTTATCACTGCAGTTGGTGTATCAGCGATGATACTATTTGCAGCAGCCCTGCTTTTCCTTGGCTTGAAGGCATTGGTCGGCCGAAAGCATTAGTTTCAGTTCACCTGTAAAAAACAGAGACCAATGTTCTGGCCTCTGTTTACATACCAGCCTCTCCCTTTACAGCAGGAAAGCTGGCAAGTCTGATATTATGTTCATAAAAAATACCGGCTATTGCATGGCGCAGGCGGCTTTCATACTTTTGCTTGGTATCAAAATTCCTGACCGGGACCTCGATTAAAAACAGCATCGTATTATACCTGAAGTCAACAAGCCTTATTTCAGCAAGGTCGACTTTTAAATAGGCTGAAAAACAATCAGCCTCCTGAAGGACCGCCTCTTTCAGCAGCCTTTCAATCCTGCCTGTATCCTCTCCGAATTCCACGCTCAGCTCCACGGATGCCAGCATTTCCGATCCGGTCCGGTTTTTGATGATCTGTTCAATAAAATGCTGGTTTGGAACGATGAGCGTCCCCTCTTTGGCAGTCCTTACTATCGTGGAACGAAGCCGTATGCTTTCAATGGTTCCGATTTTATTATTGATCTCAATCAATTCCCCTACTTCTACGGGCCGTTCAAACAGGATGATGATGCCTGAAATGAAGTTGCCGGCGATATTCCTCATACCGAAGCCGATTCCGATCCCGAGCACCCCGAGCGCCGCCCCTGCCGCAGTAAGGTCAAGACCGACCGTTGTCAGGCTGACAGCAACTGCAGCTATCATGACCGCGTAATAGATGAAGCGGTTGAATGTATACCTCAGCCCCCTGTCGACATGATAATGTTCATAGACAGAAGATAGAATCTGCAGCGTTAAAACCCTGACAAACTTATTCGCCAGGGAAACAATGAGGAAGGCCGTAAAAATCAGCCGCAGTGAAACTTTAACATCCCCTGCCTGATAAAGCGTGTAATTCAGCCAATCCTGCGTTGCAAAAAAGTTCAAAAACAAAATCAGAGAAGCATAAAATGCCGCCCAGTTGAGGACTGAGAGCATGCCTTCCTTTGCTTCCGGCTGGGCCCATTGCCTTCTTGCAGCAAAAAATTGCAGGATGTATTTAAGGATCCAAATGGCCGAAAGCCAGGAGAAAAACTGAATATATTCTTGTCTTGATAGTTCTTTAAAGAAGTCCATCATCGTTCACCTTTATATCCTTTATTTCTCTTTGTATTCCTTATAGGGCCGGTTTCTAAACTGGGATGTTTTTTCAGCCGGCGAAAGAATGGGTTTGGAGCAAGCCGGCAAGGGATAAAAGGAAGGATAAAACTATAAAAGAAATTAAGGAATCCAGGGGGATTACATGTGGATTAAAAAACCGTTTTTTATGTATATAACAGGAGCCATCCTTGTATTGACTGTCATTTTTCTGCTGGGTAAGATCGATTGGTTTATCTGGCCTTTCCGGAAGCTTGTGGCCACCATTTTCTTTCCGATCCTGATATCGGGCCTTCTTTATTATATCCTCAGGCCAGTTATCCGCTGGCTGGGCGGCTATATACCGAAGACCGCTTCCATCCTTGTAGTATTCGCCACGCTGATTGGAGCCGGAACCGGAATATTTTATTACGGCGGAAGCCTGATAGCAGAACAGATCACCCAAATATCTGACTCTTTCCCGGATAAAATGGAAGACCTTAGTTCCGAGACCAAGGAGATGGTTGATAAGAACGACTTTGGCTTCCTTTCCTATGAGGAGATTGAGCAGAAGGTCCTTTCCTATTCGCAATCTTTCTTTAATACTGTCGGCAGCGATCTGACCGGGATCATTTCAGCCATAACCAGCATCGCTACCGTACTGGTTGTTGTTCCTTTCATTCTGTTCTATTTTTCAAAGGATGACGAAAAGCTCCGGCCAAAACTGCTCAAATGGATACCGGATGAACACAAAATAGAAGGCAACCGCATATTGCTGGATATTGACAAGACATTATCTACGTATATAATCGGACAATTCATCATCGCTTTTGCCGACGGGGTCCTGATGTATATCGGCTATCTGATCATTGGCCTCGATTATGCTCTGGTACTGGCATTGTTCGCAATGTTCCTGACTGTTGTTCCTTTTCTGGGGCCGCTGCTTGGCGTCATTCCCGCCATATTTGTCGGACTAATGCAGGACCCTTTCATGGTCGTCAAAATCCTGATTGTCCTTGCCGCGGTCCAGCAGCTGGAAGGCAATCTAATTACACCGCAGGTAATGGGAAAAAGGCTGAACATCCATCCGCTGACAGTCATTCTTCTCCTGCTGGTTGCCGGTTCCCTCTACGGGTTCATCGGCATCCTGGTGGCCATTCCATTCTATTCTGTCGTAAAGGTAATCGTGAGGGATTTCTGGAAGTTCTACCGGCTCCGCCATATAACGGGTTCCATTGGGAAAAAGAATCATTGAGAGCATTCAGCTTTAATTAAAAGAACCGCCTGGAGATACAGTCCAGGCGGTTTTACAGTTCATTTATAAGCGGCACTTTGGGACCTTAATAATCGTATGCCGGCAAATACACTTTTACCACAGTTCCCTGCCCCTCTTCACTTTCTACTTTTACTCTCCCATGATGGTCATCAGCGATTTTATAGCTTGTCATCAGGCCAAGGCCGGTCCCTTTCTCCTTGGTAGAATAGAAGGGCTCCCCTAGGTTTGCCAGTCTTTCTTCCGGAATGCCGCACCCGTTATCCTCGACGATGGCGCATATCTCCCCATCAGCCCTTCTGGTGCGGATAATGCTGATCCCCTTTTCTTCGATGGCATCAAGCGCGTTTTGAATGATATTGATAAAAAGCTGCTTAAGTGAATTTAGGTCTCCGAGCAGTTTGAAGCTAGCATATCCAGGCTCAAATACGAGCTCTTTGTTATTCATCAGCGCCTGCGGCATCATTAAATCAACCACATGCTTGATTAAATCATTCAAATCCAGAACTTCAACCTTCGTGCTGTGCGGCTTCGCCAGTGCAAGAAACTCTGTAATGATTCTGTCAATTCTGTTGATTTCATTAATAATGATGGAAGAGAAAGCAGGATTAAAGCTTTGATCAGTTGAGAAGAGCTGCATGAATCCCTTAATTGGTGTGAGGGGATTCCTTATTTCGTGGGCAACGGCGGCGGCCATCTGGCCGACTACCGCCAGCTTTTCAGACTTTCTCAGCAGTTCATTGGTTTCCATCCTTTGCTGGATGTCCCGGGATACAGACAAAAACTGAGCCCCGCTCTCATGGCCATAGTCACCCACCGCTTTAACATGTGACTCTATCCAGATGTAGCTTCCATCTTTCTTTTTTATTCTATGCGTAACCAAAACAGGCTCGCCGAATTTTTGTATCTGCTGATGTTTTCTTTTCACTTCTTCAATATCTTCAGGGTGTATGAGCTGAAAAGCGTTCAGCTTCAGCATTTCCTCCGGCTCATATCCCAGGATCCGCTTAACCGATGGAGACGCATATAAATACGTAATATCCTCTTTGTGCAGGATAATCAAATCAGAGATATTGTCTGCCAAAAGCCTGTAATTCTGCTCGCTTTCTTCCCTTTTCATTTTCATCTGCTTTTGTTCGGTAATGTCGACGACCTGACCGAACATATATTTATCATCCTCACGATCTCCTTTGACAAGGGACAGATTCAGCAAGCCAATCTTTTGTGAGCCATCTCTGCAGATATACCGCTTTTCCAATTCATATTCCGTCCGTTTTCCATTCAATATTTCTTTGCTAAGCTCCAAAACTTTTTTATATTCGTCCGGGAGGCTTACATCCTCAATAGTGATGCCGGCCCATTCTTCCATTGAGTAGCCGAGGAATTTGCAGAAAGCCTCATTGGCGATTACGTGATCTATACTTCCAATCACCACAGTCTGCGGGATTCTTGATTGATAAAACAGCTGCATAAACATGTTTGAGTTCTTCATTTTGCCTCCGATAAAGCTGAAAACGTTAATTCCATCTTACTAGAGTTTTCCTTTTTAATGCAATAAATATTGGCATACTCAAAAAACACTGTGATTTAATATTCGATTTTTTCCTAGTATAATGAGTAGGAGACCAAACAAATTTAGGAGTGATCTTTTGACTGAAAGCAAAGTAAAGCACACGGTAGATTTGATCAAAAAACTTGTATCCATTCCCAGTCCCTCCGGAAATACAAGTACAGTTATTTCGTTCGTGCAGGACTATCTCGAGCAGGTTGGCGTACAAACATACCAAAACAGGAAAGGCGGCCTGATTGCCACTCTTCCAGGAAAAGACGACAAGCAGCATCGTATGCTTACCGCTCATGTCGACACACTTGGGGCAATTGTAAAGGAAATCAAACCGAATGGCAGACTGAGAATTGATCTGATCGGAGGATTTACATACAACTCGATTGAAGGCGAATATTGCGAAATTGAAACATCAGGCGGGGAAAAATATACCGGCACCATCCTGATGAAGCAGACCTCTGTCCATGTGTATAAGGATGCGGCAAAGGCAGAAAGAAACCAGCAGAACATGGAAGTACGGATAGACGAAAAGGTTCACAGCAAGGATCAAGTGCTGGCTCTTGGAATAGAAGTCGGAGATTTTGTTTCCTTTGACCCCCGTGTACAGGAGACAGCTTCGGGATATATTAAATCCCGCCATCTGGATGATAAAGCAAGCGTAGCAATCCTGCTTCAGCTGATCAGAACGCTGAAGGAAGAGAATATTGAGCTTCCATACACCACCCACTTCCTGATCTCCAACAATGAAGAAATCGGCTATGGCGGAAACTCGAATATCACTCCTGAAACAGTTGAATACCTGGCTGTCGACATGGGCGCCATGGGTGAAGGCCAGTCCACGGATGAATATACTGTCTCCATTTGCGTAAAGGACGCAAGCGGCCCATATCATTACGGACTGAGGAAAAACCTCGTTAAGATTGCCAAGGAAAATAATATTGAATACAGGCTCGACATCTATCCCTATTATGGATCGGATGCTTCTGCTGCGATCCGCTCAGGCCATGACATTGTCCACGGACTCATCGGTCCCGGGATTGATTCGTCCCATGCCTATGAGAGGACACATCAGGCATCCCTTGACAATACCGCGAAGCTATTGTTCCACTATGTACAGTCAGATTTAGCATTATAAAAATGCAAAAGGAGGATGCCATTGCCGCATCCTCCTTTCTATTTTTCTTCAGGCGGCCTTTTCCCTCTCTGAAGCTCCCATATGCTTAGCCCGAAGTCATACTGTAGATGGGGATAATCCTTGAAGCTGCGCCAATCACCGCCCCATTCAAATCCGAGTCCCTTCGCTATTTCAACTACTTCATCCCAATCCGGGCGGGAGTTTCCATTTCCGTCGTATTCCATGTCCCAAATCACAGCCCCGTCGATTGATAATAAGGCAAAATCTATTGCCAGTCCGAAATTGTGATACGATTCCCCTCCTTTAGCATTCGTCACAATTTCACCTTCAGATGATCTCCCCTTTGCATAAAGCTCATCCTGCTCCTCTACGCTCCGGAAATCCTGAGTGATCACGATTTGGATTCCCTGATCGGCAGCCAGGCTAATCAGCTGATCTTTTTTAGCACGTACAATGGGATGGAGCCGGTCTGGAAGAGGGGCATTCTCATCAAAGCCGCTGTCTAACAGCCCTCCTAAGTCAGGTGCATTTATGTGATTTATATGGGTATAAAGATATCCGGCTAAACAACACAGCAAAATGATAAATATCCATTTTTTAAAAGACTGCAAGGATTCTGCACTTCCTTTTCCTTTAAAGCATCATTACATGATAAAAAAATAATTGTATTATAGATTTGCCAAACAAGCAAAATATAAAACAGGGTAAAAATCCCACGGAATGAACACCATTTGCAGCTATTAGGCATAAATTGCAATATTGGAGGTGCATCAATGGGAAAAAGTGAGAGGATATCCAATCTGGAGCATGGATTTAAACATTTGAAGGAAGAAGGCAATAGTCAAAAGGAAGGCATTAAAACCTTGAATCGGATCTTGCAGGAATTTCAAACAAAGCTTAAAAGCATAGAAGAAATATCAGCTCCAAAAGAACTGAATAAACCGGCTGGAAAGTCCGAAGCAGGGCAGGATACACAGCAAAAGCTGGCGGAACAAGATCAGAAGCTGATGGCCCAGGAACAGAAAATTCTAAAGCTGGAGGCACAGCTTGATAAGCTTTTAGAGGTAAAGGAATCCAAACAGACTTTGGATTCAACCATAGCAGTAAAGCTTAAAGACGATATCAATCAAGTAATTGGCAGCATGAGTACTATTCAACGAACGCTTGACGGACAGGTGGAAAAAGTCAAAGCACTGGAAGACGCATTCAGCCGTTTGGATGGTTTAGAAAGCCGCTTTGAAGATCTTCCCAATAACAGTACTATCAAACATAACTTGGAAGAAAAGCTATCTGATCAGGCGCAATTGCTTAATGATCTTCAGGAACAGATTGCCCGGCTGTCAGACCAGGATTCAGTATTAAAGGCTGCCTTGGGATCATTGGATAACTTAGAGCTGATAGAGAATGATATTGCCGGACTCCAAAGGAATTTTGCGGAGCTGAATGCAAAACAGAGCAGCCTTTCTAAAAAAATTCAGCATGAGGAAGCAAAAGAAGATTCCCAGGATGAGAAGATTGCAGAACTCAGAGAAGAAATCTCCGGGATAGAAACCCATATCCGAGACACAAAGCATCAGCTCCATTCTATTCCTGAAAATATAAAGGGTAAACTGACTGAATTGAGCTCTTTCAACCATGATCTTAAAGAAAAACTTGAAAGTCATCATATGCTTTACAGTAAATTAGAAGAGCAGATCTACCAGCTGTCAGAGCAGGGCTCGGTTTTGGAGGCTAAGGTGGGATCCTTCGACAACCTGGAACAGCTGGCGAGCGATATTGCCGGACTCCAGAGGAATTTTGCGGAGCTGAATGAAAAACAGCGGAGCATCTCTGAGGTATTACAGAATGAACAAGCAAAAGAAGAGTTCCAGAAGGAAAAACTCGAGGCGCTTGCTGAAGAGCTTCAGCGAGTCGCCGAAATGGAAACAGATTACCTAGAAAAGCAGCGGGACTTCCAGTCTATTATTGAGAAAATAGAAAATAGATTAGCTGATGTCAGCTCGGATAACCATAAACTGGAATCTGAACTTAAGGAACAGATCTCCCAGTTAACAGAACGGGATTCAGCTATAGAAGCTCAGCTCGAAAAACTGGAGCAGCCTGGGATGCTGGCAAATGATGTTGAAGGTCTGCAAAAGGGGTTTGCGGAGCTTCGTCAACAGCAAAGCATACTTTCTGAGAGAATCCAGAAAGAAGGAGCAAAAGGAGATAAACTGGAGAAAAAAATAAATGATTTAGTAAAGATGCAAACCGCAATAAAAGAAGCGGAAAAATCAATAAGCCAGTTGGCTCACAAGCTGCAATTGCATTCTAAGGCTATAAAGGAATTAGACCCTATTTTAACCAGCCAGCAGGAAGAGTTCAGCAGCTATAAAAACATTCTCAATGAATTTAAAGAAGAGCTGGCTGGCCAGAAGCTCACTGTAACTAATTTGGCAAGGAACGAGCAGTCAATCATTGAGGACATGGAGGAATTAGAATCGAGTTTTTCAGAAAAATTCCATAGTCATGTTTTACTGATAGAAGAACTCCAGCATGTCATTGAACATCATTCCCTTTCCGAAAAGGATTTTCAGGAAGAAATGAAGGTCAGCACACAAAGCCTGGAGGAAAGCAGCCTGAAGATATTAGGCGATCTGCAAATGATTGAGAACGATTATAAAAAAGTGAATGAAGAACTGATGAAGAAGATTGAAGTAATGGAAAAGCAAATCCGCAAACATAGATATTCCCATTATAACAGCAGAACGAGATGAATATCATGAGTGATCATGGATAAATTATCAGTACAAAAGCCAGCCGATTTCTACCGGCTGGCTTAATCTCAATGCATGCATTTTACTGCGTTTCTTTGAAGACAGATTTTAAATAACTCTTATTATGCAGGACGAGCGGATTCTCCGGTATATAGGCGGATGCTTGTTCAATGTGCTGCTGTGCCTTCTGAAAGTTTCCTTGCATGGCAAAGCACACACACAGCTGAAGATGCGGAAGCCATGTCCTGCAGGCATGGTTGACGATCCCTGGCGGCTCCGGCCTTCCAGCAGCCTTAAGGGCTTCTGAGTACCAGTAAACAGCCGCTTCGAGTCTGCCCTGCTGCAGAAAATCATAACCGAGCCTGCAGCAGAACTCCTCTCTTGGAATGCCATACTCAAATGATTTGAATATCCATTTCCTCATTTTCTCCAGATCATTCAAATAGTGATAACAGTCTGCCAGCTTGCTGCAGGCAGCAATATGATCCTCGATCCAGCCCTCCCCTCCTGCCAGGAAAGCTTCATAGTTCAGGATGGCCTTTTCGTACATGCCGTGGTCAAAGCATTCATTTGCATAATAAAACTGATCCCTTGGAGAGAGGTGTTTATCCTCTTTGATCATTTTTTCATAGATGTCGAGATTGCGATAGGATTTCTCTTGTTTGGCAGATTTATGGGTAACTGATATTTCACTGTGTAATATATGGCCGGATACCTCCAGATACTCATGGACCGCCCCATGCCACTTGAAACCCCTCTCCCTTTTCACTAACCGGTGTCTAGTAAGGGTATAGGCGGGATTTCCGTCAGCATCCTCTGCTAAAAGATAATTCATGGATACAGCATCCACAGCTTTGCTAAGGCTTTCCTTCAAAAGCAGGAACTTTTTCCTGTCATCTTCTTTTATTACATCATCAGCATCCAGCCAGAGTATATACTCTTTTGCGGCTTTGCTGAAAGAATAGTTGCGTGCTCTGGCAAAATGGTCCTCCCAAGGGTAATCAAAGATTTTGTCAGTATATTGGCCGGCGATTTGCTTTGTTTTGTCTTTGGACCCTGTATCGACAATAACGATTTCATCCGCTATCCCGCTGACCGAATCCAGGCAGCGCTCCAAAACTTTTTCTTCATCTTTGACAATCAAGCATAAGCTTATTGAAACCAAGAAGTCACCTCCCATTATGACCTTACACAGGCAGCCTTGCATGCAAGGCCCTTGATGAAGCAGAAGCTGAGGCAATGCTGCTTATTGAGGTTATTTGGATGGTAACTGTGTAGGTATAAGTGCCTGCCCCCGGAGCATCTGCCCAGATCGTCACAGGATTCAATCCCGCAGTGATTATGGTGGCGCCCGGTTTAGATGCTCCACCCGCCAATCTTAGTTCATTTAACAAGGTCCCGTTCCGGCGGAGTCTCTGCACTGCCTCATAGGCGTATTGAGCGCTTCCCGGGGAAGTAAGAATGCTTAAGTTGGTGAAAGCCTCAAGCTGGATGGTCTGTGCAGCAGCTGCAGAGAGGGTTAGCGTGTTCACTGTCGTTTCCGTTTCCAAAGGAATGGCCAGCGTTGTTTGAAGCAGGTTCACTGCCAATGCCGTACCTGGCCCTGCAGGTCCGGCCGGTCCTGTTGGACCAGCCGGGCCCTGTAACCCCTGCGGCCCTTGAATTCCTTGCGGGCCTGTTGCCCCGGTTGGACCGGTTTGACCGGCTGGCCCAGTACTTCCCTGAGGCCCCTGCAATCCCTGCGGCCCTTGGATTCCCTGCGGGCCGGTCGCGCCGGTCGGGCCAACGCTGCCTTGCTGGCCCTGTATTCCCTGTGGGCCTGTCGGGCCTGTTGGTCCCGCTATCCCTTGCGGTCCTTGCACACCAGCAGGACCTTGGATTCCCTGGGAGCCGGTCGGGCCTGTCGGACCTCCTGGACCAGTAGGGCCTGTCACTCCTTGCAGACCTTGAGGCCCCTGGATTCCCTGCGGACCTGTACCGCCGGTCGGACCCTGGATCCCTTGTGGCCCCTGAAGGCCTTGCGGGCCCGTCGGACCGCCAGCGCCTGTCGGTCCTGTCGGACCCTGCACTCCCTGAGGTCCTTGTTCACCCTGCGGTCCGGCCGCCCCGGTTGCCCCAGCAGGGCCTTGCGGGCCGGTTATTCCTTGCAGGCCAGTCGGTCCTGTTGCCCCCTGTGGCCCTTGAGGTCCCTGGAGCCCTTGAGTTCCTTGTGGCCCGGTCGGCCCCTGGAGCCCTTGTGGCCCGGTCGGCCCCTGGAGCCCTTGTGGCCCTTGAGGTCCTTCCTCTCCTTGCGGGCCGGTCGGACCTATATCCCCCCGGATTCCCTGGGGGCCCTGAACTCCTTGGGGACCTTGTTGACCTTGGGCTCCTGTAGACCCGGTAGGGCCTTGAATCCCTTGGGGTCCTTGGATGCCCTGGGGGCCCAGGTTGCCGGTAGGTCCCAGGGGCCCTGCCGGACCCTGGATCCCCTGGAGGCCCTGGGGCCCGGTTGGCCCGGCTGGTCCCTGGGGACCCGGAACACCCTGGACGCCCTGAGGCCCGGTGGCACCTGCCGGACCCTGAGAACCTTGAGGCCCCTGGATTCCCTGGAGGCCTGTTGCGCCTGTCGCCCCCTGCGGTCCTTGCAAACCCTGGGTCCCCTGTGGCCCTGTATTGCCTGTCGGTCCCTGTAATCCCTGAGGGCCGGCAGGTCCTTGAATGCCTTGTGGCCCTGCTCCCCCTTGAGGTCCAGGAGGACCAGCAGGTCCAATTTCTCCCTGGACACCCTGTAACCCTGGATTTCCTTGCGGACCTGGAGGTCCCGCCGGCCCTTGAATCCCCTGGATTCCCTGGGGGCCCTGCGGACCAGCAGGACCAGTGGACCCTGTCCCCGGAGGGCCTTGAGGCCCTGTCGCACCTGTTGCCCCTGCCGGCCCCCTTGGACCAGGGATACCTTGGTCTCCTGCCAGTACTTTACCAGTAAAACTGACCGGGCCGATGACTCTTGCAGCGCCGCCCGGAGCAGTGCCCGGGACAATTTCCACATTCATGGTATAGCCGTAATAGCCTGTTGGAACATTTGGATCAACTGATTGAAAGCTGATAGTCTGGTAGGTTCCTGCCGAAATATCAAATTCTACTTTCGTGGTGTAGATTAAGGCTGTGTCCCTGAAAATCGAAAACAACATATCAGGATTGCCTGCTGTAATTTGAAAGCCGACTGTAGCAATCAACTGGACAGGAAGGGGGGATGGTACATACTGTCCAAAACCAGCGAGCCTGATGCGTGAAGGCGAATTAGGTACTGGTCTGTTCAGTGACTCGCTGAAATTAGTCGGAATACTAAAGCTGAAAAAACGATCCATTTATCACACTCCCTTTTCGTTATGAAAGTAAAGGCAATCCTTCGGTTTGTTTCTTAGTGTCGTTGATAAAGTGGATTCGTTCGAGAAAAAGTTTTATAGATGACAGGAGCCTTGGAAGGGAAAAGAACAGGGAAAACTATTCCACTGTTTTTTCTGAAGAAGGATACTTTTAAAGCTTTTGAACATACTGGGGATTTGCCGTTATATAGTTCCCGCTTTTTAATTTGTACATCCTTGAACCATTGACCAGGATGGTTTCAACTACAGTAAACACCTCACCGGCCTTTACAATCCCTGCCCTGGCATTCCAATCAGGCCTGTCATAATACCAGAGTTCTGCAGCCTTCACCTTTATCAGAAAGGTATCTGGTGGAGGAGGTCCAGTGCTTTTCCTTTTAAAACCGAAAGCAGAAGCCAGGCCTTCTGCATGGCCCCGGGCTATCTTTTCAATCGAGGCCGCCTGCTTTAATTTAGCTGCATCGCCCGCATGATCGATAAAGCCGTTTTCCGTCAATAAGGCAGGCATAGCAGATTCTCTCAGTACATGAAAATCCGCCTGTTTTTTGCCGCGGCTGCTGAAAATGCCCTGCTTGATCACCTGATCATGAATGATATTCTGATAGTTTACAGTAGCCTGTCCTGCTCCTGGATAGATATAGGTTTCAAAGCCCGTACCGCCGCCTGCATTAATATGCACTGATAAATAAAAGTCAGCTCCCCAGGCATTGGCGGAGTCTGTTCTTTGCTTCAAAGAAACCGTCTGATCGGAAGCCCTGCTCATCCTGATTTCTGCTCCGGTATATTCATCTAATAGGATACTCCTTATGCGTGCTGCAATTTGAAGAGTCAGTTTTTTTTCTTGAAGGCCATTTCCGGACGCACCTGCGTCTGTTCCTCCATGACCAGGGTCTATAAAGATTTTTGTCACCTTTCATCACCTCTATATAATTTATGTTTTTTTTAACCCAAAGCTTGTACATTTGACAAGGGAGAAACGCCTCTTTATTGAGGTGAAGCGCCCACTCTTTACAGGTTACTCTCTTTAATGAAAGCCGCTTTAAACTGACGTTTAAAACGGCTTCACAAAATTTCCTATAAGTTGCTCTTCTCCTTCAGATAGCACAGTATCTTTTGAACAGATTCATTAATCCCCTCCAAGTCGGAGCGAATAATGATTTCTGGTGCATCCGGCGGTTCATAGGGCGCCGTTATCCCGGTAAAGGAGTGGATGGCGCCTTTTTTTGCTTTCTGGTACAATCCTTTGGGGTCTCTTGCTTCACACACTTCCAGCGGACAATCGACATACACTTCGATGAATTCACCTTCTTCTGCCAGGCTTCTGACAAGACTGCGGTCCGCTTTGTACGGGGAGATGAAGCTTGCCAGAACAATCAGGCCTGCATGAGCCATAAGGCGGCAAACCTCCCCGATCCTGCGGATGTTCTCCTTCCGGTCCTTTTCTGAGAATCCCAGGTCCTTGTTAAGTCCAAATCTGGTATTATCTCCGTCCAATAGAAAAGTAGAATACCCTTCTTTATGAAGCCTGGCTTCAAGGGCATTGGCAATGGTTGACTTTCCTGATCCCGATAAGCCCGTAAACCAGAGGATCATACTTTTATGCCCATGGAGGGCCTGGCGGTCTTTCTTCGTCACCTGGAAATCATGCCAGTATATTTCTTTCACCTGCACACCTCCCTTCTATCAAGGTTTCATTGTGAGATCCCAAAACAACGGAATCAGAAGCACGGCTGCAAACATAATAATCAGATTGAGCGGAATCCCGGCCCTCAGAAAATCCTTAAAGGTGTATCCGCCTGAGCTGTATACAATGAGATGGGTCTGATAGCCGACAGGTGTAGCGAAAGCTGCCGAGGCGGCAATGGCAACAGCCATAGCATATGGCTCCGGATTCAGGGACATGCTATCAGCAATCGAAAACACGATTGGGAGAACAGTGATGGCAGCCGCACTGTTGGTTATCATTTCCGTGACTATATTGGTCAGCATATAAATGCCGATCAGTATGACAAAAGGGCCCAGATGACTAAATTGAGCAATGAATCCAGCCATGAGCCCCGGAAGGCCCGAATTCTCGATCCCCTCTGCGATGCCAAATGCAGCACCGATCATAATGATCAGCTTCCAATCAATCGCTTGTATAGCCTTTTCAATTGTCATGCATCGCAGAAGCAGCAACAAAACAACAGCGGCCAGCGAGGCTGTCAGCATCGTAGTTATATTGCACAGTACAAGCAGGAACATTGTGGTTAATACGGCAGGAGGAACCCATGGCCTGATCCTGCCCAGCCGTTCGTCTGATGAAGGAAGGAGAAAGAAGTCCGCTGAACCTTCCCCGATCCTTCTAAAGTGGCTTCCAGCCAAAACCATCAGGATATCTCCAGGCTTTAATTTGATTTCACCAATTTTCTCATCCAGCATCATGCCGCTGCGGTAAACACCAATCACCACAGCCACATATCTGCCCCGGAAATTCTCCTTTTTAAGCGTCTTCCCGGAAAATGAAGAATTCCTTGCGATGACTGCCTCCACTACTTCCAGCCGGCCGTTTTTCAGTTCTCCAAGCTTTACCCGTTCATGCTCTGCAGCACCTTTATCGGCTAATGCCAAGATTTCAGCGGGTCCAGGCTCTTTACCTGTGAATATCAACAAATCATCTGCTTTTAGAGTTTCTCCTCCTGACACAGGAAAAATCTTTTCGCCATTGCGGATAATGGCTATCAGATACATGCCCGTCAGATTCCTCAGCTTCGCTTCGCTCACAGTGGCATTGATGATTTTTGCGGCGGGAGAAATTTTAAATGAGACCATCATTTTTTTATCAGGATGAAGATAGTCTTCTATATTCTCAATTCTGGCCGGGAGAAGCTTATCCCCCCATATCGCCAGGTAGCCCAGTCCTATGAACAGACATGGAAGACCTACCAGTGAAAATTCGAACAAGGAAAAGCCTGGCTGTCCTTTTTGGATGAGATAACCGTTTACGATAAGATTGGTGGAGGTACCAACAAGTGTACAAAACCCTCCTAAAATGGCTGCATATGAGAGAGGAATCAGATATTTGGAAGGCGCTTTTCCTGCTTTGACGGCCCATTGTTTAATGATTGGGGTAAAAAGGAGGACGAGAGGTGTATTGTTGACAAAAGAGGACAGGAGGCCGATCGGGAGCATGATTTTCCAAATGGTTTTCCGGTACGTGAGCTGCCTGCGCGAAAGAAACTGCTCCAGCAAGGCTGCCAGGCTGTTTTTCTGTATAGCAGAAACGGCAGCGAATAAAGCCGCTATCGTAATCAGTCCTTCGTTGGAAAAGCCGGCCAGCGCTTCAGCCGGTGAAATGATGCCAAATATCAGGAATACGAGCATTGCGGTAAAAATAATAACAGCCGGCTCCTGCCACTCGAATACCAGGGCTGCAAACATGATACCCATTATGAAAAGGGATAAGACCAGGAACATCACATGCCCTCATCCGGATCAATGCCACTCATCCCTTTAATAAGCACCTCAATAACCTCAGGCCGGCTGAATTCCTTTGGCGGCCTTTCACCATTTCTCAGCATTTCGCGTACCCTTGTCCCTGAAAGATGGGTCCTGTCCTCTTTCTTGTGAGGGCAGGTTTTGCCGGTAGCCATCCCCTCGCACCTCCGGCAATAAAAACTGTGCTCAAATTTCAGCGGGATGATGCCAAGCTCATCTAATTCAAATTGATCAAATAAGAGCTGTGCATCATAAGTGCCATAATAGTCACCGACTCCTGCATGATCCCGTCCGACAATGAAATGAGTGCATCCATAGTTTTTCCTGACTATGGCATGGAACAGGGCTTCCCTGGGCCCGGCATACCGCATGGACGCCGGGAAGGCGCTCAACACGACTCTTTCCCTCCGGTAATAGTGATCAAGCAGAACTTCATAGCTCTCCAGCCTGATCTTTGCTGAAATGTCATCGGCCTTCGTTTCTCCGATCAGCGGGTGCAGGAATAAGCCATCAACAATTTCAAGAGCCGACTTCTGGATATATTCATGGGCGCGGTGGATCGGATTCCTCGTTTGGAAGCCAACAGCCGTTTTCCAGCCCCTTTTTTTAAAAATCTCCCTTGTTTCATGGGGCGATTTCTGATATTGCTCATAATCGTTCTTTTCCGGAAGCCTTGTCATATAGATTGGACCGGCCAGATACACAGTTCCCCGGCTGAATAATTTTTTAACGCCCGGATGCTCCCGATCGTCGGTGCCAAATACGCTCCACGCTTCCTTAGCTTTATCTGGCCTGTAAATTTCAGTTATATGCATCATTCCGTATTTGGCATGCTGGCGGACCAGATTAATTTTGTCTCCTGGCTTCAAGCCTTCCGCTGTTCCTTCATCAACTGGCAGCGTTATGGGGATGCTCCAGACCAGCCCGTTTTTCAGCCTCATCCTTTCTAAAACCGAATGATATTCCCTTGAATCCATAAAACCAGTTAATGGACTGAAAGCCCCTGTTGCGATGCATTCAAGATCTGTCAGTGCCATCTCATCGATTTCAATATTTCGGCCTGCCTGCCAGCCGCAATGCGGCTGAAGGCGGTCAACCAGCTTTCCCCCATGGGGTATGCTTTTCATTTGTCCGCTCCTTCCATCAAGAGTCACTCAATGCTTCTAATCTCAAAAGCTCTGTTTTAATCAGCTGATTCATACTGTCGCGATGTTTTTGCCGGACGGTCCTGAATTCCCTTCGTATGTCCCCTGCATGTTTCCTGGTGCCCATTTCATCGTGCATCCGATAATACAGCAGGGGCCTCGTATAATAGTGAAAATCATAATGTTTTACCAGCCGGAGCCAGAAATCATAATCCTGTGTATAAAGAAGACTTTCATCAAAATAGCCGATTTTTTTGAAAATCTCCATATGGAGCATGACGGTGCAGCCATTGACAGGGCAATTACCCCTCAGCCTTTTATACAGAGCCAGCCGGTCAGGGATATCGAGAATGATAGGCCCATCCAGTATCTGTTCGTTGGCATCCACCATATAAAAAGACGAGAAAGAAGCCAATGATTCTTTCTCTCTCATGAACTGCAGCTGATTGGCAAGTTTTTCCGGGGTAAAATAATCATCCGAGCTCAGCCAGCAAAAGTACTTCCCTTTCGCTGCCTTTATCCCGGCGTTCAAGGCAGAAGCTGTTCCGCCATTTTCTTTCTCGATTAACCGGATCCTGTCTAAAAACGGATTCAGCTTATCGGCATAAAGACTTGACCCATCATTGACGACAATGATTTCAAAGTCCTTATGAGTCTGTTCCAAAACACTAGTGATGGCTTTATCTACATAGGAGCAATTATAGAATGGAATGATTATGGAAACTTCCGGTTCCATGTTCCTTCTCCTTTACAAGTAATTCACGATGATATTGCAGTATATCGCTGACAGATTGGGAAAACGCAAAGGAAGGCTCCCATCCAAGTTCTTGCTGCCAATCGGGCAGCCCGGTTTTTCCCCTCCTGCTGTCTGCAGAGGGTTGTTGACCAAGATCCTCGATTTCAAAAGCAGTATGTGAGTGTTTCCTGAGCTCCTTACAGACTTCAAGCAGTGTGTGGGGTACACCCGACCCCAATTCATATGCTGCCCCCGGCATGCCCTGCTCCAGAATCAGTCTATAGGCTTTTACAGCATCCCTCACATCCAGGAAATCCCTGGATTCTTGGCTATTGCTGATTTGAAGACCTCCTTCTGCCATCCCGGCTTCAATCCTCGCAACCTTCGAGGCTAATACCGAGAGAACACCGCGGGAAGGGCCAGGGCCGATCAGATTTGCAGGCTGTACCAACATGGTGTTCTGTTCAAAAAGGCTTTGCCATGCTTTGGCGGTCATTGTCTGCAACGCTTTGGATAGACCGTAAGGATGGGCAGGACCTCCGCCGGATGCGGCCGTTTCCAATGAAGAACCTGTGATAAGGGTCCGGCAGGCTGGATTGGTCCGCTGGACGCTTGCCAATAAATTGGCTGTTCCTATGACATTAGCTTTCAGATAGCCTGCAGGATCCTTCCAGGAGTCTGGTACGGAATTTCTGCCTGCCAAATGCAGGACAAGATCGGGCTTCACAAGGCTGATCATCTGGTCGGTTTGTTCAACATCGGTCAAGTCGCACTCGACCAGTTCCCATCCTGCAGAAGCGGCAGTCTTTTTCCGTACTGTGCCTGCCACTTCATACCCTGATTCCAGCAGATGATGGCAGGCATGCCAACCGGTAAAGCCGGCAGCACCTGTAACAAGGACTTTTTTTCTGCTATCCATTCTTATTCATCCAAGCATGCATCTCAGAAAGCATCTTTGAGTAGCCTGGGAAATCATACCGAAAATCCGTCCTTGTATTTCTTAAGGTCCTGTCAAGCTTATTTTCACTATCCGGCACAATCGAGATATCCTCTTTATTGAATTCTGCCTGGATCATCTTAAGCAGCTCAAATTTGGAGACAGTCTCTGAGGATGTTAGATGATAAAGACCCGTCACTCCTTCCTCGATGCAGGCCTGGGTGAATTTTGCAAGCTCAAGAGTTGTGACCCCATTCCATAACACATTTCGAAAGCCCTTCACCACCCCGGTTTGTTCCATGAACCATTTAAAAAGACCTATCCCCTCAGATCGCTTCTCAGGCCCAATGATCGAAGTCCGGATTGTCAGATGTCTTGAATCCCTTACTTCCCCAAGGGCTTTGGTTAGTGCATAAACAGACTGGCCATCTGTATGGTCGTCTTCGGTATAGCTGCCTTTATCCCCGGAAAATACACAATCCGTGCTGATATGGATGAGCTTTGCCCCGGAATAATCAGCAAGCTTCGCCAGTAAATGCGGCAGGACCCCGTTCACTTTGATGGCATCCTGATACTGCTCTTCGGCCTTCTGATTGAGCAGTCCCGTACAGTTGATGATCACCTGTGGCTTTTCCTCATTCACCAATGATTCAACTGCTGTGAAATCAGTGGCATCAAGAAAAATACTCCCTGGGAAATCTTTATCTCTTGTTGTAAAAATGACTTCGTATCCCGGCTGCTGCCGGAAGTAATCCACCATCACACTGCCAGCCATTCCATTGCCGCCGATGATGAGAAGCTTCAATTTAGAAAACCTCCGTTTCTCAGCAGCTCCTTGATTTCCTCTTTGTTCATCAAATCTTCATTAGAATTATAGTTTGTGAGGTTGACAGGCGCCAGGCCGGCATAATGCTCAGCGAGCCCATCTACTTCTATGGCTGGTAAAATGACATAATAGTTGTCGTCATAGCATAAGGTCTTCTGGCTTTCAAATTCTGACAGCAGGATCTCATGCAGTTTTTCGCCCGGACGGATTCCAAGCTCTGTAATTCCAACATTAGTCTTGCCAGAATCCTCAATAAGGACCATAGCCAGGTCAAGGATCTTGCAGGTCGGCATCTTCATGACGAATATTTCGCCGCCCACGCTTTCATAGCTTGCCTTGAAGAGCAATTTGATGGCATCCTCAATGGTAAGGAAGAACCTTGTCATATCTTTATGGGTGATCCCGATCTGATTTTTTGTCCTGATTTGATGCTTGAACACATGGATGACGCTTCCATTTGTGCCCAGTACATTGCCAGCCCTCACACAGACAAATTTCGTTTTTGTCTCTAGTGTATTGGCATGGATGATCAGCCTTTCCCCCATTGCCTTCGTCAAGCCGTAGAAGTTCGAAGGGTTTGCGGCTTTATCGGTTGAGATATAAATGACCTTCTTCACGCGATTATCAATGGCCGCATCAATGACATTCTGTGTGCCATGGACATTCGTTTTCAATGCTTCGAGCGGCTGGTCCTCACAAACCGGTACATGCTTGAGGGCAGCAAGGTGAAAAATGTAGTCTGTCCCCTCACAAGCCTTAACGAGGCTGTCCTTTTCTTTTATATCACCAATGATGAATTTGAGCCTTTTATCCATAAATAATCTTTGCATGCTGACCTGGCTTGATTCGTTCCTTGAAAAAATCCGGATTTCCTTCGGATTTTTATCCAGCAGCTGTTTTACGAGCTCATGCCCCCATGATCCAGTTGCTCCTGTCACCAATATCGTCTGATTCTTAAACAATCCCATAGCCTCCCAATAGATATTTGACAACCTTCTCAGATACATTAGGCTCTTCATAGCCCTCCGGCAGCTCCCACTCTGCAGGACGCTGAACCATGATGTTGACTGCATTCAGGATATTTTCCGCTTTAACTCCTGAAACAATATTACTGCCGCATTCCAGCGTTTCCGGCCGTTCTGTACAATTGCGGATCGTTACGGCAGGAATGCGGAGGATGCAGCTTTCTTCCTGGACCGTTCCGCTGTCAGTCAGCACGCAGAATGCATGCTTTTGCAGGTGTATGAAATCAAACAGCCCAAAAGGCTCATAAAATTCGACAAGCTCATTCAAATGGCTTTTATCTTTCATTTTTGAAGCAGTTCTCGGGTGTAAGCTGCATATGATCCTTTTTCCATAAGTGAGGGCCACCTTATTTAATCCCGAAGTGATTTCGGCCAGGGCATCCTCAAAGTCGACATTTTCTGCCCGATGGAAGGTGACGAGGAAGTAATCCTCTTTATCCAGATTCAATTTTGATAGGATGGAACTCTTGTCTATATTTGCCTGATAATGCTGCAGCACTTCAAAAATGGGGTTTCCTGACAGGAAAATCCGATTGGCAGGGAAACCCTCCCTTAGCAGATTTTCACGGCTTTTTTCTGTATAAGGCAGGTTGAAGCTCGAAACCGCATCAATCACCCGCCGATTTTTCTCCTCGGGAACCCGCAGGTCAAAACAGCGGTTCCCTGCTTCCATATGGTAGACTGGAATGCCCATCCGCTCGATCAAAACGCTGCTGAGCGCGCTGTTGGTGTCCCCGAGCAACAGCACTTTATCAGGAGCTTCCGACCGAATGATATCCTCCAGCCCCTTATACATGGATGCGAGCTGATTGCCCAGTGATGGAGCGGCAGGCTTCAAATGGTAATCAGGCTTTCGCACACCCATTTCCTTGAAAAAGACGTCGCTCAGTGAAGCCGTAAAGTTCTGGCCAGTATGGACAAGGATATGCTTGTCGGCAAATTGATCCAGTTTCCTGATGATGATACTGAGCCGTATAATTTCTGGCCTTGTTCCCAAGACCGTCAATACTTTCATGATTCTCCTCCTCCCGGCACCGATAGTCTTTACACGATATGTCGATAGATTGAAAGAGATTGGACAGGGTGCCCTCATCCCATAAAAATAAGCAATTTGTCATGCGGCAGCTGCTCATTCCGAGGGTTGGCGCTAAGCAAGATGAAAACCCGCCAGCTGGCGGGTTTTTCAAATTGCTTTCCCTATGATTCTCTCTATCTTTTCAAGCAGTTCCTTCGCCCTTGCCGCTGTAGAATGACGGCTTCTGACCATTTCATAGCCTCTCTGGGAAATAGCCAGCCGCTCCTTCTCGTGATAGAGATAATGATAGGCTTTTTCCTTTATGTTTTCCTGATTGACCGCCACAAAGGTTTCACCATCTATGAATCCCAGATCTTCCAGCTCTTTAGAGGGAGTTGCCAGCAGAAGCGTATTGCAGGCCAGCACCTCATAATATTTCATAAGCGGAAAATGATCATTTGAATCACAGGTGATAAACATCTTTGCCCGGTTGATTTCCATAGCGTATTTTTCCCCGACAAGGTAATTTTGCCTATCCAGCTCACCGTAGCCTGGATGAGGATAGGATACAAAACCTGGTTCATCCTTCATAATTTCATGCATAGCGGCTCTCACTGGATATAGGTGCTTGAACCTGGCTCCGGCCATCAGCCAATTAATGGATTTTTCAAGCTGGTAATCTCTGAAGACATCAAGGGGGACATGGTGGGGAAACCAGTGGATTCTGTCCTTGTATTCCGGAAAGTAAGTATCGCTTGCATCCCGATAGATGGAAAAGATATGGCGGATGTTTTCCCGTTCAATATATCTCTTTCTAGCCGGCTTTTTATAATGGAGGTCATGCAGAATGGCACCGTAAGGAATATCGCAGGATCCCAAACCATATACCCTTGGGCAGTAATCCGGTTTCATGTCATTCAGGAGAATAAAATCCGGTTTCGCTCCTATATGTGTAATAATTTCAGAAATACTGCCATCCTGATCCCATACCATTACTTCTGTATGTTTTTTTAGTTCCTCTAATAAATAGAAAGAGCTTTTTTCCATTCGGTTTGTAAAGTCCCTTGTCAAATAAAGCAGCCTAAATGTCAAATCAATCACCCCCCGCAAAGAAAAGAAAGGGCCTAAGAATGATAAGCCCTTTCTTCTAGATTAATATTCGAAGCTGACGATATTTTCCCTGAGTACAACCGTTACGCCTGCACCAGGGGAGGCCACTTGGCCGAAAGAGACAAAATCGATGCCGACCTCAAGGATCCTGACACCTTCAAGGATTGGTGCATCTTCTGGACTATTCGTTTCCCTGATATGGACTATATCAATGATTATGTTGCTGTCCCTCAGATCTCTTAACAATTCAAAGGTAGTTCTTTCACGAGCCATCTGGATATCTCCTTTCTTTGTTTCCAAATTTGTAAGTCTTTATTTTATATGTTCAAATTTAATGCTTGTCTGGACTAATGGTATAATTTACAAAATCCCTTTAAAAGATAGAGAAAATGCCTCTGATTAAAGTATCTATTTCATACTTATTGGCATTTTGTCCATCACGGTCTTTCCACTTTTCCATAAAGTATATAGAAATATTGATGAAGGTTAGGAGAGATTATTTTGTCCAAAAAATCCATCTTGCTGCCGCCTTTTCTGATGTCCTCTGTCCCTAAAAGCGGCACTTTCTTTTTGCATCAGATTTTGACCGGAATTCCGGGATTGTCATCAGATCATGTCGCCCAGAAGCGTTTTTTCTCGGAGCTCTATCCTTTCGAATATTACCGGGATGACCATATGAAGCGCCTTAAGCTTCTGAAAGAAAATGAATTTGGTGTCGGCCATGTGAATTATTCAAAAGAATACAGCGCTTTGCTGGCAGACCTGGGATTCAAACATATCTTTATTTATCGTGATCCCAGAGATGTCCTCGTGTCTTTGGCATATTTTATCCGGGATAAATGGATAGAGCATCCGCTGCACGAGGATTTCAATCATCTCTATTTAACATCAAGAGATCGCATCCTGGCACTGCTTACCCCGATTGAAGGAAAATGGCTTGGATTTTATAAATTCTTTCAGCCTTATTACGACTGGCTTGGAGATAAGAGTACGTTCCACATTTCCTATGAATCTCTGACTGGTTCTGAGGAAGAAAAAAGAAGGGTCCTGGGCAGCCTGGCAGAATATTTATTCCACCCTCAGGAACTTCCCATACCGAAAGAAGAACTGGTAAACAGGATGCTGCAGAATATCAGGCCAACAGAGGCGCGAACATTCCGCAAAGGAACCCAGGGTGAGTGGCGGAATGAGTTCGATGAGGAAATTAAAGCAAAATTTAAAAGCCATGCAGGCCACATGCTCATCAATCTGGGATACGAAAAGGATGATAATTGGTAGAAAGCATAAACAAAGCTTGAATTCTTAGAATTCAAGCTTTGTTTATTAATTGATTGAGTAGATGATTTTTTCGAATTCGTCTACACTCCTGCTCCATGTCCAGGCGGCAGAATCCAGCTCCCCCTGAAGGGCAAGCCTTGTTCTTAAATCTGTATCATTAATTAACCTGGCAAGGTCATGATAAAGATTATTCTCATAACGGTAGGAAAGCAGGCAGTTGATTCCGTCCTTGCAGTACTCTGTATTTCCGCCGGCATAAACCGCCGCCAGGGCAGCTCCGCATTTCATTGCCTCCAATCCCGGCAAAGGCGCCGCTTCAAAAACAGAGGAAGTGACAAATATATCAGCCTCATTATAATAGCGGATCAGGCTGGCATCGCTCTCGGGGGTAACGAAACGGAACTCCCCTGACTCTGCCAGTGCTTTTAACTGGGAGGAAGCCTTGAATTCATTTGGCGGGCAGATCAGGTTGATGGATACCTTCGGGTAATCGAGTTTAATCCTGCGAAGCACCTCAATCAGATAATCCTGTCCCCTTTGCCAGGAAAAGCCGCCTTCCGGGAGCCTGACAATACTGCTGATATTAAGTTTTTCGTTATTTCCTCTCAAATGTAAGTTTGTAAAGCCGGGACTGACCCCAATCGGGATGATATGGCCTTTTATGCCGTGGTTCAATTCAATGAGCTTTTGCTGATATTGCGACAAAACAACCAAATGTTTTGTTTGATGGTAAGTTTGGAAGGACAAGTGCTGCTCCGGAAGAAACATTGGCTCATAACAAAGGCTGAATCGGATATGGATACCCTTTTTTGCTTCACTTGCCTTCTGTGCAGAATCCACCGTAGTATGGAAATTTGATATGATATAATCACTCTCCGGATAATCGGACGCACTAAGGACCGCTTCCTTTGAGCGGATGATTTTAGCAGCCACCTCGTACTCAACCACCCCTTGCGGCGGCATTAAAATAATTACTTCATGGCCTTTACGCACTAATCCATTGGCTATTTCCGCCAGCATCCTCTGGGCCCCGCCCTTGCAAAGAGTTAAGATGGGAAAAGTGAGGCGCAGCTGTTTTTTTTGCTTTCTTTTTAATAGTTCCAATTTGTCTCCGTACTGCTCCTTAATCATATTGATTTCCGCAAGCTGCTGGGCTGAATGTATTTTTGATCCCATATTTCTATGGACCCTGTAGGAAACGAGCGGATCATTTAAATATATAAATGAATATTTTTCCATCACCCTCAGCCAGTAATCATAATCCTGTGTATATTTCTTTTGCTCATTAAAAAGGCCGACAGAGTCAAAAACCTCTTTTTTCATCATGACGGTACAGCCGTTTATATGGTTGCCATACTTCATGCGTTCATAGAATACTTGGGGATCGGAATAATGAAGGCCTGCGTTCGCAACCGTCACTTCTCCTTGTTCATTAATGAGCGAATAATCGCAATAGCTGATCTTGCTATTGGTTTCCTTCATGAATACAAGCTGCCTGCTTATCCTACTTTCCTTCATCAGGTCGTCCGAACTTAACCAGGTAATATAGTCGCCGGTGGCAAGGCGGAATCCGGCATTAAGGGCAGACGCCGTCCCGCCATTGCCTTTCCCGTAAAAACGGATCCTGCCTAGGTAAGGTTCTATTTTTTCTTTATGCACGGTTGAACCATCGTTAACCACGATGATTTCGACATTTTTATATGTCTGATTCAGCACACTCTCAATTGCCTGATCAATATAAGGGCAATTATAAAAGGGGATGACGACTGAGACTTTTGATTCCATCCTGGATCTCTCCTTACGTTCTCACTTATTGACAAAATATGAAACTGTATAAAATGAGTGAGTCCATTTTTGGAAAAATCCAGGAATGTAATTGAACAAGCTTCATATGATACGTTATCAAGCTCTGAAAGGAGAAATATTGTGCTTAAAATTTTATTTGCCTATTATTATCCAAGCGGAGGCGTTGAAACCTTGGCCCGCCAGCGGACGTCTGCGTTGAAGCCCTATGGCGTATCCTTCGATTACCTTTATTATGCCAATGGCCCGGGCCTTCAGAATATTGAAAATGAAACCATCTTTGTGGCAAGCTCCGACAAAGAAATTAAAGCGATTATAACCCAGGGCCAATACGATGCTATTATCGTCTGTTCCGACCATTTGTTTCTTGAGAGAGCGCGCAGATTGAATTATGAAGGAGTGTTGATATATGAGGTCCAGGGCCTAGGAGATTATGCTGCTGCTGACTACTGGCTAAGAGATGCAAAGGAAATCGTGCATGCCCATGCCAATGCCATACTATATCCCCACACACCGCATCTTATTTCCTTAATTAATCAATACTATCCGTCCAAAAACAAATATTGCTTTCACAACTGCCTGGATATCACCCAATTTTCTTACAGAAAGACCGGAGGCACTTATCCTCCAATTGCAGGATGGGTAGGCCGGCTGGAGGAAAATAAGAATTGGCGCGACTTTCTGAAAATAGGCGCTTCCCTCATTAAAACGCATCCCCAGCTGAAGCTATGGATATTTGAGGATAATACGCTTGCCGCAGCAAAAGAAAAGCTTGATTTTGAGGAGCTGATTAAAGAGCTTAAAATCGAATCACACATTGAAGTCTTCAATAATGTCCCGCATAAAGAAATGGCAGGGTATTATTCAAAGATCGGAGATTCAGGCGGCTTTTTGTGCACTACTTCCAAAGTAGAGGGCTTCGGCTATTCAGTATTGGAGGCGATGAGCTGCCGCTGCCCTGTCCTCGCCTCTAATTCTGATGGCATACTGAGCTTCATACATCATAACCACACCGGCATGCTTTTTCAGCAGGGTGATCTGCGGGCTGCAGTCAAACAGGGCAATGAGCTTCTCCTCAACCGACACTTGCGGGCCAATATCATCAACGCTGCTTCCCTCCATATCCAAATGCATTTCACACCTGAACTTTATGCTGAAAATTTTATCAGCATGCTTCGTGAACTTCAGCTGATGTCATGAAATAAATAACGGCTGCCCATAAGGCAGCCGTTATTTATATAAAGGAGTCTGACACAATGGTTTGTTTCCAGTTCTTCTTGAACTGTAGTCATATTATATGCAGAGAGACAAGCTCGATGCTGGTTGAATCCATTATTTTTGACAGCCGGCTTGGCCCGACTTTTGCCTTCCCTAAAAAGTGCCAAATCTCAGGAAACATAATACACTAATGTTAAAAAGCTTTTAATGAGGTGAATTTATGTATGTTTATAAACTGCAGCTGTCTATAGCTCAGCCTTCAGATCTGGCACCAACGAACTTTTCAAAAAGGAAAAATGAAATCCTGGCTGCTGCCAAAAAATTCAATGATCAATTCAAAGGACAGAAAACAATTGATATTAAAGAATTAAACGAAAATATCGTTCTTCATCTATTGACTGCCCATCCAGCCAGCAGCCCAATGAAAGAGCTGACACTCTTCAGCCAGATACTCAGGCATGAGTATCAATGGTTCAGGTACTCTTTGGTAGAATACCGCTTATTTAATATACTGCTGCTGGAGGAGACGGTTCAGGAAGATAAGCCATTTATTGAGGAAGAACAAGTTCAAGATGTAAAAAATCCAGATGACAGTCATATTAATCTGAGGGATGAAAGCGGAAATATAGAATATATTTTAAGTTTAAAGGATACAGCCAAGCTCAAAGCATTGACTGAACATCTTGCCCTGCTTCTCGAATTGTCTGAAGCAAAACTTACCCTTCTTTATGGGAAATCGCTACTTAAAAAAGAGTCTAGGTAATTTCTATTATATTTACTCCTAAATCATCAGCGGATAAAAAAGGCTTCTTTTCTTCTAAAATTAGGTTATCTACCCGAACCAATATATGCATTCCTCATATGATGGTATGGATACAAGTTATACTACATTTTTTAAGGAGGAAACACAATGGTTTGTGGAGATCACTTCGATACAGGCAGCTGCGTCTGTGATGTTTTAGCCGAAATCGCTGATGCCCAGCAGGATGTTCATGGTTGTCTAGGCAGCTGTTCAGAATCTGTTCGTGAATTAATAGGGGGGTTGGCACCAACTAATTTCAACACCGTGCCGGTTCAGCTAATTTGTAATTCACAAAACTCAAATACTGGAGCTGGAGGACCACCAACAGTTACTGGCGGATTCTGCGGCAATGTGTTCATTGCACAAGGCTTCAGAAGGCCTACAACTGGTGCAGGCACTACTGCTCTTGTCTATGCAACCTCTACCTTCTTCAGGGTTACATCTGTTGATACAGACAAATGCTGTGCTGTACTGGAGCTGCTTTGTGCACCTGCTGACGTACCGCCTGGCCCATCGCCTGCTGATTTAACAGATGCATGCTTGGAGACTATTCCAGCTGCAACATTCACACGGACTGGCATTTGCATCAATGTCGACTTAAACTGCTTCTGTGGCGTATCTTGCCTGCCTGCAGTTAATGCTGTTCCAGCAGGAATTTAAAACAAACGTCCCTTTGTGCACATTTATGCACAAAGGGCGCTTGTTTTTTCTCAATCTGCTAGATTATAAGCCTATTATTTTAATATTGATTACCTCATCAATTTCAATGCTATAATACTTGAATGTATTCATATTAGCTAGAGTTATGGAACTTTCGTCAATTGAATAGGAACGCACATACCCAATATACAAGCGATCTTTAGTATTAATTTCCACAAACATTCTCCTTAAATAATAGGGAGGGGAGGTTAAGTATTCCAGCTTTTCAATCAAGGACATTTTACTAAAGGGCTTTATCTTTTTTGAAGTATCTTTTTCAGTAACAGTACACGCTTTATCCTCTTGCAGTTCACTTGAGGGAATCTTCGCCTCGCTTGCTTTTGGTGAATTTACATATTGTTGACCTTCGGTTTTTCTTTGGTCTTTTTCCTCTGGTATGTGATCAGACTTATCTATGCCTATTTCGGCTTCTTCTGCCTTCTCTTCATCTTTCGGAATAACCTTCTCAGTACTAATTCCATTGGGCTCTTCTCGCCACTTTCCTGCAGGATTATAAAAACTTTGCGGCAAGCTGGAATACTCATCAGCCACTGATTGATCAGATGAAATTCTAGTGGGCACCCCATCCGCATCCATAAAAATATCCTGTTCTGTAAAAACTGAAAGCCTATTGCCTGCCGTATTTTCCTTCTCCTCATTATTCTCATCAGCAAAATGCTGCGACTGTTCAGTGGGGTTTCCTTTATTCTTTCCTGAATTCACCTTAACGCCACCTTTTACTTTTTTTATTATGTATACGCCAGGATTATGGATTCTTGTTACTTAATAGGTGGTTTGTTAAATCATGGTGGACGATTTGCTGTCAGGATCCTGCATAACAGGCTGTGTTACGATTAAAAGAAATACAAAAAAGCAGACCATATAAAATGGCCTGCTTGTTAATGTTAGTGCAAACTCTTTGCTCCCAAATACCTCGTCTTCCAATAATTCAAGGACATATCGCTGATCGTCACTCCTGTAGAGGAGCCGGAATGGATGAATTGATTGCCGCCAAGATAGATCCCTGCATGTGAAGGGCCTGTCCCGGTTTCAAAGAAGACAATGTCTCCCGGTGACGGCGAGGAAACCGGCTTTCCTGCAGACCAGATGGTCGCAACGGTTCTCGGGATAGATATCCCCGCCTTCTTGAATACATAATTGATATAGCCGCTGCAGTCAAAGCCTGCTGTTGTGCTTCCTCCCCATTTATATGGCACGCCGATATACTTTTTCGCTTCGTTGATGATTACATCTGCCTTAGAAGAAACAGGTGCCGGTGCGGGAGGCTTGGCAGCTGCAGCTGTTCCTTTTAGGATCAGGGTCTGTCCAGCATAAATCTGGTCCCCTGAAAGGTTATTAAGGGCCTTAAGCTGAAGGACGGAAGTTCCGTTTCTGCTGGCAATTGCCCATAGGGAATCCCCTTTTTGCACGGTATAGCTTGATGCGCTTTGCACGGGTGCTGAGCTCCCGGCAGTTTGCGCAGCCGCTTTAATTGAAAGGGACTGCCCCTTGTAGATGGTATCACCTGAAAGGCCGTTCCACTCCTTAAGGGCTGCTGCACTGACATTATACTTGAGGCTGATTCCCCATAAGGTGTCCCCCGGCTGAACAATATGCACAGAAGAGGTTGATGAAGATCCGGAATTATGACTGTGTGGAGCGATGACTGAAAGCTCCTGGCCCTGGTATATGACTGAACTGCTGAGCTTATTCCAGCTTTGAAGCTCACTGACAGCGATTTGGTATTGCCTGGAGATGTTCCAAAGCGTGTCTCCTGATGCTACTTTATGTGTTTGTTCATGTGCGCTCGCAGTATCCTGAAAAGGAGTCAGCATAATGCCTGCTGCGGCTGCCACTGTTAAAAGTTGTTTTTTCATGGTGTACACTCCTTTAATTACTATCACACCCTAATTCTAGTAATTAGCCCAGGTGAAGGATATGTGAAATATATGGAGTGGCTGGAACTTCTTTTACGATAAGGATAATTAAGGATATAAAACTTTAATTTTCCACAGGCAAATAGGTTTTTTACCTCATGTTTCCTTCGCAAGGGACTTTATATAAAAAAATGCTACGTACCTAAGACCCAAAAAATATGTCAATTCAAAAAAGGAAATGGATGGATGACAAAAAGCACCCGCTGCCTGAACGGGTGCTTTATTGATCTTATTGCTGCTTCCAGATTCTGTTGTTTCCTTCGCGCCCTGTCAGCTGCATCTGATCCAGCTTCTCAAGGAACGGAATGATGTACTTCCTTGTCAATCCGAGGATATCCTTCGCTTCCCCCACTTCAAAGCTGCCGCCGGTTTTTTCCCGAAGCTTTTTGACGGCTGCACCGAAGACCTCTGAATGGTAAAAGAAGTGGCCATCAATCGGCTGGATCAGATTTTCATCCGTCATATAATGGATCATGTCAGTCTTCAGCTCTGCCGGTATGCCTGATCTGGCAAAATAATCATTCAGATGCTGCACCTGCAGCTGGTCGCCCTTCAGCTCTGCAAGCAGGTTTTCTGCCCGCTTCCTCCAGTTCTTCGGTATCTCACGCACAAAACTGCTGGAACGGATCCACTGCTCATCCTTTTTCCATTTCCCTTCCTGAATTCCGTTCTCAACCGAATATTCCGCTAGAACCCTGCCGTACTCCCCGGCGATGGATTGGACCAGCTCCGCTTTATTAAGACCTTTTTTCATCGGAAAAGAGAGGTGGAAATCTTGAAGCTTTGCCTCTATATCTGACTCGGCTTCCTCCACCGTCTCACTATATGCGTATTCAGTTTGGCTGATCTTGAGGAAATCATCCTCAGCCAGTATATCCAAGACCGTTTCCTCATCAGCCGAAATCGTCCTTGCCAAGTCCCCAGGCTTCATGCCGGGATTCAGCCTGAGCGCTTCCGCGACTCTTTCATATGGAGTTCCCTCCATTTTCCTGCTGAGCAGTGAAACCGTCTCCTCGCCAAATTTGTATTTTTGGCCAAGGGGATCAATAACCCATCCTCCCCCAATGGTTTCAGCCGGACTTGGTCTCCTTAGGATAAAACGATCTCCCCTCTTGGTGACCACCTCTTCGTCCAATCTGATCTGGCAAAGGATTTCGTCTTTCTCCTCCTTTAATTCATTGCGGTCAAAGAAAACAATTCTGCCCATCACTTCAGCCGTCCCGATATGGCATTTCACCGGCATTCTCTGCTTGATGATATAGTCGAGATGATCAGCAGTACGGATGCTGGCATCAAAGACATTTGTTACCGTATAGGCATCCGCTGAGACAAGAACCTGCCCGCGTCTGATCTCTTCCTTGGCAACACCGGTCAGATTAATGGCTGTCCTTTGGCCGGCAAAAGCCCTGTCAGCCTGCCTGCGGTGCACCTGGATCTGCCTTGCCCTTGTCTCCAGTCCGGATGGCATGATCTTCAGCGGCTGCCCTTCTTCTACAGCTCCCTCGAATACTGTCCCTCTTATGACAGTTCCTTGCCCTTTCACCGTGAAAACCTGATCAATCGGCAGCCTGAAGGCTCCTGAACTGCTTCGCGGCCTTACTTCCTTCAGATCATTCAGGATTAAGCCTTTCAGTACTTCAATTCCCTTGTGGGAGAGGCTGTCTACAAGAATGGAGGCTGATCCCTCAAAGACTGTTCCCTCCAGTTCTGAAAGGATATCCTCCTCTACGAGGCTGATAAATTCCTCATCGACACGGTCAATTTTGGTAATGGCGACGATCCCTTTTTCCACGCCAAGAAAATCAAGGATCTGCAAATGCTCCTTCGTCTGCGGCATGACACCCTCATCAGCCGCCACCACAAGAATAACCAGGTCGATTCCCGCCACACCGGCAATCATCTGTCTGATAAATCGCTCATGTCCGGGGACATCGACGACCGAAATTTCCATTTCTTCATCTTCATACAAAGGGGCAAAACCAGGCTCAATCGAGATTTGCCTCTCTTTTTCCTCTTTCAGCCGATCAGTATCAACATTCGTCAGCGCTTTCGTCAACGATGTTTTGCCATGATCAATATGGCCCGCCATGCCGATTGTAAAATATCTCTTTCCCACAAATGCACCTACTTTATCTTTTCAAAAATTGATTTTCTGTTCTGTTTATATGGATAAATATGCTCCCAACGCCCCGCTGAACTCACCATTAGCCAGGAAGCCGGCGTCCAGTCCGATCATTCCGCAGTACTTCATAAGGCCCTGCTTCAGAGAAACATTTCCCGTCAGAGTATTCCCGATAAAGTAAACCTTCTCGGAATGATTCAGCTTGGCAGCCTGTGCAGTCAACAGAACAGCTGATTCAGCGATCATATTGGAGAGCGCTGCCATCTTATCCGCCTTGGAGGGAGTCTCCCGGCGATTGGCAAAATTGGCGGCCGTCAGTTTGCTGTCTAACGGTACATCCACACCGGCATTGATATGATGATGTTTACCTGTTTGATCGCTATCAGGAAGCCAGCTTAAATCTCCATAAATGTCGCCGACGAGCAGGTCTGCCTTCTCTCTGCTCCCGTCAGCTGCCAGCTCTGCAAGGCGGCGGAAGTCAGCTTCTCCTGTCAGCAGTTTTCCAAGTCCCACAAATGTGCCTCAACCGATTCCGCTGCCCAATACTCGTTCAAAGCTTCCATCTTCAAGCTTATACCAGGAGATACCTGTTCCCATATTGACCAGCAGGATTTTCCTGCTTGAACAGCCTGCTTCCTTGAGCAAATGGGCAGCCCCATTACATGTGGCGGTAAATTCGGGGATAACCGCAGCGTCTGGAAAGAACGCTTCTTTTAAAATGGCTGCTTTTCCGCCTGTCAGAGCAAGTCTTGCAGCAGGAGCCATCATCTTCAGCCAGGAAAGCGCCTGATCTGCCGCATCATACTCATACTTCTTATGATGGAACCCATTTTCTTCATAAACCGCTTTTATAAGAGTCCCTCCTGCATCTATGCCGATTTTCACCCGGAAAACCCTCCATTTATTATGTTTACACTCATTATAAGCAATCCATGGTGAAGCATGCCATCATTAAGCACAGGAAGACAATAGATCCTCAACAAAGCGGCCCTCCCCATATATAAGGGAGGGCCGCTCATTTATTCGAGCATTTCGCCTGTCTGATAATCTTTCATGAAGCTTTCGACTGTTTCTTCAATCATACCGCTCTGCTCAGGAAACTGTACAATCACTTCATTCCTTCTCGGAACAGAGGTCACGCTCACATTCTGATACCTGTTGACTACGAGCTGGACGCGAAGATCTTCTGCAATCTGATCCGCTTTCGTCCCATCTTTTAATAAAAACCGCAGATTTTTCATGGTTTTCTCCTTCCCGATGCACTATACAGCTTATTATAGACAGGAAGGAACACAATATGCACAGCCCTTCAGCTTCATCGAAGAAGGCTCTTATTCATTTCCTATTCCAAATGGCAAAAGGGAGAAGCAAGAGATAAAATATGATCAGCGCTATCCCTTCAAGCGCAGCAATATAGTAAGGATAAGGACCAAGAAAATCAATCAGCGAACCGTTTGATGGCTTATAGGCCAGAAACATATAATTTCCGCCTGTCCATTTATTGGCGAGATACGCGATCCCTGCTGATATGTTCAGAAACAGGAAGCTCAGCCACATCCCCTTATGAGTCGGTGCATATTTTTTGACAAAAACAAAGTAAAGGCAGTTCCAGATAATGAGAATATGAGTGATAAAAAACTGAAAATATCGGAAGTGGGGAAAGCCAAAAAATAATTCAGGCGTCAGCACGGCCATCAAAGCACCCGCGATTCCGATAAAGTAAACGATTTGAAATATAAGTCTTGATCCTGATGCAAGAAGGATCAAGCAGAGAATCAGGCTGATGGAGCATAGCTGCAATGGCAGGGTAAAGGAAACATCCCATACTCCTGCCTTATACAGCCAGTAATGATACAGCGACTCCAATACAAGCAAGCCTGAAAAAAATATCCCTCTCACGGCTTTCTCATGAGTACCTAAGTACGCTCGAAAAGCGTATAGGGCGAAAGAGCCTGCGGCAAAGACAGCCAGCATGGTCCAATGCGCCAGGGAAAATGCCGCAAAAGGATAGAGAACTGAATGGTGCCCGAAAAGCTGTGCCACAGTCATCCTCCTCTGTTATGTATTAGTCTTTATCTTTGAGGGCAAAGTCCTCCAGCTCCAAACGCCTGGTCGTCTCCATCTGAATGATTTCCCCTATATGAAATCCGATTTCTTTGCAGAAAAGAGGCCCATTGTAAACAAACGTATGATATTCGCCCGCTTCCCCCATTGGGCAGCTTGCGGTATGCTGAATGTCCCTGGCAAAGGACTCGTCCACCTCCCGGCCAAGCCACCCATCACCCAGGACATCTTCCCGGACCCTGATCACCTTTGCTTTATATCCTGAATCCACAAACGCTTCCAGCGCAGCCAGTGCTTCATCTTCCTTCATCCATAACGGGTAGGATGCTTCCAGAGCTGCAGCCGCTGCCGCTTTTTCTCCCCACTCCCGGTGTTCGTCCAGGTAGAGATCCCCAAAAGCGATACTGTTGAGGCCATACTCTTCTTTTACCACCTTTAATGCCGAGATAAAAGAATCAGTATACCCTTCAAACGTGCATTCAATAAAGCGGACGGGAATGTCGAGTGCTTCTCCCTGCAGAAGGATCAGTTCACGCTTTTCACCGTGGCCGAAGGTCCTGCCCATTTCCTTTGGCACTGTCGTCAGCAGACATTCAACCTTCACCCCTTCTTTTACCAGTTTATCGAGGGCCATGCACCCATCTTTGCCTCCGCTCCATGAAAGTGCTGCTCTTTTCATCTTTCCAGCTCCCTATTAATTGAATCTTCTGTACTCATTTTATCATGAACGCTATTTGAACTGCATACTTGAAAGCTGTCTCTCACCCACCGGTCAGCCATTCAGGATTTCCACTTCCAGTTCCTTGGATTCCCTTTCAATATCCGGATCCTGCTTCAGCAGAGCAAACAGTCCCTCCAGAATGATTTCTTCAGGATGTGATTTTTTTGTTTCCTCTGAAATCCTGTTTGCTATTTCCTTTAACCAGGAGGATTTTGCCGGTTCCATTACATTCAGCTTTTTGTACAGATCCTTCCATGCCTGTTCCCTTTTTTCAAATGAAACAAAAGCGCCTTCCTTATCCATATGAACGACAAAATGCTTCATCATTTCATCCGTAAGAACCGGATTTCCGCCCTTTTCAAGAAAATCATTCGCCACCGCATCAAGCTGCCGGACTAAATGGACGCCGATCTCATCCGGTTCGATCTTAGCCTGGTCAGACACCATCAGCATCATATATGTCCGATAGATCGATTGAATCATGAACAGCAGATCCCATTGATATGTCCTGATTCTTTCCCCATACAGCTCAATCAGGCTTTTCTGGAGCCAGGAAAACAATCTTCCCCTCATCCTGTGCTCCATCCCTGCAATCTTTTCGCTGTTAACAGCCGTCTCTCCGCGCATCTGCATCTTCATATACGCTTTATATTCAAGTATCCCTTCAAACTGGGCACTGAACTGCTTTTCCAGCTTCAGCTTAGGATCCAGATCCGTATCCAGTCCGATGACAAGGACCCTTTCAAAGACCAGCTGCTGGTAATGCTCATAAATGGAAATGATCAGATCTTCCTTTGATGAAAAAAAAGAATACAGTGATCCTTTTGCAATCCCTACACCGTCCGCAATTTCCTGCATGGAAGTCTGGCTGTATCCTTTTTCAGCGAAAAGCTCAACAGCCGTTTCTAAAATCGCTTCGCGTTTGTTCATCATCACACCTCATATCTTAATGCCTGCACATTCTATAAACACATTCATTCTTGACTAGTTTAACTAAGTCATGCAAAAATGACCATGTAGTCAAGAGTTAACCCCTTGATAATATTAGATTTTATTTTACACTCAACAAAATTTGACCGACCAGTCAAACCTCAGGAGGAATGCACTATGCTTGAATGGATACTAAAGAGATCCAAGATCTTTATCATTTTGTTCTTATTATTTATTATCATTGGCGTATTCACTTTCCTTCAGCTTCCGCAAAGGGAAATACCCGAGACTTCCATTAATATCGGAACGGTCAGCACCGTCTATCCTGGAGCAACGGTCGACAGTGTTGAAAGAAATATTACCAATCCGATAGAAACAAAGCTGCAGTCCATTGAGGGTATCGAGGAAACAAGCTCATCCTCAAGCGCAGGCTTTTCTTCTATTATCGTAACGGTTGCTGACGGAGAAGACAAAAAAGAAGTCTTCAGTAATGTGCGCCAGGCTATCTCTGACCTTACAGCTTCTTTCCCGGAAGAAGCCTTTGAACCAGAAGTCAGTGAAGCAAATGTCAAAATGCCGATTGTGTCTTACCACTTAACGGGAAATGACACGGAAAGCCTTTTTGCTCTTCAGGACGAACTTTCGCGCTGGAAAGAAGAAGTTGAATCTGTACCTGGCATTTCAGGGACCAGCATTAAAGGCCTGCCAGAAGAGAAAATTTCTATTGAGCTGGACCCGGAGCTGCTCAAGGAAAAAGGCATCCTACTGCCAGACGTAATCAGCAGCATTAATGAAGAATTCTATCCTGCACCATTAGGAAAGCAGGAAATGGATCAGGAAATGGTGCAGCTTACATTAGAGCATTACGGCTCTGTTGAGGATATGGAAAAATTATTCGTCGGCAAATCGCCGCAGGGTGAATCCGTCTTGCTTGGCGACATCGGAAAAGCTGAAGTCGTGCAGAAAGAAACGGAGGATATTGTCACCATCGACGGAAAGCCTTCTATTTCATTTACTGCCTTTGTCGAAGCAGGACAGGATATCCCTTCAGTCGATGAAGCAGTCAGCAGCCTGGTCGAAGATCTGGGAAAAGGGCTGCCGGACGATATTGACCTTCAGCCATATTATTCACAGGCCAATCAGGTAGCCGATATTTTTGACGGCCTCTATCTGTCTCTTGCCATCTCGGTAGCTGCAGTCATCCTGACTACGGCTCTTGGACTGACCGTCTCAGGGGCATTCGTCGTTGCACTTGCTGTCCCGATTTCCGTATTGATGGGGCTGATCCCCCTTCCATTCGCCGATGTTGACTTGAACCAGATTTCTGTCATCGGTGCGATCATCGCTCTCGGTATCCTTGTTGATGACAGCATCGTCGTCAACGATAATATCCAAAGGCGCTATAAAATGGGTGAAGGCGCGATGGTAGGAGCTGTCAATGGAACGAAGGAAATTTGGGTTTCCATCGTCACATCATCGCTCGCAATTGTTTTCACCTTCCTTCCGCTCGTCTTTCTTTCCGGGGGGAACGGAGCTTTCATAAGGGCCTTGCCGACCGTTTTGATTACGACTATTTTGGCGTCAACACTCGTCGCATTAATATTTGTGCCGATGATGCGCTATATGCTTCACCGGAAAACGAGCAAAAAAGTTTCTGACGCTCCCGGGCTGCTCGGAAGGCCGCTCAATCTTATGGCAGATATTTATGCAGACAAAATCCTTAAGCCATTCTCCAACAGGCCGAAGCTCGTTGGTTTTCTTGGCTTAATTTTTACAACGGCGATCTTCGGGCTCGCTCTACTGACTCCCTTTGAATTCTTCCCAGCCGCCGACCGTGAAGAGGTGACGATTGATGTCACACTGCCAATTGGTGTGACGCTCGAGGACACAGCCGGCCAGCTCAGGGGTATCGAAGAAATGCTTCTGACCGACCCTGGTGTCAAGGAAACAAGCGTATTCGCCGGAACCGGCCTGCCTAATCTTTTCAACAGCTCCCTGCAGGCATCCGGGGAGAATACGGGGCAGATTGTCGCAAGGGTTGATCGGAAGAACCAGACTGCCCAAGGGCTTATCGACGACTGGTCTTCTGTTCTGAGGGAAGAATATCCTGATGCTGAAATATTCATGGAAACCATCCAGCAGGGCCCTCCTGCAGGCGCCCCTGTCACAGTCACGGTAAAGGGGCCTGAAATAGAAAGGCTCCTTGAGCTCAGGGATACACTGTCCGGGAAAATAGAAGACACTGGGGCAGACTTTGTAGTCGACAATATCGGAACTCCAGAGCCGGCTGTAAAATATGTCCCTGACCGTGCCAAATTAGAAGAATACGGCATTACTATCAATCAGATCAGCGAGCAGATCGGCCTGGCAACTGAAGGCATTCCGCTGCAGACATTTGATAATGGTGTATCTAAGCGTGATATGAATATCATTCTTGGGGACCCTGAAGAACCCCTGAACCTTGAAGAACTCGAGATTCCGGCTGCCGGCAGTACACAGGCCGGGCCGCCGGTACTTGTTCCTGTCTCAGAGCTAGTGGATGAGGAAAGGACCGAAGAAATTCAGCGCATCCCCCACCAGGATGGAGACCGGGCGATCACCATAAGGGCCTTCCCTAAAGAGGAGGAAAACTTCAAGGAGAATGTCCAGAAAATCGTTGAGGATGAGCGGGAAGCACTCGACAGCAATGATTACAGCATCCTGTTAGGCGGAGAGAATCAGGCGCAAAATGACTTCTTTGCCGAAATTACCATACTGTTCATCATTGTCATCTTCCTGGTGTACCTGCTGATCGCCTTCCAATTCAATTCACTGGGCCTTCCTTTCCTGGTACTGACAGCCGTTTACCTGGCACTCGCCGGCAGCATCCTCGGCCTGTTCGTAACACAGACGCCGATCTCTTTCCTCGCTGTCATGGGAATGGTTTCACTGACGGGAATCGTTGTCCGTAACTCTGTCGTCCTGATTGAATTCATGGAACAGGGGCTGCGTGAAGGAATGGCCATTAAGGATGCCGTAGTGGAAGCCGGCCGTGTGAGACTGAGGCCGATCCTCCTGACTGCACTGACATCCATCGTAGCACTGATACCAGTCGCAGTCAGCGGGGATGCCCTCTTTACACCGCTGGCCATCACCATCATTTCCGGGATCCTGTTCTCAGTTATCCTTACCGTCATCATCGTGCCGATGCTTTATCTTGGATTTAAGAAAGTGCCGGATGAAAGCAAGTAGAATAGGAAAAACATCCTGCGGCGTGTGCTGCAGGATGTTTTTTGATGGGGATTTCCTAACGGTATTGGTGAATTGATTTTGTTTTGTTCTATGTATGACTTGGCTCTTTTCAGGGTGCTCATGCATTGATTGTACTCTATTCTATGCATGACTCGGCTCTTTTCAGAGCACTCATGCATTGATTGTGCTCTATTCTATGCATGGCTCGGCTCTTTTTACTGCACTCATGCATTGATTGTGCTCTATTCTATGCATGACTTGGCTCTTTTTACTGCACTCATGCATTGATTGTGCTCTATTCTATGCATGGCTCGGCTCTTTTTACTGCACTCATGCATCGATTATGCTCTATTCTATACATGATGGAGCTTTTCTCCCGGTTCTCATGCATTGATTACTCTCTTTTCTATGCATGACTCTGCTCTCTCCATTGCATTCATGCATCGATTACTCTCTATTCTATACATGCCGCAGCTTTTCTCACGGGTCTCATGCATCGATTACTTTCTATTCTATACATGGCTCGCCTCTTTCCCCTTACACTCCTGCATCAATTACACTTTCTTATATAAAACACCACTCTCGCCCCCCATGCTCCTATCACCAAACATCCCACCCAAAACAAATAGGGCAGGAATTCAATCCCTACCCCGTGTATTCATCCGTTTAAAAAGTGGAATTCGGTCCTGCTTCCCAACTGGGTTGCTGTCACTTCAAGCCTGACATCGATGCGCTCCTTCAGTTCAGGCACATGGGAGATGATGCCCACTAGCCTTCCTGTGCTCTGGATATCGATCAGCGCTTCTATAGCCTGGTCAAGTGATTCAGGATCAAGGGTCCCGAAGCCTTCGTCGATGAACATCGTTTCAAGCGAGACGCCGCCCGCATATTGCTGTACGACTTCTGCAAGGCCGAGCGCAAGCGACAATGCCGCCTTGAAGCTCTCCCCGCCAGACAGTGTCTTAACATGGCGCTCCTGTCCTGTGTACTGATCAAAAATGAGCAGCTCCAGCCCGCTTTGAACATTTCCTTTGGAACGGTCCGTCTTCCTTAAAAGCCGGTATCTTCCGCTGGTCATTTTGGCCAGCCTGCCATTTGCCTCGCGCAGGATGTCATCAAGGAAAGCTGCAAGTACATAGCGCTCAAATGTTATCCTGAATGTGTTCTGGCCCTTGGAAATCTCAAACAGATGGCCAAGGAGGTGATACTGCTCTTCTAGCTGTTTGATATCTTCGTTGATCTCTGAAACCTTTTTGTGGATTTCCCCGTTTTCCCGCTTTTTCACAAGCAGGCCGGTATACTGCTCCTGCAGTGCTGCAAGCAGCTTGTCCACTTCCCCGAATTGCTCCTTCAGGGACTGGATATCAGGCTCCTTAACATCCATCAGCAATTCTGTAAGCTCATGGTACCTGTCGGCAGCGGAACGGAGTTCTTCCCGATAGCTTCTGAGCTCTGCCTGCAGGCCCTCAAGCTCCCTTTCATTCCTTTTGGCATGATGATAGTCCTGGTATACAGTAAAGCCCTGCCCGACCATCCTGTCCCGGAACAGCTCCCGCTCGGCGGAAAGCTTTTCGCCAGTCTGCTTTAGCTGGTTTTCCGCGACCTCAAGGCGAGTCTTCTCATTAGAATGCTTTTCCCTTGTATCTGTATAGGCAGCCTGTGCCTCCTCCAGCAGCTGAGTGAGCTTTTGCTGGTGCTTTTGGGCCGCCTGCAGCTCTTCCTCATATGCCTGGCGGGAGCGGAGGTTTTCAGGAACAGTTTCCATCATTCTGGAAAGCACTGTATTTTTCTCCGCAAACAGAATGCCTGCTTCCTGATTGTCCGCTGCGGCCTGGCGAAGCTCATCAGCTTGCCTGCTTTTTTCACTTTCAGCTCTTTTGATTTCCTGCTCAAGCCTGTCAGCCTGAGATGCTTTTCTGCGGAACCCTGCAAGCTCACTTTCCATCCTGCTTCTTTCCGAGAGGAGCTCCTGTTTATAGGACGTGATGCTATCCTCTGAAAGCCCCGGTTTTTGTTCTGCCACTCTGGCAGCAAGTTCAGCAATCGACTCTTTCAGGCTGGCGGCTGCCGACTGGATTTCATAATAGCGGGACTCTGCCTTGGAGCGGTCTTCTTCGCAAGAAAGCTGCTGTTTCTTGGCTGCCTCTATATCCTTTTCGTCCGGAAAATCCGGGCCGCCGGATACGGCAGGCAAAGGATGCTCCATGGATCCGCATACAGGGCATGCTTCTCCATCCTGAAGCTTGCCGGCAAGAATTGCCGCCTGGCCATGCAGCCATTTCTGCTCAAGCTCTGCCACCAGCTGCCTTGCATCATCAGCACGGGCCTGCTGCTTTTCCAGCAGCTGTTTTTGCTGTTCCAATTTTTTAAGTGAATCGGACACCTTTTGTTCCTGGATCTCATATTTATTGATATTTTCAAGAAGAGATTGGGAGCCTTCAAGCTTCCTCTCCATTTCCACGGCTTGCAGGAGGCTTCCATCGGCCTCTTTTTTCTCAGCATTGAGTCTTTTTAATGTTTCCTCCCACTGCTTCTGGCCTGCTTCGAGATTCTCTATTGTTTGCTTGGAGGAATCGAGCCTCTTTTTCAGTATTTCAGCCTCTGATTTAGTTTTGGACAGGGCAAGGACATCTTCTTTCATAGCCTGCAGCCTTGAAACAGCTTCCGCTGACTCTTTCCGTTCAGCTTCCCTGTTCTTTTCATTCTGATATGCTGCTTCTTTTTGCTGGAGAAGCTGATATAATGCCTCCGTATTTTTCTCAAGCCGTTCAAATTCATCTTTGCATGAGTCCAAATCACTCTTCAGCTTATGGCATAGCTCTTCCTGCTGCTCAAGGATTGCGGCCTTTTGAGCGAGGATGATTTCCTGCTCTTTTGCTTCCGACCATTCCTTCCGGCTTTCCAGCTCTTCTTTTTTGGCCTTGAGCTCCTCTTTTTGAGCCAGCTGTTTCAGGACTGCTTCTGCTTCATAGATTTTTTGCTGGAGAGAATCCCTTTCCTCCTGCTTCTTACGGCCCTCCTGAACAAGCTTATCCATTTCCTCGTTTAAAAGCTCGATCTCTTTTTCAAGCAGCCGGAGGATTCTGCTGTCATTCAGCGGATCTTCTTCCAAAGCTTCGAGCAAGTCTTCCTGATAGGAGGCATGGATCCCATGCAGAAGATGGTTTCTCCTGTCTGCCTGCTTTTCGACACTCTTCTTCAGCTCTGTCGCTTCAGTCCTGAGCTTTTCTTCGATTTTTTTATAGATCTCCGTATGGAACAGCCTTTGGAGGATAACCTCTTTTTCTTTGCTGTCAGAAGTGAGCAGCTTGCGGAATTCCCCCTGGGGAATCATTAGGATTTGCCGGAATTGGCTGCTGTCGATGAGCATGATCTCCTTTATTTTCTCATCCACATCCCTGACATTGGCAGCGAGCAGCACTTTCTCATTTTTTTCATCATACATATAAAGCTCGGCCCTGGCGCCGATTGTCGTGAAGCCTTCGCCCCGCTCCTTCTTTTTTTCCTGCTGCGGAGAACGTGTGATATAGTAAGTCCGGTCGCGCAGCGAAAATTGAAGCGATACCTCTGTCAGCAGATTATTTTCAGCAAATTGACTTCTAAGCTCGGGGCCATTTCTGTCTTCCCCGCTTGCTTTTCCATAAATGGCATAGCTGATTCCGTCAAAGATCGTGGTTTTGCCCGCTCCGGTCTTGCCTGAAATCACAAACATGGTTTTGCTGCCGAGCGAGGAAAAATCGATCTCTTCGGTTCCTGCATAAGGCCCGAATGCCTGCATTGCCAGCTTCAAAGGCTTCATTTCAATCCCTCCTCCTTCAGCACAGACTGGATGATATCCGCCATCGCTGACTTTTTATCTGCAGTGAATTCAGCTTCTGTCATTTCTTTATAAAATTGCTCAAAAAGATCCAGTTCGGATTTTTTCTCTTCTTTTACAGCCTGGAAGGCCATTTTCCTTTTCAGGTCGGTCTGTTCGATTTTTCTGTCCAGATGGAGGACGTTCGGATATAACTGCCGCAGTTTGCCCATCGGATCAATGAGGCTGCCGTCATCCAGCAGGGTGATTTTCAGGTAATCCAAATGATTCTGCCCTTCTGCAAACGATGGGTCGAGAAGCTCCTCCAGATAGCCCTCCACCTCGCGCATATCCTGCTTGGGAGCAAGAGAATGCTCGCGGATGTCAAAAGAGCCGTTATCGTTCATTTCAATGATGGAAACCGACTTCTTCTGCTTGCTTTCAGAAAAAGAATATTTCAGCAGTGAGCCGGCATACCGGACCGTATCATGCTTGATGGCATCCGGGCTGTGGAGATGGCCGAGCGCCGTATAAGAGAAAGGCGCAAACAGATCCGCAGTGACACATCCTGATCCGCCGACAGATAAAGTCCTTTCAGAATCGCTGGTCTGTCCTCCCAGCACGAAAGCATGGCCCACCAGCACATTCGGCTCATTGGGATTGATTGTTTCCTCCATTTTTCCGATAAGGCTCTTCATGGCATCCTGATGGGAGTGAATGGAATCATCCCCCAAAAGCTGCCTGACAGTACCAGGTTCTGCATAAGGCACCAGGTAGAAGTTGACGCCATTTATATGTACAGGCCGAAAGCTGGCTTCGATATTGCCATTCAGATAAAATTGGCTGTGCTGATACCACGAGCTGCCGAATGACAGGCGTTCGGCACTGTCATGGTTGCCGGAAATCGCCACGATCGGCGTTTTGAGATCAATATTCAGCTTAAACAGGGTTTCGTCCAGCAGGCGGACAGCATCTGTAGGCGGAACGGAACGGTCATAAAGGTCGCCTGCTATAACAATGGCGTCCGGCTTTTCTTCCTCCACCAGTCTGACAAACTGCTGCAGCACCTCCCGCTGATCTTCCGTCATATACACACCATGTACAAGCTTGCCCAGATGCCAGTCTGCCGTATGAATAAACTTCATGATTCTCCCCCTCTTTTAACCTTATTGCTTCTCTTTCAGAATCCTATCATTATATCAAAAAGAGCATAGCGAAAGTTTCTGAAAAAATAGGAAGCCTTCCCATCCAGAATGTTTGTTCTCTTATTTTAACAGAAAAAACAGGTTGTTACTGAGAAAAAATTTCCTGAAAAGACTGATTTATCTTTGATAGGTTTCAAATGCCTTGTTATGGGTATAAAGGAGTAGTAACAAAAGACTAAATAAGAGGCAGTGAACATGATGACAGAACAAATGATTTTTTTGAATGAATTGAAAGAGTTATTGAACGAATATTTCCGCTGCAATGTAAAGCCGGTCAAAAAGGCCATCTATAAAGATATTCTTCTGATCTGCAGGGCATTTGCCAATATGGATGAAGGCCGCGCCGCCTGAGTCCTTTTTTTTTATAAAAAAAAAACAGTCCAGCCGAGAAGGCTGAACTGCGATATATGGTATTTCTAATTATAGTTTAGTAACGTTAGCCGCTTGAGGTCCGCGAGCTCCTTCAACAACTTCGAAAGAAACTTCTTGGCCTTCTTCCAGGGATTTGAAACCTTCTGATTGGATAGCAGAATAGTGAACGAATACATCGTTTCCGTCTTCAGCTTCGATGAAACCGAAACCTTTTTCTGCGTTAAACCATTTTACTTTACCGTTTTTCATAAGAAAAATCCTCCTAATGGCCAGCTTCAGCCATGTGTAAATTCACCATTTACAGCGTATATAGCTTTTACGAATCTTCACTTCTCCAAACAAGTATTCAACGCTGGAACAAGCAGCTTTGCAAATCTATCACGATGCAGAACGGTTAATATTAATTTAGCATTATTCCAAATTACTGTCAAGGATTGGCACCTGTTACATTATAGGCCGGAAGCACTGTCATTCCAGGCTTTTTCCTTTAAATTCCCGGGCAGGCTCTGTATGGATTGCACCACTGAATCCAGCTTCGCTTCAATCCTGTGAAGCAGATACAAGGTTACAACTATAGGAAAGCCTACATCGCTGATTAACGGGATCAATTGGTCCATATGCTCCTCCTTCATTAGACTTTCTATCATCATATAGCCACTTCCTGAACAGAAAGAGGCCGGCCCAAACCGTGAGCCGGCCCTCTCATTCTATTAGACTAGCTCATATTCAGTTACGTTGCGGTCAATCACCCTTGCCCCTTTGACAGAAACCAGCCTACCGCTTGGCCCCGCAAAAATGTCAGCTGCAATCAGCTCCTCCATCGCCTGCTTCACGGCGGCCGTATCGATTGGTTCTTTTGGTGAATCTACTGTCAGGGATGCGGTTTTGCCATTTTCGGTGAGAAATTGGATCTCCAGTGTCTTAGCCATCATCTCACCTCCTCTCCTGATTCATTTTTATTAGGCGATTACATCAAAGCTGTCGTTTCTCTGAACTGAGTTGACAGGATGTTCGCTAAGGGCTCCGAACGCCTGGGCTGCCTGGTGAAGCTGGTCAGCGGTAGCTGAGTTTTTGACATTGGACAATGTCTTGGATTTGTAAATCGGATCGCCTTTTTCGTTCATTCCTGTTTCGAAGTAGATTCGAAGGCTTGTAGCTGTTGCGACTGTTTGTGCCATCTTGCATCACCTCCTTTCACCTTCTATATATAGATTTCCTGGCAGAAAGGACATGGGTGATGAAATTTTTTAAAAATGAAGTCTATCTTATGGGGCGTGTGAAATAGTGTTTCAGACGCTTAAAATAATAAAATGGTCGGAATACAGATAGAGGCAGGCGTAATGGCCGGGGAAGCCGCCGAAGAAAATGAATTTGTCTGCGAGTCTAAAAAAATATAAGATATGTGAGATCGCTATCGAATTCTAGAAGCCCTGATGATTGGAGTGGAAGGCACGTAGACTCCTGCGGGATTGCAGCGGCAAAGCTGAGACCCCGCAGGAGGTACGACGAGGAGGCTCAGCGCCGCCCCGCGGAAAGCGAAGTGCCTGGAACGCAAATCAGCAGCCCCCTTTAATGAATATAACCCATTGCTATTTTGCACCTAAGCTGCTGGACGTTGATCAAGGATTGATCATTATACAAAAGACTTACAATTTATAAATTTTAAAACAAAAAAAGCCGGGAAACCGGCTTTTTAGGCAAATCTCGATTTTCTCAGCCTAGAATCCAAAACGAAATTGCCGAATGGGATAAAAGCTACAGCCAATGCACTTGCGACCCATATAAAGGACCAGCGGACCTTAAAGGTCACATAGGCGATGATGAACAGGTATGTAACAAACAAAAATCCATGCAGGGAACCTACTACAGTAACCGCTTCCGGAAATCCGGCAAAATACTTCAGAGGCATCGCGATAAATAGCAGGACCAGCAGCGAGCCTCCCTCAAGAAACCCCATGATGCGAAAGCGTCCTATCGGTGTGTTCATGGTCAATCTTCCCCTTTCCAATCAAGGTCAAAGCCCTTTCATTGCTATCATATAGGCTTGCTTACAAAAAATCCAGTGGCTCTTGAACCACTCCTGTTATTCCATGCTTTTCACCAGTTCGGAGCTTAAATGCCTGGCAAACACGCCTAGATGAGCAGGCTCTGATATATCATGATGAAACAGGGGAATATGAATATTCTTCATAGCAGAGAACACCTTGCTGATCTCATTAAGATGCTGATTTTCATTTTCTCTTCTCATCTTCATAAAACGGCCGTCTGCTTCTTCGGGTATCACTTTATTGACAATGACTGCCTCCGTATGAAGTCCATGGCCAGCCAGGACCTTGACCGCTTTTTCTGTTTCGAGGATTGGAAGGCGCTCGGCATTCAGCACAAACAGGCAGGCTGCCGACTGGCTGTCCAAGAGAATGTCCCGCACTTTGGCAAACTTATTTTTGCGGCTGAGAAGTTTTTCATATATGGGATCCTCAACTGGTTCACCGTCATTCATCCATTGGGCGAAGTTATCGTTATTTTTCTTTCTTCTTTGAAGCAGCCCGTCTATCCAGGCACTCATCAGCTCAGGAAGTGTCAGCAGCCGGATTGTATGTCCTGTCGGGGCTGTATCAAACACAATGGTATCATAGGCGGCCATTTCATCAAGCAGCAGGGAAGTGATCCGGTCGAATACCGCCGCCTCATCGGCGCCGGGCGAAGATGCAGCCAAATCGATCTGGCGGTATACTTCGTCAGCCATAGAGGCTTTCACCAAGCCTTTGAGATTGCCTTTTACCTCTTCAATATATCTTTTAGCTTCTCTCTCAGAATTAATTTCAAGAATATCGAGGTTCCGGCTGACATTCATGATTCCCTGACCCGGCTTAAGATGGAACAGGTCCCCAGTATTATGGGCAGGATCCGTTGAAACGAGCAGAACCTTTTTTCCTTTTTCTGAAAGCAGCAGGGCAAGCGCCGCAGAACAGGTGCTTTTCCCTACTCCCCCTTTTCCTCCGACAAAATAAACCTTTTTATCCAGTATCAGTTTCATAGCCTCCTTTTCAGCAGCAGCGGATTCCGTCGAGAGGGGATTTCTCCATCCCCATCCGCAGATGCCACTGATGAAATTTCTCGATGATATGCGGATAAAGCTCCAGCGTGTAATAAAAAGCCGGATTGGGCAGCCCTGCCATTTCCGAGAAGCATAGGAGAATGAATAAATCCTCTTCATCCCTTAGCTCCCTCGCGATTTCAGCCCGATGCGGGAGCTTAAGCACCTCATCATAAAAGGCAGCAGCCTTTTTCAGCTGTGACAGCAAGTCCATCACTTTCGCCTCCTCTCAGTCAGAAAAAGCAATGGCCGGCAATGCCGGCCAGGCTTTAGAAATGATGAGTTGTGTCTGCAGGCGGCGCATCCCTTTTAAAGGCTGCAAATGCTTCCAGGATGATCCAGAAGACAAATACAAGGATCAGCCCTCCCAAAATAAACAGAAGCATATTGGCGTCCGCAGTGCCTAATCCTGACCAGTCAAACACAACCTGCTTGATCATCGCCCAAAGAGTCATGATGAATACAAAAACCATCGGTATGAAAGTTACGAGGAAATTCCTGCCCTGGCGCTTCAGCCAAAGGCTGATCAACAGAAGGCTGACTCCTGCGAGAAGCTGATTGCTTGTGCCAAAGAGCGGCCATAACAGATACCCACCAGAGCCAAAGCCATTCGGCCCCTTAGGAAGCAGGACCAATGCTGCACTTGCAACAACGGCTGCCGATGTGGCGACATGGGCTTTTGTGAGCGGCTTGAAATTGTATTCTTCGCCTATTTCAGCAATGATATAGCGCATCAGCCGGACTGATGTATCTAGCGTTGTCGCAGCAAAGCTGACGACGATGACAGAAACAATCGTTTTCGCAATATCAGCAGGGATCCAGACGCCGGTTGCCAGCTGGGCCGCTCCATTGATGAATGACCCGAGCCCTCCTGAGCTTGCAGCGGCAAAGCTGCTGTAAGCAGCCGTGAAGTCACCCTGTGAGGCGAATAAGGTAATGACAGCGATGATGGAGATTAAGGCAAGTGCCCCTTCCCCTACTGCCCCAAGGTAGCCGACAAACCTGGCATCCGTTTCTTTATCAAGCTGCTTGGAAGAAGTACCGGAGGAAACAAGCCCGTGAAAGCCTGAAATCGCACCGCAGGCAATCGTTATGAATAATAGCGGCAGCCATGAAGGATCCGCGGCGCTCGCATTTACTGCTGGCGCTGTCACCTTCGGCTGCAGGAATACAAGTCCGGCATACATGATGACAAGACCGACGACAAGCTGATGGGAATTGATATAGTCCCTTGGCTGCAGAAGCTTCCATACCGGAAGAATTGATGCAATATAGCAGTAAATCATCAAAATGACGATCCAGATAAAGAACGACATCGCCACGCCGTCAAGCCCAAAAAGCACTTCAGTCTCTGCTCCGCCTAAGTATTTCGGCAAATCGATCTGCAGGGCAGGCACCAGGCTTGCGAGCACGGCAGTTCCGTACATGACCACAAGGGCGATGATGGAAGGGATGAGCATTCCTTTTTTCCGTTTGTACACGGCATACCCGATCCAGATGGCCAGCGGTATTTCAATGAACACCGGCAGGACGCTGGCGGGAAACTGAATGAATAGATTGGAAATGACCCAAGCAAAGACGGCATTCACCATAAGAACCAGAATTAAAATAATGAATAAGAACATCATTTTTGCTCTTTTGCCTATTAATTTGCTTGTAATAGTTCCTATCGATTGCCCTTTATTCCTGACAGACAGCACGAGCGTGCCAAAGTCATGAACTCCGGCTGCAAACACAGTCCCGAGAATGACCCACAAAAAGGCAGGCAGCCACCCCCAATATACTGCAATAGCTGGTCCCACAATCGGTGCAGCTCCTGCAACCGATGTAAAATGATGCCCCCAAAGGACAAATTTATTGGTGGGCACAAAGTCAACCCCATCCTGGTATTGATGAGCAGGAGTGACATAGTTGGGGTCAAGCCTGTAAATCTTTTCTGCCACCCATTTTGAGTAATACCTGTAGCCTGCCGCAAAAACAAGCATGCCGATAACCGCCAGCCAAATTGAATTCAATTCTGTAACCTCCTTTTATCACCTGGTATTAAATACATCATAATGAAAGCGTCTTCTTATAGTCAATATATTCCGAATATTTTTATAGATTCACTCATTATTGATGCTTCCGTCATACGGCATTAAAACAGGCAAAAGATCACAGCAGGCATAGGATGTACCATTAGCAGCATATCTTACCGGCATTCGCATACCATGAAGGAGGTGGCTATTTTGGACTTGCTTCAGTTTCTGAACCAGAAATATATCATGCTTGTGCCGGCGCTATGGGTCATTGGATTGGCTCTGAAGCATACACCCTGGGTTCCTGACTGGACCATCATCTGGATTCTTTTGCTGCTGTCGGTCGGCTTTGGGGCGTTTGCCTTCGGCTTTTCCATCAACGGAATCCTGAACGGCGTTATTGCTGCAGGGGTCGCTGTGCTTGGACATCAAATGTACAAGCAGTCATTTCTCAGCAAACCTGCAAACAGAAAAAAAAACAAGCATAAAGACTAGGGGAGGCTTGCTGTTTTTTAGATATGATCAGTGAATACCCGGAGATATGCTGCTCTTTTGATTTCAAAAAAAAACACCATAAAAGCACTCGGCTTTCATGGTGCCCGTCTATAAAGACGGCAGCTCAGCACCTGCAGCAGCAGATACTGAATATACGGAGGAGATCTTCCCTATCAATATATTTCATTCCTCCAGAAAAAGTGTGGACAAAACATCTGAGCGTTTTCATTAATTTTCAGCTGATACTTAACAAAACGGCTTATAATTAGAGAAATGAGGGTAAAAATGGAACAGCACCGTAGAGACATAAGAGGTGATGCTATGGAATGGAGAGGTTTATTCATCAATAACCCGGACAGGCAGATAGAAATATCCATATACCCTGCAGGAAACACGAAGGATGGAGAAGAAGGGTATGTTGCCATGGCCAAGGAACAGATCCGGCAAATTACCGTGCAGGAGTTCTCAAAAAGCCGGCTGAAGGCTGTAAGGATGGCATTATCCCTTCTTGAGGATGAAATCCTGCTGCATTTGGAATACGACCAGGACAATACACCCTAATAAACAGAAGAAGGAAACAGCTGCACCGCTCTGTTCCCTTCTTCTTGCCTTCAGTCTTCTTTGCCATCTGTTTCTATCAGCTCTAAATGAAATTCCCCGACAGCATCCTCCTCGTAAAGATTCGTTAACGAGGTATAATAATTATCAATCATTCCACGGAACTCTAATTCATCCTCAGGCACCGACACATCAAAATATAGATCATATAACAGTGTGGTGATGTCATGATATTCCTGATGGCTCACTTTGAAGTCAAAGGAGAGATGAATTGCCTGTCCTCCTTTTTCAGCCAGTGTTTCCTCTTTATAGTTGTACACATCAATCCGGTTCCCATTCAGGATTACCTGTTTGGCCATGAATGAATTCCTCCCTTTTCTTATTCATCTTGAAGCGGACAAGATTGGCTTATTTTATGTAAGAATTCTTGGTTAAATGAATCGTACACCTTTCTTTTTGGGATTTCAAACATCTTGATTCTATAAAAATGAAAAGAAAAAAGAGCTTCGCAGGGGAAGCTCTTCCTCATTCGTCTTCTTCAGATGTATTCAGATGCTCTTCTTCGTCTATCAGGTAAGTCCAGTCGCTTTTTATCATATTGTCCCAAAGTTTCTCAATAATCTTCATGGATGAATCCCTCTCTTCGATGTACTGTTAATCCATCTTTACCCTTTTTTCGAAGGAGATAACATCCAATTTATAGAAAAAAATAATCATATTTTCTTCTTAATGATATTAGCGTACTGCTTGGAGGTCCTCACCTCAACTGTCAGTTTTCCGTTTGCCATGACAGTTTTCAGAAGGAACGGGGCTCCTGCTTTATTCTGGAACCGGAAATCCTTGCCTCCGTAGGAAACAGTGGCATCCCTGCCGACAGGCACATAACCCACCGTCACAGAATGATGGTGCTTTTCAACATAGTCTACCCCGATCTGATCGACTGCATTGAAGAGGGTCGAAGATGTCTGGCAAATTCCGCCGCCGATACCCATAACCAGCTTTCCATTAATAGCCTCCTGTGCGGGCTGATAGCCATGTGCCTCATCGCTTGGCCCTACTGTTGTATTAAAGGAGAAATAATCGTCGACGCCCACAATCACATTTTGAATCGCCTGGGCCGACAGCTCGATATTTTTTGTTCTTCCTGCTACAGAGCTATTAAACTTGGTTGTATATGAGGCAACCACCACTTCGCTCAAATGTGCAGCGTCCTCCGGCTTATAGCCGCTTTCGGAAACGACGAGCGGAAGTTCAACATTTCCTCCCTCAGCAGAAGCTTCAATCACCTTTGCCGTAAGCTCGGATTCTTCAAGAATCGTCCTGGGATTGCCTTTCACAATCCCGCCGTTCGCAGCAATCCTATCCGGTACCATCCTTTTGTCATAGCCAGCGTTTGCGTCCGTCCCTCTAGCCAGATTCTTCGCCCATTGGCTGATTTGCTGCTTATACTTTTCAATATCTTTTTCATAGCCCATTTCCTCCGGTTTAAAGGTCTTAATGATTGCTTTGGTATTCGGATCAATAATCTGGACCACAACTGGTTCTTTTGCTTCTTCAGCCTGTTTTTCCTGTTCCTGCTTCTCTTTTTCCTTTTGAAGCTGGCTTTCAAGCTCATTCACTTTCTCCTCCAGCTTCTCCTCCTTGGATGCCTGGTCCGCACATCCGCCCAAAACTGCCAAACTGCCAATCAACAAAGCTGCAATCCACCGTCTGCTTTTCTCCATGAGTCCCCCAACCCTGTTTTTTATTTCCAGAATACACAAACTTCTATCCTAAAAACGCTTCCGCTTATCATCTTATTCTTCAATTTTGAAGGTATTCCCAGCAAAGCTAGGAACTATCTACTATTTTACATTAAAATGGATTCTTTATAAAGAATTAGGGGGTTTGGGAATGAAAGGAAAAAGAATGTTCCACGAATAAAGACACTCCCCGAAGGAAGTGTCCATTCTTACCTTAAACCCCATTGCCAATGCTACTGCTGCTGAATTTCATTCTTAAATAGTCAGCACATCGGTCAATATCCGGTTCTTTTGTCCCTTCCATAAGAACTTGGATGTACGGCTTCCGATCTTTAAGCAGCTTTGAGATAAGGCTATAGTTTAACAGGCCCTGTCCTGCGGGGACGATCTTTACCTGATCTTCTTCGATAACAAAGTCTTTTGCATGGAAAATGGCGATCTTTTCCCCAAGAAGGTCAATAGCTTCTGCTAACAGCTCATCCTGCCTATGATAGTTTTCAACCGTAATGAGGTTGGCGGGATCAAATATGACCTGGACATTATTTGAGTCTACCAGATCCAGGAGGCGTTTGAGTCTATCAGCTGAGTGGACTGGATGATTAACCCCTGCCTCTACACCGACCATTACACCGAATTTTTCAGCTTCCTGTGCGATCTCTGCAACACTTTCCACTGCTTCTAAAAACGGCTTTTCCTCAAAATTTCTTTCACTGTAGCCCATTTCAAAAAGCACACTTCCAGTCTCGGTACCGACGATGCTGCAGCCAAAATCCCTTGCATACCGAATATGCTCTTTAAACTTCTCCAGTCCCTTCCGCCTCTCTGACAGATCCGGATGAATGAGATTAACATAACAGCCAAGGACAGCTATTTGGACGCCGGCACTTCCGAATGTCTTCCCAATGTATTGTGCCAGCCCCGGTGACAGGCTGCCTGGTGAGGGATAAAGAGAAGCTAGTGATTTTCCCAGAGCAAGCTGGATGCAAGAAAAACCTTTCCGGCCAATTTCTTTTGCCAGCTCCTCCAGTGAATCTTTTTCAATATCGTGGGCTCTGATTCCAAGGTTCATTTTAATTCCCTCCTAATGAGAAAAGCGCAAGCGCCTTGGGTCCCCTTAAGGAACGCCGACTAAGAACGCCACGTCCTGTGGCAACGTCCCATGACACCCATCCAGGGGCCTCAAGCCAATCCTCCCGGAAAGGCATTCTTTGCCTTTTCAGGAGGATTGGCTTGTGACCTCGGCGCAGCTGCTGGACAGTAATCATAGTAGTAAAAATATACTTTCTTATTTTCAAGAAAGCCGCACTCTCGTACGGCTTCACTCACATATTCTCTTATCGTACGAGCCAGCCTCCATCTACTGCTAAAAGGTGTCCATTCATATAGCTGGAAGCATCGCTTGCCAGGAACACAACGGCCCCCATCAGGTCGGCAGCCTGCCCCCATTTCCCTGCAGGAATCCGTGAAAGAATTTCTGCATTCCTCTTTTCATCAGACCTGATTGCAGCTGTATTATCTGTCGCAATATAGCCAGGTGCAATCGCGTTTACCTGGATATTGGATTCTGCCAGCTCATTTGCAAACGCCTTTGTCAGACCTGCCACTGCATGCTTGCTTGCCGTATAGGAAGGGACGAATTTTCCTCCCTGGAAAGACAGCATGCTCGCGATATTAATGATTTTCCCGGATTTCTGTTCAGCCATTACTTTTGCTGCCTCCTGGCTGAGCAGATAAAGGGAATTCAAATTAACTTCCAATACAGCATCCCAGTCTTCTTCTTTATACTCAAGAAGAGGTGCACGGCGAATCGTACCTGCATTATTGACTAGGATATCAATTTTTCCGTATTCATTCAGGCAGGCGCCTACTGCTTCCTTAATCTTTGTCCGATCGCTAAGGTCTGCCTGGAAGAATACCGCCTTCTGCCCTGTTTCTTCTATTAATCTTTCAGTTTCCTGCCAATCGCCGCTTCTGGAAATGACAAACAGGTCGGCCCCTGCCTTGGCAAGCGCTGCCGCATATGCCTGGCCAAGGCCTTTATTTCCACCTGTTATGATTGCAGTCTTGCCGGCAAGGCTGAACATATCCATTGAAAAAGAACTCAGTGCCTCTGTCATACGAAATCCTCCGTTTCTATCAGTCTCTTATCGCAATTCTTCCATTTTGACATGGTCCATATCGGTATAAGTGATATTCTCTCCGCACATTCCCCAGATGAAGGTATAATTGCTTGTTGCCGTTCCGGTATGGATGGACCAGCTCGGGGAGATGGCAGCCTGTTCATTCTTCATAACAAGATGCCTTGTTTCATCAGGCCTTCCCATGAAGTGGAACACACGGGTATCTTCCTCCATATCGAAATAGAGATAAACCTCCATTCTCCGCTCATGTGTATGGCACGGCATCGTATTCCAGACGCTTCCCGGCGACAGCATCGTTAAGCCCATCTGCAGCTGGCAGCTCTCACAGACATTCGGATGGACATACTGGTAGATTTTCCGCTCATTCAAGGTTCCCGGCTCTCCCATTTCCAGCGGCTTGATTTCATTGATATCAATTTTGACCGTCGGATACTGGTGATGGGCAGGGGTGGAGTTGATATAGAATTTGGCTGGCTGTGCGGCATTTTTGGAACGGAAAAGCACTTCCCTGGTCCCTTTTCCAACATATAATCCGTCCCTGGCCCGCATATCATATTCTGTGCCATCAAGGATGACCGTGCCGTCCCCGCCAATATTGATGATGCCGAGCTCACGCCGCTCCAGGAAATAATCGACGCCCAATTCCTTGTCAAGCTTGATGGTCAGTTCATTCTCGGAAGGTGTAACACCGCCAAAGATCATCCGGTCATTATGTGTATATGTCAGGCGGACCTGCCCTGATTCAAACAGTGTTTCCACCAGGAACTCTCTTCTTAAATCATCGGTCGTATACTTTTTCATATCCTCGGGATGAATCGCATAGCGTGTTTCCATTGTGCATTCTCCTTTTCCATCATTATTTTCAGCGGAGTATTTTTCCTGGTTCACTTCCCGCCAAAGCTAAAACTTCTTCCGTTGTAAATGAATTGCTGTCTCCATGGACTGTGTGTTTAAGAGCTGAAGCCGCTGTTGCGAAATCTGCCGTCATCTGAGGATCCCACCCTTCCAGCACACCAGCAAGAATCCCGGCCATAAAGGCATCTCCTCCGCCAACCCTGTCCACGATAGGCTCTATATGGTGGACTTTAGACTGAAAAAGCCGGCTTCCAGTGTACAGATTACCCTGAAGCGTATTGCTTGTGGCTGATTTGATTTTCCGGAAGGTAGAGCAGATATACCGGATGCCGGGATATGAAGCAGCCAGTTCACGATAATAGGTTTGTACCCTTTCCGTTTGTGAAAGAGAGCTATCTGCAGGCTCCATCCCCAAGAGATGGATGCTGTCCAATTCCCCGCATGAACAGATGTCTGCATATGGAAGCAGTTTCTTTAAGGCTTCCCCGGCTTCTGACTGGCTCCAGAGCTTTCCGCGGTAATTGAAGTCAAGGCTTGTCAGCACTCCATATTCCTTAGCTTTCTTGAAAGCGAGGAGTGCAAGCTCCCTGAGCTCAGGAGATAGGGCAAGTGTGATTCCGCTTACATGAAAAAGTGTAGCTTCGCGCAGCATGCCGTCCAAGTCTACTTCTTCAGGCACCAGTTCTGAGAAGCTCGAATGCTTGCGGTCATAGGTGACCTTGGCGCTTCGTTCCCCTGTCCCTGATTCCAAATAGTAGGTGCCGAGGCGGTCTCCGCCTTTTAAAAGGAAGTCTGTCCGGACGCCATTTGCTTTTAAATGCCTTTCTGCCCCTTGGCCTAGAGGATTGTCAGGCACCTTGCCTGCAAAAAATGATTCATAGCCAAAGTTGGCCATAGAGACGGCCACATTGGCTTCTGCACCGCCATAGTGGACGGTAAGACCTGCTGCCTGGGAAAGCCTTACGCCACCTTCTGTTGAAAATCGCAGCATAATCTCTCCCAGCGTAACAATCTTCATTATTGCAGCCCCTCTTTCCTTGCTTCTTTGACAATTTTTATATATTCTGCAGACATTTCGGTAATTTTTTCATAGTTTCCTGTTTTGGCAGGCGCCGCCAGGTTCCCGCCAACCCCTACTGCCACACAGCCGTTTCTGATCCATTCCCCGGCATTTTCCAGGCTGACTCCACCTGTCGGCATGATATTAGCCTGCGGAAGCGGTGCCTTGACCGCTTTAATGAAGTCCGGTCCAAAGGAATTGCCAGGGAATAGCTTGATAATATCTGCCCCGTATTCCAGCGCTTCCTTCATTTCTGTGATCGTCATGCAGCCGGGCATATAGGGCACCTGATAAAGGTTGCACAGTTTAGCAGTCTCTCTGTCAAAGGCAGGACTGACGATGAATTCAGCGCCGGCGAGAATGGCAATCCTCGCTGTCGCCGCATCCAGTACAGTTCCGGCCCCCAGAACGGCACGCGAGTCATCTGCAAAATATCCCGACAATTCCTTTAACACAGCTTCAGCTCCATCAATGGTAAAGGTGATTTCAATCCCGGCAATTCCTCCCTTTGCACAGGCTTCAGAGATTTTCACAGCCTCTTCCTTTGAGTCGGCCCTCACCACCGCCACCACTCCGGATTCTGTCAATCGGTTCAATATGTTCAGCTTTTTCATAATTGCCTCCCCGGCAGAAAATGATCTGCATTTCCCGTCTATAAAGTGACTCCGCTCTTAAAAATCGAAATTTCCCTGAAATCGTTTTTCTCGTTATTGACCAATTCCCCGCTTGCCACACTGATGATATAGTCCGTGAACTGCTGCAGTACCTCATCTGCGGAAATTTCTTCTTCAAGGAGTGTGCCTGCATTGAAATCGATCCAATGTGGCTTTGTTTCATAAAGCTGGGTATTGGTCGAGATTTTCATCGTTGGTACAAAAGTTCCGAACGGGGTTCCTCTGCCTGTGGTGAACAGGACGATATGGCAGCCAGCTGCGGCGAGCGCAGTGGAAGCAATCAGATCATTACCAGGCGCGCTGAGAAGGTTGAGCCCTTTTTTCTTGAGGGTACCGCCGTATGGCAGGACATCAACCACCATGGAGGTGCCGGCTTTCTGGGTGCAGCCAAGCGACTTATCCTCAAGCGTTGTGATCCCTCCCGCTTTATTGCCTGGTGATGGATTCTCATACACTGGCTGTTTATGTTCAAGGAAATAGCCTTTAAAATCATTGATCAGGCTGACAACCTTTTCAAAAACCTCTTCGTTTTCCGCTCTTTCCATAAGGATGGTCTCTGCACCGAACATTTCCGGCACTTCAGTCAATACGGTCGTCCCGCCCTGGGCGATCAGATAATCAGAGAAACGGCCGAGCAAAGGGTTGGCCGTTATGCCCGAGAACCCGTCAGATCCCCCGCACTTCAGGCCGATGTTCAATTCAGAGAGCGGAATATCCTCCCTTTTATCATCCTTGGCTGCTTCATAGATTTCTTTCACAAGGTGAAATCCAGCTTCAATCTCATCTGAAACTTCCTGGGATACGAGGAATTTAACCCGGCTTTCATCAACTGTTCCCAGAGCTTTCCTGAATTCCTCCATCTCATTGTTCTCACAGCCAAGCCCTAAAACGAGCACGCCGCCTGCATTGGGGTGATGGACCGCATCAAGAAGGATTTGCTTCGTATTTTCATGATCATCCCCCAGCTGGGAGCAGCCATAGCTGTGCTTTAGAACCAAGGCCTGGTCAAATGGATTTTGGTCACCGGCATGCTTTTCAAAGCGGCTGATGATTTTCTCAGCAATTCCATTCACACAGCCGACCGTCGGGACAATCCACAATTCATTGCGGATTCCGGCTTTGCCGTTCTTGCGCCGATAGCCCTTAAAGGTTCTTTGCTCATCACGGAAAGGACTGTCTGTAAAAGCCGGGGAGTAGCTGTATTCCTCCTGGCCGGAAAGATTTGTTTTCGTATTATGGGTATGGACCAGCTCTCCCTGGCCGATCGCTGCTGTTGCATGCCCGATTGGATAGCCGTACTTTACGATATTTTCATTCTCATTAATCCTGCCTGCTGCAATTTTATGCCCGCGGCGGATATCCTCGCGCAATAGGATGGATTGGCCATCCACTGTTAATTCGGCGCCTGCTTTCAGGTCTTTCAGTGCGAGAATAATATTGTCTGCCGGATTGATTTTTAGAAAATCTCTCATTCTAGTTCCCCCCTAGCTAAGACAGTGCCGTCGATTACGCGCTGAAGCGCTTTCTCAATGCCTGTTTCTTCTATTTCCCTGAGATATTCAGCCACTGCTTCCTTAAGGCCTGCAACCTCGGTGAGATCCCTGCCCCAAAGCTTCTGTTCTTTCAAAAGGTTAGCGGACAGCTGCTCAATTCCAATCTGCTTTTTCTCAAAGCTTCGCCATTCCGATTGAAGGATTTCGAGTACCGTACGGCTGTCTTCCACATCCATTTCCTTGTATAGATACAATAGGCAGCATAAGGAAAAGACGATTTTTGCAGGCAGTTTCCCTTCTTGTTTTATATAATCCAGCAGGGTCGGCAGGTTTCTGGCAGAAAATTTCGACACTGAGTTCAATGAAATGCTCTTTAGGTAATGCTTGATATAAGGGTTGGCAAAACGGTTCATTACCTCCTCTGCATACTGCTCCAGCTCTTTTCTGTCCCCATCAAGTGCCGGAAGGATTTCCTCTTCTATCAGCTTTTTTATAAAAAGCCCCACCTCTGGATGTGTGACAGATTCTTCAACTGTTTCAACCCCGGATAGGAGTGCCAGGGGCGTCATTGCCGTATGAGCACCGTTTAATATCCTTACTTTCCTTGTACGAAATGGAGTGATGTCCTCCGTGATGACAAGATTCAGACCAGTCCCTTCAGCAGGCAGCTCATCCTTCAGCCAGGACGGCCCCTCTATTGCCCAGAGATGATAATGCTCCCCTGTAACAAGAAGTTCGTCCTCATAACCCAGCTCTATTGTTTTCTCTTCCAGGGTATCCTTCGGGAAACCCGGGACAATCCGGTCGACCAATGTCGAGCAGAATACATTGGATTTTTCAATCCAATTTTTGAAATCAGCCCCGAGATTCCATGAATCTGCATATTGGAGCATGATTTCCTTCAATTTCCCGCCATTATCTTCAACCAGTTCACACGGAAGGATGATGCATCCATATTTTTCTTCGCCCTTAAAGGCCAGGTAACGATGGTATAAAAAACCTGCAAGCTTTCCGGTAAACCCCTTCTGCGGACGGTCCTCCAGCATGTCATCGGGATCAAAGACCATTCCAGCCTCGGTTGCGTTGCTGATGATGTATCTGAGCTCCTTCTGTGCGGCTAGCCTGATAAATTCATCATACTCCCTTTGAAGATTGATTCCCCTGCTGATTGAATCGATTACCATATGTTCCTTTACAGGGACCCCTTCCTTCAGCCCTTCAAGATAAAGGGTGTACAGCCCATCCTGCCGGTTAAGCCGTTCAATTTTGCTGGACCCGCGGGGCTGTACGACAACCGCACTTCCATTGAACCCTTTTTTCTCATTTAAAATTTGAATCTGCCAGTCTGCGAAACCCCTTAAAAAGTTCCCTTCGCCAAATTGAAGGATTTTTTCAGGGAATATCCTTTTGGCATGTGTTTTACTGCTTAGGCGCTCCATATCCTTCCTCCCTTATATTTAATATTGCACACGTTAACATTTTGCCGGGAGCCCGCTGGCTTCGGGCTATGCTAGCTAATCCTTTTCACAGAGCTTCTAATGACGAGCTCTGTGTTTACAAATATTTTTTCCGTCTCAAGCCCTCCCTGTACAAGAGAGAGCATTTTTTCCGCGCCCAGGAGGCTGATTTGCTCTACAGGCCTCTTCACGGTGGAAAGCGGCGGAGTCGTGTATTGTGAATAACCGATATCATCAAAGCCGATAACAGATAGATCATCGGGCACTCTCAGACCTTTTTCGAATGCACAGTTCATGGCACCGATCGCCATATCATCATTAGAGCAGAAAACGGCAGTCGGCGGTTCCTTAAGGGATAAAAGCTGTTCCATGGCCAGAAAGCCGCTTTCCATATCATAATTGCCTTTCACTGCATAACTGCTTTTGACAGGGATGCCCTTCTCAATCAATGCCTGCATATAACCGTCCTTGCGCATCTGAGATGATTTAAAGCTTGAAGTCCCTTCAATGATCGCAATATCCCTATGGCCGTTATTGATCAGAAATTCCACTGCCTGTTTCGAGCCTTCAGCATCGTTTGAGCATATATTGTATACACTTTCTTCTTCTATCTCCCTGTTCAGGACAATTAGGGGAATCTCCTTTTGCATGACATGGTAGATAAAGGCGTTGTCGCGTACGCTTTGGCTCATAAGAATGATTCCGTCAAACCGCTGCCTGTTGATGCTGGAGAAATCCTGATAATCATCGATTCCGCGTATGAACAGATTATAATCCTGAGAAATGGCCCCGTTAACTCCCTTGATTGTATCCGCAAGGAAGCTTGCAGATGTTCCATTTGCGATGCTTGTCAGGAACAAGCCGATTGTATGTGATTTCTGCATAACCAGGCTCTTGGCATTCACATTCGGCGAATAGTTCAGCTGGGAGGCAATTTCAAGGATTTTCCGTTTTGTCGGCTCTTTGATCAGAGGACTGTTATTCAATGCACGCGATACAGTTGTATGCGATACATTGGCCATTCTTGCAATATCTTTAATAGTTACCATATATAAACCTTCCTTTTAACCAATCAATGCTATTCATCCTTTTATTATAACCTTCCCTGCCCGCAGGCTCCAAGCCGTGACCCGGTCTCGGCTTATTTAATAGCAGCTGCATGCTGTTTTTCGGCTTCCTGGAATTGGAAATATTCTTCCGCGTTATAATAGGAAATCCCTTTGATAATCCTGCTTAGCAGTTCCTTGTCATTTGGAACTTCCCCATTTTCGACCCATTCACCGATCAGGCTGCAGACAATCCTGCGGAAATATTCATGCCTGGTGTATGACAGGAAGCTTCTTGAATCGGTAAGCATCCCGATGAATCGGCTGAAGAGCCCCATATTTGCCAAGGCTTTCATCTGATCTAGCATCCCATCCCTCGTATCATTGAACCACCAGGCAGTCCCGAATTGGATTTTTCCAGGTATGCTGCCGTCCTGGAAGCTGTTGATGATGCTGGCAAGAGTATGATTGTCACCCGGATTCAATGAATACAGGATCGTTTTAGGCAGCCCTCCTGCCTGAGCTAAAGAATCAAGCAGCCGGACGAGCGGCTTTGCAATTTTGTCATCATTGATAGAGTCATAGCCAGTATCAGGGCCGAGGGTTTGGAACATCTTCGTATTATTATTGCGGTGGGCATTGATATGGTATTGCATGGCCCAGCCCAGACTGGAGTAGAGCTTGCCGAGATGAACGAGTGTATAGGTTTTATACTGCTTTTCCTCCTTCTCGGATACAGTGCCTCCAGAAAGCTTTTTAGCAAAGATTTCTGACACCTCTTCAAAGGTGGCTTCTTCATATACAACTTTATCAAGCGCATGGTCTGAAACCCGGCCGCCGAGCGAGTGGAAGAAATGGACTCTTGAATCTAATGCTTCCAGGTAGCTTGCGTAGCTGTCGACCTTAATCCCGCTTGCTGTCTCAAGCCGTTCTATCCATTCTTTGTAGCCATGGCGGTTGATTTCCAGTCCTTTATCTGGCCTGAAGCCCGGCACGACAAGAACCGGAAAGTCTTCTTCCTTTAAAAGAAGCTGGTGATATTCCAGTGAATCAGCTGGATCGTCGGTCGTGCAAATTACACGAACTTTTGATTTCTTAATAATCTCCCGGACTCTGAAGTCATCATCTGCCAGCAGCTTATTCACTCTTTCCCAAATGTCCGGGGCGGATTTTTCATTCAATATGTCATGGATGCCAAAAAAGCGCTGCAGCTCCAGATGGGTCCAATTATATAATGGGTTTCCTATTGTCATCGGCACTGTCCCCGCCCAGGCAAGAAACTTATCATAATCGTCTGCATCACCGGTTATGAACTTTTCATCAATCCCATTGGCCCGCATTGCCCTCCATTTATAATGGTCCCCGTACAGCCAGGCTTCTGTAATATTCTTGAACTTTTTATTTTCATAGATTTCCTTTGGGCTGATGTGGCAATGGTAATCGATGATCGGCAAATCCTTTGCTTCCTCATGATACAAAGCCGCAGCCGTTTCATTTTTCAGGAGAAAATTCTCATCCATAAACTTTTCCATATGAATCACCCTCCAAGAGTTTGTTAACGTTAACAATTTTCTATAAATTCAGTCTAACAAATTTAAAAAGGTCTGTAAATGGATTTTGTTAACGTTAACATTTTCTTGTTCTGCCAGCGGCCTGCCTTAATCATAGATATATACTTTATAGAATAATCCATGGTCAAGCGATTAGGATTGATGCCTGGAAAGCAAATCGCCATGTTTCCCAAAAATAAAGGGTTCCGGTAAGTTTTATTCCGGAACCCTTAAAAATTAAATAGATCAGAACTGCTGCTATCAGATTAGGCTTATTCAGCAGTAAGGATTTCTTCTATCTGCTGGAGACTGTCTTCTTTCAGCTTTACGCCTGATGCCTTCACATTTTCCTCAAGCTGCTCAGGGCGGCTTGCCCCGACAAGGGCGCTTGCTACGTTGGGCTGCCTGAGGATCCAGGCAAGGGCGAGCTGGGATAAGGTAAGATCCTCTTGCTGCGCAATCTTTTCCAGGCTCTCTGCTTTTTCGAGATTACGGTCGTTCAGTACACCGTAAAGAGTGCCCAGGTCCTTTTGAGAGGCACGGCTTCCTTCCGGCGGTGCTTCCCCTTTTTTATATTTGCCTGTCAGCACGCCTTGGGCAAGCGGCGAGAACACGACCTGGCCGATTCCATGCTTTTCGCTGACAGGGATGATTTCTTCTTCAATATTCCTGTGCAGCATGCTGTAATTCGGCTGGTTCACGACGATCCGGTCCCACAGCTTTTTATCTGCCAGGTGTACGGCTTCTGTCATCTGCTCTGCCGTCCACTCGCTCACACCTGCATACAATATCTTGCCCTGCCTGATCAGATCATCAAGAGCGCGCAGGGTTTCCTCAAGAGGGGTTTCCGGATGGAATCGGTGGCAATAATAGATGTCGATATAATCAAGCCCCAGCCGCTTCAGGCTTGCATCTGCCTGTTCCATGATATGCTTGCGCGAAAGCCCTGAATCATTGGGACCGTCTCCCATCTTGCCGAAAACCTTCGTTGCAAGCACATAGGAGCTCCTGTCATATTTAGCAAGTGTTTTTCCAACGACCTTTTCTGCCTCACCGCGCATATACACGTTCGCCGTATCAAAAAAATTGATGCCAAGCTCATATGCTTTATCTATGGAAGAGGATGCCTTCTGCTCCTCCACATACCCTCCATAGGTGAGCCAGCTGCCGAGGCTGATCACGCTGACCTTCAGGCCTGTATTTCCAAGACGCCGATATTCCATGATCATTAGCTCCTTTATTTATGTATTGATAGAGTTTTTTGAAAACTCTATGTATTTCAGTCTATCACCCTTAAAGAATATTTTCTTTTTAGATGCTCAGAGGATCTTTCATCAGATTATAGGATTGAGCTCAAAATGTGATTCTTCCAGCTTCATAACTTCTATCTCCGGATGCCTCTCCTTCACTTTCCCCGCAAGAGTCTCTACCCCAAAAATTTCTGTGAAGGTATGGCTGCCTACAAGGAGATTCATTCCGGCAAACTGTGCGTATTGAATGGTATATAGAGAAGCTTCTCCTGTTATATAGGTATCGCATCCTTCGTCAAAGGCAAGCTTCAAATAATCGGTAGAATGGCCTGCTCCTGTCATGACCCCCACCCTTTTGGCTTTTTTATTATTATTTCTCCATTGCCTCACAGGTTCATTCAATAGGCGGCTGAGCCTAAGGGCCAAATTCTCAAAAGCTATTGGTTCCTTAAATTCACCGATGCCCGGAATGCCGACATTATCAAAAAATGAAAATTGACTAATCTCGTCTATTCCGATTTTCTCCATTAATGAGCTGCAGGTTCCGAAACTGACCTAATCCAAGGGGCCATGAACCCAAAAGTGGCTGATTTGATGCTTTTTCAATTTCTTCCTGCATTCCTCACCCAGCCCAAAAATGAAGTCCCAGGCATCATGATGAGTGATCATTAAGTCAACCTGATTCCGGACGGCCTGTTCGATGGTTTCCAATGAAAGATTCACAGTATAGCCAACGGTTCTGATTTCCTTATCTGTCCTGTTCGTGAAGCCATAATCGACTGCAAACTTTTTTAAAAGCTCTTTGCCGAACAAAGCTTCAATAGATAACCAAAACTGCTTATTATCCATTTTCTTCACCTCTCTTTTTCAACATTTTACCATATATTATACTTCTATCTTCCAATAGAATCCTGCAAAAGAGGCTGACCCCTTACCGGGATCAGCCTCCTGTTTATTCAGCATTCTCTTCTAATACCTGCTGCGCATTTTTCTTTGAAATAAATCCAAGCTCCTTCCAGGCTGTTTCTGTCGACCACGGTTTATCAGGATTATCTGAAACACCGTAATAGGTGCCATTCTTAACAGTCGACTGGATGGCGAGATCAAACAGCTGTACAGTATCCTCATGTGACAAGAGTGTTCTATGCAGCCTGTCATCTTCCTTCACGGCCTTGCTTTCATCGGGATGCACACTGCCGATCCGTAAGTTAATTACGGACAGGCGGTTATCTTCGTTGCGGGCCAAGATTCGTCCGATGCCTTCAGATGCATACTTTAAAACACCGTACAGCCCTACAGAAATAGGGAAATCCTGTGCTGTGACCTCTCTGCCCAATGAAGAATATCCATCTTTTTCATAATAATCAGCTGCATGATTGCTGCTGGCAAATACCACTTTAGGAATTCCGAGGGAAGCTGCTGCATGCAGGATATAAAACGAAGCGGTAAAATGGATGCTGGTCATCATGTGAAACTCCTGCAGATTCTCCAGGTCGTTTTCTGTCTTGATTGTCAGCAGGTTAACAAGCACATCCGTATCCTCAGGAATGTTTTCCACAAGATTCTCATAATCTGCTGCATCAGTTTCAAAAAAATCCGCAGGCTGTTCAGGGGCTTTTTTATCAAGAATAACAATATCGTATTTGCTGCATAGGCCATTATATAAAACAGTGCCAATCGTTCCTGAACCGCCGATAAGGACAATCTTCTTTTTCATCCGCTTCTCCTCCTGATCTTGTAAAGAACGTAATTTTTTATTTAAAATACCCTCCCCTAGGCTCGTTATTCCTATTTCAGGAATCATTGCTAAATACTGAGATAATAATTCCGACGCTAACTATTACTTTACACAGCAGAAGAACAGGAGACTTTCCTCACGTAAAGATAAAGAAGGCCGGAATGTAACTTCCGGCCTCCTTACATTTTCTATTCAATGCTGTCCAGGCCCTCGTACTCAAAATAATGAAAGTCTGCATAGGAGCCTGCCTTTTTGTCCATATCATGAACAGCGATGCCGACAAAATTGCCTGTAAAGCCACCTGACAGAAAGGTAATGTCCGCTGCATCCCCAAGCTCCTGCCAAATCTCATCATCTAAACGATAATAGAATTGAGCCAGAGGTCCTTCAACTTTGACTTTCAGCTCTGCCTCGCTTTCTACTGATATCATTTGAGGAGCTAATGAGAACTCCCCTGACTTCGAATGCATGAGGCGGATGACAGATCCCTTATTTTCATCGTATGTCATGTAAGCATAAATATAATTGCTGTCATTCAAATAAAGTAGAAGACCCGCCATCTGATTATAAGTTTCAGGGTTGAATTCAAGCCTTGTGTATGCCGAGAATCGGAAGTCTTTCTGCCTTGCCGCCAGAATATGGTGCTCAAACAATGATTGAATTGAATCTCCCGCGTGCATCCGGAGACAGCCGCTTCTGCTTGTCAGATTGCACCAGGATGGATTGCGCATGATCCGCAGTGTATTCCATTCTTTATGGAGATTTTGATTAAAATCATCACGGAAGCTTGTATTCCTGCTTTGCACAACGGGCTTATCCGTTTCGATTTCCGTTTCCGCATGCGGACCGTTTCCTCCAGCTGCAAGGCGCAGCCATCCGTCCTCTGTCCAGACAACTTCCTCGATCGCTGTTTCTCGCCCGAGTATATTGTATTTTCCTTGAAGAGGGCGGGTGCACAAATAAGCCATATACCACTTTCCGTTCGGTGTTTCTACAATGCTGCCATGGCCGGAGCACTGCAGCGTGGAATCAGGTTTATCCCTGGCAGTCAGCGTCGGATATTCCGGATCCACTTCATATGGGCCGGTAATCTTCTCCGACCGGCAGATAGTTACAGCATGGCCGGCACCCGTCCCACCTTCGGCTGTGATTAGATAATAGTAACCATTGTGCCGATACAAGTGAGGGGCTTCTGTCTTGGCCAATGAAGTACCGTCAAAGATCTTATGTACCGGTCCGATGAGCTGCTGTGTTTCTTCATCATATTCCTGCATTACGATTCCGGCGGATTTGTTCCCCGTTTCCATACGGTAATCCCAAATTTCATTCAGCAGCCATTTTCGACCATCTCTATCATGAAATAAAGAAGGATCAAAGCCGCTGCTGTTCAAGTACACCGGTTCTGACCATGGCCCATTTAAGTCAGATGCAGTAATGAGATAGTTGTGGCTGTCCTTGAATGGACGCTTGGTGCTTTTTACATCGGTATAAACAAGGTGAAATGTACCACCATAAAAACTAAGCTGAGGTGCCCAGATGCTTCCGTTCTCCGGATTCCCCCTCAGATCGACCTGATTGGTTAGAATGTCCGTTTCATGTTCCCAATTCACCAGGTCAGCCGAACTGTACACCCGTACACCAGGCAGCCATTCAAACGATGAAACGACCACATAGTAAGTTTCCCTTGCTTTTACTATATAAGGATCAGGATTGAAACCTGGCAAAACTGGATTGATAATCCTGGATTTAGGCATAAAATGCACCACCCTTCCTTTGTATTTTTCTAAATAAGCAGAGCGCGGCAGCCAGGAAAAATATGAACGCAAGAGGGAAAGCAATCATTTGGGTACCAGCGAGGGCTGTCAGGCCTGCCAAAGTATAAAACACTGCCGCTGCTTTTGGATTTTTGTTTTTGCGGATAAATAGAGTAGCAATAGCCGTAAAAACAAGAACCGCTATCATGGTGACGCCGAACCAGACTGCAAGAGTCTTTACCGCTTCATAACTTTCTGATACACGGGGTTTCGCTGCATCAGTCTGCAGAACCGGGTAGACAGCTTCTTCAAAAGTTACTTCATCCATAGTCAGTATGGTCATAGAAAACCCGCCCAAAAATATTAGGCAAAGCAGCGCACCCGCCATGGCAATCATAGTTTCCCATTTACGTTTCATCCCTGCTGCCTCCTTACTTTCCTGTTTGCTTGCTGGATTTTATCCAGTCAGATGTGATTCCAGCTCTTCCATCTGCAAAGATATTGCCGTTCTCTTGATAGTCAACCGTCTTCCTGTTCTCTTTGTTTCTCCAATCATCCCAGTGGTCTTGGTGGAGATGGGAACCGATCCGGCAGCTATTGAACGCAGTTTTTGCATAAGGGCGCCAGGGCCGGCCAAGATAGACATTCTCCACACCCGCTTCCGCTGTCAGAAAGCATTTCTCAAAAAGAAACCCATTTCTTTCCGGCGGAGTGGAGGCAGCTGTAATATAGCCTTCCTGATTATCAGGCCGCTTCAAAGATTTTATCTCGCAAGAGTGGAAAAAGCCCTCCCCTCCCCCGAAAATAAAATCCACCGTCCCTTCTGCATAACAGGAGAAGAAACGTACCCGGTTCTCCTTGAATATAGTCTTTAATGCAGGCCCGGAAAAAGGCTGGCCGTTTTTTTGGACTTCCGGCAGTGGGCCAAGACAGATGGTATCCTGATATCCCTTGAAGCTGCAGCAGATAAAATCAATCCTGTCTCCCTGATTGTATAAAGCCACTGCCTGGCCGGCCAATTCCCCCGGGCCGGCATCATTGATTACTTCTATATTCTTCATGACAATATCTGCTGCATTGATAAAAACAGTCGCTGTCTGAAAGGTGCCTATTTCCGTGCCGTCAGGCCCCATCTGCCTGGCATACCGGCTGCCTATAATTTTAACCTTCCCGATGCCTTCCAACAGAAGGCCGGACTGATAGATATGAAGATTCTCATGGTACTCCCCACTCAAGACCGTTATCTTGTAAGGAGCTTCAGATCCGCAGCTGCTGTCCAGTGCTTCCTGTATGGATTTGAAATCAGCAATATCACTTTTTCCTACGATTATGCACTTCGTGAAATTTATAGATGCTCCATTAAAAAAGCTTTCCATAGTTCCCTCATTTCCTTCGTTTCTTGATGTCCGCCAGTCAGGATCCGGCCATCCCAATGCCCGGAAGCCTGCTTTTCCTTATAGAATTCCTGCAGCCGGCCGTTAAGGAATCCGGCACCTTCAGAAGGACAAAGACGGTCTCCCTTGCCGATTAAGCTAAGGCGAGCCCTTGGTACAATTAGCTCCTGTACAGCTAAAGTGGAAAAATACTTCAGCAGGCCCGGAACATAATAATAAAACCCATGATGGTCAAGGCCGCGTTTTTCCATCAGTGTTTCGATATGGACCTGTGCTGCAATGTCAACTGTGACTTTAACTCTTTCGTCCAATGCGGAAAGCCACCAGCTCATCAGCCCGCCCATAGACATGCCCATGGCGGCAATCCGTTCTCCATCCACATCCGGGCGGCTCTGAAGATAATCGATCAGTGAAATACTGTCAAAGATCCTCATCCCCCAAAGTGTTTGCCCCTTCAGCAGCATTTCCTTAACCAATTCGCTTTCCTGCTTTCCTTTTCTCTCATTAAAGCCCCACATGTCTATGGAGCAGACAGCAAACCCCAGCCCGGTTATTGCCTCAACAAAAGGCTGTTCATCCAGGTAAGGGCTGCCTGCCAGCAGCTCGTCTTTGCCGTTTTCGAAATTTCCACCATGGGAATGACAGTAAATGACAGAAGGCAAAGGACCTGAAGCATTTACAGGCTTTGCAAAATAGGCAGGCACCGATTCAATACCGTTCAGGCTCAGCATCAATGTTTCCAGTGTATATCCCTGTTTTCTTTCAACCGTAAGGACCCGATCCTCTAAGACTTCCGGTATAGAACGATCCCCAAGGAGACTAATAAGCTTCCGGCGTATTTCTGCTGCTGTCATTTTACCGCCACTTCCCTGACCAGCTCTTCCCCTTCCTTTGTGTTCCTTGATTTACAGGAAATCACTTCTACATCCTCGCTGTATTCAATATGGAAGGCTGGCCCTTCATGATTTTCAATCGTCACCCTGCTGAAAAGGACATCCCTTGCAAAGCCGACATAAAAGCCGCGGTTGGCCATATCTTCAATCCCGGCCATCATGGCAGGCTTGCCGGGCACCGCTTCCTCTGCCAGTGAAATATCAATCTGGCTGAAGGTTATATCGGATGCATACTGTTCGGCAAGGCCATAAATGAATCCTGCCGATGCGTGTACATTCCTGGCCGTAATATTGGAGAAATGGAGACGGCGGAACATAGGCGTTTCAGAAGTCACGGGATAGGGATTTTTATCCCATACATATTGATCCTTCCCGCGCGGCCCGCAGAAATAGTAAAGATTGATAATGAATGGGCAGATAACTCCCTCCATCACAATATTGTCAACCCGGACATCCTCTACAACACCGCCGCGGCCGCGTCTGGATTTAAAGCGGATTCCCCTGTCAGTATTCTGAAAGACGCAATTGCTGATTGTGACATTGCGGATATCCCCGCTCATTTCACTGCCGAACACAACTGCTCCATGCCCATGGACCATCGTACAGTTGGTAATCGTGATATTTTCGCAGGAAACTTTTTCTGCGGTATCCTCTGTACCAGACTTTATGGCTATGCAGTCATCACCGACATCAATATGGCAATTGCTGATCCTCACATTTCTGCACGATTCCGGGTCTATTCCATCTGTATTTGGAGAGTCGGCTGGATTCAGGATTGAAACATTATCTACAGTTATGTCCTGGCAGCAGATTGGATTAACGGTCCAGCTTGGAGAGTTGATCAGGCGTACATCACGCAGTGTAATATGCTCACAGTGGTCAAAGCTGATCAGCTTTGGCCGCGGAAATTTCAGCTCATCCCTGCGGTTCCTGAAAATTTCCCACCATTCCATTCCATTGCCATCAATTGTGCCAAACCCTGTTACAGCAATATTTTTTGCTTCTTCTGCATATAGGCAGGATGCATAAACCTCTCGCTTTACACCCTCCCAGCGGGACGTTACGACCGGATAATCCTCCTGCTTATCAGAAAACTTCAATACCGCCCCATTCTCCAAGTGAAGTTCTATATTGTTTTTAAGGAATAATGCGCCAGTGCGGAATTCGCCGGCTGGGATGACCACTTTTCCGCCCCCATTAACACTGGCTTCATCAATCGCCTTCTGGATGCTTTCAGTAGCAAGCCCGGCGTTCCCGTCAATATAATCGCTAATATGATAGACTGCCATGATCTGTTCTCCTTTTCATCAGATATTCAAACTCAGCTGCTGCCTGCAAAAATGCCCCAAGCCCTTTTTGATCATTGCAAATAATCGGTTCGCTTATATAGTAGGCATAAGTTCCGTCACGCTGGTCCGCACCGCCGAGCCCTGCCACCTGGCAGTTTTTATTCAAATTGACCCAGCCCTCTTTTGTCAGGAGGACAAATTCATCCAGCAGGCCCTGATGGGATTTTTCAAGCTGATTTTCCCATTTTCCCCTATCCAGGACTCCGAGCCGGATGCCGCGGGCGATTGCACAGACAATCATGCTGCTGCAGGAAGCTTCAAGGTAATTCCCTTTTTCATTTGGCTTATCTACAACCTGATGCCAGGTTCCGCTTTCTTCATCCTGATATGCCAGGAGCGCACCCAGGGTATCTTCAAGAATTTGCACAAGAGTGTCCCTGCCTGTCGCCGCTTCGGGGATAATTTCCAGCACATCAGTGAGCGCGAGCAGATACCAGCCCATAGAACGGCCCCAGAAATTGGCGGACAAGCCTGTTTCTTTATCTGCCCATGGCTGCTGTTTTTTCTCATCCCAAGCATGGTACAGCAGCCCGGTTTTTTCATCCAGAAGATGGCTGTAGCTTAACTTGAACTGACTAATAATATCCTCAAGCCCTTCTCCATTTTGAAAAGCTGTCTGGTATTCTGCATAAAATGGTGCACCCATATATAAGCCGTCTAGCCATATTTGATAGGGATAGATTTTTTTATGCCAAAAAGCTCCTTCCGAAGTTCGGGGATGTGTTTCCAGCTGCCTGCGAAGTAGGTCTGCTGCTTTTTTGTATTTCTCATCACCAGTTTCATGATATAAAACAAACAGCATCTTTCCGTTGTTTATATGGTCAATATTGTATTCTTCAAGTTCATACCGGTTAATAGAGCCGTCTTCATTGATAAAGTAATCCATATTCTCTTTGATAAACTGATAATATTTTTCCTCGCCTGTACTCTGCCAAACAAGTTGGAACCCTTTCAGGATTACACCATAATCATAAGACCATTTTCCACTATATCCCTTCTCTTCAAACAATAAGGGAGTTCTCTCCATAATAGAATCTGCTGTTTTGACTGACCAACTTTTATCTTGCATCTGTATAGTCCTCCATTCTTTAGTGTTAGTTTGAATTGAAATGGAGGTTCAGCTGAACCCCCATCCCTGTTACTTCGCGGCTTTGTATGCTTGCTTGTATTCTTCTTTAATGGCTTTGCCGCCCTGGCTGTTCCAGTTTTCTACTGCTTTTTTGAAATCTTCAAGTGACGCTTCTCCTAAAATATACTGATAGGTAGCATCTGTAATGATTTTCTGCATTTCAGATCCTTGTGTAGTGTTTGTAGGCGATTCCAGCGGAAATGCAGGGTTAAGCACCGCATATTTCGCATTCTCTGCTATCTTCACATCTGCTTCGCTCTTCAGCGGGTTTGGATCCTTCAAGCTGTAACCTGTTTCTTTTGGGCGGGAAGCGGCAAAAGGCTGAACCTCCTGCTGCCAGAGGTCCTGATTGGTAATTTCGTAAGCGCCTTCATCGTTAAGCTTGTAGTGCGTCCCTTCGATGCCGTAGGTCATCAGAGTATAGACATCTTTATCAAGAAGATCATTTACGAATTTCAGAACCCTTTTGAGTTCAGCTTCATCCTTCACCTCAGAGCGAGGGAAAGCAAGCAGCCCTCCAATTCCGTTCCCGGCTGACCAGATCGCGCGTTCTGAATTAGCATCTGAAGTCATATCATTGACAAGCGCCAGCTCCATTTGATCCTGGATTCCTTCTGCCATTGTCTGAAGGTTTTTTGAATCAAACAGGGCTCCTACATAGATTCCGGCTTTTCCTTGTGCAAAGTTCTGCTGCTGGTCAGTCTTCGCTGTTACGGCAAAGTCTTTGTTGATCCATCCGTTATCGTATAGTTCTTTCATATAATCCATTGTCTTGACATAATTTTCTGTTTCAAACTCTGGGGTGAAGTTTCCATCACTGTCCACTTCCCAGATATTAGGGGTCCCGTAGTATGAACTTAATGTCTTGAATGCCCCGTATATCAAATCGCTTCTGTCCATAAAGCCTGTAGTATCATCCTGGCCATTCCCATCTGGGTCATCTTCTGTAAAAGCCCTTGCAACCTCCATCAATTCTTCAGTCGTTTTGGGAACAGACAGCCCAAGATTGTCAAGCCAGTCTTTCCTCAAAACTACGCCGTTGCGTGCCAGGTCTTTTTGGAAAGGAACCCCATATAATTTTCCTTCAATAGAAGCAGATTCGCGTGTATCTTGTGAAATTGCCTTTAGGTTGGGAAACTCATCCAGATATTCTTCCACATTCCAGAACATGCCTGACTTCAGGGAGTTTCTGACTGAAGAATTATCGAGCATTGTCAGAGTAACAATATCTGCCAGTGAATCAGATGCCAATGCGGTATTGATGCGCTCCTCCTTGGAGGCATCCGGAATCCATGAGAATTTAATTTCAGTATCTGTTTTATCCTCGATTTGATCCAGGACCGTATCGGTTGGCGGTGAGGCAGTATGAAGGATATTCAGCCATGAAATTTCTGTATTCCCTTCCGCATTCTTTCCGTCGGATGAACTGCTTGTTTCTTTCCCGCTGCATCCTGCAAGCAGGAGGGTTCCGGCTAAACTGATGGTTGCAAATTTAGATGCCATGTGCTTCTTCATCTCTATTCCCCTTTATAATTTGATATTTATTTTTATCATTCACTTCCGCGGAATTGGCCAATTCCATCCTCGTAAATACCTGGTTCGCAGTCCACGCTGAGAGATAGAAGAACAGGCTTATGCCGATGAAAGTGAGAATACCCGGAAAAAAGCTCATTGCCGCCCAGTAAATAATTCCTGTTGCAGCCATAAAAGCCAATGAATATTGCAGACAGGAAAGACCGAATAGAATGGACATTTTAATCTTGAAGAATATTCCCTTCCATTCATAGTGGGCCATGGTCGGAAAGATAAAAATCAGTGATAAGACATAAATAAAGCCAATGAATAAAAGTGCAGCCTTCAGATACCAATTGGCAACAGAAAGAAGGTCGACTATGATGACAAAACCAGCAGCGGTGTATATCCAGCTGACCAACACAGATTCTCTGAAGCTTTCTTTATAGTATTTCAAGAAAGAGGCAAAGACCGGTATACTTTTGCCCCTGACCCACTGCCTGCATATGCAGGCAAGTGCATAGGTGGAGGGGCCTATGCCAAATATAACCAATCCCAGCAATGTGAAGGCAGCCCATAAGAAATTGATATATACCAAATTCAGGATCACCGTAAAGATATGATTCACTTTGTCAATTGATTTGAGCATAAGAACCTCCTCCTCCAGCCTCAGTACACGCCATCTTCTCCGAATTTTTTGGCCAGCTTATTAGCGAGCATGACCAGGATCAGTCCTACCAGACCCTTAAATAGACCGACTGCTGTACTGAAGCTCAGCTGGCCGTTTTTCAAACCAGCGGTATAGATGTACGTATCGAAAATTTCGGCAACACTCCGATTTAGCGAGTTTAGCAGGAGATACATATGTTCAAAGCCAAGGTCCAGGGTGCTTCCGATTTTCAGAATCAGCAGAGTGATAATGACTGGTCGTATTGCCGGCAAAGTGACATGCCAGGTTTTGCGCAGGCGGCCTGCCCCATCTATTTCTGCTGCTTCATATAACTGTGTATCCACTGCAGTAATCGCAGCAAGGTAAATGATAGTGGACCAGCCCAGTTCCTTCCAGATAACCTGGCTGATATAGACTGTTCTTGTCCAGTCAGGCGATGTCAGGAAGCTGACCTTTTCCATACCGATAAATGCCAGGAACTCATTAATGATGCCCCCATCAACATTTAAGAACACATAAGTGATCGAAACGATGATGACCCATGACATAAAATGGGGTATATAAATGAGTGTTTGTATCCCCGACTTAAAGTATTTATTCTTTACTTCATTAAGCATTAAAGAAAGAATGATGGGAAGCGGGAAGAAAATGACGATATTCAGGGCAAATAAAATGAGTGTATTATTCAGCAGCATGAAGAAAGTCGGCTCTGTAAACAATCGGATAAAATGCTTCATTCCTGCCCAAGGGCTGCCCATTATCCCAAGGTACGGCTGATAATCCTGAAAGGCAACCACCAGGCCGGCCATTGGCAAATACTTAAAAATCACAAAATAAAGGACGCCCGGCAAAATCATCAGATAGAGCATTTTATTGGCCCTCATTCCAGCCATGAGCTTCTTTCTTCTAATGGATTTCTCCTGCTTGGCAGTCACTGCCGGCAGAGTATGATCTTCCGGCTTAACGGCACTTTCCATAAAATCCTCCTTTAGCTATTTTGACTTGCTTGATGCTTTAAGAATACTAAAAATTCGAAAATTCCGTATATAATCATTTTATGATTACGCTTACAAACCCTTATGCATCAAGGTGTTTCTAAATGTAAGCGGTTAAAATGATTGCTTCAGGCCTGTAAAGTTCAGCCCTGAAATTTTCTCACCAACTATATTTGTAAGCGTTTTCTTAAATCTATTTACCATTAATGGGAAACTGATTATATCTGTTATTTTGAGTGAATGATAAGGTAAAAGTATCTTTTATAAGATAGATAGATTTCTATTGAGGAGGACAAATATGAAAATGAGAAAGAAAAACAAAATAACAAAGGGCGGACGAGTTTTTTCCATTGTAAACGGAACATTGCTGATCATCATTGCACTTGTATGTTTCCTGCCATTTGTTAATGTAATATCAAGCTCCTTTGCATCCACCCAGGAAGTGGTATCCAGAAAATTCATTTTGTTCCCGCATACTTTTTCTCTGGATGCATACAGGTATATCTTATCTACCCCGACACTATTTAAATCACTCGGCGTATCTATCGGAGTAACGGGCATCGGCACTCTTGTCAGTATGGTCCTTACTTCGCTGATGGCATACGGGCTGTCACGCAGATACCTGGCTGGCAGGAACATCCTTAATTTCCTGGTGGTTTTTACCATGCTGTTCAGCGGCGGTATGATTCCTACCTTTCTTGTAGTCAAAGCATTCGGTCTCATCGATTCTTACTGGTCATTGATCCTCCCTGTTGCCATCAATGCCTTTAACCTGATCATCATGAGAAATTTCTTTCAAGCACTTCCGGACAGCCTGGAAGAATCAGCTAAGATGGATGGATGTTCGGATCTCGGAGTATTTCTCAAGATTATGCTGCCGCTGGCCATGCCATCCATCGCCACGATTTCCCTTTTCTATGCAGTCACTTATTGGAACACTTATATGACGGCCATTCTTTATATTAATGACTCAACCAAATGGCCCATACAGGTTCTATTAAGGCAGATCGTCATCGTTTCAAGCGGAATGCAGGCAGAGGGATCCTCTGTCGATGTGGTCCCGCCTGCACAAACGATCAAGATGGCTGTCATTGTCATTGCTACAGTACCGATGCTGATTGCCTATCCTTTCGTCCAGAAGTATTTTGTTAAAGGAGCGCTGGTAGGCTCGGTAAAAGGATAAAAATAAAACAAAAGCTTCTGCTCAGGGCAGAAGCTTTTGTTTTATTTTTTATTGCCTGTTTTCTTTCCGGTAATCTCCAGGAGTCATGCCGCATTTTTTTTTGAAAAACCGTATGAAGTTCTGAGAGTTCCTGTATTGCAGCTTTTCAGCAATATCCTTGATCGTCATGTCTGTCTCTTTAAGCCACAGCTGAGCCATGTGCAGCCTGTAATTCATTAGATAATCCACAAAATTCTCTCCATATTCCTTCTTGAAAACATTACTCAAATAATTGGGATTATAGTGCAGCCTGTCTGCAATGATTTCCAGGGAGATTTCCTGGTCAAATTCACTTTGCACAATATAGACGATTTTATCTGAAAGGTTCCTAAAGCCTTGCTCTGTATTATTCTGCGTACTGACTATGACCGGCTGAATCAGCTGCTGGAATAGCATTTCCTTAATTTTTTCAGGATAATAGGCATTCATGGCTGTCTGATAGAGCTTCTTAATATTTTCAAATATTTTTGATTCGGCGCCAAGCAGCTGGCCTAATTGGACGAGATCATTGATGACTCTGACCAGTGTGACGCCAAGGCTGATCGGGTTCTTGTTCAGCCTGAAGATTTCGTCGACCAGAACGCCTGTGAGTTTCAGGACATCATCTTCCCTGCCCGAGCGGATGCTGCTCAATAGTTCATTGTGCAAATCAATGGGGAACTTAGAAATAGAAGCGTCATTCAGCATCGAGGAAATGTCATGGTAAAAAATGATGCTTTCAGGCCCGACATTTACCCGGTAATGAAGCGATTCCTTGGCCAGATCTACTGCTTTCTTGCTGTCGATCAGAGAATGATACACGGGACTGATGCCAACGCTCACAACGATATTGAGCGTTTCCTTTACTTCTTCCTGGATTTCCTCGTAATACATCATGATTCGACGCTGTGCGTCCTGTTCATTGTCGCAGGCAAAGATTGTAGCCTGCATTTCATCATTAAGGACAATCGGAAGCAGCCTTTCATTTTGAGGAACAATCCTGCGCACAATATGGTTGATTGCCAGCAGGAAGATGTCTTTGTCTGCATTCTGGCCAATATCCATATGGTCAATCTGGATTAAGCCGGTATAAAAGACTTTATCTTCTCCAAAATCATAATCAAACTGCTCAAGCCGGTGACGGATATCCTTATCCGCAATCCGTTTCCTGAATAAACTGAGCACAAACAAGGTTTCGAGCTCTGGCTTTTGCTTTGATAAGCTTTCGGTAAGCAGTTCATTTTGATCGACAATCCGGTCAACAGAAGCAGCCAGGAAAGACAGTTCGTTTTGCTTATGGTCAATTCCATCTTGTGATAATCTTTCCTGTATTTTTTTGATTGGTTTGGAATAAGAGTCTGCCAAAAGAAAAGAAATGCCGCCGACAAGGAGGACTAGAACAATAGAGGCAAAGATCAGCCCCAGCCTTGTATTGTGAATGATGCTCCCAATTTCATTTCCATTAATTTCAACCAGATACAGCCAATGGTTGTAATCTGCCTCAAGGAAAACATATGTTTTTCCATTAGCAGCTTTATAGACTTCTGCATCCTCTCCTCCTGCTTCAGCAGCTGCCTTTACCTCTTTAAAACTCTTGTCAGTCAGGCCGCTTCCCTCTTTGGTGCTCGAATACAGGAGTTCATCCTGCCTGTTATATATTTCGACCAGATTATCTTTTTTACCGACTATATGATCAATGCTTCTTCTCGGGATATTGGCAATTCCGAGTGCAAATTTCTCCCTCTGATAGATTGGGAGCGTCATCACCATTTCAATGCCTTTATCCGTTGGCTTCCAGAAAAGATTCCTGTCATTATCCTGTATGTACTGATCTCTGTACGCATTATATTCCTCAGCAGTCAGATTCTTCAGAGAGTCATTGATTATCCCCCATTTTTCTGCCAGGCTGATAAGACTGTACTTGCTGCCCTCAATCCCCATCATCTCTATATAACTCATTTCTTTTTTAATACCCTGGTAAACGTCAAAATCCCTGCCTGTAAGCGGGTTAGTAAACGTCTCTTCAAAGCTGGCTGTTGAGCTGTAGGCAGTATAACCGTATTCAATAGTCCTGACCTTCTGCTCAACATTGTGCAGAACCTGCTTTGTGTAATTCTTCTTATCTTTAAGAAAGCTCTCTTCTACTGAATGATAGGTCGAGTTATAGATAAAAATGCTGAAGCCTGCTACAAGACCTATTCCTACTAAAAAGAACGGGATAAACAGCTTGTAAAACACTCTGCCATTCCTCAAAATGTCCAACTCCTTGTTTTCCGCCATACCATTCCATGAAAGCGTTATCAACAATTTGTATTTGAATCTGCCCTAATGAACAGATGCCTGTTTCAATTTGTTTGACTTTCTGATAGCCGGTTTTGTATAATGTGAGCGTTAACATTAATTTACAGAAATTTCTCACTTGTTAGTCATTAAAATGATGATACCATAATACAATCCATTGTTACAGTGGATATTTACCTTACTCCAAAATGTTAACGTTAACAAAACACCCAACGGATATTTTTTCCAGAAGGAGAGTGCACAATTATGGACCCAAAAACCACCATTTTTATCGCCGGCGACTCTACTGCCGCTGTCAAATTGCCTGAGAAGCGGCCGGAAACAGGCTGGGGTGAACCGTTTGAACATTACCTCAAAAGCAATGCTGTCCTGGATAACCGGGCCATCAATGGCAGAAGCACAAAATCGTTTATCAACCAGGGACATCTGGCTTCTATTGAAATCAGCATCTCTCCAGGCGATTACCTGATCATCCAGTTTGGGCATAACGACCAGAAAACAGAGGACCCAGAACGCGGAACCAGTCCCTATAGCGACTATCAGGAAAACCTTTTGGAGTATGTGGAAACTGCCAGAAGGAATCAAGCTCATCCAGTGCTCTTCACCCCCGTCACAAGGAGAAAGTTTGACGGCGGCGATACCATTGATGAGCTGTCAGTCGGGGATTTTCCTGAAGCCATGAAGCAATTTGCCAAAAAAAATCAGGTTCCGCTCCTGGACATCCACAAAGCCACACGTGATTTTTTTAATAGCATGGGACATAGGGAATCAGCTTCTTACTTCCTGCATCTGGCTCCAGGTGAATCACCGAATTATCCGGATGGACTTGAAGATAACACACATTTCAATGAAAAAGGCGCCGGGGCAGTGGCGCATTTAATTGCTGAAAAGATCAAAGAAAGCGATCTGCCATTAAAAAACCTGCTGAAATAGCAGCTAACATGGGCATTAAGGAGAGGAATGCTTTGGAGGACTCTTTTATACAAAATATCTATAAACAAAATCAGCAGAATTCCCTTAAAGTGCTGCTGGGTCTTTATAAAGGCCATGCTTTAAAGCTGTTTTATTCTGCCGTCCTATTCACTATCAAGCATATCCCTGCATGGGTCATGCCCATCGCCATTGCCAATGTCATCAATGCAGCCACAAATCACGGGGGAAACGGCATCAGCACCATCTATCTCAATGCCATCGTGATGATCATCCTTGTACTGCAGAATATCATATCAAACTATTATCATACAAAGCTGCACAGCTATGCGATCCGCAGCGTTGAATCCGGCCTGCGTGCATCGCTCATCAAAAAACTGCAGGAGCTCTCCATCCCCTACCAGAAGGAAATGCAGTCAGGCCGGCTGCAGTCGAAAATCATGCGCGACGTTGAAGCGGTCCAAACTCTGTCCTCCCAGGTTTTTGTGAGCCTGCTGAACATATTTATCAATCTGATCGCAGCTCTTGCCATCACGCTCTACAACAGCCCTGTCGTCTTTTTGTTTTTTATTCTTACCGTTCCGATTTCCGCTCTTATCATTGTTATTTTCCGGAAAAAAATAAAAAACTCGAATTCTGAATTCAGGCAGGAAATGGAGGAAACCTCTGCCCGTGTCATTGAAATGATTGAGCTTGTCCCGATTGCAAGGGCGCATGCCCTGGAGAAACAAGAAGTCAAACGCCTTAACCACCGCTTTCAGCAAATTTTACCAAAAGGCTTCCACCTGGACATCATCCAATCCTTATTCGGCTCAGTCAGCTGGGCAAGCTTCCAGATTTTCCAGATTATCTGCCTGGTGTTTACCGGCATCCTTGCCTATCGCGGCTCTATCACACCGGGTGAAGTCGTTATGTACCAGACCTATTTTACGACAGTGGTGAACTCGGTATCCGGCATGATCACCTTGATCCCGACGATTGCCAAGGGACTGGAGTCTGTCAACTCAATCGGCGAAATTTTGACAGCTGGAGAGGTGGAAAATTACGAAAACAAACCGAAGCTAAAAAAGGTGAACGGCAGCTTTTCCATCCAGCATGTCAGCTACAGATACCCCAATGCCTATGAAAATACCCTGCAGGACATCACGATTGAAGTTAAACAAGGTGAAACCATCGCCTTTGTCGGTGAATCAGGCTCCGGCAAATCAACGATTCTCAATCTGCTGATTGGCTTTATTCAGCCGAGTGAAGGAAAAATCCTTCTGGATGGACATGATATGGCAGAGATTGACCTAAGATCGTTTCGCAACCATCTCGCGGTTGTCCCGCAATCAACGATTCTTTTTTCAGGGACCATCCGGCAAAATGTCACCTACGGCAAGCTGTCAGTATCCGAGGAAGAATTGAGGCGGGTTTTGGTAGCCGCAAATCTGTGGGACGTGGTCAAGAAACTTCCTAATGGCCTCGACACACGGATAGGTGAACACGGAGATAAGCTCTCCGGCGGACAGCGTCAGAGGATCTCCATCGCCAGAGCACTGATCCGAGATCCTGAGGTCATCATCCTTGATGAAGCAACCTCTGCCCTTGACAGTCATTCCGAGAAAAAAATCCAGGAAGCTTTGGACACCTTGACCAGGGGCCGCACTACTTTTATCGTAGCTCACCGCTTTTCGACCATCCGCAGCGCTGACAAAATCGCCGTCATCCAGGATGGCCGATGTATAGAATTTGGCACCTATGAGGAGCTGATCCATCAGCAAGGGAGCTTTTATGAGTTGAAGCAGCTGCAGATGTAAAAATTTTTTTTGGGGAATGACGCTTTTCATTCATAGATGCTTTTTGCTAATAGTCATGCATCAATAGTTCTCTTTCTATACATGAGTAGTTTTTTTGATGGCCGTCTTGCATCGGTCAGGCCTTTTCCTATACAAGGGCGGCTTCCTTTGTTGGCAGTCATGCATCGATTGGGCCCTTTTCTATACATAAGTGGCTCCTCTTGATAGCCATCATGTATTGATTGGGCCTCTTTCTATACATAAGCAGCTTCTTTTGATGGCCTTCATGTATCAATTCGTCCTTTTTCTATACATGAGTGGCTTCTTTTGATGGCCGTTATGTATCAATTCGTCCTTTTTCTATACATGAGCAGCTTCTTTTGATGGCCTTCATGTATCAATTCGTCCTTTTTCTATACATGAGTGGCTTCTTTTGATGGCCTTCATGTATCAATTCGTCCTTTTTCTATACATCAGCAGCTTCTTTTGATGGCCTTCATGTATCAATTCGTCAGTCAAGTCCTTAAAATTGTGTAAATTCATCTAAACAATGATACAACCACTGTGCTATGTTTTGATTTTTTGACAGGAAAGGGGGTACCCCCTTTCCTGTCAAAAAATTTTCGCGCTTCGCTTATAC
>NZ_JBNILH010000006.1:0-317572 GCF_050107595.1 Bacillus infantis
CCGCCCCGCGGAAAGCGAAGTGCCTGCAGCGGAAATCAACAGCCCCTTTTAGGAGACATTTCATTCATATGGATTGAAGGATTGCCACAAAATTTCGAAGCCCCTGTTGATTGCAGTGGAAGGCACGAAGACTCCTGCGGGAAGTAGCGGCAATGCTGAGACCCCGCAGACGCGCAGCGTTGAGGAGGCTCAGCGCCGCCCCGCGGAAAGCGAAGTGCCTGCAGCGGAAATCAACAGCCCCTTTTAGGAGACATTTCATTCATATGGATTGAAGGATTGCCACAAAATTTCGAAGCCCCTGTTGATTGCAGTGGAAGGCACGCAGACTCCTGCGGGAAGTAGCGGCAATGCTGAGACCCCGCAGACGCGCAGCGTTGAGGAGGCTCAGCGCCGCCCCGCGGAAAGCGAAGTGCCTGGAACGGAAATCAACAGCCCCCATTTATAAGCAAAAGAAGACTGTAAATAAACTCGATGATTTGTTCAAGTTTATCAACAGTCTTCAGCTTTTAAAAAAACAGAATCCCCGGTTAGTTCGCCAGCGAATGCTTAAACGCATAAATCACAGCCTGCGTCCGGTCCTGGACCTGGAGCTTGCTGAGGATATTGCTGACATGCGTCTTCACTGTCTTTAAGGCAATAAAAAGCTCATCCGCAATTTCCTGGTTCGTCTTCCCTTCTGTCATGAGCAGCAGGATTTCCATTTCCCTGCTTGTGAGCTCTTCATGAGGAAGCACAGTCTGCTTCTGCCGCATCTTTACCATCATTTTTCCTGTGACCTCAGGCTCGAGCACCGATTGGCCATGGAAAGTCGCACGCACCGCATCGGCAATCTCGCTTGCCTTGGAGGTTTTCAGCATATAGCTGGATGCGCCTGCTTCAAGGGCCGGATAGACCTTTTCATCGTCCAGAAAGCTTGTCACGATAATCACCTTTGCTTCCGGCCATGCTTCAATGATTCCCCGTGTCGCCTCAATCCCGTCCATTTCCTTCATCACCAGATCCATCAGGATGATATCCGGCCGGAGCTCAAGGGCCAGATCAATCGCAGTCCGGCCGTTGTCAGCTTCCCCGATCACCTCAATATCCGGCTGGGCGGACAGATAGGAAGATACACCGATCCTTACCATTTCATGATCATCTACAAATAATACTTTAATCATTCTCTTCACCCTCACTCTTCATCATTGGCACCTTCACTTCGAGGCGCGTTCCTTTATTCTTGAGGCTGATGATTTTCAGGGAGCCGCCAATCTCCACTGCCCGTTCATACATATTTTGCATGCCGTATGAGCCTGCCTTTGTTTCCTCGACGTCAAATCCGATCCCGTCATCGGCAATCCGCATGATGATCAGCCCGTCCCGCTGGATCAGCAGCACTTCAAGCTGGGTCGACTTGGCATGGCGCAGCGTATTGGAGACAGATTCCTGGAGGATCCGGAACAGATGATCCTCGACTCCTTTATCCATCAAAAACTCTTCAACCTTCCACTGGATTTTCATGGTGACTTTCTGGGAGAGCTCAAGCAGCAGCTCTTCTATGCCCTCCTGCAGCGTTTTTCCCTTCAGGGCAGCCGGGCGCAGATGGAGAAGCAGGGCCCGCATCTCAAGCTGGGACTGGTGGATCATTGCTTCAACCATTTTCAGCTGTTTGGTCTCCCTGTCTTCCTGGCTCCGTGTTTCATTGATGGCAGACATCAGCATGGAGGCCGCGAACAGCTGCTGGCTCACAGAGTCATGAAGCTCGCGCGCCAGCCGGTTGCGCTCCTGCGAAATGATTTCCTGAATCCGGCTTTCAAGGTCCTCTGCCTTTTCTGTTGCAAGCTTTTGCGAAATCTTTGCCTGCTCCGAAATCTGCCGCTGAATTTTGCCCACCCTCATCCATAGGGGCTGGAGCTCTGATGGGGTATTATCATCATGAAGGCTGATGGCCCTGCCTTCCTCCAGCTGGTAAAGCCAGTCATCCACCGTCTGGAGCTGCCGTTTCCGGTAAATGCCGGATACAAGCCCTGACAAAATGCCGATAGCAGCGCAGATGCTTGCTGCAAACAGGATAAAGGGAATATCCATGATCTCCCTTTCCCAAAGCCCGCTCCAATCGGCCAGCGGAAAGACAGTAAAATAGGAACCGCCAAGAAAGATGGCGACCAGAAGGGCAACAGACAGCCCCAACGCAATCTGCCGCTGGATCGTCTTCATACACGCTTCACCTCGATATCCCCGACAAGGAGCGAGGTAAAGATTTTTATCTTCTGCTCTGCTTCTTCATAGCCTGGTGTTTTGAACTGCAGTGTCTGATTGAACATCTGCGGCTCGCGTTTATCAAAAATACCGGCGGATCCGGCAATCACAGAATGATAGACATTCACTTCAAGGTCATACGGAACAAGTATCTGGATATTGCCGATAAAATTGCGGATGAATATGACCGTCTCCCCTTTTGGGAGCACCGTATAGCTCAAATCGATGATCGTATCGCCGATGCCGGCCTGGATATTGATGTCGCTCCACTCGTATACATGTTCAGGCGTCTTCTGCCGCCCGAACAGAATGTTTTCAAAAAGCGGGCGCCCTTTGATGATTTCTTCACTCGGCTTTGAATCAAAAGGATCTGCTTCCTTGATGACCGGCCTGATGCGGTCGGCGTCCCGCTTGGACTGCGCATATTGAATGACAAAATGGATCAGGATGGCCAGCAGGAAAAATTTGAAGGTCATCATATTGAAGACACTGATGACAAAAAAGGCAAGTCCTGCCCAGAAGAGGATTTTTCCGGAGCTGTGGGGAAGGCGTTTCCTGCCGAAATACACCATTCCAATCGAAACCAGAAGGGAGAAAATCAGCCCGTGATTAAAAAAAGATACCTCCAGAAAAAGGACAAGGGCACCAAGCAATAGAATCCAGCTGATATATTCGCTTTTGATTTTTTTAAGCATTGATCATTTCCTCCCTTCATGATGACTGGCGCATGATGTACGCGTTTCTCTATTGTAAGCTGTTTCAGCATAATGGCGAAAAAAGGCGCAGGAACTCTACGCCTCTTTAGAATACCAGTTTGTTTTATGAAATAGAATGAGTTTCTTTCTTTTTCATATCTTTTTCAAGCTGGGCGATTTTTGAATCGATCGTGCTCTGATAATAGGCATTGTTCACCTTTTGCTCAAGCCGGTCAAGATATGACTCGATATTTTCAAACCTGGATTCAGCTTTGCCTGATTCAGAGCTGCTGTCAATCACCTGGTCCATCTTGCGGTTGGCCCTGGTCACATTTTCCCTTCCCATCAGCTCAAGGCGGCGGATATGCATATCCTTCAGCTTATGCTTCATATCTTCATATTTTCTTTCAAGCTCAACCAGCTGCTGGGATGCCTGTTCTAGGGCCTGCTTCAGCCTGACAGCCCGCTCTTCATATTGAAGCTGTTCCTGGACAGCAAATTGGGATAGTTCAGCCTCTCCTGCATCTGAAGCAACTTCTGCCTGACGCTTGCGCTTTTCAGCCAATTCAGCTGCTCCTTTATATTCTTTTGCGAATTCCTCTTTCAGAGAATACTGGCGCTCAAGGAGCTTGCGGACCTTCTCTGTTTCCTGCTCGCATTGGCGAAGGTACTGGTTCAGCAGTGATACCGGATTTTTCTGTTCCTTCTGGTCCATTGCCTCGTGCAGATCTGCCATGATGGTATTTTTCAGTCTGGTAAATAAGTTTGCCATGATAATCTTCCTTTCGTTTTCAGATTAATATTGATTGATTTTTGACCATTCTTTTTCAAAGTTAGTGAATGGGTCCTGGTCTTCTTTGACAAATGTTTTCTGGTCATTCCACTTTTTATAAATCACATAAAGGATGTAAGCAGCGGCAATTCCGAGGATGGCCGGAATATTGGAGGCAGCTGCCGTGAGGGCGAACACCCCGACAATGCCCCAGCCGATTTTGGCGCCTGTTGAATCAGCCTTCAGGAACTGCTTGAATACGAAGTATAGAATCAGCAATGAGATGGCCAGGCCGATCATCGGCCCCAAATTGGATAAAAGCACCAGCCCCGCGATTCCCCCTGCTAAAAGTAAGCCAAATTTTTTCATGTACGTTTCCTCCTTTCATGTTTCCATCTTACCTTTCCTGCCAAAATCCTATAACGAGCCTGAGCTTTATTTTCATATAAGACCTGGGGCTTAGAAGCTGGTCAGACTTTACGGAAGGCGCAAAAATTGGCAGGGGAATACCTGTTATTCTGCTGGCGGGAAGGGTAGATAAAGGAGGAATTACAATTGAGATAACCAGGAGGACACCAATGTGTTTGGCTTCGATGATTTCATAAAGTTTATGCAGGCATTTTTTATTGTTCTTCCTATCGTGACGCTCATCCATGTGGCCGGACATGTTTTTTTCGCCGGAATCTTTGGCGGGAAGGGTCTTAAAGTCATTATTGGCTGCGGTAAAAGTTTATTTTCTTTTAAATACCTTGAGGTAAAGCGGTTCTACTTCTGGTATAGCGGCTGCGAATTCCAAAGCCTGAAGTACGAAAATAAAATCAGTCTCTCTTTTATATATCTTGGCGGCACCCTCTTCAACCTGATCAGTATCTTTCTTATCAATTACCTGATCGGCTCAGGTGTACTTGAAGTCTCTTTGCTTTGGTACCAGTTTATCTATTTCTCTTTTTATTTTGTGTTCTTCGCTCTATTCCCGATGGATTTCCCTGACGGCAATCCAAGTGACGGCAAAGCTTTTTACCGGATTATAAGAGACAAGAAGGTTGATTCTACTGATGATTGCCAATGGAAGGTTGAATAGATAAAGCCCCGGGTTTCAGTCCGGGGCTTCACTCTTTTCTATATAATGGCTCAAGGCCAGGAGCGGCCATATATAGCGGTAGCTGTGGTAATGAATATAAAAGAAATTGGCCATGCCCTGACCCATTGGATAATCGGCAGTCCAATCGTTGCGCTTGCCCTCCCTCACCAGGAAGGCAGCCCCTTTCCTTGCTGGCGCGCTATCCGCCATGCCGGCAGCGGCAAGGGCATCAACGGCCCATGCTGTCTGGGTGAGGGTGCTTTCCTTCAGCGGGATATACTTTTTCTCCATATCGCTCCGGCAGGATTCCCCCCAGCCGCCATCCTCATTCTGTATGGACAAAAGCCAGTCGATCCCCTTTTTCATGCTTTTATCCTCCAGAGTGACACCAACAGCCGCCATTCCGGTTACCGCCGCCCATGTTCCGTATATATAGCAGATTCCCCAGCGGCCATACCAGGATCCATCCTGTTCCTGATGCTTTTTGAGCCACCTGACCGCTTTTTTGACAGGCGGAAGGGAAGCATCGGAATAGCCGGCTTTGCCGAGGAATTCAAGGGTCCTCCCCGTCAGGTCGGCAGTTGAGGGATCGGTCAGGATAAACTCTGCTCCCTGGATGGGAAGGAGATGCAGCAGCTTCTTATCGACATTCCTCTCAAACGCAGGCCATCCCCCGTCCCTGTTCTGCATTGACAGTGTCCAAAGAAGACCTTTTTTCCATATATCCTCATAATGCGGCTTTTCCCGGGCAGGCTGCTGAAGGCTTCTCAGGGCGGCGGTTGTGTCATCCACATCCGGATTCATTGTATTAAAACGCGAAAATCCCCATCCTCCTGGCTCTGCCTTCGGATTATGGACAATCCAGTCCCCAAACCGGTGATGCTGCTGCCCTGCCAGATATTGATTGGCTTTTTGGATTACGGCCTCTTTAGGCGGAACGCCTGCTTCCTGAAGGGCATGGCTGATGAGTGCTGTATTCCAGACAGCAGCCGTTGTATATTGAACATGCGTGCGGCCATCGGCTTTTACAGTCATCCGCTTCAAGCCGGAGACAGCATTCCTGACCGCGGGTTCCTGCGGGGTGCCTCCCAATGCCAGAAGGGCAAAAATCATATAAAATGTGCTGCTGAAATAATTATAAAGCGTCCCGTCCGGCTCTGTATGCGACTGCATATATTCCCTCACTTTTTCTATCGACCATGCCCTGATCTGGCGCGGAATGCCCACAAGCGCCTTAACCCCGGCGGCAAGAAAAGAAGTTAAACTCCTCCATTCCGCACTCCTCAGCTCCGGCCACGGATCATCCTCTTCCCTGACGGACAAATCGCCAAGGTCCGGGCTCAATGCTGTTTTTCTGCTGAATTTCTTATTGCCCAGCAGAATAACTGGAATCAGATTGGAGCGGCCGAAAACCGAAATATCATACATATTGAGCGGAAAAGCTTGCCGGCAGGAGGATGACTTCCATCGGGACCGGAAAAAGGAGGGGCCATGGATACTGCCCTGTCAAAGCAAGCATGATTTTCGTATACATTCCCGCCTTCTTCAGGCCCCCGCCTTTTAAAATAAACCTTCTTGCCTTCACCAGAGCAGGATGATTTTTTTCATAATATCCTGAGTAGAGGAGCGCATAATAAGCCTCAATCGTTAAAGAAAGGCTCCCTTCATGGTGATCATGGAAAAGCCGCCATGCCCCGTCCTTTCCCTGCCGGCTCAGGATTCCCTCTGCCAGCTCCCTGATCAGCTCCTTTTCATCTTCCGCTTTCAAAGTCCTGAGAAGGACAATCATATAAATATCGGTCATGCACCCTGTATCAAAAGGCTGATTCCAGGAACCGTCCGGTGTCTGTTCACTCAAAAGCTGCTGCTTTAACCGTTCGATTTCGCTTTTCACCAGCTGCATGCAGCCCGCCCCCCTTATTTCTATTCTTCATAAAAATGTATTCAGGAGAAGCTTGACAGATTCTGGAACCGCCAATGTGCGATGCAATATCTTTTATTTCCCTGCATATAGTTCAATGAGGACTTCCTATGAAGAAAGGGTGAGGAGAAATGCTTCTCTTATGGATCATTACTGCCGGCTTTATTCTCTGCCTGGGGCTTGTTGGCGGCATGTTTGTGCACTATCTGCGCTCTGCCATGCATACCCATGATTCTGTAACGGTCGATCCGGCGCCGGAGGAAAATAGTGAGGAAGTCAATTAAGAGGGCAGCTTGCATATGGCCCAGCGCCTGCGCCGGGCTGGGTGATGCAAGTCTTCGGGGCGGCGAAATAGGCTGTAAGGCTGACTTGGTAGATTATCTTTTCAATTGATTATAAAAGACGGAAATTCGGTAGATTATTCCGCGGATTGATCGAAAAAATCTTTAAGTTGGTAAATTAACCGGCTAATCATTTAGAAAACGCCATCCTGCCTTAAAAATCGGGCCGCCAAGTTATGTAAAATAACAAAAAAGCCCAAGGAGCTCCTCCCTGGGCTATTTTTACGCATATAAAAAAGAATTCACGACTGGCAGCCTGGACAATAAAAGGTTTTCCTTGATGAAATCTCCTCTTTTACAATCTGTGAGCCGCAGCGGAGGCAGCTTTCTCCTTCTCTGTCATATACCATGCAGCGTTCATTATAGCCGCCGGTTATCAGATCGCCTTTAAAAAGCGGCTCATCCATATAGCCTCCGCTCTGAATCGCGTTTGCAAACACTGTTTTCATTGCCGGATACAGCCTGCTCTTCTCCATTTCGCTGAGCTCCTCGATTTTCCTCATTGGCAAAAGCCCGGCCTGATGGCAGATTTCATCTGAATAACAGTTGCCGATTCCTGCTATGAAATGCTGGTTCACCAGCGATGTCTTGAGCATTCCGCGTTTTTTCTCCAATAACCGGGCAAAAGAGGCTGCCGTAAATCCGGGATCCAGAGGCTCAGGTCCAAGTTCTTCAAAATCTTTCTCGAGCTCCTCGGCAGACAGCAAATGCAGGTAGCCAAGCCGCAGGCCGATGAAGTAAAGCTTCCTGCTGCCAAATGACAGGATCACCTGTTTTGTCCTGTCAGGATTATCTTCGTCACTGCCAAGATACATCCATCCTCCAAGCATCAGATGGAGCAGAAGACTTTTTCCGGAGCTGAGCCGGAAAATCAAATGCTTTGCACGTCTATCGATAGCAGTGATCGTGCTGTTCTTCACCTGACTGATAAATTCTGCCGGCGGGATATTTATAGATTTTTCTCTGTTGATTTCGGCCTCTGTGATGACAAGCCCAGCCAGCTGACGGCCCAGGAGCTGACGGTAGGTTTCCATTTCAGGAAGCTCGGGCATAGGAAGGCCCCCCTTTCATATGACTAGTATGAAATGAAAAGGGGATCTTCATGTATTGGTTCAGTCAGTCAATGCCATTGCAAGACTGTCACTGGCCGCCTCGACCAGACCGGTGTCACCGCGGTCATGAGCATATACAGCAAGCAGCAAGGCTGTATAGACGCCTTTGAATCTTGCGAGATCTCTTGCTTCGGGCCCAGGTTCTCCATATGCCCCAAAAAACTCTTCCCTGGCATCCGGCCGGAGATAGCTGTACGCAATAGAAAAGTCAATGCTGGGATTGCCAAGATGGACATCGCCCCAGTCAATGATCCCGCTGATCTCCCCATCAGGATCGGCCAGGATGTTTCGTATATGGAGGTCGCCGTGCACAAGGACAGGAGGACACTCCACCTTCAGCGGCTTTGTTTTTCTAATATAAGAAAAAAGCCTGCCATCTTCCTTTAGTATCTTTTCCGATCTTCCTTTTTCGGCGTACTCTTCCATTTTCACAAGCCTTGTTTCCATATCAAGCCTGTTGTATGTATCAAACGGGACGCCAAGTTCCTTAGCTCTTTCAATTGGAAAAGAGTGATGCCGCTTCAGGAATTCAGCCAGCCTGATGGCCGAATTTTTCCCGCCCGGCCCGGCTGGTGCTGTTCCGCTGATTTTTCTGTAGCCGGAAAAAAACCACGGATAGCCTTTTTCAGGCTTTCCGCTATATACCGGCACAGGATAATCTATTCCGGCAGCAATGCTTAGCTCAGGCAGAATCCGGCTTTCTGTCTTCAACAGCTCTTCTGCTGCAGCTTTCCGCGGAAATCGGAATACATATTCTCCATTGACTAAAAACACCCGATTATCAAAGCCTTCAGCAAAGTGCTCCACCTCAGCAGGCGCCAATTCGGGAAACTGGCTCAACAGGAGCTCCCTTCCCTTAAGGGGAGCAATGGACACTTCTCCATTCCATGGCTGATTCATGTATATCCCCCTTCCTTTTTTCTTAGTTTATACTATTGGTCCCTCTGTTTTTCAACATCAGAAAAAAGGCACCCTTTGCAGCGGGTGCCCCTTTCTTTAATACATTTTATTGTTGTCCACCTTCATCCTGTCTTTTACAACCTCCGGATCATCTGAAACAGGCGATCTTGTTCCTTGTGGGGGAACATAGACGTTATCGACGGGCATGACCGGCTCATTGTCAGGCATGCCGGCTTCACCAGGATTCATTTTCTGCTCGCGCAGCTTGTCCGATCTGTCGTCCACGAATACCAGGATTTTGCCTTCCTTGATTTGGCCGCTGTAATGCTCGGCATCATCTTCCGGAATCCCCATACCGACGAGGGCTCCTGTAAGCCCCCCCAGTCCGGCTCCGGCAGCAGCTCCGGTCAGCGCTCCTGCAAGCGGCCCGGCGGCGAGCACCGGTCCAATCCCTGGGATGGCAAGGGCTCCAGCACCTGCCAGCAGTCCTGCAAGTCCGCCGAGTGTCCCTCCGGCAGCTGCTCCGGCAGCAAGGCCTTCTTCCGTTTTCGTCCCTGTCTGCTCTGTTACTGCTTCCACGTCATCATCGTTTTTGCCTACTACTGAAATATCCTTTGTGTCATAGCCCTGGGCCCTTAATTCCTCTACAGCTTCAATGGCTTCACTTTGTGTATCATAAACGCCTACTATATGCTTCTGTTCTTCTGCCATTATCTTTTGCCTCCTTGTAAGGTAATAAGATAAATAGACAAGCTATCTGGTGCAAGCCTATATAGAGAATTTACCCAGAGCCCAGCTCTGTAAACCTGGGCTAGTTTGTCTCAGATAAGAAGGACTTGGTCCTGATTCCTGCCCTCCTCATCTTGATAAGTGCCCGCACCTCAACATCAGCCTCGGTGAAGTACTGATTCCAATTGTTATGGAGATTTTTGAAATTTTTATAATCCTTCCGTCTGACAACGTCCCCAAATCCGAAGATATCAATCTTATCATTTTCCTGCACCGTCTTAATCGTATTGGTGACAATCCTCTCAATATGCTTTTCCGTCTTTTCTTCATAGTCCTCATAAGTAGAAACCTTGTCTACAGGATCCGGGCACCCGGTTCCTTCCAGGAAGCTTTCCCCCCTGATTTCGATTGTCACTTTGGCTTTACCGTCAACCATCCTCGCATCGGTCTTCGTAGTCGTATTATAAATCCTGATGTCTATATAATGGTTTTTTGCGCAGCTGATGGTTAGGCTGGTTTGAGTAACTTTGTCCTGTGTCCATAAATAATTGCGGGCATCCTCAAGTGATAAATAGCCTTTAAGTTTCCCCCCTTCAAATATGGCAAGTGAATCCAGGACAGCGAGTGCATCTGGCGTCACCTTTTTCATATTGTCGACGCTTGAGCCTTTTTCGGGATCTCCTTGAATCGCGACGGCTGCCATCACCGGCTCACGTCCGGGAGAAGTCCAGGCACTGATGACATCATTCAGCTTTACATCGGGATCTCCTCCCCATGTTTCAACCATCGTATTGAGCTGTGTATGAAATTTAAGGGAAGTCGACTTTTGAAATTGATAGGTGACCTTAAGAACGTCTGCCGCTTTGACATCTTTTACGAGGACAATATTAAAATCGTCTCTCATTTCCCTGTTGCGCTCCATAAAGTCCAGGAACTCAAGCATCCCTTCTTCTGCGATTTCTTCTGAGATAAATAAAATGCGCATATGGGAGTATATGAGATTACGGGAAATGCCTTCGTTCATCTGCCTGGCCAGTTCAGAAAGAGAATTCCCTTCCTTTCCATATACGATGGAAGGTGCATTCCCTCCTGCTGTCCGGTTATTCAGCTCTGTGGCATTGATCCCTTCTACGGACAGCCGGTATTTATAGTCTTCTCCCTTATCAACGGCCATGCCGGTAACAACCGTTATTTCTGCAAGTTCCTTTTGATCCCAGCAGCCTGTCAGCAGCGATACCAGTAAAAGCATTGCAGCTGCTTTCTTTTTCACTGGCCCTCTCCCCCCCTCATAGGCGGTGGAGAAGGAGATCCGGTATTGGTCTGTTTCTCCTCCAGCTTAGGCTTCAAATAGCTTGGCCGCTTGTTCATGCTCCAGAAGGGGAACCTGAAAAATACATCCTTCTGGCTTTCAATGATAAAAGGAGCTACAGGTGCCAGGTATGGCACCCCAAAGGATCTGAGCGAGCTTAAATGCGCAACCATCAGAACCAGGACGATCAGCACCCCGTACAGGCCAAGGAAGGCAGCAGTTATAATCAGCAAAAACCTCAGCAGCCTTGAGGCATTGGCAAAACTGTAGGTTGGAGATACAAAATTGGCAATCGCAGTTATTGCGACAATAATAACCATGATATTGGAGATAATCCCCGCCTCGGCCGCAGCCTGTCCAATCACGAGTGCACCGACGATGGATACGGTCTGCCCGACAGCACGCGGCATCCTTACACCAGCCTCGCGCAAAATTTCAAAGGTGATTTCCATTAATAGGACTTCAATGACAGCTGGAAATGGCACCCCTTGCCTCTGGGCAATGACACTGAGCAGAAGGGTGGTCGGAAGCAGCTCATGATGGAACGTAAGTATCCCTACATACAGGGAAGGGGTCAACAGGGCAATCATAAAAGAAATATAGCGGATGAACCGGATGAAAGTCCCCATCATGAAATGCTGGTAATAATCCTCTGACACTGAAAAGAAATCCACCAGCACTGCAGGCACCACAAGTACAAACGGTGATCCATCGACAAGAATGGCCACCTTCCCTTCCAGCACATTGGCCGCAACTGTATCCGGGCGTTCTGTATTGAGCGCCAAAGGAAAGAGAGTTGCCGTTTTATCCGCAATCAGCTCCTCGATATTCCCTGATTCAAAGATGGCACTTGCATTGATTTTCTTTAATCGCTTGCGGACCTCCTCTACAATGCCATCATCTGCTATATCCCTCATATAGCAGACGATCACCGTCGTATTCGTGTCAATCCCGATGGTGAATTCCTCGAATTGAAGCTTGGAGTTTTTAAGCCTTCTTCTGACCAGGCTGACATTAACGGATATATTTTCTACAAATCCGTCCTTTGGCCCCCTGACAACCGTCTGCGTGCTCGGTTCATTGACGGATCTGCTGTCAGAGGTAGGGACCGGAATGGAAATGGCACGGGATACATCCTTAAACGCAAGCACAATGCTGCCGTCAAGCATTGTCTCAATCATTTCAGCCGGTGTTTCCACCAGCTTATACCCTGATCCTCCAAAGTAATCCTTGCCCATCTGCTTCACGTCATCAATTGTTTTTACTCTTATGTCTGTACTGGATTCGGCTGTGATGTTATGGATTGTCTCCTTTAATACATTGGCATCAACCATCGTCTGAATATAAAAGAGCAGGGCGTCTGTCCCTCCTGCCTTAAGCTCTTCTATTTTCAAATCGGAGGTTTTTCCAAATTGGCAGGACAATTCTTCTTTTAGCTCCTCAAGCTCATAATGGTCGAGGCAGTCTTCCCCTTCTTTAGGCGCTGTCATTTCTTCCTTCTCTTTATTGATACGTTTAATGCGGCCAAGCGACTTGAACCGGTTCAACACTTCACCCCATTTTTCCCGGAATGCTGTTTCTTGCGTCCCTTCCACCACAGTACTGCCAGAAGAATGGATGGAATGCCGAACTGCATCGGCAGATGGACGAAATAAGGGACAATGACAAGGCCCTCCTCAAGATGATCGGCAAAATTAACTGAAATCAGAATGGCAAAAAGGGATACCACAGTAGACATAGGCAAAGCATAGTAGCGGTATGGCAATTTAAAGATATACTCCATTCCCTTCAGAGCTGCATAAAGGAAGACAGAGCCTTTTATCAATATCCCAAGCATCATAATAAAAACCACTAGCGCGTCAATCCGCTCAATGAAATCACCGATGGAAACCTGCCTGGCTGCACTGAGCATTGGAAAATTAGACCTGACCATGGCATCCGTGCCAAGGGTTATAATCATCAGGATGACAGCATGTGTCAGAAGCAGGCCGGCAATCGCTGTTCCCATCAGGGTAACGCGCTTGACATATTTAAAATTGCCTACCATGCCAAGAATAACAGTAAAGGCAATCAGTTCCCCAAAAGGGAAGACAAGCAAGGAAGGGAAAACAGTCTTGGCCACCGGCAAAATCCCCTCACCCAGCACGGGTTCGATCCTGCCGAATTCTATACTTCCGCTTCCCAGCAGGAAAATCGTCAGCAGCAGAACAAACACAACCACATAAGGCGAGAAGATTTCTGATGTCCGGCCCAGCACTTCTATGCCGAGATACAGGATATAGCCCATTGTTAAGGCAACCGTCAATGAAATCATTTCAATCGGCGTATGGGGCAGAATGGCAGAAGCGATCAGCTCTCCAAAGTCCCTCACCACCCTGCTCGATATGTAAACAAAGTAAATGACATATAAAAAAGCCACCGGCAAAACAAAAATCCTCCTGAAGCAGTGCTCCATAATTTCATACAGATTCTTTCCAGGGAGGCGGCTGACAAGAAAATAGAAAAAATACGCAATCCCGAGGCCAAGGACTGTCGAAACCAGCATAGCAATCCAGCTATCCTGTTCTGCCTCCTTGCCAACGCCGATGACAATTGCGCTTCCCAGCAGAAAATTGATGACAAGGGTCAGCAGCTGGCTCAGCGATATATGTTCTTTTAACATCAGCCGCCACTCCCCTTCCGCATTGTTTTTTGGGATTTTTTATTTTTATAAAGCCTGTAATCTGCCGTCAGGCTGGAGCCAAGTCCGATGAGAAACCCGGCCAGGGCAATCATTCTCCCTGCGGCTATTTCTGCATAGACAATATTCAGGACCGCCTCACCCAGTGTGCTTTTAAAAATAACTAAATCAAAACAGATTGTCAGCACACCCATGCTAACGGTGATAAGTATAAATCCAAGAGTGACCATACGAGCTTCCCATCCTTTTTATTGTTGCTTTTCTAGCATTTGATTCCGCTGCTTATTTTATCCATTTTTTTCAGCAGGAAAAGCGTCTTTCAGTAGAACTCTTTATCCGGAGATTATGTTTATTCTGCAGAGGGTATAAATTTTAATAACTGTAAATCAGTATGTGAATATGCCGGTCTGAAAAAGGAAAGATTACCTAAAAGAAAAGCCTGAGGAGGAAAGATATGAACCATTCACAAATGCCGCAGTTTCCGGAGCCTTACTGGAGGGAAACGCCGCTCTCATCTTATGAAGCGCTTAACGAAAACACCGAGGCCGACGTCGCAATTGTCGGAGGAGGGATTACGGGAGTTACTGCTGCCTATCTGCTTTCTAAACAAGGCTTTAAGGTTGTAATTCTGGAGGCCGGGAACATACTGAACGGAACTACCGGCCATACAACCGCTAAGCTGACCGCCCAGCACGGTGTCATATATGACGAACTGATCAGCCATTTTGGGGAAGAAAAAACGAAGCTCTATTATCAGGCGAATGCAGAAGCGATCACTTTTGTAAAAGACCTTGTCGATGAAAAAAAGATCGACTGTGATTTCAGCATAGAAGACGCCTATATTTATGCGGTTTCCGACCAGGCTGCCGGCAAGGTGCAAAAAGAGTATGATGCATACCAGAAGCTCGGAATCGACAGCAGCTTTGCTGAGAGCATCCCATTTAATATAGACATCAAAGGTGCAGCTGTCATGAAAGGACAGGCACAATTCCACCCTTTGAAGTTCCTGAAGGCGCTTCTTGAAGACTTTACAGCCGCCGGGGGGAAAGTGTATGAAAACACGACAGCCGTTGATATTGAGGAAGGACAGCCCGCCGCAGTTAAAACAAGAAATGGCCATACCGTCACAGCCAAGCATGTGATTGTCGCTTCACACTTCCCATTCTATGATGCAAAGGGCTTTTATTTTGCAAGAATGGAGCCCGAAAGATCCTATATTGTCGCTGTGAAGACCCGTGAGGAATATCCAGGCGGGATGTATTACAGTGCCGATCAGCCGACGCGCTCCCTGCGCTACACACCCGTCAATGGCGAGAAGCTGGTCCTTATCAGTGGTGACAGCCACAAAACCGGGCACGAGTCGGATACTCTTAAGCATTATGAGGCTTTGGAGGAATTCGCAGAGGAGGTTATGGGCATTGAGGAGTACCCATACAGATGGTCTGCCCAGGATCTGATCACATTAGATAAGATTCCGTATGTGGGCCCGATCACTGAGAATGCCTCCAACATTTATGTCGCCACCGGCTACCGCAAATGGGGCATGACTAACGGAATTGCGGCTGCCCATTTGCTGAATGATTTTATTGCCAAAAAGGAAAGTCCTTATAAGGAAGTATTCACACCTTCCCGCTTTAAAGCCGATCCAAGCATCAAGAAATTCATAAAATACAATACCGATGTCGCCGGCCAGCTGATCAAAGGAAAGCTTGAATACATTCCTGCTGAGCTCGATGATCTTGAACCGGACCACGGTGCACCTGTCATCGTCAATGGAAAAAGGGCCGGTGCCTACCGCGATAAAGAAGGCGCTCTTCATATCGTCGACACCACCTGTACCCATATGGGCTGCGAATGTGAATGGAATAATGGCGAACGGACCTGGGACTGCCCGTGCCACGGCTCCCGCTTTTCATATACAGGAGAAGTTGTCGAGGGCCCGGCAGAAACTCCGCTTAAAAAAATTCAGGGTGAATGATTTGGAAGCTCCTGCGGCTGATGCTGCGGGGGCTTTCTACTTAAAGCAGACAGACCTGAAGCGCAAAACCAAAAGAGCTGCCCTGAATAAGGACAGCTCCCTCATATTAATTTAAGTTAAAATCTCCGGAAGAAGTATGGACCTTCACCACATGCTCTCCTGAGCCAATTTTACCAAGAATCCTGTCTTCTTCTTTTTCCTCAAAAAGGAATCCATCAAGCTGGACCTTGCCCTCTCCGGAGGTTGCCTTAAAATCTACCATCATGTCGCTTGGCTTCTCTTTGAAAGCAATGGCAACATCACCGCTTGCTGTTTCGGCAGTTATGCTGCCTGCCAGCTGATCATTAGTGATGTTCAGGTCGCCTGAAGTAATCTTTGCAAGAATATCCCCGGACAGTCCGCTGATTTCGATATCACCTGATGCTGTATATAAATCTGCAGTCTCAGCTGCTGCCCCATCGATTGTCATATCCCCGCTTGCTGCCTTAAACTTCAATTCCTTCGCAGTTGAATCTGCTACCCTAACATCGCCGCTCGCAACCTGGATTTCTATTTGGCTTACTGCCTCCATTCCCTTCAGCGCAACATCCCCGCTCTTTGTTTCAAAAATGGCGTCCTTGCTTTGAATAGCTTCAGCTTTGATATCGCCGGATAACACCTCGACTGCCAGCTCCTCATATTCCTTTTTCGGAAGAAGCACTTCTATTTTCACATCACGGATGATAACCACTCCCATGCGGAACATATTCTTCACCTCAAGGTCGACATTCAGGGTGCCATCCTCTTCGCTGACCTTCAGTTTATAATCATCCTGCAGCTTTTTGCTGACCTTCCCAGTCAGTGCCACCTTTATATCTTCTTCACTGCCAGCCTCCCTGATCACAACATCAGTCGAAGCGCTTTTTACTGAAATACTTTGAATGGAACCTGCTTCTATTGTTTCAGTTTGCTTGATATCAGCCGTGTTAAAATTCAGCCCTCCCGAAGCGCTGATCGTAATGACCGATCCGCCGACACCGATCAGGAATAACACGACCAGAACTGCCACCAGTTTCTTCATGCCGCCTTCTCTCCTTTTCCTTTGACTAGCCTGACATTGAATTTGATATAGCCGAGAAGTACCCGGTAGAAGAATTTGCCGACATAAATCATTCCGATGCTCAGCAGCAGGCCAAGGCTGAACAGTGCCAGCGAAGCAAAGAAATTCAGGGTCATATCCTCAAAGCCTGTAAAAAAAGATGACCCCAGCAAAGCAAATGGCGACAAAGTTAGAACGAGTGCTACTGCACATAGTGAAATATAGACCCCTGCGAGGCCGATCAGCGGCCCAAGTATAAAGACCAGATTGAAAAAGCTGAGGCTGACCGCCGCTGTGGCCGCCTGAAAAATATTAGTGACTGACTGTGTCTTCTCTGCCTTGACGATCCTGTAATCTGCAAGCAGATCGCGTGCAATCACATGCGGGTCGCCGAGCTCCTCCATGATTTCCCTTTCCGTCCTGCCGTTTGCAAGCCCGATTTCAAAATGCTCTTCATAGTCATACAGCATTTCCCGCCTGTCATATTCCGGCACCTTACCAAGCAGCTTTTCCAGCCTTGCTAAAAACTCATTCCCTGCCACTGGACTTTCCCTCCTCAACAAATTGATTAACCGCCAATGAAAACTGCTGCCATTCCTCAATCAGCATATTCATATAATCCCTGCCCTTTTCTGTCAGTGAATAGTATTTTCTGGGAGGCCCTTCCGTTGATTCTGCCAGATAGGTTGTTAAATACTCTTCTTTTGTCAGTCTTCTGAGCAAAGGATAGAGTGTCCCTTCAGCCACCTCGATTTTATCCGAGATGTTTTGTGCGAGCTCGTAGCCATATTGATCTTTTTTAGAAATCAGCAGCAGCACGCACAGCTCAAGGACCCCCTTCTTGAATTGAACATTCAATCCTTGCACCTCCACCGGTAGTGAACATTATTCAGTAGTCATGTAATTTCTTCCATTCATTCACAAACCCATCATACACCACACTACTGAACATTACAAGGTACTGAACGTAAAAAAATACCTATTTTTAGAAAATAGGTATTTTAACAACTGTTTTAAGGTTTCATATTCATCCAGCTTTGAAGATGATGGACAGCAAAGCTAACATGTGAATTGGCGGAATAAGCATCACGGACAAGTGAAAGCTGCTCTTCCATTCTTGCTGTGCCTTCTTCATAAAAAGTAATATAAGCAGCTTCAGAAGTGGCGCCAGTTTCAGCGGCAATCTGAATCTGTTTTCCATAGCGTGCCGCTAGTTCTACTTCGTTCCTGGACAGCTCGATCATCCCGTTAGGGCCTTCTGCCGCATCCCTGTAAGCCATGATGGTCACAGTATCTGTATTTTTTATGATCCAGCCTGCAAGAGAATCTTTGCCGAATTTATTGCTGAACATCATTTCATCAAACCAGAAAGGAATATCTGCCCCTAACGGGAGATGAAGCTCTGCGGACAAGGATGCTGCCTGCAGCATACGGGTCTGATAATTTACCACAGTATTTTTGTAATTGCTTTCCCAGCCTGGCAGAAGATAGGGCTCAATATCCAGGTGGATGCCGGAAAACTGCTGGGCAGGGGCTGCCTGCTTCTGATAGGAAGATACCCACGAGAAGAAGCTGAGCATGGCTGCTTCACCTTTTGCCGTGGCCCATTTAGGAGCTCCATCCAGTGCATGAACGCTGATTCCGCTGGCATTTGCTTTTTCTATAAAAGATTGGTAGACAGCTGCTGGCAGGCTTTGGTCAATCTGCAGATACAGCTGATCTGCCTGCTTGTCCGCCAGGAACTGGATAATTTCATCGGGCTTTTCCACTATGGCTGCTGTATCCCACAGCCAGGTTGAATAAGGCTGATTCAATTCAGCTGCCTCTCCTTTCACCGGGCAGGCTGCAAATACGAGAAGCAGTGCCAAAAGGGCTGTTTTGAAAAATTTGGTCGTCATTGTATACTCTCCTTTTTATGATGCCATGACATCCATAAAAAGGAGCCCGGCAGCCTGGCAGCCATTCGCATGATGCGGGAAGGCCCATAGCTTTGCGTCCCTGCCTTTCGACAGGTTTGCCTTTATCAGTTTATTGTTAATTTGATTATAAATACTTTTCAGGAAAATAAAAGATGTTTTTTTAAAAATTCCTAAGAAAAAGGCCCCAGGAAAGCCGGGGCCTTTTTCTCAGTCTTTTGGCTGGTTTTCCTTTTTGCTTTTCGTGCCGGTCGTGAATTCCACCAGCTCCTCGCTTGTCCAGCCTTCTCTTTTTTTATTATTGTTGCGCTGTGCGTTTGCATTTCCAAGCTTTGTCCTGCCCATGCTGCCTCGCTCCTTTATTGGCGTTTTCTCTGGTAGTATGGGCCTTTTCACAGTGTGTTATTCTGCTTGGTCTGCCTTACAGGAGAGGGGATTTCCTTACCTTTGTCCCCTGCTCGAAGGCATAGGCAATGCTGATCAGCCCGGCTTCTGAAAAAGCCTTTCCGGTAAACGTAATGCCTACTGGTTCATTCTCCAGGGAATAGCCTGCAGGGACCGTGATGGACGGATAGCCTGCCTTAGCCGGAATGCCCGCGCCAAAATTATTCGGTGTCACGATTGCATCAAGATTATGCTCTTTCAGAACATGATCAATTCCCTGCTCTGTTGAAAAGTAAACATCCTCTTCAATTGAGCTGATATAAGCCTCTTCAGTCAGGGTGCCGCTTGTTTTTTCAGCTTCCTCCAGGATGGTTTGCCCATATTTAAGGGCTGCTTCACTGTTTTCCCGGTTAAAGGCGATTACATCTGCAAGAGATTTCACTTTAACATGAGGAGCAAGGCCGCGCAGATAGGCGTTGAGATCTGCCTTGAATTCATATGTAAGCACATCATACTTCCATTTATTATTTGTAGAAGGGATTTCTACAGGGTCAACCACTTCAGCGCCAAAAGCCTTCAGCTGTTCAACCGCATGGTTCATCACTTCAAGCTTGTCCCCGCTCAAATAATCGAAATATACTTCGCGTGCGATGCCGATCCTTTTGCCTTTCAGCCCGTTTTCATCCAGAAAACCTGCAAAATCGGTATAGTCAGACTCTGGATTGGTCTGAACGGCAGGATCTTTTTCATCATTGCCGGCAAGCGCATCCAGAAGATAGACAGCATCCTTAACGGTTCTCGCCATCGGGCCTGCCGTATCCTGTGTATGAGCAATCGGGATGATGCCTCTTCTGCTGATCAGGCCGACCGTCGGTTTGATGCCGACAAGCGAGTTTTGGCTTGCAGGGCTGAGAATTGAGCCTGATGTCTCCGTTCCGACAGCCACTGCTGCAAAGTTTGAAGCGATAGCTGCACCAGAACCTGAGCTGGATCCGCCGACATCAAAGGTACCGGGACCATAAGGATTGAGCACCTGCCCGCCCCTTGAGCTGTAGCCGGCTGGCATCCCCTCTGTCATGAAGTTGGCCCATTCCGTCATATTCGTTTTCCCCAGTATCACAGCTCCAGCCCTCCTTAAGGCCTCGGCCACATAGGAATCCTCTTTTGCCACAGACTCCTTCAGTGCAAGAGAGCCGGCACTGGTGTGCATTTTATCGGCAGTATCAATATTATCCTTAATCAGGACAGGAATGCCGTGAAGCGGCCCGCGCGTGCCCTTCAGCTTCCGCTCTGCATCAAGCGCTGCCGCGATCTGCACAGCATCCGGATTGACTTCAAGGACCGAGTTGATTGCCGGTCCGTTCTTATCCTTTTGCGCAATCCTGTGCAGGTACATCAGCACCAGCTCTTTGGACGAAACCTCGCCCGTCTCCATTTTCTCCTGCATCTCATCTATTGTGGCTTCCGGGAGCCATTCTTCCTGAAGCATTTTCAGCCTTGGATTTTTCATATAGGAATCGTATCCTTTCACCTTGGATTTACCTTCATAGTTTATCATATTTTCTGAATCCTTTACTATATTAAAGATTGGTTAATGTTATTGCGGCGTTCTGCTGTTGTGATGAGTGATATGTTTACAAAAGGCTAATAAATTGGGGATGATGTTGATTATCTAGTTTAATTTTGCCGTTAAGGATGGGTTTTACAATGCTGTCTTAGGATTTCGGGAGTAATATTGCATACTTTTGAGGAGATTCTACATAAATTCTGAGTTATTCTACATAAATTCCAAGTTATTCTACATAAAATTTATATTATTCTACATAAATTCGGCTTGATTCTACATAAAATACATTTTTTTACAAAAACCAGCAAAAAAAGCTGACAACCCAAACCCGGATTGTCAGCTCCCTATTATCTTCTTCTATCAGCATCCACAATATCACCGGAATAGAACACTTTTTTCTCTGGCGTGATGCCAAGCTCCTGGCAAAACTTCTTCAGTTCTCGTTCTTCCCTTTCGGTTACGAGCGAGATGACGGTCCCGCTGGCGCCAAATCGGCCGGTGCGCCCTGAACGGTGGACATATTGCTTGATGTCCCTCGGAAAATCATAATGAATGACATGAGTGACACCCTGGATGTCAAGGCCCCTTGCAGCCACATCTGTTGCGAAAAGCAGGCTGCTTTTTCCTTCGCGGAAGTTTTTCAGATGCTTCTGCCTGTCCATTTTATCCAGATCGCTGTGCAGGATTCCGGCCTTCACGCCCTTAAAATCAAGCTTTTCGGAAAGGACAGAAAGATTGCCGATGTCTTTTACAAAGGCAAGCCCCTTGATATCTTTCACACGGGAGATCTTTTCAATGAGTTTGATTTTATCACGCTGCTCGCAGGCAAAATAAATATGGTCCACATCTGACGGAATGGCTTCTTCCTTCCCTACGCGGATCAGCTCGGCTTCACCAGAAAGCTCCTGTGCAAGCTTCGCAGTACTTTCAGGAAGTGTTGCTGAAAAGAAAGCAAGCTGCCTGTCAGCAAGCGTCGATTTTAAAATGGTTTTTACAGTCTCAAGATGCTCGGGAACAAGCAGCTGATCTCCTTCATCGAGCACGACCGTTTTGACTTCATGCATCTTCAGCTTTTTCTGTTTGATCAGCTCGAGCATCCGCCCTGGTGTGCCCAAAGCGATCTGCGGGTGTTTTTTCAGTTTTTCAAGCTGCCTTTTCGTATTGGCGCCGCCGATGAAGGTAGCGCCTTTTATGCCGCTTCCCTCTGCCCATTTCTGGACCTCCGAGAAGATTTGCATAACAAGCTCCTGTGAAGGTGCCACAATGACGGCCTGAACCGCTTTTTTGCCAGGATCGATTAGATCAAGAAGCGGCAGCAGGTAAGCAAGTGTCTTGCCTGTTCCTGTCGGCGATTCGGCGATCACGTCCCTGCCCTCCTGGATAAGCGGGATGCTCTTTGATTGAACGGCGGTCGGCTCATTGAAGCCGGACTTTTCCCAGACTTCCTGGATAAAAGGCTTCAGGCCGGTAACTACAGATTGATTTTCAGTCATAACTATCTCCTTCTTCTGCAAAAAAATCTCATCTATTTCAGAGCTGCTTTTTTAGAGCATGCCCAGTTTTACAAAAAGTTGTGTACCGTTCTGATACTAGCTTATGATGTTCCAGATGTCCAGCCTTCATGCCAGCTGAGCTGGGTCCCCCAGTAAAAAATCCCCTAACTGCATCTCAATATTTCCTTAGCCAATGAGGCGTCTGTTCCAGTTCAAATGCAAGCCGGAACAGAAGATCCTCCCGCCCTTTGGCTGCCATAAACTGAACAAGCATGGCAAGCCCTCTGCTGTACTGTGCAGGGGCACGCTCATCGCCGGCTGCCCTGTCAGGTTGGCCAGCTGGGTGAACAGCGTCCGCTTCAGGCTGTTTTCAGCGAGCTGGCCGGCAAGCCCGGCCTTTTGGGCAAGCTTTCCCAGCTTCAGCATACTGATCAGCCGGACAGCCGTTTTTTCTGCAGTGCGGAGGCTGAGCTCGCCGATCCTGGCAGGCGGAAAAGCAGTGGCAGGAGTCAAATAAAAGTCATAGGTCTCATGGAAAGAATCCATCACATAGGCGGCTTTGTCCCATTCCCTCATGCTCAGTACAAAATCCCCGGCAGAGATTGTTTTTCCAAGCATCCCGAGGAGCCATGTAGATGCTTCCACATCCGTCCTGGACACCTTCCGCCCTAGTGTTGCCTCCATTCCAGCCAGCGCCGCCGCCACCTCCCCAAAGTACATGGTGATATAGCTTTGGGCAAGCTTCTTCCCGTCTATATCCGGTTCAGCTTCTTCGGTCCGGTACCCCAGATCTTCGAGGATAGCCGCCGTGCGGAGCACAGCTTCCCTGCAGTCGGGATGGACATCGGTGACAAGCGGGGAAGCTGTGGTATAAGCAATTTTTATGGTTTTTGGGAGCGGCTTTTCCAGACAGCCCAGATACGATTCTGATGGGGGAATAGCGTGAAAGGCGCCGCCTTTTTCCGGTCCATGCAGCTCATCTAGCATGGCAGCGCTGTCCCTGACCGAACGGGTGAGCACATGGTCGGATGAAGCCCCCTGCCAATGCCGGCCAATCCCAGGGCCGGCCGGTGTCCTTCCCCTTCCCGGCTTCAAGCCGAACAGGCCGCAATAAGCAGCAGGGATGCGGATCGAGCCGCCGCCGTCATTGGCCCCTGCAATCGGCACCATCCCGCTCGCCACTGCTGCAGCGGAACCGCCGCTTGAGCCGCCCGGAGTGTAATCAGGATTCCATGGATTCCTTGCCGGGCCGTAAAATTCAGGCTCTGTTATCCCCATCAGCGCGAGCTCCGGGACATTCGTCTGCCCAAGGAAAATTACGCCTGTCCGCCGAAGCCTGGCAACAAATTCAGAATCGCTTTTTGCCCGGTAATTCTGCAGCGCCTTTGAGCCGGAAGTAATTCTTTCTCCGGCAATCTCCTGGGTGATATCTTTCAGCAGCATCGGCACTCCTGCAAAACTTCCCTCCAGATCAGCAGACAAAGCAGACTTTTTTGCCTGGTCATACATTTTATGGATGACCGCATTAAGCCCCGGATTCAATGCTTCAATATTTTCAATGGCGGCCTCTGCCAGCTCAATTGGCGCAGCTTCTTTCTTTTTGACCAGCTCCGCCAGGGCAAGGGCATCATTTTCTAAAAACAGCTTGTTCATTTTCCCACCTGCTTTAAAAGAAATAGTACCCTTACATTTCTCTGAAATCAGGGTGATATCCTGCAAGCGGCAAAAGGAAAGGCAGGCCCGGAAAGGACCTGCCTGCATTTTATGGCTTCAATACAACCTTCGTACAATCGTCTTCATGTTCATTGAACAAATGATAGCCGCGTGCTGCATCTGCGAGCGGCAGCTTGTGGCTGACGATGTGGGTTGGATCAATCTTTTTCTCTTCGATCATATTGTAGATTTCCGGCATCAGATGGATGACTGGTGCCTGTCCTGTTTTAATCGTTACGTTCCTGGAGAAGAAGGCTTCGAGCGGGAACATATTGTAGGTTGCCCCGTAAACGCCTGTCAGCTGTACTGTTCCGAATTTCTTAACAGCTTTCGTTGCCATCTGGATAGGTCCAAGAGTACCTCCCTGGAGCTTCAGCTTCTGCTCGATTTTTTCAATCGCTGATTTCTTCCCGTCCATGCCGACGCAGTCGATGACAACCTCTGCACCGCCGCTTGTGATCTCCTTCAGATAATCACCCATATCATCATGTTCACTGAAGTTGAAGGTTTCAACCTTATTGACGAGCTTGGCATGCTGCAGGCGGTAGTCAAGATGGTCGACTGCAATCACTCGGGAAGCCCCCTTCATCCAGGCGAATTTCTGGGCCATCAGGCCAATCGGACCGCAGCCCAGAACAACGACCGTGTCACCCTTTTTGACGCCGGAATGAAGGACGCTCCAATAGGCTGTCGGGAGAACATCGGAAAGGAACAGCAGCTCCTCGTCTTCCATTTCATTGGATTCCGGTACGACAAACGGCACAAAGTTTCCGTAAGGGACGCGCAAATACTCTGCCTGGCCGCCAGGATAGTTTCCGTATCTTTCTGTATAGCCAAAGTAAGCGCCTGTATCCTGATGAGGGTTGGAATTATCGCATTGGCTTTCCATATCATGCTGGCAGAAGAAGCATTGCCCGCAGGAAACGTTAAAAGGAATAACAACCCTGTCCCCTTTTTTCACCTTCGTAACCTCAGGCCCAACCTCTTCAACAATGCCCATCGGTTCATGTCCGATAATATAGCCTTCCCTCAGGGGCATATTTCCCTGGTAGATATGAAGATCTGATCCGCAAATCGCTGTGGAAGTTATTTTTACAATCACATCATCATTCTTTTCAATCCTTGGATCTTCAACTTCCTTGACTTGAATATCTTTGGAACCTTGCCACGTAACTGCTTTCATCTCTCACACTCCTATCCAGAATCTACTTGGATATACCCGATTACCGGCGGAAGGGAACATGTTTTTTCAGAAAAGTATTTCAAAAATTTCTTGGAAGGATTTTATAATTGGTCTTTACCCTTTCCAAACATATCCATCTTACCAGTACCTTACTCCTGCAAGGTTTTTTTAAAAACTTCATTTTTTTCATTAAAAAGTGATCCAGAACTACATCATTTTCATTAGATCCACAGAGCACCAAAGAGTTTATAAGACTTTCCGCCGGGTACACAAGGATGGAATAAGTTCCAATTCAGGCGGAATCTTGAAAGGAGGTGAGCATAGCGAGTGTCAGCCAGATTCGTACCAGCATTAGTTCTTGCCGCTTTCTGCTTTATCCCCTCTACCGCACTGGCGGACGGGCTGCTGGGATCTGTGACGGATAAAGTCACGAGCACCGTTAGAGAAACGGTTCCCCTGCAGCGAAGCGAGGAAAGCCAGGACCTAAGCGGCCAACAGAATAATGACAAAGCCGAACCAAAAGATGCCTCTCTTCTTGGCACAGTGAACGGTGCAGTAGAAGAAACAGTCAAAACGGTGACAAAGCCAATCATCAGCGTGGAAAAGGACGAAAATGCGGAAGAGGAATCCCTGGTGAATATTAACCTTTCCGAGGAACCTTCCATAAAAGTGGACGCAAAGATTGCCGAAGCAAGCATTTCTGATTCCATTTCCGTGAATACGCCAGTGGCCGATGCTGAAGTGGGCGACTCCATTAAAGTAGAAACACCGGTAGCTGATATAGATGTGTCTGATTCTATTTCTGTTAAAACCCCGGTTGTCGATGCTGAAGTGGGCGATTCCATTAAGGTGAAGACTCCGGTCGCAGATGTAGATGTGTCTGACTCTATTTCTGTTAAAACTCCGGTTGTCGATGCTGAAGTGGGTGATTCCATTAAGGTGAAGACTCCGGTTGTGGATGCAGATGTGTCTGATTCTATTTCTGCTAAAACCCCGGTTGTCGATGCTGAAGTGGGTGACTCCATTAAGGTGAAGACTCCGGTTGTGGATGCAGATGTGTCTGATTCTATTTCTATTAAAACTCCGGTTGTCGATGCTGAAGTGGGTGACTCCTTTAAGGTGAAGACTCCGGTCGCGGATGTTGTCACTGACTCTATTTCTATTAAAACGCCGGCGGCTGTTAATGGCGCAGGCGATCCCATCAAGGTGAGTATGCCGTCTGCCGAAAATGGCAGGATTGATTCTATCAGCATTAACACACCTGCTGATGCAGACAGCCCGGATGGTAAGACAACAGCAGATACGCCGGCAGAACAAACAAATTCAGGTGTAAATCTGGATGAGGCTTCTGCCATGTCTGATGGCGATATAAATGAATTTTCACAGCCAGCCAGAATCACACCTATGGCAGTAGATGCTTCCCAACAGCTCTTTGGTTCTTCAGCCAAGGCTGTAACAGCACCTTCTGCTGAAAGCGGAAACAAGTTCCAAGACAATGCTGCTGAAAAGGCACCAGCTGAAAAGCCGGTACAAGCGGCAATTGCCTACGTACCTGCCAACAGCGGAACAAACGGTTCCAGTACAACGGCAAGCGGTGGACAATCTGCCACAGGCGGAGCAGCACTCCCTTCCATGTATTTTGCCGGTGTTCCGATGACTGATGCAATGTCTGAAAAAGCGGCCAGATATGGTGCAATTGCTTTTTTCCATGATCAATGGTTAAATGCTCCTCCTTCACAGCCGCCGCAAACATCCTTCTTCTTACACGTTTTTATATAAAAAACTAAAAAGAAGAAGGAGAGAATTCAATTGAAAAACAAACACTTATTGAAAACATTAGCGATCACAGGTATTGCTGCAGCAGGTCTTTTTGCAGGAAGCTCCTACACCCTTGCAGACGAGGACACTAACCATAATTCACTTGGACTTTCAACCAATCTGCTAACAAGCTTGAATTCAAGCGAGGAGAATGACAGCTCCTCACTCACTTCAAACTTAAAAGCAAACCTGAATCTCAAGTCTGAATCAACTGATTCAAACAATGGAGAAAGTTCATCTGAAAACGGTGAAACAGCTGCCAAAACAGCTAATGGACAAGAAAGTGTGAACTCCGATGGACAGGAACAATCTGAAGACTCAAGCAGCCTGGATACCAATCTCGGCCTGGATCTGGGACTCGAAAGCTCTGAAGAAGGTTCTTCTTTAGATTCAAACACAAACGCAGATATACAAGCATCTTCAAGTGAAGATAACGGAGAAGAACAATCTTCTGCCAATCTTGGAACCAATCTTGATCTTGGTGCTTCCACTTCTGATGATGAGTCTTCTGCAGATTTTAACACTGGATTGGATCTTGGAGCTACTGCTTCTGACGAAGAGTCTTCTCTTACGGCAGGTGCTGATATTGATGCTTCTGCTATGAACAAAGATGAGGACGAAGAGTCTTCTGCTGATCTGAACACTGGGTTGGATCTTGGTGCGATGACTTCTAAGGATGAGTCTTCTCTTATGGCAGATGTGGATGTTGATGCTTCTGCTATGAACAAAGATGAGGACGAAGAGTCTTCTTCTGATCTGAACACTGGGTTGGATCTTGGAGCTGCTGCTTCTGACGAAGAGTCTTCTCTTATGGCAGGTGCTGATATTGATGCTTCTGCTATGAACAAAGACGAGGACGAAGAGTCTTCTGCTGATTTGAACACTGGATTGGATCTTAGAGCTACTGCTTCTGACGAAGAGTCTTCTCTTACGGCAGGTGCTGATATTGATGCTTCTGCTATGAACAAAGATGAGGACGAAGAGTCTTCTTCTGATCTGAACACTGGGTTGGATCTTGGTGCGATGACTTCTAAGGATGAGTCTTCTCTTATGGCGGATGCGGATCTTGATGCTTCTGCTATGAACAAAGACGAGGACGAAGAGTCTTCTGCTGATCTTGACGCAATGAACAAGCTTGGTTTTGTTTCTGAAGACGAAGATGAAATGACTTCTTTTTGGAATAACACTGGGTTGAATGCATTTGCGATGAACAAGGATGACGAAGATGAGTCTTCTGCTAATCTTGATGCAATGAACAAGCTAGGTTTTGTTTCTGAAGACGAAGATGAAATGACTTCTTTTTGGAATAACACTGGGTTGAACGCTTTTGCGATGAACAAGGATGATGAAGAAGCTTCTGCTAATCTTGATGCAATGAACAAACTAGGTTTTGTTTCTGAAGACGAAGACGAAATGACTTCTTTTTGGAATAACACTGGGTTGAACGCTTTTGCAATGAACAAGGATGACGAAGAATCTTCTGCTAATCTTGATGCAATGAACAAGCTAGGTTTTGTTTCTGAAGACGAAGATGAAATGACTTCTTTTTGGAATAACACTGGGTTGAACGCTTTTGCGATGAACAAGGATGATGAAGAATCTTCTGCCAGCTTAAATTTTTTAAATGATTTAGGTTTCGTTTCTGAAGATAACGAAGATAAATCTTCATTCTGGAACAAAACAGGCTTGAATGCTTCTGCTATGAACAATGACGAAAATGATGAGTCTTCTGCCCGTTTTGATCTGATGAACAATCTTGGTTTATTTTCACAAGACGATGAAGATTATTCAGGTCTTTGGAGCAAGCTTGGACTTTCAGCTTCTGCCATGAATAGTGATAACGAAGATTATTCTGCTTCACGCCTGGATGCGATGACTGATTTGGGACTTGCCTCTTTAAGCAATGAAGAAGAAGCTATTTTATGGGCAAAGCTTGGCCTTCACCTTGCAGGCATGTCCAGCGAATATGAAGAGGAAGATTTCTCTTCATTAGGTTTAGATCTTGACCTTGGTCTTGAACTCGAAAACCTAATGTAAGATTCCATTTTCCAGCACGGTATCTGCTGAAACTCGCGACTTCAGGAGAGACAGGCTGCAGGAATCCGGTTAACTTACGAAGTGAAAGGAGCTCTGCGACGGCAGGGCTCCTTTTGATTTGCTGTTTGAAGGGCGAGTTGCTAATAAAATGGGAAAGTTGCTAGTATATTGGGAAACTTGCTAATAAAATCCACAAGTTGCTAATAAAACGGAAAAGTTGCTAGTATAATCCAAAAGTTGCTAATAACAGGTTTGCCGCATAAACCCGCGATTTGGAAGAGTCGCAAATATATCCAGAAACTCGCAAATATAATTTAAAAGTCGCAAATAAACTCTGAAACTCGCAAATATATTCAAATTCTCGCAAATAAAATCCAGAACTCGCAAATATCCTCCCCTGAACTACCCCAGCTACCCCTATCCTCATAGAAAAAGCAGCCAAATCTGCGATTCAGCCCCATCTACCCCAAATACCGATGATACACCCGCTTCGCCTCCTGGATATCCTTCGTTCCGTGAACCAGCGCCCGTCCGTCCTTAAAAAGGACAAGCCGGTGACCGTCTTTTTCAAAGGAAAGCAGGAACGGGTTTCTTTCTACTATCCCGCCTGCAAGCCGAAGCTGCTCTGCTGCAGCATCCAGGCTAGGCACCATTCCAGCAGCCGGCCGGATCTGTACGGTATTCCTCCCGCACAAAACTGCTGTCTTCATCCTGTTTTCATAGCCAAGATACGGGTGAACAGCACCACTGCCGCAGGAAGGGCAGTCCTCATTTTTCAAAGCGCTTATAGAAACCGAAGAAAATTGGTTCTCCCACAAATCAAAGGTAACTAGCTTCCGCCTCACCGCCTGAAAGTCTCCAACCAATATTTTCAGCGCTTCGGCCGTCTGATAGGCAACGGTCATCCCGACAGCGGGCGCAATGATGCCGGCAGTATCACAGGTTGCCCCGCCAATCGGCACCTGCTCGAGCAGGCAGCTGAGGCACGGTGTTTCTCCGGGCAGGAAGGCTGTGCTGATGCCATAGCTTCCTACACAGGCTCCGTAGATCCAGGGGATTGAGTGCTTGGCCGCAATGTCATTGATGACCATCCTCGTGTCAAAATTATCGGTGCTGTCCATGATCAGATCGATGCTGCCAGCGAGAGCCTCAAGCTCATCAGGCCCGGCATCGCCTACTATGCTTTCTATCACAACCGATGAATTGACAGCTTGAAGACGCCGTCCTGCGGCAATCGCCTTTGGAAGACGTCCAGCCGCATCTTCTTCTGTATAAAGCTGCTGCCTCTGCAGATTGCTCCACTCTACATAATCGCGGTCTATGATCGTAATTTTACAAACTCCAGCCCTCGCCAGCACTTCGGCATTGCCACTTCCTAGCGCTCCGGCGCCGATGATGAGGACATGCTTCCTGCTTAATTTCTCTTGTCCCTCCACGCCGATTGGTGCAAAGAGCTCCTGCCTGGAGTATCTGCCGTTCAAACGGTGCTCAATCCTTCCATCGGGCTGCTTGCAGAAGCATATCTTTTCTTTGCCATCCGGCCGGCTTCATATCCGAGCCGTCCCGCCTCCACGGCAAGCTTCATCGCTTCTGCCATCTTGACCGGATCCTTGGCAGCCGAGACAGCCGTGTTCAGCAGGACGCCGTCCGCTCCGAGCTCCATCGCCAGGGCAGCGTCTGCGGGGGAGCCGATCCCGGCATCGACGATAATAGGGACTTCAGCCTGTTCGATGATAAAGCTGAGGTTGAGGGGATTGATGATTCCCTGGCCGGACCCAATCGGCGATGCCCCCGGCATGATGGCATGCACGCCCATTTCCTGCAGCCTTTTCGCCAGCATCACATCATCTGAAATATACGGAAGGACAATAAAGCCTTCCTTTAATAGCTCCTCGGACGCCTTCAGGGTTTCAATCGGATCCGGCAGCAATGTTTTCATATCGCCGATCACTTCTACTTTAATCATATCGCAAAGGCCTGAAGCCCTGGCGAGTTTTGCCGTACGGACTGCTTCCTCTGCAGTCTTCGCGCCCGCTGTATTAGGGAGCAGCCTGTAGTTTTCCACATCCAGCTCCTCCAGCAGATTCGGCTGTTCCGGGTCAAAAATATCCATGCGGCGGACTGAAAAGGTCAGCACTTCAGTATGTGATGCCTTGACTGCCTTTTTTTGCGTATCAAAATCCGGATATTTCCCAGTCCCGAGCAATAGTCTTGAGTTAAATTCGTATGTGCCGATTTTCAGCATTTCATCCGCCTCCTACAAAATGTACGATTTCAATACGATCACCATCAGCAAGCTCCGTTTCAGCGTGCTGGCTCTTTTCCAAAATAGCGGCGTTCAGTTCTACAATGGCCGCCTTTTGATTGAGTTTTAAATGATCCAGCAAATCGGCTACCGACTTTACGGTGCCAGGCACCAGGATATCACTGTTATTCACCTTCAGTTTCAATGGGCTCACCCCTCCTGCACTTTCTTTATAACTCTCTCAATCTGAAATTCTCTGTAAAGCTCCTTTTCCTCTGCGGCTGCGGTTCCTTCAATAGAGTCAGAAACCATTTTTCCTGTGATTGGGCTCAGCAGGATGCCGTTCCGGTAATGCCCGGCAGCGATGAACAGGCCCTTATAGGCCGGATGCCAGCCAATATAAGGAAGGCCGTCCCCAGTCTGCGGCCTGATTCCTGCCCATGCCTTTTCCCAGCGTGCCTCTGCCAGCTGGGGCAGCAGCTTATACGCACGTTCGGCCAGCATCCTGACACCGCCAAACGAAACGGAAGGATTGAACTCATTTTCATAGCTTGTGGCCCCTATAATCAGGCGGCCATCCTTTTTGGGCACAAGATACCCGCCTGAATCGGAAAAGATGGTCGACCGGATCAAAGGCTGTTGAGGTATAACCGAGAGGCATTCTCCTTTTACAGGAAAAATAGGAAGCTCAAGATCTGCTTTTTTCAGCAGCTCTCCTGTCCAGGCGCCTGCGGCAGCAATAACGGTATCTCCATAGTAGCTTCCTTTATCGGTCATCACGCCTTGAATGGTTTCTTTTTCAAAAATAAAGTCTTTGATCTCTGTCCCTTCCTGCGCTTCCGCACCTCTTGCCATTGCCCCCACTGCAAAAGCCCGCGCTAGATTCGGGGCAATCAGCTGGCCGTCATTCGGAATCAGCATTCCGCCTGAAAGCCCCCGGGAGAGATGAGGTTCCCTTCCGCTGATCTCTGCCTGTTCCATCCACCTTACCTGTCCGTCCCACTCTTTATGGAATCTGACCTGCCTCTTAAGGGTTTCTGCCTCTGCATCATCCCAGGCAATTTTTATCATCCCTTCATTAACAAGCCCGATGCTGATTCCTGTCAGATCCTCAAGCTCCCGGATCATGTCAGGGAACATGGCCCTGCTTTTCAGGGCAAGCTTCAGCATGGACAGGTTCTCATCTATTTCAGCCTGGGCGCCGAGCATTCCGGCTGCGGCAGAAGTGGCTTCTGACCCTATCTCCCTTTTTTCCAAAATGAGCACCTGCTTGCCAAGCTTTGCCTGCTGATAGGCGATAGAGCAGCCAATAATCCCGCCGCCGGCAATGATCACATCATATACTCTCTTCATATCTGCCTCCTCTTCTCTTTAATTCAGCTGCAAATGCGCTTGCCGCCTCCTCCGGGTTCGAGGCTTTAAAGATTCCCGAGAGGACAGCAGCACCTGAAGCCCCGGCACTTATCACCTGACCCATATTGTCTGCAGAAATTCCTCCGAGCGCTATCACCGGAACAGAAAGCTCTCCCGCAATTTTCTCCAGAGAGGAGAGGCTCCTTGGCTCAATGTCTGGCTTGGAGCCTGTTGGAAAACAGTGGCCGTACATGACATAATCGGCACCTTCCTCTTCAGCCTGAACGGCTTCTTCATATGAATGGACCGATTTTCCGATGATCAGGTCAGGAAAGGTTTTCCGCACTGCACGGACAGGCAGGCTGTGATAGCCAAGCTGAACCCCCTTCACTCCAAGTGCTGCAGCTGCATCGACTCTGTTATTCATGATGATCTGTTCCGGGGGTACTCCCCTTTCCAGCAGGCTTTTTCCCATCTCATAAATGACAGCGGCTGTCCGGTGATGCTCCCTGATATGGATATAGTCCACATACTGTGAGATGCTGGAAGCTATCCTGATAAATTCCTCCGCCGGCTGCCCTGCAGATATAGCATGCAGCTGCAGTCTATCTCCGCCGGGCCGCCCTTGAAAATGACGCAAAAAAACCACTCCCCTGTTGCGCAGGAAAGTGGCTGTTTATATTTATGGCTAAAAAAATAGATACTTTTCATAACCGTTCGGCACACTTCCCTACGCTAGTATGAACTAGATCAGGTTCAAAGGGTCTCAAATGCTTGATCTCAGCCTCTTGCAGGCTCCCCTAGTGATAATTCTGACTATTTAATTGTTCTCTCTCATTTTAGCACAGCGATTGGGCGGGGAGAACCCGCAATTTAATTAAGACTCATTTTTCCCCGGCAGGCAGAATCGGCAGTACCGTTGAATATTTTACTTCCCTCAGCGAGAGGCTAGTCTGTATCTTCGTGATCCCGAGCTGATTCAGCTTTCGAATAAACCGTTCCAGCCCTTTCCGGTCTTTGATGGCGACTTTTAATATATAATCATATTCTCCTGTCAGGCAGTGGCATTCCAGCACCTCAGCCATATCCACCAGCGTGCCCTCCAGCGCTTCCAGCTTTACCGCCTGATGGATGTTGGTGCTGATGAAAATAAAGCAGAGAAGATCAAAGCCCAGCTTCTCCTGATTCAGGATTGCCACCTGCTTCTCAATATAGCCTTCATTTTCGAGCCGCTTCACCCTCCCATGAATGGCTGGTGCTGACAGGCTGACCCTCCTGGCAAGCTCAGCATTGCTCATTTGGCTATCCTTCTGGAGCAGATCCAGGATTTTCAGGTCGACTTCATCCAGCACCTTGTTCACAATCGATTCCATCTTTACAGCCTCCTTACGATTATTCTGCAAACTCCGCTCTAGCTCACTCTGCTTTTACCATCTTTCATAAAATTCACCATAAGTATTAATAAAATTTCGTATTTACTCTATTGTACGAAATAATCATCAAATCACAAAGAGAAAATGTTAAAATTAATTAACCATTTCTTAAAGGAGCTGCTCCTATGCCAGCTTTATATGTATGCCTGATGCTTCTTACCAGCCTGCTGTGGGGCGGGAATTTCGTTGTAGGCAAGTCGCTTGTGGAATATGCATCCCCGGTGGCCTTGACTGCCTTTAGGTGGATCATTGCTGTCATCTGCCTGTTTCCAATTGTCCTCCGCAAGGAAAAAAAGCTCCTGCCTCCTGCAAAATCGCTTGTTCCGCTGCTTTTGATGGGCGTGACAGGTGTAGTGCTGTTCAATATCTTTCAATTTTGGGCGCTGGAAGAAACGACGGCCACAAATGTCGGACTCATTTCAACGCTTAACGCAATATCAATCGCTGTTTTTTCAGCACTCTTTCTAAAAGACAGGATTAACCTTCCGCAGATTCTGACCATGCTGTTTTCGCTTTTTGGTGTATTGCTGGTCCTTACCAAAGGCCATCTGGAGATGCTGCTGTCTTTGACATTTAACAAAGGGGATTTATGGATGATGGCAGCGGTGTGCATTTGGGGAATCTATTCGGTTCTCGGCAAGTGGGCCGGAAAATATACTTCTCCGATCATGTCGACCTTCTATTCGGGAGTTTTCGGACTGGCCATCCTGCTGCCATTCAGCTATTCCGATCTCCAAGTCAATAATCCTGATCTGTCTTTTGCAGGTTCCATGCTTTATACCGGGCTCATTTCAACCGTTGTGTGCATGGTGCTCTGGAATAAAGGGGTCCAGAAAGTCGGCGCCGTCACCGCAGGGGTCTTCCTGAATTTCAATCCTGTTTTCACTGCTATCCTGGCTTTTCTGCTGCTCGGAGAAAAGCTTGAATCAATCCAGTTTCTCGGAGGCATGATCGTCATCCTTGGCTGCTATCTTTTCACTCGCCTTCAGGCCCAGCGTCAAAGAAAAAGCCTGCCCGGCAAACCGGAAGCTTCGATTACAGCTATAGATTAGAAAAGGGCTGCCCATGAAAGTGAATAGTTCCGATACTGTTTAGAAAAGTTTAAATAGCAGGTCAATTAACACACTAAAACACCCTGTGTCTAGCACTATAAATGACGATGCAAAAGCATAGAAAAACGCTTGGATTTAAATATTCCAAGCGTTCTTTTTTACTTTCTAATGTCAACTAAACACACGTTAGCTTAAGTACATTCTTTCACATACTTCAAATGATTTAGTTCCCACAATCATTGTGACTGTAAATTTTTCTCCATTCATCTTTTTTCACCTAGCTGGCCTTCTGGGTTTATTTTGATTTAATACCTGCACCACAAAGAGGTATGATTATTTTTTCAACCGATTTCTTTCCATATTTTAAATAACCGGCATAGTTGGTCGCTGATGTCACTTCAACATAAAAACCTTTTTCACTAAGTTTCTCCCGTGCTTTTAGAATCTCATCTTCTTGAATCTCAATAAATGTACCATTTGTTTCCCGTACAGCTTCTAAAATTTGTTTGGAACGCGCTGGTGCAGCAATAGCTATCCCTTCCGCTAAAGTACCTCTATTCGTAACAGGTTGTGCTGATTCCTCTCCAGTTTGGTAAGCTTTCACAAGAGGAGCACAGTTCTCCGCTTGAATGGCAACGATTTTCGGTATTTTATCAATTAATCCATTTTCAAATAACTCTTTAAAGCCATAATACGCACCTAGGAGAAGCGTACCGTTTCCAACAGGAATAATTAAAGCATCAGGCGCACCATTTAATTGTTCATAAACTTCATAGGCATATGTTTTCGTTCCTTCATAAAAATAAGGATTATACACATGACTTGCGTAAAAAACTTTTTCTTCATCTACTGCTTTTTGTGCCGCAGCTGCAATGTCCTCTCGTGTACCACGAATCTCTTTAACCGTTGCTCCATGGGCTTTTATTTGAGCGATCTTTTTCGGTGAAGTTTCATCACTTAGATATATATCACAGGCAATATCACAACGTGCTGCATAAGCTGCAATGGCGGTTCCTGCATTACCGCTACTATCAGCAATTACTTTTGATACCCCTAATTCTTTTGCCTTTGTCATCAAAACGACGGCTCCTCGATCTTTAAAGGATAATGTAGGCATCATATAATCAACTTTTACATACGTATTTGGCTCCATAGGATCTAGAACGATTAAAGGTGATTGACCTTCACCCATTGTCACGGATTCCCATGTCTTAGAATCTTTGTCGAATGGCATGGTTTCAAAATAACGCCATAATGAGTTTGGATAGTTATTCCAAGCCGCAATATCAACTTTTGGGGTGTCTTTTACTATGTTTAATACTCCGCCACATTCACATCTCCATAGAGTTGGTATAATATCATGCTTTTTGCCACAACTGTTACAAATAAATTGTCTCATCATTTATCAACCCTTTCTAATAATTTTTTATATGAATTAGACTTTTTTATACAAAATAGGTAAAAAAATATAACTAAATATATGCAATCGCATCAATTTCAATTTTGAATCCAAAATGTAATTCATTAGTTGGCACAACGGTACGAGCTGGTTTATGTTCACCGAAAAATTCCTTATAAACAGCATCTACTTTATCCCATAAATTCACATCCGGAATATATAATGTCATACGCAAAATCTTCTCTTTTTTACTTCCAGCTGCTTCTACAATCATTTCCACATTCTTAAGTGCTTGTAATGTTTCTTCTTCGACGGTGCCAAATGTCTTTTCACAGGTTTCTGGATTAATGGCAAATTGCCCTGATACATAGACAGTGTTCTGATGAACTGTTGCTAATGCATAGTGTCCATTTGATTTTAAATTTCCTACTTCAAAGATGCTTTTCATTTATTTCTCCTTAACTTGATTTATTTTTGATTTCATCCAAATAACTATAAACTGTTACTTTGGAAATGCCTAACAAAGATGCGACCTTCTCAACCGATCCTTTCATTAAAAAAATGCCTTTTTCGTCCATAAATCTTATTAATTCAATCTTTTCATGGCGTTTCATGACTGGATGAACACTATTTTGAATGATTTGTTGAATCAATTGATCCACTATTCCTTCAACATTTTCAATATCATCATCTGATTTTGTTTCCTTCTCTTGAACTTCAACCTGTGTAGAAAGAAAAGTATTCATAAATTGTTGCATTTGATTCAGTGCTTCAACATCAAAATTTATACAGAAAGCACCAATCACTTTTTGCTTGGAATCACGTATTAATGAAGTCGAAGAACGAATAGTACGCTTATCTTCTGTTACAAATGTATAACCAGCTAGATAATCTTCTTTAAAATCTTCTGATTGTAATACAGTCTTCACTAGATGATCAAATGATTGACCGATTTCTCTTCCTGTAACATGGTTATTTACTGTAAACATTACAGATGCTTGAGGGTTCGTCAAATTATGAATAACGACTTCACAGTTTGGTCCAAACATTTTTGCAGTAGATTTTGCTATAGGGATAAAACTCTCTAATACTTTCTTAATTTCTTCCATGTCTAACTACCTCATTTTTTAAATTCCTTTCAATTATATATTTTTTTATATAAAAAAGATATATATAGATTTTTTTATATAATTTTAAAAAGTTTATTAGCTAATCACCCAAAATGAATGATTAGATAGGCTTTCTTTAACTAAACTGCCCCTTTTCTACATTAAGCAGGGAGTCACTTATTACAGGAATGCTGTTTCCCCCTTATGGGCTTAAAGAGCAGATGCCAAGATTGGGCAGCTGTTCTGGGACATAAGCACCCGTTAGCTTAATAACTTTAAACATAGTAACCAAATCACTTCACTTTATATCTAGTTGAAACTTTCTTACTCAAGGAATCTAACGTAGAATCAAATTTATAATGAATAATCAATTGATTCGGTTCTTCCCATTCTAATTTATATGCACTGTCCGAAAATGGCTTATAGCCATCATCTGTATTAATACTGGTTAAATAAGTCATAAATAATTTTGAATTTGATAATTGGTATAGGCGACCATAACCTCTTTCAATCACTATAAATTCTTCTTTATTGTCTGGAGAAGAAAACCTCGTGTATTCAGCCTCTATTAATAGATTTGGAAGGGACGGTACGAGTATGAAAAATACCCCTAGCGCAATTATTATTCCTTTTATACCTTTATCATTAAAAAAATAAATTAGAGATACTATTGCCACAATTATAAGCAAATTAGACAATGCCCGATGACTTATCCCGTTTGGTGGTGTCTTTATTTGTACGTATACTCCATTGATTTCTAATATGATTAATGCAAAAGCAATACAACACTTGAAACTAATGTGATAAGAGCAATCTTTATATATTCTTTTGTATTATCTTTTTCCACTCTTCATCATCACCTCTAAAATAGAATTTCCTTCTTCCATAAACCTGCCCCGTTAGTCATTTAAGAAAAGCTGCCTGGTTTGGCAGCTGATCTGGAACAACTTCATAAAAACACCTCAAAAAGAAATATAAATCTTCCAAAAGGGATTAGTATCAGGCTGAAAAATAAGCGGAGAATTTGCCCCTAATTTCAAAAACACTCTAAAAATAGCTCAAATAGACGGAGAAATTCCGCCTATCGGCTCAAAAAACAGGAAAATGGACAACTTCGCTCCTCTTAACCGGAAAATGTCCGCTTATTTAAACCCACATATACCATATTCAGCAACTTAACCGGAAAATCTCCGCTTATATTAAGGCTTGCTGGTCACTCATATAAGGATACGACTTCCTGTTGTTTTAAAATAGTAATTACATCATTGTCAATAATGTTTGTCACTATACCTAAGGTGTGATTTCGCATGTGAATTCAAGTGTATATATTCTAAAAACATTGATACACAAGAAAAAACAACAGACCAAATCCTATGCGATTTGGCCTGTTCATTAGTGTGCTTTTTTAAATGTTTCTCCACCAAGATGGGACCATCAAGGGCATCCCTCACTCATTTATGAAACTCTTTCATCCTGCTGCACATATTCCTCTTCCCAATACTCTGCATTCTTGATGCCGAGTTTCTTCGAGTTGAAGACCGGATCGAGCCCCTGCTTTTTCTGGGCTTCATAGTCCTTCAGGGCAATGAGGGCCGGTTTGGCAAGGATCAGGATGGCAATCAGATTGAGCCATACCATCAGGCCGAGCCCGACATCCCCAAGCGCCCAGGCAAGATCTGCTGCATTGACGGCCCCATAAAAAGTCGCCGCCAGCAATACGATTTTCAGAATAAAAGTCAAAAGTCTGCCGTCCTTATTGCGCATCAGATATGCCATATTGGTTTCAGCGATATAGTAGTAAGCCATAATAGTTGTGAAGGCAAAGAAGAATAGAGATACTGCGACAAAGCCAGCACCAAAGCCAGGAAGTGCAGAGTCAACTGCAGCCTGGGTGAATGCCGGGCCTGCTTCCACTCCCGGAAGACCGTTGAAAATCATTGTTTTTCCGTCTTCACCGACGGTGTTGAACATTCCGGTAAAGAGAATCATAAAGGCTGTTGCAGAGCATACGAAAAGTGTATCGATATAAACAGAGAATGCCTGGACAAGCCCCTGCTTTGCCGGATGTGATACCTCGGCAGCCGCAGCAGCGTGCGGCCCGGTTCCCTGGCCGGCTTCGTTTGAATAGATTCCACGTTTTACCCCCCAGGCTATCGCACTGCCGACAATTCCGCCAAACATGGAATCCGCAGCAAATGCACTGCTGAAAATAAGGGAGATTACACCTGGAAGCTCGCCGATATTCATGCCGATGATAATCAAAGCAACAAGCATATAGCCTACTGCCATGAATGGAACGGCATATTGGGCAACTGTCGCAATCCTTTTTACCCCTCCGAAGATAATCAGGGCAAGAAGGACGACAATGACACCGCCAGTGACATATACGCTAACACCAAATGCATTTTCCATGCCCAAAGCAATGGAATTGGACTGAATGCCCGGCATCAGGACGGACATTGCCAGCAGGGCAGCAACTGCAAACAAAGCAGCAAACCATTTGATGCCGATGCCCTTTTCAATATAATAAGCAGGGCCCCCGCGGTATAAGCCATCCTGTTTTACCTTGTAAATCTGAGCAAGCGTCGATTCCACGAAGGCGCTTCCTGCACCAATGAATGCGATGGCCCACATCCAGAAGACGGCACCTGGTCCGCCCATAGCAATTGCTGTGGCGGTACCAGCGATGTTACCAGTTCCCACGCGGCCGGAAAGAGCAATAGATAAGGCCTGGAAAGAAGAAACGCCCGCATCGGAACTTTTGCCTTTAAACATGAGAAGCACCATGTCTTTAATGTGCCTGATCTGCAGGAAACGGGTTAAGACGGAAAATAGCAGCCCTACTGCCAAACAAATATAAATGACAGGCGTGCTCCAAAGTATTCCGTTTAATTGGCTAACAAAACCTTCCAAACAAATTCCCCCTTATTATATTTAATTCTGAATCTTTTTCCTATTAAGAATTATATGTGAAATGATACCTAAGTACAATCTTTTTTTGCTCTGCCTTCTACAGACATTAATGAAGGAACAGAACTCTCCCGCCCCAAAGACAGAAAAGGCGCACAGCCCAAACGGCCGCGCACCTTTTTCCTATATGGCCTCTTCCTTCAGCTGGCTGTGGTAAAGCCCATGGTAGAATCCTCCCTGTTCAAGAAGTTCCTCATGGGAGCCTTTCTCAATGATCCTGCCCTCATCAAGGACAAGAATCTGGTCAGCCTGCTGGATGGTGTTCAGCCTATGGGCCACCACGAAGCTGGTTCTTCCTTCCATCAGGGTCTGGAGGGCTTCCTGGATTTTCATTTCTGTAATCGTATCAATGCTGCTTGTTGCTTCATCCAGAATCAATATGGAAGGATCGGCAAGAAAAGCTCTGGCAATAGATAAAAGCTGGCGCTGCCCCTGGCTGATTCCGCTGGCGTCCCCTTTCAGGATGGTATCATACTGCTGCGGCAGCTTCATGATGAACGAGTGTGCATTGGCCATTTTTGCAGCTTTTTCCACTTCGTCGTCTGCCGCATCCAGCTTTCCGTAGCGGATATTTTCCCTGACAGTTCCCTGAAAAAGCAGTGAATCCTGGAGGACGAATGCCATATGCTGCCTTAAGCTTTCCCGCTTGATTTTTTTCAGCTCGCGGCCATCAATGGTAATGCTGCCGCTGTCATAATTATAGAACCGGGAGATCAGGTTGATGATCGTAGACTTTCCTGCGCCGGTTGGGCCGACCAGTGCCACCGTCTGTCCGGTCCTCGCCCTGAAATTAATGCCTGTGACTGTATTTTCACCCTCCTCGTAGGAGAAAGAAACATCCCTGAACTCTACTTCCCCTTTGATAAAACTGATTTCTTCTGCATCTGCTTCATCCTCGAATTCCTCTTTCTGGTCCATGATTTCAAACACCCTTTCAGCTCCGGCGATAGCCGACAGGAGAGTATTGAACTGGTTGGCCAGGTCATTCAGGGGGCGGGTGAACTGGCGGGCATATTCGGCAAAAATGACGATGACGCCGATCGATATCATCCCTTTGAGGACAAAAATGCCGCCTACCCCTGCGATGATGGCGAAGCTCATATTATTCAGCATGTTCATCAGCTTGGGGATGAAGCCGGAATACGTCTGGGCCCAGAAACCGGCCGCCCGCAGCTTTTCTCCTTTGCCGATGAATTCTTCAATCACTCTGTCTTCCTGGGAAAAAGTCTTGACGATCCGCTGGCCTGAAATCGTCTCCTGGACAAAGCCATTCAGCTCTCCCAAGTTGCGCTGCTGCTCCTTGAAAAGCCTGCCCGTCCGATTGGTGATCCACTTCATCCCATAAAACATGACCGGAACAATGATCATGGTGATTAAGGTAAGAAGCGGGCTCAGCCACAGCATGACCCCCACGGTCCCGACAAGCGTTAGCACACTCGAAAAAACTTGAATGACCGAGCTGTTCAGCGTAGAGCTGACATTTTCGATATCATTTGTCACCCGGCTCATCAGCTCTCCATGCTGCCTTTTATCAAAGAACGGAATCGGCAGTTTGTGAAGGTGGCGGAAAAGCTGGGTCCTCATTTTAAAGACTGTGTTCTGGGCAATCCCGATCATCCAATAGTTCTGGAACCAAAGGGACGCAGAATAGACAATATATATAGCAGCAAGCCCGGCTAGCAGGACAGCAAAGCCGCTGCTGCTTCTTTCTACGATATACTGGTCAATCCCTCTCCCAAGGAGGAACGGACCTAGCAGCCCCAGTACACTGCTGAGGATGACCATCAGCAGGACGAGGAAGAGGAGCGCTTTTTCCTCGGCGAGATAGTTCCAGATCCTGCGGAGAGTCCCTGCCCAGTTCTTCGATTTTACTTTTGGTTTTTTTGCATCATCGGCTGTCTTTTTGAGATTCTCTTTCTCCAGGACAGCAATCTTCTTGTAGCGGAATGGTTCAGTCAGCTCCCTGAACATGCTCCAGCGCCTCCTCTCCGAACTGCGACCGGAAGATTTTTTGATACAGCTCCGATTCCTTCAGAAGTGTGTCATGGTCTCCCTCGGCAATCAGCCTTCCATCTTCAAGCAGCAGAATATGATCCGATTCTATCGCTGTACTGATTTTATGCGTAATGATCATCGTTGTCGCTGTATAAGTACGCAATGCCTGCAGCAGCTTTGCCTCTGTTTTCAAATCGAGTGCACTTGTGCTGTCATCCAGCAGAAGGATCTTCGGCTTGCGGACAAGGGCCCGGGCAATGGAAAGGCGCTGCTTCTGGCCCCCTGAAAGGTTGACGCCCTTTTGCCCGATCTTCGTGTCATATTTAGCGGAAAGCCTTTCAATGGAAGAGTGGATTTGGGCCTTCTTCGCCGCTTCCTCCACCTCTTCAAGGGTCGCATCTTCTTTCCCCCAGCGGATATTTTCCTGGACGCTTCCTGTAAAGAGCAGGGCCTCCTGCGGGACGAACCCGATCTGCTTGCGCAGGTCATCCAATTTGACCCGCCCGATATCCTGACCGTCAATCCGGACCGTTCCGCTGTTCACGTCATACAGCCGCGGAATCAGCTGAAAAAGAGATGACTTGCCGGCCCCTGTGGCGCCGAGAATAGCTGCCGTCTCGCCGGCCTTTATTTTGAAGGATACACCGTCAAGCACCACTGTGTCTGTGCCTGGATAACGGAAGCTCACAGAATCAAATTCGATTTCCCCTCCCTCTATTTTAAAGCCAGCCAGGGCATGCTCAGAATCCTTTAGATCCACCTCTGTATTCAGGACATCGGCAATCCTCCCAGCCGAGGCTTTCGCCCGGGAAAAGGCCATGATGATAAAAGAAAGCATTGAAAGCGCACCCGTGATTCTTGTGGCATAGTTGATGACAGCAACCACTTCCCCTACTTTGGCGCTCCCGTCATCCACCTGGATGCTTCCAAACCAGAGGACTCCGATAATGCTTACATTCATGATCAGAAGCAGCATCGGCATCGTCACTTCCATCAGCCGCAGAGCAAAAACTGTCTGGTCCTTCAGGTCTCCTGTTACCTCTGTGAACCTTTCGCTCTCATGATTCCTGCGCAAAAACGCTTTAATGAGCCTGATGCCGGCCAAGTTCTCCTGCATCACATTATTGACGTCATCCAGCTTCTCCTGAACCTTTTTAAACAAGGCTCCGCCTTTATTCATAATAACAATGAGGAAAATAAATAAAAATGGGACAACCGCACTCAGAATCAAAGCGAGCTTCACATTGACAACAAATGCCATGATCAGTCCTCCAATGACCAGGAGCGGGGCACGCATCATGATGCGCAGGCTCATGAAAACGATATTCTGGAGCAATGTGACATCATTAGTCATCCTCGTGATAAGAGAAGAACCCGGAAACATGGCAAAGTTAGCAAACGAGAATGATTGCACTTTTTTGAACACACTCTTCCTGATGTCAAAGCCGAAGCTCTGGCTGACGTGCGCAGCATAAAAGGAATTGATGATGCCGGCCGCAAAGGCAATCAGCGAGATGCCAACCATGACCCCTCCCCAAATCAGGACCTCATCCATATCCTTTTTCATGATTCCTTCATCGATGATCTTGGCCATCAGGAGCGGCTGAAGCAGCTCAACCGCAAGCTCTGTCAGCATCAATGAAAGGGCGACAATGACCGCAACCCTGTATATTTTTAAAAATCCAAACACCTTTCCCATAAATCGTCCTCCAAGTCTGATTCCTGCTGAATTGCTTTTCCTTTACCCGCCTTTCGAAGAAAAAGTTCAGAATCTTAATCTTTCGTTTAACTAAATATATACACTATCATACGACTTTTTACGGAATTTTGAAATTATTTATCTGCTAATTCTTTTTACTGTATGCAAAAAGGCATGCAGTTACATGCCTTCCCTTGTTTTATATAATGGAAATGCTTCAGCTCTGGACTCTTCTTGCATTCTTGATTATCTGATTGATGACCTCTGAGAACACAAGCCCGATCGCGATCGCCCCGGAAATCATGAAGGCCCGGGCTGCGAGGCTGATGGCTGTGTTATAGTCATTTTCAACAAAATTCCTCATCGCATCATACGCAAGCCCGCCCGGAACAAGCGGAATGATCCCGGCTACACTGAAAATGATGATCGGCGTCTTGTAGGCTCTTGCAAAAAACTGGCTTGTGAAAGCCACGAAAAAAGATGCACTAATTGTAGCCGCAACGGCGTCAACCCCGGACGATTCCATCCAGAAGTAAACGAGCCAGCCGATCATGCCGACCGTGCCGCACTTGATCAATGACTTTTTCGGGGCATTGAATAGAATCCCGAAAGCTGCCGATGCTATAAAGCTTGTTGCAAGCTGTTCAATCGTTTCCATGCAATGCCTCCTTAAAATGAGATGAAAGATAATACGACAGCAATGCCTGAACCGATGGCAAAGGCGGTAAGAAAGGCCTCAGCCCCCTTGGAAAGACCTGATACGAGGTGGCCTGCAATCAAATCCCTGACCGCATTTGTGATCAACAGGCCGGGCACAAGCGGCATTACCGATCCGATGATGATTTTATCCAGCTCATTGCCGGCCCCTGAAAAAACAAAAGCATAAGATGCGAGGCCAATGCCAAATGCGGCTACAAACTCAGCAAAGAACTTGATCGGCACCCATTTATGAAAATAGATAAAAGATATGAAACCGAGTCCACCGCACACAACCGCTGGCAGAAAATCCTGCCAGCCTCCTTTAAACATGATCAGAAAGCAGCCGCTGGCCAAGGCTGCGGCAAAGATCTGCAAAAGCAGCGAATATGCCATCGGTGCAGCCTCCACTTGCCGCAATGACTGCAGGGCCTCCTTCACTGTCAGCTCCCCGCTGCTGATATTGCGAGAGATGCTGTTGACGATGGTGACTTTATCAAGATCAGTTCCCCGTTCGGAAATCCTGATCAACTTCGTTTTGGTCGGATCATGTCCTTCTATGGAAAAAATGATGCCAGTCGGCGTAACATAGCTGTGCGACTGGTCAACTCCGAAGGAAGCAGCTATCCGCATCATCGTGTCCTCGACCCGGTATGTTTCAGCACCGCTCTGGAGCATGATTTTTCCGGCCAGAAGGCAGACCTCCATGATTTCATATGTATCGTTCTTGAATTCCTCCACTGGCTCTCCCTCCATGTGCAAACCACTTACTGAGGTTCTGGTCAAAACAGGAGCAATCCCGCCTTTGTTTTTGTCCGGGGTTTTGCCCTGCCGGGATGTATTTTTCCCCATGCACTTTTTACAGTTTAAATGATGAAAGACTCCAGAGGCAATTCTAATTTCGAATCCAAATAAAAATAAGATAAATCGCATAACTTCAAGCCATTTTTAAAGGTTATCGGTCTGTTTTCCTATTCCCCATTGCTGTCCTTCCCCATCCAAAAAATCCATCCAGCGAGCTGAATGGATTTCCGGTCAATGCTTATCCGCATCAGGGACAGGCTTTATACCGAGCCTCTGAATAATCGGCTTAATCGTGAGACCCTGGACGATCAGGGAGAACAGAACCACGCTGAAAGCAAGGAGCAGGACTGTATCCCTGCCTGCAAAAGAAGGCGGAAGGCTCAATGCCAGGGCGATCGACAGGCTTCCCTTCAAACCTCCCCAGTTAAGCAGGACTTTATATTTGCCGGAAAAGTCCTTGACAAAAGCAAGGCTGCTGTAAAGGGCAATTGTTCGGCCTGCCAGCACAATGACAATGGCCAGTACAATCGTCCACCAATTATTGATAAAGCTGATGTTTTTGATTTCAAGGCCGATCATCAGGAAAATCAGTGAATTGGCAATCAGGGTGATCACATCCCAGAAGGAGCTGATGTTGGTCTTCGTTGTCTCGGACATGCCGATCCTTGCGCCATAATTCCCGAAGATGACCCCTCCGACCACTACAGCGATGACGCCTGACACCTCCAGATGCTCAGCAATGAAATAGCTGCCGAAGAACAGCAGGATTGAAAACGCAATTTCGAGCGGGTAATCATCGTAAATGCGGATGATCTGTGAAAAAATATAGCCCAGCAACGCTCCAAGCAGGGCCCCGCCTATACTGAATTTAATGAACAGCCAAACGCCGCTCGCAATCCCGGCCCAGCCCATTTCTATGTACGTAAGCAAGTAGATGGAGGATATCTGGAACAGTACAACAGCCACACCGTCATTGAGGAGGGACTCTCCTTCTATAATCGTGACCAGCTTTTTTGGCACGCCCAATGTTTTAAATATCGAGATGACACTGATCGGGTCTGTTGCACTCATCAGGGAAGCAAACGTGAAGGAAAGGACCAGCGGAAGGCCCAGCAGATAATAGGAGCCCAAGCCTATAATGATGAATGACAGAAAGGTCCCCCCAAAGGCAAGCGCCAAAATCGGCCTCCTCACCTGCTTCACATGGGAAAAAGGCATTTTAATGGAAGCATCGCCCAAGAGAATGGGAAGAAATAGAGAAATAATGATAGCCTGAAAAATATGGGACTGAGTGATAAACTGCTCGGCCTCTTCAAGAAGCGGAATATTGGTAAGCCCCAGAATCAGCCCTACCAGTACAAGTGCAATGGAATAAGGCTGTTTCGCCAGTTTTGCAATCGCGATAACTGTTACTGAAATAGCAAGCAAGAATAAGATTTGTATAAATACCTCGTCAAAATGATGCACTGAAAAATTCTCCTTTCCGGCCTTGCACAGACATACGCCTGCAGTCCTGCCATTACCTTTACCTCAATATGGAAGCAGAAAACCACCTATTGAAAAAGGATGCCGCTATAGCCCAAGTATCCCTTCCGGTAGAGTTTTTCATGCATGGGGAAGGAGACCGGCTTATTCTGCTATCCCATTCTCTTTTTCATTGCTGCCATGATACAGACAAAGGCTCCGGCAAAGGCAGAAAAAATGGCGATAAATGCGTTAGAGTCCATTCCGCACACCCTTCCGTTTTGTTATCTTTACGTTTTAAAGGCATTAGGGTTTCACCAGGCTTTTCCGGCACGGATAATTAAAAAGTGCGGTTCTTTCATAAGCCGTTGATACTGTTCTGGTTTTTGCTCTCTGAAGGTATGCGTCGGACGGGGTTCAATCACCTTCTGCAATGAAAAGCGGGCTACCGTCATATTGATGATATTCTGGAGCGGCCTTCGGTAAAATGGGACATCAAAGGTTTTCCCTGCTTTTGCCCATCGATCCACAATCAATTCTGCCGCCAGGTAGTCCGGTTCCTCCAGCAGCTTCATATCCATGAGCGGGTGGTGGACGGAAAACAAAATCGTTCCGCCCGGCCTTAAAATCCGGTGGAATTCTGCAAAGGTTTGATTCCAGTCCTTCAGGTAATGAAGAGTAAGAGAGCTGAAAATCCAGTCAAAAGAATCGGTGTCAAATGGCAGCTCTCCTTCCAAATCACAGCAGACAAGCCGCGCTTTTTGGCCAATGCGCCTCTTCGCAGAGCTGATCATTTCAGGACTTAAATCCGCACCTGTTACATTAGCACCTCTCCTGGCCAATTCAGCCGTATACCACCCGGCCGCACATCCTGCATCCAGAATATCCTTTCCCTCCAGGCTGTCCGGGAGCTGTTCAAGCATTGCCGGCCTTTCAAACTCGCTGTTAAATAAACTCCCATCATCCACCTGATGCTCATAGATTTCCGCCAGACTGTCAAATGTTTGTTTGACCTTTGCCTTCATTTTTAAAGTCACCTCTTTTTTCAGGATTGGGGTATTTGTTTTATAAAATGCCCCCTTGACATTCTTTACCTGCTTAAAGCGGGTATTCCCATAAACCCAGCCGGCCCTTGGCAGGAATTGGCTCTTTCAGGATTTCCATGCCGCTGACCTGCCAGGCATAGCAGCCAGCCCGGTAGTCGCCCAGATAGAGCTCCTGCCCGGATATAATCAGCCCATTTTCAAGCACGGCCCCTGACTCGGAGTGGTCTATGACTCTAAAGCAATCTTCCAGGCGGCAGACTGCTATGATCTGCCCGGCAGGAAGATTTTCTTCTGAGTACCCATGCCTGCCCAGAAGCTCCGACACATTCTTTCGCCGGCATGCTTTCACATCGATTTTCTGGCTGGTATGGATGGCTAAAGCGCCTCTGTAGGCGGTTTTCCATGTTCTCGTTTCATACTCAGCCTCCCGCAGGGCGAACAGGCTGGCCCAAGGCTGCTTCATTGTTAATACCTTCAATCTTTATCCTCCCCTCTGCCATTTTGATATCTATAGTCTGCTAACCCGGGGAGAATTTATGTTTTGTGGAGCTGACGGGTCTGCTACATCAGATCAAGCCGCTGCGAGATGCCTTTAATGACTTCCTGGTAGTAAGAGCGGTCATGCGGTACGAAATCTCCGACGGCAGCTTCCTTCTTCAGATAGATTTTCTCTCCGGCACTGCCGATCTCAAAGCCTTCCATCTGCACCTTGCCGTCCCCGCTTTCCCAAAGCTTCTTGAAGCTGTCCCATTCAATCCGGTAAATCCCGGTTACTTCCTCCTGCTGCAGCTCATACTCGCTGAACGGCTGGGAGCATTCGTAAAGGAACACATTTGCCATTTCTTTGTCAATGAAGTTCTCCTTCTCTATGCAATATCTAATGATTCCGAGCGGTGACAGCTCTTCGATATCAACATCGATGCCGATTTCTTCTTTTATTTCCCTGACACCATCCTCAACGGTTTCTTCAGCCAGCAGATGCCCGGCCGCCGTAATATCCAGAAGGTCCGGATAATCCTTTTTCTCTTTGCTTCTCAGCTGTACATATATATAAACCTTGTCCTCTTCCCGCTGAATGAACCAGCAGTGAAAAGCTTCATGCCAAAATCCCTGCCGGTGCACATCCTTCCTTGTGGCCGTCCCGATCTGATTTCCTTCCTCATCGAATATTTTCAAAAGCTCCTGCTCCATATGATCTCTCCTCTGCTTGTTCTTAAAATGCAGTCCTTAGAGTTATTCTCCCATAAGCAGGAAAATCCTGCATGGCAAAAAGCCCTGGAAGATTTGCCTCCCAGGGCTTTTCACTATTGGGCATTAGCCAGCCTTTCTCTGTCTTCCTTAGCCTTCTTCATCTTAGGTCTTCCTGATAAAGAGAAATAGGTCCACATCCGCATGATTTTTTCAAACGGGCCCGTACGGAACAGCTTCAGATAGAAATAGCTTCCGGCAAGCTGGGCGCTGTAGATCGCCACGGTCAGCAGGATTCCCGCCAGTACGCCCAGTTTGCCGAACAGTCCCAGGCCATAGCCATAAAAAACAGCTGTACAGATAACAGACTGCCATAGATAATTGCTCAGCGACAGCCTTCCTACACTTTCAAAAGCCCTGAACAAAACGGCGCTTCCCTTAACTGCGTACAACCAGGCAAAAAGGAAGATATAGCCGAGTGATAAAATATTTCCTCCAAACATATACAGTACACCGGTCCAGCCAGTTTCCGTCACCATGAGCGGCGAAGCTTTCAGCAGGATTCCCGCTCCGGCGAGGATACCTCCCCAAAGCAGATATCTGCTCTTATTCCGGCCGATTTCATGGAAAGAGCGGCGCTTGGCGGCATACATGCCAAACAGAAACAGGGGCGCTGTTATGAACGGCATGGCAAGCATCATGAACAGGTAAAATGAGTCCGGCATTCCGAACGGATCGGCATTATTGCGATGAATTAAAATTTCGCTGTAGGTTCCTGTGCCATATATTTTAATAGTATCTGCGACATACTCATCCATCCTCTTGACCTCATCGGCCGGAACGGCAGATTCCATGCCATAGCCCATAAAGGAAGCAAGAAACAGCAGCACCATTCCCCATACAAGGAGGGTTTTCTTTTTCCGGTTCAGGAAGAGCAGCAGAAAAAAGCCCATGATTCCATAAGAAAAAAGAATATCGCCTTCCCACAGAAGACCGCCGTGCAAGCCGCCCAGCACGAGGAGCAGGAAAAACCTCCGAACCAGATGCCTCCTGTATTTCAAACCTTTATCTTCAAGCCCCTCCTTCAGCTTGATCAATGAATAGCCGAATAAAAAAGTGAAGATCGGCATGAAGCTGCTCTCAACAAACACCTTTAAAAACTCATGCAGGAAGCTATCCAGCCCAGAAGGTGAAAATGCCTCCATCGCATCTTTCCCAAACATGCCGTATTGAAAGATCAGCATATTAGCTGCCAGGATGCCCAGCAGGCTAAAGCCCCTCATTCCGTCGATTACGTGAATCCGCTTATTTTCCCCGTCCATTTTCATACTCCTTTATCTGCCTCCCTAATTAGGAAGCTTATATGCTATCACCCAGTATAGTCCCCCTCTATTTCCCCTGGAGAAACAGAAGTTTACTATCTGATAAACTTTTGGAAAAATTGTTAATATGCTCGTAAGGTTTCTGTGCTACGATAATGACCGAGGTGGGCAAATGTGGAAAATGCAGAGATTTTATTAGTGGATGATGAGAAATCAATCGTTAAATTAATGGAAACCGTACTGAGAAAAGAAGGATTCAGCTCTATACATACAGCTTATACGGCAGAAGAGGCACTGGAGTGCGTTTCCCGGTATACCATTGATATCGTGGTGCTTGATGTCATGCTTCCCGGACAGAGCGGCTTCGATATCTGCCCGAAGATCAGGGAAATCTCCGATGCTTATATTCTCTTTTTAACAGCACGCGTCTCTGACCTTGATGTGCTGACAGGATTTGCGATCGGCGGGGACGATTATATTACCAAGCCCTTCAACCCATTGGAAATCGCGGCGAGGATCAAGGCAAGGCTCCGGCGGAACCAGGCTGCTTCCCCTGCCATAAAAGACCCTGGCAGAAAGCATGATTTCGGGCGATTTATCCTGGACGAAGAGGCAGGGGACCTGATTGTCGAGGGCCAGGCTGTACAGACGCCTGCCCAGGTATTTCTCCTGCTGCAGTATCTGTGTCAGCACCCTAACACTGTCATTTCAAAAACGCAGATGCTTGAAGCCGTATGGGGCTTTGACAGCTTTGTGGATGATAATACCGTTACTGTACATATCCGAAGGATCCGGGAAAGAATTGAGAAAGACCCGAGCCACCCGGAACTGCTCGTAACCGTGCGCGGACTGGGCTACAAACTGGTCAAGGGGAAAAAGGGATGAAGTCGCTCAGGCGCAGGCTGGCTCTTCACTTCTCTCTTCAGTTCATTTCCATCATGGTGTTTGTCGGAATTTTCTCTTTGGTGCTTCTATTTGTGCTGCTGATGCACTTAAACAAAGAAGAGATGAAGCAGAATTTTCCCGCAGGTGCCCTGGAAGGCATTACGATCGATACGCTGATTGAGGATAACAAGGCCACCATCAGCGATGCCTGGAAAGACCAGCTCGAAGAACGGAATCTCTGGGTTCAGGTTGTTGATATGGATGGGAAGGTCATCGGTTCAGAAAATACACCTGAACTCCTGCCTGACTCATACACCGTCAGCGAGATCCTCCAGATCGAAAAAACGAATCAATATGAAGGCTTCTATGTTTATTCCGAGGTTGACACAACTTTTAAAGACCCGTATTTTTATATGCTCGGCTATGAAAACAATGAGCTGGAAAGCCTCCAGCGCTGGTTTTCACAGTATTCAAGCAGCGGCAGGCTCTCTGATGGAAACCGGAAGAAGCTGGAAAGGGAATTAAAGCCAATGAAAGGCTCCATCCATGTGGTAAACCAGGATGGGAAAGTGGTCCAATCCGCCGGTTCTGAAATAATGAAACAGGACTACAAGCCTCTCGATGTGCTTGTCAGGACAAAATCACCGGGAAAATTCGAAACCCATACAACAATCTTCAATGATCCGGAATCGGGTTTCACTTGGATTATGCATACCCCCAGGGAAGAGGCAGAGCCTGAAGGCTTTGCGTTTCTTACCGAGGTAATGAGGGTCATTGTTATCCTAGCAGCTGTCCTGCTAGCCCTTACCATAGGCATTTCCTTCTGGCATGGCTTCCGGTACGGCCAGCCCCTCCTTCTCTTCACCGGCTGGCTGGAAAGGATGGGCTATGGAAATTACGAAGAAGTGCTGACAGAAAAAGAACGCAAAAAAGTCTTCCGGAAAAATGGGAAGGTGCGCCTGAGATACAAGCTTTATAAAGAAGTGATCGGAGCCTTTTACGAAATGGCTGAAAAGCTTTCTGCATCGGACAAGGAAAGAGACCGGCTGGACAAAACACGTGAAGAGTGGATGACCGGCATTTCCCACGATCTCAGGACACCCCTTTCCACTATCCAGGGCTATGCCCATTTGCTTGAAAGCGGGCAGTACCGCTGGACCGAAGAAGAGCTTCTGGACATGGGCAGGATGATCAGGGAAAAAGGAGATTATATGACAGCCCTGATCGAGGACTTCTCCCTGGCCTTCCAGCTCAAAAACCAGTCGCTCCCCCATCAGCTGAAGCCTGCCGACCTGAATGAACTTGTGCGCGGCATCATGCTTAAATTTGTCAACGACCGTACCCTTGAGGATGTTCCCTTTAACTTTGAAGGTGCAAATACAGATCTTTTTATACAAGCAGATATACGCTGGTTTGAGCGGATGCTCGATAACCTTATCTATAACTGCGTCAAGCACAACCCAAAGGGCACAAGCATTACTGCCTCAGTCAGCAGACAAGGCCAATCCGCCATTGTCACCATCTCTGACAACGGGGCGGGAATGGACGAAGAAACAGTCCGGCACCTCTTTGACCGCTACTTCCGCGGCACAAGCACAGATGAACAGACAGAAGGCGCCGGCCTCGGCATGAGCATCGCCCGTGCCATCGCCGAGCTGCATGGCGGCAGCATTCATGTCTCTTCTGTCAAACATCGGGGGACTGTTTTCCGGCTTGAGTTTCCTTTGGAGAAAGAGGCGGAGCGTGCAGGAAGGTTTGAAGGTTTGGTATAGCCACAATGCCGGGAATTAGCTTACATAAGGGAAAGTGTAAGAAACGAAAGAAATAACTACCTAAGAACATAGATTATATTGAGCCAGAAAAAAACAGACAAAAAAACGCTTGGGCTTATGTCCGAGCGTTTTCATTGTCTTGTTTAATTAAAAGACCCGGCGGGTAAATTTCAGGTAAGTATTTTATATCATTCGCTGCCATTAAATGATAAATCAAGCTTAAGATCTGCAACCAAGACATGCAGGAAAAAAATAAACCCAGTACTCGAAGTACCAGGTTTATGAAATGTATTATTCTTTTCCTTTACCGCGGTCTTTATTATTCTCCGCGCCTTTATTTTGCCCATTTTGTTTCTTTTCGTTTGCTTGCTGCTGTTTATCAGCATTCTTTTCTTGGACTTGCTGCTGTTTATCAGCATTCTTTTCTTGAACTTGCTGTTGTTTATCTGCTTTCTTTTCTTGAACTTGCTGTTGTTTATCTGCTTTCTTCTCTTGAACTTGCTGTTGTTTATCAGTTTTCTTCTCTTGAGCTTCTTGCTTTTTAACAGCAGCAGTTGCCTGGCCTTCAGCACGCCTTTCAGCTGCTTTAGCCTTTGCTTCCTCTTTCTTAGCTAATCCGGGGGCAACAACAGCTGGTTTTTTAGTTTCTTCCGCAGCTTCAGTCTCAGCTTGTTCATCATCAATTACTGTCTCTTCTGTTACGACTTCCTCTACAGTCTTTTCCTTTGTTGCTTCTGGGACTGCCTCTGTTTCAGTATCTGCTGCAGCTTCTTCCTCAGCGGCTTTATCATCATCAGTTGTTTCGACCTTGAATTTTTCTGCTTTTGCTTCAAGCCTTGCAAGTTTTTTGTCTAATTTTGCAAAAGACTTTTGAATATTCTTCATTAAGGCCAATTGAGCTGCAGGGTTTTTAACATGTGACAATGCCGCAGCTAATGCATCGATGTTTTGAGCAAGCTTTACTTCTACTTCACCTTCTGTCCCTTCATCTTCTGCTGCAGGTTCTTCGCCTTCCGTTATTTCAGTTGTTGCTTCAGTGTCTTCAGCTGGCTGACCCTCAGCTGCTTCTGTATCATCACCGGCACTGTCTTCTGAATCTGTTAAACTCTCAGCAGCCTTCTGTTGAGTAGCGATTGCCTCCTCTAAAAGCGCTGTCGCCTCATCCGTTTTTCCCTCTGCAAACAATGAATTTGCTTCAGCAATACGCTCAGCTGCAAAGTCAGCTAAAAGACGCGCTTCCTTGTAATCATCCATTGTGACAGCAAGTCTTACTTTTTCCATCATAGTCTTTACAAAGTAGAAGAAATCTCCAGGAACTAGAGCCGGTGCCTCTTCTTGCTCTTGATCCTCGTCTGCTGTTGTTCCATTGTCATCTGCTTCTTCTTCAGTTACTTCTTCCTCAGCCGCAGCTTCAGTATCAGCTGAATTCTCTTCTGCAGCTGTCGTTTCATCGCTTACTTCAACTTCAACCGCTTCTTCCATATCTGCATTTTGTTCAACTGCACTCTCATTCGCATATACAGCGCTTGTCCCCAATGAAGAAAGAAGAAGTGCTGATGCTGCGACACCGCTTAATAATGATTTCTTATTTTTCATAGTCTGTTTCCTCCTGATCTGTTTTCGGTATACCTTTCGACAAAAGCAGACAGGTTTGTGACGGTCTATATAAAAAAAATAAAAACTTTTCTAAATTTAGTTTGCAGTGTTGAGCCGTCAGTAAATATTTTATTTTATATATGTTCATCTGTATGTGTTTAGAAATTAAGAGGAGTGAAGGATTCGTAGTTATAAAACGACTGTTTATTGCATAAGAAAAGCTTCCTTGAATAGAAAGCTGGTTTTGAACAAAAATCACCTGTATGTTCTATAAGCTAATTATGGGTCATTCAAGAAAAGCTGTTTAAGAGCTATTTTTTTCTTCCCGCCCAGCCATAAAAGAGGAGCAACTTCCCGGACCTGAAAGGGGAATCAGTGACATGTTTAAAAAATAAGCGGAGAAAGTCCCCCTATTTTCAAAAAAACTCTAAAAATAGCTCTAATAGACGGAGAATTTCCGGCTATCGACTCAAAAAACTGTAAAATGGGCAACTTCGCTTCGCTTAACCGGAAATTCTCCGCTTATTTACACCCACCCGTACCATATTCAGCCGCCTAAACGGAGAATCTCCGCTTATTTTAAGCTGGTCACTCAAATTAGGATAAATCTTAAAACCATTACTTCAATATCCTGAGCTAAATAAGAAAAGCTCCATAAGCATGTTAGCAAAATAAGCGATCATTTTTTATATACTGTTTATTGCATTGATTATTATTCTTCTGGTCTTAGATAAACCGACTTCGTCTACTGCAACTTCTTCAGTTTCTTCTGAATAAAAGTTTGCGAAATTTTGTCCTTCATATCTCGGAACAACGTGCATATGAAAATGAGTCAACTCATCAAAACTGCCCCCATTTTGACAAACGGTAATACCATCTGGATTAAACAATTCCTTAATCACCTTCGAAAGAAGCCCTGCAGCCTTCATTATTGAAGTGGCAGTATTTTCATCAAGTTCATCAAAATACCTTACATGTTTTTTAGGTAATATTAAGATATGTCCTTCGTTAAATGGGTCATGGTCCAGGAAGCAGCAAACATAGTCATCCTCCCAAACTACATTAACTGGTTCCTTTTTATTTGCTAAATTACAACCGAAACATTCCACTTTGAAAACAGCCTTTTGTTTATTATTCTTTTGTGTTATTCAACTAAACTCCACTATAGTACATTTTGTCCTTTGCTTCTTTCGCCCAAAAATAGGTAAGCGTTTGAAGTTATCTCCGGCTTTTCCCCTGCTCCGTACGGAACGTGCCAGTTTAGATTATTTAAAATCAGCTGGGATTTTAACGAGAACGTAATTCCCAGTCCACATTTGAGTGGCAGCAATTAATCTCCTTCCGTCTTTTTCAAAGAACAGACCAGCACCATCTTTTTCTATAAATTCCCATCCATTTGAACTAATCATTTGTTTTATATTTTCATCAGCAATCGATATACCTATGTTCTCACTACTAGTGATATACCAAACAGAATCGCCTTCTACTGCAATTTCTGCTACTTTACTTTCCGATTCTTTTAGTTTTACAATTGCTTCTTTTGCTGATAAATTCTTTATTGGAAGAGAGGGATAGTATAATTTATTTACGAAGATGAACACTGCTATAATAACTACTGCTATACCAAGTATAAATACAGCCTTTTTCATCTAATTACCCCCTTAGTTGGCTCAAATCAAGGTATTTTATAGATCTGTTCTTCAACCTGCTCCTTTTATCGAATAAAAAACAAATAAGGCTTATTCATCAAAAGATCCCGGGGAAAATTAATCTTAAATATCTCTATTAATCAACTTAATCTTCCACTTTGATTTGCTCAATCCTCCACTCTTTTTCGGGATCCTTTTTACCAGGTCCTTTTGCCACGATTACTTTGTATTGAACGGCGGGATCTGCAGATTTGTAGATGAAATAGATTCTGTCCTGATCATAGCGGAATGACTGAAGGTCGAGGAGGGCATTCTCCATCCACTCCACTTCTTTCCCTTGAAAAGAAAATTCACAGGGACAGCTCCCGTCCTGACCCATTGTATAAAAGCCGATTCCCGCTTGTAACACAATGTATTGCCTTGCCTCATCGAATGAGGTGCTCTTTTTGTAGTTTTCCACCATCTGCAGTGCTGTTTCGAATTCACGATAGTTGATAGGAGACTGGAGGATTTTCAATTCTTCTTCTAGAGGCAAAAGGGTTTCTCTAAGTTCTTGATTTTTCTGCTTTTTTACTTCCAGCTCTTTCTCTGCATGTGCAAGTTTCTCAGCAAGTACCTCTTTTTCCTTTTGGTAATCCGCTGCAAGATTTGAGCCGTTTACGCTGTCAAAGATAGCAAGCACAGTTATCAGCAGAAGAATCAAAAAAGAATATATTATGAATTTCTTTTTCAGATTAATCCCTCCCATAAATTTGTTAATCCATATTACGAAAGTAAATAGAATAAGTTTCTTTTCATAAAAATTGCCTCCCTTTACTTTCATTAAATATGGACTGCCAAGAGCTATGTGCTACTTGCGAACCGGCACGCTATCCCTCCAAAAAACTGCTGCTTTAGTTATATAAAAAACAGTGCTAATCCAACCTCATTGCTCTAAAAAAATCAAAATCCCAGCGATATTATTCATATCACCAGGATAGAGACTTACCGGTTATAGGCTTTCAATCTTTTCTATATCTTCTGCAGATAATGCAAAATCGAAAAGGTCTAGATTAGATGCTTGATTTTCACGGTTGTGAGATTTAGGAATAACAATCACACCGCGCTGAATCTGGTATTTTAACAAGACTTGTGCACCCGATTTATTATAGGCTTTACCTATTTCGTCCAAAACTTCTTTTTGATGGGCTTCGGCTTTCATTGGGCCCCAAGCAACAGGGGTAATGCCTTCGTCTTTTAATACGGCAAGCAGGTCTTTGTTAGGTTCTTTTAAGTTAATTTGTATTTGATTAACAGTCGGCTTCACTTTAGCGAATTCTTTCAATTCATCCAGATGATTTTTTCCGAAGTTTGAAACACCGATTGCTTTTAGTTTGCCTGCTTCGTAATATTCTTCAAAGACTTCCCAAGTGTTTTTCAGCTGTTCTTTGTCTTCAATAGGAAAGTGAATAAGAAACAGGTCGAGATAATCTGTTTGGAAGTTTTTCAGACTATTATCAATAGCTGCCCGGGTCGCATCCTTTGAAGAAATATATTCTTCACTGGCTGGAATTTTTGTCGTAATGAATAACTCTTCTCGAGGCACTGTGCTTTCTGCTAAAACTCTTCCGACAAGTTCCTCGTTTCGATACATGATGGCCGCGTCTATTGAACGGTACCCCAGCTCAACCGCTGATAAGAGTTCAGGAATTTCATTTGTTATCGTCCCGTTATAATCGTTATTTTCTTTTCCATAAGTATTTGTACCTGTACCTACAATAGGCATTTTTAAGCCATTATTAAGTGTTATGTATTCCATTTTTTAAAGCACTCCCTCTGCACTCTTACTTTATTTACATCATAACAAATTATAGAATTTTCAAAAAGAAATATGTAAGAAGGCATTATTTCTATTTAAATCAAAGTTTCCTCTAGCTGTCCTTTTGCCTTACTGCGAAGGTAATCACTAATTAAAATCCACCAGAAAGCCATAGACGGTTCAGAATTGAAAATCCCCATCCTTCAGTAGCAAAACTTCAGTTCCACCTTCTTTAATGCCCACTACTTTCATATCCTCGGAACCAAAGGTCACATTGACTGATAAAAGTGAAGTATTCAGACCCGCTGCCTTCAGCTCTTCCTCAGAACGGTTCATGCCATTTTGCAAATTGGAGGGAGAGGCATTTCCGATTCCAATATGACATGCCGTATTTTCATCAAACAAGGTATTGTAAAAAAGAGTATCCGCCTGAGCAAGAGGAGATTTATTAGAGACCAGGGCAATTTCCCCCAGATAATGTGAACCTTCATCTGTTTCGATGAGATTTTGTAACACTTCTTTTCCCTTTGCGGCATAATAGTCAGTGATCCGTCCATCTTTAAAAATCAGATAAAATTCATTGATGACACTTCCCCCATAGATAAGAGGTTTCGTACCGGCCAATTTGCCACTCACCTTATTTTTATGGGGCGCAGTAAATATTTCTTCCGTAGGAATGTTTGGAAAGAAAGGTATTCCATTTTTATCTGTGACGCCCCCACCAATATAAAGATGATTTTCAGGCAGACCAATTAATAAATCAGTTCCACGGCTATTTGTAAAATGCAGGGCTTCAAACTGGCTCTCATTTAGAAGCTTTTTGCGAGACTCGAACGCTCTATTATGGCTCTCCCAATCTTTTATTGGATTGTCCCCATCTGCCCGGGATCCTTTTAAAATTAATTCCCATAATGAATGTACAGCTTCTTCTTTACTTAGGCTGGGAAATACTGTGGTTGCCCATGCAGCGTACGGGACAGCCAGCAGACACCAGCGCACCTCGTGGGATCTAATTTTCGCATGATAATCCTTCAATTTGGTGCGAGTAGCTTTTTGGAAACGGCTGATCCTTTCTGGAGAAACCTCTTTAAAGACATCCAGGTTTTCAGAAATGATATGGATGTAGGCAGCACCCGCATCGTCCCACTCCTTAAAACGGGCAGCCTGCCAATCAGAAAAGTGATCAATGGCACTATCTGCTGCATGTAAGTAAAATTCTTTGGCAGACTGTTCATCTTTCCAATCTATATATACATTCGAAGCTCCTGCCTCATAGGCTGCCGTTTGGATCAGACGTGCAAACGCAGCATTTTGTATATCACTATGAATAATCAATAATTGATCTTTTTGCAGATTCACACCAGCCCGTACAGCCAGTTCTGCATACTTTTTTAACTGTGCTTCACTTATCAATTCATATATTCCTTTAGTCATTTAATATCTCCTCTGATGATTTTATGTATTTTTACTATAGTAAGCCGTGAGCCTGATCTGATTTCTAAACCCAGTCTTGGCCCATTAACTAATCATTTTTAAAATCTCCATAATCACCATTATAGGGATTAAAAAAATACCTCTCTTCTGTTCGTTCAGAATAAAAAATATAGACTTTCTCATTATTATACTTTCGGAAATGTGTATACACTAATGACTCTTGCTGCCTATCTTCTAAAGAACTTAGAGCTTCCCCTACTGTAAAATCGGGCTTAAATATAAATATCGATATTGGTATGATCAGTAAGATTACACAAGATATTGTTTCAGTCAAATTCTCAATTCTTTGTTCGGACCTTATAAAAAGGATGATATTAAAGATTATGATAAAGATTAAGCAGCCTGATACTTTACCAATCCACATAATATCTCCATATTTATCAACCATAAGTAAAATCCATATATATTCAAGTACACTAAAGAATAGAATACTAGAGAATATCAGTTTCCTTATCACTATTCAACACTCCATCTCGTGGAATTTGTTTGCTAAAATTAAGGAATTAGAAGTTACCTCCTACTTATTCCCTAAAATTTATAGGTATTACCCACCACATTCATTACCCATCCCTTCTAAATTGAATAACCCCATTTATGAGTTCTATTTTAGGGCTAAACTCTCCTGCCCTGTGTTTGTTATGTAATAAAAGCTGCCTCTTTTGGCAGCTGATTTTAAACAAGGAGGCCCCCGGGACAGACCCCATGGCCCAAAGCCTCAAAATGAGCCAAGGGACCTGACCCCTTGGCTCATTCCAATAGCTCTTTTCTCTTAAAGATTTGTATGGAGGAGATGAGAATGACGATGATAATAGCAATAGTTGTTATTAAGGCTGGAATGAAACTGGAATTCAGTTCTCCTGACAGCAAGACCTGTCCTGTGTGCTCAGTCATTGCGGCCGGATTCCATTTCATATACTTCCCCAGAAAGCTTGTAGCCGTCGAATTGGCAAAAACCACAATAATGGTAACAAAAGCGATACTGGCATTTCCTCTCATGACCGTACTAAAAAAAAGCGTTAATGTAACAACAAAAATTAACCATACGCTGTAGATTGCTGCACTTTGAACAACCTGCCCAAAAGCGACTGTTTCAATAAGTAAACTCGTATAATACCAGGAAGCTGCATATCCGATAAACAATGAAAAGAGTGTAATTGTAAATAACCCGGCCCATTTCGATAATATGTAAGAGGAATAAGGAACTGGTTTAATCATGATCATACCTGCTGCCCCGCTCTGTCTTTCTGCGGAAACAACACCCATGGCACTCAAAACAAGGATAAGGACGCCAAGCATTCCATAATTGGAGAGAACCGCCATTAATACTTCTGCCCCGGTTGGAACAGGCATTTCAAGGATTGTGCCTTCTGGAAGGCCGCCAAAAGTGTCTAAAATTTCCGGCATATAGTACGAGCTGACCGGCTGCATCACTCCCAGTAAAATAAAGACAATGGGAATCCACAAAAGTTTATAATTACGTGCCATTTCCATCATTTCTTTTCGATAAAGAACAGTCCAGTGAGTCATAGCTTCACCACCTTCATAAATAAATCCTCTAATGTTGTTTGAGAAACCTCGAACCTGCGGATTGGAAGTTTTCTGTCCACGATATCTTTCAATAATGTTTGCTTTCCATTTACCATATCGTTTAATACGATGCTGGCTTTATTGCCCTGGATGTTCACTTCAGATACAAAGCCATAATTTGCAATGCTCTTTAGCCAATCGGCAGCCTGTGATTCGAATTCAATTTGTAAAATAGGCTGCCGATACTCTGCCATTACACTTCCCAGGCTGCCTGATACCGCAATTTCCCCATCATGCATAATAAGAATGTCGTCACTTATTTCTTCTGCATCGTGAAGGACATGAGTTGAGAAGAGAATCGTGGTTTCCTCTTTAATCTCCCTCATCATGTCCAATACCTCCCGCCTCCCGAGTGGATCGAGTGCTGAAACAGGCTCATCTAAAATAAGTAATTTCGGCCGATGAATCATTGCCTGCGCCAATCCGAGGCGCTGCTTCATTCCGCCGGAATAACCCCTTATTTTTCTTTTCTTCGCATTTGTCAGACCCACTCGTTCGAGTAATTCTTCACTTCTTTTTTCTGCTTCTTTCCAATTCAGCTTTGCTAATTGCCCTGCGAAAACAAGAAATTCCTTTCCGCTCATCCAATTAAAGAAAGCAGGATATTGAGGTAAATAGCCAATAAACTGCCTTAAATCCTTTGCTTTTTCACCTTTAAAATCAATACTGCCTGAAGTCGGCTCCAGTAATCCCGATAGCATTTTTAATGTCGTTGTTTTTCCTGCTCCATTGGGTCCAAGTAATGAAACGCACCTGCCTTCTTCAATATGAAAATTGATTCCTTTAACAGCATTCGTGTTTCCGTATCTCTTCACTAAATCGTTTGCCTTTAATAAATCCATCAATCATTTCTCCTTCCCACAACAAAATAAAGCACTGGTCCTATTAAGTTGATCAAAAGAATAATAAGAATCCACAGCCACTTGGGTCCATTCGTTTTTTCTTCCCTAATACAAGAAACTAATGCGGCAATCATCAGAATTAGCTGTAAGACAAGAATTGGCGCAATCGCTCCCCATGGTATTGCATTTAACAGTTCATTCATTTTCTCTCCACCCAATTGTTTATTTACTTTTAAGACGATCATGTTCCTCTAATCGTTCACTCCCGAAAAAAAAAGAAATCCCAGGAATTTAATCCTGAGATGCTCCGTGTATCGAAACAAAATGATTTATTACATCCATCACTTTTAATTAGACTGAAACACCATAACCGGTCCATTCCAAAGATTGCTTTCCAATATTTCCTCTTGATATGAAGAGCCTTTTGTAAACTCAGAAATCACCTTTTTCCAAAAAGCATATGCAGGTTTATTTTCATAAGTTTGTTTCACTTCCCAAGCACCTTTAAACTGTTCGAATATAGAAAAAGCAACTTGCCTGCCAATGCCTCTACCTCTAAACTTTCGCAGGATGAAAAAGTCGCTTATTACGTTTGTTTCCTCGTTGCTTAGTTTTGTGAATTCTCCTGGTACATCAAGGATGACTAATACGAAACCTGCTATTTCTCCATCAACTTTAACTATAAACGGACGTCGGTAATCTTCCGTCCATTGATGATCCAAGTATTTATATGAATAAAGGCCATGCTGACTTAACACGCGGCCATCAAACTCACTGCTGTCATAACGATATAACTGAATCAAATTAGAAAGTACCGTTTTATCTTCATGAGGACAGAGCGATAAGGTTACGTTCATTTGGTGTCCTCCCCCAGAAAACCTGTTAAGCCACGGGGACAGGTCCCTTGGCCCAGTCTAAAAAAAGCCGAGGGACCTGTCCCCATGGTTTTACTTTGGTAAGGCCATTGTCAAAATCTATGTATTTGATATTTATAAGGCTAACACTTTCTACTTACTGCTACGATTGATAATCATCATAGGTTATTTCGTAGCTATATGAATTTCAATTTGTCCATTTGGGTAATACTTTTCAAAGTCATATGAATAGGCTCTTTTCAATTCTCCTTCACGGTCCCATATCTCTCTCCAGGCATTAAGTATCCCAATTTCATCTAATGTGTCCACTTCAAAAATTTCATATTTAGTTGTGTTTGGAATTTTAACACCTGGATTGTTATCACTGCTTTCTATGGCTGCACTTAATGTATAATCGCCTTTATAATCACTTTCGTAATCATAGTACAGGCCATACTTGACCTCTTCATGGTTCCTCAAAATACTTGATGCCTCTTTCCACATTTCTGATATCTTTTGCATAATAGCCTCATCTTTGAAATTATTCGTTCTGACACTCTTAATTATTGTTAAGTTCATTATATTTCCCCCTCTCATTCTACTTATTAACTTCTACAAAAATCCAATATTTACCTTCCCATAAAAAAACTGACACTTTTGAGAAATACAAAAAAGCCGCCTGGTTTGGCAGCGGTTTGGAACATAAATATACTGACTGTTATCCGAAGAATTCATCTTTAAGAATACTCATCCTAAGACGGTCAACAAATTTTCCATTTCTCAATCTATCCTGCCTCAGGATACCTTCTTCTTTATATCCTGCTCTACTATATGACTTAATCGCCTTGTCATTATCCACTTCTACCCTAAGCCAAATCTTATTTAGACCTAAATCATTAAAGCCCGCCTTCAGCATTTCCTGCATAGCTGCTAAACCGAAACCCTTATGCCAGTAATCTTTATCACCGATAGCTATCCCCAGCTCAGCGTGTTTATTCAATTGATCTATATTCTTTAAATCTACCCAGCCAATATGCTTTCCTTCTTCCGTCATAATCGCTCTTTGTTCATAGCCATTCGCTCGGTTCATACACATTTCAATCCACTTCTCTGTCTCTTCCCTGCTAAACGGCGGATATTTGCTTGGCATATTTAGATATTTTGTAACCTCTCTATCCAGACACCATTTATAACGGTCCTCAACATCATCAAGAGATAATTCCCTAAGTATTACTCTGGGTAACTGACGCCTTTCCAAACTCTCCAACTCCCATTAAAGACTTTATGTATATTTCTATTCTTTTAAAAGCTTTTCCTAATCTAAAATCTGACCCTTTTGTTAGCCACCTAAATTGGCAGCTGTAGTTAAGCAACATTCTACCGGTTCCAAATTCTATTAACTTCTTTCAGATCCCTTTTATTAAAAGTTAATTTGTAGACATCCGGCATATTAAGGTTTTTCCAAAAACTAAAGCCATATTTTTTATCAAAGTAATTCATAATCAGTACCATTATATTGCCATGTGTTCCTACTGCAATATTTTTACCCTCATATGTTTCTAATACCTTTAGTGTCGCCTTAACACCCCGTTTCTGGGCATTAATATTAGATTCTCCCCCTTCCCAAGAAAAAGAAGGTTCCTCCCAAACCCTCGCAATAGCTAAATTAAAATCCTCAACAGGGTTGGCAGATAAGTTTCGTTCCCTAAATCCATCCTCAATTATTACCTCCTGCCCTATAATCTTTGCGACTCCCTCAACCGTTTGAACCGCCCTCTTGTATGGACTGGAGATGACAATATCTATGTCTTCTTTTTCAAGAATGCCAGTGATTCTTTCTGCATCAGCAAAGCCTCTAATTGATAAAGGCCTTGCTAATTCGTCAGGTGTATAAGTGGAATGTGCGTGACGTACAAAGTACAAATTTGTTAGCAAGCTTGTCCATCCTCTCCTATATTAAGCCACAGGGACCTGTTCCTGTGGTTCTTCATTTACAAAGTTCAAACGTCCTAAACACTGCTTCTCCCAGTTCTTCATTAGAAGCACTTAGCAAAAGCTCTTCTGATACCCAGCCATTTCCGCTATAACAGTTGTATTGTTCGTCCCGAATTTTAGGTTCAAATTCGAAGCCTTTGTGCTGAACCAAAAAAACAATTTGATATAGATGCTTTTCAGTAAATTTCTTTTCACTCTTATCGCCAGTAATCCGTTTTATATCCACATTTTTCATATCTTCGATAGTATATTCATTGTTTATGATGATATCGAAACACTCTTTCAAACTGGCACCAACAATCATGGAACCTTCTGACTTATTGACCCTTTTATATTTCTTCAGCCCTCGTGATACACCGCTTTCGTCAACTCCAAATGGAACTAAAATCATATTATCATCAACTTTGTTTTTAAATATGCCAACACTATTATCCATTTGTTCACTTCCCCCAATTGACCATTATTCCTGATGTTGATACGCCAAGGGGATATGCCAAGGGGACAGGTCCCTCGGCTCAGCCTAAAAAGAGCCAAGGGACAAGCCCCTTGATTCATAAACGCAATGTCATTTTTCTGCTGATGATTTCCATTCCAAAATTCTCATAGAAAGAAATGGCCGTTTTGTTAAACTCCCAGACGTTCAGTTCTAAGGAAGGAGCATCTTTGTTTTTAGACCATTCCACACACGCTTCAAATAAGGTTTTCCCTACTCCTTTTCTTTGGCAGCTCCTCTTTATGCCAAAATCATTCATATAAGCAAATTTCCTTGGTACCATTGAGTCAAAAGGTGGAGATTCATTTAATTCCATAACCGCAAACCCCACTATTTCTTCAGAGATTTTTGCAATTAGTATTTCACAATTTGAATCTTCCAGCAATTCACGGTAGTAGCTTTCAGGCATAACCTGGTCAACCTTATTAAATATGTAAGGCAGTGCTTCTGAATGTTCATCCTGCCCCTCTTTAACTATTAAATTAATAGCGCAGTGGTCATCAATCTTTGCTGTATCGATTGAAATATTCATATATTGATCCTCCTTTTCAATAAAACATAATCTTTTAGGAGATATGGTAAGCCGCCTTGGCAACGATAATGCGCTTAACTACATTTGTACAAACCAAGTCCAAACAGGAAATAAACAATAGCCGCTAATGCTTTTCTTTTAGTTCTTCTATTTTCAATAACTAAGGCAGCACAAAGTATAGTGAAGAGAGCAAAGCCAACAAGTCTTAATTGCCCAGCAAGCGGCCCTGTTTTATGCAGGATCAATACAATAATTGCAATAATTGTCAAAGGTATATATACCTTGTTGTATGGTGACTTCATCTGTTTTCTCCTATTCAAATAATACCTTTGAAGTTTAATCTTCTAAGGCAAATTCCTCGCCTTCAAACCTGACCATTTTAACTTTTTCAAACTTTTCTTTGTCTATCTTGAATACAAAAGTCTTTGGAATTCCAATGTCGTTACAGGTAGTCTCTTTTTGCGCAGTTTCAATTATTAAATATTCTTTTGCGCTGTCCAACTCTAGTCTTTCAATTTCCTTAGGACAAGAGTTTTCCATTGTTTGTGCGATTAAAATAGACGATTTTTCAAAATCAACACTGGGAGGGTCTTTATCAAAGTTAAAGAACTTCCATAACTCAGCAAATTCTTTTTCACTGAATCCTACCTCAACAGCCATACTCAATTGTTCTGCAGATTGTGTTTGCTCATCGTGAATCAGGCTGCCATCTTCAAAGTCTGTTTTGCTGCATGACGCCATTAATAAAACAAGGATTAACATTATGACTGATACTATTTTTTTCAAATGGCAACTTCCTTTTTGATACTATTTCTCTAACTCTTATATCCCTTTTAAAAACAAGAGGCTGCATGGCTTTTAAAATAATCATGAACCTATGCATCACCTCCTTATTGTTTCTATCAATAGATTCTATTTTTATTCTCCATGTCCTTCTTTCGATATACTGTCCCTTTTTGGGTATAAGAAAAGCCGCCTGGTTTGGCAGCTAAACTCTAATTAAATTTTTTAAAATGATCTTTTTCTTCCCAGTCCCTAATAATTTTCAATCCATCTTCAGGTGAAACGGTTAATTGTCCATTGTTTTTAATGATTTCTGCATTAGCCCCTTCACCAAGCTGGATTTCTACAGTATAAGTATAATCAGCTGTCCCATCTTCATTTTTCTCCTGCTCTTTAATCTGAACATCGTTCACCTTAATAGATTTGTTTGTGCTAGACGCAATATCCGGTGCAATGCTGAAGACACGATTTGCATTCAGTTTCTCTAGTGCTTCTGTGCTCAACTATGGCTTTACTCGTTGAACTATTTTATCATTTGCGGGCGGATCAGAGGGCTCCTCAATTGTATATTGTTCCTTCTTATATACTTTCAGCAATTCTAAAACATCATCATCATTTATGGGATTTTTCGAGCAGCCAAACAGACCTAAAATAAAAACAAGCACAAAAAATTGAACTGCTTTCCTAATAAAAATCACCCTCCTCTTGGAGCCAGGGGGACAGGTCCCCTGGCCCAGTTTCAAAAAGAGCCAAGGTACCTGTCCCCCTGGCTCACCCTAATCCCCAAAAATCTGTCTGGTATAGTAAAAAAAACAATATAAGTATAAATATTAACTCACTGAGTGTTACTTTATAGGCATTGGGATTCTTTGCATACTTCTTTTCCATGACTGCTGTGACTGCTTGAGAAATGACGATAAAAACAGGAAGGAAAAACCACGGCTGTAAAAACCAATACCAGTCTGATGGGTCTCTTGTGATGTTTATCGCATATCCCACCAAAATGCTGGCCATTGACGTAAGCCTGATTGCCCAATCAATCTTCATATGTTTATCATTCACATGGTTATAAGAAAAGAATTTCTTACTCTCCACTTTAAACCATTTTCTCGCTAATATATTAAAGCTAAACAACAATGTTAGATTGATCGCTAAAAATAACGCTAGTCTCGCCCCAATGTCAGGTTCAACATCGTATACATACATAACAAAAACCGCCTATACTTTTGTATTTACACTTTAAATACTCAATGTATTTTTAATATTCTATACAATATACGGATAACTCGGTAAAATAGTTTCAAATTTTTCCCTTTTAAGCCAGGGGGACAGGTCCCCTGGCCCAGTTTCAAAAAGAGCCAAGGGACCTGTCCCCTTGGCTCTATATTTCGATTCTTTCACTTTTTTTAAGTACAGCCACAAACAAAACGGCCAGTGTCAGACAGCCAATTGAATATTGCAGAGGAGAGAGCGGATTTGATCCGACCATGATGGGATAGAAGTACCCGGGAAAGTTCTCAATGATTTTTGAAAGAAACCCGTTATGGGTCATTCCTTGGATACTGGCCAGGGCATTGGGGAAAAACAGCAGTGTGGCTGTTAAAATTCCATATACCGCACCACTGCGAAAATTATATAAGAATAACAGATAGCCTAATAAGAAATAGGTCATTACCAGGAGAAAGACATTCACAGAGAAGCCAGCCAGGAAAGAGAGCTCTAAATCACCGGATATTCCCAGCATTTTTGCCGCTTGAAACAGCACAATTCCTATCATTGCATAAAGGAAGCTTACCGAAAGTGCGATAATACCATTAGCGAAAACATAGTTTCTTCTGTTCTTCACTGAGTTATTAATCAAAGAGATCGTTTTGGCCGAGTAGTCTCTGTTGATAAAGTAAAGCGGCATTAAGACTGCCGCGAGCATGCCCAGCATACAGTAAAAATTAGAAACATGCTTGATGTTGAACGGAGTGCCCCCCTTAAGAATCACGAAAGCCATAATCATTGCAGGTACACACGCCCCCAGCAAACCAGCAGCCAGATAGCCATTTTTAAGCAGCTCTTTCAGGTTATAAACCACATATCTGTTAATACTGATGGTCATGATTTTCACCTCTGAATTTGTTCATATAGACACTGCGCAGGGTTTTCTTCTCCGCAGTAAAATCGGTCAGCCGGATGCCCAGGCGATTTATCATTTGAAAAATTTCAGCGTTTTCCGCAGCTGTTTCAAACTGAATATCTTTGTCGCCCGAATGGATTACCCTTCCGAAATGCTGCTCCGAAGTGAATTCGGCTAAATCATCCGGATTATCAAAGACTAGCCTGATCATACGCTGCTCTCCTTTTAAAAAGTTCTGTTCAGCAGCAATTGCGCCATCCTCTATGAATAAAACCCGTTCACAGACCGCTTCAACATCCTCAAGCTTATGGCTGGAAATCAGGATACCGACCTTTCGCTCATCAGCCATTTTTCTCAGCTGCTGCAAAACCTCAAAAGACGTTTCCACATCCATGCCATTAGTAGGTTCATCTAATACGATATAGCTTGGATTATTCAGCAGGCTTATGGCAATTCCCAGCTTCTGCCGCATTCCAAGTGAATATTCCTTTACCTTTTTATTCAAGACATCGAATAACTGCAGGTTCCGTAAAAGCTCCTCGTAATCGGTTAGCTCAAAAGTGTTTCCGTAAATTCCTGAAAAATAGGTTAAGTGGAAAATTCCTGTTTTATTGCTGAATAGTTTGGGTTCCTCTATTAAGTATCCTACCTGATGGTTGTCAGCAACTGATCCCTCATAGGTTCGAATAGTTTGCGCTATAATCCTCATCAGAGTGCTTTTTCCAGCGCCATTTCTGCCAACCAGACCGACGATTTCTCCAGGATTGAGCTCTAAAGAGAGATCGTGTAAGACTATTGAATTTCCATATTGCTTAGTTAGATTACTTATCAACATTGTCTAACCCTCCATCCTAAGCTGTCCTTCTCTCTTCGGCCTTTCCTTACGTGAAATCCTTTTTATATTGGAATGCCAAATAAATGCCGCAAGCCAGAACTGCCAAAGCATATTTAAATAGGAAAAATATATTCCACATATAGTCCTTCGGAAAGATCGTGTCACATATAATAATGGCCATCAGCATAAAGTAACTGCTTTTTAAAAAGATCTTATTGGTCCGTTCGTCGTCCTGCCCAATCTTCTTATAAAAAACATAAGCAAAAATGGCACTGCCTATGAGCAGTAAAAAACCGATGCCCACAAGGATATTCCAATTCCCGGAGGATTGTTCGGCCCATGTCTTCAAAGGATAAAAAATGGCGTTGGGGATATCTGATATAGACTTAATTTCCATTAGAATCATTTCCTTTCTCATAAGTGAAAATATCGTTTACATCAACCTTAAAAAATTCAGCAATACGAAAAGCCAGCAGCAGCGTGGGAACATAATTCCCTTTTTCCATTACGAAGATGGTTTGTTTAGAGACCCCGACTTGCTCAGCCAATTCTTGCTGAGACATCCTGGCAAGTACCCGGTATTCATAAACCTTGTTTGATATGGAGTCACCAAAATCTTTCTTCATGACCATCACCTCTTGAATAAAATATAAACCATTTTTATATAAAAGTAAAGTAAACTTATACTTTGTTTAATTATTTTTTAACTTAAGTTCGAGTTACTTTAACAATGCCAAGGGGACAGGTCCCCTGGCCCAGTCACAAAAAAGAGCCAAGGGACCTGTCCCCTTGGCTCAAATAACAAATTCAAATCCTGTTGGTTTGTGAAGCGGGAATTTGCATTCTTTAAAGTTGAACTTAATATTTGATAGGTTATCAGGTAAAGGAGGCGATACGGTGAATGGGTAAGAGTAATGTGTTCCTGATCCTCCTCCAAAGTTGTTCCGGCAGTCATATTCAACTGCATCACCTTCTATAGAAAGTTCAAAAAAGGGATAATCTTCATATCTTCTTGGATCTTCATCCATGCTTTCTTTATCAATAGTAAAATGAACGACACTTGCATTATTATATTGCCGTACAAATGCTACTGTATAAAATACGCCATCTTTTTCAAATGATTTTAAAACGGGTATGTTTTTAAGAAATTCTTCTGGTTCAACAACAGGTTTAAACACCTCTTCATTTAGAAAAGTGGAAAAAACACTATTTAGAAAATCCTCATAAAAGCCATATTTGCTGGACCACTCTGCAATCAGATCTTTAGTTGGAAAACCAGGGTCATTATTGGAGAGTTCCTGCCGTTGTCTTATCAAATGGCAAATCTGCTCATCAATACCTTCTAATTCTGGGCTGTAGTGCTGTGTTGGCGGTTCAAATGGCATACGCTTCAAGCTATCGCCTCCTGAGATAATAATCAATATAATTTTAACATAAAATGGTAAAATCAATCATCTATCCGCGTAACTCAAAACGATGTGGCTCCACCCCTCCCAAAAAGAAAAGCCGCCCAAATTCGGCAGCTAACCTAAATACCCGTTCGTATAGAAAATTCTATTTCGCTGAAAGCTCATCGCCTGTGACCCACTGGTGATTTTCCACTTTTTCTCCACCTGTTGCCGGCGTGAAATCAACCATATAAACAGTCGTACTTTCTGCTGAATCAATTACAGCTTTAGCACCCTTCATTCCTTCCATATGCTCCACGTCCAAAGTGACTTCTTCTCCCACTTTATAGGGAGAATCTCCAGCATCTTTTATATCCTCTTGGATAATCCACTTATGATTTTCCACCTTTTTTCCACCAGTTGTTGGTGCATAAGAAACGGCATAAACTGTAGTATCATAGGCACCGGAAATTTCTGCTTCAGCACCTTCCATTCCTTCCATATGGCCGGCTTCTAAAATAACTTTGCTTCCGACTGGATATTTGGGATCATTTGCTTCTTTTAACCCTTTAGGCACTTCTCCGGAATTAGAATGGTTCATTTCCGAATGCTCTGAATGGTCACTCTGTCCCTCTTCAGCTTTGTTATTATGATTCTCTGTGCTTGAATCATTGCCACAGCCGCTTAAGCCAATAACTGCAGCTAGGCTAAGAACACCAATTAGTTTTTTCTTCATTCCCATTCACTCCCCAATATTGTTAGATGTTTTTATTATACCCCCATATGGTATGAACAAATATAAGAATTAAGAATTATTTTTAAACAGAATTGTCCTGTCATTCATATAAAAAAAGCCGCCTGATTTGGCAGCTTAATACAAAAGAACTCATTCACAATTCATTTCAAACCCTTAAACCCATACTTTTCAAAAGTCTTCAAAGAAGTTTCATTTTGCAGATAATCGTAAAATATATGCGCTTCTTCAGGATGGTTACTATCCTTGATCACACCCATAGGATAAATAATGGGGGCATGGGCATCCTCTTCCGCAGTTGCTGCAATCTTTACCTTTTGCGAAACCATGGCATCTGTTTTGTAGACGATGCCTGCGTCAACATTGTTTGTTTCTACATATGTAAGGACCTGCCTGACATCCTTTGCATAAACAACTTGGCTTTTGATAGATTCCCATACATTTAAATATTCCAGAGTATCTTTGGCATATTGTCCTGCGGGCACAGCCTCCGGGGTGCCGATTGAGATTTTATCGGCCTTAGCCAGGTCTTCAAACGATTGAATCCTTTTTTTAGAATTCTTGGGCACGATCAGCACAAGGTCATTTCCGACCAGATCCAATCCATCGGCACTATCAATTACCCCATCCTCTACGAGATTATCGAATTTGTCTTCTGCTGCTGAGAAAAAGAGATCAACCGGTGCTCCTTGGGATATTTGCTGCTGGAGTGCCCCTGAACCCCCAAAGTTAAAATTGACTGTCACACTAGGCTGTTCTTTTTCAAAAGAAGCTTTTATATCATTTAAAGCATCTTGAAGGCTTGCCGCAGCAGAAACTGTCAATTCCTCTTTCTTCTCACCACCGCCCTCTTGTCCATCCTTAACTTCATTACCCGAACACCCTGCCATCACTGCAAGCAGCAGGACATAAAACAAAATAATAAATTGCTTTTTCATATATTTCTTCCTTTCCAACTAAACAAAACTATATATACATAAATATAACTATTTATGGCTGCAAAGGCCAAGGGGACAGGTCCCTCGGCCCAAAAAAGCCACGGGACCTGTTCCCTTGGTTCTTCCTTGGCAAAATTTGTGCTGAATTGAGAAATGAATAAGTATAATTATGATACAGTAAATTTAGTAACAAAGGATCCTAACAGCAGAAGAGGTGGTCTTTTGGTAAACGCTATAATAAGTATAACGTCTCTCATATTAATCAGTATTGGTATATTACACGTTTTTTGGGCATTTGGGGGTAAGTGGGGAGTAAATATGGTCCTTCCAACTAAGGATGATAGTCAGTTGCCAGTTTTAAAGCCAAGAATGGCAGGCACACTTTTTATCGGATTGCTTTGCTTTTTTGCATCTGTACTTTTATTGGTTCAAGCAGATTTAATCACCATCATCAAAATCTCCCCTCTTTCAAAATGGCTTTGTATAGCTGGTGGAACTGTATTCCTGCTGCGCGCTATTGGAGATGGCAGATATGTAGGCTTTTTCAAGAAAATCAAACATACTAGATTTGCAAAACAAGATACCGCCCTCTACTCACCAATTTGCGTATGGATCAGCCTTAGTTTTTTTCTGGCATCATTTGTTTAAAAAGGCCAGGGGGACAGGTCCCTCGGCCCAAAAGAGCCAAGGGACCTGTCCCCCTTGGCTCATTTTGCACAAATTATAAAACTATCAAGTGACATTTCATTATCACTGCTTTGATTCATCAGTTCATAATAGCTGTTGACTAAGGTCTGGACCATTTCAGGTGCTTTTAAGAATTCAGGCCGGATGCTGTTCGCAAAATCTTTTTCCCATTTGGCATCCTGCAGATAGAACGCATCAACAGTCAAATGATCCTCAACTGTAAATCCTGCCTCCTTCAGCAGCTCCTGGATACGGGATTTATGGAACAAATTCTGGATATTCCCCTCGTTGTCTATAAAACTGGAATATAAAGCGAGAATGGATGCAGCACAGAAATGGGCACGCTGGTCCATTTTTGTAAAATCCAGGTCCCACTCTGCAAAACATACCCTTTTTGCCAGCTGGCGCAGTCTGGTGAAAGTCCGGAGTAAATCCCCCGGATGCTTAAAGTACCAGGAGCAATGAGACAGAACTGCCACATCAAAAGGAGCCACCCCTGTAAAGCTATCAAGATCGGTTTCAAAGTGAAAAGAAATCCGGCCTCCTAAGGAGGATTTTTTAATTCTTTCTGCAGCTTGTTCCAAAGTGAACGGAGCTCCATAATCCGGACTGGCAACATCCATCGCCACAACAAATCCGTCATTCCCTACTGCATCTGCAAGAGCCGCCGTTGTGTCTCCTTGTCCGCAGCCTGCCTCGAGCACACGCATGCCTTCCTTGATCTGAAAGGCCGCAGCCAGATCAAGCCGGTGCTGCAGCTGGATCTGCTGTACAGTATCTTCTTCAAAGAGTTTATATTTCCTGATAAAGGATTGAGTCATTTCATTAGTCTCAAATTTTGTCATTCAGCTGCCTCCTAGAGGCCATGGGGACAGACCCCCCGGCCCAATTTCAAAAAAAAGCCACGGGGTCTGTCCCCTTGGTTCTACCCTTGGTTTTATAAAACGAGCCAAGGGGCCTGTCCCCTTGGCTCCCTTGGTTTTTTTAATAAATAGTTGGCACCATTCCTCCATCCATACGGATGGGGGAGCCTTTAAATGCATTTGCATAGGGACTGCATACAAATGCAGCTAGTCGACCTATTTCTATCGGTCTGATAAATCGCTGTAATTCAGATTGGGGCAGGTTTAAATTCATGAATTTTTTCTCTTTATCCGAGAAACTCATATCCTCATTTGGGTAGATCCCCTCAATTATTTGATGCACATTTTCAGAGAGTGTTGGCCCTGGCATGATGGTATTGACTGTGACTTCCGTACCTTTTGTTAATTTAGATAAGCTTTTAGATAATGATAATACCATTGATTTTGTCATACAATACTGCGGCATCTGTCCAGAAGGCATAACTGCTTCCTCGCTTGCAATAAAGATAACACGGCCAAAGCCATTGTTCAGCATTTTCGGTAAATAAAATTTAGATAATCCATTTGCGGCAAGAACATTAGTCCGAAAGTACTTTTCCCAAATCTCATCGTCGACATCTTCATATTCCATGATTTCGTATATACCCATATTGTTAACCAAAATATCAATATGGGGGTACTTTCTAAACAAGGCTTCTCTTTGATTGCGATCCACTATGTCGGCTGCTGCATTCCCGGGAGAGGTATCCGGAAAATCCAACTTCATTTCATTCACAACTCGTTCTACCTCTTCACCGCTTCTTCCATTGATCAGTACATTAACCCCTTCTTTGGCAAGTTCAATAGCAATTGCTTTTCCAATGCCTCTGGTGGAGCCTGTAACTAAAGCCGTTTTATTTTTTAGACCCATGTCCATTAATTTTCCCCCTGCTTGTAAATCGTGTTAAATAGAAAAGGTTAATGTATTGAGTTTGCCCCCATATGCTCATTACGCCAATTTGAAGGAGTATCTCCTTCCCAAAGGCGAAAGGCACGGTAGAACGCATTTTGATCTTCGTAGCCAACCAGGAATGCCACTTCTTTAATATCTAAAGAAGGGTTTGATAGGTATTTCCGCGCCTGATTGTGCCGAACTTCTGCCAGCAGATGATTGAACCTTGTACCTTCTTCCGTTAGCCGGCGCTGTAGGGTACGATCACTCATTCCCAGTTCGCTCGCGACAGTATGAATGTCGGGACGCCCATCTGCTAAGCTGCGTTCGATGATCCACTTAACCACTTCGGTGTTTGAGCGGCTGCGCTGCTCTTCGTTCAATGATTGATCCAATACAGGCGTCAAAGCTTCCAGCAATTCTAAGTTATACGAGATAAAAGGGAGGTCCAGATCTTTTCGATGCAGGGTTAAACGGTTCCTATCTGCTCCGATCCGGATACTGCAGCCGAAATAAGCTTCAAGCTCGTTTACGTTGCCCATTGGGTGCGAAAATTCAACGAATCCCGCAGTCAAAGGTTTACCTGTGCCTCTTCTCCCTAACTCTAGAAGAAATGATAATGTAATGCCTGCCAGCATCGGAGGACCAGTTTCCCCGGTATGCTGCCATTCCAAATCGATATGGCAATACTCGCCTTCCTCAGTGACTCGTAAGCTTTCGGGAGGACACAGCTGCTTATACCGGACCATTCGTTTTAGTGCCTCGCGGTAATCACGAGCATGGTAGGTCGCTAAAATCGCCGGTGGATAATGAGACGTTTCAAAGACTGTTGTAAGTTTGATGATTCCTTTCGCAATATCGTCAACCATGTCTGAATATGCCTGCCAGATTGCAAAATACTGAGCAGCAGTAACAACTGGTTCATTCAAAATAGTGAGCGGCACTCGTGCTTTTCGAACCACATCTTGTGCGGAAATCCCTAATTGCTGTAATCCAGCCCAAAACCCTGCCGGCATTTTTATTCGGGTAAGAGATGTCATAATCGTCCCTCCTTTAGCCATCTGCACATTTGCAAAATTCAAATACCGTTTCAGCTTGTTTAACAGAACAGATATTATATTACCATCCTTAACCTGTCCTGTGACTAGCCAATAGCGACATTCCACTTGCAAACCGCGTCAAATTTCAAACCTTTGATTAATATTGAATTCAAATTGAAAGTCCACTGGGACAGTGCCCTCGACCGCCTCAAAAAGAACCAAGGGACCTGTCCCCTTGGTTCTCCAAAAAAGGGCCAAGGGGTCTGTCCCCCTGGCCCTCCCCCTGGCCCTCGCTCGCTCCGCCCCGCCACAAAAAAGAGCCAAGGTACCTGTCCCCCTGGCTCAAACCTTAATATTACGCCCCTTCCACTTCACCGAATGGAATATGTTCACACGGATGAAGGAGTAGAGATAGATTCCTGCGAAGAACAGGAATAATATTGGGTAGAAAGGGAAGATTACCCATCTGAAGTTGCCGACCCTGCGGGCAAACCATGCTGTTTGGATACTATAGAGGATATACAATATTCCGCTGAATATCATGGCGGCAGGGTTCCATTCTGTAATGGAAGAGATCAATGCTCCGGCAGCGATGAAACTGCCAGCGATCCAGAAGATGACCATCAGCATGACGGCTGGATGAGTAGATTTGCTGCCGACGGCAAAGCTTTTGCACCAGCCCTCGATAAGGCTGCCCAAGCCTTCCGGGTACATGCGCAAGGAGATAATCCCTTTGCCGCCGAGGCAGCGGACCGGGAGATCATGCTCCAGAAATGCCTCTCCCAGTGCCAGGTCGTCCATGATGGCTCCCTCGATTTTTTTATGCCCTCCGCTCAAAAAGTAATCGTCCCGATTACAAAGAATGCATGGCCCGAATGAGCCGGCGGTTTTAAATTTCGACCCCCAGATTGTAAATAGATTCATCCCCGCCACGACAATGATGTTAAATACAACGGAGAGGTGTTCATACAAGCGCTCAACGGTATGAAAGGGCTGTAATGCCAATATGCCCCGTGCTCCCTTCCCCTGATAGAAATGCAGCAGATTTCTCAGTCCATCCGCACTGGTGAATCTCGTATCTGCGTCTAAAAATAACAACCAGTTTCCTTTAGCGTGTTCAGCACCCTGCCAGCAGGCGGATGATTTACCTGAGCCAGCATTCTGCAGAACCCTGGCACCATAGCTTTCCGCAACAGCCCTGGTATTGTCAGATGAATCGTCATCAATGACCAGAATTTCAAAATATCTGAAGCGCTGCTCCTGCAATGATTGGAGAAGCGGTGGAATCCTGCCTTCTTCATTTCTCGCAGGAATAATGATGGACAAAAACGGGAGACTCTCTTTAAGCCTGGAGGAGAAAACAGGGACCGGCAAAGACCAGAACATCATAATGCCAACGATAAATGCCAGAAATCCAACAGCAAGATTAATTGCTTCTGCAGCTGCCATACCTGCCTCCTTCCTCTGCGTGCCGGCACACAGCTTTTATGATCCCCTGCAAGTCCTTATTTCGCTGAGTAATCATACAGAATGCCTGTATCGTCCTGAATCAGTTCCTGTGCGGTGATCCTGGCGGAGAGCAGCACGATCGGGACACCGGCGCCGGGATGTGTGCTGCTTCCGGTAAAGTATAGATTTTCACAAGTGCTGGCCTTGCTTTGCGGACGATAGTGGTTGCTTTGTTTCAAAATGGGCTGCAAGCCGAACGTGGCACCATTATAGGCATTGAATTTCGACTCGAAATCCTGTGGTGTTGTATACGTTTCAGTGACAATCTCATTTTCGATATTTTCAAAGCCGCGGATTTTTTTCAACTCACTCAAGATGTAGCCTCGATAATATGAAATGGTTTCCTCGTCCCATTCATAGTCTGCTGTAGATTTGTCGGAGACGGGCATCAGGATATACAATCCATCCTTCCCCTCGGGTGCAAGGGAGGGATCCATTTTTGAAGCGATATATACATAAAAGGAGGCATTCTCCAGTTTCTTTCCGGAAAAAATGTCCTCCAGATTCTTATTAAGATTTTCGTTGAAAATAAAATTATGTACATGGTCGATTTCTTCATATTTGCGGTCCATGCCGAGATATAAAAGAAAACATGAACAAGAGTATTTCATGCTGTCGATTTTTTTATCGGTATATTTCCCTTTGGCGGCCGTGTCTTTCACCAGGTGCTTCATCGCATGCGGGAAGTCAGCATTGCAGACAACATAATCTGATGAAACCTTTTGGCCATCCACGATTATTCCGTCTGCCTGGCCATTTTGAATGGATATTTCCTGCACATCCCTGCCATAGTGAATGGTTCCTCCCAGTTCCCCGAAGAGCCTCTCCATGGCCAGGGCCATCGTATACATACCGCCTTTAATAAACCATACTCCATACAAAAATTGAATCATCGGGATCATGGTGTAAAAAGAAGGGCTTTTAAGAGGGGAAATGCCTATGTACAATGTTTGAAAACTGATCAGCTGTTTCAGCCGTTCATTCTTAATATATTTTCCTATGAACGTTTCGGCAGTGTCATATGGTTTCAGTTTCAAGGCTTTCTTCAGCATCGGGAGGTTATAAAAATCAGACCTTTTGCGGAATGGCCTTTGAAGAATATGATGCTTCGCGATGACAAAGCGCTTGTAAATTTCCTGCAGATACTGAAAAAAGCCTGCCGTGTCATCTTCGCTGATCGATTCAATCATCTTTGTCAATTTGGTAAGGTCTGATGAGATATCAAAAGGCTGGTCGGGAATATCACTGAAATAAGCCCGGTAAATCGGGTCCAGCTTTTCCATTGGAATATAATCATCCGGATCGCGGCCGCACAGTTCGAATATTTCCTGATATAAATCCGGCATCATGACGATGCTTGGCCCCAGATCAAATTTATAGCCATCCAGATCAATCCGGTTCATTTTGCCGCCGGGTGTCTGTCCTTTTTCATATATCTCCACCTGGTATCCTGCATGCTGCAGCCTTATGGCAGTGGCAAGCCCGGCTACACCCGCGCCGATGACAATAACTTTCTTACTCATGTAAATCCCTCATTTCCAAACAAAATTCCGCTTCATTTCTTAGCAAGCCTTGAAGCAATGGCAGTCATGCGCCCCCGATTGTAGCGCTGGACAACAATAATGGGAAGGTTGAAACCAAGGGCATACAGAATCATTGCCCAGCCCGCCCCTGCTGGATTCCACAAGAAGAACAGCGGGGCAGGCAGGATGGAAAGCCAATGTGTCAATTCAGCGCGCTTTGTTTCCGCAGCAAAGATTGCCAAGTCCCCCGGCCCAATGCCATGCAGCTCCTTTTTACTGTATCCTTTTTTGAGAAAAATGGTGCCATCTATAAGATAGCCTTTCCATGTTTTTACCCGGAATAAACGCTGCCACAATTCTCCGGATCTTTCCCAGGAGAAAATCTGAAACCAGAAGGTGTCTTTTAAAAACCAGGATAAAGGCAGCTTCAGGCAAATGGCCGAGATGGACAGGTGGAAAAATGTCCATGCAATCATATCCAAGACAATAATCCAATATAAAGGAAGCGAAACAATCATTACAGCAGCCATTTCCTTAACTTTTTCAAAGCTTTCATATTTTGGTCAGAATACGGCGGAAACTTACCTTGAAAGTGAATGTAATGATAGGTTTTGTATTCTGTTTTTTCATAACTGAAAGCCAGAAAGCCCGCTTTGCCGTGATAAGCACCGTATCCGCTTCTTCCAACCCCGCCGAATGCGATATGCGGACTCGCGGCATGGTGGATCACCTGATTGACGCTGATGGTTGGCGACCGCATATGCTCCTTGAACAGCTGAATGTCTTCCTTGTTCTTAGTGAATATATACCCCGTAAGTGCATCACGCTGAATGCTGCCGCTGGATAATAACGTCCTCATGTCTGTATAAGGAATGACAGGAAGGACCGGTCCGAAAATTTCTTCCTCCAGGATCGGGCTTCCAGGTTTTATATCCGTTACAACGGTCGGTGCAATGAACCGGTCGGCGCGATCATAGGACCCGCCATGCCGGACATCACCCTGTCCGATAAAATCAACCACCTTCTCAAAGTGTGAATCTGTACAGATTCGCCCATAATCACCGTTTGCCTGTGGATGCTCTCCGTAAAAAGCGGAGATTGAAGCGGAAATTTCATTCAGCGTTTTTTCAAAAATGGACTCCTGGATAAAAAGAGTGTCCGGTGCAATACAGGTTTGCCCCGCATTAAGGAACTTACCCCAGACAATTTCCCTGATGGCCTCTTTTGAAAGCCCTGATTCATCAATGATGCACGGATTTTTCCCGCCGAGTTCGAGTATTACCGGAGTGAGCTGTCTGGCTGCCTGCTCTGCCACAGCTTTTCCTGTCTGGCTGCTGCCTGTAAAAAAGATCAGGTCAAAAGGGGCTGCGGTCAGCAGGCTCGCGGTCTGAGCATCTCCAGTCACAACAAGCAGATGCTCGGGAGGAAAGGCATCATTGATGATTTCTTTCAGCAGCTCAGCAGTTGCCGGTGCATGTTCAGATGGTTTGATCACACTGCGGTTTCCTGCGGCGATTGCACCAATGGCAGGCATCAGGGTAAGCTGGAGCGGGTAATTCCACGAACCGATGATGAGGACACTCCCATATGGCTGCCGCTTTCTTTTAACCGCTTCCACATATCCCAACTTAAGATAGCGGGATCGGGATTCCCGGTTCCATTTCGCTATATGCTTGCATACATGATCGATCTCGTTCAATAAAACGGCAATCTCAGATGAAAAGGCTTCGAAAGCCGGTTTTCCCAAATCTGCATGAAGGGCCTTGATCAATGCCTCTTCATTCTCCACAAGCATGCTTTTCAGCTTCAAAAGCTGTTTTTTGCGCGCTTCAAGTGAGGGGCTCCCCTCCGAAAACAAGTCCTCCCTCTGCCTTTCCGGCAATGATTCCAGAGATTGTCTGTCATTGTCAGGCATGGGAAGAATCCCGCTGAACAATTTTCTTGCCTACGAGCTGGCCGCTTAAGGTGACCATAGGCATACCGCCGCCTGGATTCACGGTTCCGCCGACAAAATACAGATTGTTATAGCGTTCACTCTGTTTTGGGTGCTTGAATCCTTTATTTTTCTTGCGGTCTGATACTGTTCCATAGATGGCACCACGGTCAGAGCCATACATCCGCCTGATATCCTCTGGTGTCCATACATCCTTTGTGACGATATTTTCCCGCAGATCGTGCAGGCCCATTCTTTCCAGTTTAATCAGAACCCGCTCAGCGAATTGCTCATAGTCCTGCTGCGTAAAAGGCTTCTGATCCCGGATATATGGAATATGGGGCAGCACCTTAATATTTTCATGTCCGTCAGGTGCCTGCGAAGGATCTGTTTTATTGACGTTGACTAAATAAATGACAGGGTCTTCCGGCAGTTCATGCTTATGAAAGATCGATTGCATTTGCTGCTTCATATTTTCTGCGAAAAAGAAATTATGATGGCGCAGCTGCGGATAGCTCTTTTTCACGCCCAAATGCATGACGAGGCCGGAACTGGCCGGCTCGAATTTTTTCTTTAATTTTTTTACATAAGAACTGTCTTCCTCCAGCAATCGTTCATATACCGGTATGACTTCCATATTGGAAACAAAATAATCGGCGGTCAGTACGGTTCCGTCTTCCATAACGGCTCCTGTAATTTCGCCGTTCTTTTTTTCAAGCTTGACGATCTTCCTGCCGAGGTGGAACTTCACACCCACTTCTTCAGCCAGCTTCACCAGGCCGCCTGCCAGATTGTGCAGTCCGCCGGGTACATACCAGACTCCCTGGTCATGCTGCATATAGATCATCATATTCAAAACCGCCGGTGCATCATAAGGGGACGAACCTACATACTTGATAAAATAGGAAAGCATATCGCGGAACTGTTCATTGCTGATCCGCTTATCAATGGCTCCATGAACAGTAGAAAATAGATCAAAGTTCCTCAATGCAGTGAACAGACCCGTATGCTTCATGATTTCTCTCGTCGTATCAACGCCATGCTGGAAATAGGTTTTATCTGTCAGATCATAAATCCGTTTCGAATAGTTAAGCAGATTTTGATATTCCTGCATGTCCTTTTCACTCAAGGATGCGTTCTTCTCTTGCATTTCCTTCAGATCTTCATACAAGTCTATGACATTTCCATCAGGGAAAAAGGAACGCCACTGATGATCCAGCTTTTCAATCGGGACATAATCCTTCATGGATTTCCCGCTGGCAGCAAACAATTTTTCAAAAATCTGCGGCATCGTCAGGATGGATGGGCCCAGATCAAATCCAAAGCCATCCTGATCGAGCCTGTTCAGCTTTCCGCCAATATGTTCATTTTTCTCATATAAGGAGACATCGTATCCGGCCTGAGCAAGTGAAATGGCAGCCGACAGACCGCCGAGTCCGCCTCCGATGACTAGTACGGTTTTATTTTTCAACTGTTAATGCATCTCCTTCCCGCAAATCAAAAACTCTTTTAACTGCAGCATTGATCTGGGCCATTTTTTCTTTTGTGACATAATTCCGTCTGGTCAGGCATTGATATCCATTGTTCCGTACAGCATCAAGTATGCCCCTGTAAACGTGGGCAGACAGATAGACGGGTATCCGGCTGTCTGCATCCAGCAGTTCTATGCTGAGTAAAAATTCGTTATATAAGGCTTCGGCACGTGTAGCAAGCTTCTCCCATAAGCTGATGAACTGTTCATTGATTAAGCCTTTATGTAAATCATTCTGTGTATATTGAAAATGATTCATTTCTTCTCCGGGCAGATAGATGCGTTTTTTCTCATGGTAATCCTCGCCAACATCACGCAGAATATTGGTTATTTGCATGGCCACGCCAAGACTTATTACAGTTGGATGCAAATTTGCTGCAGGTTTTGAAGCGATTATAGGCAGAAGCATTAAACCGACAGAACCGGCTACATAGTAGCTGTATCTTTCCAGTTCCTTCATTGTGTTCGGGGTGGTAAATGATAAATCCATGGATTGACCGGTCAGCTGGTCATAAAATGGGCTGATATCCATTTCATATGTATTGAATACATGTCTGAGCGCGCGCCATAACGGTTTGTCCAATTCAGCATGATCTTTGAACAAGTCCAGTTCTTTCTTTAATTGTCTCAGCAGCTGTACTTTCTTCTTGGATGAATGTTTTCCATCTGCACATTCATCTGCGGTCCTGCAAAAAGCATAGATGGCATATACGGCATTTGCTTTTTCACGGGGCAGCTGTGAAAAGGCGTAATAAAAGCTTTTGGAATGTTTTTTTATGATTCTTTCACAATAATCAAAATCCGCTTGCCTTTGCTCTTTGTCCATATTCATCTCCTTTGGATCTGTTTTCAAGATCAGTGAAATATGTTAACCGCCGATTTCCCTTTTTCCGCTGATGCGTCTGCACCCTTAAAATTATTTTATACCCTGATATTTCCCTGCAAAAACTTGAATGTGCTGAAGAACACATTAAGGTGAGATGCTTATTTCAATATGATTCAGCCGCCGCTTTGATTTTCCGTGCGATCAGCTCCCAAGCTTCTTCTGCCCTTTCTTTTGGGCCATTATGAGTAAAAGCATGTCTGCAGTCCCGGAACAGCTCCTCTTGAACGTTCACCCCGGCTGCTTTTAACTTCTCAGCATAACATTCGGCTTCCGGCCTGAAAGCATCGTACTCCGCTATGAGAATAAGGGCAGGAGCCAAACGGCCGCTCACCTCAGCACGGACAGGGGAAGCGTGGGGATGCTCTGCTTGTTCTTTGCCAGGTACATAGCACATGTTTAAAAAATGGGCCGCCTGCGGATATCTGGCACGCCATTTATCCGGTTCCGGTTTCTCTGCATGCGGGGTAACAAAATCCAGCATTGGGCAGGACAGCACTTGGAGGATCGGCTGGCTGTCCCCTCTTTCTTCCATGCTGAGACAGAGGGCTGCCGCTAGATTTGCCCCTGAACTTTGTCCTCCAACCATGATCTTGTCCGCATCGATATTTAAATCCCCGGCGTTTTTCTTTATCCATTGCATCACTTCATAGCATTGTTCAATCGGCTTCGGAAAAGGGTATTCCGGTGCTTTTGCATAATCCACATTAATAACAGCACATTTTGCCTGATTGGCCAGGTAGCGGCAATAAGGATCATCCATCTCTTTTTCATTCATGATGAACGCTCCGCCATGGAAGTTGATATAGACAGGAAAGCTTTCCTGCTCTGATTCCAGAGGATAATATATAGAAATGCCGGCAGGCTGAACAGAGGTTTCTACCAGCACATCTTTTTTCATTTTTACCTGCTGCTGGGGAATCATAGGTTTCTTTTTCGCTTGATTAGGAAGAAGCCGCAGCATTTTTGCAACCATAACAGTGAACATAAGGATAACCTCACTTTTTAACATTTTAGCTGGAATGATATGCATTTATACCTGATTGCTCCAGCAGTGGTATTGATTATAAATCCACCGGTTTTTCCGGATCTCTTTTTCATTTTTCTTCATTCCCGTTTTTGCTTCCGGATAATAGTAAGTACTATTTTTCTATAAAACTATTCCACGAAAAGAAGCATAACCCTGCCTTGGAGTTACGCCTGTTATTTGTGTGATTGAAGGAAACCTTTTCATCTAATAAATGATTGCACGAAATAATTTTGAACCAGTAAGAAAATCCCCCATGCTGCGATCCCCATTATAATTGCCAAAGGCAGCTGGATTGCATGTTTGAAGGCAGCATAAATGACAAGCAGCATGATGATTGTGGCAGGGAGGCCAGACAGAACACCCAGAGTGAATCGAGTGACATTCTGTGCAGATTCCCCCTGGACAGACAGCCAGATGATACTCAGCAGACTGACCAGCGGCAAGGCCGCGATCATGCCTCCATAGACCGGGAACCTCCTTGCCAATTCCGTGATGATGCCAATAATTGCTGCAGAGCTTAAAATTTTTATGAACATATACATTTATTTGGATGCCTCACTCAGCAGCTTAAACGCATTGAAAATCTGCTGCCTTTCTTCTGCAGACAGTTTTTCGAATGCTGCCCTCAGTTTTTCCCCGTCCAGTTCTGTATTCTTTTTAAGCATCCTCTTGCCTGATTCTGTGAGGTGCAAATACACCTTTCGCTGGTCCTTTTCGTCCCGCTCTTTATAAAGCCATCCGCCCGCTGTCAGCTTTTTCACATGCTCCGAAGCTGTATTATGTGAAATGGACAGCAGCGAAGCAATATCGCGGATCATGACGGATTGTCTTTTATCTACCATTTGCAGAATGCGTACGCTTTGGTGAGAAATGGGCTCTTGCTGTTCAGGGTGAAGATGGAAATATATATCGGTAAAATATTCATTGATTTGATCAATCATCTTATTCCCCCAATTTAAATCGTTATAGACGATTATATCGTATATAACGATATAATAACACAGAAAAATACCTGACTGCCATGCAATCAGGTTCCCTAAACTATCTTACAGCTGTCCGGGCCGGTTCAAAAAACTCTTCATAAAGCGCTTTGACAGCCCTACTTTCATCATTTTCTTTTACACCGAACATCATGCTCACCTCAGATGAGCCCTGGTTGATCATCTCTATATTTACCTTCGCTGCAGCCAGCGCCTTTGAAGCCCTGGCCATCGTGCCTACATTATGCCTCATCCCTTCGCCGACAACCATAATGAGGGCAAGATCGTGTTCAATGACCACTTCGTCTGCCTCCAGCTCTTCCTTGATCCTTGCCGCTATTTGTTCCTCAGCAGCTTGATCAAATTGGTGCTGCCTTAGAATAATGGAAAGATCATCGATGCCTGAAGGAGTATGTTCATAGGACAAGCCAAAATCCTCGAGGATCTGCAGGATTTTGCGGCCAAAGCCGATTTCCCGGTTCATTAGATATTTGCTTACATAGATACTGCAGAATCCTTTATCACTGGCAATTCCGATGACCGGCCCGTTTGTATTGTCCCTTTCTCCCACAATCCTGGTGCCGGGGGCCTCCGGATTATTGGTATTTTTCACATTAACGGTGATGCCAGCCTTGTAAGCCGGTATCAGCGCTTCATCGTGGAATACAGAAAACCCTGCATAAGACAGCTCCCGCATTTCCCTATATGTAAGCTCCCTGATTTCCTTCGGCGAACTTACCGTGTGGGGATTCACCGAATAGACAGCATCCACATCGGTGAAATTTTCATAAAGCTCCGCTTCAATGCCATTTGCCAATATCGATCCGGTAATATCCGAACCGCTCCTTGAAAAAGTAAGAACATCGCCTTGCTTGCTGTAGCCAAAAAAGCCGGGAAAAATAATGATGCCTTTGCGCTCCCGCAATGACTTTAAATGGAAGTAGGCCTCAGGAAGCGCCCTTGCATTGCCGGGTTCATCCGTCACATAAAGCCCGGCCTCCCCCGGATTGACGTATGCCGCTTCAACTCCCCTATAGGTGAAATATTCGGCTATCAATCTCGCATTCAAATCCTCGCCGCATGCCTTTACTTTTTCAAGGAAGTATTCCGGCCGCTCTTTGCCGGAGGCCATTGTATCCAGGAGCCGGCCTCTGACTTCTTCTTCTGCATCTGCCCCAAGGCCCAGCTCTGCTGCGATCCGGCTGTACCGTTCAACAATCTTTTCCAGCTTCGGAGGCACCCCCTTATTCTCAAGGGCATATATCCCGCAGTCAATCAGCATATCTGTCACTTTCTCATCCTCCGGAAATCGCTTGCCCGGAGCTGATACAACAATGATTTTACGGCTCTCATCGGCTGCTGCAATCTCAAAGACCTTTTCGACTGCACGGCCGGAAGCAAGAGAAGAACCGCCAAACTTAACAACCTTCATTTTTACATCTCCCATAGCTGCAGTTTCCCTGCTAAAATTTAACTCTTATTATCACGCTTTAAAGCAGAAAAATCAATAGTTTTTCCTTTTGGAAAATACAAATGTTTTTTAAGGACGGACAAAAGTATGATTAGCGTTAGGGATTGCGTGAATGCAGGTATGTGCTGCACAGATTCCGATGGCGGGATACATCCCACTCCCTTTTTACCGCTGATTATGTACTCAGAACACTCCCGACATACATGACTTCCTCTTTTCCGCACCACTCATGTACCCCAAAACGCTCCCAGGATACATGACTTCCTCTTCTCCGCAGCACTCATGTACCCCAAAACGCTCCCGGGATACATGACTTCCTCTTTTCCGCACCACTCATGCACTTCAGAACACTCCCAAGATACATGACTTCCTCTTTTCCGCACCACTCATGTACCCCAAAACGCTCCCGGGATACATGACTTCCTCTTTTCCGCACCACTCATGCACTTCAGAACACTCCCGAGATACATGACATCCTCTTTTCCGCACCACTCATGTACTCCAAAACGCTCCCGGGAAACATGACTCCCTCTTCTCCACATCAATCAATTACTCCAGAGCCGATCCCGCCATACATACCTTGCCCTTCCCTCATCCTTTCATATACTTATTGCCGCCCCAGCACACCCCTTACACAAAAAAGGCCCCGGCAAAAAGCCAGAGCCTGATTCCCACTTATTTTACTAACTCTATTTAATCCAGCCCTTCGCTTTTGCCTGATTGACGGCTTCAATCCGGTTGGCGGCCCCAAGCTTGCCAATGATTTCGGACATATAGTTTCGGACTGTTCCGTGCGATAAATACAGCTGTGAGGCAATCTGGGCCATTGTATGCCCTGCGGCAGCCGATTCAAGTATTTCGGTTTCCCTTGGGGTGAGCGGGCTTTTTTCCTCCCACATGGCAAGGGAAAGCTCCGGTGAAATCATTCTGTTGCCGGCATGCACCCGGCGGACTGCCTCTGCCAGGTCCCTGCTCGGGGTATCTTTGAGCAGATAGCCGCCCACTCCAGCTGCAATCGCACGCTGGAAATAGCCTGGCCGCGCAAATGTAGTGAGAATGATCACCCTGCAGGATGAACCGGAATCCTTCAGCGCCTCTGCCACCTCCAGCCCGGTCATCAGCGGCATTTCAATATCTACGATTAATACATCAGGCTGGTGCTTTTCGACGAGCTCCAGGGTTTCCCTGCCATTTTCCCCCTGTGCAGCCACTTCAATATCTTCCTCCAGCTCCAAAAGAGAGGCGAGTGCGCCTAGCAGCAGGCGCTGGTCCTCACCCAGTACAATCCTGATCATTTGCCATCTCCCCCTTTAAAATCCTTCCCTGATGACCAGCGGGATGCTCATCATTACATCCGTTCCTTTTCCTGGTGCCGAACTGATCTTGAGGCTCCCTTCTACAAGCTGGAGCCTTTCCTTCATCCCCGCAAGCCCATTTCCCGATTGCCTGGCGATCTTAGATATATCAAACCCTACTCCATTATCCCGGAGAGAGAGCTGAATTCTTTCCTCTGTTTCAGCTGCGGACAGTACACATCTGGCTGCCCTGCTGTATTTGACCATGTTGGTGATTGATTCGCGCACACACATAGCCAGAATCCTCTCCTGGAGCGGTGTCATTCCAGCCAGTGAAGGATGTGTTTCATAGATGAATTCTATGCCGGCAGCCGCACAAAGCGTCTGCGCATGCCCGATTTCCTCTTCAAGCCGGACAAGATTCATATCAGAAACAAGGTCACGCATCTCCTTCAAAGCTGTTCTCGCCGTCTGCTGGATTTCCATTGCTTCCTTCTCCGTCCTGATTGGGTCCTTGGAGGCCAGCCGGGCTGTGAGCTCGCTTTTCAGTGCGATCAAGGAAAGGGTGTGGCCGAGTGTATCATGAAGCTCCCTCGCAATCCTCTGCCTTTCCTCCTGCTGTGCCAGGCGCTCGATCTGCATATTGGCCACCTGCAGCTGCTCTGACATATCTTTGTATTTTGCAGAAGCTTTTACAACAAAAGGCAGGATGGTTCCCCCGAATAAGGGCGGGCTTATACCGGAGAGCATGAGAGGCTCGAGGTAAAGGCCCGATTGGACCATGACAGCTGCACTGGCTGCACCAAAGCATGCACACATGATATATATCGTTTTCAGCGGCAGCCTGACCAGATGATTGAGCACCAGAAAGATGAGATACAGATACAGAGGATTATAGAAAAAGCTGAATAACAGCGTCATGCCGACCATCAATGCAATGATGAGAGTTTCATAATTTCTGGACCAGTACAGATGCCTGTAAAAAAAGAGGTAGGCCAGCAGCAGGAAAAAGCCCGCTTCCCTCTTAAGCGGGGCTTCCCCAAGCATGAAATATACAGGCAGTGCAAAGTTGGCCAGATAGATATACGGCGGCCAGCCTTCCGAGGCAGGAAATAACTTTTTCCAGTAAGGATTCACTTATACCGCATCCCGTTTCTTTAGAATATAGCTTGATAGTACCATAAATAAAACCGTGCAGGCGCCAAGATAGAAAATATTTTCCAATGAGATGAGATTGCCTGACAGCACTTCCCATGCCCCATTTGCATAATGGTAGGATGGCAGCCATTTGCCGATGCTCTGCAGCCATTCCGGCAGTGCTTCCAATGGCATCCACAGCCCGCCGGCAATCGCGAGCCCCATTAGCAGGACATTTGAAATCGCAATTGCAGCATCCGCGTTCCGCATCGTGCCGACAAGGGCGCCCAGTGCCAGGAACGGGAGGCTTCCGCACAGCAGCCATATTGTACAGGCGGCCCACTGCAGGGGAGTAAGATGAAGGTCATAAACAATAGCTGCCAGCGGGAAAAGCAGCAGGATGATGAGCAGATGGATCAGCATCTGCGAGGCAACTTTGGCGCTGATCCAGGTGAAGTGGGACAAAGGTGTAAGCTGAAGCTGGCGGATCCACCCTTCCTTCCTTTCAAAAGCAAGGCGGATGCCAAACTGGGAAGTCGCCGTCCCTATCAGTGAAAAAGCGGTCATGGACATAAGTGAGTATGCCCCCCATGAAGTGTCCGCTATTTCCTTATCCGCGCCATTCAAGCTGGTGAACAGAAAGTAAAACACAAATGGCATCAAAAGGGAAAACAGCGGGAAAAATGGACTCCTGATGATCCGGAGGCTCTCTGCCTTCCATTGGGAAATAAACATCTGCATATTTTACGCACCTTCCTTATTTTCTGAATGCTGATCCTGTATGTCTGTCAGCTGCCTGAAAGCGGCTTCCAGGCTGCCTGAGGATACCTGGACATCCCTGATTTCCCAGCCTGATGAAATAATGTTCCGCAATAATTCATCCGTTTCCCTTGCATAAAGAGAATAAGCATTTCCGCTTTTCTCCGCCCTCTCGACGCCCGGCAGTCCATTCAGGAGATTCAGGTCCAGCTCCTGGGAAGAGCGGAAGGAAACAGTCCTTGATGACACCCTTGCCTTAAGTGCCTCCGGAGTCCCGGAAGCAATCAGCTTCCCTTCTGCCATCACACAGATCTGGTCAGAAACAGCATCCGCCTCTTCCAGGTAGTGGGTAGTCAGGAAAATCGTTTTCCCGTCATTTGCAAGAGTACTGATCACCTCCCAAAAGCGGAATCTTGACTCCACATCCATCCCGACAGTCGGTTCATCCAGTATAATCAGACTGGGATTGCCTGCGAGTGCCTGCGCGAATGCAAGCCGCCTCCGCTGACCCCCTGAAAGAGCAGTGGCCTTCCTTTTTTCTTCCTTATGCAGCCCTGAAAGATCCAGCAGCCTTTCATACGATAAGGGATTTTTATAATAGCTGCGGAAAAGCTGGAGGATCTCGCCTGTACGCAAGCCGTCTGCAGGCTTTGTTTCCTGGAGCAGGGCCCCCGTCATTTCCCTGAGCTCCTTGCTCTTCGGCTCCCGCCCGAATATTTCAATCTTGCCTGAGGTAGGCTTGAGCATATTCAGCATCAGCCCCACCGCGGTGGTCTTTCCGGCTCCGTTCGGCCCCAGGAGCGCAGTAACCTCCCCCGCATTGACCTTCAAATTCAATCCATCAAGCGCCCTGAAAGAACCATATGCCTTCACCACATTTTCAAAAACAACTGCCTGCTGCATACTCATCAGCTCCGTCTCTATTAATTAATTTCATTGTAAAACTTTCCAGCCGTACTCATTAGTACCTCATGTCATCAAAATCATATGACAAATGTCATTTGGTACCTGGTATGCGAAAAGGACACTTTGGCCCATTCTGTCCACGGATGGTACCTGGTACCCTAAAAAGACACTTTCACCCTATCTGTCCACGAACGGTACCTGGTACGCTAAAAACAAAAGCCTGCTGCAAATTTTTCTATTAATTTCAAAAATTTTCTATATAATAGATGTTGGAAGAAGAGTGCTGCAGGCTTTTGCAGTGCTATAATTTATTCGACTAACTGGAGGCGATTTGGATTGGCTTATGAAGATGATGTTTTATTAGATAAAGGCACTAATAATGCGCCGAAAAAGAAGGAAGAACGGAAAGAAGGGGAACCGACTGCCGCTTTTAAAGGCGCTTCATGGGCGGCTCTGCTTGTCGGAGTGGCAGCCTATCTGATCGGGCTGTTTAATGCTGACACCATGCAGCTGAACGAAAAAGGATATTATTTCGCTGTCCTGATCTTTGGGCTCTACTCAGCAGTCTCTTTGCAAAAGGCGGTTAGAGACAAGGAAGAGGGAATACCGGTTACCGGCATCTATTATGGACTGAGCTGGTTCGCACTTATTGTTGCCGTTTTATTAATTGCTATCGGCTTGTACAATGCAGGAAGCATTATCCTGAGCGAAAAAGGTTTTTATGCCATGTCATTTGTACTCAGCATCTTTGCTGCCATTACAGTCCAGAAGAATATCCGGGATACACAGCAGGCAAAAGACAGGGATTGAAGCAGCAGCAAAAGCACGCAGCTTCTGAACAGACCATGACATTAATCCTGCTGAAAAAACGCAAAAAGACTGGCCAGTAATAATCCTGGCCAGTCTTTTATTTAGTGAAATACAAACTCCCCTATGCACGAACCATCTGCTCATACTGGAGCTTTCTAAGCTCAAACAAAGTAATCGGATCGCGGTAAGCCTCCGGATTTTCCTTCATTTTGCTGAGGGCCACCCCGTTCGCTTCAATGATGTTCAGGGTTTCCTCAACTGTCATATTGAGCACACTGAATGGATTGCGGAAGAAAATTTTAATATCCCTCTCCAGTGCTTTTTCGAACAGTTCAAACTGCTGCATGAACTTGCTGACGATGCTGTCGACGCTTTCGCTGTAATCCTCATTTTCGAGGAATTGCTTATACTTATTGTATAGCATGCCTTTGTTCTGAGGGATTGCGCCAAACAGCTTTCCGGCGCTCTTCAGCAGGAATTGCGAAGGAGTGAAGCGCAATAGGATATTCACCTTCTCCATCCTTACCCCGCTTGTCATCCTGTCGGCATCCCTCCGCCAGTCATCCAGCACTTTGAAATCGCACTCAAGCCTGATTTTCTCTTCTCCATATAATTCATTGAATCCTTCGCCCATTTCATACAGATAAGCCTGGCTGTGATTGAACTCTTCTGTTGTGAGGGCAATCCACTTCTGGATGCTGCCATAGAATTCAGGCAGGACGGAGTTTTCCAGATACTGCTGGACACGCTCGTTCATTGCTTCGTTCAGCTCCAGATGGATTTTCCGGAAGTCGCTTTCCTCTGTGACCAGCTCGGAAGTGCCCCGGAGGATTCCCGGGATTTCTTCTTCAAGCTTCGTCTTCATCCGGTCTTTGATGGACTGGTAGGATTTTGTAATCGTCCTTATCTTTTCTTCTTCAATATCGCTGAGCTGGTTGATGGCGCCATTCAGCTTTGTGACCATCTCTTCGTTCCAGCGGATATCCTCTTGGAGCGAGTTTTCCACCTCCACCCGCTTTTCAAGCAGATAGCTTAAGGCGCGCTGGATGTAGCTGAGCACACTTTGTGTCCGGACCTCATACCAGTCGCGGCTCAAGGTGTCATCGAAAAATCCGGCCAAATCTGCCAGCTGCTCCCGGCTTCCGTAATGGGAGGAAAAAGCGAATACTTTTCCTTCCGGGAAATACGACTGGATTTGTGAGGTTAACTCGTCGACCAGCCTTTCCGCCTCATGCTGATCATGAATCCTGTCCACCTTGTTCAGCAGGAAGTGCACCTGCTTGGAAGGGACGCTTCCGCGGATTTTTTCCAGGAGCAGAAGGTCCTCCTCTACAAGGCCTTCAGCTGCATTGATAACATATAAAATCCTGTCTGCAAGCGGGAGATAGTGAGCCAGTTCTCCACTTGCACGGCCGCTTCCTTTAGCTCCCGGCGTGTCAATGAGCGCAATCCTGTTTTCCTGCAGGAATGGGACAGGGACGCGGCAATCAAAGGCAACCCTTTCTCCTTCAAGGGCAGCGGCCGCCTCATTTTCCTGATATTGCGGGAGATCTTTCATCATGATCAGCCCGCTGTCGGTGACCTCACTGAAGGCTGCGTCTTCCCCTGCCTTGAACATGCTGATGGAAGCTGTGTCCTCTCCCAGAACCGGCTTGCCCAGCACATAATTAATGAAGGCGGACTTTCCGCTTCCAGGCCTGCCGGCAAGAAGGACATGACTGTTATCAAGGTCGAGGAGCTCCTCAACCATCCATTCCAGCCTCTGGCCAAGCGGAATATCATTTTTAATGGCCCACTTCTTAATATCCACAAACAATTTGTAGCTGTCTTCCAGCCCTCCGTTGTAAAGGCTTGAGCGGCCGATTAGATTTTCTGCATCCGCAACAGCACCAGGCTCGATACCGGCAAATAGCTTATTCCAGGCAAGCAATGCGGCGGAAGCGTGCACCGCGTTGGCGGAATCTGTAATCCTGACCCAGTTCACGAGCAGCTCAGGAACGAGCGGAGTCAATTCCTTCACATAATAATTGCTTGTGATAAGCTGCAGGTACGTCTCCCTGTACATAGCGGACAGTTCATGCCATGCATAAGAGCGGTCTGCTTCAAGCTCCAGCATCATCCCATTGAAATCCTTAAGCCATTGGTGGCTGCTGCTTTGATTCTGATAATGCTGCCATAGGGAGACAGACAGCTTTTCAAACCTTGATTCATCTTTATAAAAGACCGTTTTCAGCGCTTCAAGGAAATAAACAGGCTCAAGTTTCCTTGCCGCCCCTTGATCAATATAGCCGTTCAGGACCTCAAACCATTTGAGCGAGCTGGTGCGGACACCTTCATTGACGGCAAGTTCAATGGCATTGCCCCAATCCTGGTGCTTTTCGAAAAACACTCTTGCAAGCTCTGTTACATCCGGATAATCCGGATTGAGGAGGACAGCTTCTTTGATTGTCTGCACAGCCTTGTCAAGCTTGCCCTGATGGACATATAAGGAAAACAGCTGGAGCAGGACCTCTGTCTGGAGTACAAGGGATTCTGTCCCGATGCTTTTATAGATTTCCTCGGCTGTTGCATGCAGCTCCAGCTCCATATAGGCGTCAGCCGTATTTTTTTTGGCCCACTCCCCTAGTTCGTTATGTATGTTTTCCCATTTGAAAATGGCAGATTCATAGTCTTTATGGTGGAAATAGATTTCACCCTGTGCGAACCTGATGACCGAGAGCTCCGGTATTTCTTTTTTCTGTTCAAGGAAATATGCCTCGCCGAGCACCTGTGCAGGCTGCTCGCCGCTCCGGCCTTCCATGAACATCCCGTAATATGATTTATCGATTAATTGTTGTTCTATCGTCATCGTTATCCCCTTATGTAAATAGATTGACCTACTATATGCTAAAGAGATTCCTTTTATTCTGCACTCTCTATCCTTGTATTCTAGCAAAGAATGGAATGCAACAAATTTCATTTTACTTTCATTTTTGATACAGAAATGTTTCCTTCTGTAATAATTCTAACAGCAACCTTCAGATATGGAAAAATTTACGCAGCCTCTTCTTTCTGCACTGCCTGAAACAGCCTGAATCAAGCAAAACCCGCCTTGAAAGAAGGCGGGTTCGCGCTGATGCTGGATGGAAGCCCTTAGCGGGAGCCTCTTCTCAGGTTGTTTTGTTCATCTGTTGTATAGACGGTTTGCTCCCCGGAAAATGATGGGCTGCCTGCCGTGCCTTCCGCTTCCTCTTCGCTCTCGATCCGGCCTGCGCCATACCACTCATCCGCACCGGTCTCCGCGTTGGCAAACGCAGAATCTGCATTTACAGCCAGGAGAATCTTGTCATTATCCATATCTGCTGCATATGACTCTACATTTTCCTCAGCAATTCCGTACTTTGTCAGCCTTTCATGGGATTCGCCAAAGTCGCCGTCCAGCGAGAACGCTTCTTTCAGTTTATCCCAGAACGATTCATCGTCATGCTCTTCCGGAGCTGAGCCGGCCGTCTTTTCTACATCTGCATTTGTGTACGCATCAAGAGTGTAAATATCCTGCCGCTTCGAAATGACAGCCAGGTCCTTTGAATCATAGCCCTTGGCAGTAAGGTCCCTGATCGCCTCGATTGTTTCATCTATTGAACTGTATACACCGATAATATCGCGTTTCATCATTATGCCTCCTATATGAAAATCATATATAGGCTGTTTACCCTTTACTGATGCAGGCAAAACGCAGGCATAATCAAGACAGCTTGCGGATGAATGCGACCTTCAAATAATTCCCTTCCTTGAACTCACTGATTGTCCGGAAATCCTTTGGCAGGGAGAATTCCTCCAGCAGCTTGTACTTTCCGCCGCTTTCCTTAAAGGCTGCTTCTATAAATCCTTTGAACTTGCCCATATCAAATGTGCTGCAGTTGGTGGAAGCGACGATGATGCCGTCCTTTTCCGTGATCGCAATCGCTTCCTTCAGCAGGTTCTTATAATCCTTGCTTGCACTGAAGGTATGCTTCTTGGAGCGGGCAAAGCTCGGCGGATCAAGAATCACCATATCAAACAGAAGCTTTTTCCTTACGGCATATTTAAAATAATGGAAGACATCCTCTACAATGATATCCTGTGCCTCATAGTCGATCCCGTTGATGCTGAACTGTTCAATCGTTTTGCTTTTGCTCCTGTTCGCAAGATCCACACTTGTTGTTTTCACTGCCCCGCCTTTGGCTGCAAAAATGGAGAAGGCTCCTGTATAGGAGAACGTATTGAGGACAGTCCTGCCTTTCGCATATACATCCCTGATCGTCCTCCTGACATCGCGCTGATCAAGGAACACGCCGGTCATCGCCCCATCATTCAGGTAGATGGCAAAGTTTTCGCCGTTTTCTTTGACGATGAGCGGGAACTCTCCACGCTCTCCTTCAACAAAGTCATCATCCTCCATATATGAGCCTTTCACATCAAAGCGTTTCTTTTCATAGATTCCTTTAAAATCGGCCAGGTTTCTTAAAGACTGGAGGATTTCCTCTTTAAACCGGTATATGCCTTCACTGTACCATGTCAGCAGATAATAGCCGGCAAAATAATCAATTGTCAGCCCGCCGATTCCATCGCCCTCTCCATTGAAGACGCGAAATGCGGTCGTATCAGAGCTGTTGAAGAATGCCTCCCGGTGCTTAAAAGCCTTCTGCAGCTTACTCTCAAAAAAATCCTGGTCGATCTCTTCCTGTTCATTGCGCGTCAGGATCCAGCCGCAGCCTTTGTTCTGCAAGCCATAATAGCCTTTGCCAATAAATTTGTTCCTGCTGTCTGCCAGTCGGAAGATTGTCCCCTCCTCCTTCAGATCAGCAAGATTCTCTATTCTATCCTTATAAACAAGGGGAAGCCCTTTTCTATACTCTTCATCAGAACGCGCCTTCAGACGCAGTTTTATTTCCTGTGCCATATTATCACCCTTCTATATCCTGAGATCAGCTGGCCTGTTCGCCAGCTGTATCTTTCGCTTGTTCTATTTTATCATTCCAGCACCTGGAGAAGCCAATTGCTGAGAAGATCTAAAGAAACAAGGCTGTATAACTTCCGCAGCAATTCAGCCCAGCAAAAAAAGACCAGGGAAGCTTCCCCGGCCTTATACGGCTGCTGCCTGTTTCTTTATGCTGTTTTTCCGCCTCCGTCCTTCAGCCATGATCATGGCGATGGCGATCAGCAGGAAGATACTCGAGATCTGGAACAGCCTGCCTGTTTCCACGTACTGTGCTATGACGCCAAATACCAGTCCGCTCAAGCCGATGCCAAGGTCGATGGCTGAAAAGAACATGCCATTGGCAACACCCCGGCGGTTTGGCGGCGTAAGGGATAATGTCCACGACTGAAGCGTCGGAATCAGCGATCCGAAGCCGATCCCGAACAGAACTCCGGCGGCTGCAATCAAAACACTAGAATGGGCAAAGGACAGCACCCACATCCCGGCGAACGTAATGAGTGTACAGAATAGGACGAGCCCTCTCGGCCCATTTCTGTCAAACCACTTTCCAGCCGCCGGGCGCGATGCCGATGCCAGGACGGCATTGAACAGGTAGAAAAGGAAGATCTGCTCTATCCCCCGCTCTTCACCAAAAATGACAATGAAAGTGACAATGGATCCATATCCGAAGGTGACGATGACCGTGATAAGTGCCGGATACCAGCTCGATTTTTCAATCAGCGACCCTAAATAGGAAAAAGCTAAATCCTCTTTTTTCGCTTCCTTCACCGACTGGGGCGTCCTGTAGCTGACAAGCGCCAGGAGTATGATGCTGATGATGCCAAGACCGGCCGATATATAGACCAGATTCTCGAAGGTCGTAACCTGGAATAAATATATGCCCAGGCTTGGTGCAATGATCATCCCGAGAGTTACAGACAATCCATAATAGCCCATCCCCTCGCCGAGGCGGGAGTTCGGAACAACATCGACCGCTGCTGTCCCGTTGACAGTCGTCGACCAGCCCCAGGCAAGCCCGTGCACCAGCCTGAAGAGAAGAAACATAACAACCGCGCTGGAAAGCGGGTAGACCAGCGTGATCAGCAGCAGGGCGGCTGCACCGGCCAGGACGAGGAGCTTTCTTGCCCTGTACTCCAGCATATAGCCAATAAAAGGCCTGCACAGGATTGCGCCCGCAGAGAATAAAGTTGTGACCAGGCCGATTTCCAAGCCGGAGGCGCCTATCGATTTTATGTATGGCGGCATTGTCGGAATCAGCATTTGGAAAGACATAAAAACAAACAAATTCCCTGCCATCAGCATGACGAAAGATTTCGTCCAAAGTTTTTCTTTTTGTTCACTCAAGCGGCCCAGCCTCCTTTTCAAAAAAAAATCTATTTCTAAAACCTTTTGTTGGACTTTCCTTTTTCCGGCATATAGCTCAAAGCAAATACTCTATTTAAAATATATTTCGATTCACTAAATGTTAACACAGTTATTTAATTTATAGCAATGCTGTATTGTACCCTGTTTCCATAAAAAAAAGGAGGCCGGGGCCCCCATTCTTAATGATATTTTTTTATAAAAGCCAAGGTCTCATCAATGATCAGCTGCTGATCATTATCCAGCGTGGCAACATGATAGCTGTTTTCCATTGTAATCAGTTTTTTGTCTTTGCTTGAGATATGGTCAAGGATGAGCCGGGAATTATCAGGCGGGACAACGTGGTCTTCGCTGGAGACAAAAATCAATGCCGGACACTGTATGTCAGCCAGCCCTCCTTTTACCAGCTCCATTAACTGGACAATTTCGCCGATGGATTTGACCGGGGTCTTTTCATAGGCCAGCTCTTTTACATCAGCCTTCTTTATATCTGAGCCGATGGCATCGAGGAAGCGGACGTCCTGCAGGCCTGCTGCCCCTTCCATATCCGAAATCTCTACGGCTGCATTGATTGGGATGATGGCCTTGATTTCGGGATGCTTCTCAGCCATATAAAGCGTCAGTGTCCCTCCCATGGATAATCCCGTGACAAAAATATCATCGCACCGTTCCTTCAGCCATTGGAAGCCTTCTTCAATGCTTGCAATCCAGTCGCTGTACTGTGTTTGCTCCATTTCCTCATAATGGGTGCCATGGCCTTTAAGCCTTGGGCCGCAGACCGTATAGCCCGCTTTTGCATAAGCCTCCCCGAGCGGCCTCATGCTTTGGGTCGAGCCTGTAAAACCATGCGAAACCAGGATGCCTGTCCTGCCGCCTTCAAAATAAAACGGTTCTGCTCCGTTTAGTACTGGATAGTTATCCGCCATTTCTCTCCCTCCTCTTTCTCACTTTACAAAGGTTCGACTTCCTATGCTTTAAACCCTGCCGCTCCCGGAAAAAAGCCCGTTTTTGCCTATACACACAGATTTTATTTCCCGTATAGTACTGCCTGCATAGAATACAATAAGGAGAGCATTTGAGTTGGAGGCGGAGAACAGAAATGGATGACTTTAATTTTACAAAGCTATTTGCCAATGCAGAAAGCTTTTTTCATAAAAAGGGGCAGCGGGAGATCCAATTCCCTAAGGGCAGCCCCATCAACAAGGTGCACCGGTCTTCCCAAATCGTTGGGAACAGCCACAATATGCAGCAGTTCCTGTCCAAATATCTGGGCATAAAAAAATAACCTGCATACGCAAGTTACAAGAGACCTTATGGCTTGTCCATCTAAAAAACAATCAGGCCGGAATCAGCGGACCTTTTCCGGGATCCTAATATGCCGCTTGCCGCCCGTGAATCGGGCGTTTTTTATTTCAGCCCTGTCAAACGCCTGCAGCCGGCTCCCGTTGGACCAGCCTTGCCGATTCATCAGGCTTTGGCAGCGAAAAGTCCTTTCACGATGGAGCTTTTCCTTGATATCGATGCTCCGCGCGGATATTGGATATCCTGCTGGTCTGCTTTTTTATTATAATTGGCAGCATCTTTAAATAACCGATCAAAATCAAAAATGTCTTCCTCGCCACTTGGCTTCTGGACTTTTAACACATGCTTTTTGGCTGACATTTTTAACCACCTCTTTACTATAAGTTTACCTCATTAGGGCTAAAGATTCAATCTTTCCCGAAGCTTTGTAAGCCCCAAGTTCTCCCATGCCCGTTTATGGAGCTCCGAAACAAGGGAAGTAATGCCTGCGACCAGATAGCCGTCATTTTCATTGAATTCAGATCTGTAGCTTGAAACGCAAATAACATAGTCGACGACTTCTGTACCGCTTGTATAAATATTTTCCTCTTCTGAGGTGGTATAAACCAGATAATTTTTATCATGGATAACTTCCGGATTTTCCTTGTTGATCGGAATCCCTGTTTTGTATAAGTCCACAAGCTCGAGCGACCTCTTTACAGCCGAAGGAAATGATGCCTGGTGAAATTCGGCAAGCGTCATCACCTCAAAGGTGAGGTGTTCATCCCATTCACTCAAATAGAATTCCTGCATTTTGGCAAGTGCAAAATCGAGCGCATCGTGGAATCTTGGATGCTCTGAATCAAAGCTCGTTTTCAGTACATTTTTGTTTTCTTCCTTCATTAGATACGTCAGGAATTTAAACTTTCTCATCTGGTCATCAATGATGGATATAACTTCCTTTTGGCTCTGGTCCAGGTCAAACTCCAGATTTCCGAGCTTGAAGCGGATGATCCTCCTTGATGCGGAAGGCACCAAAAGCCAAAGCAGCAGCCATAAAAGCAGGTAGAAAAGATATTCAAAAATGACCTGGAATTTTGGCGACTCAGCAATAGGCTTAATAATCAGGCTCGTGACCGTATCCTGTGCAGCGGTCTGGCCTCCTGCATCCGGCTGGCCCGTGCCATCCGGCAGCTGTGCAGCATGATATAAACTGATAGCCGCAAACAATATGATGATCCCTACTCCCGTCCAATACACAATCGCAGACCATTTCCTAACCTTATCTTCAATGACAGGCAGATCTTTAACCATCATCCTTTCCATTTCCATCCCCCTTTAGCCTGTTCGTCATTCAGCAATGTTGGAGGTTCATGGTGTGATTGAAAGATTCGGAAACGATATTTTGTTTGTGATTAAGAAAAGCGCAAGCGCCTTGCTCACCCCCGACAAGCACAAGATGATTCTCCCGGAAAGGCGTTCTTTGCCTTTATGGGAGAATTGGCTTGTGACCTCGAGGGGGCAGGCGCTGGAGCTAGACAGTGATCAAAGCCGAAAAATATATACTTTCTTCTGCTGTATAAAAACCATATGATCCATTATATTACCTTAACAGTTTATCATACCAGAAGATTTTCTCCCCTAGTTCTTTCGCTTCAATTCAGGCAGCAGCCTGGCTCAAGGCCAATGAAGATGGGTACATAAAGCTATTATATGCAGCAGCAGGCCTGCAGGCAGCTTTGCCCAGAATTTTTTTCCCGCTCAGCCCTTCCTCTTTCCTGATTTTGCTTACCTGCTCCTTGTTTTTATCCTTCTTAATGAGTAGTATTAAGTTCATGGCATATCTTTTCAGATTCCATTAGACTATAAGTGAACGTGCCCAGAGAATTACTCGTTTTTTTAAAATGCTCTTGTAACTGCATGTTGATTTTGGGCTCATTTCAGCTGTGCTGAAACGCGTGTGAAACAGGGTTTCACACACATGAGCCCAAAATCAACACCAATGGACAGCACAACTATTTTAAAAAAGGGCTTTTTTAATAAAAATGTTTGGTCGCCGATTGAGCTTCAGGCAAAAAAATTCTATAATTTCCTAAAGTATATAAAAGAAAGGCTGATACTGGTTTGGAACAAAACTCATCCAATTTTATTCGAACGATCATTAAGGAGGACCTGGAATCCGGAAAAAGGAATGAAGTCGTGACCCGCTTCCCTCCAGAGCCAAATGGATATCTACATATCGGACATGCTAAGTCCATCATCATTAACTTCGGACTAGCCGACGATTTTAACGGCAAAACCAATCTGCGCTTTGATGACACAAATCCGCTGAAAGAAGACCAGGAGTATGTGGATGCCATTAAAGAGGATGTAAAATGGCTGGGATATGAATGGGACGAGCTTCACTTTGCTTCGGATTATTTTGAAGAAATGTATGAGCGTGCAGTCCTTCTGATTAAGAAAGATCTTGCCTATGTTGATGACCTGAATGCAGATGAAATCAGGGAATACCGCGGCACGCTGACAGAACCCGGTAAGGACAGCCCGTACCGCAGCCGTTCTGTCGAAGAAAACCTGGATCTGTTCAAGCGCATGCGTGCAGGAGAATTCCAGAATGGCGAAAAGGTGCTCAGGGCAAAAATCGACATGAGCTCGCCCAATATCAACCTGAGGGACCCGGTCATTTACCGTGTATCACATGCCCATCACCATAACACAGGCGACAAATGGTGCATTTATCCAATGTATGCATTCGCCCATCCGATCGAAGATGCCATTGAAGGGGTCACCCATTCTCTGTGCACAACAGAATTTGAAGATCAAAGACCTCTTTACAACTGGATCATTGAAGCTTGTGAAATGGAAAGCAAGCCGCAGCAGATTGAGTTCGGGCGCCTGAATCTGATCAATACAGTCATGAGTAAAAGAAAGCTGAAGCAGCTCGTTGATGAAGGTTATGTGGATGGCTGGGATGATCCGCGCATGCCGACCGTTTCAGGTCTGAGAAGAAAAGGCTTTACACCTGGCGCTATCCGTGAATTTGTTGAAGCGACAGGTGTCTCAAAAGGGTCCGGAGCCGTTGATACTGCGATGCTTGAGCATTTTGTCCGTGAAGACCTTAAGCTGTCATCCCCCCGTACAATGGGGATTCTGAAGCCGCTGAAGGTTGTAATCACCAATTATCCTGAAGGGCAGACAGAAATGCTTGAAGCGGAAATAAATCCTGAGAATCCAGAAATGGGCAGCCGCCAGATTCCGTTTTCAAGAGAAATTTATATCGAGCAGGATGATTTCATGGAAGATCCGCCAAAGAAATATTTCCGCCTCTTCCCAGGAAATGAAGTGCGCCTGAAGCATGCATACTTCATCAAGTGTGAAGATGTCATCAAGGATGAAAACGGCGAAATCATTGAAATCCACTGCACATACGACCCGGAAACCAAGAGCGGCACCGGCTTTACCGGACGGAAGGTAAAAGGAACCATTCACTGGGTCGAGGCGTCCCAGGCAGTTCCGGCCGAATTCCGCCTGTATGAGCCGCTGATCCTTGACGAAGAATTGAACAGCGAAGAAAATGAAGGCAAGACCTTCCTTGATCATGTAAATGAAAATTCTCTTGAAATTGTCAATGGCTTCATTGAACCTAACATGAAGGATGTCAAGCCTCAGGATAAGTTCCAGTTCTTCCGCCACGGCTACTTCAATGTCGATCCTAAGCATACAGCAGAAGATCACATTGTATTCAACCGGATCGTTTCGCTGAAGAGCTCATTTAAACTATAAAAGCATAGCCGCCCGCCACGGGTTGCTACATTGAGAGAGGAGAGCGGCCGCTGAGCCGTTCTCTTTTTTAACAATATTTTCAAGGGATTGTCTTTTTAGCAAAAAATACGATACAGTTAAAGCAGAGGTGAGTATATTGAACGAGAAAACACCATCTGCATCAAGCATAAGATGGTTCAGCCTGGCCCTGCAGGCCTTGCTTATTATGGCAGACAATGAAGGTCTTTGCCCAAGTGCAAGGCTCGCGGACAAAATCGGTTCAGAATCAGGGTTTCTTCGGAAAATTTTGCGGAATTTGGTCAAGGAAGGCCTTGTCCAGGCAAAGGAAGGCAGAGACGGCGGCTATTTCCTCGCCAAGGCGCCAGAGGATATCAGGCTTTCTGATGTATATGCCGGGATGCGCGCTGAGCCATTTTCAAAAGGTTTCCTGGATGTCAGCAGCAAAGAGTGCTTTGAACCATGCACCCGAAGTGCCTTATCCGGCCTGAAAAATGAAATGGAGCAATGGATCCTGAACGGATTAGAAGAAAAGACCCTTAGAGACCTGATGGGAAAAAAATAAAGGAAACGGGACATCATTATGTTTCGTTTCCTTTTTCTATATGTCCCGCAGCGGCGTTAATGAGATCCGGGTAATATAAATACCATAAGGATGGAGTCGATCAGTATGAACCACAGGAAAATATAGAAAAGTCTCCGCTGCGTAAAATACAAGCGGACCAGCATGAAGTAAGCAAAGCCTGCTGCAAAAACAAAAGACAGAAACTCCTCCAGCTTTTCTCCCTTCAGGACCAGCTTGTCGTCATAATACAGCCGCAGCTCTTCATTTAATGAAATTGGTACAGTATAAATGCTGACCAGCAGGCCAAGCAGCATGAGGCCCCCTGCAATGTTGAGAAGTTTTTGCACAGATATTGTTTTATCAGCTTTCAGCACCTGCTCTGAAGCCGGCTTATAATCAACCTGCAAAGCCATCCCTCCCTTTATAACTTCTACGGGCCGGGAAGCAATTGGTTTCAGCTTTCCGGATCAGGCAGGTGATCCTTATGCTATTCATAAGACTTTTCGCAAATAGAAGGCTCTCCCCTCTTTCCTCCCTTCCAAGCATATTATGTCTAACATTGTAATGAAAAAATAAACTGTGTTTGACAAAAGAACAGTAAAACCATATACTGTTCTTGTAATAACCACAGTTAAAAGGAGCTGGCATATATGAGTAATAATACAATGAGCAAAGAAGAATATTTAAATAAAGTAAAAGATCTTGACCAAACCACTGAAGCGCCAAAGGAGCTGGAAGATACAGATTTCTTCACGGTGGCAAAAGAGCGCCGCTCTGTCCGCCAGTATGATGCTGACTATATTATGGAAGACAGCGAAATTCGTGAAATCCTCGAAGCTGCCATCCTGGCACCGTCTTCTTCCAACCTCCAGCCTTGGAGATTCCTTGTGATTAAGGATCAGGAAGCGAAAAAAGAGCTGCTGCCAATCGCCAACAACCAGCAGCAGATCACAGATGCTTCTGTCGTCGTTGCAGTACTTGCTGATATAGATGCCTATAAGAAGGCAGGAGAAATTTACGGGGGCCTAGTAAAGATGGGCCGCATGACGGAAGAAATCAAAGATTCCTATGTAGCATCCATCATGAAAACCTATGGCGGTTTCTCTGATGAGAGGGCGCTTAAGACTGCCATGATCGACGGCGGACTTGTCTCCATGCAGCTGATGCTGGCAGCAAAAGCAAAAGGCTATGACACAGTTCCTATGGGCGGCTATGACGAAGGGCAATTTACAGAAGCCTTTAATGTGCCGGAAAACTTTAAGCCAGTAATGCTTATTTCCTTAGGGAAAGGCAAAAAGGCTGGCTTTGAGAAAAATCGCCTGCCTCTGGATGATGTTTTAAACTGGAACAAATTCTAATTAACTTGCCCGGGCCTGGATGCCCGGGTATTTTTGCGGCTTGATTCATGAGGATATAACGGGAGTTGTTTATCACTAGTTGATTAGTTTTATTATCTAAAAGGACATCTTATAAACAGACAGCCGGCAAAGCGGCAGAACAGGCAGGACCCTGCTCCTGAATTACCGCTCCATTAATGATTCATTTATCCTGGTTTCAGGTAAAAAAATATAGGGTAAACTCACAATTGTTTCCAAATAAAGAAAGAGGAGTAGATATATGGCAAAAGTGCCTGGTACTTTTTTATTATATCCCCAAAATTTTTTGACAATCTTAATTCAATTTTAGTATGATGGTTTTTGTACTAAAGGAGGCAGAAAAATGACAGCTTTTGATAAACAGAAAATTGTGAATAGTGTGCCGCAGAAAGGATTTTTCGGCCACCCTAAGGGCTTGTTCACGCTCTTCTTCACAGAGTTCTGGGAACGCTTCTCCTACTACGGGATGAAAGCTATCCTGCTATACTATATGTATTATGAAGTTTCAAAGGGCGGACTTGGGATCGATGAGACGACAGCCGCTTCTGTAATGGCCGTGTACGGCTCACTCGTATATATGTCCGGGGTAATCGGAGGATGGATTGCCGACCGTATACTCGGAACTGCCAGAACCGTATTCTACGGCGGTGTTCTGATCATGCTTGGACATATTGCCCTTGCATTCCCTGGAGGCATTACAGCCCTGTTCATTTCCATGGCATTGATTGTCATTGGTACAGGTCTATTAAAGCCTAACGTATCAAGCGTTGTCGGCGACCTTTACAGCAAAGAAGATGTCCGCCGTGATTCCGGTTTCTCCATTTTTTATATGGGAATCAACGCTGGTGCTTTTATTGCACCGTTAATTGTCGGAACAATCGGTGAAAAGTATAACTTCCATTGGGGCTTCGGGATTGCAGCAATCGGTATGCTGGTTGGATTGATCACTTATCTTGCTACAAGAAAGAAAAACCTTGGGCTTGCAGGCAGCTATGTACCAAACCCGCTGCTCCCTGAAGAGCGCAAAAAAGTATTCGGCCGCATTGCCATTGCCGCAGTTATTATTGCTATTATTGCTTTTATCAGTATTTCCACCGGGTTCTTAACGATTAACCGCTTCACGGTACTGATCAGTATCCTCGGGATTGCCATTCCGACCGCATACTTTATTGTGATGTACCGCAGTCCGAAAACAACTTCAGATGAGCGGTCAAGAATTATCGCCTACATCCCGCTGTTTATTGCATCGGTTATGTTCTGGGCGATCCAGGAACAGGGTTCCATCATCCTTGCCCAATATGCGGACAAGCGTACTGACCTGGACTTTGCAGGCATCCACCTGCAGGCATCATGGTTCCAGTCCCTTAATCCATTGTTCATCATCGCACTCGCACCATTGTTTGCGTGGCTTTGGGTTAAGCTGGGAAACAGGCAGCCATCAACGCCTAAGAAGTTCTCACTTGGCTTAATTTTCGCGGGCTTGTCTTTCCTTGTCCTGATTATCCCTGCTTATATGAGCGGCGGGGAATCATTAGTTAATCCATTATGGCTTGTACTGAGCTTCTTCCTTGTCGTTATCGGTGAGCTGTGCCTGTCCCCTGTAGGGCTGTCAGCCACAACAAAGCTTGCGCCGGCGGCTTTCTCGGCTCAGACAATGAGCTTATGGTTCTTGTCCAATGCAGCAGCACAGGCGGTAAATGCTCAGCTTGTTAAGCTGTATGATCCTAATAATGAGATTATGTATTTTGGTACGCTTGGACTTTTGGCTGTCGTTTTAGGCGGCGTCCTGATTTTCATGTCACCTTCTATTCAGAGATTGATGAAGGGTATTAAATAAAAAACAAAGGCAGTGCATTTTTGAATGCACTGCCTTTGTTTTGCTTATAAATGTAGTCTGCTGATTTCCATTCAAGGCACTTCGCTTTCCGCGGGGTGTCGCCTTAGCCTCCTCAAGCTCCGCGCTGTGGGGTCTCAACATTTCCGCTGCAATTCCGCAGGAGTCTCCGTGTCTTGCACTCCAATCAACAGGGTTTGCAGTACCCATTCTAGTTTATGCAGTTCTTTGAATGGAGTCTGCTGATTTCCGTTCCAGGCACTTCGCTTTCCGCGGGGCGACGCTGAGCCTCCTCACCGCTGCGCGTCTGCGGGGTCTCAGCCTTGCCGCTAATTCCCGCAGGAGTCTTCGTGCCTTCCACTCCAATCAGCAGGGTTTAATAATTTGTTTGGCTGACCCCTTTAGTACCCTTGCTCTTAGACAAGGTTTCAGACTCTCCCCTTCAATGCATTCAAATATTCCACATGCTTCCGGTCTGTGTCGAGGACAGTCTCGACCAGTCGGCGGCTTTCTGGGTCGAGGTCGCCTCTTACGTTTTCTTCGGACATTTGAATGGCATAATAGTCTTCGCCGGTAAGGGTTTTATCGACTATTGCACCCTGGCTGTCCGGCAGGAAGAAACTGCTGATATAGCCTTGGATGGAACCGGCAATGCCTTCGTCGTCAGCAGGTACAGCCCCTAGGTTCTGGATTCTTTCCGCTATCAGGGCTGCATTATGTTTATGCTCCTGCTGCATCCTCTGGAATTCCGCTCTAACACCTTCATCTTCAAGCTTTTCAATGAAATGCTCATAGGCATGGATGCCCATGTACATCCCTTTCAGGAACTTGTTCAGCTCCTTGGCAACTGAGTGATTGTCCACCTTGCTTCCTCCATTTTCCGTTTCTGACAAAAATGTCATCTTCAGCCTAATATTGTAAGCTTAAGCTATGGCTGGCATACATCATTTCTCATATAGTTAGCTTAGAAAAAGAAAATTCAGGAGGAATTCCGCCATGCTTCTTCGTGCAAAGGGAATCAGGAAAACATATGGAACTAAGAATAACTTATTTAATGCTCTTGAGCATATTGATCTTGAGGTTGACAGAGGGGAATTTACAGGCATAATGGGGCCTTCCGGTGCCGGGAAATCAACACTGCTTAATATTCTGGCTTCAATCGACAGCCCCTCAGCAGGCAGTATCCATATTAAAAATCAGGATATCCTGCGGATGGAGGAGGAAGAGCTGTCCCGTTTCCGGAGAGAGCAGCTCGGCTTCATTTTCCAGGATTTTAACCTGCTGGATACTTTGAATGTAAGAGAAAATATCGCCCTTCCCCTTGCTTTATCAGGAATGGCATTTAATCAGATTGACGCAAGGATTCAAAAGCTTGCCGAATGGTTTGAGATTGAAAGGATATTAGAGCAGTACCCAAGAGAAATTTCAGGCGGGCAAAAGCAGCGGACCGCTGCTGCACGGGCGCTTATTGCGAACCCTTCCCTTCTTCTGGCCGATGAGCCTACAGGCTCCCTTGACTCCAAGTCCGCATTCGGCCTGCTCCAGGCGCTCCAGAAGCTGAATGCTGAACAGCAGGCAACCATCTTAATGGTCACGCATGATCCGCTTGCAGCCAGCTTTTGCAGCAGAGTGCTTTTTATCAAGGATGGGCATATCTTTACAGAAATCCGCAAAGGTGAGTCTGATAGAAAACAATTCTTCCAGCAGATAATCGATATTCTTGCTGCTTTGGGAGGCGGAGGCCGCCATGACGTTATTTGAGCTTGCCAGACGCAGTTTTAAAGGCAACAGGAGCCAATACCTGCTGTATTTTTACCCTATGGTTTTCAGTATTCTCATTTACTTTACATTTGTATCTCTGCAGTATAATCAGAGCCTGTCGTCATCCGTGACAGCGCTGGGCAAGCTTGAACCCGCCTTTGCTGCGGCTTCCGTTATGCTGCTGGCTTTCGCTGCTGTTTTTATATGGTATTCAAACGCCTACTTTATGAAAAAAAGGAAAAAGGAAATTGCCCTTTACGCCTTATATGGACTTAAAAAGAAACAGATCGGCAGGCTGCTCTTCCTGGAGCAGATGATGATAGGCGTGCTTGCCCTGTCTTCAGGCATTTTATCAGGTATGCTGATGTCTAAATTCTTTGCCATGCTGCTCATCAAAGTAATGGGCCTTTCCACTATCACCGGTTTTGCTTTTTCCGGGGCTGCCATCCTGCAGACCATTGCTGTCTTCTCATTGATCATCTTGCTCACTTCAATTTATAATTACAGGCTTGTGTACAAGCATACATTGCTCGAGCTGTTTCAAGCTGAAAAGAAAGCCGAAAAACAGCCCAAGGGCTCTGCCCTGGGCGCTGCGCTCTCATTGCTGCTGGCTGGTTCAGGCTACTTTCTTCTTTTGCAGCCCTCAAGCTCCGATATTTGGAAAGACTTTGGCTTCTTGGCTATCTTAGTATCTCTGGGAGCAATCGCTCTTGGAACCTACTTATTTTTAAACTGTTTTATTGTTACTCTGCTAAAACGTCTTAAAGCCATTCAGAGGATCTATTATAAAGGCATCAATTTAATCAGCCTTTCCCATTTATTATTCAGAATCAAAGGAAATATTTTGGCGCTGACCATCATTTCCCTGCTCAGCACCTTTACCTTGTTCACAATCGGAACCGCTGGCAGCCTTTATTACAATATGAATGCACTTGCTAATAAGAATTATCCGCTCAGCCTTCTGTACACCGTTCAGAATGAAGAACAGAAAGAGCATGTTTTGGAGATGATCAGAGAAAATCAAGAAAACCCCATCCAATTTGCCGTGGAAATCCCTTACCTTGCTGTTAATGCAGATTTGTCTGCAACAGGCAGGTTTCCCGATGACTATCCGGCTTTGCTCATTCCCGAGGCTGCTTATAAAACACTCGCGGCAGAACTCGGCCATAGTATCCATGGAATACCCGGTGAAAACGGGGCTATTGCCTTCTATGACGGAAACCTGAAGCAGGATGAATATCCTTATACAGGAAAAAATATGGTGCTGCCTGGTGGACAGGACATCCGCTTTTCTTCATACGAAAGTAAATCACTCCTTAACCAGGGCTTGTATTCCTTCCCCGTGGTGATAACCGATAAACTCTATAATGAGCTAAGGGCGGATTACCCTGAAAACATTTTACAGGCGGTCAGCTGGAAAAATGATAAGCATTCCGAAACAATCGCAAACCAGATTCAAGCCTATTATTACAGCGAAATGCCGAATCTTGATACAGCCTTATTTTCGACCTTCTTCCATGAGCATGAAAAGCTGATGCAGATATATGGGATCCTTATATTCATAAGCAGCTTTCTCGGATTGACATTCCTCCTGGCAACCGGCAGCATGCTTCACTACAAACAGCTGTCAGAGGCTGTTTCCGACCAGGAAAGGTATAGTGTCCTAAAGAAAATTGGAATGGGCAGAAAACAGATCAATGCCGCCATTCTCAAGCAGCTGTTCCTTATTTTCGCTCTCCCGCTCCTGGGAGCTGTTCTGCACAGTTCTGTCATTATGCTGGCATTGACGCGGTTTCTGAAAATAGACACACTGATCCCTTTCATTTTTACGGCGGCTTTGTATGCACTGATTTACTTTGTTTATTATTTCACCACAGCAAGAACCTATAGCCGGATCGTTAACTAATACTAAAAAAAGCAGCCAGTAAAAGGGCTGCTTTTATTGCATTTCTATATACCGGTCCTTCAGCTCAGGGAAAAGAATTTCGAACGAGCTGTACTGACCTCTTTCTGAGCGGCAGACAAGCTTATGCCCAAGTTTCCCGGCCAATTCATTGGCAAGATACAGCCCCATTCCTGTAGAAGCAGCCATCTGCCTGCCGTTTTTCCCTGTAAACCCTTTTTCAAAGACACGGGGAATATCCTCCTGGGGTATACCGATCCCGTTATCACAAATCGTAAGTTTCCGCTCGGCAGGCTGGATAGATATACTGATCATGCCCCCGGTTCCGGTATACTTCAGTGCATTGCCGATGATCTGACTGACGATAAACAACAATGCTTTCCTGTCTGTTAAAACAGTAAATGGCTCAAGTGACAGCTCCAGCCTGGTCTTTTTAGATAGAAACAGCTTCATATGCTGCTTGGCGGCATCCTTGATTGTCTGCTGGATATCGATCTCCTGGATCAAGTAATCTTTATTAAATTGGCTCATGCGGGATACATAAAGCGCCTGCTCGGCAAAATGCTCTATCTTGTGCATTTCCTCTGCCAGGCTATCAATATCTCCATCTGTTTCAAAATGCATCCTGCTTACAGATATCGGTGTTTTTATCTCATGGAACCATAGTGCCATATACTCGAGCCAGTCCTTTTGATTCCTTGCCAGGATATCTTCTCTTTCGTGCTGGTTCATATACTGGCTCCGGAAAAGCTGCAAAATCAAGCGTTCTTCCTGAGACATGCCCCGCCATTCACCAGGAAGGCTGTCCTGCTCAACCGCAGGCGCCAAATGATTATAAAACTTCCTCTTGGAAATATAGCCGGCTGCCAGATGTACAGCTATCACAATAAGAGAAATGGCTGCCATATAGAGCAGACTGGAGAGGCGGAGGGCTGAACCGGGTTCAAGCCAGACGATAATCCAATTGAAAGCTAGCATAGTGCAGATGGACGCCAACAGCCTCCTCTGATCCAGCAGATACTTCCCCCAGTTCATAGAAGCATATACCCCAATCCTTTTTTCGTAGAAATCCTGTCCTTCAATCCTGCTGATTCAAGCTTTTTCCGCAATCGCCCTACATTGACGGTCAAAGTATTATCATCTATGAATTGCTCATCCTGCCAAAGCGCCCGCATGATTTCATCACGGGAAATAATCTGTTCAGGCTTTTTCATCAGCGTATATAATATCAGGAACTCATTCTTGGTCAAAGAAACCTCCGTCCCCGCATACATAAATGCCGCAGTTCCCATATTAAGCGATATACCGCCTGCTGTTATAATGTCTGTTTCCTCTCCCTTCCCCCTGCCGGCTCTTCTTAGAACCGCATTGATTTTAGCAACCAGCACTTCCAGCGAAAAAGGCTTCTGGATATAATCATCGCCCCCCATATTCATTGCCATGATAATATCCATATTCTGCGAGCGAGAGGAAATGAAAATAACAGGCACATCGGACATCTCTCTTATTCTCCCGCACCAATAATAGCCATCCCTCTCAGGAAGATTGATATCAAGCAGAATCAGATCAGGGCTGCAGGCGCTGAATTGTTCTTCTATCATGGTGAAATCCTCGACTGGCAGCACTGAAAATCCCCAGTTTTTCAAAAATTGCCCGATAAGCCCTCTCATTTTGCTGTCATCTTCAATAATCATGATTTTCTGCATAAAATAATCCTTTTCTATTTTTATTTCAAACTATTTCTGTCAACGAAGTAAAAATTTTACTTAAACTATATTTACAATCTATATAGTTAAATATTACTATTGAAATGGTATATACTTCAATAAGGATAAAGAACTGAAGGATGTGTGGAATGTGGAAGTTTTCGTGGGCAGACAGCCAATCTTTGATATCCATCAGGAACTGTTTGGTTATGAGCTATTGAATAGAACGGGCAAGGAAAATGTTTATCTGCAAACTGATGGGGATATGGCCACTCTGGAGGTTTTAAAAAACAGCTTCCTTAGTATTGGCATGGATAAGCTCGCGGACGGAAAAAAATGCTTCATTAACTTCACCGAGAAACTAATTCTGAACGATATTCCAACCTATTTTGATAAGGAAGCCATAGCAATAGAAATTCTTGAAGATATCATTCCCAGCAGAGAAATACTGCAGGCATGCGCAAAGCTTAAACAGCTGGGGTACACAATTGTTTTGGATGACTTTGTTCTAAAAGATGAGAATAAAGCACTCCTCGAATATGCTAATATCATAAAAGTTGATATAATTAAATCAAACATCCAGGATATAGGAAAGATACTCAGGGAGCTGCCCCATAAAGACGTTAAGCTTTTGGCGGAAAAGGTAGAAACCAGAGAGGATTTCACTATAGCGAAGTCTCTTGGCTTCACTTTGTTCCAAGGTTATTTCTTTAGCAAGCCGGTAGTAATCAATGCCAAGGATGTTTCCTCAACTTTGATTAATCAGCAGCATCTATATCTTTTAAATAAAATTGACGACCCTGAGCCGGATATCGATGAAATCGCCGAGCTTGTTGAAAATGACTTTTCCCTTACCTACAAAATTCTGCGCATTGTAAACAGCGCAGCTTATCATATGAGAAATAAAATCAATTCAATCAAACAGGCCATTATGGTGCTGGGACTTTACGAGCTTCGCAAGTGGGTGCTTTTGATGGCCATTTCAGATTATAAGTCAGCTAAAGATAATGAAACAATTAAGCTTTCAATGTGCAGAGCCAAATTTGCAGAATCCATTGGAAAGCTGATCCAGCGGAATATTTCGGAGTATTTCCTGCTTGGCTTATTTTCTTTATTAGATACAATTTTAGAGCGGCCAATGGAGGAAATTCTTGTAGAGCTGCCACTGACTCCTGCCATGCAGGAAGCCCTGCTGGGGCATAAAAACGAATTTACTCTGGTCTTAGATTTGTTGTCATCTTTAGAAAGAGGCATTTCTATCACTGAACTGAGCAGCATTCTCAATATTCCTGAAGACGAAATATATAGCCAATACGTGGAAGCCATAGGCTGGGCTGATAGTTTAAACCGCTCTATCAATGCATAAGCAAGTTTTATTTGGGGGAATCACAGATGTCCAGCAGCTATACCATTACTAAAAAAAAGAAACGGGACAAAAATCAATATATCCTTGGTATTTCCTTTATTCTTCTGTTGGGATCATTCTTTATACCGCTGGTAGTGCTGCTCCCTCTTCAGCAGGCCCTTTATCATCCATTCGGATACTGGTTCCTGGAGCCGCCGAGATCAGCCTATTTTATTTTCACCGGCTCTCTCATTTTATTGAGCCTCAGCCTGCTCATGATGATTTCCGGCTTGGCAAAAAATAAATTTGCCAAGGGATTGATTGCTGCGGGCATATTTGTAAGCATCCTGCTGTCAGTCTTAAGTGTAGACCATTATCACTATATGAACGGAAATGGCATTTATATCAATCCCTTTTTCGGCTTTGGCGAAAAGGAATTTCTGTGGGCCGATGTAAAGGAAGCGAAGCAGATTGCAGTCGAAGAAAAAAATGGACTTAAGGATAAAAATCTGACATTTGTTTTTAAAGACGGAGAACAGTACAGCTTCCTCATTACAGAAACCGTACGAAAGGCTTATCCGATTTTTAATGTGAAGCTCCAGGAAAAGGGCATCCAGGTAACCAGGGAGTTCCCGGAATAACTGCAGACAAAAAGGAGCTCCGGCATTGGGGCTCCTTTTTGCTATCAGCCCAGCAGCTGTTCTATGTCCGCTTCCATCTCGAACGGATCTGTCGTAGCCTCAAACCTTTGTATTACATTTCCCTCTGCATCTATCAAAAACTTCGTGAAATTCCACTTAATTGAGTCGCCGAACAAGTATTCAGGATGCTTTTCCTTTAGAAGAGGAATGAGGATTTTTGCAACCGGATGATTCGTATTGAATCCTTCGAAAGGCTTCTGTGCAGTCAGGTAATTGAATAAAGGATGAGCATTTCCGTCGCGTACATCCATTTTTTGAAACATCGGGAACGATACACCATAGCGGAGCTCACAAAACGATTGGACTTCCTCATCGCTCCCCGGCTCCTGGCTGTCAAACTGATTGCATGGGAATCCCAATATTATCAGCCCTTTTTCTTTATAGCGGTCGTATAATTTCTGCAGATCCTGATATTGAAAAGTGAAGCCGCACTGGCTTGCTGTATTGACAATCAGCATTACCTTCCCCCTGTATTCCTCCAGAGAGATTTGTCTCCCGTTCATGGCCGGAGCTGAAAATTGATAAACACTCACTGTAATTCCCCCATCTATCTGTATAGTCATTATGTAATGGTTCTTTGTAACTATAAAGAACATACCCTTGTTTCGAAAGTTTAAACTCTCTGGAGCACTTTTTTTCTATATTTTTAACAAGGCGGGTTACTAAATGCCTGATTTCGGGTAAAAAAAGGCAGTTTCCTAGTAAATACTGTAAAATCTCTAAAGAGGAGGGCAGAGAAATGAAAAGAAAAATACATATCCTTGCAAGCTTACTGGCTCTATGCTTCCTGGTTCTGTCAGCTTGCAGCGGGGAAGAAGAAAAAGCTTCTGGTGAAAAGAAAAATGATGCTCCCCAGGAAGAGGCCAGGGAGCAGGAAACAGCTTCTGATGAAAAGATACCAGAGGCAGCGGAAGATATTGAAGGCATGGTTGTCCAGAAGCCCGGAAAGATACTTGAAGGCAAATTGGAGCCCGAGGTGGAGGTTGCGGATTTATGGGATTCCAAAAAATACACCAGCTTTAATGAGCAGACACTCCAGCCTGCAGCAGAGAAAGAAATGGAAGCATATTTTTCTGAGCACAAGGATTTATCCGGCAAGCAGGTATATGACTATCTCGTCTATCAGCTGGGTTCAGGTTTATATCATTCCTATTATGAGGACCTTGTTTCTTTTGAGCATGGTCATGAGATGCCGGAACTCCCTGATGGGGAAGATGAGATACAGCAGGCAAAAGAACAAAAGTCCAATGTCGTCATCCTGATGGATGCAAGCGGAAGCATGAAAGCTGACGTCAGCGGCGGCAATAAGATGATAGTGGCCAAAGAAGCGATTAAGGAATTTACCAGTTCCCTTGAAGATGATGCCAGCGTTTCCTTAATGGCGTATGGACATATAGGGACAGGGAGCGATGAAGATAAAGCTGAATCCTGCAGCCGCATTGAGGAGGTATTTCCTTTAGGGGCCTATGAGAAGACTGCCTTTAATCAATCTATGGATTCTTTTGAGGCAAGCGGCTGGACCCCTCTTGCAGGAGCGATTGACAAGGCAAGGGAGCTTTTGTCCGCTTATAACAGCACGGATTATAAAAACACCATCTATATTGTCAGCGATGGGGTTGAGACTTGTGACGGAGACCCTGTAGAAGCAGCGCGAAAGCTGCAGGGCAGCAATATTGAGGCAAAGGTCAATATCATCGGCTTTGATGTTGATGACGAAGGGCAAAAACAGCTAAAGGAGGTTGCTGAAGCTGGCGGCGGAACTTATGCAACCGTAAAGAATAAAGACGAGCTGGAGGACCAGGTGCTGAAAAAATGGAAGCCGAGTCTGGGCCAGATATTCTCCCAGCTGGGAATACCATTGCATGAGACGGTAGACCAGAAAGAAAGGCTCCTTGATATATCCAATCCGATCAGATTGGCCTCCGATAGGGAAAAATACAGAATTGAAAATGGCGTTTCCTTCCTGAGGAGTGAAGAGCTGATCACACCGGAGGCGGCAGAAGAAGCAGCGGAACTGGCGGAAACCAGGCATGAAATCCGCGACTCACATTTCAAGGAATTATACGAGCAGAAAGAAGAAGAAGCACAAAAGGCAAGAGATGATATCAACAGCCAAGTAGAAGCCTGGAAAGATAAATGGTATGAGGTATTAAAGAACGAAAACTAATGTGAAAAGGCCCCGGACATTGCCGGGGCCCTTTCGTTTTCCTATTAAAAATCAAAGTTATCCGGGTCTGGCCCAACACGCAGATTTTGGTTCAGTGAACTGATCTGCTCCATTTCATCGCCAGATAGCTCAAAATCAAATATGGCACTATTGGCGGCTATCCTGTTCTCCTTGGTGGATTTAGGGATTGTAATGACACCATTCTGCAGATCCCAGCGCAGGATGACCTGAGCTGCAGATTTTCCATGCTTTTCAGCAATGCTAATAATGATTTCATTGTCCAATAGCTGCCCCTGCATAAGCGGGCTCCACGCCTCAAGCTGGATTCCATTTTCCCGGCAGAATGCTTTTACTTCCTGCTGGGTAAGGCGCGGATGGTATTCTACCTGATTGATCACCGGCTTGACCTCAGCATCCTTCAACAAGTCCTTCAGGTGATGTACCTGGAAGTTGCTCACGCCGATAGCTCTTACTTTTTTTTCTTTATAAAGGGTTTCAAGCGCCCGCCATGCATCTTTATATTTCCCTTCCACCGGCCAATGGATAAGGTACAGATCCAGATATTCAAGACCAAGCTTCTGCAGGCTTGTTTTATACGCCTCGATTGTTGATTCAAAGCCTAAATCGCTGTTCCACACCTTTGAAGTGATAAAAAGGTCCTCACGGGATATGCCTGCTTCTGCAATTCCCTCTCTGATTCCCTGTCCGACACCCTCTTCATTTCCATAGATAGCTGCCGTGTCTATGCTCCGGTAACCAAGCTTGATTGCTGATTTTATGGCGTTAACAAGCTCCGGCCCTTCTTCTACTTTAAATACGCCCAATCCCATCCATGGCATTTCCACACCGTTATTCAGGACTGTTTTATCTTGAATGCTTTTAATCATTATTATTCCTCCTTAATTTTCAGGAACTGCTTTAAGCAGCTCCCCCATTGATCGTTTTTGTTTTCCTGTCCTGGTTTTCCAGCTTCATGCTCCAGCCTGTAAGAATGACAGCGCCAAGCACCATGCTGGCACCAATCCACGGTGTATGGATCAGCCCGATAGAGTCTGTGACGATGCCTCCCAAGTAAGAGCCAATCGCAATTCCGGCGTTGAAGGCGGCAATATTAATAGCAGAAGCAACATCCACCGCTCCAGGGACAAACCGTTCTGCCAGCATGACCACATATACCTGCAGCCCTGGGACGTTCATGAATGCAAACAGCCCCATCAGCAGGATGACAATCAAGCCTGCCGTCTTATAGGGTGCTGCAAATGTGAGCAGCAGCAGCACCACGGCCTGAATGATGAACATATAAAAGAGTGCCCTGATCGGATTTTTGTTCGCCAGCCGGCCGCCGGCCATATTTCCTATCGCAATGGCAATTCCATATAAAAGCAAAATGGCAGCCACTGTACCAGCTTTAAAGCCGGTCACTTCCTGCAGCAGCGGTGACAGATACGTAAATACAACGAATGTGCCGCCGTACCCAAGCGCAGTAATAATAAAAACCAGCAGCAGCCTGCCGTTCGTAATCAGTTTGATTTGATCGGCAAATGCAGCTTTAGACCCTTTTGAAAGATTTTTTGGTACAAGGACGCTGTTGGCAATAAAGGCAATGACGCCAATCACGACAATGGCCACAAAAGCAAATCTCCAGCCAAACTGCTGGCCGAGGAATGTCCCAAACGGAACACCTGTTACTGTGGCAACAGTCAGGCCTGTAAACATGATTGAAATGGCGCTTGCCCTCTTATCCTTCGGCACTAAATCGGCGGCAATGGTAGAGCCGATGGACATGAACACCCCGTGGCTCAAGGCCGAAATAATCCGCGCGGCAAGGAGAATACCTATGCTGCCTGATGATGCAGCAATGATATTCCCTGCAATGAATACCACCATGATCCAAAGCAAAAGTGATTTGCGGGACATTTTAGCTGCGATCGAGGTAAGGACAGGCGCTCCGAACATGACTCCCAGTGCATATATAGAAACAGTCAGTCCTGCTGTGGTGACGGGAATATTCAAATCTTCCGCGATCATCGGCAGCAGCCCGACTGAAATGAATTCAGTTGTTCCGATTGCAAACGCACTGACTGCAAGCGCAAGCAGCGGAAGCAAACTTGTTTTGCCAGTTGGCATATTTTTCTCCTCCTATTCCTATCTATGAAAATTTTATGAGTATAGCAATTTCCTGCCGGCAAATGCTATTATGGGATATAGCATTTCTTTTGAAAAGTACGTACTTTATAGTGCTATAGGAACTGAAAAGTTCTGTAGGCACTTTTTGGTTCCTATGAAACAGGAGTGATCATGATGGAGAAAAAGAAATATAATATATCGGTGGAAGCCACCCTTGAAGTAATCGGCGGCAAATGGAAGACTGTGATTCTCTGCCACCTGACCCACGGGAAGAAAAGGACGAGCGAGCTGAAGAGGCTCATGCCAAATATCACACAGAAAATGCTCACCCAGCAGCTTCGCGAGCTTGAAGAGGACGGTGTCATCAACAGGATTGTATACAATCAGGTTCCTCCCAAAGTCGAATACGAGCTCAGCGACTACGGCAAATCACTGGAAAGCATTCTTGACGCACTATGCGCCTGGGGAGAACGGCATATCACCAAAGTCTATGGCGATAAATTTTCCGTTCTGGAAGAAAGCGTACTGAACGATAAATTGAAGTAGAAATGCGGAAGCGGCTTGCCCAGAGCCGACAAGCATAAGACGCGCTAGAATAAAAGGCGTTCTTTGCCTTTAATTCTAGCGTGGCTTATGACTCGAGGCTCTAGCCGCTGGAGCTGGACAATGAAATGCGGAGGGCGCTTGCACAGCCCCGACAAGCATAAGACGCTTCAGGATAGAAGGCGTTCTTTGCCTTCAATCCTGAAGTGGCTTATGACTCGAGGGGCTAGCGCCCGGAGCTGGACAAATAGAAAAGCGGAGGGCGCTTGCTCATATAAGGAACCCAGGTAAAGACACCTCGTCCCCCTCCTGGCCCGCACCCCCGCGGGCCTTCTTTATTATTGTGCCTCTTTATATATTTTTTTAATTTTATTGTTGACTCTCACGCTGCGTAATACTTTAAAGTAATTGTTGAAGGGAGGCCGGAAACATGGCCATGAAGGTAAAAGAAGCCGCCGAGCTGGCTGGCATCAGTGTGCGCACACTGCATCATTATGATGAAATTGGACTCCTCGTCCCCGATGAGCTCTCAGAGGCAGGCTACCGGCTGTACTCCGATGAAAATCTGCAAACGCTGCAGCAGATCCTCTTTTTCAAAGAGCTCGGCTTCCCTTTGAAGAAAATTAAAGAAATTATCTGCAGCCCTTCGTTTGACCAGCAGAAGGCTTTCGAGCTGCACCGGGAAATGCTGCTTGAAAAGCGCAGCCGCCTGGATAAGATGATTGCATCTCTGGATAAAACGATCAGGCATGCAAAAGGAGAGATACACATGTCTAATAAAGAAAGATTTGAAGGCTTTGACTTCAGTTCCAACCCATATGAGCAGGAAGCCCGTGAACGCTGGGGAAACGAAGCTGTGGATGCTTCCAATAGTAAAATTGCCAAAATGACAAAGGAAGAACAGAAAAAACTGGGAGATTCCATGAACGGGATTTACCGGCGTCTCGCGGAAGTGCGCCATTTGGCCCCTGACTCGGACGAAGCCCAGGAGGCCATTGAAGAATGGTATGTATTCCTGAACAAAATAGGCAGCTATTCTTTGGACGCCTTTAAGGGGCTCGGACAAATGTATGTCGATGATGAACGTTTCACCAGAAATATCGATCAATTCGGTGATGGCCTCGCCAGCTTTATGCGCGACAGCATGATGGTCTACGCAGACAAAAATAAATAAAGAGAAAACCCAAGCCCTTCTGCGGCTTGGGTTTTCCTTATTGTAAACTTTTAATGAACTCCTTAAAGTCTTCCCCTGTTACAGGCCTGCTGAAGTAGTATCCCTGGCCAACCGGGCAATTGTTTTTCAGCAGGAACTCTGCCTGTTCTTTATGTTCAATGCCTTCAGCGACTACACTGAAATTCAAATTTAACCCCATATCGATTATGGCCTTCACAAGCGATCCGTTTTGGGCAGGATCCAGTATATCGTCTACGAACGACTTATCAATCTTAATGGTGTCGATCGGCAGGTGCTTCAAATAGCTCAATGAAGAATAGCCTTTTCCGAAATCATCAATGGAAAGCCTGATGCCAATCTTTTTTAATTCATTCAGGGCTACAGTCGCCTTTTCGATATTCTGCATGATGCTTTCTGTTATCTCCAGCTCCAGGCAGCCGGGCTCAATATCGCAGGAAGACAGTACCGATTTTACAAACATGATGAATTCAGGATCTTCAAGCTGCCGGACTGATATATTGACTGCTATCGGCACCGATCCGGCTCCCTCCTCTTTCCAGCGGTTATGCTGTTCGCATGCTGTCCGCAGGATCCATTTTCCCAACGGCACGATCAGGCCGGTCTCTTCTGCCAGCGGTATGAATTCCCCGGGAGGAACAAGCCCCCCATCCGGACGCTGCCAGCGCACGAGCGCCTCCGTCCCTTTCAGCTTCCCCGTCTTCAAATCTATCTGCGGCTGGTAATGAAGCAGAAGCTCTCCGCGGTCAAGCGCTTTGCGCAATCCATTCTCCAAGGCCATTTTCCGGGAGGCCAGCCCCTCAAGGGAAGATGTGTAAAATTGAAAATTATTCTTTCCTCTTTCCTTAGCCAAATACATGGCTGTATCCGCATGCTTGATCAGCGTTTCCTGATCAGTGCCATGCTCAGGATAAAGACTGATGCCTATGCTGGGAGTAATAAAAAACTCTTCCCCTTCAAGGATGAAAGGCTTGTTAAACTGATCGATGATTGCCCTAGCTGCCCCTTCTATCTGGTGCTTTTCCTTTTCTTCAAAAAGAATGATGAACTCATCACCGCCCTGCCTGGCTACAAGCCCGAGGCTCCCTACAGTGTCTTCCAGGCGGATCCCCGCCTTCTTTAGGAGCAGATCGCCAGTAGAATGGCCTTTTGTATCATTGATAATTTTAAAGCGGTCCAAGTCCAGGAATAAAACCGCCGCTTTCTCTTTTCCGCTGTTCAAAATATCCTGCAGCCGCCTCATGATTTCATTCCGGTTCGGCAGGCCTGTCAATGTGTCATAAAAGGCCATATACTCCATGGTCCTTTCAGACTTTTTCCGTTCAGTAATATCCCGGCCAATGACCTGGACGGCTTCTCTGCCGCCGTACCGGATCGGCATGGAGGAAACTTCCACATCAACAAGGACGCCATCAAGCCTTTTCGCCTGCACCTCAAAACGCCTCTTCCCAGCCATATCGCTGTCTGCTGCCAGCAGTGTATTATAAATTTCAAAGGTCGCCTCTTTATTGACAAAGTTAATAATAGGCTTCCCAAGAAGCTGTTCTTTACTGGAGGCGCCGATCAGCCGGCATCCTGCTTCATTAATATAAACAATGACATTCCCGGAAATAACCCCGATAAAATCAGGAGACAGCTCGACAAGGCCCCTGTACCGGTCTTCACTTTCTTTTCTGTCGGTTATATCAAACAGGACGCTCGAAAATTCAATCAGCCTGCCCTTTTTATCGAGGACGGGAATTCCTCTGTCCTGTATCCACCGGATTCCCCCTTCAGGGCGGATGATCCGGTATATGCTTACAACCGGTTCTCCCTGTTCAACTCTTTGTTCCCGTTCTTTCAGGACTGATACATCATTCGGATGGATGACTTTTCTCCATAAATCATGATCATTATAAAACGATTCCCGCGGAAAGCCATACAGCTTTTCAATTCCGGAGGTGATCATCAGCCTGCCGCTCTTCATATTATGATGCCAGATGGCGACGTCCAGGGTATCAAAGATATTGTTAAGCCTTTGATTGCTTTTTCTCAGCTCGGCTGTCGTTTTCCGGATGCCTTTTTGAATAAAAATGAAGAACAATACAATCAAGAGCCCTACGCTGATCACTGTATGGATCAATTCGAACACCCACAAGTTCCGTGGAGGAAAATAATAGGCAAGGGCTGTTTTAATAGCTTCATCTACTAAAAATATGAAACATAATATAATAATCCATACCAGTATGGAATAATTCCTGGCGAAAAATCTCATTGTGGCAAGCTCCTATGTATAGGCTATCAAAAGGGAAAATCCGTTATTTTTACTATTATCCCATAATTAATGGATAAACAACAAAAAAAATCGGGCTCATTTCCAAATTGAAAAAGAGGGGCCCGATCTCGGAAATATAAATATATTCTTTCTTCTATTCATTCTGTTTTATAACACCGCTTCCCAGTTTTCTGATGTAAGGGCCTGAAAACGCTCTACATCTTTATTATCCAAAGCTTTGTCTATCTCTTCATATCGTTTTGCTTCAAGCCACTCGCCCTGCACTTTTTCAATCACTTCGTTCACTGCATCTGTGTATTCTGTTGTTTCCTGAGACAGAATCTTTCTTGTCTTCCAGCTGTCTTTATCCGCTAAGTCATGGATGGATGATAAATACTGATCCTGGTTGAATTGGTTCGGTTTGTACTCGGAATTCATATCGTTCCTGCCTCCTGTTTTTATAGGATAATATCATTCAATTGTGTTAGTACTTATTTATTACCCGAATTTCCTGAAAAATAACGGGTCAATCGGTCTTATGTCTTTATTTCACTTAAAAAGCCCGTATCATCAACCTGTTTTCAGATTTTATTTCAGCCTTTATTTCGTATATTATAAAGATGATGTACTGTTAAAAGGAGATATTATGATCAGAACGATTGCGGTAACGAAGAATCAGGAAATTAAAAGCAACTGGGATATCCCCAGGCTGCTGGAAGAGGATATTCTCTGGTATTGGGCAGATTTCAGCAACCCTTCCGATGCAGAAATCGAGCTGCTGAGAAAGCCGCTGAACTTCCACCCCCTGGCCATTGAGGACTGCATCCATGTGCTTCAGCGGCCAAAACTGGACTATTATGAAGACTATGCATTTTTTGTTACACACAGCGTCAATCCGGATACGATCGACCGTGAAGAGGTTAATTTCTTCCTCGGGCAAAATTATGTGATTACTTTCCATCACCAGCCTTCCACTGAAATAGAAGAAGTCAGGGAAAGGCTCAGGCTGTCCCATTCGCCTGATAAGTGGGAGCCGCTCTTGGTTCTATACCATATTCTTGATAAAATTGTGGACAACTACTTTCCGCTCGTCTACCAGCTGGAGGACACGCTGAATGATATTGACGAAAATTCAAAGGACAGGCCGATGGAGCTTTTGCTGGAAGATCTCTTTGATGCCAGGCACGATCTTTTGGCCCTGAGGCACACTGTCGCCCCGATGAGGGATCTTATCTACAGGATGCTGAACTCCCAGCGTCTCGCAGGCTTCCAGGAAAAAATCAAATATTTTTCCGACATCCATGACCATCTCCTGAAGCTTGCCGAGATGATTGAAGAGAACCGGGAGCTCACCACCGATATCAGGGACAGCTACATATCATTGAATGCCCACCAGACAAACAGAGTCATGAAAGTGCTGACGGTCATCACGACCATTTTCATGCCACTCACCTTCATCGCCGGGATATATGGAATGAATTTTGAGCATATGCCAGAGCTCAAATGGGATAGCGGCTATTTTGCCACCCTGCTGGTCATGCTCACTATCGGGCTTGCCATGTTTGCCTGGTTCAAGAAAAAAGGCTGGTTCAAGTAGAAAATAAAGATTGGAGGATGATCATCCATGTTCAAAACGATACCACCCGGAGATTTTTTCACCTTTGCAGATGAAAATGACTATGCGGCTAAATTAAGGGAGTGGGGATTGATTACTGCCTCCGCCAAAAACGCTAAGCAGGATTTCTCTTATAAACGCGGGGCAGCCGCTTATACTGTCGCCATAAAAGGATTTTTGCAGACAGGAAACCACGAAACCGCTGTAGTGGCGTTTTCCAATGACGCGCTTCACTGCGTCCATCCTGCCTACTTAAAAGAAATGCAGAGTTCTTCCTTTGGCAAAGCCAGTTCCCTTGAAACGGGAGATTCTCCGCAAGATACCGGGCTTCCAGAGGCAGGAGAGCCGGCGAAGGCTCCGGCACAGGCGGCGGAGGACAAAAAGCCGGCAGAGAAGAAACAGAGAAAAGCTCCCGCCCTTGACCTTCCGTCAGATAAGGTGCCTTTTGAGGCAGCAATTAAGGAATTCACTACAAAATATAATCATTTTAATGAAACGGATGAAGAAATCATCGTCTTTGAGCAGGTGCGGATTACAGGAGAAAACCCGCTCGAAGTTGGCGAAGCCTGGTGCAGCTACAGCAAAACACTGAAAAAAGCAGAGCTGACCGAAGGAAACAAGCTCACCTTCGAAGCTAAAATCGTCGACCGGAAGCTGAATAAGGATGTGCGTTATAAGATCAATAATCCTTCTAAGATTAAGAAGCAGGAGGATTAAGGACGGCAGCTGTTTCAGTTGTAAAATTAGTTTCTCTCTACAGGGTTTCGTTTTGGATGAGGCTGCTAATTTCCGTTCCAGGCACTTCGCTTTCCGCGGGGCGGCGCTGAGCCTCCTCGTCGCTGCCGCTCCTGCGGGGTCTCAGCTTTGCCGCTGCAATCCCGCAGGAGTCTGCGTGCCTTGCACTCCAGTTAGCAGGGTTTTTTAAACTTTTTGGGCAGGTTTGCAGTCAAAAGCAGATTCCTATTATCCACTGTTTATCAAGCAGGCATTTATTTTATTTTCCTAAAATAGGGGAGCACGGGAGACTTCTTCTGTTCTCTCTTTTATTTATTTCAGGAAGGCACTGCTCAAGATGCATGGACGGATCTCCCCACCATATTCGTCCATTTCACCAGCAGAATCCACCTGCTTCTCAGCTTTGCTTCATCGCAATCCAGTTAGTGCATAGTATGGATATAGCCGGATATTATTTTCTTCCTTCAACTCTCCTTTCCTTCACTCGCTGCATTAGCTCACCGTTTCCTCCAGCAAAGATAGGGAAAACATCTAATATCAATTCTAAATAGGAGGATTTTCAATGCATAAAAAAAGACTGTTGCTACCGGTATCACTGGCCTTTGCCATATCTGCAGCAGGCTGTTCCGGTACGGATGATGCCGGTTCTCCTGCTCCGGAAGATTCCCAGCAGGAACAAACTACAGTGCCTGACGATCATAATTCAGAAACCGGTACAGATGAAAATGAAGCCGAAGCCGATGGGACAGCAGAAAACAGCACAGAAGAAGATAACAGCCAGTCTGGCAGCACCCAGACAGCAGAGGATGTCATCGGGAAGGTAAAAGAGCAGCTGAAGATGAAGAATGCTATCCTGCCCGCTTCATTTCCTCTGAAGGAAGGCACCCATCTTTCAGCCTCAATCGAGGAGGATAAGACAGATTCCTATCAGGTCACCTTCTATCAGACGAATGAAATGGTGCCTGTCAACGACCCTTCATTAACACCTGATGGAAGCGCCCCTGTTGTCGCAGTCTTTAAGGCACATAACAAAACGGCAGCTGACATTGACCAGGAGTTGTTTCCGCCAATGTCGGTTGATGAAGAAATACCGGCAGAAATGGCTATTGATCTTGGCCATGGCATTAAGGGCATGGCCGAGGGAGCTGCAGGCCACAAATACTTGAGCTGGAAAGAGGGCAATTGGATCCTCCAGATCAGGTCAGTCTCAGAAGATCAAATGGATGATCAGGCAATTGCCCGCCAGATGGTTGATTATCTTGAATCCCATTACCTCCCTGCACCACATGATGATGGCCGCATCAAGGTTCATTACAGGCAAGGCGGCAATGAGGTCGAAAATGATATTTACTGGGAAGATGGAGAAAGAATCTACGAGCTTCAAACACAGAAAGTGCCGCTTGAAGCTTTGGAAATGGCTGTTAGTACAAAATAAAGCAAACAGGCCGGAATCCATTGTTCCGGCCATTTTTATGGTGCGGCAAGCTCAACCTTTAGCCGGTCCGGGTCCTCGAAAAATACTGCATAATGGCCCTCTCCGCCGGCATAGGGGTATCTGTCCTCGTAAAGAAGACTGACCCCCTTTTTCTTTAGCTGTTGTGCCATCCGGTCGACCTGGATGCGGGAATCGGCGTGAAAGGCAATATGATTGAGGCCCGTTCCCGAGCGGTGATAAGGGATATGAAGATATTTTTCCTCTGTCTGCACAAATACAATATAGGCCTCATCCAGCCTCCAGCTTCGTCCCTTCTCCCATTCCTGAAAAGGTTCATAGCCAAGCTCTTCTAAAAACCAGCCCCAGAATCCAATGGTCTTCTGCAAATCAGATACGTTGATTTCAATATGATGGATATGTCCAGGCATACTCCTACCCCCTTTTTAATCTATACATTTCATTCTACCAAAGGCCCCCTTTGAGTGGACGCTCTTTTATGCAGGCACCACCTTTGAATGCTCCGGCAAAGTGAATTATACTGATGGCAGCAGGGTGTGGAGGCACAGCCTGAATTTTTCATAAAAAGAGAGGAAGATCTTAATGGATAAATGGAATGGATTCATTCAGGGCTGGCTCGGCCACAGGAACGCGCTGATCGAACTGCTCGGCACATTTGAAGAAGGGCAGCAGAATTTCAAAGCATGGGAGCAGGGGATGTCTGTTTCTGAGCTGACTGTACATATAACCGGTTCAATGGAGATGTTCGTGCAGACAGTAAAGAGCGGCGAATTCACACCGCCTCCTGAGTATCCGGCCATTGAAACATTGGAGCAGCTAAAAGCGCTAGTCCAGGAGGAAACTTCTAAAACAAAAGCAGCACTTGAAGAGCTGACACAGGACCAGCTCGGGAAAACAGTCGATTTCTATGGCATGACCATGCCCGGGATCGTTCTCCTTGAAAATGCCAAAGACCATGAAATTCATCATAAAGGACAACTGTTTACATACGCCCGCCTTGCAGGCATCGAGAAGCTGCCTTTCTTTGTGAGCAGATAAATAAGAAAAGCAGACTCTCCACCATGGAAAGCCTGCTTTTCTTATTTATTCACCCAAATCAACGTTATGGTACACTCGCTGGACATCTTCCAGATCCTCAAGGGCATCGACCAGCTTTTCAAACTGGGCAAGATCCTCTTCAGATAAGGAAAGTTCATTCTGGGCAAGCATCGTCTGCTCTGCAACTGTAAATTCCTCTACCCCGGCAGCCTTTAAAGCCTCCTGGACGGCATGGAATTGATCTGGCTCGGCATAAACGATGACGGTATCCTCTTCTTCAAGGATATCACGTGCATCGACATCTGCTTCCATCAGGATTTCCAGCACTTCATCAGCTGATTTGCCTTCCAGTCCGAAAACAGCCGTTGCATCAAACATATATGCTACAGAGCCGCTGACACCCATGTTCCCGCCATTTTTTCCGAATGCCGCGCGGACATTGGACGCGGTTCTGTTCACATTATTGGTGAGTGCATCCACGATGACCATGGAACCGCTCGGCCCAAAGCCTTCATAGCGGAGGTTGTCATAGCTCTCTTCTCCGCCGCCCTTCGCTTTATCAATCGCACGGTCGATGATGACTCTTGGCACATTATAGGTTTTGGCGCGCTCGAGCACAAACTTAAGAGCCTGATTGGATTCCGGATCCGGCTCCCCCTGCTTTGCCGCTACATATATTTCCAGTGCGAATTTAGAGTACACACGGCTTGTATTTGCATCCTTGGATGCCTTTTTTTCTTTGATATTATTCCATTTACGGCCCATCTGTTCCACTCTCTTTCACTTATATCTGATCTATGGCTGCATGGAAAAAACGATTCCATGCCTGCAGAAAATATTAAGTCTCACCCACTATTATACATGAAACAGGGCAGCTATTTCGAGTTAAATGAATATGTGAAAAATCATATGACAGCTTTATATTGATGCCCTTCAAGCCATGCTGAAAAGAGACTTCTAATGGAGGGGCAGCAGGCTGTCCCTTTTTAAGCCAGGCGTTTTTCAGTCAGCATGGGTCCTTAAGTAGTCAGCAGCTTTTCCTGGATCAGTTGTTCTCAGGACCGGCTTTTCAAAGCTAAAAACAATAAAATAGGGGGCCTGCCGGACTTCCAGGTCAGAATATAATCGCTGAACTGTATCCAGATTTCTAAAGTTCACACGCTTGGCGCCAGCTTGATAAACATCCTCAGTAACGCCCAGGTCTGACTGGTCGTTTTCTCTTATAGCCAGGACCGTAAATTCACCTGCTTCTTCAGCCAGCAGTTCCTGGTATTCAGTCTCCTCTTCAACATTCAGGCTTAATGTATATTCTGCCTGTCCCTCTTCTTCCCATTTTGCCTTGATTCTCACCGTTACGGGGCCAGGCTGGTTGGAGAGAGTATACGATCCATCTGTTACCGGCTTTTTTCGGTCATTTCCATAAATCGTGTCTATCACAAAGTAATCAGGCTCATTCCTTGTCCCGAATTTTACCGCAATTTCAGAGCGTGGTTTTACTTCTGTCATAGAAGCTGCATTCGCCCTTTTCACTGCCTGCGTCTCACCATTCCAGGTATATCCGCGGAGATCTGCATCTACCTTCTCCCCGTTAACCATTACCACCGGACTTGGAGGATGCTTCTCATTTGAGATTTTAACAGCATCCATCAGCAGCATAATGGCCAGTGCTGCAAGAATTCCTATCCCTATTACCAGCTTTTTCTTTTTCGGCACGAAACACACCTCTTAATCTATTCTTGTACTAATGAGCAGTTTACCATATTAAGGGGCTTAATATGGGTGACTTTTTTACCGGAAGGTTCCGTGTGAATTATTTTCCCAATGTATAAGGAGCCAGAATATCTCTCACCTTGTTGACAAAGCTTTGCCCTGCTCCCCAATCAAAGCTGATCAGGCTTTCCGCACTTCCCGCAGAAATGCATCTCACTTTGTTGTCTCCTCTAAGGTTTTCCATGATAACCGTCAGTGCCGCTCTTCCTCCCGTCCGGAAGTAGTACTTCTCAAACACAAGGACACAAAGCTCGGCATCTTCCGCAGGCGTATGGTACTCTTCATGAATTTTATCTCTGTTCAATGTACCAGATTCCAGCAGCTTCATTGCGCATTCAAAAGGAGTTATAGAAGTCTTGATTTCTGATAAGTGATTCATAGCGTTCCCTCCTGTCTGCCTGTATTACGAACTGAAGAGGGAAAAGGTTCCAGCCATTGGAAAAGAGGATCCGTTCAGGTCCCCTGGTTTTCCCAACTATAGTAATCCGGATCAGCTTTCAAATTCCTTTATATACCCGATTTCTTCAACTATTTGCTGCCCTTGCTCACCCTGCATCCATTCCAGGAACGGAGTGATGTTTTCCTTGGGATTGGATTTAAGTGTAATGGCGTACAGGGAGGCGGTGAATGGATATTCCCCAGAGGCAATATTTTCCGGGCTCGGATCCACACCATCTATCGCCAATAGTCTGATGTCTGTGCTTCCATTCATTCCTGTGGCGAAGAAGCGAAAGGAAAATCCGATAGAATTATCATAATTCCGGTAATCCGCAACCTGCTCAATAATGCCGCCCATGCCCTCAGGGACCTCTTCCTTCAACGGTTCCATGATTGGTGTATCACCCATGATTTTTTCCAGGAGCGTCTGGCTTCCTGAATTTTTTGGCCGCTGAAACGCAATGATTTTGCCGCTGCTTCCGCCAACCTCCGACCAGTTTTTTATTTTTCCTGAATAAATGTCTTTTACCTGTTCAACAGTAAGGCTTTTAATGCTATTTTCCGGGTTGGCAAAGAATACGAATGCCTCTTTTCCAATTGGGGTCATCACCAGTTCCTTCCCTGCATCTTCTGCCATATTCCGCTGCTCAGCGGAGGGCTCAGCACCGAAGTAAATATCCGCCTCTCCCGACAGGAGGCGCTCATAGGCGTAGATGGTGTTAGTGAAGCTCACCACTTCCTTTTCCAGAGAAGCTTCCCGGACGTTTTTATAAACTGCATTCGCAAAGGCTGAATATACAGGGAATGCCGCTTCTGCTCCATCCAGCACAGGCATGGAATCAGCATCCGAAATGGAAAAATCAGCTCCTCCCTCTAGTTTCGGAAGCCGGTTGTTCGTATTGGTTATATCATAGGGTGTCAAATCTGTGCTTGAGTAGCCGCCAGCATAGTCGAAACCATAAGAAGGGAGGACGGTTCTGCTCCGCTCCCAATGGATGAAAGCTCCGCTGCCTATTGAGAGCGCGAATACTATAGATAGAATGATAGCCTTCTTTCTGGGAATCATCTGAATGGCATTCTTCCTCTTAATCATTGAAACTGCAATAGGCATCAGGAACGGCATCTCAAATGCAAGCGGTGCCCATAAGAAGGTCCGCCCTTCGCCCATGAGGGAGGAGATGATGAATATTGGGGCAAAGGGAATATGAAGGATAGCATAAAACAGCCAGGATTCGTGGCCGGAAAACCCTCCTGTCAGTATCATAAAAACCGCCCAGATGACTGCTGTATATACGAGCGGTCCACAGGCAAGAAGCCAATCGTTCTCGTTTAGCTTCCTGCTTTTAAATGTACCAATCAGCAGTCCGCCTGCCGCCAGAACGATAATCTGCAGGAGAAAGGCATAGTCCGGCCAGGCCCCCAGGAAAAGGAAAGACAGCATAGATAGAAGGAACGGGGCAATCCCAAAATACAGAATCCATTTACCAGGCATTCCAGCACTTCCTTTATTTTAAAATTAGTGTAATTTTACACTTTTAACTAAATTTTTACAATAACAAATAAAGATGAACAGCAAAAAAACTCAGCTTCATGCTGAGCTTCTTTGCTTAAACCGATTTAGTTTAACCTTTTAAAATCGAGAGGGATCACCTATGCCAGACCGGCTGCCGCCAACTGAATAAAAGATGATCAAACAGCCTGTTTTTATTTTGCAAGCTCATAAATAGCCCGTGCATAGATGGCTGCCGCCTTCACCAGATCATCCACTTCAATGTATTCGTCTTTCTGGTGGGCAGTCATCTCTTTCCCAGGGAAGCAGGCGCCAAAAGCGACCCCTTTTTTCATGAACCTGGCGTAGGTGGCTCCGCCTGTTGACAAAAGAACCGGCTCTTCCCCGGTCTCTTCCTGATATGCCTTTTGAAGGGCTTCAATCACAGGGTGCCCCGGGGCCACGTAATGGGGCTGTGACTCTCTGTATTCATCCAGGTCAAACCCCTGTGACTCAGCCGCTTCCGCCAGCCTGTTTTTCAGGTCTTCATAATCGGAGGAAACCGGACAGCGGATATTCAGCTGTACAAAGCTTTCACCAGCCTGGTCAAAGGAGATGATGCCCGGATTGACTGTCAGCGGACCGGATACATCATCTTTGTATGAAATGCCAAGCCTGTGGCCATAAAAATCTCCATGGAGAAGCTTTAAGAAGGAAAGGAATTCCGCTCCTGTCTGCTGCACATCCAAATCCGCCAGGAAAACGGCAAGCAGGGTCCCGGCATTCACACCTTTGAAAGGCTCCATCCCATGGGCTGCAGTTCCATACAGATTGAAAGTAGCGACATCATCAGTTATGGCAACATCTCCGCGGACGCCGTTTACATCACAGAAAAGGATAAAGTCTTTTTCCAGCTGTCCGGCATCAGGCCCGGCCACACTGGCAGAAGCACTTTCAGGCACCATATTAATGCGGCTGCCCGATTGGAAGGACAGCAGTGACAAGAGCCTATCCTGCCCCTGTTCTTTCCTGCCGGTCCCAATTGCCAGTTTGGCATTCATCTGCCCCTTTTCAGCATTAATAATCGGAAAAACCGCATCAGGAGCAAAGCCTTCCTCCGGCATAAGCTCTGCTTCTGCATAATGGCGCATGCAGCTCATCCCGCTCTCCTCATCTGTCCCGAAAATGATCCGGACATTTTTCCTTAACTCAAGCCCTAGTTCCCGGATCATTCTCAATCCATAAAAAGCGGCAAGTGTCGGACCTTTGTCATCTATGCTTCCCCGCGCATACAGCCTGCCGTCCCTCACCTCAGGCTCAAATGGCGGTGTTGTCCATTCGCCGGGGGCCGGAACGACATCCACATGGCAAAGAATGCCGATTGTTCCCTCTCCGCCGCCTTCCAGCTCAGCATGTCCGGCCATACCATCCACATTTTTCACCGTAAAACCTGCTTCTTCAGAAAGCTTCAGCATATATTCAAGTGCTTCGCCAATTTTATCCCCCATCGGCCTTTCTTCAGTTGCCGTGGATAAATCTTTGATGCTGGCAATTTTTAATATTCCAATCAAATCCTTCATCAGATCATTTTTCCGTACCTCTGCTTCCCTTTGCCAATCAATCATTTTCTATTGCCTCCCGGTTCTGATAATAAGCGGCGCAAATCAGGCCAAAATAGGTGGGCGCTTCGAAAGAGAGCAGCCTGCTGTCCCGTTCCTCCTGCGGGATGGCCCCTGCCAGGATAAGTGTCTGCCAGATCCCGTCCGGCTTTGCATTCTCCACAAGCTCCGGATCGAACAGCGCAAGATCTTCCAGCCTCCCGGACTCTATCAATTCTGCAGTACGGCGGTCCAATTCCTCCGCAGCCGGATGATAGCCATATGGCCCTTCGCTGTCATGAGTATGAGACCAGTCACAGCTGGCGATCAGGCCGGCTTTTCTCCCTGATTCCCCGGCTGCTTTTCTAATTGCCTTGCCGAAAGCGATATGCTGTTCATAGGTTATTTCCCTTGAAGGAGTGATGACCACAACCGGCACCTCAGGCATAAATCGCAATGGTACGATTGCACCCCAATCGAGGGGAAGGCAGGATAGCGGGCCGGCACTTGTTCCGTAATTGATTCCGGCTGCAGGAAGCCCTCCCGCTTCGGCCTCCGCAAGGATAGAGGAAGCAAGCATCAGATCGGTTTTTCTCTCCATTCGGAAAGAAGCTTCATTCTCCTCCGCTTCCCCCTCCAGCCTTTCAGATACAGCCACTGAGAACTGTCCATTGATGCGTGTGCCATGGGGTGTCAGAACAATCAGGCTGTCAGGACGGGCTTCATCCATCAAAGCCCCGAGCCTCTCCATACTCTTTCTTGTCTTTTCCATGCGGTCCGGCTTTTCACCTTGCAGTTCAGGTATGATTTCTCCTCCATGCGGAGTGATGCAGGCAAATACAAACGGGTTCATCAGTCTCTTCCCTTCGTGTGATCTATTTTTCATTAGGACATCTGTTACTCTGAAGCGAAACTATATTCAGGCAAGACACCTGCTGCTTCTTTGCACTCATCTCCTTTTCACATGTATTCTTATATTAAAACTAACCCAGCTGCAATTTTCTGTCTATTCTTTTCCTATTTTGCACCTCCCTCCTTTCCTCTGGATGCAATAAGGTTAGCAGCATGTCCGGACGGGAATAATACAATGGCCCAGCAGGCTCAAAGAAATAGAGGTGATCCGTAAATGCTATTTTTGGATAAGCAGCATGATCCTTGCCGCAATAAAGAACTGATAGATAAGTTTAGCCAGGGACTTGATACTAAAAGGCTTACCGAGGACACAGACAGGCTGTTTAACGAGAGAAGAACCCCTTCCGGCCCGGGCCACAGCGGAAAAACGCCTGATTACGGCAAAGGGTTTTTCAAGAAATTGATCAAAGCGGCAGAAAACCTGGTCCTGACCGCAGACCGGAAAAATGAAGAGACCGATAGTACAATTGTGGATGAATCCGGCATTGCCGCCCCTCTCTGGAAAAAGAAGCTTGACCAGGAATATACCCGGCTATTCCAGGCCTTAGAAAAAGAGGTTTGCGTTAAAGAATGCGGAGCAGCTGGAGATGGGATAACCGATGATACAGAAGCCTTCAGGCGCGCCATCGGCAGAGGCAAGGCTAAAGTGAGCATTCCGGCCGGCACCTATCTGGTGTCGGGCATTCAGCTCCCTTCATGGACTATCCTGCAGGGAGAAGGGAAAGGCCTGACAGTCATTAAGCTCCTTGACCAGTCTCCTAAGGCGGCAAGGCTGGTGACCAATTCAAATCATTGGAAGGGAAACCATCATATCCTTGTCGAGAACCTGAGCCTGGACTGGAACGTCGAAAGGCTCGGCAATGAGACTAAAACAAGCACCTGGGGAAACCACTCCAGCTGTCTTACGTATGCAAACATCAGGTATGGATGGGTGAAAAATGTAGAAGCCATCAATCCCGGCCTTCACTGTTTCGATATTTCGTCCACTCTCTATAACTACTCAGGAGATGGCTACCGCGCACGCGGAGGCAGCCGCTATGTCTGGCTGGACAAGCTGAACGGCTATGGATTTGGAGATGACGGGATTACCACCCATCACAGCGATAATATCCTGATCTCCAACTGCCATATGTGCGATCCAAGCGGCCGCACCCACAAAAAAGGCTTCTCTAATTCAAACGGCATTGAAGTCGATGATGGCTCAAGAAACGTCTGGCTCGTCAATAACTCATCAGCACGATGCTTCGGCGGGGTGGAGATCAAGGCACACCATAACTCTTCAGCAGCCTCTGATGTCCAGATCATCGGCCACCTTTCAGTCAATGATAACCGCTCCTTTAACTTCCGCCACATCGGCCACCATAAAGCCGGCGATCCGGAATCGCGGACCGCCCGCAATATCAGGGCAACAAAGATAGTGAGCATACATCCAGTGCATACAGACCTTTATGCCGGCTCTGAACCCAGGGGATTGGTTGTATCAGCTTATAAAAATGTTGTGATCAACCAATTCACGCTGATAGGCGACCCTGAATATGACTATGCCGGCAACCCAATCATTGCCATCCAGTACAGAGCGAGGAATGTCGTTCTGAACCGCCTGGCCATTCAGGGCTTTAAACAAGCAGGAGTGGATATTAAAGTGTTCGGCGGAGCTCAGCGGGCTGATCATGTAGAGATCAGCAAAACCTCCATCCAAGGGTCTGCAAAGCAGGGAATCCAGATTGGCGAAGGCATCCGGCATGTCAGCGTTTCGGAGGTACGGGCAGAAGGAGAGAACGGCAGGTTCGGTCTGGCTGATAACAGTGAACATGCCAGTATTGAAGATGTGCACGCAGAAGGCTACAAAACCCCTGTAACTGTAGGAGGCAAAAAGCACGGGATGGCATAAAGCAGCAAATAAATCTTTCAGGGTTATTATTTGCAGGAACCGCATAAAGCTGAATCCAAAGCCCCTCTCCATCCGTAGAGTAGACAGCGAACAAAAAAGGAGTGGTTTTTATGTGGTTCCTCGCAGGTATACAGGTATTTGTTATTGTGCTTTTTTCTATTCTCGGATGGGCCATCCGCTATAAAAAGAACTACTGGCTCATTTCTGGTTTTGCCGGACGTCCCGCAGCAGAACAGGAGGAACTCATTCAGAATAAAATGCCCCAGAAAACGGGCGGCCTCCTGCTGGCGACGGCAATAGGGATGCTTATCCTTCTTCCACTTGCCTTTACGGGCTTCACATATGCAATGGAAGTCCAAATTGGCTTTATGCTTCTTTTCCTCCTCGGCGGCAGCATCTATTTGTCCAAGTTTGAAATTCCCCGCAAAAGAAAAAGAATGTATTGGTTCACCAGCATCCTCTCCTTCGTCGTGATTGGATTCATCAGCGGCCTTACCTATCTCGGCTATCAAAAGCCGGATCTCGCAATCACAGAAGATACGTTTGAAATAACAGGCATGTATGGGGATGAATGGCCAATTGAGAGTATTACGAAACTAGAACTGCTTGAGGAAATGCCGGAGGTTACCTGGAAGGAAAACGGCTTTGGCCTGTCAACCCTTGCAAAAGGCCGATTTACGGTAAAAGGCTATGGAAGCAGCCTTCTCTTTATCCACAAAGAAGCCCCCTATATTTATATTGAAATGGGAAGAAAACATATCTTCATCAATGGGGAGAACGAAGAACAGACTTTAAAATGGCATGAACAGCTGGCAAACAGTTTCGAGTAAATGCTGCCGGCTTTTTCTCAGAACAATGGCCGCAGGTTCCGGATTCTTCTCCGAACCTGCGGCCATTGCCTTTTCCTTTCCTTATCCAAACTCCTGGACAAGGAACAGCATAGCAAGGAGCCCGAGTACAAAAGCATAAGTTGGAATTTTCTCTTCCTTCCTTTCATTGCTGTCAGGGATCAGCTCTTTAAAGATCACGAAAAGCATAGCCCCGGCCGCAAAGCTCAGGCCATATGGAACAAGGCCATCCACCTTTGATGCCAGAAAGTAGCCGATCGTCCCGGTAACAATTTCGACCGCTCCCGTAAGAGCGGCAATCAGGAGGGATTTAATTCTTGAGATATTTTCTGAGAGTAAATAAATGGCGACCAGGAACCCCTCGGGGGCATTCTGCAGACCGATAGCCAAAGCAATGATCGTTCCGAGATTATCTTCGCCCGATCCGTAGCTCACCCCCACCGAAAGGCCTTCCGGCAAATTATGAAGCATGATTGCAATGACGATGATAAGCGTTTTTCTGTCGATGCCTGGATTAAAGCGTATGTCGCCGGCATCCAGCTCCGAAACCTTTGAATTCACATAGTTCAGTACAATTGTACCGGCAAGCATCCCTATTGAGAGCACCAGTAAATTAGAGGCCTTAAGTGCCTCTGGGATAAGGCTGAAAGCTGTCGCTGCCATCATGACCCCTGAAGCAAATCCCAGCAGGATGCACTTCAATTTCCCGTTAATTTTATCTAAAAACAGGATTGGAACAGCGCCCAATCCTGTTGCCATTGCAGATAGTATAATGCCAATGATAGAATTGTCCATTTCAGCCCTTGCCTTTCCTCACCAATGTCCGCTGCTCCTTTACTTCCCCCGGGTCGATTATTTCTCACCAGCACCGGAAATGATGGCTGCAGCAATCGATAATCCTTCTGAAATTCCCTTTACATAAGCTTCCTTTTCTTTGCTCCCCTTTTCGATAGCCAGCTTGATCTGTTTATCTTCATAGAGCTTTTTCTCATCTTCCAGAAGTTTGATGATCTGGTCGGTCCCTTTACCGTCCATGCTGCTCAGCTCCATTTCATGTTGGATGTTGGCCATATATTTCCCTGGATTACAGCTATTTTATTGAATCAGTATGAAGCAATTTTTTCAGGATTTTACCAATCATTACCCGCTTGCCACCCTTTTAAGCATGATTATTTTTGGTATTAATTCCCTTGCTCACAGGAAAATATTTGGGTTTATGCCCGGGCTGGCCAGGCTAAGTAATGGATATACCAACACCACAGAAGGAGGATGAACAATGGAACATGTTAAAGCACTTATCATTAAATTTGTTATGATTGCTGTTGTATTAGGCATCATTCTAACCGGCTTTTTCGATATCAGTTTCACAGATTCCCTGCTCATTAGTGTGGTTCTGACCATTTTGGCTTATATTGCCGGCGACCTGTTAGTCTTCCGTACAACAGGAGACCGTTCAGACCAGGGAAGAAGAAACCTGATTGCCACTATTTCAGACGCGGTGCTCGCATTCCTGGTTATTTGGTTTATGGGCAATAACCTTGTTGCCAATGACAGTGACATCATCACCGCTTCCATCATTAGCGCAGTCGTCATTGCAGCTGGAGAATGGTTCTTCCATAAGTACCTGGACAGCCATGTATTCGGTGAAAAGCATAGAACAGATGCCTATTAATTAAAGGCTGTGTGAAACAAAGCCTCATACGAATAAGCCCTAAAATTAGGATATTAACCTAAAAAGAGTCCCGGGATTATCTCCCGGGACATTCTTATATGCTTAGGCAGCCCTATTTGAAATACTTGCTGTCAATGGCCGACAGGGATTCCTCGGCATAATAGAAGTTTGGTATATTCATTTTATCCGGCATCGACAGCTCACCTGCTTTCTCTTCAATATATTGCAGCCACTCCTGCTCAAGCTCCCTGCTGTTTTTGCCGTATACTTCATACAGCTTTTTCTCCAGATTGTTCTGGTTATAGATTTTCTCAAACCTCTCTAAACCATATACATCTATAAGATAGGTGACAAATGATCCTGCTTCTGTGTAAGAAATCCACTGCAGGGCAAGATAGCCTTCTTCTTTGAAGGACGGACGGAAAAACTGGTCATCAGTATCTTCACTTATCAACCTTTCCAAAGGGACTCTTTTATCCTGGGAAGCTAAATAATTCACCACTTTGTGTGCAGGGTATCCTGTTTTTCCATATTGGTTTTCCATATGGACCGCATAGCCCTCCTGCGTGAAATAGCCCCGGTCTGAACCAAAATCGCTGCCATAGCCGAGCAGACTGTGGGTAAGCTCATGCACCAGGGGATGCTGATTGTTCCTGATTCCATATAAGACGACTTCATCCTTGAACCCCCAGGAGGCATCAAATCCATCTTCCAGATAAATAGTGATCCTTTTAGCCGGCTCATAATCTGTAAGAATGGAATCTCTCACCTTATTATAGGCATCAGACAACTCTAATTTAAATTGTTCTTTCTTCTTTTCTGTTATGCCTGCATTATCTATAATCTTGAAGGTCATTCCATCCTTTGTTTTGACTATATCTGTTCCGGTTTGCGGAGAAGCTGGTGCTTCAGCAGCTTTTCCTTTTGATTCCAGCCTGGCTTCCTCATAGCCTTCCGCTTCTTTGTCAGAGCAGCCTGCGGCCAAAAAGCAAGCACCTAAACAAAAAGCAATTATCCTCTTCATGTAATGGCCATTCTTATTCACCAGCATACACCTCTTGCCTGCCTATGTATTTTTTTTCAGAATTCTATTCACTATCAATGGAAGCTCTTTTAAACTATCCACCTTATAATCTGCAGGTGGTTCATCCCAATGCGGATCTATTTTCCAAACAGCCTCCATTCCACAGCTTTTGGCCGCTTCTGCATCGTTAACCGGATGGTCTCCGACAAACACACTCTCATGCGGAGAAACGCAGAGCCTGTCCATCGCTCTGTGAAAAATTTGAGGATCCGGCTTGCTGATGCCTTCACGCTCCGAAATCAGAATCACTTCAAAATATTCCTCAATTTGAAGAGCCTGGATGCTCGCCATTTGGAAATCCCATCTGCCATTCGAAATAATCCCCAGCTTAAGCTGCATATCTCTCAGAGCAGACAAACATTCAGTTAAATAAGGAAACGGTACACAGCTTTGGTGGAAATGATCAAGATAATCCCTTAATAGATCTTCAGCCGCAATCCCTTGAAAAGTAAATTCCGCTTCCATCTGCTGATAGACTTTATCTTTCCAGACATATCCCCTTGCATCCAGTTCTTTGAATCTATTCGTGAACACAGCTTGCGGGATATGGCTGAGTTTACTGTAATATCTCTGATACTGCTGAATTGAAAATTCTTTGATAGAAGCTTCCCGGTCCAGCAGGGTCCCATCCAGGTCAAAGAAAACTGCTTTCATTACAGCTCCTCCCGATTACTTCGTTTCCCCCATTTTACATCCCTTTCTCCTAAATGGATATATTTTCCTTGTTAAATTAAATAAAGCTGCCTGGTCAGCAGCTTTCTCACGACTATAATATCTCCGCCCAGCCTTTGTTAAGTATATATACACCAAAGCAGGCATAAATCAACACAGCAATAAAGAGGATCCAGTAACCCTTTGTATCCGGCCTGATTGGCGCGCGGTAAGCTCTCGGAATAAAAAACTCGCCCACAAATCCCATTAAGCGGAGGAAAATCCAATAAAGGGAATAAGAGTCCCAATAATCCCAGCCATTGCGGAAGGCGATGAAGCCCACCAAATCCTTTAAAAGAACTTCAGCGGAAAATACTAGAGTGATGCTGATAAAAAAGAAAGGAAAAGTGTTTTTTTCAGGTCTGTATCTTATCAATAATAACGCCAGGAAACTGAAGCTTACGGCTGCTGCCGGCAGGACTTCTTTCATAGGCAGAGCATAGCGGTAAAAGCCCATCCGGAAAAACAATACACATAATAGACCGGCAGATATACTGCTCAATATAAACATGATGCCATAGCGGAGAATGCTATATCTTATTAAATACAGGCTGCCTGCACCGGTGGCAATCAGGACGGTCCATAAAATGGCATAATGGACTGCTGTCTGGCTCATATAAATGCTCCTGCCGTCTTGTGTCTTAATAGCAATTATTGTCCCGCACTATCCTGATATCATACCTGCATCTACCCCATTTCCTGTGAAGCAGCAGTCTCTCACATGTCAGGAATTCAAAAAAGTCAGCTGGACAGTAAGGGCTTTCTTTATGATTAGACAGCCTCTGACGCTAGGATAGTGCCAGATGACAATATACCAAATCTTATATTTTTTCAGAAAAATCTGTTGTTTTTATGCATAAAAGTGTTAAAATGTTTCATATTCCAAAAGCAATCAACAGGAGGAGAACAATAATGGCTACTTTTTTTGGGGCACTAGTCCTGCTTGTACTCGGCTACGTTTTTTATTCTAAATTTGTGGAACGCGTATTCATCATTAATGACAGCACTCCGACACCCGCATACACGAAAAGGGACAATCTCGATTATGTACCGATGAGCTGGTGGAAGGGAAACCTGATCCAGCTTCTGAATATAGCAGGCCTCGGGCCCATCTACGGCGCTGTGGCTGGAGCTTTGTACGGACCAGTAGCATTTATTTGGATAGTGATAGGGACGATTTTTGCAGGAGGCGTGCATGATTATTTTTCAGGCATGATGTCCCTCCGCCATCAGGGGGAGCAGTACCCTTCCCTTGTCGGCCGTTACCTCGGACAAACCGTTAAAACCATTATCAGCGTCGTTTCGCTTGTATTGATGGTGCTGGTGGCAGCCGCCTTCACCGCCGGCCCCGCCCAGCTGATCGCCCAGCTGACACCTCTCAGCTTTACGGTCTCGCTGCTGATTATTTTTGCCTATTTCCTGCTGGCAACCATCCTGCCGATCAACCGCGTTATCGGGAAGATTTATCCGCTCCTCGGCGGCATCCTGCTTTTCATGGCATTAGCAATCGGTATTTCATTGCTTTTTTCCGATAAAAGCATTCCCAACCTGACATTGGAGAACCTTCATCCAGGGGATCTGCCGATCTGGCCGCTATTGATGGTCACTATTTCATGCGGGGCCATTTCAGGGTTTCACTGTACGCAAAGCCCGATTGTCGCCTGTACGATGAAAAAAGAATCAGACGGCCGCAAAATCTTTTATGGCGCGATGGTTACTGAAGGCGTCATCGCCCTTATCTGGGCAGCAGCCGGCATGACCTTTTTCAATGGAACAGCCGGCCTTGGTGAGGCGCTCGCAGCAGGAGGCCCATCCGGAGTCGTAAATGAAATCTCTACCTCCCTTCTTGGGACACTCGGCGGAATTCTTGCCATCCTTGGCGTCATCATTCTGCCAATCACAACAGGAGATACGGCCCTGCGCTCTTCCCGTATGATCCTGACAGAAATCTTTGCCAAGTTCTTTAATATGGAAAGCAAAATCAAGATCCTGCTAGTGACCGTGCTGGTAGCAGTGCCGGCCCTTTTCCTGGCAACCATTGACTATACCTTCCTCTGGAGATATGTAGGCTGGACCAATCAGGTGGTTGCTACCGTCATGCTGTGGACAGGCACTGTATACCTTCTGAAAAACAGCCGCTTTCACTGGATCTGCGGGGTGCCGGCCCTGTTCATGACAAGCGTTGTCTGCACCTATATCTTCTACGCACCTGAAGGATTAGGGATGGATTACAGGCTTTCCATGATCATCGGTTTCTCGCTGGCGGCAGTTGTTCTCGCCTGGTATATCAGCCAGATTTTCAAATATCGCCAGCTTCGGGTGAACAGTAAGGATTTCCGAGCGGCATAAACTAAAAGGGCTTCGGCCCTTTTTTTGTTTACCCTATTTATTTTTTCAACCGTTATAAGAGAACTGCAGACACTAGGGTATATCCTTCCTGGGGGGAATAGAGTCCAACAATTATAGGTTTTGTGCTCATAGTTGGCCTTCAATATTTTTAAGGTTTTTATATGTAATTTTTTCCAAGTTAAACTATAATAATTTGTATACTAATTTAGTAGAAAGGCAGGCACCAGTGATGAAACAGCCCTTCCTTACTCTGGTTACTCTCATACTCATGTCTGCAGTTCTATCAGGATGTGAAAAAGAGTTAGAGGAAGCCCCTAAGCCGGTTATCTCATCCTTCAAGAACGATGGCGGAAACCAGAAGTTCAACATAGTCCATGCACAGTACCTCTATGAAGATTATCTTGAAAAGCTTGAGCAGACACCCCGCAAGGAACGGCAGGCACTTTATGAAGAAAAAATTCTTAAGCCTATCGAAAAGGAATGTTTTACAGACCTTGATTACCCTCATATGGCAAAGGAAATCCAGGATTATCAGGTGAACAAATTTCCAGGCACCCTTAAAAAAGTAATAAAATCAATGAACAAAGAGCACTTGGACTCCCTTATTAAAGAAGCACTCGAAAAATCTTCTGAAATCCTCCCTTCCACTAAAGACATCAATGTGTGCGTTTTTCCGACAGACAACTCATTCCATGGAACGATGGTGACCACCGGCTCAGGCAGGATTAATTTTTATTATAGTGATTACAATTCCTCTGATAACATGATCAAAAGCACAATTGCCCATGAATACCATCACAGCGCATGGACAGAGCAGCATTTTACAAATTCTCATCAGTATACAGTTTTGGACAACCTTGTATTTGAAGGAAAAGCTGTCATGTTTGAAGAAACAGTATATCCTGGAATGACCAATATCCCCCTCGATACGAAGGCAGCTCCAGTTTTCTGGAACAAGGTGAGAGACGACCTTAACAAGACTGACTTAAACAGATCACTTGAAGTGCTTCATGGCGGCGGCCCGCTTCCCAGCAATTACGGCTACAGCGAAGGATACAAAATCGTGAAAGCCTATATAGAAGAAACAGGCAGCACCGTCGAAGAGTGGACGGCCGCTTCGCCTGATGAGATATTCAAAATAGGCAGGTACATGGAAAGATATTATCCAAAGGAGGAAGCTGAATCATGAAGGATTATAAAGCAGCAGCATATTCAGAAGCTGCTGCCATCATTAAAGAGCTCGGCCTGCTGCCGCTTGCTCCCCTAATCCCGGGATACCCAGCGCTGAATACTATTACGGAGCCTGAAAGCTGGCATGCTGGAGGTGATTCCGATCCTTGGACATGGCGGACCCGGTTTGCGGGGGAAGGCATTGCCGCTTACGGAAAATTCATCAGTAAAAAGGCAGTGTTCATTTCAAAAGACCTGGTTCCCTTATTTCTCGCTGTTCTGGGAAAAAACGATGTGACTGAAGAAAGATATCATAAGGGGGAGTTTTCAAAAGAAGCGCTGACCCTGTTCAGTCTAATCAGTGCAGAAGAAGGGATTGACACGCGCCTTTTGCGGAAAAAAGCTAACCTGCTTGGCAAAGAGCACAAAAAGGCTTTTGATCAAGGCCTGCAGGAACTGCAGGGAAGCATGGATATTGTCATATCCGGGATAAAGGAAAAACAAAATGAAGCCGGGGAAACAAACGGCTGGAACAGCACCTCCTATGAAACGATGGAAGGGTGGCTGGAGAAAAACGGGATTGAGCGCCTCTCTATCAGCAAAGAGGAAGCCAAAGAAAAACTATTGCAGCATTTCTGCCTTATCTGCAATGACGAAGGGATGAAGAAAATCTCAAAAATATTAAGCTAGAATGGGGAAAAAACCGAAAACTGATGCAGTTTCCGGCTTTTTTTTGCGGATATATCCGGCTGAGGCTGTGAGTTAGCCTTTTGTTAGATATACAGCGGCTGAATTTAAGGGTTAGAATCAGAGCGATGCTTGAATTTACCGATTGAAGGATTAATTCACTTAAAACCGGTGTTTTTTTGATTATTTCCTGACTTTTTTTAATCATTTCCCGCCTTTTTCTACCGAATCGGCAAAATCGCACGCAACAGCCCTTCTTTTCTCTCTCACCAGCCCCTGCTGGCACCGCCCCCGCCGGATGAGCCGCCCCCGCCGCCGCGTGGTCCGCCTCCGCCGCCTCTTCCTCCGCCCCGCGAAATGACAGAAAGCAGCAGATAGGTCAATGTACCGCCAAAAAACATAAAATCCAGCACGATGACTCCGACGATGATGATAAATAATAGCCAGGAAGGAATGCCTGTGCCCTGCTCTCCTGCAGGCTGTGCTGCACCCTGGCCTTGGCCATACTCGGCTGCTGCTTCGCCGGCAAGCGTTTTATAAGTGTCAAGGACACCCTGTCCCGGCTGCCCGGCCTGGAGCAGGGGAAACGTCACTTCATCAAGTATCCTTCCGGCTTTGCCGTCAGGTATCCTGCCCTCCAGCCCATAGCCGACCTCAATCCGGGCTTTTTCTTCCTTCATGGCAAGAACAAGCAGGACGCCATTATTCTCTTCGGCACTGCCGATAGCATATTGCCGGAATGCCTGGTTTGCGTACTGCTCAATTGGCCGCCCCCCGGTCGTTTCTACTGTCAGGACTGCAACCTGGGCAGTGGTCCGATCTTCAAGGGAGCGCCCGAGGGTCCGTATTTCATTTTCCTGTTCCGGGCTTAAGACATCTGCAAAATCCTGGACATATATATCCCCGGACGGGGCGGGAATTCCGTTTTCTTCAGCGTTTGCTGCGCCTGCAGAGATGAACAGCAGGAGAAGCGCCAGAACAAGAGGGAATGCCCGATGCCGGATCATTACTCATTGCCCCCAAAATCAACTTCAGGCGCTTCTGCCGCAGCAGGGTCTGCCCGGAAGTATTCTTTCTCATCAAATCCGGTCACTTTGGCAACAATGACGCCGGGAAAATTTTGAACCTTTTTATTATATCTTGCCACCTGCTCATTATAATCCTGGCGTGCCACCGATATGCGGTTTTCCGTTCCGGCAAGTTCATCCATCAGCTGCGTAAATTGCTTGTCCGCCTTCAGATTCGGGTAGTTTTCAACCACAACGAGCAGCCTGCTCAATGCATTCGAAAGCTCGGTATTGGCCGTCGCTTCTTCTTCTGGTGTTCTTGCTCCTGCCAGTCTCGCCCTGGCATCAGAGATGGATTGGATGACTTCCTTTTCGTGAGCCGCATACCCTTTGACTGTATTTACGAGGTTCGGGATCAAGTCCAGCCTTCGCTGCAGCTGGTTCTCGATCTGCGAATACGCTTTGTCTACATCTTCTTCTGCATTTACAAATCCATTATAGCTGGACCCCAGCATCATAAAAATAATAATTAAGGCCACAATTGCAATCGCTATTCCTGCAAAACCCTTTTTCAAGTTGTCCACTCCCAATTCATTGGTGATTTAGTCTGTCTTGAACATTATTTTTCCTTCTTTTCCTGAAAGCTAAACTTTCCAGAAGGGAATGAAGAATGGCATTTTTAGGATAAAGCCTTCCGTTCTCATATAAAAAAAAGAAGCAGCCCTTTTACAGGACCGCTTCCTCATATCTCTTTTGATGAAAATGGCAGCAATAATTTAATGCCGCGCTTATTGAAAGGGAGAAACTTCATATCGGTGATAAGATGGCTCGCATAGGCGGCCATGCAGGTCTTAAACACCCCTTCTGTCCCAAGGGAGAGATCAAGCTGATAGGCAATCACTCCGAAGAAAATCAGGCCTGCCGCTGAGTGGGTGTAGGTCCTGTGGGAGACGAACGAGGCTGCAATGATGTATATACCCAAAAGCAAAAGCCAGCTTTCCTGAAGGGATAAACCGCCGGCCGCCATCCCGATCCCCGTAACGGTCAGCATCCTCCTCTTTGTGATGAAGGATGCCAGGATCACAATGGCTGCACCAGCCCCCATTCCGAGCCAGCGCTCCTTGCTTCCTCCTTCTAGGAAGCTGTACAAGCACATCAAAAGCCCAATCGTCTGGGCAATCGAGCGGATCGCTTTATGGGATATTGTAATTTTATTGCTGAGCTTGCCGTCGATATCGGCATCCGGCAAGAGGGCTGAGGCTGTGCCGATCCCCACGAGTAAAAGAGTTTCCGCCGGGCTTGATTGCACGGCATTGGCTGCCATAAATCCAATGACGGCCCCGACTGTCATATGCGCTGTTCCGTTCATGCTGTCATCCTGTCTATTTTTATATATTAATCATTATACTAGCATAATAGAACATATGATTGCATGGGGAATTAGTCTTTTTCAGGAAAAATATAACTTCATTTTTGATAAATAAATTTACAGCTTTCATTCTTTTAACGTATATTTAGAATAGTATAATTATGGCCGGGCCAGACATCGCAGCTTCTATTTCCCACCTCCCTCGGCTGAATATTTCAAAAGGAGGAGGACATGACAATGCTAAAAGATACCCGAACCGGGCTAGTGGTTTCAAGGAAATTCGATGCACCGCGCGAGCTTGTATTCAAAGCATGGACAGAAGCAGAGCACCTCAAGAACTGGTGGGGCCCCAAAGGATATGCCATGAAGGTCACCATGCTGGAACTCCATCCAAAAGGAATGTTCCACTATAGCCAGAAGTCTCCCGAAGGCTATGAAATATGGGGGCGGTTCATATATGATGAAATCTCCCCTCCCGATAAACTTATATTCATCAACTCTTTTTCAGATGAAGAAGGCAGTGCAGTCCGCGCTCCTTTTAATTCAGTATGGCCCCTTGAAGTGGTCAACCAAGTAACCTTCATCAGTTCGGAAAATAAAACCGAGATAGAGCTGCTGGCATCCCCCCTTAATCCTGATATTCAAGAGCAGCAAAGCTTTGAAGCTGCATTGGATGGTTTACACCAGGAATATTCCAGCACCTTCAGCCAGCTGGATGAATATTTGAATATGATAAAATAACCGGCAGGCTCCCCATTCACATTAATGGGGAGTTTTTTCGTTCCTGCAGACGATATATTGCCGGGATTCAAAAGTTTCTATTAAAGAAACTAAAGCCCAGTGTTTAACCGCCTGAAAATAGTGAAAAATAATACAAGACAAATGCAGGTATACAAAGGAGCAGATGCTGATGGCAATGAACGGGCAGATTCCTCATGATAAAAGTCTTGATAACAGCCTTACTTTAATGAAGGAAGGCTATGAATTTATTCTTAACAGAAAAGAACGGTACGGAACAGAGCTTTTTGAGGCCCGCCTGCTTGGGCAAAAAGTGATATGCATGAGCGGACAAGAAGCGGCCCGGCTATTCTATGATACAGACCGTTTTCAAAGAAATGGGGCCGCTCCCAAACGGATACAAAAAACATTGTTTGGCGAAAATGCCATCCAGACGATGGACGGGGACGCGCATATCCACAGGAAGCTCTTGTTCATGTCCCTGATGACCTCTCCCCATCAAAAAAGGCTTGCCGGTATGGTCATGAATGAATGGAAGGCAGCGGCCGCCAAATGGGAGGAAGCCGGAAGTGAGGTTGTCCTGTTAGATGAAGCCAAGGTCATTCTGTGCCGGACTGCCTGCGCATGGGCGGGTGTTCCGCTGAAGCCGGAGGAAGAAAAGGATAGAGCGGAAGAATTTGCCGATATGGTTGACGCCTTCGGGGCGGTCGGCCCGCGCCATTGGAAAGGCAGGCATGCGAGGAGCAGCTCAGAAGACTGGATACGGAGTATCATTGAGGATGTTAGAGATGGGCGGCTGGCCGCAGAAGAAGGTTCTGCGCTGTATGAAATGGCTTTTCATAAAAAACTTGATGGAACTCTTCTGGACTCCCAGATGGCAGCTGTCGAACTCATCAATGTTCTCCGCCCGATTGTTGCCATTTCGACATTCATTGCTTTTTCTGCCCTGGCGCTTCACGGCCATCCCCGTTATAAGGAGATGCTGCAGACTGGCAGCGGCCGCGAGCTTGAGATGTTTGTCCAGGAAGTACGGCGCTTCTACCCTTTCGGTCCGTTCCTTGGTGCAATTGTACGCAAAGATTTCGTCTGGAATGGTGCAGCATTCAAAGAAGGGATGCTTGTCCTTCTAGATATTTACGGAACCAATCATGATCCGGGACTTTGGGAGCAGCCGTTTGAATTCCGGCCTGAGAGGTTCGAAGAATGGGACGGCAGCCTGTTTGATTTAATCCCTCAAGGCGGCGGCGATGCCTCGAAAGGGCACCGGTGTCCGGGAGAAGGCATAACGATTGAGGTTATGAAAGCAAGCCTTGACTTCCTCGTGAATGAAATCGACTATTCGGTTCCAGAGGATCAGGAGATGAGCTTCAGCCTATCCAGGATGCCGACATTTCCAGAGAGCGGCTTTATCATGAGCAATATCAGAAGGAAATGACCGTTAAAGAGGACACCGCCCTTTATAGGACTGGTGTCCTTTTCTTTCCACACAAAAAAGGCACTCAAAATGAGTGCCCGTTCTTCGCGTATTAGCCTTTAACTACGTTAGAAGCTTGAGGTCCGCGCTGACCTTCTTCGATGTCGAATGTTACTTCTTGACCTTCGTCAAGAGTTTTGAAACCTTCGCCTTGGATAGCTGAGAAGTGAACGAATACATCTTGACCTTCTGAAGTTTCGATGAATCCGAATCCTTTTTCTGCGTTAAACCATTTAACTTTACCTGTAGCCATGTTTGTTGCCTCCTTGCGTGTAAACACACATTGTATTACTATTCTTGCTCAAAGTTATCAAGGCGAAAAGTATCAAAACTGTTCTTTCCTTATATACCGAACAAAAATAATTTCACTTTATGATAACAGATTAATAATGGATAAGCAAATGTATTCCTTAAAAAAATGAAAACGGAAACAATCCGATAAATCTCGACAATTTTCTTTTGTGCCAGGCACCATAGATGGACAAATGTCCATCTGCCTTGCCTGACCCCCTTCTGTTTAGGTTGGGAAAATCATGAAATATTTATTATTTTTATGTTCTGAATTTTTAAATTGCTATATAATTAGTAAATAGGTTTGTGGCAATTACGCTGTTTGACTTTTTTATATAACAATCGAAGGGGTCCAAATACCAATTATGCTAAAGGCGCGATTATTTATCTTTTTGATTTTTTTCACTTCACTTGCAGTTGCTTCCCAGTCGGAATGGATTGTTCCTGACTGGAATGTGTATCTCCTGGCCCTTGCTTTTTATTGGATCTTTTCCAGTTCTTATTTTCACCTGGGGATACATAGCAAGCTGGGCAGCTCGACCATTGACTACGGCATCACATACAGCCTTTCAATTGGGCTTTTTGCCGGGCCGGTGGGACTGCTGGTGTTTGAAACTCTCTATCGTTGTACTGTCTATATTACAAAAATCAAAACAAAAACAGCAGATCCTGATGAATTTGTCCACACTTTTTACAATATCGGCGCTTTTACACTGAATAACAGCATTGCTTACTTTATCTTTCAATCTCTGTATCCCCGGATGGAAGACATCCCATTCGGCTTCTGGCTGCTGATGCTGCTTCTTATTACAGTTACAGCCGCTCTGTCCGATCTTTATTTGATTATCATCTTCTCGTTCTTAGGAGAAATCAATACGCGCAGGGAGGCAATCGATTTTATAAAAAGCAGAAGTGTCCTTGATATGGGGAAAATCGCTTTCACAAACGGGTTCCTCCTTCTTTTCCTCCAGGATGGAAAGTGGGACATGCTGCTTGGCCTGTTCCTGCTGAATTATCTTGTAAGCCGGTCTTTTCTGTCCAAGTCCCAAAGCGCGCAGCATAAATATGAGCGCGATAAATTTGAGCAGATGGCCTATACTGATTTCCTTACCGGCGTCCATAACCGCGCCTTCATGGACCAGAAAATGAAGGAACTGGACCAGGCGCAGGAAACAGTTGGGATCATAGTGGCCGATATAGACAAATTCAAGCAGATCAATGATTCTTATAACCATGCAGTAGGCGACTGCGTCATCAGGCATTTTGCTGACAGCCTGAAAGGGGTGCTGTCTGAGGAAGATGTCCTAATCCGGAGCGGCGGGGAGGAATTCACTCTTTTCCTCCGCGGGAGGGACTTTAATCAATGCAGCCTGCTGATTGAGGAAATCACCCGGGGGCTGACGGAAAGACCGGCTGAGGCGGACTTCCACGGAAGGAAGATCAAGATCGGCTATACAGCTTCTTTCGGCCTTTATTATGGAAAGGTAAACGCTGAAACCCCAATGGAAAAAGCCTATATCCTGGCAGATCAGCTGCTTTTTCAGGCAAAAGAGCTTGGCAGGAACCGGGTTTCGGCCAAGAACGATTTAGTCAGCCTCGAAGCTATAGGGTCTTAGCAAACACAGAAGAAAGCAGCGGAATCATTTTCCGCTGCTTTCCTATTATACTAGCTGACGCTCCCAAAAGCGGTGCCGGGCAACTGCCTGGATGAAATCCTGTGCAAAGCTTTCCGCTCCTTCACCAAGAATGACTCCTGCAGCATTGTTTTTTTCACTGTTTTGCAGCCAGCTCCTGCCTTCATGTGTCGCTCCGATCGGCTTGAAATGGGAGAAGGCTTCATTGATGAAGTATACCGCATCCTGCTGAAATTTCTTTGTCTCACCCTTGCCTCCTACAGCATATAAAGCATCAACCAGGACTGATTCTGTTGTCAGGAAGGTATCTTCGACTTCAAGCTCGCTTCCATCAGAGCCTTTAATCGTCCCAAGCCTGTCGCTGATGATCACAGGCATGATGCCTTCCGCTTTCAAGGCTTCCAGCACCTTTACAGCCTCCCCGTCAAAACCATCGGCAGCAATGACGCCCACCTTGCGTGTCGCAGGAAGCTTCTTTGTGTTTTCCTGGCTGAGTGCCGGCGAAGACTTCGTTACAGAAGAACCGCCCTCTTTAGGAGGGACTGCCCCGATGTTTTTCGCAAACTCTTTCGTCATTTCCAAATCGACATTGGCGAACATATCCACAATCTGCTGCTGGATCGACTTATTCTTCACTTTGCCGAGCTCAAAGCTGAATGCATCAATAATATGCTGCTTTTCCGGACCGCTCATGCTGTTCCAGAACAGCTTGGCCTGTGAAAAGTGGTCTTTGAAGCTGTCGCTTCTGGCTCTGACCTTTCGCCCCTCGACCTTTTCCTGGTAATGGGCATACCCGCCCTCTGCCTCTGAAGCAGGAGAAGGGGTATTATTCGCGATTGAATTATTATGATAGCTCACCGGCCCTTTATTAATGGTCTGCCTGTGAAACCCATCGCGCTGATTATTATGGAAAGGACAAACCGGGCGGTTAATCGGTATCTCGTGAAAATTCGGCCCGCCAAGGCGAAGAAGCTGTGTGTCTGTATAGGAGAACAGACGCCCCTGAAGCAGCGGATCATTGGTGAAATCTATGCCCGGCACCACATGGCCGGGGTGGAAAGCGACCTGCTCAGTTTCAGCAAAGACATTGTCTACATTCCGGTTGAGCGTCATTTTTCCAATGATCTGGACAGGTACGTCTTCTTCAGGCCAGAGTTTCGTCGGATCAAGAATATCAAAATCAAAGGCGAATTCGTCTTCCTCTTTTATCACCTGGATCCCAAGCTCGAATTCCGGATAATTGCCCTGCTCAATGGACTCCCAAAGATCCCTGCGGTTAAAGTCAGGATCCTTCCCGGCGATCTTCTGCGCCTCGTCCCAGACAAGGGAATGAACGCCAAGCACCGGCTTCCAGTGGAACTTAACAAAATGTGAAACTCCCTCTTCATTCACAAGGCGGAATGTATGGACGCCGAACCCTTCCATCATGCGGAAGCTTCTTGGAAGGGCCCTGTCTGACATCGCCCACAAAACCATATGGGCAGATTCCTGGTTGTTTGCGATAAAGTCCCAAAAGGTGTCATGTGCAGAGGCTGCCTGCGGCATTTCTGTATGAGGCTCAGGCTTCACTGCATGCACAAAATCGGGGAATTTGATCGCATCCTGGATGAAAAAGACAGGCATATTATTGCCTACCAGGTCATAATTGCCTTCTTCTGTATAAAATTTTGTCGAAAACCCGCGTACATCCCTGACAGTCTCAGCTGATCCGCGGAAGCCGACGACCGTTGAGAATCTTACAAACACAGGGGTTTTCACAGCAGGGTCCTGCAGGAACTTTGCCTTTGTATACTTTTTCATCGATTCATATACCTGGAATTCCCCATGCGCTGCAAAGCCGCGTGCATGGACGACCCGCTCCGGGATCCGTTCGTGGTCAAAATGAGTCATCTTTTCCCGGAAATGAAAATCCTCCAGCAAGGTTGGCCCCCGGACACCGGCCTTAAGGGAAAACTCATCCTCCGAAACTTTTAGTCCCTGATTGGTTGTCAGCTTTTCCCCCCGGTCATCTGTCCGGAATTGCTCGAGCTGTTCGTTTTTACTGGATTCATTTACATTGCGGTTATCTTTCATTCAGTCTCCTCCTCATATAGAATGGCTCATGCTGACTGGCAGCTATGTACAAGTCTTTTACCCATTCCCAGAAGAAGAAGGAGCTAAACAGAGGAGATCATGCTAATTGTTTCAATTTTTTGAACAACCTTTTTCAGTCTGGATACGGAATGACAACAGCCCGGCACACTTTTTCATAAAATTCAATCGGTCCCGCTCCGCCGATTATTGCATATTCATAGCCGATTTCTTTCATATTCTTGAGACAGGCATGGAGAAGGGCACTTCCTATTCCTTTTTCCCGAATGCCTTTAGCAACTCCCATTGGCCCAAAATAACCCTTTTTTCCCTTATAAGAATCAAACACAGCAAACCCGATCAGCTCTCCCTCCCCACTGAACGCTATATAAACTGGCGGTTCCTCCTGCTGCATTCCAGCTTCGGCCGTTTGGGCCCATTCAGCCGAAAAATTGTCTTCTGTAAATTCAGCAAGTATCTCTCTATCCTTTTGCCCGGCTCTCCTGACTGTGGAGTACAGCTTGTCAGGCGGTGAGTACGATGCCAGGTGTACAGCTAAATCTCTGGCAGCTGCCCCGATTGCAAGCATCTGCTGTTTATTTTTCTCCCCTGTCAGTTCAGCAAGAGAATCACAGGAAAGCAGCGCCTTCAGGAGATGGCCTTCATTAAGGATCATCTGGCCGTATCTCTTCATAAAGCCAGCCGCCGCTTCCATCACGTTCATGGTTTCCTCAGATATTTGCGCCGGAAATCCCTCTGGAAAATCCCCTCCCTCTCCATTTTTGGCCGCAGCTGAGCGGAGACTGCTTATATCTAAACGGCACTTGTTCGCCATTTCCGCAAATGCTCCAGTATTTTCAAGCAGGCAGCCGGCCAGCAGATGCTCCGGCTGGATAAACTGGCAGCCAGTCTCCTTTCGTTCTCTTTCTGCCAGATGGATGATTCTTTTCAGGCGGTCTGTCATTCTCATTTTTCTTAGCTCCTTCTGTTTTTGAAAATAGGGAACTTTTTTCCATCTTCTTCGTATTAGTTAGTAAAGCAAGGGGCAAAAATTTTAGACATAGAGAGGACGGAAAACTATGTGGCTTGACCTTTTTTTTATCATCTTGTTCCTCATCGGATGCTATTACCTGCTGCAGCTCCGGCTTCGTATAAAAAAAGCGGCCGATCTGTCGGGACAAGCTTTATTCCCCCGCACGCAGGAAGAATACTCAGGCATCCTGCTTCCAGGTGAATGGAAGCAAATGCAGCCGATCACAAAAAATACTAAATCCTATCAGTATATAAAATGGGGAACGTTATGTGCCTTTTTCCTCATGGCATGCTTTCTCCTGCTCCTGCTTATAACAGATTGGTTTGACCCCGCCTTCTTGAATGCAGCTTATATATTCTTTGCCATTGCAAGCTTCATCCGCCAGCCGCAAAATTTATTTATCATGAAGGACGGCATTATTTTGCACGGAAGGTTTTACAGCCAGAGCGAAATCCGCTCTTTTGAAACAGAGAAAATTGTCCGTTGGCATCCCCTTTACGGGCTGGACTCGCGCGCAGACAATGGCTATCAATTAAAGTTCCAGGTGAAGAATCGTTTGTTTCAGCCAGGTCTCATTGCTGTGCCGGACAAAAAGCACTTAACAGCAATAGAAAATCTGCTTGAAAATTTAGGGATAGAAAGAACAGGGGCAAGTGGATATAAAAGTAAAAAGGAATCCTCCAGCAGGGCATAAGCTGAAGGATTGTTTATGGCTTCTGTCACCGGGTACTCTTTTTCCAAGACAACACTGCTCCAAACAGGCAGGCACCGGCTATAAAAGTCAGAGGTAATATCCAGGGGGAAGGTGCCGGGCCAAATGCTGCCGAGGCCGGTGCTGAGGCTGCTTCATGCCAGTCCTTGCCGATATCAGGTTCATAGTTTTTGGTTTGTATATAGCCGCTAACCACAGAATAAGCCGCATACATCAGATGGCATGAGGCTGATAGGATACATGCTTTAAGAGCCAGTTTCATCGTTTTGTCTCTCCTATTCTTAATTTTCCTGCTGTAAAAATGCTGGGTTAAAGTCCTTCCATCCATACACACAGAGCTCGAGCTCCCGGCCGCTGCCGATTTTCACTGTGATAGCATCCTTCAGCAGCCTTGCACCTGTATATTCATAAAAGCTGCAGGCGTCATTTTCTTTCAAAACCTTGACGATAGCAGAACCGATTCCCTCTTTTTGAAAAGCATGAAAAAGCTCATGCAGGAGTGCCTTCCCAAGGCCGGTTCCCTGATGCTCTTCAAGTACATAAAGACAGGTGACATTCCCTTTGAAGCCCTCATACTCGCCTGTTTCCTCTTGGCTTTTGTCTGTAAAGCCAACTATACTGCCATTTTTCTCTGCCACAAGTACGATGTTCCCGGGTATCGCTATATTCCTGTGCCACAGCTCTGTCCTTTTTTCCACGGAAAGAGCTGCAAGATATTCATCATCAATAATGCCTTTATAAGCAGTCCTCCACGTTTCCACATGGACTTTGGCGATTCCTTCTGCATCCTGGTCCTCCGCTCTCCTGATCTTCAATCTTGTCCCTCCCGTCTCCTAGGATTCTGGATATGTGTCCCTTAGAAATTGTATCGATTGGAAAATCAGCTCCCTTAAGACCTCTTCATCCACATCCGCCAGCTTATTGATGTACACACAGGCCTTGCCGGAAGTATGCTTGCCGAATCTCTCAAGCAGCTCTCCCCTTTGGCTGTCCCCTGTGGCAAAATAGAGGCTGATCTTTGCCTTCCTCGGAGAAAAGCCGACAAGCGGTGCGTCCCCTTCATGCCCGGTCTTATATTTATAATGATAAGATCCAAATCCGATTATGCTGTCTCCCCACATCTTCGCCTTGAATCCGCTTGTTTCTTCAAAAATCTCAATCAGTCTGTATGCATCCTGCCGTTTCTTCGGGCTATCTACATTTTCGATGAATTCTTCTACACTTTTATCGTTTTCCTTCGTCTTCTGCTCGTACATCATTTCCCTCCTTAAGTTCAATTTGCTTAGTGTACATTTCTACAGGAAGGGCTGATCTCCTTCCTGCAGACGGCCTTTTTTATAAGAAGCAAAAAGCCCCGCCGTCTGCCGGCAGGGCTTTTCCTTTCCATCATTCAGTTTTTTCGCTGGAATCGGAGTCTTGTTTCTTTTCAGCTTTATAGGCTTTCTTGAAATCACTGCTGTAGTTTACTTCCTGGGTATCGGATAGCCCGTTGTTCTGTTCTGTGTTGAACCCTTTGTATGGTGCCTTTTTGTCTGCCATTTCAGCATTCTCCTTTCCAATTTATATTCATTATCCTTTTACCCTCTGGACATTCCTGCAAACGGAAAGTTTAGAAGCCCCCTATAATTAGGTAAACAGGGAATAGAGGTGATGCAGAATGACATTGAAAAAGATAGGAACGCTTCCCGAATTGGTGAAGGCGGCGGAACATGCGGACGATTCCCGTTTATACATCAGCCAGGAGGAATCCTCTCATCCAGGTGCTGTTCTTGGAGATGAAGACAGTCCAAGCGGCTCCTCGATGGCTCTGGAGCTTAGTCTCCTTCTCCAAACTGGCTCAGAACAGCTTTACTACAGCAATAAATACGATGAAGAGGAGCTTTACGAAGCCGATCTTGGTTTCCTGGAAGGATTAAAGAAAAATACAGATTACACTCTCCTCTCCCCCTCAGACTTCAGAAAAAGGCTGGACCGGGCTGAATAAAAGGCTCAAAACAGCTGGTTTAGCGGTTATGACAGGATCATAGCCGTTATTTTCCGAAGTATTTGTGAAATATTTCACAAAATAGTCATAGAGTTTGTGATATATTTCACATTTATAATATATAATAAAAGTATCTTAAATAACTGCCTCGCAGGATATAACCATAAATATGACTCTTATAATTGAAGGGAGAAATTCAGGATGAAAACGAACAAAGTGAACAGGGTTATTGTAATCGGGACTGGAGCTGTGGGCTGCAGCTATGCATATTCAATGGTCAACCAGGGTGCTGCAGAAGAAATTGTCCTGATTGATGTAAACGAAGCTAAGGCCGAAGGTGAAGCAATGGACCTTAATCACGGGATGCCTTTTGCCCCTTCCCCAGTCAGGCTGTGGAACGGGACTTATGACGACTGCAGGGAAGCGGATCTTGTTGTCATTACTGCAGGCTTGCCCCAAAAGCCTGGTGAAACCAGGCTTGACCTTGTAGCGAAGAACACCGGCATTTTCAAGACCATTGTCAAACAGATTATGGCGAGCGGCTTTGACGGCATTATCCTGGTCGCAACAAATCCTGTTGATATCCTGACATATGTGACGTGGAAGGAATCCGGCCTCCCTAAAGAAAGAGTCATCGGATCCGGTACCGTGCTTGATTCAGCCAGACTGCGCTTTAAGCTGGGCGAGTATTTTAATGTAGATACAAGAAATGTCCACGCAGCCATCATCGGGGAACACGGAGATACGGAATTCCCTGTCTGGAGCCATAGCAGCATTGGAATTGAACCCCTTGGCAGCTTTATGGAGCGCAAAGAAGACGCGAAACCGGATTGTCTCGAAAAAATATTCGTCAATGTACGTGATGCAGCCTACGATATTATCCAAAGAAAAGGTGCGACCTATTATGCTATCGGAATGTCGTTGGCCAGGATTACAAAAGCAATCCTCCATAACGAAAATTGCATCCTGACTATTTCTGCTTATTTGGACGGCGAATATGGAGAAAAGGATCTTTATATAGGTGTTCCCGCAATCATCAACCGGGAAGGCATCCGTGAAATAATCGAAATCGATCTGAATGAGAAAGAAAAAGAGCAGTTCAGCCACTCTGCGAAAGTATTAAAGGAGATTATGGCCAATACACTTTAATATCAGAAAGGAGCCGGCTGAACCATGCTGCCGGCTCTTTTCTGCTTTAGAGGCATTCAATCTACTCTTCCCCTTTCTTCATCTCCTTTAGCAATTCAATCATTTCTTGATTTTGTTTTACTGACTTCCGCAGATTTACCTCAATGGAAAATAGTGTGATAACAGCGGTAAGCACAATAAATATGATCATCGTATGACTCCTTCCCATACATCTGTCCGAATATCCTTTATTTACCACATGATAACTCATTCTTAATACAAGACTTTGCAAATAATAGACCATATCATTACATATAAAGGAGGCCACAGTATGGACAGCGAAATGGGCAAGAAGATAAGCACCCTTGATTGGGAGGTGCTTCATCAATCCTTGGATGAGGATGGATTTGTAAAGTTAGGAACCCTCCTATCCCCTGCACAATGCGATTCTTTCATCAGTATGTATGAAGATGAAAGCCTTTATAGAAGCACCATCAATATGGAGCGCTACCGCTTTGGGATAGGTGAATACAAATATTTTGCGGATCCGCTTCCCCCTCTTTTGCAGGAGCTCCGCACAGCTTTTTACCCTGAGCTTGCGAAAGCTGCCAACCGCTGGCTTGTCATGCTTGGCAAACAGCCTGCCTATCCCGGCACCTTGGAGGAATTTCTTGAAGAGTGCAGGCAGCATGGCCAGGAACGGACAACCCCGCTTATCCTGAGATATGAGCAGGAGGGCTACAACTGCCTGCACCAGGATCTGTACGGTGATGTGTTTTTTCCTTTCCAGGTATTATTCACATTGAGCAGAAGGGGGCAGGACTACACCGGCGGTGAATCCCTTCTCGTAGAACAGCGGCCAAGGGCCCAAAGCCGGGGGCATGTGATAACGCTCGAGCAGGGCGAGGCATTGATTTTCCCAACGAGCAGCAGGCCGGTCCAGGGAAAAAGAGGCTATTACAAGAACACTGTCCGGCACGGTGTCAGTACACTCTCCTCCGGTACCAGGTATGGATTGGGACTCATCTTCCATAATGCAAAATAAGGATGATTAGAATGAAAGCTAATATAGCTTATAAAATACCTAGAACGATTTTGACAAAAGGCACCGGTTTCCTTTCCGGCTACAGCCACTCGCTTAACCCTTATACAGGCTGTGCCTTCGGCTGTTCCTACTGCTACGTGAGGGAAATGCCGGTCTCCATCTTCCGCAGCGAAGAATGGGGCAGCTGGGTCGACGTGAAGCAGGGTGCGGCAGAACTGCTGGACAAAGAAATAACAAGAGCCAAAAAGAAAGGGCCAGTGACCATTTTCATGTCTTCCAGCACAGACCCTTATCAGCCGGCTGAGCATTCAGAAAGAATTACCCGCTCCCTGCTTGAAGCTATGGAAGAAAATCAGCCGGACTTCTTGTTTGTCCAAACAAGAAGCCCCCTTGCTGCAAGGGATGCGGATCTGTTTCAAAAGCTTGGAGAAAAGGTGCGGATCAGCATGACAGTGGAAACGGACAGCGAGAGCATAAGAAAGCATTTCACGCCTTCAGCCCCGCCGATTCCGGCAAGGCTGAAGGCCCTGCGGGAGCTGAAGGAAGCAGGAATACCTGTCCAGGCAACCATTGCCCCTTTGCTCCCCAGCAGTGAGAGGTTCCCGGAATTGCTTCTCCCCATTGTAAACAGGATCTGCATTGATGATTATTTTATGGGAGATGGAAGCGGAGGACGAAGAACGGAAAAGATCGGCATCCCTTCTCTTTACGAAGAACTGAACCTAAATGAATGGTATAACAGGACCGCTTATAGAAAGGTATATAAAAGATTTACAGACGTATTTCCCCCCGAACAGGTTTTGATCAGCAAGGAGGGCTTCCTTCCGGGATAAGGTTTCCAGCCCCTGCTGACCCCCGAAAACATTTGCGATCTGTCCCTAAAAGATTGCCCCAATCTCTGCTAACCTTAGCTGTGAAAATAGACGGATGGAGGGCTTTCTATGGGTCTGGAAATGAGAAAAGAATGCCAAAGATGCAATTCTGCTTTGGGGTTGATTGATACAGCTTTTATATGCGTATATGAATGCACTTTTTGCCGGGATTGCACGGAGGAGATGGATAATATTTGCCCGAACTGCGGCGGCGAGCTTGTTAGGAGGCCCAGACAGACTGCTGCTGGATGACGATCGCTGTTTTGCCGGCTTGGATAGCGTTCTTCAAGCCGGTTTTCAGGCATTTGGCTGCTGAAAAAGAGGGCAGCAGGCGGTCGATACGGCTAATTTGGTTAATTGGCCTGATAATCTACCAGCTTTGCCGGTTATTCTACCAACTTTGCAGGTTATTCTACCAATTCGGAGCATAATCTACCAACTTCATACGTTATTCTGCCAACTGCCTCTTTTTAATCCTTCCCCTCCAAAAACTCCTGTGCCTCTTCCACCTCATTTGTTTCCAGCGCAAGCTTTTTCATCACGCCTCCCCCGGTCTCAAAAATGAATATGACCGGAGTCTCTTCTAAAGAATACTTCGGAAATTCTTTACGGGCCTCCTCAGGATCTGCAATATACCGGAGCTCGCCAACCAGCCCGCCATTGCCGGCAAAATCGCTGAATGCTCCGCTCAGTTTCTCATCTCCCCCGATGATCACGACCTGATAACTTCCCGGGTGTTGGCCGGATGCACTGCAGGCTCCAGCCAGACCGGCAGCAGCCGCCAGAAAAAGAAACAGGACTATTCTCTTCATATTTTGCTTCACTCCTTTTTGACAGGTTTTAGCAGGATTATTTTACGGACCATGGAATAGTTATAAGAAATTAAAGGTGAGGAGAAATCTTTTATGAAATATAAAAAAGAGAAACTGGTTCTTGCCGGTATAGTGATCATTTTCCTGCTGCTTCATTCAACCCCTCATCTTGCTCTCAGGACCCATGTTTTTATAAGCGGCTATCCTGGTGCTGCTTTGACTTCAGGAATTATCGACGATGACTATCATAACAAAGCAGATTCCGAGAAATTTTCCAGGCTAAATGGCAAAGCTTATACACTTACAGAACCTCCTATTGAAAAAGCAACTGCCGGGCAGTTAAGAAACTATCTCGTCAGGAAATTCGGCTTCCTGTATTTTGCTGAGTATTATGGTGAAGCTTAAATGCCCTTCCTCATTAGAACGATGAAAAAGGCAGACTCCGCAGCCTGCCCTTTTCTTATGCTTTAAAATGCTGAACTACGATGCCTTTCCCGTCCCGGGCTTCAATTTCCGCGTATGCTCCGTTAATCAAAGTGACCTGTGGAGGAACATGGCCGCAGTCAATATCATAGATGACCGGCACCTTGAGCTCAGATGAAAGCTCTCTGTATACATCCTCTGCAGTATACCCGCCAACTGCTGTGTTGGCGCTGCTGCGCCCGAACATGATTCCCGCACAGTCTTCAAACCAGCCTGCCAGCTTCATATGGACCAAGGTCCTCCGCAGATCGGTTGTTGTCATTTCACAGTTCTCAAAATACCAGACAATAGGATCGCCGCCAAGGTGCTCCCGCTGAAATTCACGGACACGGCCATAAGGGGTGCCGATCAGATGCCTGATAACATCAATGCATCCGCCAAGCAGCCTGCCTTCCATCCTCTCCGGACTGCCGGATATGGTTTTCCAGCTCGTTGATTCTGTTAAATGGAATACATATGGTGAAGGATTATCATGCTGCCATTCTTTCTGATAGTGGCGGGAGGATTCCTGTTTGACCGATCCGCCCTCCCTGGTTTTCAAAACATCCAGCCACCTGGCCGTTGTCTCATCCATTTGCTCGCCGCGCAAGTCGGCAAGATTGGTTCCATGGGCCGTCGCCATCCCTGTCATCAAAGTGGCGGCCAATAGCAGCAAACTTGTATCTGAATAGCCTAATATCCACTTTTCTTTCATTCCGGCGAAATCGACTTTATCCAATATTTCTACTAAAAGCTCCCCGCCCCACGGAGGGATAATTAAGTCTACTTCGCTGTCTAGCATCATTTTATTAAATTCATTCGCTCTAACCGGTGCCGGGGCCGACTTTGCTTTTTCCTGTGTCCACAGAGTGTCCCCGCATTTCACACGGAATCCCCTTGATTCCATACGGCTGCAGGCGGAGCGGATCATGTCATGAAGCTCTTCCGGCACCCCTGACGATGTTGCTGTGACGCCAATTACGGCCTCTTCCCTTAAAATCGGATATCTGATCATGTCTTCATTCCCTTTCTAAAGCTGCATGTGCATCACATACTGTTCGCCCTTTTTTCCGGTGATACGCAGTCCATGGTCAATGAAACCAGCCTTTTTATAGACATGCTGGGCCGCATGATTGCTGTGATTGACGCCAAGGACAATTTCATTTTTGCCAGGAAAATGCTTTCTTACAAAGTCAGGCAGGATCCTCAATGATTCACCCGCAATTCCTTTCCCCTGATAATCAGAGCTGACTGAGTAGGCGCGAAGCAGAATCGCCCGTTCATTCGGGCTGTATTTAATGGCCCCGCCTTCGCCATGAAGGACAAAGAAGCCGGCTATATCTTCTCCATATTGAATGATAACAGGATGCCGGTCATCCTCCTGCAGGCAGGCCTCAATCGCCGGAATCGGCATTGAGGTAAAGGCAAGCTGCTCTTCCGGGAGCTGATAGCTCTTGAGCCGCTCTTCATCTTCGTTTTTGTACAATTTCAGGGAAACCATTTTCTTCACTGCTGTATGTTCCATTAAAAGCCACCTTCTATCTTTCAGGCCCTGATGCCGCTAATTACCATAGGCATCCAGCCTTTCATTAAAGAACGTATATTCGATTATGCAGGCTCTTATTCCTGCCTAGTTCTAAATATTTTTCAAAAGCAAGAGACTCGACGTAAAATATATTACAAATGCTGCAGATAAATGGGGGGCATTCAAGAGGAACTATTTAAGAGCAATTTCTATCTTTCGCGCCCAACCATGAAAGAACTTGACCTTCCGGGGCCTGCTTAAAGGAATCTACATGACAGGTTGAAAAATAAGCGGAGAAATTCCTCCTAATTTCTAAAAAACCCTAAAAACAGCTTGAATAGACGGAGAAATTCCGCCTATCGACTCAAAAAACATGAAAATGGGTAACTTCGCTCCGCGTAACCGGAAAATTTCCGCTTATTAACCCCACCCGTGCCATATTCAGCAGCTTAATCGGAAAATCTCCGCTTATTTTAAGGCTTGAACTTCCTGTTTTTTAAAACCATTCCTTTACTAACCTGCCCAGTTGGAATCTTAACTCCGAGAAGCACCTTACCTTTCAAATAATTCATGTACCTTTTCATTCTCTTTATTAAGTATATTGAGTCCCATAATTTCCCGGAATGAAGCTATTCCCAAATGCTTTTTTTACTTTTATTTCTAAATAAAAACATGAGAATGCCACCTATTGTGAAATATATGAAAGCCCATAATCCGTCAACTATATCGTATCCAATTAAAAGTACTGTACTTGTAGTCATAAGCACACCGATCCACCTAAATATAAATCTAATCATTTTTTACTCTGCCTCCAGATCCTCCACAAATGCCGTATCTCTTTATTTTGTTTATATGTAGATAATAGCTATAAAAGTTATGTTAAAAAATAAAGACAGGCATATTTTAAAGCTAGCAATCTATTGACAGGAAATGTGAAGTTTTGCCACCTATAAAGGATTTCTAAATTTTATAATTTCTTATGAATTCGGTCTAACTATTTTATTACTCATAAAGTAAACTCATTAAATTTACATTTTTAATACCCCTTATTTCAAGAATACGCCTTGAAGTGACACAAATAATACAAATAAAAAAGCAATGATGCTAATCCATCCCGTCACTTTTCGTTCCTTCTGAAATTCTTCTAAACCCATTACGAGCATCATTAAACTCAGAAAAAATAACATATATGATTGAAACTCAAAATCTCCAGTAATTAATCCATATCCTGCGATACTGGCACTGATTACTGCAAAAATCACTCTTAAAATCATTAACAATTAAAACACCCCATAATAACCTTTTATGCAAACCTGCAGGGCTTCAATAGCCCGGAGAATTAACATCAATATATCCCGCTTCCCATCAATGGCTGCCTTCATGCCCGGGGAATGTGATGCTTGTTATAACTGAATTTTTATTTCCATACCATTCATAAGCAATGTCATAGGTTCTGCCCACTTCGATCAGATTCCAGACATTTTCGTCCTCAACCATCAGCTTTTGCCCATCAAGGAGAATATAAAATTCTGTGCCCTCTTTTCCTTTATCCTCAACTGCCGCCGCTTCTGCTTCTCCTGTATGTATGATGAAATGGTTTCCGGCAAGCAGGATGAAGATGATCAGAATAGCAGCTGCAGCCATCATTCTAAACCTTTTCATTTGAAACCCTCCCATATCTTTCTTTAATATACGTGCAGAGCTCAGGAAAGGTTTCAGCCTGTACATCCAATCTGGAACCTTCTCCTTTTTTAAAATACAATGAAAGATATTCCCAGCCAGCAGGAGGATCTTTTATGAAAAAAATCATTAAGCTTGCCCTTATCCCTTTTTTAGCAGTTATCCTGGCAGGCGGCGCTGGATTTTACATATGGTCCCAGGCAACATATAAACCGTCTGAAGAAATCTTTGAATTAGTCGGCGAAGAAGATATCCATCATGAGATGGATTGGATTGTGTTTGATCCGGGTGAAGTGAGGAAAGCAGGCATCATCATTTACCCTGGAGCCAAGGTGGAGCCGGAGGCGTACAGCTATTTGGGCAAGGAGCTTGCTGAGAATGGGTACCTGGTGCTGGTGCCGGAAATGCGCCTGAATTTCTCCATCCTCGAAGGAAATAAAGCAGAAGAATTGATCGCACATTATCCTGAAATTGAGAGCTGGTATATTGGAGGGCATTCTCTCGGAGGAGTTTCCGCTGCTTCTTATGCGTTTAACCATCAGGACCTGATTGATGGAGTCATCCTGCTCGGTTCCTATCCTGGCAGCGGAACTGACTTTTCAGGTTCATCGATATCAATGCTCTCGATTTATGCGGAAAAAGATGGACTGACCACCCCGGGGAAGATTGAGGAAACGAGGCACCTATTATCTGATGATGCAGTGCTGTATGAAATAGAAGGTGGCAACCATGCACAATTCGGCATGTATGGTCCCCAAAAAGGAGACAATCCCGCTGCCATTCCGCCTCAAAGACAGCAGGATTTATTAATAGAAAAAATCTTGCGGTGGCTTGAAGCCAATTCCTGATCAGGATTAATATTTCTGCCCAAACAAAAAGGGCCTCAATTGGCCCTTATATCTTTTCCTTCATCTGTCTAAGCTCTTCCTCAAGCAATGAGAGCCGCCTGTTGATGCTGTCTATCTGGGTTTGAACATCACCATTGGATGTTTGGCCTGCATTGTCTCCGCTTACTTTTTCTGCTGCCGTTTTAATTACTTTCGTGAGGTCATCTTTATTGAACTTCAATTCTAATCCCCCTCGCCTGTTTTTTGGGGATATTCCCGGACAGTTGCTTTATCAAACACATCAGGCTGTTTTGGTATAGGAATTCTTCTTAAATTACGCCTTGTTCCTTCAGCACCTGCCTGATCATTCCCTTATGGCTGTCCGGATCGAACCGGGAATTATTCACCACAGCCTTTTTCAGATCAAGCTGCTCCATTGTGTCCAGCTCCAGCTGCTTCCTTGCCTCCAGCACCTTCAGCGTTCCCTCCAGGCCTTTCCATCCGCGGCTGAGTCCGTACCCTTGACCAGTATAATATTCGGTGAATCCCTTGGACCACTCTATCGGCCTGTCCTTCACAGCCCTCCTGAAAGCTGACTTTAAATCATCCTGCTCCAGATAGATCAGAAGCGGATCAAGTTCTTTAATTGTTTCTCCAAGGCGCTTAACATAAGCCATTATTTCATTTTCCGGCTCGTTGTACTTGATCATCCCTATGGTCAAGGGATTCTGGATGAAGCAGCATTCAAATATGTACACCGCATTCCCATTGGCTGCTTCTTCTGCAAAGCTGCGCCAGCTGGGCTCCATCAGTTCCATATACAGCTTCATCGGCAGTTCGTAAATATCAGTCCGGAAAATAGAATCCAACTGAGCTTCAGGAAATGCATCAGGATATTTCCGTTTCATCTTTTCATATTGAACTAGATAATAGCCATCCTTTTTAATTGTAAATTGTTTAATAAGCTGTGCCTGGCCGCCTGCTTCCTTCATCAGTTTCTCCATCTCTTCTTCCGCTGCATAAGCGACTCCATCATAGTCGGCAGGATGATCGAGATTCCCTTCCAGGAATAATCGGGCCTCCACCCCTGCCTCATCGAGTATCTTTTTTATATACCGGGCAGTTGTTGACTTTCCGAATCCAGGAAGCCCCTCAACGAGTATTAGTTTGGTTTTCATTCTTTTGCACCTCTGTAATCTTGGGATAAACTTTTGCTTTCTCCTAATTCGCCGCCAGCTGGCGTATTTCCTTTTTCAGTAGGCCTTTGGGATCAGGTTGATTTTCCCGTTATTGGAAAACCTATTTTTATATCATCAATAAGAGGGTAAAAAAATGCAGTCATCTTTCGTTATATTTTTCATTATTGCAGGGTTCTTCCTTGGAGTCTGGAGAAGCTTTCCACAATACTACAGCACGCTCTTGTTCTGGATCATTGCCAATCTTGTTTATGAGCTTCTCCTGTATAATTATCGGGTCTGGGAATTCAGGCCTGTTTGGATTGATCATTTATTATTGCCTACTCACAATTCCATTTCGATGGCGATCTCTTTTATTATCTACCCTTTCGTCATGCCTGTTTTCCTCGGCCGTCTTCCAGAAAAGCTGAAGGGCCAGGCTGGCTGGATTCTGCTTTGGTCCATACTGTTTACGGGTGTGGAACTTATCGCCTTTTTAAATGACAGCATCAGCCATCATCATGGCTGGTCCTTCCGCTGGTCCTTTCTGTTCAATATTGTGACGTTCACACTTCTGATTGCCCATTATCGCAAGCCGTGGATCGCGTGGCTCCTTGGCGGGATTTTTATAGCAGCTCTCTATCTTATATTTGATGTTCCGACTCCCTATTAAGGAAAACGGTATGCAGTTTAGTTTATTAAATGTCATGCGGAGGTTATAGTATACATACAGACTATAACGATAAGCGGTGAAAAAATGACAAACGAGTACAGCCATTTAAAGCTCGAAAATCAGCTTTGCTTCCTTCTTTATGCTGCTTCAAGAGAGATGACCAAGCAGTATAAACCACTTTTAGATAAGCTTGAAGTCACTTATCCTCAATATCTTGTCCTTCTCCTTCTTTGGGAAAAGAAAAGCCTGACCGTAAAAAAACTGGGGGAGCTTCTCTACCTCGATTCCGGCACCCTTACACCCATGCTGAAGAGAATGGAGCAGCAGGGCCTCCTGACCAGGGAGAGATCTGCTGAGGATCAGCGGTCTGTATTTGTGACACTGACAGAAAAAGGAGTATCTCTTCAGGAACAGGCAGAATCCATCCCTGGGAAGATTTTCGAAATGAGCGGCGCAAACGAAGAGGAGTACAATTCGCTGAAAACCTCCCTTCTGCAGCTTTTACAGATCCTTCATCATAAACATGAGCAATAAAAAAAGGATGCCAGCCAAGCGGGCATCCTTTTTATTTTACTGAACAACTTCAAGCTGAACCTCAATATTCCCATTCACAGCTTTTGAATATGGGCAGACACCGTGGGCTTTCTCTACCAGTTCATTCAGGAGGCTATCCTCTATGCCTGTTCCTTTCACCTGCAGAACAACCCCCAGCTTAAAGCCTTGATCGCTTTCGTCTTTTAAAAGGCTGACATTTGCAGTCACTTCCGATCGGAAAGAAAGCCTTTCTTTCCTTGCAACCATCTGCAGCGCACTGTCAAAGCAGGCTGCATACCCTGCGGCAAACAGCTGCTCAGGATTCGTTGCTTCAGGTACTTCCTTTTTCCTTGGAGTTCCTGGCATGGCTACATCCAATGCCAAATTCCCTTCTGCAGATGAAACTCGGCCTTCTCGTCCGCCAATTGCTGTTACTGTTGATGTGAATAATGGTTTTGTCATGTGAATCACTCCTATTTATTAATTGCGCGCAATTTAATTTTATAAAATCAATTAAAAAACAGCAATGTTTTTGCTCAACAATAAAAACCACAGCAGCAGCTGTGGTTTTGGATTGGAATTAATCCGCATATCTCTTAACAAGTACGTATTGGATGATAGGATACGTAATATAAGCAATGCACAAAGCGATAAACAGTGTGTAATTCTCTCCCCTGCTCACAAGGAAGAAGTCGATGATCCATAAAAGCAGAAGTGCAGCAATTACAACATAATAGCTGATCCTGGCGCTGTTTTTAATGATCTGCCTGCCCATCTCATCCTTCTGGACTTCCTTCCTTGCCCCCCAGGTCATGAACTGAACCCAGCCGGTCAGCAGGGCGATGATTACGAGGAGCTCGGCTGACCCTATGGAGGCATCCTCGATTTTCATATAGCTGATGAAGGTTCCCCCAAAATAAAGTGTTGCCGCTATCAGAAACACCAGTGCTGCTATTTCTTTTCCTTTCATTTCTCATTCCCCCTGCTCCTAAAATGGAATAGCTGATCCACTGTCATGCCAAGGGACTCTGCCAGCTGAAAGGCAAGAGCAAGGCTGGGATCATATTTGTTGTTCTCGATTGCATTAATCGTCTGTCGCGAAACGCCGCATGCTTTAGCCAGCTCTTCCTGGGAAAGTCCGCTGCTTTTTCTCACATCTTTGATTTGATTTTCCATTCACACCACTCTGCCGTAATTTTGTCAAACGTGTTTTACATTTATAGAATAACATGACAGTATTTTACATGTCAAACATGTTTTACACTTCCTCAAAATAAAAAAGAACCTTGAAGGCTCTTTTTACATGAAAGAATACTTATTAGATATATCCTGTCTTTTCAAGCATTTTCCGGGCTGTACTATTCAGTGAAGGAAGGGAATGCAGGGGGAAATAGGCCAGCTCCAGGCTTTCTCCGTCTTTTTTTAGGATGCCCTCTATGTCAACCGCTTTATAGACTGCTGTTGCATTATAGATTTCATCCCCGTGGGGAAACTGATAATAAAACTCTTTCCCTGAGACCAGCGTCAGCAATTCCAAAGATTTGGCCGTTAAGCCCGTTTCCTCGAAAAGTTCTTTCCTGGCCGTCTCTTCAAAAGAATCACCCAATTCCATCCCGCCCCCGGGAATCCCCCAATCCAGTGTATCTGACCTTAATTGAAGCAGCAGCTCCCCCTTGCCATTGAAAACAATGACCGCTGAACCGGGAGCTATGATTGGCTCTGTACCGATATATCTCCGCAAAGATTTAATATAATTCATAGAAACTCCTTTAGAAAGACTGGAAGTGCTGAATATCAGAAATGACGTTCTTTAACAGATCTATAGATCGGATGGGATCATCGCTTAGCTCCAGGCTGTGATTGCCGCCTTCCACTATTTTAATTGAAAGATTGGGATTCACTTTAATTCTTTCAATGCGTTCCCAAGTGAAAAATGGATCTTGATCTCCAATGATACAGAGCCCCTTATGGCTGCCAGCCGCCATGCTACTCAATACAAACTCTTTTTGAAGCAAAGGGGTCAGCCATACTGCTTTCGCATCCAGAAAGCTTTGATCCTTTAATAGATAAGGCAGCGCCATGGTTCCTATCGATTTAGCAACGATAAAATACTGCTCATACCCTTTACTTTTCAGTGCGTCATCAATCACAAGCCGGACCGCTTCAGCCAGTCCTTCCCCGGATAAGGAAGCCTGCTCTTCACGATTAAAGCTGTAGTTAAGATGAAGGACATCATAGCCCTTCGAGTAAAATAACCCTGTACAAAAATGAAGCAGCGGAGCCTGTACCGTATACCCTGCTCCAGGCAAAATAATGGCCAGGCTGTCAGCCGTTTCTTTTTGCTCTATCAATCTGGAAGAGATTTTAGCATGATTTACTTTGTTTGCTGCTGTCATATGGACACTCCTTTTTCATGGCCTTCACCCTTTCTAAAAACAAAGAGTCTCTTTCAGCCCATTTATTTTGTCTTTGGCCTCCATATATACATTTCCGTTCAGCCAGGTTGAGTATATCTTACTTCTTAAGTACTTCTTGAATCCCTTGCTTACTGCCCCGTCATACCCCTCACGTTCAAAAAACTGATGGGCCATTTGCCGCTTCGAGCTGCTCAACAGCATGATTCTATGGCAATCCAGTGCTCTGCAATAATTCTCTGCATATTGCAATAGCTTCTGCCCAACCCCGCGGCCACGATGATGTTCGTGAACCACAATATTCTCAATTACTCCATATGGCCTTAAGACATGCAACGCTTGCATACATATGTTTACAGTCAGTGTTCCGAGAAGTATTCCTTCATCATCGTAAACAATGGAAAGATTCTCTCCCCTATCACCTTATTTAAGCAGCTCGCCTGTTAACCACAAGCTGATAGCTATAAAAAAGCAGGCCAATGATGTAGGCCAATCAGGCTGAAAAAAGAGACTTCATCCATGTAACCAAGCAGCGCCAGCGTAATAGTGCAAATTGAATATAGCCCAATCATTAAATTGAATGCTTTTGATTTAGCCTGTTGGACGGCTTTTTCACTTCCTTTATCCCTTTCTTCCGGAGTTTCAAATCTTTTATCCAGAATGAACATAACGCCTGCAAACAAAAGCATAATACCAAGGAAACTGACTGCTATTGGGACTAAATCCATCCTTGTAAATAGTATGTTTAGGACGTCTGCCCCACTAATTCCAAGGAAGATTCCCATGCACGTCAAAAAAAGTCCTGCGGCAGCAAGAAACCATGGCCATATCAGCCTCTTCATAGCACAACTCCTTTTTATATTTTTCCATAATTATACATCCCCTGCTTCAACTCTGTAAACTCAGAAAATAAACGAAGGCTGCCTCTTCAGCAGCCTTCGTTTTTTCGCTCATTATTCAGGAATATATGGCAGCTCTAATGTCTTCGGAATATTGATAACATGCACTTCTAGATAGGATTTCAGCCCTTCTTTGCCGTATTCTCGTCCAACTCCGGACTGCTTTACGCCTCCGAAAGGAAAGCGGACATCCAGTCCCTGTACGGCGGCGGTATTGATCATTGTGGTGCCTGCTTCGATCCTGCGCGCAACCTTGATCGCTTCTTCTTCGTCTCCCCAGACAGAGCTGGTCAGTCCATAAATGCTTTCGTTATGAAGCTGGATCACCTGTTCTTCGTCATCGTAAGGAATGATCGGGACAGTCGGGCCGAATTGCTCTTCCACTACAATCGGATCATGCGGATCTGCACCGAGTACTAATGTAGGCTGCAGGAAGTAGCCGTTATCCATAAGGTCCTGATCGAGGATTTTGCCAAGCTGGATGACTTCTGCCCCTTTGCTTTTTGCATCCTCAACCAGACTTTTCACATATTTGACCTGACCTTGATTATTGACCGGCCCGACGGTTACTTCAGGATTAAATGGATCGCCGACCCGGATCCAATTGTCCGCTGCTTCCCTGTATTTCTCCACAAAGTCTTTATAAATGGATTGATGCACATACACTCTTTTGGCAATCATGCAGATCTGGCCTGATGTCAGGAAGTTGGAGATGACCATACGGCGCATCGCCTTCCCATCATTAACATCAAAGCTTGGCAGCACGATGGCAGCATCATTCCCGCCCAGCTCAAGTGTCATTTTCTTGATCGTCTCAGAGGCAGCCTTCATAATGCTCTTAGCTGTTTTAGTTCCGCCTGTAAATGCGATTTTCGCTACCTTCGGATTGGATGTAAGCTCGACCCCTACATCCGCCTCCCCATGAACCAGATTAAGGACACCCGGCGGGAATTCGGAAGCAATGATCTCCACCACCCGGCTGACAGCAAGGGGCGCAAACGGGCTTGGCTTCAGCACCATCGTATTTCCGGTCAGGAGCGCAGGGGCTATTTTAATCGTTGATAGCGATATCGGATAATTCCATGGCGTGATGGCTGACACCACCCCGATGGGATCATAGGTAATAAGGGTTCTTCCGTTGTCATGCTCCTTTACCTGCGGTTCTGTTACCTCTTTTACATTCTGGCAGGCAAATTCCATCCACATCAGGGAAACGGCAATTTCCCCTTTCGAATCCCACAGTGCCTTGCCATGCTCCCGCGACAACAGCTCCGCAATTTCAGGGGTGGCATCTTTAATTTTCCGGATGGCGCGCTCCATACGTTCGACCCGGTCTTCTACCTTGCTGACTTTCCACCGGCTGAATGCATCATAAGCTGCATCTATCGCCCTGATGGCTTCCTCTTTGGTATTGACCGGTGCATATCCAGCGATTTCCTCCGGATGGGCAGGATTTTCACGGGGAAAATTTTTCTCAGTCGGTGCTTTCTCCCCATTAATGATTGCGTCAATCTTTATTGGCTCCCTGTTCATCAAAGCTTAACCTCCCATAATCATAGATAAGCCTTAGTATGATGAAATCATCAAGGTTATATTCCAAAATTTGAAAAAGCAAGGAACCAGAGTCCCTTGCCGTGATTTATTCCTTTGTCTTCAGTTTATCCAGTTCAAGCTCCACTTCATCTGCTAAATGCGGGCTGACAGACGGTTTATTGGCATTGGCAGAGAGCAGCCGCCCTGCCTTTATATAAGCTTCCTGTTCAAGTACCTTTTCCTCCATTCTGGCAAACCCGCTGAGGACCTGGTCCGCCTTAAAGGAAACCGTGCTTTCCTGGATGTTCCTGATGGCCGCCGCTGCCTGATAGCGGGCTGACAGCTCATTTTTCTTCAGCATGAGCTCTTCATATTGCTGGTGGAGTGATTCAAGCTGCCCTGCCAGTTCATTGGTTTTTTCCTGGATGATTTCATATTGCTGAATGTAAACCGAGAGCTTCTTTTCGCTGACGATCTTCTCCTGTAAGGCAAGCTTTGCAATATCTTCCTCACCCTTTGATACGGCCAGTTCCGCCTGTCTGTTGCGCTTCTCTGCTGTTTCCTGTTCCGATGCAATCAGTAACGAGTATTTCTGTTCAACAGCATACTGCTGGGCCATTGCCTGCTTTCCTTTTTCCAGCTGTTCCTCCACTTCCCTTATATACTGCTTCAGAAGGCTTATTGGATTCTCCATTTTATCAACTGCATCATGCAAGTCAGCAGTAACGATGCGTTTCATTCTTTTTAATACGCCCATTTCTCCTATTCCTCCATTTTCGTTTTCTTTTCCCACTCATCCAGGAAGTCTCTGTTTCCCTGAAAGACGGTGCTTGTCCATTCATATGAAAAAGCGGCTGTCTCCTCATTTCTGCGTATTTTATAGATCGTGTACAGTCCAATGAGTGCCACTGGAATGAACACAATCTCAGGAAGGAGCAGGAATAATCCCAGACCCGCGAGAAGTATGCCAGCCCATTTCTTCAGCCCGCCATTTTGGGCCGTTCTCCATAAAAGAAATCCTGCTGCAATCATGAGCAGCTGCAGGATAACTGCCATTATGCTGCCTGTCTGCATCGAGGAGTGATGCTGCGCGGCTGGAGCAAACTCGATCACATGCTGGTGGAACCCGCGGCCCCGATGATGAGGTGCATAGTGGATCTGCACCACTGCTGCCATTGGCCTTGAAGCTTGTCCATAGAACCAGCCCCCGGCTGATTTATAAATGGCGTATACTCCGGCAGCACCGATAGCGCCTCCGATAAGCATCTTCATTTTCACTTTCTTCACCTCCTTGTTAGTTGATGGCTGCAAAGAGAATATTAAAGGGCTTAGGAGAAAATCGGGTGAAAAAACAGGTTTTTTCAGGAGATATAAAAAAAGACCAATCTGATCCTTATTCTTCTCGCGAACGCATAAATACAAGATATATTTTTCCTAAAGCGATAGTCTTATTTGTTAGTCCCTGGAATATCTTTTCCCGAAAGAAAGAGAAGGAGGTACAAAATGAAAGCCATCATTAGTGAAAAATATGGCTCGCCCGAAGTACTTAAATTAGCGGAGATTGATAAGCCTGTGCCTGAGGATGATCAGGTCCTGGTTAAGATACACGCTGCTTCCATCAATTTTGGCAATTTGGTTTTATTAAAAGGGGAGCCGTTTCTTGCGCGTTTTGCCTTTGGGCTCTTCAAGCCGAATCACCTCATACCAGGCGGGGATATGGCCGGTGTGGTAGAAGCTGCCGGCATAAATATTAAGAAGTTCAAGCCGGGCGATAAAGTGTTCGGCGACCTTTCCGGGAGCGGCTGGGGCAGCTTTGCTGAATATGCTGCTGTTCCGGAAAGTTCATTAGCCCTGATGCCTGCAGGACTATCCTTCACAGAAGCAGCCGCTGTGCCGATGGCTGCCGTCACAGCTCTGCAAAGCCTGCGTGATAAGGGAAATATCAAAAAGGGGCAAAAGGTGATGATATACGGAGCATCGGGGGGTGTCGGAACTTTTGCCGTACAGATTGCCAAATCTTTCGGAGCTGAGGTAACGGGAGTGTGCAGTACAGGAAATATAGATATTTTGAAGTCGCTCGGCGCTGACCAATATATCGATTATAAGAAGACGGACTTTACTGTTCACAATGATCAGTACGACTTAATCCTAGGCGTGAACGGATCTAATTCAATAAGGACTTACAGGCGTGCATTGAGGCCAGACGGGCAGTTTGTCCATGTCGGCGGATCTGGGAAGCAGATGTTTCAAGCTTTGATGATGGGACCTTGGGCTTCCTTAACAGGAAAACAAAAGGTGGGCAGTTTTCTTCAAAGGCAAAATCAGAATGACCTGATGTTTGTGGCTAAACTTATTGAAGAAGGCAAGGTCCGGCCAGTCATTGACCGCACCTACAGTCTTGAAGACGTCCAGGAGGCATTCCGGTATTTTGCTGAAGGGCATGCCCGGGGAAAGGTCGTCATATCGGTATAAATTGAAGCCCCCCTTCAGTGCCTGGAAGGGGGGGCTAAAGTTTAGATGCCAAACAGCAGATATTCTTCCGCTTCGTTTACTTGTCCTTCCTTCAGCTCTTTATACCGGATATAGATCAGGCTCTCTCCCGTCTCTTCCATTTTTCCGGTATAAAGACTGACCGTCTTGATGGCTGTGTTTTCATCCATGCTGGTGATGTCTCCCGGGCTATCAACATTCCCTTCATCAATCTCCCAGACATGGCCGTTCCAAGGACCGGTAACTGTCTGGTTATCTGACGCTTTGATCTCATCGCCGTAAGGAAGCTCTCCGAATGGCGTCTGGACTGTATTTTTCTTTAAATCAAAGACAATTTCCTGAAAGTTCTCTGTTGAATCTGCCTTTACAATCAGTTTATCCCCGCTGCGGCTGACCTCAACAGGTGAATTCCCCTGTTTTATCAGCTTCATATGATCCTGAGCCGTCAGGACTTTATTATATTCTTCTTCTGTTATACCGAAGTTTTCATGATAGGGCAGTGCCTCTCCATCCTTCATATTTTCTGAAGAATAGGAAGCAAACCACTCCTGGTTTTCCATCATTTTGGTGCGCATCTTTGCACTGATTTTGTTTAACTCCATTGCCTTGTCAGGTTCCATACCAATAGCCATAATATCGGCCTCTGCCTTTCCTTCCGCAAGATAATCATAAGCTGGATAGACTGAGGTATCCTCTTTAGTCTCCTCCTGGCTTGCAGCAGAACCTTCCTTTTCATCGCCAACAGCGCTGTCCGCAGCAGCCGGCTCCGCTTTCGGCTCTTCAGTTCTGGTGTTTGAGCTGCTGCACCCGGCCATGATGCCAGTTAAACAAGCCAGCAGCAAAAATAATTTCTTCAATCCTTAAACTCCCCTTCTCTTTTAATCGGAATATATTTCCATTTAAATCACATACCCTATTTTGCCTGCTTCAAGACAATATGGGAATAGGGACACATTCCTAAAGAGCTAATGAAAGGACTAGTACTTTTGTACTTCAGGGAGCACAAAAAAGAGCATTCTCCTGCTAAGAAAAATACTCTTCTTTCCCCATGCTTAACGAATGGAAGCCGATATTTCTTTCATTTTCCTCTCCACCAGCGGATAAAAGCCTTTCTTGGCGTCCTCAGTGGAATTCCCGCCGAAGAATTCCGTCCCGGGACATGTCTTGACTGCATGTCCGCTGCTTTTGTCCAGCACTTTTTCACCTGTATTAATATCCCACCAATGATGATAGGTGATGGTATCGACTGATGGGGAGAGCCCGTATTTGAGCATGAGGAGCGCGGTTACCAGAGTGATGGTCTCCTTTTGCTCTTTTGTCATTTTATTTTTATCAAAATTGCCGACATTTTCGATTGCTATGCTATCTGCTTCAATCCGGTGCATGGCGGCCTCATTCTGAAGACCGAATGACCCTTCAGGTGCGATATTGAATGAGCGCCCGACCGCTACCTTACCATCCGGGAAGGTCGTCAGATGCTGGCTGATATCCTTCCAGCCCATCCCTGTCACATGATACTCCTTCATGCCTTTCAGCATGGAAAAATGGTTGGTGCCGTTGAATTGCTCATAAGATGGCTGAAACGTATGATGCTGCTGAACCTTGCCGACATTCCTTTTGAATTTCTGATTGAAAATCCAATCCTGGAACTCTTCTCTTGTCATCAGGACAAACTGCCCTTCCATTTGAAGTTTCTTCGGCGGGATTCTCAGTTTCTGTCCCGTATAAATCCGGTCAGAAGCAAGCCGGTTCACTTTCTTTATGGCCCCGACATCAGAGCTGAAGCTTTGTGACAGCTTCCATAGCGTGTCTCCCGACCTTACCTCAAACATGATGGGCACCCGCAGCTTCTGGCCCGGCAAGAGCAGGGTCGTCTGCAGCCCATTGATTTTCTTTAATTCTTCGGTTGTTGTCTTATAAGTTTCCGATATTCTCCACAAGGTATCTCCCCGCTTTACATCGTACATGTTTCGGGGATTATTCGCTGCACTGGCGGGGGCAGCCAATGCTGAGGCCGATAGAAGAACGCTAAGTAAAACAGCTAGTTGTTTTTTCATCTGTGATGTCCTTTCATTGTGATTCCATCCTGCTATTAGTTTGGTTGTCAGCAATGAAATTATTCCCGCCAGCTCTCCCCGCTGCTTTGTATACAAATAAACCCCCGCCGGAGGCGGCGAGGGTTTATTCTCTGTCTTATCCAATTTTTACAATCGGCTTGATCGCAAGGCCTTTTTTAGAATCTTCAAAGGCCTGGTTGATGTCGCTGAAGTCATAGAATTCCACTAGTTTGTCAAATGGGAACATGCCATTTTTATAATAATCGACCAATTGAGGGATGAATAATTGCGGCACAGCATCTCCTTCGATAACGCCGACCATGGTTTTGCCTTCTGCCATGATTTCTTCATGAACATTGATTTCCATTTCCGGCGTCACACCGACGATTGCCAGTGTGCCAAGCGGACGGAGAGCCCGAAGCCCCTGGCGCACCACAACCGGAACCCCGGTGGTTTCAAGTCCGTAATGCACTCCGCCATTAGTAATTTCTTTTATCCGTTCAACCACATCTTCGTTTTTGCTGTTAATGACATGTGTAGCACCAAGCTCTTTTGCTTTTTCCAGGCGGCTTTCATGAATATCAATGGCGATGATATGCCTGCATCCGGTTATTTTGGCCGCCATGATGCCGCTCAAGCCTACTGCCCCTGTGCCGTAAACAGCAATGGACGTTCCAAAATCCGGCTTCAGGCGGTTCAATACCGTTCCGCTTCCGGTTTGGATGCCGCATCCTAAAGGTCCAAGCAAGGCAAGATCAACATCTTTGTCGACCTTAACCACATTTCGCTCATTGGCAACTGCATATGTACCAAAAGATGATTGCCCAAAGAACGTGGAAAGTTCGTGATCATGCTGATGCAGACGATGGGTTTCGTCTTCCATTTTGCCCCCGAAGTTAAGGTCATTGAATTCTGTGCAGACTGTTGGATGACCTGTTAAACAATTTTCGCAATGGCCGCAGGAGGCAAAAGACAGCACAACATGGTCTCCCGGCTCGATTGTTTTTACGCCGGCACCAACTTTTTCAACAATTCCGGAGCCTTCATGCCCCAGTACAACCGGATAAGGCGTCAGGCCCAGATCACGTGCCACGGCATCTGTATGGCAGACGCCGGAAGCAACGATTTTAATCAGAACTTCATTTGCCTGTGGTTCGGCCAGTTCTACTTCTTCGATCTTGAAGTCTTCTCCCTGGCCATGGGTGACAGCTGCTTTAATCTTCATAAGATGTCATCTCCTAAATAAATGGTTTATCATTATTTTAGAACATTAATATCTCTGTTTCAAAATATCTTGCTCAGCTTAAAAATCTCTTCTTCGAAGTACGCAACACCTATCAAAAGTTACACCGAAATACTAAAAAGCAGGTATTCATGTACCCGCTTTTTAGTATGGCAGTTAAAGAACCATTTCAATCATTACTTATTGTCTAATCAAAAGGTATTTCGACCCGGAATTCCGCTCCTCTCCCAGATTCACTTTCCACAGTGATCCGCCCTCTATGAACATCTGCAATCCACTTGGCGATTGAAAGCCCAAGCCCGTGTCCGCCTTCCTTGCGGCTCCTTGCTTTATCTGCCCGGAAGAAGCGGTCAAATACCCGGGCCTGCTCCTCCCCGCTCATGCCGATCCCGGTATCTTTTACCGAGAGAACAAAAATGCCGGTCTGCCTATCCGTCTTCACACCGAGCTTCACGCTGACTTCTCCTCCAGAGGGGCTGTACTTAATCGCATTATCCACCAGAATATACAGAAGCTGCACAATCATCCCGCTGTCGGCATGGACCATCACCTGTTCAGGAGCGCGGAGTGAGAGCTTGATCTGTTTTTCAGCCGCAAAACTTCCAAAAGAATTAAGGACCTGTGCGGTCAATGGACGCATGTCCTCCCATTTCCGCTCCAGCACCGCACCTTCAGCAGAATCTGAGCGGGCCAGGGTCAGGAGATCATTGATCAGCTTAGTCATCCTTTTTACTTCATGCTTCAGTCCATTCATCATTTTCCTTGTAAAAGGATCAGGATCCTCAAGCTCCATTTCAATCGCTTCAACCGAGGAAAAGATAACACTCAGAGGGGTCCGGAGTTCATGGGAGGCATTCGCCACGAATTCACGCTGCTGGTTATATGACTTCTCAATCGGGATGAGCGCTCTCCTCGACATCATCCGGCTCAACCAGATTCCAATGCCGATAAAGACAGCGGCCAAGCTGCTTAAAACAATAACCACCCATTTAAAAATCGTATTAAAATAAGAGATATCCAATCCGATATACATCATCCCTGCTGTCTGTCCCTTAATAATGACTGGCTTTGCAAGCATAAGGACCCTGATGTCAAAGTCCCTGAACTGGCTGTAGTCAGCTTCATCCCCAGGAATCTGGAGCGTCTTCTGCCTGATCTCACTCTGGCCGGGTGTCCAGTTTTTTACAAGATCCAGAAACAATGGCCGCAGCGGGCCAAAACTTTCATTGGCACTGACCAGGCTGCCATCCCCGGCAGCAACATAATAGAACAGCTGATTCTCGCTGAGAAACACCTGCTTGTCTCCTTCCCTTTGCTGGGGCCTGTGCCGGCGGAAGCCATCCTCCTGAAACTCAACTGTTTCCCGGTTAGCCAGCTCCGTAATTTTCCGTTCCTGGTCGGCATAGATGACACCGTATAAAATAAAGAGGACAATGATAACAAATATAATCAGAAAAAGAGTGATGATGCCGCTGTAGAACAGTGTCAGGCGAAGGCTGGTCTGGCCGAACACCTCCTGAGGCAGCTTCTTTTTCCATCTATCCAGGAAAGGTCTAGGCTTCAATTTTATACCCCACTCCGCGAATGGTTTCAATGATGCTATCTGTTCTGTGCTTATCAATCTTCTTTCGCAGCAGCTTGACGGTGGCATCGATTGTTTTCATTGAAACTTCTGATCCAATGCCCCATATCCGATCCAAAATCATCTCTCTTGTCAGGACCTGCCCTTTATTGCGCAGGAGCATTTCAAGCAGCTGATATTCCCTCGGAGTCAGGAAGATTTCTTCCCCGTTCAGGAACAGCGTATGGCTCGTCCGGTTCAGCTCAAGACTTTTCCATTGGATAACATCCTCCTGAAGCGGAGCAAGCATCCTCCGCGATAAAGCCTTCAGCCGGGCAGCAAGCTCATCAATTTCAAACGGCTTGATCAAATAGTCGTCAGCACCTGCTTCAAGCCCTTCAACCCTGTCAGATACGGCATCCCTGGCAGTCAGCATCAGAATGGCACCGCTGTATCCTTCCCGGCGCAGCCGGCGGCAGACAGAAATGCCATCACCGTTCGGCATCATCCAATCCAGGATTAGCACATCATAATAGGAAGCCTTTGCATATTCATAAGCATCCTCGCCTTCCATCACCCAATCTGCTTTTCCGAACCCTTTCTTCTTCAGCAAATGGACGATCAATTCACCCAGATATTCATCATCTTCTGCAAGCAGTATCTTCAATATGTCCACCTTCCTGCATTTCGTTATGATTAAGATATCATAAGTCGGTGAAAATCCAGTGAAAAAATCATCCGCCTGCTTCCCATTCCCCAAAAGAAAAAAGACTCTGCTGTGTATGAGTCCTTTCTGCTATCAACCATTATGATTTTCGCTAGCTTAACAGCTTACCGATAAAAACGATATAAGCCAAGACTCCGGAAAGACCCACTGTTATTATGAGAGAAGCAATGCTTCTCGCCATACCCTTCCAGTTCTGAATGCCGCCAAATCCCATAACAGCTAAAACAAAAGCCGCCAGGGTCAGGCAAAGCAATGATTTGAAAGGGTCGAGGCCGATGATGGAATAATCAATCGGTCCTGAAAAAGCAGCTTCCATAAACAGCAGGATACAAATGATAGAGAAAATGAAGGACCAGACATTCACTTTTTGCATAGAAACCTCCCCATTAAGAACAGTTAAAAAAGCTTGCCGTTTTGATTTAGTATAGAGCAACACATCGTTATATCCTTATATTACCAAAGTTCATACCACAATAAATCCTCTAATATTTTTATTTCTTTTTTTCTTTTCATCTGTTTTTCACCGAAGCTCTCTATAGTGAAACGTGTAAACAGCAAGACGAGCAAAAATCTAAATTAAATGGAGGAATGTATCGATGAAGAAAAAATGGGCTGGATATGCACTTACAGGAGCGTTGTCGCTTAGCCTTATTGGTGGAACGGCATTCAAGGCAATGGCCGCAGAGGAGAGCGGGACAGGGACTGCATCTGCTTCTCTTCTAGAAAAGGCCGGACGAGTATTGGATGACAGCACCAAGGCTAAGGTACAGGCCATCATGGACAAGATGAAAAAGGAATTGGCTGCAATCGGTGTTGAGCTTCCTGCAAAAAAGGAAAAGCAGGACCTTTTCGCTAACCTGGATGAAGAAACGAAAGCTAAAGTACAGGCCATTCAAGATCAGGTCAAAGATGGCTCCCTTACTCATGATGAAGCTGATGAGCAATTAAAAGTACTTGGCATCACTCTTCCTGAGAGGCATGGCAAAGGAGATCCTTTCGCTGATCTGGATGAGGACACGAAAGCCAAGGCACAGGCCATTCAAGATCAGGTCAAAGATGGCTCCCTCTCACGCGATGAAGCTGATGAGCAATTAAAAGCACTTGGCATCACTCTTCCTGAGAGGCATGGCAAAGGAGATCCTTTTGCTGATCTGGATGAGGACACGAAAGCCAAGGCACAGGCCATTCAAGATCAGGTCAGAGATGGCTCCCTCTCACGCGATGAAGCTGATGAGCAATTAAAAGCACTTGGCATCACTCTTCCTGAGAGGCATGGCAAAGGAGATCCTTTTGCTGATCTGGATGAAGAAACGAAAGCTAAAGCCGACAGCATCATGGATTCTGCCAAAGAAGAATTGGAAGAGCTTGGCGTAGACAAGCCCCTGATGGGCAGACACAAATTTTAATAAGAAAGGGACCTTCAAACCGAAGGTCCCTTTTCTATAAAAAGGCAGGAATTCAATCTGTGCAGGAAGAAGAAAAATGGTGATAGATGATCAAGGGGGCAGCTTATGAGAAAAGAAGAAATTATCGAAGAAAAAGCAACATTCATTGATTGGGTGCAATCGCTTGAACAAATGGAAGATCAGCTTTGGTTCCACCCTTTCCGGGAAGGCTCCTGGGGAACAGCGGATGTGGTCTCCCACTTTATCACCTGGGATCGATTTGTCATCAGCCGGCGCATGCCAGCCCTGATGAGCAAAGGGGAAATTCCCTCCGAAGTGATTGATGCAGATGCGCTGAACATGGAAGCAAGACTCTACGCGAGGTCAGGAATCAGCAAGCAAAAGCTGATCAGTGAGTTTGCCGAGGCAAGAGAAGAGCTTCTGTCACTTTTGAAAAAACTGGAGCCGGAAAGATTTCAGGAGCTGTACCCCGGGAGGGACATAACAATCAGCCAATACTTTGCCGGCTTGATTGAGCATGACCACAAGCATAAGGAGGAAATTGAAAATCATTGGGAGTGTTATGTGAAGCAGGCCAGCCGGCAATAGGCCAGTCTGCTTTTGGGTTTCATTCTGCACCTGGAATTTTAGATGTCTATAAACTTAATCACTCTCGCCGGGTTTCCGCCGACAACGGCATTATCAGGCACATCCTTTGTTACAACTGCACCTGATGCAATAACTGCATTGTCCCCAATCTTTATGCCCGGATTAATGACGGCCCTGCCCCCGACCCAGACATTATTTCCAATGGTGACAGGCTTCCCGAACTCCGGGCCGGCATTCCGCTCTTCCGGATGCAGCGGATGCCCTGCTGTATAGATATGTACACCTGGAGCCATAAAGCAGTTATCGCCGATATTCACTTCACACACGTCCAGGATGACACAGTCAAATTTGCATAAAAGTTTTCGCCAATCTTGATGTTATAGCCATAGTCACAGCGGAAGCTTGGTTCAATATAAAGCTTCTTCCCAGTCAATCCCAACAGCTCTTTTAAAAGCGCTGTCCGTTTCTTCTCTTCAGTTTCTTCTGTCAAATTGAACAGCCGTGTCAGTCTGCGTGCATTGGCCCTTTCTTTTACAAGGATTGGATCTGCCGCATCATATAGCTCACCTGCAAGCATCTTTTCTTTTTCAGACAGCATATTAGTGGTACCCCTTCCAGATTGAGAGTTTACCCTTATTCTACTTGCTCTTTGGGCAAGGAGCCAGTTGCATCAGGTTGCAGATTAGCCAATTTCCCCAGTGTATGCTACCATTTATCCAACAAACTGATAGTGTGGTGATTGAGGATGGACAATGGGCAGCCTACAAAGGATTCTAAGTATATCCAGCAGCATTTGGCCAATGAGCGGACCTATCTGGCCTGGGTCAGGACAAGCATCACAATTATAGGAGTCGGCTTCCTTATCACAAATCTTCACTTTTCCACTCTGCCGGCTGCTTCGATGATAGGAGACGCCCTGGCGCAGATCATCGGGCTTGCCTCCATTATTGTGGGTATATTGACGATCATCATGACCACAATCGGCTACTTCAGGAAAGGGCATGAAATCAACAGCCAATCATTCAGGTTTTCCAGAAGGATGATTGTTCTCCTCTCAGCTCTTTTGCTGCTCATCTTCGCAGTGTTCGGATTTTATTATATGTTCGTTTGGGGAATTCTTTAAAGCAATCAAAAGCCTGGCACTCATCTTGTGCCAGGCTTTTTTGTTTATTTCACCCATTTTTCAAGCTGGGCCTGTACCTCCATAGACAGGGTCTGTTGCAGGCACCGGTACACTGCGGATATCTGAGAGTGCCTGCGCGCGCCCTCCCGGATCTTTCTTTTTCAAATCATGACTCATTCCATCCGGGTAGGCTCCAACAACCTCAAAGTCTTCTGAGCTGTCGACGTTTTTATGTCCTGTCCCTGCAGGCAGCACAATGACATCCCCCGCTTTCACTTCAACTCTTTCTCCACCGTCCCCGCCTAACAGAATAGTAGCGCGGCCTGAACGGACACCGAGGACTTCGTGAGAGTTGCTGTGATAGTGATGGTAGTCGAACACACCGCCTGTCCATGTGCCGAGCCAGTTATGGCGGGTAAATGTTCCCTCTATTGTATTGGCATTGTCACTGAAGATTCCTTCATAGATGATGACAGGCAATTCCTGATTGTTCGGGATATCACCATTGTCCTGCAGAAAAAACGATCTTACTTGCGCACTCATGTGCATCCACTCCTTTACAGGTTATAAATTGCGGGCGCTGAACGTATCGCCGCCCTCTATCGTTCCACTCTGGAAGCCTCTATTGAACCAGCGCTTCCTCTGTTCAGAGGTGCCGTGGGTAAAGCTTTCCGGGACTGCATAGCCCTGTGCCTTTTTCTGGATTGTATCATCGCCGACTGCATGGGCTGCCTGGATCGCTTCCTCCAGATCACCTTGCTCTAGATAACCCATTCCCTGTGCATGATGCGCCCAAACGCCGGCATAATAATCAGCCTGAAGCTCAAACCTGACCTGATATTTATTGAATTCTTCCTGGCTGAGCTTTTGGCGGAGAGGCATAATTTCATCCGTAGTGCCAAGGAGCGTCTGGACATGATGGCCGACTTCATGGGCAACAACATAGGCCATGGCAAAATCGCCAGGCGCCTGGAATTTTTCCCGAAGCTCCCTATAGAAGCTTAAATCAATATAAAGCTTTTGGTCCCCAGGGCAATAAAATGGCCCGACCGATGCTCCTGCTGCTCCGCAGGCAGACTGGACGCTGCCGGTATACAGAACAAGGGTAGGCTCCTTGTACTCCATCCCCCGCTCCTGGAAAATCTCACTCCAGACTTCCTCTGTATCCGCCAGCACTACTGATACAAAATCGGCCAGCTCCCTTTCCTCGGCCGTTTCTTCATAAGGTGCAGGCGACTGCTCCCCTCCGGTCATCCCCAGACCGCCAAGAAGTTCGCCGGGATTGCCTCCCAATAGTGTAATAATCAGGACAATGACAATACCTCCGAGGCCTCCCCCGACGAGCGTTTTGCCGCCCATTCCCCTTCTATCCTCAACATTGGAGCTCGCTCTTCTTCCCTTCCATTTCATGGTTTATCCTCCCTGCTGCCATTTTCTTTCGCAAGAATCATATCTTTTAGTCATATACCCGCACAGGACAGGAATTATCTCCATTAAGGGCCGGAATTTTTTACATATAGGAAAGGCATGATCATCCTGTTTCTATCATATAAATGGATATTTACCGATTCAGGAGGCCGTATTATGCAAAAACTTTTTGTAAGGCCCTATTTGACCACCCATAGCCTGCAGCCTGAGAATCAGGAATCGCCCATTGAGTTCATTTCAGGCAGGAGAGTCGGCAATTCGCTTTTTTACCGGAGAAATCATTTTGCCTATCCTTCGCTTTCAGCATCTGCCTATTGGCTGCCTGTCAATGGATTGGTTTCTTCACCCCGGCTCTATTCCCTGACCGAATTAATGAATCTCCCATCGAGAACCGTGACCGCCATTTTGGAATGCGCCGGGAACAAGAGGAGCCTTTTTGAACCCAAAACCTTCGGTGAGCAATGGGAAAAAGGCGCGGTCAGCCAGGGAAGCTGGAAGGGTGTTCCGCTTGCCTCCCTCCTCGAGGGGGCGGGCATCCAGAATGGAGCGGCAGAAGTCATCTTTGAGGGCTATGACTTTGGAGAAAGAACCGATCTTAACGAGGTTTATTCCTTTACAAGAAGCCTTCCGCTGGAAAAAGCCCTTCATCCGGATACACTGGTTGCCTACGAATATAACGGAAAGCCGCTTCCCTTCAAGCACGGCTTTCCATTAAGGCTTATCGTTCCCCAGTGGTATGCGATGGCTTCGGTCAAGTGGCTCAAAAGCATAACCGTTGCAGATGCTCCGTTTACAGGACCTTTCCAGACTATTGATTATGTCTATTATCCTCATAAAGAAAAGGATGAAGGAGCAGCACCAGTAACGAGGCTCCATGTCAACAGTTCCATCCGCCATCCATTGGACGGGCAGATTCTTCAAACCGGAAGCCATCCTGTCAAAGGCATTGCATGGACTGGTAAAGGGAAAATCGAAAAAGTGGAGATTAGCACCGATGGAGGTGAAAACTGGAAGGAGGCAAGGCTTGAAAGCCAGCCAGCCAGCGGGTATGAGTGGCAGCCCTGGGCGTACGAGTGGGAGGCCGGCAAAGGAGAATACACTCTTATGTCCAGAGCGTATGATACACATGGCCGTGTACAGCCGGCTTCCCCATTTTGGAATAGGAAGGGGTATGGGTATCATGCGATTGATATGGTGAGTGTTAAGGTGGAGTGAACTAATAGCCAGGCACCGATGAAAAGGTGCCTGGCTATTATCATGGCAGTTCTACAGTAAAAGCTTCAAACATTTCCGGCTCAGGCATGACAAAGGCTTTGAAAATCAGTTCCTTACTCCCAGCTGCCTTAAATACTTGTTTATATAGGTTTCCTTCCACCCTTTCAGCAAACGGTTCCTTCTCAATTGTGAGGTTTTCTCCATCAGCCGTCTCAAGAATGGTAGGATTTCTCGTCAGCTGGTCATCATAGGCAAATTTACTGTCCACCCTGAAAAATAAGGTGGTACTTTTCTTTGTACGCTCTATGTCTGTTACCGTTATTTTGTCTCCCCCTCTCTGCTCAAGTATAGCTGGAAGACCGCCTTCATTAAGAGGAATTATTACTTCTTCAGGAGCGCTATGCTGGGCCGGCAGCGTATAGGGGATGATGCTCAAGGATTTAGTCCCCTCTTTTACCGGAGAGTATAACATACTAAGCGTTGCCTCCTCCTTTCCGTCCACAGTATTGCCATGCCCGCTTCCCGACATCTGCCTGAGCGCCAACCCCTGATTATCCACAATATTGAAGTGCAAATCTGTATAAGGATCCAGCTTTGTTTGTTCCAAATCAGCTGTCAGACTGACAGAAAGATCCGTACCAGCAGGGCCGATCTTAACTGAATTCACATTCACTTCCATCCCTTGAATGTTTTTGGTTTCTTTAGGCCGGATAACCGTCACTTCGCCGGACTGTTTGACCGGGAATTCAAATTCCCACTTCCCCGGCATCAGACCGACTGCATCCACCCTGAACTTCATGGTGAACTCCTCCGGAAGCTCTTCGGTCGGATTAATATCCAGAATCCCCTGGTATTTTGCCGGTGTAACAAACTTTCCTGACGAGCCTGAGCTAAAGTTGATTTCCTTGCCATCCACATAAATAGCCGGCCGCTCCATTTCTCCGATCGCCAAAAGCGACTCATGTGTGAACCCAAAGGCCAGCCTGGTTCCATCATAAAAGACTTCATTTATGGTTAAAGTGATGCCTTTATCTGTTGCCGATTTGCCGACCACTTGGGTAAGACCTTTTGCATCGGCAATTTCCAGCCCTTCATCTCCCGAACCGCTGAAAAAGGTGCCCACCACCGGGATTTCGGAAGCGATTTTTGCAATGGCAGGAGAGTACATAGCCGATCCAATAAATAGGGCAAAACCTGCTGCAGCAGCACTGATGGTGTATAATGCTTTGCGCCTTAATGTTTTTTTCGGCTTGGTTTCCATTACAGCTTTGCTTATTATGTTATCCAACTTATCTTTCGGCACAGCTATTTTGTCTATTTCTTCCTTGAATTGAGGAAATTCGCTATTCATTGACACACTCCTCCTTCATCTTCTCCCGCAGCAGCCCGATCCCGCGATGGATATTTGTTTTAACAGTGCCTTCCGGACATTCCAGCAATTCTGCAATCTGCCTCACTGAATAATCGCGATAATACCGGAGCATCAAAACAGTCTTATACTTCTCATCCAAGCCCTTTATCAATTCCAGCAATTCAGAACCGCCATCTTCCGGCATATAGGGAGATGTTTTTCCTTCCAGCGCTTCTCTTTCCATTGGGATGACCCTGCTTTTCTTTTTCAGCAGGTCCTTACATGTATTAATCAGGATCCGCGCCAGCCAAGTTGAAAAATACTGTTCTTCCCTTAATTGCTGAATCGATACGAGGGCTTTATATACCGTCTCCTGGAAGGCCTCCAGGGCATCCGCCTCATTTTTCATATACAAGTAAGCCATCTTATACAGCTTCTCTTTCTCTGCCTCCAATAAATCCTGGAAGGCCTTCTTATTTCCCTTTTTCGCCTGCTTCACTTTTTTTATATCCACGCTGCCCCTCCTTTCTTTCTGCTTGTTAGAGTGCTGGGGGATGGGAAACGTTTCAAAATAGAGCAATTATTCAAGTCATGCGCCCACTAATATTTAATATTTTTCAGCGGCAAGCCTTTAAAGCCTTGTACCACCACAAACAACCGGCAGGATTTCCCCTGCCGGCCAACTGCCGCTACTCCTGCGGCTTTTCTATTTTCTTATTGATTTCCACACGTTCTTTCCCCATAAAGAGAATGGTCACTGCTGCAATGCCGATCGGGATGAGGGCCAGCATAAATATGATGGTGATGCTGTCTGACATCCCTGCAATGATTTTATCAAGAACCGGAGCCGGGATTTTCGCCCGCTCCGCCGGTTCGAACAGCTGCTGCGGGTCGCCCATCGGCATCGCCCCGCCGCCCTGCATGCCTTTAAAAGCATTCTGCAGTTTATCAGCAAACACATTTTGCTGAATGATACCGAAGATGGTAATGCCGAGTGTCATGCCAAGCGAACGCAAAAATGAGTTCGTTGAGTTGGCTGAACCGCGGTACCTCGGATCCAGATTGTGAATGGACGCTGTCGGAAGCAGCGAAAATGAAAACCCTACTCCAAATCCGGTGAGGATCATAAACAGAGTCAAAGCCCATCTGGCTGTATCCGGTGTCATATTCCCAAGCAGAAGCATGCCGGCAAAAAAGGAAATGACCGAGATGACCATCAGATACCGATAGCTGGTTTTTGTCTGGAAGATCCCTCCGATGGCGCTTCCTGCCACAGAACCAAGCATCATCGGCGTCAGGATCAGCCCGGCGTTTTTAGCTGACCCGCCGTACACGGCCTGGACAAAAATCGGGATGTACACAGCCAGGACGACAAATGTGCCGCCGTAAAGGAATGCAAGGATCTGGGAAGTTGCAAAAAGGCGGCGCTTGAACATCCAGAAGGAAATGATCGGTTCATCCGCCCGCGTTTCCACCCACAGGAATACAATGAAAAAGAGTACAAAGCCCGCGAACAGTCCGATGATCTGGAAGGAGTCCCAGGCAAATTCCTTTCCGCCGAGCTCAAGGCCGAACATAAGGCTGACCACTGCAGCCACCAGGGTGAAAGCACCGGCCCAATCAATTTTCTGCCTTTGATAGTCATTGGATTCATGATAGTACTTGATGATCAGGAATACGGAAACGATCCCGATCGGTACATTTATGTAGAAAACCCAATGCCAGCTGATCCAGTCGGTAATGAATGCTCCGAGCAGCGGGCCCAGGACACTGGCTGTCCCGAACACAGCCCCGAGAAGGCCGGTCATTTTCCCCCGTTTTTCAGGCGGGAAAATATCAAATACAATCGTAAAAGCTATCGGCATAAGGGCTCCTCCGCCTACCCCCTGGATAGCCCGGTATACGCTGAGCTGGACCATTGACTGTGCAAGTCCGCAAAGGGCCGAGCCGATCAGAAATACAGCCAGTCCAAAAATAAAAAAGCGCTTGCGGCCGTACATATCGGACAGCTTCCCGAAAATCGGCATGCCCGCCATGACGGTGACCATATAGGCTGAGGTGGCCCAGACAAACTGTTCGAATCCGCCCAGGTCTGCCACAATGGTCCCCATCGCTGTGGCAACAATCGTGTTGTCCATCGCTGCCATCAGGATGCCCAGCAAAAGCCCGGCCACTACAAGATTTACATTCTTTTGTTCTGCCACGTTAAACCTCCATTAAAACTGAAATAGGATAGAAAAGATATCTATTCAATTTTAATTATTATCCTTTCAAACATCAATGCCGCCCGTTCGACAAACTCTTACAGAAACACACTGCGGTACCCTATTCTCCGTTAAGAAACAGGGTCGCACTCACATATTTCCTTGTCAGTGTTTTATAGTAGGCTGACAGCACAGTGAGGACAGCGGTTGTCAGCACATTGGAGACAAGCTCTTTTTGGGATCCGGTCAAATCTGTGAATCCTTCCAACGCGGCCTCCGATTCCCTCCGGATTTCCTGCTCCACTTGGAAATGGGCAGTGCCTTCAGCCAGCTTCTGCGGATGCACTTTTTCAAAAATGCCGGCATATCCAGCGTAGAAGTTGATCGGATCAATAACATCATCTGTCCTATCTTCCGGATTATTAAAAAGAAGCGTCAGGATTTTGCGGATTGAGCCAAAATCCAGCGCCGACTTAAGATCCTCCACAATAAACAGGATCGCCGTCTGGTCAATGGTATACTTTTTCCCGGCCTGGGGCGTTCCAACCAGCTCGCGCATTTCTCTTTTAACCCAGTTCTGCACTGCTGTGGACGAAAGATTCGTATACTCGATCTGATTTCCGAGCGAGACAATCTCATTGACACTGAAGCCCGGAACCGGCGAATTCTGCCTCATGATCTTCTCGAATATCGCCGGCATGTCTGTCTCTATGAAAATCTCCAGCTTCTTTCCATATATATTGGTCAGGTGGCCCGACTTCCATGCTTCCTGCAAAACGGCCTTCGGGTTCTTCTCCCCTTCCCCTCTGAGGGCAAACAAAAGCTCCGCCATCCTGGCCCTCGACAACTGAAACAACTCCACGCTACTCAACTCCCGCCCGATACTTTGTAACCCTATCCTAAATCTTTCCCCTGACACCGTCAACGGTGCTTCCGCGTGCCTGGCACCATCCGTGGACAAAAATGGCGTATTTGTCTTTTTGCGGTGTCAGGCACGGAGTTATTGGAGAGGATGTTTTATACTTGCTTATTTGTGAATAATCATTTAAAATAAGGTCAAGTTACAAGTTCAAATGACCTTAAAATTTATATATAAAAAGGATGAGAAGAATTGGGTAAAAGGATATTTTATTTTTTATTGACCAATGTGCTGGTTCTGTTGACCATCTCGATTATTTTTTCTCTGATCGGCGGCGGAAATTATATCAATGCACAGGGCGGGATTGATTTTGCTTCCCTTCTGATATTCAGTGCTGTCATTGGTTTCTCCGGATCCTTCATCTCCCTGGCAATGTCACGCTGGATGGCAAAGCGGATGATGAATGTTCAGGTGCTGAAGCCTGAAGGGTCTTTATCTCCTTCTGAAAGGCAGATTGTTGAAAAAGTCCACCGCCTCTCAAGGGCAGCGGGACTCACACATATGCCGGAGGTCGGAATTTATCATTCTCCTGAGGTTAATGCATTTGCGACCGGGCCTTCCAAAAAACGTTCATTGGTTGCTGTATCGACTGGCCTGCTTCAGGAAATGGATGACGATGCCATTGAAGGCGTCATTGCCCACGAGGTTGCCCATATTGCCAATGGCGACATGGTGACCATGACCCTTCTTCAGGGTGTAGTGAACACTTTTGTTGTATTCCTGGCACGTATCGCTGCCTGGGTGGCATCAAGATTTGTAAGGGAAGAGATGGCACCGATTGTTCACTTCATCGCCGTAATCATCTTCCAGATCGCATTCTCGATTCTTGGAAGCCTGGTCGTGTTCGCCTACTCAAGGCATCGTGAATACCACGCAGACCGGGGAGGCGCAGACCTTGCCGGCAGGGATAAAATGACTCATGCCCTGCAGATGCTGAAAGCTTACTCCGCCCGCATGAAAGGCGAAGAGCAGACAGCGATATCAACCTTGAAAATCAATAATAAAGGCAAACGCTCTTTATTCTCCACCCACCCTGACCTGGATGAGAGAATCAGACGTTTGAACAGCTAATACCACTATGCTGGCCCGTTAAAGGCCGCCTTCCCCCGGCGGATTTAGCGGGCCGGCATTTTTGCTTTCTTCCTTTTCCCCTGGAAAAAGAAAAGCACTGCCGCAGCAGCGCTTTTCCTAGATTCCTCTTTTCACTAAACATTCGTTTTGGCATCCCCTGCACCAATCGGGAATTCTTCCTCCGTCCTTTCGGAAGCAGGTTTTTTTGACCAATAAGTGGCCAGTATCGGTCCGGATATATTATGCCACACAGCACCAGCTACGCTCGGCAGTGCAGCGAGAGGGCCAAAGTGTGCGGTAGCAAGCGCCACACCAAGACCTGAGTTCTGCATGCCGACCTCAATGCTGATGGCTCTCCTCGTACTTTCATCCAGTCTTAAGGCTGAAGCGGCCAAATAGCCCAATAACAGCCCCAATCCATTATGAAGTGCCACAGCTGCAAAGGTTAGCAGCCCTGCCGATGCTATATTGGCTACATTTCCTGCCACCACTGCTGCCACAATAATGATGATGGCAATAACGGAAATAAGCGGAATGACCGTAATCCCTTTTTCTACTGCCTGCGGCATAAAACGGCGGATGAGCAGGCCAAGAACGATCGGAACAATGATGACCTGAACAATCGATAGGATCATGGCTTTTGCATCCACCGGCATCCACTGGCCTGCGAGAAGAAGCAGGATAAAGGGAGTCGCCAGCGGGGCCAGGAGCGTTGAGAACGAAGTCATCGCAATGGAAAGCGGCAGATTCCCTTTTGCCAAGTAAACCATCACATTGGAAGCCGTTCCCCCTGGTACGGATCCCAGGAGGACCAGGCCGGCGGCAAGCTCCGCAGGCAGATTCAAAAGGTAAGCAATTGCGAATGCCCCAAGCGGCATGATGATGAACTGGGCACAGACACCGATAATAACAGGCACCGGATTTTTAAAAATAAGGTTAAAGTCGGTCCCTTTCAAGGTCAGCCCCATTCCAAACATAACAACGCCAAGCAGGATGGTGATATAGCTGCCGAACACAAGGAACGGATCAGGCAGCAGATATGCAATCACCGCCATGCAGATGACCCATACGGCAAAATATTTGCCGGCAATTGTACTGATTGTTTCAAGAACCTTCATCAATTTTCCCCCGCTTTCTTTTTAGACAAGTTTATTGGGATTCAGGAGGCCTTCAGGATCAATTGCCTGCTTGATTTTTTTCATTACCTCGTAAGCCGCGCCATGCTCCCTCTCCTGATACTTCTGCTTTCCAACCCCGACCCCATGCTCTCCTGTACAGGTTCCGCCGCGCTCCAATGCATACATGACTATCCTTTCATTGAACTCCTCTGCCTGCTGCACCTCCACCGGATCATCCATATTGATCATCAGCAGCACATGGAAATTCCCGTCCCCGACATGTCCGACTATGCCCCCGGCCAATCCCAGTGCATCGAGATGGACCTTGCTGTGTTCCACAGCTCCGGCCAGTTCTGAGATAGGCAGGCACACATCTGTTACCATCATCTTCTTTCCTGGATACCCGTGAATATATGCATAAGCGAGATTATGGCGCGCCTCCCAGAGCTGTGTCCTGGAAGCATTGTCAGTTTCAAAATCGATTTGTTCTGCCTGGCAATCCTCGGCGATTGCCTTCATGAACTCAACATCCTGCTTCAGCCCTGCCTCGTTTCCATGAAACTCCAGAAACAGTGTCGGCTTTTCAGCATACCCGGTCCCGCTGAATAAATTGACCTGCTTCATCGAAGCCTCATCAACAAGCTCTCCCCTTGCTATAGGAATTCCTGCCTGCAGGATGCCGACAATTGCTTCGACCGCAGAAGTGATGGTCGGAAAAGAAGCCCTTGCCGCCAGAATGGCTTCAGGTATTCCGTACACCTTCAAGGTCAATTCAGTAAAGCAGCCCAGCGTCCCTTCAGACCCGACAAACAGTCCATTCAAATGATAGCCGGAGGATGATTTTGCCGCCAGATTGCCTGTATGTATAATGGTCCCGTCAGCTGTCACCACTTCAAGATCACGAACCTGATCCCGCATCACTCCATACCTGACCGAGGTTGTCCCGCTCGCATTGGTCGCAGCCATCCCGCCTAAAGTGGCATCTGCCCCAGGATCAACCGGGAAAAACAAACCATATTTCTTCAGCACTTTGTTCAGCTGGGACCGGGTAACGCCCGGCTGCACTCTCACAAGAAAGTCCTTCTCCCTAACCTCAAGCACTTTATCCATTTTTGAAAAATCGACAGTTATCCCGCCGTCATAGGGAATCACATGCCCTTCCAGGCTGGTCCCGCGCCCAAATGGGACAACCGGCATTTTATGACGCCTGGCCGCCATGATAATATTTTTGACATCCTCCGCCGATTCCGGAAAGACCACCACATCCGGCAGGCTTTCCTTATGATAGGATTCATCCCGGCTGCGCTGCTCCCTTTCTGTTTGATTGACAGATACCTGCCCTTCTTTTAACACACTCTGCAGTTCCCCGATCACTTCCGTGCTGACTGTACTCATGCATCTCTCTCCCTGCTGAATAATGGTTTCTACCAATTAGTTAAATTTCCAGATTGGTCCAACCTTTTTGTCCATTTTACTAAATTGTCTGAAAAAATCAATAACTTCTTTCAAAGTGTTGAGCTTTCCCTGGATATTCTGTATGATGAAATCGCTTTACCTGTCATTTTTAGGGAGTGGATAATATGAAAAAAAAGGCCTATGAAACTATAATAGACCACCTCCAGCATATACTTTTTTCCGGTGCCTTCCAGCCCGGGGACAGGCTTCCGACTGAACGGGAGCTGGCAGCCCGCTTTAAGGCGAGCCGCACATCTGTCAGAGAAGCCTTAAGGCAGCTCGAAGCACAAGGGCTGCTCGAAATCAGGCAAGGCAGCGGGAGCTATTTGAAAGCCAGTACGGAAGCCCGGCCAGAGAGCGTCTCTTTTACCATTGAAAATGAAAAAACTAAGCTTGTGTATGAAATGCTGGAACTGAGGCGTGCTTTAGAGGTGGAGTGTGCCGGGCTTGCAGCACAGAGGGCAGGCTCTCTGGATTTGGAGCCGATCAGACAGGCCCTTCTCCTGATGGAGAGCACCGATGATGCAGAGCTGGGGATTAAGGCGGATGTCGACTTTCATTTCGCCATTGTCAATGCCGCCCGCAATTCTATCTTTGCCAAACTGTTTGAAACGGTAAGCGGACATATGAATGACACCATCCGTGCCACCAGGAAGGAAAGGCTCCTTGATCCATCGAGAAGACAGGATACCATTGAAGAGCACAAAGAAATCTTTCTGGCCATCGCATTAGGCCACGTCCAAGATGCAAGGCTCTCCATGGAAAAGCACATCTCCCAGATCCGGAGGGAGCTTTCTTTAGGGTTGATCGAGAGGCAGCAAATACAGTGAGCATATTATAGGCTGAAATCAGGAGGATCATTATGTATTGGGAGACTATGCCCGGCTGGTTCTGGGCAATCTATTATTCTATTCTGTTCATCACAATGGCTGCGGCGGTCTATTCTATTATTAAAAAACAGCTGATGATTCCATCAGTCATTTTAATTCTCTCTGCCCTGAGCTTACCGGTTGTCAGCATGATATCAAGCATCGAAAGAGATACTTCAATAAATGAGCTGGAACACTTCCTCAGCCAGCTTCAGCAAGGTGCGGGCTGGACTCTATTTTCATTAACGGGATATTTATATTTGGCAGTTTGGTGGTTTCTGTTCTTTTTAAAAAAGAGGAAAAATGTACAGTTTTCTTCTTAATCAAACGTTTGATTAAAGAGCCTTAAACACTTGGGGCAGCTGCAATCTTCGGTTCTAAAGGCTGGATGGAAAATTGCCTGATGACTTTTCTGATAGGAACGGGAGTACCTTTCTTTCGGGATAAATCATTTATGAATGGCCTATAAAATAGTTCACAAAATGTTCACTTACGAGGGGGGTCCTTCTCTCCCTATAATAACTGGGTGTCAAAAGAAGGGATGATGAACGTGCCGACAACGAAAAAAGAAAGCCTGCAGTTCGGGCTGATGATGTGCCTGGGAATGGTGGTCGCTATGACTACTTATAATCTCGTAATCAATGGAATGATCGGTGAAATACCAATTCTTTCATTAATCTTTCAGTATATTACCGGCTTTGCTGTTGCAATCGTACTGGAAATATTTATCGTAGGCCCTGCGGCCGGAAGGATGGCTTCTAAGCTGCCTTATGACAAATCGAATAAATTTATTAGCATTGTTTCTATGTCGTTATGCATGGTAGCGGGAATGGTTCTCCTCATGTCTTTGTATGGACTCATCACAGCCTATTTCACCGGACACCTTACTGGGGGATCATGGATGCAAAGCTACGGATCAATCGCTTTTAAAAACTTTATCTTCGCCCTGCCCCTGCAGCTTCTCATTATGGGTCCGCTTGTCCGCTTTCTATTCGGGAGATTTGTTAAAGGCAAAGAGATGGCTGGATCAGCAGTTTAATTGCACTAGAAAAAAGGGCGGTTCTCCCGCCCTCCTTTTTAATCCACTGCTTTTAAATGGAATACATATGATTGGAAATCTCCGCCGCGCTCGGCAGCCTTTCCATTGACACCGTTGAACTCAGCGGGCAGCTGCAGCCCTGATTGCATCAGCTCATCCCCGTAATAGCTTCTGCTGCTTCCTGATACCTGATACTTAATAGAAGGATCCAGTCCTGAAAGCTTCAGCATTTGCTGTTTCGGCGGATTCGCCATTGCCAGCACTTTATACCAGCCGACAAGCGCCTCCTTTTTGTCCTCATTTACTGTCAGCCAGGCTGTTTCGTTGCCTTCAAAAGGACTCAATAATCTGTAGAAATGCCCGTCCCTTATCAGGCTTCGATGCTGTTTATAAAAAGAAACCTGCTCTGAAATCCGGCTGCGCTCTTCATCTGATAGACTAAGGGGATTCAATTCATAACCGAATGTTCCAAAATAGGCTGTATTGGCCCGGGTAGGCAGCGGAGTCTCTCTTAAAGTCTGGTGGTTCGGCACGGCTGATACATGTGACCCGATGCTATACAGAGGATAGGCAAAAGAGGTCCCATATTGGATCTTCAATCTTTCGACTGCATCTGTATCATCGCTTGCCCACGCCTGCGGGGCATAATACAGCATTCCGGGATCGAACCTGCCGCCCCCGCCTGCACACGATTCAAATAATACCTGCGGAAATTCTGCTGTCAGCTTTTCATACAAGCGGTACACCCCAAGTATATAACGGTGGAAGAATTCCCCCTGCTGCCCGGCCGGAAGATTTGCTGAAAAGGCTTCCGTGATATTCCGGTTCATGTCCCATTTAATGTAGGACAATCCTGTCGTTTTAATGATGCCTGACATTTTCTCATATAAATACTCGACGATTTCTTCCCGTGAGAAGTCCAGGACCAGCTGGTTCCTCCCCAGGGTTTGACCCACCGCCCAGTCAGGATGCTTTTCATACAGCCTGCTTTTCGGACTGATCATCTCCGGCTCGAACCAAAGGCCGAATTTCATTCCGGTTTCCTTTATTTTTTCTGCCAGCTTCTCCAATCCATTCGGGAGCTTGCTTTCGTCTGTTTCCCAGTCGCCAAGCGAGGTTGTGTCATCATTGCGCTTGCCAAACCAGCCATCATCCAGGACAAACAGCTCGATTCCCAGCTCTGCAGCCGATTTTGCGATATTCACCAGCTGTTCTTCGTTAAAATCAAAGTAGGTGGCCTCCCAGTTATTAATCAGAATCGGCCTTTCCTTTTTGCGCCATTGCGCAGGAATCAGATGTTTCCGGTATAAATTATGGAAGGCCTGGCTCATCCCGTTCAGCCCGCTGTCAGAGTATATCATCACTGCTTCCGGGCTCTGGAATGACTCCTTTTCCCCCAGAGACCAGTGAAACCCGAAAGGATGGATGCCAGCTGTCAGCCTTGCTGCTTCATAATGGTCTACCTCAGCCTGGATGATGAAATTGCTGCTGTAAACAAAGTTTAAGCCATAGACCTCGCCGCTATGCTCGGTCGCATCAGGTCTCGCCAATGCTGCAAACGGGTTATGATGGTGAGAGCTTGCCCCTCTTATGCTTGAAATGGACTGGATTCCTGCCTGGAGCTTTCTTTCCTTCACATGCCGCTCCCTTGACCAGGTACCTGCCAGATGAAGAAAGCGAAAGTTACTATCAGGTAAATCAATGGACGCACTCATCAAACGGTCTATTTCAAGAGGCTCTTCTCCTTCATTTTTAAGGCGGACGCTTCTTGTGATCGCAGGATGATTCTTGAAAATGGTGTAATTCAGCACAAGCTCAGCCTGAAGCTTTTCATCCCTTAAAAAAATCTGGAGTGTGGCCGCTTCCCCATTCTCCTCCGTGTAGGTGGCCGGAAGCCCCTTAAGCAGGGGCTTCCCTTCTAGTACCAGATACCGTTCAAAGCGAAAGTCAGGAATATGATTGAATCCATTTCTTTTAACCACAATGGCAGGCTCCCTGAAATCCGAGCTGCCATAGACTGGATATTCCTGGCGCAATGTTTCAAGGGAAAAGGCAGGATCATCCGCATAAGGGTGGCAGCTTGCTGCGGTCGGTACATCATAAATCTGTAAATGGGAAAAATCCTCCCGGTGGCGGAGTGCCTTTCCGTAATAAAGATGGCCAAGCTGGCCGTTTTTCATGACATGAAAAATATAGCTGACCTGCCCATTTGTGAGATGGAACTGTCTTGTCTCTCTGTTTGCATGTATTAGCATAGGATCACCTGCTTCAAAAAATTCTTATACCCGCTCAATGACAAACTCGAATACCATGTCTTTTTCCGGCTGGATTATATGTTCGCTGTGGACAGGAGCCCCCCAGCTGTCATCGCCGCCCACACCCATCTGGCGGCCGGCAACTGTCACCACTGTGTAATGGATATCAGGCAGTTCATAGTGATGGTTTGCATTCTCCAATTCAAATGCCGTGTATGGGGAAACTGTACACTCAACCGGCTCCCCTGCTGCAGAGATCCTGAGGCCTGAACCGGTCTGGCTGGTTATGTCTACTGTGCGTACACCGGTCCGGTTTCCGGACTCCTGCGGCATCACATAGCCGGAGAAATTATCCTTTACTGTGTTCTGGAATCTTCCAAGCCTGGCTCCCCGATTGCGGTCATCATAATTCTCCTCCGGCCCAAGGGCATACCAGTCAAGCCTTTCATATTCAGCCGGCACCTTGAAGGAGAGGGCGAAAATTGGCATTTGCGGAAGATTTTCTGCACCATTGTATACTGATCTTACATGTATGGAACCATCCTCACGTACTGTGTAATGAACCTTTACGCTCATTTTTTCGCTGATGGAGAAATGATAGCTGAACGCAATTTCGCAATAGCTTTCTTCTTCCTTTACTTCAACCGCTGTACACTGCCTTGCAAGGCTGGCCGCATACCAAGCCCCTGATGTGAACCCTTGGGCAAATCCTCTGTCATTGTCAGTCGTCGCTCTCCAAAATAAAGGGAATACCGGATAGGAGATCATTTCTTTTCCTGCATTTTTCATCGAGACAAGCGTTCCAGCCTGCTTAGAGAATAAGATGGAAAAATCGCTTCCATGGACGCCGATATTTACGTCTCCCTGAATCAGCTTAAGTTTGCCGCAGGCTGCTTCAGCTGCTTTTTGCCCAGCTTCCACCTCGAAAATATACTGGCCAAATGCAGCTTCATGCCCTTGTTCTGCCCATTGCTCCGGCTCTCTAAGGATAAGCGAAGCTGTAATGCAGTACTCACCAGCCTTATCTCTAATTGCTTCAGGCCATTCGAAGACTGCATACCCTTCTTCACCTGGATTTACAGACAAGGACGAAAATCCTTTGAAAATCTCTTTACCCTCATGCTGCAGTGTATACTGAAGGTTATAGCGTTCCAGATTAGTAAATAAGCTTTCATTCTTAATCCTGGCACCTGCCCATTCTACTTCCAGCTTGAAGTCCTGATACAGGAATTTCACTTCCTGCATTTTTGGGGACAGCTCCCGGTTGGCATAAACAATGCCGTTCGTGCAGAAGCCGTAATCTGTCGGCCTGTCGCCGAAGTCCCCGCCATAGGCAAGGAATTCTTTGCCGAAGCGGTCTTTTTTCACCAGTGACTGGTCAATATAATCCCAGATAAAGCCGCCCTGGTACATTGGATATTTATTTTCCAAATCCGTATATTTGTACATGCCTCCAAGCGAGTTGCCCATCGCATGCATATATTCACAGCTGATGTATGGCTTTTCGGGATTTTCGCTCAAGTATTTTTCAATATCGGCCGGCTTGGCATACATTCGGCTTTCCATGTCGCTCGTTTCGCTGTAGTTCCGGTCATAAAATACCCCTTCATAATGAACGAGCCTGCCAGGGTCTTTTTCCTTGAAATACTTTGAGACATTCAGTATCACATCGCCGGCATATGATTCATTGCCGCAGGACCAGATCAGAATGGATGGGTGATTTTTATCGCGCTCATACATGGAAATGGCGCGGTCCATGACAATATCCTCCCATTCCGGCAGATTGCCCGGAATATTCCAGGAAGGCTCTACTTTGCCCATCTTCTGCCATGATCCATGAGTCTCCAGATTCATTTCATCAATAACATAAATCCCGTATTCATCACAAAGCTCATACCACAGGCTCTGGTTCGGATAATGCGAGGTGCGGACAGCGTTGATGTTATGCTGCTTGAGCGTCTTTATATCCCAGAGCATATCTTCCCTGGTGATTGCCCTCCCCGTCCGGCAATTGAACTCATGCCGGTTGACGCCTTTAAAGACAATCCGCTTGCCGTTCAGTGTCATGATTTTATCTTTCATTTCAAACCTTCGGAATCCTACTCTTTCCGGAACAACCTCTTCTATACTTCCGTTTTCTCTATAAACCGTTAGATAAAGCTTATACAGGTTAGGCTGCTCGGCACTCCATAATGCAGGAGAGTCAAGACCGAGCGTGAATTCCCAGCTCCCGCCGCTTTCAACTGCCTCGCCCGAGGAAACCCGGTTTCCAAGGTCGTCATATAAATCTGCTGCAATCCGTGACGGCACATCAGAGCCCTTCAGCAGTTCAAGCCTTCCCTTCAGCGTCCCGCTGGTGAAGTGGTCATCAAGCTCTGTCCTGACATCAAGGTCATAGATGTGAGTGCCAGGTACGGTGTACAGATACACATCCCGGAAGATGCCGGAAAAACGCCAGAAATCCTGGTCCTCCAGCCAGCTTCCTGTGCTGCGCTGGAACACTTCAACAGCGAGTTTGTTGCTGCCCTCCTTCAGAAAAGGAGTCAGTTCAAACTCGGCCGGAGTGAAGCTGTCCTCACTGTAGCCTACGAATTCTCCGTTCAGCCATACATAGAATGCGGACTCCACTCCCTGGAATGAAATATAAAGGGGCTTGCCCTCCATGGTGCCAGGCACCGTGAATTCTTTTACATAGCTCCCGACAGGATTAACGTCCTGCGGAATCTCAGGCGGGCGGATGTCAGCCAGCCCGTCCCATGGATACATTGTATTTGCATACTGGGGCTTGCCATAGCCCTGAAGCTGGATATGGCCAGGTACGCTGATATAATCCCAGCCATCACAAGAAAAGTCCTGTTTGTAAAACTCGGAAGGCCTCATAGCGGGGTTGACCGAATAATTAAATTTCCAGCTGCCATTCAAGCTGTGGCGCATGCTCATGGAAGCACCCGCCCTGGCTTCTTCCAGTGTTTTATAGTATTTATGATCTGAGTGTGCGGGGAGGCGGTTCACTGCAAACACACTGACATCCGATAGCCAATTTAAAGATGGAGTTGAAGACATTTTCCTGCACTTCCTTTTTATAAAAAATTTATTTAACCGATCCCATCATCCCTGCCACGAAGTGCTTCTGCATAATGAAGAAAATCAGTGCAGACGGGAGGGTAGCAATGACGATGGCTGTCATGATCACACCGTAGTCAGGTGAATAGCTGGAGCCCAGATTGGATATCAATAGCGGAATCGTCTGGTTTTCCGGTGACTGAAGGACAACCAGCGGCCAAAGATAGCTGTTCCAGCTTGCCATAAAGGTAATGATTGCAGCTGCAGCATAAGTCGTTTTCATGGTTGGCACATAAATGCGGAAAAAGATGCCCAGCTCAGTAAGTCCATCAATCCGCCCGGCTTCAAGAATATCGCGCGGGAACATCTTTGTGCTCTGCCTGAAGAAGAAAATCAGAAAAGCGGTTGTAATCGTAGGCAGGACAGCTGCCGTCAGGGTGTCGATCCCGATCATTGGCATAGTCTGCGAAATGGTTCCGAACATGCGGAATAAAGGTACCATTAAAGCAGCAAACGGAATCATCATAGATAAGAGAAGAATATTGAACACGATATCCTTCGCCCGGCTTCGGTAAATTTCAAAGCCATAGCCTGCAAGAGAAGCAATCAGAAGCGCCAGCAGCGTCGTAGAAATCGAGATTTTCGCTGAATTCATTAAAGCCGGCACCAGATCAACCGTATTCAGGAGGTTCGTCACATTATCCATAAAGTGGCTGCCTGGAAGCAGCCTGCCTTTCGTTACATCTGCTGACCTGTTTGTTGAACTGACGATCATCCATAGAAATGGGAATATGGAAATGATAGAAGCCGCCACCAGTACGGTGTAGCCTATTATACGATTCGATTTACTCATTCCTGTCACCTGCCACTTTAAACTGAATGATGGAGAAAATGACAATCAAGATGACAATGGCATATGAAACCGTTGCAGCATAGCCAAAGTCTGGTGTGTACTTAAAGGAAAGATTATAGATATATTGAGAGATTGTCATCGTTGCATTTGCCGGTCCGCCCGCAGTGATATTCATGACTTCGTCAAAGAGCTGCAGTGTACCGATTGTTGATGTAATAGATGTAAAGAGAATGATCGGCTTCAGCATGGGCACCGTTATTCTGAAGAACTGCTGGAAAGAAGAGGCGCCGTCCATTTTGGCTGCTTCGTAGATTGACTGATCCACATTTTGAAGAGCCGATAAATAAAAAATCATATTATATCCCGTCCACCGCCAAGTGATTGCCACAATGATCGTCACTTTTGCCCAGAACGGGTCAGTGAGCCAGGAAATCGGCTCAGAAATGAGCGCCAGCTTCATCAGCATAATATTGATGATTCCATCCTGGCTGAAAAGATACTTAAAAATGACCGAGTACGCTACCAGCGACGTCACGCACGGCAAAAAGATCGCTGTCCTGAACAGACCCTTCCATTTAAGTGTTTTGTTGTTAAGCAATACAGAAAGGAATAAAGCCAGGATAATCATCACTGGCACCTGGACAATCAAGAAGATAACTGTATTTTTAAGCGTTGTCAGGAAAGTTGGGTCCTTCAGGAGCCGGGTATAATTATCGATCCCGGTGAATTGAAGGTTTGCGCCTGTCCCTGACTGAAACGAAAGAAGCAATGCCTGTGCCATTGGATAAAAATAAAATAAGCAAATTAATCCGGCTGCAATGATGATAAACGACCATCCAACTGCACCATTCTTTATTTTAAGCCTTCTGTTTGGTCTTGCTGTGCCAGGACCATGCCCCGGCTTTTCTGCTGTCACTGTCTGGCTGGCTTTTGCCGGCATCATATTCATCAGCTCCCAACCTTGTTTTGAGTAGGAAAAAGCCCCGTTCATCCGCCTGATAATCAGTTAGCTCCATTAAACCGAAAGGAGTAGCCGGCGAATTCCCGAGGCTTAATTCTTATTTATTTTATTTATTGAATCTGCGCTTCTGCCTGTGCCTGTGCGTCTTCAAGCGCCTTATCCAAATCTTTGCCCTTTAGATAGTTCTGCATTTCAACTGCCAGAATATCTTCAATCGCATATGTGTGTAATCCGTAGTTTACTTGAGGGATCTGTTCTGTCCACTGTGCGAAGTCAGAAATGACCTTCTGGCCGCCGAAGAAGTCGTCACCGGATGTATACGCCTCTCCCTCTGCTGCCGGTTTGTAAGTGCCAATTGCCCCGATTTCCGTATTCAGAGTCTGATAAAAATCAGCATTGGATCCAAAGGTCTTTGCCAGGAATTCTGCTGCTTTCTCTTTACCAGGGATATTCAGAACGTACCATGAGCTGCCCCCGAGATTTGAGGCATTTACTGAGCCTGAAACGTCTGACTGCTTCGGCTGCGCTGCGACTGTCCATTTGCCGGACTGGTCAGCTTCTGCTTTGATGGAAGCTGTGATCCAGTTGCCTGAAGGAACTGTTGCAACATCTCCGCTGTTGAAGCCTGCCACAAACTGGCTCCAGTCTGAAACCGGCTTAACAAGGTCTGCATCCAGGATAGCTTTGTATGTCTTGAAAGCTTCCTTCAATGCTTCGTTGTCTGCCAGATCAGGCGTTTTTCCATCTTCTTTCAGATACCATGAGCCGCTGGACTGGATCATGGTGCGGATCAGGCCAAGATCTTTCGGGTCCTGAGTCAGCATATGCTTGCCTGTAGCTTCTTTCACTTTTTTGCCGATTTCAATATATTTGTTCCAGTCAATGTCTTGAATATCATCAGGTGTATAACCCGCCTGCTCCAGATAATCAGTTCTGAAGTAGAGACCTGTTACACCTGTATCAAATGGAAGTCCATAATTCTTGCCATCAAGGCTTGTCGGCGCAATCTTGTATTGCGCGAAGTCATCTGCATTGAATGAATCTGTCAGTTCGTAGAACATATCAGGATATGCCTGCAGGAAGCTTTGAGCACGATAGTCCTCGATCAGGACGATGTTCGGCAGTCCCTTTGTCGTCCCTGAGCTCAGGCTTGTGTTAAGCTTTTGAATGATGTCCGCCTGTGCATTTTCAACAATCTTCACGTCTAGCTCAGAGTCCTCTTTCTGATAAGCTTCTTTTGCCAGTTCCAGTGCTTTGATGTTGAAGTTTGGATCCCATGCCCAAACTGTTATTTCATTTGTATCTTTCGATTCTCCTGAAGCATCTTCAGTATCTGACCCTGAAGAACAGGCAGACAGCATCAATACTGCGATTAATAAAAAGGCCAGCAGCTTTTTCATTGATTCCCCTCCATCTATATTTTGTAAGCGTTATCTTTCTGTCTTTATCCTAGCATCTTACAGGAAGGGAGTATTAGGAGGATTTTTCTTAACATTTGTAATATCTTTGTCTCATGAATGCGTTTTCATTAACTTGTCCTTGGACTATTTTTAGAAATTCGGACGATTTCAAGCTCTTGGGAGCGGTATTGTGAGCCGAATGGTTGTCCCGTCTCCCGCTTTACTGGAGATGGATACTCCCGCATCGTCCCCATATATGAGCTGCAGCCGTTCATGTACATTTCTTACGCCGATGCCGGTGAAGAGCTGCTGCTTGCTTTTCGCAGGCATCTGCTTATCTTCCTCAACCTCCATTCCGTCACCATTATCCACCACCTCGCAAATCAGGCTGCCGTTTTCCTTCCAGATCAGTACATTGATATAGCCTCCGGCCTTCCGATTGAACGCGTGAAAAAAAGCATTCTCCATAAAAGGCTGAAGGATTAGATTGGGAATAAGCTCCTCAAGACAGTCAGGTGAAACAAAATAATTGGTTTTGATCCGGTCTCCATAACGCTTTTGATTAATAAAAGCATAATTTTTAAGATTTTCAAGCTCCCTCTTGACCGTCACGGTTTCACTTGGAGAGCCGATTGTGTTTTGAAGCAGCGATATAAGCGCCATAATGGTGTTTTCCGCCTCCTGCCTGCCTCCCTGCTGAACCATAAAGCGGATTGACGTGAGCGTATTATATAAAAAGTGCGGGTTGATCTGCTGCTGAAGGGCTGCCAGCTCGGCGTTGCGCTTTTCCTTTTGCGTCTGCATCAGTTCCTCGACATAATCATGAAGCTCGTCCAGCATACTGTTAAAGGCATGGGCGATTTTCTTTGTTTCATAGGTCCCTCCCACAGTCACATACTGGACAAAATCATGCTTGGCCGCTCCTGAAATCTGACTTGCCAGGGTTGAAAGAGAATTTGTCAGCCTCCGGGAAGCAAAAAATACTATAAATAATATGACGATTACAATTAAAATAACAATCTGGGCAATATCGCTTTTATCAACCAAATCTCCGAACGCCACTTCCTTATCAATAATATTGAACAGGTATAAGTCAAAGGAAGGAAGATATTCCATTAGGATAATGTGATCCTTCCCCATAAAATCCCCTACTTTATATGGCTCAGTTCCTTCCAATTCCTCTGTATAGCGGCGGAGGTCAGCTGATGTCCGGCCAATCAGATCCGATCTGCTGCTGGAGAAAATAACCCCCGATTTATTTGTGACAAACACATGATTCCCCGGGCTTGTATAGCTGGCATAAAACTTCCTGAATTCTTTCTCCTGGATGGCAAAATAGAGCTCCCCAAAGTCCCTTCCTGAAATCGGCTCCCTGATTGCCCTTGATGCTACGATAAAATTCCTGTCATCCAATTCAATTTCCTTGCCCGGCCTGAAATCATACTGATACATCAGCCTCTTTGGATTCCGGAGCGTATTTTTCCGGATGGCACTCCTTCTCAGCTCCTCGTCGGTTATGGGCCAGTAGGGCCGGTCGGTCGCATAATCCATTCCATTCTTGCCCGTTACCACAATGCCTACCTCATACGCATCCAGATACGATGTAATCCGGTTCATCTGCTGATACATATTAAAATAGGAAATCATCTGTTCATATTCCGTTTCCCGGTCACTCAGTATCCTTTTGACCGCCCCATTTTGAAGAACTTCATTTGAAGTATTAACAATAGAATAATGAAAAGATTCAAAGCTGTCCTTCACCTGATTCATTACCTTTGAATTAGTGATGCTGAATCTATCGATAAAGAACTGTTCAGACATCCTGACCACTGTCACAGTCAGTACAGCGGATACCGAAATGATAATGAACACTGTGAAAAGGAACTGCTTCATAAAAAGTCCGTTAAGTCTCATAAACTCTCATCTCTTATCTCGTAAAGTATTTTCGTTTATATTGGCTTGGCGACAGCCCCGTCCTTTTCTTGAACACCCGGCAAAAATAACTGTGATCAGAGAAACCGACCAGCCCGCTGATTTCTGATATGGTTGCCTCCCCCTTCAGCAGGAGCTTAGAGGCCTCCTCTATCCTTATTTTGTTCAGCTGCTCAATAAAGCTTCCCTCGTTATGGGCTGAGAAGTAGCTGGATAAATAGGAAGGATTGAAATGAAAGTGCCTGGCAGCTTCAGTAAGGGTAATAGGCTCTGCATAGTGTTCTTTCATGTATTCAATAATTTTTTTTATAGTAATGCCGTTTTGGTTGTCAGCAGGAACCAGGGATACACTCATTTCTTCAATAAAGCGCGACAGGACTTCGAGCGCCTCCTTTGCAGTCCCTGCATCTTCGATAGCTTTGAAGTATTCATATTTCTTCTTTTGGATCGCTTCTGCTTCAACATCCATATTTCCAAGGATGACCGTAAGATTAAAAATGCTATTCCCCAAGAATGCTTTAAACTCAAATGGTTCGAGAGAACTGTCTTTTGCCAGGGAAGCAGCATATTCACTTAAATAGGCCAGCGCAGAATGAGAGCTTCTGCTTTTGAATTCCTCTGTAAACCATTCCAGGCTGAAATCCTTCCTGCCAGAATCACCGGCAGGCAGCTCTTTTTCCCTCAAAAGCCCTTTATCAGGAAAATAAAAATAATAGGGAAGCAGTTTCAGGATACTGCTCTTCCACACAGCACCAAGCTCAGAAAACTCCCTGAATGGACCGCTGAGCGCAAAGGCAGCTGCATTTTCAGAAACAGCAGCTGCCTCGATTGCAAGGAGAATCTGGGCCTCCTTCTCTTCTGTGTTAATCAAAATCCCTGTAATACTTTCAACTGTAAAAAACGGCACAGCAGCCGTTTTGTCCGCCCTTTGAAGAATGACTGCTTTGACTTGATCCGCAAGCTCTGCTGCAGTCTTTGCTGTACGCTTAGCCTCTATTCCCAGCAGGTAATAATCGCCGAAAGGAAAACTTTGTTCTATAGCAGAGCGGTCTAGAGCCACATCATAGCCGGCAGCCAGCTTTTCTATTACTGATTCTATTGAATGGCTGCCGGCTCCTTCCGTTTGCATAAGGGAGGGAATTTTGCTGGCGGCTGTCTGAAGTACCTTCAAGAGTCCTTCCGCATCAAGCTTTGGTTTTAATATATAGTCAACCGCCCCGTTCTGGAACGCCGTTCTAACATAGTCGAATTCCCCATAGCTGCTCAAAACGATGATTTTTATATCAGGATAGCGCTTAGTCACTATCCTTGTCAGTTCCTCTCCATCCATGATCGGCATTACAATATCTGTCAGAACAATATGCGGTCCTACTGCCTCAATCATGTCCAGTGCCTCCTGGCCATTGGAAGCCTCACCCGCAATCTTGAAGCCAGCTTGCTCATAATCCATATAATGCTTGATTCCCTGCCTTATCAAAACCTCGTCATCTACGATAAGCACTCTGCACAGCTCTTCCTTTGGCATAATTGACCCCTCCATGCAGGAATTTGTGTTTTTCTCTATTATAAATTATTCTCGGAAACGTTTTCATATTTAAATGCAGGTAATTTTCGATGTAAATTAGTGACAGATTATCTACGATGATTATGATTCTACCTAATTTTTCAATTTTTCTACATAAAAACTGAATTATTCTACAAAATTTTTGCTTTTTTCTACATAAAAATCAGTGGATTCAACAAATAGTACATTTTATGGTAAAAAAAGCGCCGGTCCACTCTGGACCAGCGCTTCCCTTCGTTCTGCTTTACTTATCTTCCGCAACCTTCACCAGCTGCTTGCCCATATTCTTTCCTTCAAAAAGACCAAGGAAGGCATCAAGGATATTCTCAAATCCTTCTGTTACCGTTTCTTCGTATTTGAGCTTTCCTTCGCTGACCCATTTGCCGAGGTCAGCAGCTGCTTCTTTATAGCGGCTGGCGTAATCTCCGACTGTGAAGCCTTTCATGAGCGCGCTCGTTTTGATCAGCTGGCCCTGGACGCGCGGACCTGTGTCTTCTCCCTGCTTGTTATAAGCCGAGATAGCACCGCATACCGGCACCCTTGCAAATTTGTTCAGAAGGCTGATGGCTGCATCGCCAATTTCTCCGCCGACATTTTCAAAATAAACATCAATGCCGTCCGGACAGGCCTTTTCCAAAGCATTTTGGATATCGCCTGCTGTCTTGTAGTTGATGGCTTCATCAAATCCAAGCTCATTTTTCAGATAAGAAATTTTCTCATCAGATCCTGCAATTCCGACTACACGTGCTCCCTTGATCTTAGCAATCTGGCCCACTGCGGATCCTACTGCTCCTGCCGCACCTGAAACAACGACTGTTTCATTTTCCTTCGGCTGGCCAATGTCAAGAAGCCCAAAATAGGCAGTCAGTCCTGGCATTCCCAGTATCCCAAGGTGAGTTGAGATTGGGGCAACCTGGGGATCAATTTTGCGGACAGCCTTTTCTGAGGCAACGGAATATTCCTGCCATGGCAGCATTCCGACAATATAATCACCTTCATTAAAAGCATCCGACTTGGACTTTACTACCTTAGCCACCCCTCCGCCGTGGAGTGCCTCATCGAGCTTGAATGGCTCTACATATGATTTTGCATCAGACATCCGCCCGCGCATATAAGGATCCACAGACAGATAAATCGTCTCAAGCAAAACCTCTCCTTCCTTCGGCTCCTCGACCTTAACATCGGCAAAACGGAAATCATCCTTCACAGGTGTCCCTTTCGGACGTGAAGCAAGCTGAATTTGCTGCTGAGTATTCGGTAGCATGGTCATCCTCCTCTTAAATGATAATTGCACTTTACCATATTGATGAATGGTGATTCAATCTTGAAGGGCCAACTTCCGCACATCCCGACGAAATACCCAGCACTCACGCCGTGCCAGGCACCGCAAAAAGACAGTTTCCGGCCTTTTGTCCACGGAGGGTGCCAGGCACGGTGAAACCTATTGCCTGCTCGTTCGTATATAATCATAAGGGAAAAAATGTAATCATCATTTTTCCATTCTGCTGATAATCAGGAAAGAGGGGAACCCCTATGCCGACCTTACTTATTGTTAACCTTTGCATTGTGTTAGTTCTTTCCGCTTTTATGTCCTATATTACGAGGAACGGAAAAAAGAAGGACAAGGGATTTATTCTGTCTTATTATGAATTGAGCCATAGAAGAAAAGTGATTCGTACCTTATGGGAGCTGCCTTTCCTCATTCTCCTCCTGACCCTGATGTTCTTTTTCACGGATATTGAAACTATCTATATGCTGTCCCTTTCCGCCCTGCTGATCTTCGCTTTTATTGGCCAGTTCTGCTATAACTACTATAAATGGAAACAGAAGGAGAAGGCATGATCGGTTGAGATCATGCCTTTTCCTTCTGTTTCGCGTACCTGGCACCGCAAAAAGACAATACCGCTATTTGTCCACAGACGGTACCTGGCACAGGCAGTACCGGCAGCACCGGCAGCATTCTTTTAGAAAATAGTCCCCTTAAATTTTTCCGGCTTTGTAACATAGCTTTCAATTATGTACCCGCAGCAAGTGCAGATGATATGCTCAACGGGTGATCCAAAGCTCATCTTATTGTCGGGTATGATTGTCCCATATCCGTGCTGACTGCCTTTGCCTAATTCCTTCCCTTCGCATTTTGGGCATTCCCCAGCTATTTTTTTCACCGGTACTCCTCCTTCTTTTAGCACTCTTTTGTATCTAATACGAAAACAATGAAATTAAGTTCCGCTATCTTAACTGAAACTTCCCAGCAGTTCATCCGTCCCCGGCCGCCAAATCATATGATGGGAACCCTTTCCCCAATAGTCTTCCATTACAACCTCTGGCTGTCCGAACTTCCGCTTCCATATTTCCTGGGCTCTTTTGTACCCGCTGTCGAGGCAGAACTCCTTTATTCCCCTTTCCTGAAAAACAGAATACAGACTGCCCAGCAGACTGCTGCCAATTCTCCTGCCTTGAAAATCAGGGTGGACAAAAACTGTGCCCACTTCAAATAAACCTCTGTACTCCCCGCCAGTGCCTTCAAGGATCAGACTGCCGGCGGGCCCAAATTCAACAGTACCGATCATTTTCCCATCCACCTGTGCAAGCAGAAAATACCGGTTCTCCCCCCGGCTTGAAAGATCCTCCAGCAGGTACTCTTTTTTTACTTCAATCTCTTTCTCAATATCATCTAAAAGCCCTCCGATGCCTTCCTTGTTAAACGTATCGGTGATCACCATTCTAAAAAAGTCATTCAGTTCCGCTGTATCTCCGTAAACAGGTCTTCTAATATGCATCTCCAGCATCTTCATCTATTGGTAAAATGCCGATGCTGCCAGAACGAGGCATATTGCAGATGCTAAAAACATAGCGGCTCCAGCCCCCCGGCTTGCCTTCAGTTTCATCCCCAAAGCCCCAAAGAAGATGGCAGCCGCCGCTTTAGAAGCTCCTTGAAAGAATGAACCGCCATCTGCAAAAACAGAACTGCTAAATAGAATAGACAAAAGCAGAGAACCTGCAATTAAAATCCTGAACCATAGAGGCTCTCTCAAGAAAAGCCCTGCAAACAGCTTTAACCGTTTCATCGTTTATAACTCCCTTCAAAATAGATATAATCCTGATGAATAAGAAAACAGATTGGAGGCAGTTCTTTATGGGGCAAGATGGGTATGTATCGCTTTGGGCAGGGAATCTGACATCCGAAAAAGAACTTCAGGAATACCTTACTCTATCCTACGATGAAGAAGGAGATGCGTTGCCATCTTTATTTGAAAAAGATTCAGGAATTGATACGGATGAGGATTTTATGGAATCTGACTTTCTCGTTCAAGGAGTGAGGAGCCTCCCTCTATTGCTGGAGGGGTGTTCTTATGATGAGTATGTGATCCCGCGATTTGTAAACTTGCTGGGCGAAAAATTGAACCATGAAGTTAATTGCTTACTTTTGATTTATAATCTGCAATACAGCAGGGAAGATTGGCGTGCACAAGGCAAGCTGAAATTTCTGGGTAGTGTCAGGTATCAGTAGAAAAAACCTGTACAGTTCAGACTGTACAGGCGATGCCCTGCCGGCTAATAATTATGCTTGTGAAAACCTAAAAGTAGTAACCGACCGGTAAGCTTCCCCTTTTTTCAAAATACATGATGGAAATTCCGGGTGATGCACCGCATCCGGCAGCCCCTGGGTCTCCAGGCATACCCCCAGGTGATTGGCGGCTGTAACGCCGCGAATGGAAAATGGCCCCTCCAGTGTATTGCTTGTATAAAGGACAACTGCAGGCTGATCAGTTTCAACTACAAGGCGCCGGCCGCTTTCTGCGTCATATAAGCTGATTTCTTCATTCTCATTTTCAGCGAGCAGGAATGGATGGTCATAGCCGCTGCCGACCCGTATATTCTGCGGATTATCCGAAGTGTTCCCATCCTTGAGTTTTCGGCCTTCTGTAAAATCAAATACCGTTCCATTGACAGGCACGAGCTTGCCGGTCGGAATGAGTGCTTCGTTCAGTTCCGCAAACCGGTCACTTTTAAGCGTCAGTTCATGATCGAGGATATCCCTTTTCAAATCTCCGCTCAGATTAAAGTACGAATGATTCGTTACATTGACAATCGTATCTTCATCACTGGTTCCTTCATAGCTGATCTCCAGCTCGTTCCGGTCATTCAATGTGTAAGTAACCTTCATCTCGAGATTTCCTGGATAGCCTTCTTCGCCATCTTTGCTGACATATCTGAAAATGACGCTTGCATAATCCGGCCCTTCAGAGATTTCTGCATCCCAGAGCTTTTTATCAAACCCCTCTATTCCGCCGTGAAGATTATTTCCGCCGTTATTTTTGGCCAGCTTATAGGTTTTTCCATTCAGCTCAAATGCCCCGCCGGCAATCCTTCCGGCATGGCGCCCGCAAACTGCTCCAAAGTATGGGGAATGCTGCTGGTACTCTTCCAGAGTATCAAAGCCCAGGACAATATTTTCCATCCGCCCATCCCGGTCCGGCATAAGGATTTTCGTGATAATACACCCATAATCAAGGCAGGAAACCTCCATTCCCTGTCCATTTACCAGTGTAAAGATGGAAACTGTCCGTCCATCCTGCTCTGCAAACTTCTCTCTAACTGCCTTCATTTGCAAGACTCCCATTCATTTAAAATATGTGTTCCAGATTCTGCAATTAATCTAGCTCCGCCAGAAAATCAGCAAATCTGCGGAATGCCGCCAGGCCCGATTCAGTCTGCTTGAACACGCCTGCATCTTCAAGGACCCTTACAAACTTATACCCTATTTCTTGGCGAATAATGGCCTTGGCATTTTCCCTGTTTAACTCAGACGCATACTTTTCTTTCATATCAATGGCCCATGGCATATGGTAGTCCTTTACCTCTGAATGCTGATCCAGCAGGAACTTTTCTATCTCACTGATTTCCTTTTCCAAACGCGCCGGGAGAACAGCCAGACCCATCACTTCAATCAGGCCGATGTTCTCTTTTTTAATATGATGGACATCGGCATGGGGATGAAAAATGCCGAGCGGATGCTCAGTGTTTGTGCGGTTGTTCCTGAGGACAAGATCCAATTCATAAAGTCCATCCCGCATTCTCGCAATCGGTGTAATAGTGTTATGCCTCGTCTCTCCTGTAAATGCCTCTATTTCAGCTTCTGTATCACTGTATTGAACCCATGCTTCAAGGATCATCTCTGCCGCATCTGCAAGCTCTTTCTGTTTTTGACCTCTTAGGCGGATAACAGATAACGGCCATCTCAGCATGCTGGCGCTTATAGCGGGGAAACGGCTCAGCTGGAACGAGCCGATTTCATCCGCACCTGCCATGGCAAATTCATAATTGCCGCCCTGATAATGATCATGGCTGAGTATGGATCCGCCTACTATCGGCAAATCAGCGTTGGAGCCAAGAAAATAATGCGGGAACTTTCCTGTGAATTCCAGCAGCCTCACAAAAGTGCTGCGGTCGATTTTCATGTCGCGGTGCTCCCCGCAAAGGACGATGCAGTGCTCGTTATAATATACATACGGGGAATACTGCAGGAACCACGGTTCATCAGCAAGCTCCAGGTCGATGATCCGGTGGTTGGAGCGCGCCGGGTGCCCCGGCCGTCCTGCATAACCTTCATTTTCTGCACACAGCAGGCATTTCGGATATTTGGAGGAAACAACCTTCATCTCCCGCTCGCGTGCTATCTGCTGCGGATCCTTCTCCGGCTTGGACAGGTTGATAGTGATGTCCAGTTCGCCATAAGCGGTGGCGATTTTATAATTGATATTCTTTGCAATGCTTTTTGTCTGGATATAGTTGCTGTTCCGGCTGAGGCTGTAAAAATACCTGGTAGCCTCTGCAGGGCTATCCCCATACTTCTCATAGAACTCTTTATTCACAGAAGAAGGCTTTGGAACAAGCACATCCATGATTTTGCCGGACAGAATGTCCTTGTCGCTTTCCAGGCTGGTAATAATGCCTTCAGCCGCCGCATGCTCAACGAGGTTTTCCAAAAGATCAGGAATACTCATTTCCCCTGCTTCGGCATGCTCCGGATAGTCGACAAGCCCAATCAAAGACATGATCTGATTTCGCGCATAAATGGTGTCCCGCTGCTCAATCATTCCGAGGGCTGCTGCCCTGCTCACCAGCGTCTCTATGCTCGTATATACGTCCATTCCAAGCCCTCCTTATTCGTTATAGCCGTGCGGATGTGCCTGATGCCAGCTCCAGGCATCTTCAATAATCTGCTTGATGCTTGTTCTTTGCGGATTCCATCCGAGAACTGTTTTTGCTTTCTGCGAGGAAGCGATGAGGGTGCTTGGGTCCCCGCTTCTTCTCGGAACGACTTTTTCCGGAATCTCATGCCCGGTCACCTCACGGACTGCCTCGATCATTTCCTTAACAGAAAAGCCCTGCCCGCTTCCAAGGTTAATAATCTCGCTTTTTCCGCCATTCTGCAGATACTGGAGGGCAAGCAGATGGGCATCGATTAGATCTTCGACATGGATGTAATCGCGGATGCAGGTTCCATCCTCTGTGTCATAATCATCGCCGAATATTGAAATATGCTCCCTCTGTCCAAGGGCGACCTGGAGAATGATCGGGATCAGATGTGTTTCAGGCTGATGGTCTTCGCCGATTTCTCCTGTCGGCCTTGCTCCCGCCACATTGAAATAACGGAGTGATACATATTTTAAATCATGGGCCGTCTCGCACCATCTCATGATTTTTTCCATCGTCAGCTTGGTTTCGCCATAGGCATTCGTAGGATTGGCAGGCATCTCTTCCGTGATCGGCATTGTTTTCTGCTCTCCATAGGCGGCAGCGGTCGAGGAGAACACAATATTCTTCACATCGAACTCGGTCATCACTTCGAGCAGGACCTGAGTACCGTAGACATTATTGTTGAAATATTTCAGCGGACTCTCCATAGATTCGCCTACAAGCGAGTTGGCCGCAAAATGAAGGACGCCGTCAATGCTTTCCTTTTCAAACACACTGCGCAGAAACTCCTTATCACGGATGTCCCCCTGATAAAACTTCGCATCAGGGTGAACCGCTTCCCTGTGGCCTGTCTCCAGGCTATCGACAACCACCGCTTCATAATTCTGGTCAATCAGCTGATAAACTGCATGTGAACCGATATATCCTGCACCGCCAAGAACTAAAATACTCATTCCTGCACCTCCAAAATGAATTCCTTGGTTCCATCTCCAACACTTGCTGCGTAGAAATCTGCAGCATGGCCGATTCTTTCCATGTATTTCTTGCCTACCATTTCAATGAAAGAAGGAGCTTTGTCTTTCTCAACAATCGCAATCGCACATCCGCCAAACCCTGCACCAGTCATACGGGCCCCAAGTGTGCCTTCCTGCTGCCAGGCGGCTTCCACCAGAGCATCAAGCTCTTTTCCGGTTACTTCATAATCATTCTTCAGCGACTGATGCGACTCATTCATCAGCTTCCCGAATTCTTCAAGGCGCCCTTCCTGCAAAGCCTTGAATGCCTTTAGCGTCCTCTGGTTCTCATAGACAGCATGCTTCGCCCTTTTTAGAAGGACTTCATTTCCGATCAGCTGCTTATGCTGTTCAAATTCATCCTCTGATAATTCCCCAAGTGATGAAATGGAAAGCTTAGACTGAAGCCTGGCAAGCGCTGCTTCACATTCGCTCCGCCGTTCATTATATTTTGAATCTGCCAGCTCCCTGCGCTTGTTCGTATTCATGATCATAATCTGATAGTTTTCCAGATTAATAGGAGCATATTCATACTTCAAGGTATTGCAGTCAAGCAGGATGGCGCTGCCGGACTGGCCCATGCCGATGGCAAACTGATCCATGATGCCGCTGTTGACGCCAATAAATTCGTTTTCGACCTTTTTTCCCAGCTTAACAAGGTCGATCCTGCCAATATTACATTCAAAGAGTTCATTAACGATCACTCCGACCAGCATTTCCAGTGAAGCAGATGAAGAAAGTCCGGCGCCATTCGGAATGTTGCCATACACGAGTATATCCATTCCGGATGGAAGCTCCCATCCAGCTTCCTCTATATAAGCAATCATGCCTTTCGGAAAGTTCGCCCAGCCATGCTCTTTTCTATATTCAAGACCATCCAGGGAAAATTCGATGATGCCTGCTTCCGGAAAATTCTTCGAATATACTCTGACCAGCCTGTCGCTCCGCTTTTTCGCAGCCCCGTAAGTCCCAAAAGTAATGGCACAAGGAAAGACATGGCCGCCATTATAGTCTGTATGCTCCCCGATCAGGTTGATGCGCCCAGGGGAGAAAAACAGCCTTGCCTCTCCATTCATAGAGTCTGGATAAATGGCCTGAAAGTCATTGATTAATGTGTGTTGTTCCATATCGTTGTCTCCTTATTTCACAAAATTAAAAACTGCTGCTGCGGGCAATCAGTTCTGTTGCAAGGAACACCTTCTTCGCAATCTTCCTGCCCTGGTTTCTTTCCAGCAATAAATCGACAGCTGTCTCACCCATCAGTTCTGTATGCACCTTCAAGGTTGTCAGTGATGGGAATATATACTTCGATACACTGATATCGTTAATTCCGATCACATTCACCCGCTCTGGAACCTGGATGCCAGCTTCATGAAGGGCTCTCAGGCAGCCGATGGCAATAAGGTCATTGCCTGAAAATACTGCTGTCGGGAGACTTTCCCCTTTATCTTCAATCATTTTTTTCATCTGCATATAGCCGCTGCTCACTGTAAAGCTTTCGATATAGATATTCCCTTCATCCAGAAGCCCGCGGCTGGCCATATAATTTCTAAAAGCCTTTTCACGCGCATCTTCAATTCCGCCCGATTCGTCCTTAAAGATTTCCTGTCCGCCGATATAGCCGATGGATTTATGATGTTTACCCATTAAATAGTCAAGTATTTTGACGGCCGCTTTTTCAAAATCCACGACAACCGAATCATACCGGTCTTCATCCGGGCTGTAATCTGCAAAAATAAGAGCGTCGGTGATTTCTCCAAGAGCATCTGCCTGCGCTTTGCTGAACTTCCCGACAGCTATGACGCCCTGAAGGCTTTCACCCTTGGCTTTTTCCAGGTCATCGTAAAAATAGTTGGCATACTGGATGCCCAGCTGCTGGCAGCGCTGCTCGATGCCATAGCGGATCGACATATAATACAGATCTTCCAGTTCTTCTTTCTCTGTGTACCAGTGAATGACAGCAATTTTTAAGGCAGCATCCTTTTTGGCCGGCTTTTTCTTGTAATCAAGCTCTTCAGCAGCTTCAAAAATCTTCTTGCGTGTATCGTCTGTCACCGACAGGGAAGCATCATAGTTAAGAACCCTGGAAACAGTGGCAATCGATACCCCTGCTTTTTCTGCAATCTCCTTGATAGTCGCCATATGCAGCCTCCTTCCGTTCAAAAAATAAATCGCTTACATTTATTTTATAACTTTTAGTAAATAAATCAATATTTTTACTAAAATATTTACAAAGTTTTAATGTTGCAGTTTCCCATTTATAAAAAAGGAGTGACCTCATCAGGATCACCCCTTTCCTTTTATCTGGTTCTTTCTGGTATCTTAACTTCGTACGGGTTCAAAGCGACTTCACAGCCCAGTTCAGAAGAAAGACCAGAATCGAAATTTGCCAAAAAAATAAAAATCGAGAGACAGCATTCACTCCTCCCGATCTCCAGCCACTATTCATTTTCTTGCTCCTTCCATCTCCCTTTCCCGCTGCCCGGCTTAATACTCCTGATATGCAAGTCCTTCAATATATTCAAAACCGCCCTGGCAATCATAAGGATACTGCCAGCGAGAAAAAATGAAATAGCTATTCTTTGATCCACATCTATCAGGTACAGGATGCTTCCAATGAAATACAAAACGCCAAGAAAGAAATCATTCAGCCAGGAGAGGACATTATACCTTTTTTCCACAATCATCTTGTACTTTCCGACCTGGATATACACGTCCTCGTCATTATCATACACCTTTTTTTCAATCTCCAATGCAATCACCCTCCCATTGGGGTTTTCCCTTTTTTACTGCAAGGATTCGTGTTATTTACTGGAAAACAACGTCGCAGGAGTGATAGCCTGGGCATAAATCCTCTCTTTAACAAAATAAAAAGCCGCCCGTAAGCAGCCAGCTGTTAAAGTACCCTATACCTGCCAGATTCTCTTTGCCTGTTCCAGGTCGCTGAAACGGATGATGTTCTTCTGCATCGGCGGGGGGCATGCCATATTGTATTTTCTGATCTTTTCGTTGATTGCAGCAGCGTCCTGCTCTGAATGGCATGAATGGACCATTTCGGAGATTTCTTTCTGGAGCTTGAGCCATGGCGGCAAATAGCCGGCATCCTTGGCGATTTTCTGAAAGCGCTGGTAGGTATCCTGCTCCAAATACTCTTTAGGCAGCGGCTTGCCCTTTCCGATGAAGTTATCTTTTTCCCCTGCATTTTCAAGAATATCACCGATTAGATCGTTGTGTTTCCTGTCCATGGAAGGCCTCCCATCATAGCATTTTCCTATTATATTATCATTATTTTCTAAATATTAACATAAGAGGGAAGAATACCTGACAGCTATTTCTCAGCTCTTTATGCTGAAATGCTTCCGCTCATGCTCCAAAAGCCATTCTTTTCTCCAAATCCCCCCGGCATATCCGGTCATGGTTCCATTTGTGCCAATGATCCGGTGACAGGGAAGAACGATGCTCAGCTTATTTCTTCCGTTTGCTGTCCCTACTGCCCTTACCGCCTTTTCGTTTTCAACCAGGGAAGCAATATCCTTGTAAGTGCCTGTGCTGGCATAAGGAATGGAAGTCAAAGCATTCCAGACACGCTGCTGAAAATCAGTCCCCTCCATCATATATGGGAAAGTAAATTCCCTGCGTTCTCCTTTGAAATATTCATCCAGCTGCTGCCAGCATTGTTTAATGGCATCAGGATGCCCTTTATCCAGCTGGTATTCTGCTTTTTCACGATCAGTAAATAATATTGATACAACATCCTGGTCATTGCCGGCAATTTCAATGGTGCCGATCGGAGATTCGTAATCAGCCCGATATACTTTATTCATATAAAGACCTCCATAAATAAAAGACTGCATAAGCCTGCCAGCCATCCCACCGGCTTGCGGCTTTTTCAATTTCTTCAATGAATGGCTTTCTGTCAAGCCCCATCTGGTGCTTTAAAGCGTTCTGAAGCCCCGCGTCCCCAATGGGAAATGCGGCAGAATCCAGGAGACATTTCATCCGTACATAATCTGCGGTCCACGCCCCGACTCCTTTAAGAGACATCAGCACAGCCCTTGCTCCCGGCTTGCCTGACAGGTTATCCTTCTCTAGCTTTTTTTCTGCCATCAGTTTTGCAATTCCTATGATGTATTCTGCTTTCCGGCCTGTAAACTGCAGCTGCTTCAGATCTTCCGGTTCAAGGGCAGCAATCTTTTCTGGTTCAGGAAATAACCAAAAGCACTGGCCCTCATAAGAAAAGCAAGTCCCATACTTTTCGGTGAAAGCCTTTTTCAGCTTATAGGCGAAGGTGAGATTGATTTGCTGGCCGATAACCGCCCAGACAAGCGCCTCAAATAAATCAGGGATTCCTATGATCCGCAGCCCGGCATAACGTTCTGCCAGACCCTTCAGGAGAGGGTCTCCAGCTGCCATCCCTGCAAATCCGCCTGCATCACGCTTTAAATCAAGCCACTCTTCAATAAATGCTGCTGCCTTCTTTCTTCCATTATCGGATGGAGGACCAAGCAGAAAGCTCGCTTGAAGATGGGTTTCTGTAGAGCTTAGCTTCAGAAGGATCACTTCCCCATCAAAGATAATCCCCTTAAAAACTGCAGAACCTTCAACATAATGGAGGATCTCCTGGCTTGACCTGCCCAGGAAGATGAGGGCTTCACTGAAAGAAAAATGAGCAGGCAGCTCCAGCTCCATTGAAGTCTGGCCGTCTTTCCACCTCATTCCTGAGGCACCTGCTTTCGTTTCCGGTATTCACTTGGCGTGCAGCCATTCAACTTCCGGAAGCTTTTATAAAAACTTGAAGGGCTGTGAAATCCTGCTTCAAAGCATATCTCCAAATTCGTCAGCACGGAGTGAGCCAGCAGGTGGGCAGCTTTATCCACCCGGACCTTTTCCAGGTATTCGCGCGGTGTTTCCGATGTTTCCTCTTTAAATAACCGTTCCAGATAGAATGCACTCATCCCTGCATCCTCCGCAATATCCTGCAGCGTCACTTTTTCCCCATAATGATTGATCAGAAAAGCAACGACCTTCCGGACCAGCCCGACTTGAGGGGAATGCTCCACTTCCGGCTGGCACCTTTTACAGGCCCGATAGCCTTTCCGCTCCGCCTCCGCTTTACTAAAATAGAATTCAACATTGATCTTTTTCGGCTTCCTTGACCGGCAGGATGGCCTGCAATAGATTTTGGTTGTTTTCACTGCTGTAAAAAAGAGGCCGTCATATGTCCGGTCACATGCCAGGATTTTTTCCCACATCTCTTCAAAAGACAAAGAAACCTTCTCCAACCTACTCCCTCCTGTCCATCTGCTTTGTATGGCCATTTTACAGGATAAAGCTTCCGGTTTCGTCTTCAATCTTGCTGTTATGGTCCATGCTCTGCAAATCATCACCCGTGTACAGAGGCTTACAGGAAAACAGAATTCTTGTCCGCCTTCTGCTTTTAGGCTGTACAGACAGCGTGAGATTCTTACGAACGGTCTCTCCTGTACAAATCCCTGCTTTTATATCCTTCCGCCATGATCATTTTCATCTCTTCCCGCCTTTTATCCCTTGTTGCTTCCTGCTTGGCACTGTAGACATACCTGGCCCAGTCCTTCCGGTAGCCCGGGGTAAGGGACTGGTAGAATGAGAGCAGATCAGGCCGGTCGTCTAGATCTTTCTCTACCTCAGGAATCTGATCGATATAATCATCCACACATTGGCTTGCCTTGGCAGAGGCTTTATTTTTACCATCCGAATCTTCTTTAAGCCCCACTACCGTAAACACCTCATCAAGCCCCACCATCCGGGAGAATTTGATGCTGCTTCCTTTAACATAGCCATCCTCATCGGCTCCCAGGCCCGCCAGCAGTTCATCACGATGGATGAAGCTTTCGTACACCTTATTGCCCTTTTTCGGATAAGCTAAGTACAGATAGCCGCCAGGCTTCAGAAAACGGCCATTTATGATTTCAGCAGCAGCTTCCTGCAGGGAAGGCATATCGAGTACAAATGCAAAAACCAGATCGTAGGAAGTACCTTCTGCAAGCCAGGTACTGTAATTCTCCAGTTCAGGTAAATAGTTCTTTCCTTCAGGCATATGGAGAACGGCTGCCTTTTTGTACTTTAATAGATTCAATTTGTCAGCGATTGTTTTAGCCATTAGCTTTTCTCCTATGTCCTTATTTTTTAAAATTGTCAGACGTTCAATATCTCCCGGATATCATCCTCTGTGAGCATTCCCTGACTTTTTCCGCCAGGCTCGATGACCTCTTCAATGAGATTCCGTTTCTTATCCTGCAATTCGTTCATCTTTTCTTCAATGGTGCCGCGGGCCAGCAGCTTGATCACCTGTACATTATGCCTTTGGCCCATTCTGTAGGCCCGGTCTGCAGCCTGGTTCTCGACTGCCGGATTCCACCAGAGATCATAAAGGATGACCGTATCGGCGCCGGTCAAATTCAGTCCGGTCCCGCCTGCCTTCAGGGAAATCAGGAAAAAGTCATGCTCACCGCTGTTAAAGCGCCCGCACAGCTTGACCCTCTCCTCTGAGGGAGTCTGTCCATCCAGGTAGAAGAAGCCGATGCCCTGCCTGGCCAATTCCCTGCCGATCATATCGAGCATTTTCGTGAATTGGGAAAAAATCAGCACCCGCCTGCCGGACAAACGTGATTCTTTAATGATCTGGAGCAGCTGCTCATATTTCGCAGAGCTTCCCTTATATCCGTCCACGAACAGAGCCGGATGGCAGCAGATCTGCCTCAGCCTGGTGAGTCCGGCAAGGATCCTGATCTTGTTTTTTCGGAGCGTGTCTTTGTCCAGGTGCTTGAGTGTGTCATGGCGGAGCTTGGCCAGATAGGCGGCATACAGCTTTTTCTGATCTGGCAGCAGCTCGGCTGACTCAAGATATTCCGTTTTTTCCGGAAGCTCCGAAAGCACATCCGACTTTAATCTCCTGAGAAGGAAAAGACTGGTTCTCCTGCTGATTGTTTTCCTGTCGAGAAAGCTGAACTCGCGGAGCCCCTGGAAGAGCTCCGGGAAGATCACATGAAAAATCGACCATAGTTCCTCCAGAGAATTTTCAATCGGTGTCCCTGTAAGAGCGAACCGGTTTCCTGCCTGGATTTTTTTAACCGTCCTAGCCGTTTGGGTGACAGGATTTTTAAATGCCTGTGCCTCATCAAAAAAGACTGTGCTGAAAGGCTGTTTCTCATAGCTGCTGATGTCCTTGCGGAGCAGCGGATATGACACAATCAGGACATCCAGCTCTCCTGCTTCTGCCAGCATCTTCTCCCTATCAGATTTGCTTCCGTCCATCACTATGCTCTTGATCTCCGGTGCGAATCTTTCAAATTCACTGTGCCAGTTATAGGTCAGTGAAGACGGGCATACGATCAGGGCGGGCTGGGAGGACCTCCTGATTGCAGGAAGCTCGGACTGGATATAAGCGATAGCCTGAAGCGTCTTCCCCAGTCCCATATCATCTGCAAGGATGCCGCCGAAACCATAGCCCGCCAATGTTTTCAGCCATTGATAGCCTTGTTTTTGATAGTCGCGCAGTACAGGCTCCAGGCTTTCAGGTACGGCAAATTGTCGGCTGCCAGGGGTCCGGACCTCCTCGATAAAGTTCCGGAAAGACTCTTCAAAGCTGAATACCTCCCCTTCCTCCAGTGATCCCATAAGGCGGAGCCCTGGGACCATGGGGACGTTCAGCCCCTCTTCCAAATCCTCATCCTGGGCAGGAACCTCATTCAAAAACCGCCTGATTTCATCAAACTCTCTGGATTCAAGGGAGAGCAGCGCCCCGTCCCGCAGCCGGTAATATTTCCTTTTTTCCTCAAGCGAAGCCAAAAGGCCGCGAACTTCATGCTCAGGGATCCCGTCCATGGCAAATTTGAATTCCAGCCAATTGGTCCGTTCTTTTTTCACTTTAACGGAAATGCGCGGATGAATGCTTTCCCTGAAGATTCGGTTCCTGATTGCGGTTGTCGCATAGACCTTGACCATCGTCTGAAGCTTTGGAAGCTGCCGGTACAGGAATTCATATTCCAGCTCTTCGTTCTGGAGATAGTAGCCGCTGTCGGTTCTGGCAAAGCTGCTTTCCTCCATCACTTCGAGGATAGTTCTTTCTTTTTCCTCATCCCTGATCAGAAGGAAATCTGTATGGAACTCCTTCTCCTCAAGCGGATTAAAGACGACATTGTCATACTGAAACTCGAGGCTCGCCAGGAGCCTGTTTTTCAGGCGGTCCAAGTAGAGTTTGGCTGTCAGCGGCGACTGGATGAGCTGAGTCTTGATCCCGCCCGGGAGATGCACTTCCCCCAGCTTTTTCAATCCTGGTACGACCTTTTCCAGCATAAAGCCGACCTGATCCTTTTGGATGGGAATCCGGTCCGTTCCTGAAGCGGCGAGCATCCCCTTCAGGTCTGCCAGGCGCTTGCAGTCATCATTTTCAAGCTGATAGATCATACCCCTGTACAAGACAGACTGATAGGCCTGCAGAATTAAGATTTTGTCCATGCCTTTCACCACAAGCCGGCCGCCTTTATTTTCGTCCAGCTCAAAACGGAACGTTAATGGCAGCTGCTCTTCCGGCACGCTGATGCCTTCGTATACATGCCCGCCATTTTTGAGCTGTACCTTCGGGGCAGCTGTTAAAAGGGAAAGGAGCCGCCTCCAGGAGGTAGGCGGGATCAGCAGGATAGACGCGTCAGCTTCTAAAGTCTGTCCTTCTTTATGGGCCTGCTCATCCTCAATGATCCGCATCAGTTCCTGGAGAACAGCATCATCTTCTTTCCGGAAATAATGCCCGGCAGGTTCGTATGTAAAGAAGGGGGAAACTGCACTCTGGCTTCTTTCTTTTACATCCTTAAGGAATTTCCTAATGTCCCTGACCGGGTGCATAGCTATGCTGGCTTCCATTCCAAGCATGGTGCTTCCATCTGCAAGAGATATCGGCATGCATGTAAAGCAGGCTTCTGCAGGCTGCCTGTTCTCGAAGTGCAGCTGTTCCCCGCTTGAGCGGGAAGGCTCTTTTTCGAAAATCGTCAGCAGCCCTTCTGCCAGCGACTCATGCCCCGCTCCTTCCACATCCATCAATGGGGCTGTGCCATTTTTCTGATGATCAAGTATCGCCAGCAGGACGGCGGCAATATGCTGGCAGTCTGTTTTAACCGAAGCAAGCCTGGGACAGCTGCAATCCGCATGATAGCCTCCTTTCCCGTCCCCCTGGATCGTCACATGGAAATCCTCCGCGGCCATCACATCTGCCTCGCAGTATTCCGGCTCATACCGGCTGAATACTACCTTTTTGGAACGGAAAAAAGTATCTCCTTTCCTAAAAGAAACCAGCCCGCATGCCTCTTTTATTTTTTTGCTGTCCAATTGAATGTTCAACTATATCCCCTCGTCCATTATTGATACTGAAATTTTATCATAGAGACAGGGAAAACCCTATTTCTCTTTCCTGCCGACCTTCCTTGAAATTGTAAAATTATGGCCTGCGCCCTGGACAGAGGCAGACCTTTTCTGTTATATTATTATAATTACTCAAGGTAACCATTATTATTGATAACTAATTGGATATAGAGGTGTTTGCTATTAAAACGTTTCAGAAATTCTTTCATCAGCTACTGATGCTCTACCGCCCGTTTGAAAATAAGCTTAACCAGCTTCTTGCACAGCATCAGCTTCAGAGGGCGCAATGGACCATTTTATATTATATCTTCAATTTTGGCTCAGCCACTTTAGTTGAGCTTTCCCATTACCAGGGCGTTGAAAAACCGACTGTCACACGGACAATCACCAGACTGGAGGAGCTCGGCTTTGTGGAGCAGGTGCCAAGCAAAGACCGCCGTGAAAAAAGGATGCAGCTCACAGAGCTCGGCCATAAAGTCTACAGTGAAGTGCGGCTGACCATCGATGAATTTGAGCAGAGGATCCTTAAAGGTTTTACAGAAGAAGAACAGCTCGAAGCCATTCGCCTCATGGAAGGCATCCGCAGCAACTTAATGGAACAGGGGGAAACACATTGAACAGCTCAGATGCAAAACTTTGGACCAAGGACTTCATCGTTGTATCCTCCATCAACTTTTTTTTAACACTTGTCTTTTACTTGCTGATGGTCACCATCTCCGTCTATGCCGTCAATGAGTACGATGCATCGACAAGCCAGGCCGGACTTGTAACAGGGATCTTTATTATTGGGACGCTCATCGGCAGGCTGTTCATCGGGCGCTATATCGATCTGGTCGGCCGCAAAAGAATGCTGTTCATCGGACTGGTTTTCTTTACGCTGACGACTCTTTTATATTTAGTCCATGCCGGGGTTGCCTTTCTTCTGGCCAACCGTTTCGTTCACGGAATTACGCTTGGCATGGCCAGCACCGCTACAGGTACAATCGTTGCGCAGATCATTCCGGCAGCCAGGAAAGGCGAAGGGATCGGCTACTATAGCATGAGCGCGACACTGGCAACAGCGGTAGGACCGTTCATCGGGATTTATATGAGCCAGCATACAAGCTTTGAAATGATTTTCAGCTTTTGCCTGGCATTGGGAATCATAAGTCTGGCGACCGCCTTTCTTGTCACTGTCCCGCCTGTCACAGGCTCTCCGAAGAGCGCAGAAGCAAAAGGCTTCAGGGTTTCGGACTTTGTGGAACCAAAAGCGCTGCCGATTGCTGTCATCACCCTGGCAATCGCATTTTGTTATTCCAGCGTCCTTTCTTTCATCAATTTCTATGCGATGGAGCTTGACCTTGTGGACGCGGCAAGCTTCTTCTTTATCGTCTATGCAGTCGCCGTCCTGCTGTCCCGTCCGTTTACAGGGCGCCTGATGGACCTGAAGGGCGCCAACTATATCATGTATCCGGCATTCATCTTGTTTGCCGCAGGCATGCTCCTGCTCAGTACTGCAGGGTCAAGCTTTGTCCTGCTATTATCAGGTGTACTGATCGGCCTTGGATTCGGAAATATGCAGTCAAGCACACAGGCGATCGCCGTCAAGCTGACGGCTCCGCACAGGCTGGGGCTTGCCACATCGACTTTCTTTATTTTCCTTGATGCCGGCCTTGGATTCGGCCCATACCTGCTTGGCCTCGTCATTCCCATAACAGGCTACAGCTCCCTGTATATCATGATGGGTGCACTGATCCTTTTGTCTGCTGTGCTGTATTATTTCCTGCATGGCAGGAAAGATCATGCTTTACGGTCAGCTGCTGATGCAGTGTAATTAAAAAAGGGGTATCCTTCAGATGCGAGGATACCCCTTTTTTATTTCTAGATGTTTGACAGGCCAGACTCACAAAAAAAACTTTCATTATTTTTGCTTAAAGCAAGAAGTTTTTGTAAACCCATTCATTAAATTTAAATTCTGTAGTATCTTTAGAGAAACGAAATAATTAGAAACGTGAGGCTGCAGATATGTGGAAAAATAAGAATGTGTGGATTTTACTGACAGGGGAGTTTGTTGCAGGACTCGGCCTGTGGCTTGGAATTATCGGCAACCTTGAATTTATGCAGGAAAAGGTAGCCTCGGATTTCCTGAAGTCTCTTATTCTGGCAGCAGGCCTGCTTGCCGGCCTCGCCGTCGGTCCGGCAGCCGGCAGAATTACGGACCAGGCAAGCAAGAAAACCGTCATGCTTGTTTCCGGCTTCGCCCGCTCTGTGAGTGTTGTCTTTATGCTTATCGCCATTCATACCGGCTCAGTCTGGTGGATGGTCGTCTTCCTCGTCTGCCTGCAGATTTCGGCTGCCTTCTATTTCCCCGCCCTCCAGGCAGCCATCCCGATGGTGGTCGGCGAGAAAGATCTTTTGCAGCTGAATGGAGTGTACATGAATGTATCAACCCTTTCACGGGTGCTCGGGACTGCCGTTGCAGGAGTATTACTGGTCATCATGTCTTTATCCATGCTCTATCTCTTGTCCCTCGCTGCCTATATGGGTTTATTCCTTCTCACATGCTTCCTGAGCTTTGAGGAGAAAAAGGAGCCGGAGAAGCAGGAAGATGCCAAACAGAAGCCTGCAGGATTTTCAGAGGTCTTCCCTGTCATCAAGGGACTTCCGATTGTGTTTATGACACTCGTACTTACGCTTGTCCCGCTATTATTTCTTGGCGGATTCAACCTGATGGTCATCAATATCAGCGAGCTTCAGGACAGCTCGGCCATTAAAGGGTGGATTTATACTGCAGAGGGAGTCGCCTTCATGCTCGGCGCCTTTGCGGTAAAAAAAATCAGCGGCAAAAGCTCGCCATACAGCATCCTGTTTTTCTTTTCCTTTATCATCGGCGTATCGCAGCTGATCCTTTATTTTGCTGATATACCTGTTCTGTCTGTCCTGGCATTCCTGATCTTCGGTTTTGCGGTCGGCTGCTTCTTCCCGACTGCAGCCACCATCTTTCAGACAAGAGTGCCAAAAGATTTCCATGGCCGCTTTTTCTCTTTCCGGAACATGCTCGACCGCCTGGTCTTCCAGATTGTCCTCCTGATGACCGGTTTCCTGCTTGACGCGGTCGGCCTGCAGTATATGAGCGTCATCTTTGGAGCCTTGTCCCTGGTCATGACATGCGCCTTTTACCTGAGGTTCAAGAGCCTGAAAAACGGGATGGGGCTGGCTGAGAAAGCCGGATAATAGAAGACGGCACCTGGATTGGTGCCGTTTTTTTGTTTCTTCTTATAATTATGCAATACTCCCGCCATGCATGGAAAACAGATAGAAATCTTCCTCGTCAGCCAAGGTCCATCCGTCGAAAAAAGAACTTGCATGGAATAAGTCCAGGAACAGGTCCCCGCACTGTACTATGAGAAACGGACACTGCTCCAGCAGCCTGACATCCTCAATTCTTTTGCCTGCCAATAGTTCTATCACAGACTTCCATTCTCTTGCATTCGAGCGTATATCTGTTTCTCCCAGCAGGATCCCCTCTGCCTTTCGTATCCTCCAGGGACACTCAATACTGAGATATCCCTTTTCAAATTCAATTATAAATTGACCATCCGTCTCAACTTTTGTAATTTCCTGCCCGATGAATTCCCCGAAAGATATTTTGCTGAGTTTAGTATGCCAGAGCCTCCTGGCGTTTGTAATGATCAGTCCATGGATTTTATCCATGGTATAGCCAGGGAGATTTTCACCGTACTCGTAATCATCAATGGCGTCACTGACCTCCTGCCAATCCATCTGTTCCCCGGATAAGCCGTTTTGCGCTGCACTGATATAAATCTCTTTAGCCATTTCAATAGCATTGTCTGCAGGCATCAATAACTTTGCATGCAGCTGCTTTATATAGTATTCAAGGCATTCTTCTTCAGAAGGAGCATCATACCCAACGCTTTTCATTGCTTCCGCAAACATGCTTTCCACCTCAAATAAATTGAATGGCGCCCTCATCCCGGCGAGCTTCTTGATCTCTCGTGTATCCAGCGCGAGACATTCGCTGGCCCACTCAACATAATCCTCCGCCTGCACCGTTTCATTGTATTTTTTATAGTACAATTCAAACAAATCGATTGAAACCGCCCCTCTCCTCTTTTATCTCCCGTTAAGTATAGCGCAAGCGACTAGAGATTTTCTCTGGCCAGCACAAACTGAAATAAGGATAAGAGTACCTTTCCTTCAATTTTTAATTTTTTCTGTATCCAGGAGATACATAGAGAAATTCTCGCCTTCCCCGTTTACCACAAGCTTCCCATCATCTGTGAACCTCGGTTTGACCAGCCGTTCTTCTACATGCTCAAAGGCAGGCAGGGCCACTGCACTGTCATCAATGAACCTGTACAGTTTGACCGTGTTCGAATCTTCTTTTTCCGGTATACTCAAAGCCAGGTAATCTTCGTATACAGCATAAGCATCGAAGGTAGGAGCCTTTACCTTGTGGAACTTTCCGTCATCCAGGCTGATATACGCCAAAACCGGAGCTTCCCCGTCATTTGACAGCTCTGCATAGATTTTGTCATCCGTCAGTGTAACATTTACAGCCCGATCATAAGGAACTGTGAATTCCCTTTCCTCTTCCCTTCCATTCAAGTCATAGAGGGTAAAAAGAATATTCTTTGCACCATCTTCCACAATGGTTTCTGGTATAACAATATGTCCGCCATTTAAGGATGTCTGGCTGTTTGTGCCTTCTCCTGTGAGCTCATGTAAATGAGATTCATCCATTGTAAGCAGATCCAGCAGTTTATATCCCCATGATTGGCCATCAGCAGACTGATACGTCAGGGTATTTTCTTCAACCTGAAAATCTCCTGCGGCAACACTGCCAGGTACCTCTTTAACTTCTTTCGTCTTAAGGTTCATTGTGTATACTTTGCTCCGGCTGTCCCACACAAGCCAATTGGCATCCACAGCAAATTCATACAATCCCGCCCCCTCTTCCGGCTTAACCAGCGTCTCTGTCGTTTTCTTCCCCTTATTAAAGGAATAGAACCCTTTTCCATCTGTGTAGACCAGTTCTTTCGTTTCCTCAATATATTGAGAGTTGATTAAAGAAGAATAGCTTGCGTCTGGAACCGTCACTTTTTCTAAAGAGGCGTTAAGCTGCTGACGGACTTCACTCTCTTTCAGCTCCTCCTGGACATAGGGGGCGGCGAGGATGCCCGACAGCCCGAGGATTGCGGCAGCACTGACAAGGGGCAAAATGAGCCTGCTTCGGCGGGGCCTGCGCTCAAGGCGTTTGGCTGCCTCTGTTAAAATTTTCTGCTTCTGCCTGCCTGACATGGTGATATGATTCGGGATGCTGTCCTCAAGCTCCTGTTTAATATTCTTTGGCATCTTCAATCTCCTCCTCTCCCATTGTCAGCCGTGCCATTTTCCTTCCCCTTGCCAGCCGGGTTTTCACCGTATTGGCCGGGCATTTCAAAATAGCCCCGATTTCCATTACAGAAAGCTCAGCATAATAATGAAGCCACAGAACCTCCTTATATTTGACCGGCAGCCTGTCAATCAGCCGGAAGGTCCAGTTCTCGCCCTCCCGCCTCAGAACCTCCTCTTCAGGGGTCCGGTTTGATGCAGGCACCGCATTTTTTCGGGTAAAAAAATCTATTTTTCGGAAAGACCAGCTTTTCAGATAGTTTTTGCATTCATTCACGGTCATTCTGTATAAATAAGTTTTAACGCTGGAACGGCCTTCAAATTGTTCCAGCTTCAGATAATAACGGATATATACCTCCTGGATGATATCCTCAGCTTTCGCTTCGTCTTTTACAAAGGCATAGGCGAGCCGGGTCAGGTAATGCCCATATTCATCCATGGCTTCTGTAAGCAATTGGTCTCTTTCTTGTTTCTCCAATTCCTTCCCCCCTTCTTCCTGGCAGTTAGACAATTCCAAAGAAGTTCTGGTTTCAAAAAAAGTCCTTCTTTTTGTTTAATTCTGTAAATACAGCAAAAAACCGCCTATCCAGGACAGGCGGCTTGCTGATTAATATACTTTGTCTCCATTAAAGATGGAGTTCTTGACAATCACATAGTCCACATTCTTGATGGCGGACAGCTTGTTTCCTCCCGCATAGGAGATGGAGGACTGAAGATCCTGCTCCATTTCGATCAGCGTATCTTCTAAAGCACCTTTGTATTCTACGTGCATCTTCTTGCCTTCCACATTCTTCTTTTCGCCTTTTTGGAACTCGGAAGCAGATCCGAAATATTCTTTGTACAGCTTCCCGTTGACTTCGACCGTTTCCCCAGGGGACTCTTCATGTCCCGCAAAAAGGGAACCTATCATGACCATGGATGCTCCGAAACGGACTGATTTGGCAATATCGCCATGTGTGCGAATGCCCCCATCTGCAATGATCGGCTTGCTTGCTGCCTTGGCGCACCATCTTAATGCCGCCAATTGCCAGCCGCCGGTTCCGAAGCCGGTTTTGATTTTCGTAATGCAGACCTTCCCGGGCCCGATTCCAACCTTCGTTGCATCAGCACCCGCATTCTCAAGCTCACGGACTGCTTCAGGCGTGCCGACATTGCCTGCGATGACAAAGCTTTCCGGCAGGAGCTGCTTGATATGCTGGATCATTTTGATCACGGCATTGGAATGGCCATGGGCGATGTCGATTGTAATATATTCAGGAACAAGGTTCTCCTCCGCCAATTGCTGGACGAAAGTGTATTCCTCTTCTTTAACCCCGACGCTGATTGATGCATATAAGCCGCGGGATTTCATATCTCTCACAAATGCCAGGCGCTTTTCAGGCTGAAAGCGGTGCATGATGTAAAAATAATTTTTTTCTGCTAATTGGATGGAGATGCTTTCATCAATAATGGTCTGCATGTTCGCAGGCACAACCGGCAGCTTAAAGGTGCGTCCTCCAAACTCAACCGTTGTATCACACTCAGTCCTGCTGTTCACAATTGATTTTGCCGGAATTAATTGAATATCCTCGTAATCAAATACATTATCCATGTGTAACACTCCTTATATGTGTATAAAATCAAGTCCTGCTTCCTCGGAAGCATCCAGAGTCACTATTATTATTATTATTCGGCGGGCATTTTCTGCCCCAGCCCATTAAAGAGTTTAATATACGAACGATAAAAAGTCAACTTAAAATAATGTTCGTATTTTACTAGGAAAATATCTCTTGAAAACAGATACATGCCACTTTTCATCTGAATCTGGAATAAGTATATTAAAGTTCCCTACCAAAAAATTAATTGAATCTTTTCCGGATCCTTCGACGTAAAACAACATATAACCTAATTTTATTGTCTCAGGAGTGGTATTTTTGGAGATGCGGATTGCACCGCCTCAGAACAGATTGTCAAAAGATGCGGTAAAAGTTTGGATTACGGCCGATATGATTGGTGATCTTATTGCCTTCGCTGTTCTTGGCGCACTATTGTATCTGGATCATTATTTTGCATGGAAAGAGTGGATCGGCTGGATTCTGATCGGGTTATTGGTGATTACAATACTCTCAATTCCCTGGTCTATCATCAGGCCGGTGCTTCTTTATAAAAATTGGCGGTATGGAGTAGATGAGGAATTCCTGAAGCTTAAATTCGGGGCGATCACCGAGAAGCACCAGCTGGTCCCGATGACAAAAATCCAATCGGTATCTGCCAGCCAGGGACCCTTGATGAGGAGATATGGCCTCTATTCCATCTCGATTGAAACGATGGGCTCGTCCCACAGTATTCCTGCTTTGCCTGAGGAAGTGGCTATGCAGCTGCGGGATACGATTGCCCGCTTTGCTAAAATAAAGGAAGTGGAACAATGATCGAGGAAAAACGCCATCACCCGCTCATCATGCTGATGAATCTCTATCAGCTGGTGAAGGGTTCCATTTTCATCGTTTTCTTTCTGTTTGTCATCAAATTTGGCTCTGATGCTGCGTATGTTAAATACGGAAGGCTGGTATTCTTCCTTTTTATGGCGGTTTCAGCTGTTTCAATTGTCCTGAAGTGGCTGACAAGCACTTATAAGCTTGATGGCAGTTCCTTTCACTTGAAAGAAGGGATTTTTACCAAATTGAATCAGACCATCCCTTTCTCAAAGGTACAAAATGTGAATTACCGCACCTCCCTTTTTCACCGGATATTCGGATTAACTTCGATCCGGTTTGAAACAGGAATGACAGGCGCAGATTCAGCAATTGAGTTCAAGGTGATCCGAAAAGAAGAAGCGGAAAAGCTGGAAAAACATGTTTCCCGTCCCCAGGAGGAAGGCATTTCACTGGCAGATTTGGCGGATGCTCCTCCAGCTGGCCAAGAGGCCGGAAGTGAGCAAACTGCACAATCTGTGCTTCCTGCCGGGAGGACCGTCCATTTTACCCCTGGAAAAAAGGACATCCTCAAAGCATCATTCACATCCTTCAGCTTTCTTGTCCTGTTTTCCGCCATTTTTTCCATTTACTTTAAAATCGATGAAGTATTTGATCTGGATGAGCAGGCCCAGGGGATTTTTGCCGCATTGATGGGTTCAAGTTTTCTTCTTGCAGGCATCCTGATCCTTTTGCTGCTCGTTTCGACCGGTATCGGGGTGGCAAGGACTTATCTTAAATACGGGAAATATGAAATTTCCTCAGACCAGGATCGGATCTATATCGTCCAGGGAGTGCTTGATGAATCCAGATTCTCCATTTTAAAAGAGAGGGTACAGGCTATTGAGGTGAAACAGCCGCCTATCAAGAGGCTGCTGGGACTTGCAGAAGTAAAGCTGACAAGTGCCGGCGGTGTAAGCCTCGGTGAGGATTCGCCTGAAATCAGCACTTTGTATCCGTTCCTCCCTGTTAAAAGGGCCTATGAAATGATTTCTGAAATCCTGCCGCAATACGAGGTCACCAGGGAAATGAAGCGGCTGCCAGGGAAGTCTTTCTGGATCCGCCTGTTAAAGCCAAGCTGGGTGTGGATTCTGGCAACTGGAGGGCTGGCATGGTTCAAACCTGAGATCCTTGATATGGAGAGAGGCTGGCTGTTCCTTTCTGCAGGTCTTCTGATCACTATTGGCCTGTTGAGGGTTCTGGATTACTGGAATACAAGATACACTTTGAACAGCCAGTTCATCCAGATGAAATCCGGAAGTCTATCCACTTCACTGTTCATTTCAAAACGGGAAAAAGTAATTGAGGTCAGCGTAACAAGCAATCTTTTTCAAAAGTGGCTCGGCCTTGCTTCAATTGAAACCGTCAACAGAGCCAAGCCTGTCCTCCATTCCAGCCTTGATGATGTGCCGAAAGAGATGGCTGCGGACTTCTATGAATGGTATTTGGGAAGAGGGACGGAAATCAGGTATCAAAACTACTAAAAAAGGCAGGCGTCCTGATCAGGGAGCCTGCCTTCATCTATATTATTTAATCATCTGCTGGACAATCCTGCGGTTGCGCTGCTTGAATACATCATTATGGGACGAGACCATCGCGGCCCTGCCGGCGTCCGGCTGAATGTATTGCTTTGCTTTGTTCACCGCATTGGCAGCATCCTGGAATGCACCTGCAATCAAATTAAGCTTGCCTTCATGCTGAAGGATATCTCCTGCTGCATAGAGCCCCTCAATGGAAGATTCGCTGCAGCTGTTTCCGGAAATATAGAAATCCTGGGCAATATCTATCTTCAATCCGCTGTTCTTCAATAATGAAGCATCCTGCTCATAGCCATGGTTGATGATGACTTCGTCCACATCCAGATACGAAACTTCTCCTGTTTCACAATTGGTCAGCTCGACCTTTTCAATCTCCTCATGGCTTTCACCAGCAATCAGTTTTGTGATCGACGTGCAGCCAAGGCAGATCGCTGAGCTCCCGAGAAGCTGGGACACCTGTGCCTCATGTCCGGACAGATTCTCCTTCCGGAAAGCGATATACACCTTGCGTGCGACCGGCTCCAGCTCATTTGCCCAATCAATCGCAGAATTGCCTCCGCCTGAGATGATGACCGTTTTATCCTTGAAATGCTGCAGTGATTTCACCGTATAATTCAGATTGGAAACCTCAAACCGTTCAGCGCCCTCTATGTTCAGCTTCTGGGGATTCAGAATTCCGCTGCCCACGGCGACAATAATTGTCCTTGAATAGTGCAGCCTGCCCGAAGACCCGGAAAGGACAAAAATCCCATCCTCCCCGCGGGAGATCGATTCTACCTTCTCATTAAGCACAACCTCCGGATCAAAGGTCAGCCCCTGCTCCACCAGCTGTGTAATCAGCTTTGCACCGGGAGTTGGCGTCAGGCCGCCGACGTCCCAAATCATCTTTTCCGGATAAACATGTATTTTTCCGCCAAGCTGCGGCTGAAATTCAATCAGTTTTGTTTTCATTTCCCTGAGGCCGCTGTAAAAAGCTGAATAAAGACCTGCTGGCCCCCCGCCGATAATGGTGACATCAAAAATCTCCTGCTGATTCATTCCGCTCACTCCTCATAACCAATAGAATTGATTATCATTCTCATTTAAATATACTCCTTTTTACCCTTCAGCACAACAATAAACTTATCCGAAATGTCTCAGTTTCTCTTTTTTCTGTCTCAGCAGGCTGATGCATAATCGGTAGGACGGGATAAAGGTTGTTTAAATCGGCGACCATTCTGCTTTTTAAAGAAGGCTGTTAAAGTTCAATGTTGATATTAAAAATAAAATTGGAACTTCCTGATTTGTGGAAGTTCCATTTTGTAATAATTGTTTGGTAAACGAACGCAGCCTATAGTTAAGTACATTTTTTAATATAGGAATGCTGTCCCTTTATAGGACAAGAAAAGCTGCCTGGTTTGGCAGCTGAATCTTTTTTCAGCAGAAACCACACAGGCCTATTTGAAAAAACGCTATACAAAGCCAGGCATCAATCAGCCGGAAACAAAACGCTAAGAAAACTGCTATTCTTTTATGACGATTTGCTGAAAAGTGAAGCAGTGCATGTATTTGGCAATTAAAAAATGCTATAAACGGCAGTATGTTTTATGGATGTAAAAAGAGCCGAAAATACGCAAGTTGTGCATAAAAAACTTGTATATCTTAGGCTCTAAATTTCACAAAATCCTTAAATGTATAATTTTTACATCGGATATAAATAATTATTTACTAGCATTTCTTTTATGTACAATACCATTTATTAATAATACTATAATCAATATTATAGACATATTAAATGTCATTTTGGAAATTTCCGTATTTACTAAAAGGGCTATAAAGTTATTTAATATGATAACAGCACAGATAATAAACGATAGATTAGCAATGATATTGTTGTTCATATTTTTACAGTCTCCATAACTTCTTATTTGGATTATTATACCACAATAAAGATGGTGGTGGTTAGAATTGTTAAAATTTCCCGAAACGGAGATTAAGAACATCCCATAAAAAATTGCTATAAATAAATATGCTCCTATTGTGGAACAAGCTAAAAATAGCAAACCTTTCCGGACCTGAACGAGGGAATCAGTGACAGGTTGAAACATAAGCGGAGAAATTCGTCCTAATTTCGAAAAAACGCTAAAATCAGCTCAAATAGACGGAGAAATTCCGTCTATCGACTCAAAAAACAGGAAAATGGGCAACTTCGCTTCGCTTAACCGGAAATTCTCCGCTTATTTTAAGGTTTGCTTGTCACTCAAATGAGTTTTTTTCCTGAGTATAGGAAATAGGTCTCGTCCAATACATGATACCTTCAAAATTAGATATTTCCATTTATTCAATCTATCAACAACAGACTTTAGCAGAGCCTAAAAAAAGAAAAGCACCCGGCAGCCCAGGCGCTTTGTGTTAGTCTTCATCCTTTATATCCCGGTCTTCCGGATTCGGTTCATTCAGCACTTCCTCGACCAGCCTTTTATACTTCTCCATCTGCTCCAGATGGGTCTTGAATTGCTCTTTATAGATAAGATACTGCTCTCCGTCGAATAAGGTGCGGATTTTCTTTTGCTGCACAAGCTTTTCGACAGCAGCAGCTGGCATTAACAGATATTCTGCCGTTTCTTCAATGGTTAAATACATGGACTCAGCCCTTCTGTTCTTATGATCTTATTTACAGAATAGCATGTTTTGATGGAAATGAGGAGACTACCGCGCCTTCTCCAGAGCAAGCTTGACCCCGAACCCGATGAGAATGGTACCGGTCAGTCCCTCGATTGCCTTCTGAGTCTTCGGTTTCTTCATAAAAGAACTGATCTGCTGGATTAAAAGTACATATAAGAAAAACCAGACGGCAGTCAAAACAGTATAGACCGCTCCCATAAAGAGGAATGGGAAAAATGGAGTTGTCCCCTCTTCAACAAACTGCGGCAGAAAGGTCAGGAAAAATACAGCGACCTTCGGATTCAGCAGATTCGTCAAAAAGCCCTGCCTGAAGAACGTTTTCCCTTTTATCACCTGCTCGCTGTTCTTATCAAGTTCCTGTGCGCCATTCCTGATTGATAGCAGGCTTTTGACTCCAAGATAGACCAAATAAACAGCACCGGCATATTTCAATACAGAAAAAAGCATAGCCGACTTGACAATAAGGGCGGAAAGTCCGGCAACCGCCGCAAGTGTGTGGATGGCCAGCGCAGAGCAGGTGCCTGCCACCGTCTTGAGCCCGCCCACCCTGCCTGCAGAGAGTGTATTTCTTGTAGCAACCGCTGTATCAGGACCTGGCAGGATGATCAGAAAAACGCACATCAAAGCAAATAAATAGAAGTTCACCATACGCTTTCCCGCTTTCTTTTTATATACCAATTTAAACCACAGATCCGTAAATGTAAATATACTTCTGCACAGAAAAACAGCCAGCAGATTGCTGGCTGTTTCGTCGATATAATTATTAGATTAGAAGCGGCCGCGGTCGTCCATACGGTCTGCCAGACTATCGTCCTGATCCCTGCCCAGATAGGCTGTACTGGAGTCACGATCATCCTCATCAAGATCATCCGCGCCATCCACATGGGCTTCTTCACGCTTGACTGTATCACGCACAGTCTCGGTATCCTCAACCTTCCGCTTGCCGACAACAAGCTCCTCAGTCACGACAGGCTTCTTCGTAACTTCCAAACGTTCTTCAGTAATTGGAATTCTTATATCGTCATTGTCATCGACAATTGGTCCAGTGTCTCCGTCAACTGCCTGTCCGTCAACTTTGCGCCGTTCCACATATACTTCATCATGGCTGACATTCACATCAACTGAACGCTCTTCTTCTACAACATCTTTTTCAACATGGACCTCACCGGTCTGGACGCGCTCTTTGTCAACCTGCAGTCGCTCCTCACGCAGGCGCAGGCGCTGTTCGTCCGTCAAATCTTCATCAGCATAGCCGTTCACTTTATCCGCCTTAACACCCTCCACATAGCCGTCCGGCTCGTCGGTCAGGCTGCCTGTACGCATTCCTGCAGTGTTTGCCATGCCGGCTGTACCTGCTGTACTATTCGGCCCGGTTACTGCGCCATACCCTGTTGCATCAAGGCTCGGGGCAGCGGGACTGGCAGGGTTAGCTTCATTTGCAAGCGTACGGTCTCCATAGAATTGGTCATAGTCCTTATCAACGTACAGCAGGATTTTCCCTGCCTGAATATCACTGTAATAGCGGTCAGCTTCTGCATCCGTCAATCCCATATTCTGCATTCCTCCGCGGACCTCGTCCTCGCCTGTCAGGAATGACATGAACTTGTCCAGCCATGAACCGCTGTCTGCATCCGTTCCTTCCACTTCTGCACCGGTGCGCCCTCTTACCATAGAGATATCATCGGCATCCTTCGCAACGGCATAAATATCCGATTCTCCGTAGCCCTGGAGCTTCATGTCGTCAATCTTCTTGATTGCTTCTTCCTGTGTATCAAATACTCCAATGAACTTTTTGTTGTCATTCATTATGATTACCTCCTGTAGTTTTTTAATTTTAGCTATGGTTTTCAATTACCCGATGGACTCTGCTGGAAACATACAAATATGTTCTGACTGATCCAGCTTTTCCAAGAAGCTCTATTATTCAGGTGTAGTTATTATCTACCCGCACCGCCTGCCCATTAATTTATGGAAATAGAGGAATATCAAACAGATTTTTCCATTACTGTTTCCCGCCGAGCCGATTTCATGAATTAAAAAATGGATTATGGTAATTTTAATGAGAGTAAAATAGAAGGAGTTGACGAGATGCGCAATAAAGAAGAATTAAAGCAGGAGATTCTGGACGCTTACCATTTCCGCCACGCAACAAAGGAATTTGATCCAGATAAAAAAATCCCGGAGGATGACTTCCGCTTCATCATGGAAACCGGCCGCCTCTCTCCAAGCTCATTCGGATTTGAGCCTTGGCGATTTGCTGTCATTGAAAGCCCGGTGCTTCGGGAAAAAATTAAAAATGCTTCCTGGGGTGCCTACAGCAAGCTTCCTGATGCGAGCCATTTCGTCGTCATTCTGGCACGGACCAAAATGGATACGAAGTATGATTCCGATTATTTAAAAGACCAATTCACCAATGTTCTGAATATGCCTTCTGATATACTAGAAAAATACCTTGGCCGGGTTGAGGAATTCCAGAAAGATGATTTCAAGCTTCTTGAAGGAGACCGTCCGCTGTATGACTGGGCTTCCAAGCAGACCTACATCGCCCTTGCTAATATGATGACCGCTGCTGCCCAGATTGGCATCGATTCCTGCCCGATCGAAGGCTTTAATATTGAAAAAATGAATGAACTGCTCCAGGAGGAAGGCATCCTCGAAGACGGCCACTTCGGCATTTCCGTCATGGTTGCATTCGGCTACCGTACAAAAGATCCACGTCCGAAAGCAAGAAGGGCCTTTGATGATGTGGTAAAGACATATTAAAGGAAAAAGGAAGAGATTCTGCTCTTCCTTTTTTTGATATAAAAAGGAGAATGCCCCCCTCGGACATTCTCCTTTTCTTTATTAATTTTCAGCCAGCTTCGGTGCAGCTTTTTCCTGTGAAGATTTTGCTTCAGCTGGTTCTTCAGCCGGTCTGGCACGCTTGATGAAGAAGGCAAGCACAAGGGCTACACCAGCAATGAAGGTTGCCACAAGGAAAGCATCATTGATGCCTTCAAGCATAGCCTGCATGCCGATCTGCTGCTCCATCTGGGCCAGCGCAGCTTCTGTCGGCTGGACGCCGGCATTTGAACCTGCTGACTGCTGCAATGCATCAGCAGCAATCTCTTCAGCATGGGTTTTCGTCCGGGTTGACATGATTGTCACAAGCAATGCCGTACCAATTGCACCAGATACCTGGTTCAAAGTGTTATTCATCGCTGTACCGTGCGGATAGTACTGGGCTGGCAGCTGGTTAAGGCCGTTAGTTGATACCGGCATCATAACCATGGACATCCCAAGCATGCGGACAGAGTAAAGAATGATCAGATTTGTATAAGTTGTATCAAGAGTAAGCTTTGAGAACAAGTAAGTCGTTACTACAGTGATCGTAAGTCCAATGATCGCCAGCACGCGGCCTCCGAATTTATCGAACAGACGGCCGGTAATTGGCGACATGAATGCCATGATGATGGCTCCAGGCAGAAGCAGAAGCCCTGCATCCATAGGCGAGATCCCGCGAAGCGTCTGCACATAGATAGGCAGAAGGATCATCCCTGAGAACAGCGCCATATTGACAACCATTGTAATGGCTGATGATAGTGCAAACATCGGATATTTATATACTGCAAAGTTCAGCATCGGGCGCTCCTGCTTTGTCTGGCGCAAGATGAAAATAATCAGCGAGATTACACCCACCGTGATCGTTACATACACATGCGGGCTGTCCCAGCCTTTGTCCCCCGCTGAGCTGAATCCGTAAAGGATTCCCCCGAAACCGATGCTGGACAGGATAAGAGACAGCATATCCAGGCGGATATTCACTTTTTCCTTCTTATCTTTCAGCAGGAAGAATCCGACAAGCAGAACTACAGCCGCAATCGGAGTAATGAAGTGGAACAGCATTCTCCAATCATAGTGCTCAATGATCCATCCTGACAGTGTAGGGCCGATTGCAGGGGCAAACATCAAGATCAGTCCGAATACACCCATCGCCGTTCCCCTTTTTTCAACCGGGAAGCTGATCAGCATAACATTCATCAAAAGCGGCATGAGAATAGCCGAACCTGATGCCTGAAGCATCCTTCCAGCCAGCAATACCGGAAAAATATGTGCAGTTCCGGCCAGCACAGTACCGGCTGTAAATAAAAGCATGGCTGCAAGGAACAGCCTGCGTACAGAATATTTTTGAATAAGGAAAGCAGTTGTCGGGATTAGAATTCCGTTTACGAGCATGAAGCCGGTAGTCAGCCATTGAACGGTCGATGCACCGATTTCAAGCTCCTTCATGATAGAAGGCAGCGCGATATTCAAGAGCGTATTATTCAAGAAAGCAATAAAGGCCCCAATCATCAGAACCGCTATCATACCGTACGGCGGCCTGCCTGTATTATTTATTTTTTGTTCCATTTTTTCCTCCTATACTTTAAGTCCAATATATTGGACTCCTGTTTCACAAAACATATCATATACCATCGGTACAAAGATTGCAATCCCAAAGTTTCGTTGAAATAACTGGATTTGTTTTGGCATAATAAATGGTGTACTATAAAATTTATACAGGCAGTATACTACTTAAAAAAGGTGATTATATGAATGACAGGAAACAGCATGTGATCAAAATGGCACACCAGCTGTTTATCGATAAAGGCTTCCAGGCCACCAGCATTCAGGATATCCTGGAGTACAGCGGAATCTCTAAAGGTACCTTCTATAATTATTTTCCATCCAAGAATGAACTCCTGATTGAGATGGTCAGAAGCATCTATTCCAAGCTGGAAAAAGAACGCAATGAACTGCTCATCGGCCAGGATCCTGCCGACATAGATATATTCATCCAGCAGATCGAGCTTCAGCTGGTGACGAACCGCGCGAATAAGCTGATTGCCCTTTTCGAAGAAGTCTACATCTTAAATGATGAAGATCTGAAGGAATTCATTAAGCGCGGTCAGCTTCGCATGCTGCGCTGGCTGTACCAGCGGTTCATTGATCTGTTCGGTGAAAACAAGAAATACTATCTTCTTGACTGCTCGATCATTTTTCTCGGAATCCTCAACCAGAACCTGAAATATCACACAATTGCGAATGAAGTGAATGCCAGCATCCACCAGGTTGTGCAGTACAGTGTGAAGAGAATTGTAAAAATGGTTGAAGAGGTATCCAGTACAGAAGACCAGCTGTTCCAGCCTGAGCTTCTGGATAAATGGGCACCAGACTGCAGACACCCAAATCCCGGCTTCCAGAAGGATCTCCATCACACAGTCCTCACGCTGAAAAAAGCAATCAACAAAGAGGAGCCTAAATATGTGGAGCTTCTTGACTTTATACAGGAAGAGCTTTTAAGATCCAAGAATCCGAGAAGGTTTTTGATCGAGAGCACAATGCTTTCTGTTAAAACAAGCGGTCTATTCAATGCGCAAGATATTGATAAACTCGATAACCTGATCTCATCCTTTTTTGACCAGATCATGGAACCGGCATAAGCCATAAACCCGCTGATTGACAGCGGGTTTTATGATTGGATTAAAACATGCTCAGGCTGTAATTTTTAGACAGCAGCTCTAGAAGCCTGATGCCTGCAATGCTGTTTCCCCTCTCATCAAGGGCCGGCCCGAAAATCCCGATGCCAAAACGGCCTGGGACCGCACCCATGATCCCTCCTGACACACCGCTTTTCGCCGGAATCCCGATTTTGATTGCAAATTCGCCTGAAGCGTTATACATGCCGCAGGTTACCATAAAGGTCTTGCATATCCGCGCGATATCCCTTGGCATGATTTCCACGCCTGTCCGCGGATCTTTTCCATCCAGCGCAAAAACAAGGCCAATCCTCGCCAGATTCAGGCAATTCATCTCAATTGCGCACTGCCTCGTATATAAGTCGAGCAGATCTTCCACTTCTTCCTGTATGACATCATGCTGCTTCAGGAAATAGCAAAGCGCCCTGTTCAGATCGGCAGTCCTCAATTCCGATTCTGCCACTTCCCGGCAGTAGCCGATCGTTTCATCATCTGCGAGCCGCCGCACAAAACCAAGCAGCCTTTCAAAACGCTCATCAGTTGAACTCCCTTCCACCATATGTGTAACTACAAGCGCACCCGCATTAATCATTGGATTCAGCGGCTTGGCAGGCGCCATTGTCTCAAGCTTGGCAATCGAATTAAACGGATCGCCCGTCGGTTCCATCCCGACACGGTCGAATACATAGGCAAGGCCTCTTTCCATTAAAACATAGGCCAGGCTGATTACTTTAGACACACTTTGAAGCGTAATCTTTTCCTCAACATCACCTGCAGAGACACATTCGCCGCCAGGATATTGGATCGCAATGGATAAATCTCCCGGATCGGCCTTCCCAAGCGCCGGGATATAATCGGCCACCCTTCCGTGCACCGTCTCCTTCCGCGCTTCCTCAATCAATTTTTTTAATTCATCACTAGAACGGCATGCCATTTATCATCACCCGTTTTAGTATGGGCCATAACTTATGGAAGTATGAGAAAAGGCAGCCTGTTGGGGCTGCCTCGGTTGTATGGGTTATTGATTTTTTAAGGTGATTTTTGCTACTGCTTCACAATGCATCGTCTGCGGGAACATATCGACCGGCTGGACTTCCTCCGTCTTATACCCGCCGTCTTCAAGGATCCGCAAATCGCGGGCAAGTGTGGCCGGGTTGCAGGAAACATAGACTACTTTTTTCGGCTTCATGCTCAAAATCGTCTGCAGCAAGGCTTCATCACAGCCTTTGCGCGGCGGGTCGACAACCAGGACATCCGCCTGGTTTCCTTCTTTATACCAATCAGGAATGACCTTTTCCGCTTCCCCTACCGCAAATCCCGCGTTAGTTATCCCGTTAAGTGCCGCATTGCGTTTGGCATCCTCAATTGCCTCAGGCACGATTTCCACGCCGAAGACCTTTTTTGCCTTTTTGGCGAGAAAAAGAGAGATGGTGCCGATGCCGCAATAAGCATCTATGACGCTTTCTTCTCCTGAGAGGTCTGCATACTCAAGCGCCTTCTCATACAGCACCTTCGTCTGCTCCGGATTGACCTGGTAAAAAGAGCGGGCAGAGATGGCGAACTTGATATCGCCAATATAATCGTAAATCACTTCTTCGCCCCAGATCACACGGGTGACGTCTCCAAAGATCACATTCGTTTTCTTCGGGTTCACATTATGGACGATCGATTTGATCCCTTTTATGCTCGCTGCAATTTCCTCGGTGATCTTTTTCCGGTTCGGAAGCTCATTCGTCCTTGTAATCAGCACGACCATCACTTCTCCGGTTACAAGTCCATGCCGCGCCATGATGTGGCGGAGCTCGCCTTTATGGCGCCCTTCATCATAAGCCCTGACCCCATACTTCGCGCAGATTTCTTTGACTTTCTGGACAACTTCATCATTCTTTTCCTGCTGGATCAGGCACTCTTTCATATCAATGATCTGATGGGAGCGCTGCTGATAAAAGCCTCCGATCAGGCCGCCTTCATGCTCGCCGATCGGCACCTGTGCTTTATTCCGGTACCTCCACGGCTCACTCATACCAAGAACTGGATGGACCTTCACATCCTCAAGCTTTCCGATCCTTGTGAGCACATCCCGAACCTGCTTTTCCTTTGCCAGCATCTGGCCCTGATAGCTGAGATGCTGGAGCTGGCAGCCTCCGCACTCCTTATAGATCGGGCACGGTGCATTCACACGGTGCGGGCTCTCTTCATAAATCTCCATCAGGCGGCCAAACCCGTACCCTTTATTCACCTTCGTCACCTTCACCTGGGCCTTCTCGCCAGGCAGGCCGTTCGGCACAAACAGCGGATAGCCGTCCACCTTTGCGACTCCTGCCCCATCATGCGTCAAATCTTCAAACACTACATCTATATAATCATTCTTATGAACTGGAACAGTACCCTTCATCACGTTCGTCCTTTGCTGTGTTAATTTCCGTGGCTCTATTGACTAGCAAGATTGTACCATAAAGGCTGGGGGAAAGCGAAGGTGGGGAGATTTTGGGAGAGTGGGGTTAGCAGTGAGCTGGGCCGGGTTTGAGGGTTTGGCGAAATGGAGTTGCTAATATATTGAAGGAGTTGCTAATAAAATCGGAAAGTTGCTAGTATATGGGAAAAGTTGCTAATAAAACAGGAAACTTGCTAATAAACTTGAAAAGTTGCTAATAACCGGAATGTGCGGCCTGCATGCAGAGTCTCCTGGTCTGAGAACAGTCGCAAATATATCTTAAAAGTCGCAATTATATCTTAAAAGTCGCAATTATATCCAAAAAGTCGCAAATAAAATTCAAATCCCGCAAATATATCCTAAATCCCGCAAATAACCGCCTCCCAACTCACATTCTCCTCCAGTAAAAACCAAATGCAAGCACATAAAAAACACACAAAATTTCCCCATCCTTGATTTAACAGCAAAGAAAACCTTTTCATCCCCAAACTGCGTCAAAACTGGGGATTTTGTCAAAACTTTTTTGTTTTAAAACATGAACAAAGGCGATATGATGATAATATTCTATTTGGCGAAGGGGTGTGAGAAGATGAGAAAGGCGAGAGCTGTTTCAGCACTGCTTTTAATGACAATCCTGTCATTTTTATTTGTTCATTATCAGCCAATCCATCAGGATCACCAGCCCGTCCATGAAAGCAAGGCGGCCCTTCTCGGGGAATCCGGGGAATCATTCCAGCTTACTGCGGATGAAAAGCATGAACCTGCCGCAATAAACAGCAGTTCCGCTGTTATCTTGCTGGCAGCTATCATGATATTCCTGGCTGTACGCCGTCTTGCTTTCGCACTTCATCATTTTTTCCTGAAGAGCGTCTTTTATCAGTCCAATTATGTGGACCGTTCTCCTGTATTGTTCGGCTAAAGCTAACAAACAATAAGGAGGATAACTCATATGTGGATTCGATTCTTAATGATCGGCGCTTTTTCATTAACGGCGTCTACTCTGTTTCTTTATCAGGGAATGGAGATTTACCACGCAATTACTGATTTGATTAAGCATAAAGCATAAATAAATGAGACAAGGCGCGGGAGCTTTCCCGCGCCTTTTATAAAAAACAGGGAAGAGACACCCAGTCTCTTCCCTGTTTTTATTCCTCCACTGTTTCGTAAGGCCGGTCTTCCTTGCGGATTTTATCGATCGGCACGAACACTTCAAGATGGCGGTAAAGGTTGACGAATTCAGCAGGAAGCAATCCGCCGAATTCTCCGTCCAGGTTCAGCTGGACTTTTTCTTTTGAGGTTACTTTTATCCGGTTGGCCTGTGTATAGATGACATGGGGATCATGGATGTGCTCTCCTCTTACTGCCAATGAGGCAATCCGGATGAAGTCGGCGAGGTTCGTCTTTTTCAGAATCAGCAAAGAAAATAGCCCGTCATTGATCGACGCATCCGGGGCCAGCCTTTCAAAGCCTCCAACCGAGTTGGTGAGCCCGACCAAAAAGAGCATGGCTTCACCTTCATACAGCTTTCCATCGTATTCAATGCTGACTTCCGTAGATTTAATCGACGGGAGCATCTCAATGCCCTTTAGATAATAGGCGAGCTGCCCCAGCATTGTTTTCAGCTTGCTCGGCACTTCATACGTAAGCTCGGTCAGCCTTCCGCCCCCAGCTATATTAATAAAATATTTATCATTGAATCGGCCGATATCCACAGGAATCGTATCGCCCTGTATGATGATATCAACTGCAGCCTGTACATCGCGGGGAATATGGACCGCACGGGCAAAGTCATTGGTCGTGCCGCACGGAATGATGCCAAGCTTCGGCCGGTACTCCTGTTCAGCCATCCCATTGACCACTTCATTGATCGTCCCGTCTCCCCCTGCAGCAATGACCAGATCATATTTCCGTTCCACTGCTACGCGTGCCGCCTTAGTGGCATCACCCTCACAGGTTGTAGCATGGCACGAGGTTTCGTAGCCGGCTTCCTCCAGCCTCTGCAGCACCTCTGCCAGATTCTTCTTGAAGATTTCCCGTCCAGAGGTTGGATTATAAATGATTCTTGCTCTTTTCATACCCATCATCCTATTAATAAAATTGACGCTCAATTCAAAACTGTTCATTACTTTTTCCTTATTATAGGAAATAAGCTTCCTTCACAATTTTAACACCATACAGTTTGAAAAGCATAATTTTACCCTTAATTTTTTCATTTATGCACCTTGGCATTATACCCCTTTTGGCGATAATTATCCTTCCTCTGCACCGCCGCTGAAAAAATAAAAAACCTGCACGGCGGCAGATTTTCAGGAATTATCCGGTGAGGTGTTCTGATCTTTATCCATTCTTAATATATGACATCATAAACTGCTTAAACGTCAGAAAAACTTTCTCGGAAGGAAAATCTTCAAAGAGGATACGCTGGATATTCGTTCCGTCAACCACCACCCAGAACATATTGGCAATAAGGCGGGAATCTGTTTCAGCTGCAAACTCTCCCGACTCTTTGCCTTCTTCTACAATTTTGAGGATGAGGTTAATAAAGAATTGATTGCCGCGCTGTTTCAGCACTCTGCTGATCTCCTCATTCCGCGAAGAATGGAGTGTAAATTCATAGTGGACGACGATATAATCTTTCATGTCTTTATCAGGCCTTGAGCGGCTGTAGCGGTCAAATAGATAAGACAGCCTTGCCCCGGCGGAATCAAGTGCCTCGATTTCCTTTAACAGGCGGTCATTGGCTTCCTCCGTCTGCTCCATCATAAGGGTGATATATATATCATCCTTGCTTTTAAAATAGTTGTAGATGGCACCCTTGCTGATGCCTGACTCAGCAACAATGTCGTCGATTGATGCTGCCTGGAAGCCTTTCCTGGCAAAGCATCTCAGCGCACTGGCCAAAATTTCCTTCTTCTTATTCCGTTTATACTCTTCTGATACAATTGGAGGCACTCAATTTCCCTCCCTGCTTGTCCGCATAGGCCTGAACTCATGCCTGAGGATGCCCATGATCAGATTGTCGTAGTAGACTCCATTCCAAAGCAGTTCTCCCCTGAAAGCCCCTTCCTTTACAAATCCAAGTTTTTCATAAGCCCTGATGGCGCGGCTGTTATACTCATACACATTGAGATACACGCGATAAAGGCTGAGCACTTCAAAGGCATACTGAAGCAAGAGCGAAGTGGCTTCAGTTCCAAGCCCCTTCCCGTAATGCTCTTTTTTATAAAGGGCGATCCGGAGGCTGGCATTTTTGTTGATATAATCAATTTCCGTCAGTGCCAGATCCCCTATAACAGCTCCTGTCTCTTTGTCTGTTATCACAAGGTCAATCCGCGATTTATCTCCAGCGAAATTCTTATAGGCTTTTTCAAGGCTGTCTTCTGCAAAAAAGGTCTGTGTCCCCGTAAGCTTCCTGAACTCAGGATCCAGGAGGGCATGATAAATGTGGGTGCTGTCTCCTTCTCTAAAAGGCCGCAGACTGACCCGCATTCCTGTGAAATAGTTTTCCATCACGCAAATTCCTTTCTATCCGCAGCTTTTTGCACGCTTCTCCATCAGCATGGCAAACAGTTCTCCATGCTCTTTGGTAATTTCAGCATCTGCACCTATCAGCCCTTCTTTTACCAGTTCAGTTCTGATTCTATCAAAGAACAGCTCCTTAATGGCCCCTGACCGGCAAGGCTGGATATGCCCGGAAAGCTCCCAGATCCATTCTTCCATATGGATGCTTTTGCTCGTTTTCTTCATCTCTTTTGAGGTTGTTCTTCTGCTCATCGTTCCACCCGCTTTTCTTAAAAAACCGCATTTATCTCTAAAAATTTATGTACATTTAAAATAAACTACTTAGTTTATTTCATTATAAGCGGATATTTTTAAAAATTCAAACATTTTCTGGTGTTTATTTAGAAGCTTGCAGCAGGAACATCCAGCACACTTGGCTGCTTTTGATGATCCTCAGTTTCCTGGACGAAACTTAGCTCTCTTTTTAACGTATATACAGATATACATGAAGTTCGGATGGAGGTCTATTTATGAAGAAAAAGAAACTGAATTTCAAAAATAGGGTCATACATAAACCTCAGTCTGCCTCCGAATGGCTGACCGCCATTTCAGGGGCAGGATGTCTTCTGCTTTTAATAGGTTCGTTCATACTATGGGGTGCATCTGAATTAATGGAGGATTTCATATGGTCCCAGGTTCTCGGTTCAATAACCGCTGTATCAATGTGCCTGTGCTTCGGCCTTGCACTTCTGGCGGGCGTTTTGGCTGCAGACAGCTGGCCGTTCAAAATTTTCTTGTTTATTTTTACAGTGGTCTTCCTTTCGACCGGCGTCCATTTTGTAAATGAGGCCCATTTGCTCTACAAGGACAAGGATGCCTATGAAAATAAAGAATTCGAATTTGTGGAAGGCATTCCTGCCGGGGTGGAGTACGATGACCCTGAAACTGGAACTGAGTTTGTAATGGAGCTTATTTTTGACGATTTAATGGTGGACGTCTATGCCATGGATATCAGCCGAAGCTATTATGAAGAACGGCTGGAGGGAAGGAAGCTGAAGATCGCCTACCTTCCAAACAGCCATTATGCGGTAAAATGGTGGAATTTAGAAGAGTAGGGAGCCTTATTCTCCAAACAGCTCTTTGAATCGGCGAACTGCCTCTTCCTGCTCCCTTTTGTTTGAATCGGGGACGTATTCCCAGCCCTTTTCCTTAATCAGTTCACTGTATCTTTCCTGCAGCCCTGTCTGCTGGAGCGCCATCTGTATATGAATGCGGCGGACATTCGGAGTTTTCATATCAAGCGCCGAGCTGAAATTGGCGGCGGCCATTGACTTGGCCGTATTTCTCGCTTCAAGGGCCATTTCCTGATCGCTTATCCTGCCCGCCGTATGAGTGCATACCATCTCTAAAGGTTTCAGCTCCCGAAGATCGGCTGCAGTCACTTTTTCATTTCTTTCCGGATTTATCAGCCTGATCATCACATTTACATGGTTCTTCATAACCACTGCCTGTTCATACAGAATCTGTTTCAGCCTTTCATCCTCCGCCAGGCAAAAATACAGCTGCAGCTTTCCAAGAACACCTTTGTGCACCATTAAATGCTCTGACATCAGCCCAAGATCTATCGATTTAATGATCATCCTCATCCCTCCAATTACTTTATATATGTATATATTGAAGAGATATCCCATTCATGAACAAAAAAAGCAGCCTGCTTTTAAAGCAGGCCGCCGCATATTATCCAATAATGATTTTCTCCTTCGGATAATGATATTTTTCCTTGTTCGGGGTTCCCCTGATCAGGAACAGGAAGGACAGGATCCCGATCCGCCCAATGAACATCAGCAGAATGATAATGATTTTTCCAACAACAGTCAGATCAGCTGTGATCCCCATGGAGAGGCCGGTTGTCCCGAATGCGGAAGCCACCTCAAAGGCAACCTGCAAAAAGGTGAACTTCGGATCGGTGAAGGTGAGCAGGATGACTGCCAAGCTGCAGATCAGGATGGCTGTTGTGAACACAATGTATGATTTGATCACATCCTCCTGCATGATTTCCTTCCTGAACACTTTAATGTGCGTATTGCCTTTGGCATATGTGTAGATGCTCAACACCATGATGGCGAAGGTGGTTGTCCTGATTCCTCCGCCGACGCTGCTGGGAGAGGCGCCGATAAACATCAGGATAGAGATAAAGAACAAGGTCGGCTCTGAAAAGTCGCTGACATTCATGGTTGCGAGACCCCCATTCCGGGTTGATACCGACTGGAACAGTGCGTAGAAGAAGGATTCATGCCACGATTTATCAGCAAAAAAATGATTATATTCAAAAAGACAGATAAACGCGGTACCCAATACCACCAGCAGAAAAAAGGTCACGGTTGTGATTTTAGTAAAAAGGGTGAACTTATACGGAATGGTGCCGCGATGCCGGATAAATTCCCTGATCTCAATCAGGACAGGAAAACCAATGGCCCCAACAATCAGCAGGATGATATTAATGAGCTGCACGAAATAATCATTGGCAAACGGAATCAGGGACTGCCCTGTTATATCGAAACCCGCATTTGTCGTCGCACTGACAGAGGCAAAGAATCCCTGGAGGAAAGCCTCCTGCCAGGTCGGAAAGTATTGCAGAAAGTAGACGCCAAGGATGATTGCCCCGATCAGTTCGATTGTAATGAAGATGACCAGAATCCGCCTGATAAGAACTACCAGCCCGGCAAGATTGAATTGATTTTGGTCCGTCATGATCAGCTTTCTTTTCCGCAAGCCGATTTTCTTGCCGACAAGCAGCCAGAAAAAGGTGCCAAGCGTCATGATGCCAATCCCGCCAAACTGCAGGATGAAAGCAAAGATAAAAGTGCCTGGCACACTGAGGATCTCGCTGATATTCACAGTGGACAGGCCGGTTACGCTGATGGCACTGACTGACGTGAAAAGCGCATCTATAAAGGACAGTTCAACGCCTTCCTTCAAGGTGATCGGCAGCTCCAGCAGCACAGCCGAAAGAACAACAGCAAATAAATAGAACAGAACGATCAGCTGCGCGGAAGATAATCGCTCCAGAACTTTTTCAATAAATGTCTTCATATTTCACCAACGTTATGTAAGAGTATTAGTCTCTTTAGTATACCCAATTTTCACCCTGCTGTTAATTGCTGCCTTGTTAAGGTTCTCGTAAGGTTCTGTTCACGATACTGAAAGTTCAGTCACATATAATGGAGGAAAAGATGTTTGGAGGAAATATTATGCACCATTTATTGCTTGCCGCACTTATTATCCTGGCCGCCGGGTTCAGCTATATATTCCGCGACGGGCTGACAGACCGCTCTTTAATGGTTTCCAGCATCCTTGTCATCCTAAATATCGGCATGTACATGCGGGCGAGGGCTAAAAAAGAAGAAAAGGCATTGAAAAAGCTGGCATGATGAAAAAAAAAGATGCAGGGCCCAGTTGGCCTTGCATCTTATTCAGCAGCTGTATTCAAACTCACACTATAGCTGCTGGAAATGCTGATCCGGTGCTCTCCGCTGCCAGACTGGTAGGTTGCATCCTTGCCGCTGCTGCCGGAATCTGCATATCCCTCTTCACCTGAATGCTTTTCTTCTTTTGTTACCTTCCACTCCCCTTCGCTGCCCTGAAGGTCCTGTACATCAAAGGCATCCACCTTCAGGCTGCTCTCTTCCTGGATATAAAGGGAGACATGGGATACCTGTTCAACACTCCAGTCGCTCATCAGCTGCCTCGGCTTCATGGTCACTGTGTTGCCGCTTCCTGTCACTTCCAGCTTCACGCCCTTAGGAATAAGGAGTGTTGCATCCATGGAGGCAAAGCGTTCAAACGGCCCAGCTGTTTCATTCGGGAGCTCTTTGACCGTGATATAGAGCGAGTCGCCGTTCCGGTGGGAGCTGACATAGTCATCTGGCTTTGAAATCAGGTTCTCTTTTTTCCCGGTCATCGCCCTGTAGGTGCCAAACATGGAAATGTCTTTTCCGGAAGCACCTTCAATAGTGATCGGAGAATTCCCGGTCTGGACAATAATCCTCTTGATGCTTCCATCCAGCTTTTCGGTGAACTCAGGCAAATCCATAGTCCGCTCTTCCCTGTTCACCACATCATCCAATTTATCCAGTATGCCCGTTGAGCTGACTGCCGCGAATCCGATGCCTGCTGTCCCGAGAATGCCGACAAAGAGAATGCTGAGGAAATCATATTTCAGATATGGTTTTTCTTGTTTGGAAAAAAGCAGGAACAGCAGGATTTCCGCCCCCAGGATTACCAGGATGATCGGCCACCATGACATCATGGCATAGCCGAAGTCCATATCAAGCATCCGCGAAAGCAGCAGGAAAACACCTAAGAAAAGCAGTGCCGCCCCCATCGAGAATGTACCAACACGCCATGTCCTCATTCCTTCATTCCGCCCTTCATTTTTCTCATCCATACTCAACTTAATCAACCGCCTTTTCTTTTACAGATTTGCTGCCAAGAAGGAGGCGCAGCCCGCCGCCGATCAGCAGGATGCATACAATGCCTGTCTGGAAGTAGCGGTCAAACCAATAGCGGATATCTATATCGATCATGTCGTACAGCACTGGAGAAACGGCTGGAAGGACGATGCTTGTTGTCAGATAGTACAGCCCTACAAGAACCAGTCCGATTCCTACCCATTTCTGATGATTAATAAAGTACGAAATGATCGGAGTATCCTCCAAAGGGTCATTTCCGTACCTTGAAGACTTCTGCAGTCCGTCGAAGAAGCTGTAGAACCAGATGATTGGGATCAGGAACAGGAAGATCCCCAGCCTGAGCACATCCAGGATATAAATGGAGAACAGGAAGGCAGCCATCAGCTGAATGCCCCGCCGCTGCAAGCCCAGGTACAGGTGGCCCGCTCCGGGAAAGATGGACAGGAAGGTGGCAATAGATTTGCTTTTCTTGCCTTCATCCCGCTTCGACTCGAAATCCTCCATAATTGTACGGTCCACCAGCTCTTCCCCCCGATGCTTCCGGTTCAGCTGCTGTATGCTATCAAAGAAGCCGTATACCCAAATCACCGGCAGAATCGCCCAGAATACAAGGAACTCACTGCGGTGGGTCAGCACTGACACAAACAGCACCATCACACCAAGACCAAGAAAAGCGGTCAGGAGCGTCAACCCCCGGTTCATCAGGCCAAGCTGAAAGTGCCCAAGACCCGGTACAAAGGACAGGATAATGGTAAAAAAGCGTTCTGACTCCTGGCTGGCTGCCGGCTTAGCTGATCCAGCAGCCCCGGTTCCATCCATAAAAGCTGTGCTGCCCTGCTGGTAGAGCTTTGATGCAGTGATGGCCGTATCAATAAAGTTTACTAAATAAATCAGAAGTCCAAACAGTACAAAAACCAATGGCCCATCCCCGTAAACGTACATGCTTAATAAAGCAAACGTTAAGATCATCAGCCCGAACACAGCTGCTGTATAAAATAAACCTCTAAGGGTCTTTCCCAGATAAAGCAGGCCACCACCAGGGAAAAAAGCTAAAAGAAAAGCGATAATCGGATTTTTTTTCATTATTTATTTGCCTCCTTGTTCTTCTTCTCGATCGTATCCATCCAGGCAAAGGTTTTATCCACGAGCCCTTCTGTTACAGATGTTTTCTTTTCCTGAAAATCCGGATCCTGAACAGCTCCGGCATACTGGGTGATCGACTGGAAAACACCGGTTGTCATGAGCAGGATGGTCATAGCCGCTGCAAGGGAATAGTGGAACAGCGGCGACTGGTAGAATGGCCTGCGCTTCTTTTCTTCATGTATCCGCGGCTGGGCCGGCTCTTTTGCTTCTGCAGATATTTGCGCCATCACCAGATCAGTGAAGCCTGAGCCGGTCTCCATTTGCGGCAGCTCTGTTACAGCCACTGCCTCCAAATAGACCTCGAGGCAATCATCACAGCTGTACAGATGATCTTCATAAATTTCCCTGTCCGCCTCTGCCACTTCATCATTCGCATACCGCTTCCACTCTTCATACGTAAAGTGCTTCATGAGAAATCATCCTCCTTCCAGTGCTTCCTCATCCATAGACGCGCCCTGTAGAGCTTTGTCTCCACAGTCTTCACCTGGACGTTCTGTTCATCCGCTATTTGCTGATAGCTTTTTTCAGCTATATAAAAGTCATAGATTACATCACGATAATTATCCGGCAGCTGGTGAAGCTTTTCCCTCACCCGATTCCGCCTTTCCTTATTCATAACTTCGATCTCCACAGCCTCTTTCTGGGTGCCATGGAGCTCATATCCGGCATACTCAAGGGAATCCTCCCTGCGCCGGTCCCTCTTTCTTTTTACATCAATGGCATGATTGACTGCAATTCTGGTGATCCAGGTTTTAAAACCCTGGTCCTCATATTGGGGGAGAGAGGAATAGATTTTTATAAAAACTTCCTGAGCGGCATCTTCAGCTTCCTTCTGGTCCCTTAATACTGCAAAGATTGTCCGGAACAAATCATTGCGGTATTTTTCAACCAGGAGCCTGAAGGCATGCTCATTGCCGCTCTTTGTTTGCTGGATAAGAACTTGGTCGCTAATCTCTCTCTCCCCCTTTCTGGCAGCTTCCAACGTAATAGACGACACCAGGATAAAAGACCCCTACAGGTTTTAACAAAATAAATTTAAAACCCTTTTTCATTCTATCATTCCCCATCACGGATCCCACTGGAATCAAAAAAATCCCGGCTCTTCAGGCCGGGATTTTCTTTAGCACTTTTTCAGTTGTACACACTTCCGCAAACTCCCCCTGGAGAATGGCAAGCTCTGTTTGATGAATATGGCCGGGAGGAAAGTGAGTGCCGTCAGGTCCTTTCATTTCAAAGGCTGCACAGGCATCCCCCGGCAGCCAGACCGAAAAGCCAAGATTGGCTGCCATCCGGACTGTGGTTGAAACGCAATGGGGTGTGGTCAGCCCGGCAATGACAAGCTCTTTGCTTTTTAGATTATTAAGCAATGCTTCAAGGGGCGTGCCGATAAACGCACTGTTGACGCTTTTCTGGATAATGCTTTCCCCAGCCGCAGGCTTTACTTCTTCCTTGAACTGATGGCCGATGCTTCCTTTGAAAAACAGGGAATCCCTTCTATGGGAGGTATGCTGAATATGAAATACCGGGAGACCGCGTTTTCTCCAGTGCGCCAAAAGCCTTGCAGCCTCTTTTTCCGCATCAGGATTATTCCGCTCGCCCCAGGATGGATCATCGAAGGCCTTCTGAAAGTCAACCAACAGCAGGACAGTCATCAGGCACCCTCCTTCCTTAAAGAACAAAAATCGTATAAATCAAGGCTGACAATCATTTTATGATAGCCGTCAAAAAGATTGATGAGTGAAAGCAGCTTCATGATTTCCTTTTCATCATAGGAAATTTTCAGCCACTCCAAATCAGAGTCTTTTAACAGGCGCGGATTGGACCTGTAGGTTTCCAGAAAAACAAACAGCTTCCGGTCCCAGTCAGCGAAACCCGAGAAATCATTATGCTCCACAGCATAGGCAATGGCTTCATTATGTTCCATTCCACCGGTATACGAGAGGCTCATGCATGTGGCACAACCATTTTTATTGGCCAGATAAAGGCGCACCTTCTCCTTTACATCCGCGCTTATTCCTTGCTCATTCCACAGCTGCTCATACAGGGCATCATATAAGGCGGCCACTTCAGGCACATAAGCCAGCGCTTTTTGAAAATTGGTCTCCCCCTGTTTTTCAATTAATTTGATTCTTGGCATTTTCAACTCCTCCTTCTGCTTTTATAATAGAAGGAATTGAAATAATAATGAATTAAATATGAAACCAGTTTACATCGATGCTCTTTTCAAATGAAATATGTTTTTAACAAGGAGGCTTACAAATGATAATCGACGATATAGACAAGCGCATTTTACAGGAGCTGGAGAGAAACGGACGGCAGTCAATGAGGGAGCTGGCGAAGAAGGTAAACCTCTCAGCCCCTTCAGTCACAGAACGTGTCAGGCGTCTGGAAAGTGAGGAAATCATCAAAGGATATACCATAACCATTGACTATAAAAAGCTTGGGTATGGAATTGAATGTTTTGTAGAAGTCACTTTGCGGCAGGGAGATTACCAGCGGTTCAGGGAAAAAATCGCTATGGTACCTAACGCGGAATTCTGCTCCCGGATAGCCGGCCAGGCCTGCTATCTCGTCAAGCTGAGACTGAAAAAGCTTGAGGATATTGAAGAGTTCATCAATGAAATTACACCCTATGCAGGAACAGTCACCCATATCGCCCTGTCGGAGGTGCCTGTGAACAGCTTCTTCCTGGAATAGACGCATAATCCGTGGATAGCATCGAATCCTATAAACACAGGAGGTGCTTTTTATGGAAAAACAAAAGAAGGACAAAAAAGTTGGGGAAAAAATGAAGTCGATGAATGCGATGGACCAGGGGCTTAATATCATCTCCCAGGCATTCAACCGGGCAACAGGCGTTGATGAAGGGAATGACGGCATGGAGGAAGAGCAGGATAACAGGCCTCAATGAAAAAACAGCCTTACAATAAAATAGAGCCAGGTTCTCCTGGCTCTTATCCCCATCCTCAGGCATTCCCGCCGGAATCCCCGGATTTGCCTTGATTTTTCGTACCTTTGCTTTTATACGGCTTGGCACTCTTAGCTTTCTTGGCACCTGCCTGCCAGCGGTTCCAGCCTTTTTTTCCAGTTCCGCTGCCAATGCCGCTTTTTCCTTTTTTCGCTTTGGTCATCTATAATCAGCTCCCATGTAACTGTGAAGCGTTCTTCCTGGCCAACAAACGTTTGAACGCAGCAAGGCTTGCACATGAACATTAGCATACCATATCAGGAGCCTGCTAAGCGAACTACTTCAGCATCTCGTTCGCCATTTCAGTCAGCTCTTTTTTATGCTGACTTTCCGGGATAGCTTTGTTATTGTACATAATGGTGTACTGAACCTTCCCCTGCAAAAACAATAAGGTATTTCCCTGATACATGCCTTCTGCCCCTCCTTCAAGCTCTACTGGTTCGGAATTGGGCTGTTCAAAGGATTCGACCGGGTAATCCGCAGAAACCATCAGCAAGTAATTCTCTTCTTTGTTTTTTGGAAATGCTCTGAATTCTGCCATGATCTGTTTTCCGCTATGGTTCATATCCATAATGCTCGGAGGCTGGAATCCCTCTCCTTCAAAAGGCAGCTTTTTCGGCAGCTTCATTTCAAACGGGAGCGCATCGAGTCCCTCTTCAACAGTCTGGGCTTCATATGTAACAGGAATTTTTTTGGCCTGTTCTTTATCCACGTCGGCCATCTCCACTTTTTTCAGATTATCTGTATCTAGTTTTCCGCTCTGCATATTCTGGCAGCCTGCAAGAAGGCTTGCGGCAAGGCCGACCATGAGGAGTTTTTTCATCTATTGTCACTGCTTTCTTGTAAGAATGCTTTTATTATATCACATAAAAAATACATATTATGCCAGATTCTATAAAGAGGCTCTATGCATTTTTTACAATTAAGCCGACAGGACGGTATACTATAACTAAATTTCACTATAAAGGATGCAGGCTATGAAAAATTATATTGTGATAGGCGCAGGCATATTGGGCGCCTCAGCTGCCTACCACCTGGCCAAATCGGGCAGCCGGGTAATCTTGGCGGACCGGAATGAAAAAGGACAGGCTACTGCCGCTGCTGCAGGCATTGTCTGCCCATGGGTATCGCAGAGGCGCAATAAGGATTGGTACCGCCTGGCCAAAGCGGGGGCCCGTTATTATCCTGAGCTCGTGAAGGAGCTCGAGGAGCGCGGCGAGACAGATACAGGCTACAGCAGGGTTGGTGCCCTTATCCTGCACAAGGAAACCAATAAGCTTAAAAAAGCGGAAGAGCGGACATTGAAGCGGAGGGAAGAAGCACCGGAAATCGGTGAAGTCACACTTCTTACCCGGGAACAGACAGCCGAGGCCTTCCCTCCGGTTGATCAAGAATTTGAAGCTGTGCAGGTTAGCGGCGCCGCCCGGGTAGACGGACGGGCACTGAGGGATTCCCTGATCCGTGCGGCAGAAAAGGAAGGTACAGTCTTTCTTGAGAATGATGCTTCACTGATCTATGAAGGAAACCGGGTGACAGGCATCCTTGCCGGTGAAAAACGATGGGAGGCAGATGCTGTTATCGTTTGTGCCGGCGCATGGGCAGGAGAAATATTAGGTCCGCTTGGCATTGAGATGGATGTGAGCTATCAAAAGGCTCAGATTGCCCACCTGGAACTTCCGGGCAAGGCAACTGACAGCTGGCCGGTCCTTATGCCCCCGGGTGACCAGTATTTGCTTGCCTTCACAGGAGGAAGGATTGTCGCAGGTGCAACCCATGAAAATGATGTTTCCGGTTTTGATACGAGAATTACAGCCGGCGGCATGCAGGAGGTCCTTACAAAGGCGCTCACTACAGCTCCCGGCCTGGCGGATGCCAGCCTGATAGAGGCACGGGTCGGGTTCCGCCCCTTCACTCCCGGCTTCCTTCCGGTTATCGGGCCAGTACCTGGATGGGAAGGATTGTACACCGCCAACGGGCTTGGAGCCTCCGGCCTGACGATGGGGCCGTTTCTTGGACAGCAGCTTGCAAAGCTCGCATTGGGGCATGATACGGACATTGACCTCACTCCTTATCATGTTGAGGGAGCTTTAAAGAATCATAAAAGCGAATGACCGCAAAGCAAAGAAAGAGCCCGGCTTAAATTTAGCCGGACTCTTTCTTTTATGGTTTCTCAGGATTTCCTATCCGATTGAGCGGGAAGTAGCGGAATTTAGCTTCCCCTACAACAGACTCATCTGAAATGAAGCCAAAGCTTCTGCTGTCATTGCTGTTCAGACGATTGTCGCCCATCACAAAATACTGATGCTCCGGCACGACAAGGGGCCCAAAATTTTCAGTCAGATGTTCTATGCCGAACTCTGCCGCTTCTTTGCGGTTTTCAGCCAGATAAGGTTCGTCCACTTTTTTTCCATTCACAAAAAGCTGGTCGTCCTTCACAGAAATTTCATCCCCAGGCAGACCGATCACCCTTTTTATATAATCATCCTCAGAATCAGGCGAATGAAATACAACTACATCCAAGCGCTCAATCTTGCTGAGCTTGGTCACGATCACTTTATTCTGATCCTGGAAGGTCGGCATCATGGATTCGCCCTGAACTGTCACCGGTGCAAATATAAACTGGCGGCAAATAAACGCAATGACAAGCGCTAAGGCAATCGATTTTGCCCATGAAATCCATTCAGACTTTTTGCTGTTCCCTGCCATGGTCATTCTCCTCTCAAATCACTATATGAATCTATTATAAGCGAAAAGAGGGGCTTATGCACATTTCGGCTTGAAAAAGCGCTGCAAATGAGGCGCCATGCTGTATGTCTTGCAGTATCGCCCAATTACCGGAATCCCTCCTGCAATATGGCTATAGTGCAGAAATGCGCGACCCCGTGAGAGGCATTGGTCCCATAATGTGCCTCAAGCACTTCTCTCAATCCCCGCAGCAATTCATTACCTTCCTCTTTTGAGAGGTCCGCCAAATAGGATAAAGAAGCAACCCTCTCCAGCCATTCTTCATTCGTAAAATGGACATCGTATGGAAGCGCATACAAATCCTTCAGCCCGAAACCGGCCTCTTCCCACTCCCGGAACCACTCTACAGGAAATCCATTGATTCTTTGCCTTGAATCTGCCTTGCTTCCGGCTGGTGTAAGCTCTACTCCTTCTTTCTTCAAAAACTCAAAAGTGATTTCCACAAGCCCTTGGTCTGCCTTGAATCCTGTATCCGCCACAATCAGGTATCCCTTCGGCTTAAGAATCCGTCTGATTTCCCTAAGGGCTTCTTCTCTGTCAAACCAGTGCCAGGCACGGAGCACAGTCGCCATATCATACTCTGCCCCGTCAAGTCCTGTATTCTCTGCAGTCCCTTTTCTGTATGGGATATCCAGATACTTATCCCGGCTGATTCCAGCAGCTTTCTTAAGGAGCTTTTCAGAGGGATCGACTCCGACAGCCTCTGCTTTGCGGAACACCAGCCTCATTGTCAGAGCTCCTGTCCCGCAGCCCAGATCAGCCACTTTTTTGCCGGCAAAATTTATATTTCTTAGATGGAGGCTATCAAACAGACTATTTGGAACATCGTTCCTGGAACGTGCATATTCACTAGCCCTGTTTCCAAAATCAACAATACCCATTCTGCCACATCCTTTTTTCAAAATATTAGGAATTTAAATCGGGGTATGCTCATTATATGGTAGAATGAAAGCAAATACAATTTCTCTCACTTTATTTTTGCTGTGCTGCTGGCAGAAAAGGAGGACTTATGAATTTTGCTATTCTTGCAGCCGCCTATTTGATCGGCTCGGTTCCAACCGCCCTTCTGATTGGCAAGTGGCTGTTCCAAATCGACATACGCGAGCATGGAAGCAATAATCCTGGGGCGACCAACACAGTCCGTGTCCTCGGAAAGCGGGCGGGAATTGCTGTTCTTCTCATTGATGCCGGAAAGGGGGCGCTTGCAGCAGGTCTGCCCATCCTTCTTCATACTGATCTGGATCCGCTCTACACCGGCCTGATTGCGGTTGTTGGCCACTGTTTCCCTATTTTCGCAGGCTTCCGCGGAGGAAAAGCCATAGCAACAACCGCAGGAGTTCTGCTGGTTGCCAATGCCTGGATGTTCCTGGCAGCTTACATTGCATTTGTCGGAGTCATTTATGCAACAAAATATGTATTTTTCGGTTCTATTTCTGTCGGAATCTCCCTTATCATTTTCTCTTTATTTCAGCCCGGATGGGCCCATGAACTTATCTTTTTCTTTTTTACAATCTTTCTGATCATCCTGCACCGCTCCAATATCTCAAACTTCCTCCAAAATAAAGAGCCGAAAATCAATGACAAGAATTTAAAGAATGACAGAATTCCTGCGAAGAAAGGGCCGAAGCAGGCTTGAGAGCCGTGATGGCTCTCTTTTTTCTTCCGTCCTAAAACTTGGCTCTATGTATTTATAAGAAACTATTAATAGGAGAACCTTATGGACCATTATTCAAATATTCTAGTCGCCAGTACATCCACCTGAAAGATGGCCGCATGCTCATGATTAAGGAATCTAAAAACACTGCAGGGCCTGCCTGGAACTTCCCTTCCGGCCGGATAGAGACCGGGGAAGATATAATAGCAGCAGCCCGGCGGGAATCAAGAGAGGAAACGGGCCTGAATATAGAGATTCTGGAATCTGCTGGCTTCTTTCAATTCACCAGCAGGACAGGCCATCCTGTTCTCATGTTCCATTTCACCGCTGAAATTGCCGGCGGCTCTATCGAATTAGAAGAGGGAATCACAGAATACAGCTGGTTCACCGCCCGGGAAATTCTTGACATGGACGAGAGTATGCTGCGGGAGCCTGTTGTCATCAGGCAGATAGCAAACTCCATATTGCAACATAAATCCTACCCTCTTTCTTTTTTCCAAAACATCTCATAGTTTTTACTTTTTCTGGAACTTTTTTCTTTCTAATCCGTAAAACATTAAAATGGAGGCAAGCCAAGTCTGAAACACTTCTTACAGCAAACAGCTGCTTTCTCCACTAAGTGAAATGAAGGGAGATGTAATCATGAAACGTTTTGCCATCATCCTTGCTTGCTCCTTCACCATCCAGGCCCTGCTGCTTTTCTTCATCTGGCATTTCTTCTTTTCCAATTATGGCCTGATAGATTTCTCATTCTTATTTTCCGCTCTGTGGTTTGCTTTCGTCTTGTTTTTTTCCAGCACAGGCGATGCTTGGACCAGCAGTGTCATCGCCAGTTCATTCATGAACCATCGGGATACCGGCCACAGGGAAGCCAGGGGAATGTTCCACATTAGAGTCAATCCCCTGCTCGCATCCTCCCTGCTTATGTTCGCTGCTTCCCTCGGAATTTCTTTTTTGTTCTCGTAAGAAAATAAATAAAGCTTCCGCTGAAGTGCGGAAGCTTTATTTATCTTTTGAGAAGAATGTCAGTGCCTGCTATCAGATCTTCCATCAGTCTGGCTGCAGGCAATTCCTTGGAAAGAGAAACCGCCTGGCCCGCCCATAATGACATATAATCCTTATTGGCGTCTTTTGCTGCATTTCTGCGGATCGGTCCCGTCAGATCATTTTGAACAGGAAAAGGAAGAAGCCCGGCATCCATGTCTTTCATTTCCCTGATAAATTTATTCTCCATTCCCCTTGCAAGTTTTCCGGAAAAAGCTTTTGTAAGGACTGTTTCTTCTCCCTTGCCTTCCAGCACGGCTTCCTTGTAGGCTGGATGGGCACCGCTTTCACTGCAGGGAAGAAAGGCAGTTCCCAGCTGGACCCCCTGGGCGCCCAGCATAAAGGCGGCTGCGATGCCCCTTGCATCCATGATGCCCCCGGCTGCTATGACGGGAATTTTAACCCTGTCTGCAGCTTGCGGGATAAGGGCCATCGTTCCAATCAAGCCTCTCTCCTCACTATGAAATGTGCCCCTGTGGCCCCCTGCCTCACTGCCCTGGGCCACTACAAGATCTGCACCTGCCTCTTCCAGTTCTTCTGCTTCCAGAACATTTGTAGCAGTTCCGATGATCACAGTGCCATTCCTTTGAAGCTCGGAAACAGCTTCTCTCTCAGGAATGCCGAATGTAAAGCTGGCAATAGGAACCCTAAGCCGCAGAACTGTTTCCAGCTGTTCGCCAAAGAGCTTCCGGCGATCCTTTTCTTTATAAGCTGCAGCCGTGCTGATTCCCGGCTCCTTTTGCAGCGTCTCCAGCTTCCGGAGCATCCTTTGAAGCTTGTTCTCATCAACCAGAGGCTTTGCAGGCAGAAACAGATTGATTCCATATGGATCGGCAGTCAATTCCTTTACTTTTTTGATATCCCTTTCCATGTCTTCAGCAGACATATAGCCGGCTCCCATATTTCCCAGGCCGCCGCTGCCCGATACAGCCGCAATCAGCTCCGGGACCGTAATACCGCCCGCCATGGGGGCCAGGAGAATCGGATATCTGATGCCAAGTTTCGCTGCAGCCCTGCTTTTGTTCCATTCCATAAGCTCACCTGCTTCATTGAAGTTTAGCTATAATGCTTGCTGCCACATTATGCCAGACCTGTTCATCTTCCTGGTATGCCGCTTTCATCTTTTTGAACATGATGCCCTGTTTTTCTTTGAAATCTTCACTGTCTGCTGGCGGAAGCTGAGCCCGTTCCTTGTCGACAAAGCGCTGCACTGTTTCTGCCCGCGGTCCCCATACAGCCTGTTCCTGTCCGTCTCCATTGATGAAGATAAAAATAGGGATTGAACGGGCCGTTCCGTTGGTTAAATACTGATCCATCAGCTCAAGGTTTTCATCCCGCAGAATGAACCTTGTCTCCATATCTGTCTCTCTTGCTATATGCATAAGGATCGGAATGTTAAGCATCGCATCCCCGCACCAGTCCTCTGTAAGGACAATCACTTTCAACCCTTTATCCTTCACAGACACCAGCTTGGCCTTTTCCTCTTCTTTGAGAGAAAACTTGCTGTCTATGCTTTCCATCTCCTGCTTATTAACACTCATACCTTCCACATATTCAGAGAATGTCAGTCCCTTCGCAAACCAGTCCTTCAATTCCATATAAGCACTTCCTTTTCTTTCAATATCAATTATGGGCTTTCCCATCTATTATTTATTCTCGATGACTATAGTACATTCCTTTTTTTGCAGGACTTGCCGTATTTCATCCTTTCCTGGGAAATAAAGAGGAAGTTTGTCTAAACAGACCAGCAAATTTCCTCAAAATAAATAGAAGCCGCCGGATTTCCCCAGCGGCTTATTTTCTATCGCTTTGTTATTTCCTGCATCAGCAGCTTGTTGATCATCTGCGGATTCGCCTGTCCTTTGGAGGCCTTCATAATCTGCCCGACCAGGAACCCGGTTGCTTTTTGTTTGCCGGCTTTAAAGTCTTCAATCGATTGCGGATTCGCATCAAGTGCATCCGTCACATATTGGAGGAGCGCCCCTTCGTCAGAAATCTGGACGAGGCCTTTTTCCTTGACGATGGCTTCCGCAGTGCCGCCATTTTCGATGAGCTCCTTGAAGACCTTTTTCGCGATTTTGCTGGAGATTGTCCCGTTTTCGATCAGCTTGATCATTCCGGCCAGGTTTTCCGGTGTCAGCTTTACATCAGCCAGCTCTTTCTGCTCAGCATTCAGGTAAGCTGATACTTCACCCATCAGCCAGTTTGAGGCCTGCTTGGCGTCCGCACCCGCTTCCACCGCTGCCTCGAAGAAGTCTGCTGTCTCCTTTGTTACCGTCAGAACTGCAGCATCATAAGCAGGAAGGCTAAGCTCTTCTACATAACGCTTCTGCCTCGCGTCCGGCAGCTCTGGAATCTCGGCACGGATCCGGTCTTTCCACTCCTGGTCAATGAAAATATCCGTCAGATCAGGCTCAGGGAAATAGCGGTAGTCATCAGAGCCCTCTTTTACACGCATGAGGAGAGTCGTATTAGTAGACTCATCATAGCGGCGGGTTTCCTGCTGGATCTCCCCACCCGCAAGAAGCACCTCCTCCTGGCGCTTTGCTTCATACTCAATCCCTTTTCTGACAAAGTTAAAAGAGTTCAGGTTTTTCAGCTCAGTCTTGGTGCCGAATTCCTCCTGGCCCACTGGCCTGATGGAGATATTCGCATCGCATCTCAGCGACCCTTCTTCCATCTTGCAATCAGAAACACCTGTATACTGGATAATGCTTTTCAGTTTCTCGAGGTAAGCATAAGCTTCATTGGCTGTCCTGATATCCGGTTCTGAAACAATTTCGATCAGCGGGGTTCCCTGGCGGTTGTAGTCGCAGAGGGAATAGCCTTTTTCATGGTTCAGCTTGCCTGCATCCTCCTCCAGATGGATCCGGGTGATGCCGATTTTTTTCTTATATCCGTCCACTTCGATTTCAATCCAGCCATGTTCACCGATTGGCTTATCAAATTGCGAGATTTGATAGGCTTTCGGGTTATCCGGATAAAAATAGTTTTTACGGTCAAATTTGGTTACATCGGCAATCTGGCAATTCAGCGCCATACTGGCCTTCATTCCGTAATCGACCACTTTGCGGTTGAGCACCGGCAGCACGCCAGGATAGCCGAGTTCCACAACGCTTGTGTTTGTATTCGGTTCAGCCCCGAAATGGTTCGGGCTCGCGGAAAAAATCTTCGAATCTGTTTTTAATTCAACATGGACCTCAAGTCCGATAACCGTTTCATAGTTCATGTCTGTTCCCCCCTTACAGTCCCGGTTTTTGCTTATGAAAGTCAGTGGCCTGCTCAAAAGCATGGGCTGTTCTGTAGATCGTGCTCTCGTCAAAATATTTGCCGATGATCTGCAGTCCAAGCGGCATACCATTCGAATATCCGCACGGCACCGAAATGGCAGGCGTACCGGCCAGGTTAACAGGGATTGTTAGTATATCATTGGCATACATAGTCAGCGGATCATCTATATTCTCCCCGATATTGAATGCCGGTGTCGGTGCTGTAGGTCCGATGATGACATCGTAAGATTGAAATACCTCTTCAAAATCCTTTTTAATCAAAGTGCGGACCTTTTGCGCCTTTTTATAATAAGCATCATAATAGCCTGAGCTTAAGGCGAAGGTTCCGAGCATAATCCTTCTTTTCACCTCATCGCCGAAGCCCTGGGCGCGCGACTTTTTGTAAAGCTCCATCAGTGTTTCAGCATCCGGGGCGCGGTAGCCGTACCTGACGCCGTCAAAGCGGGCAAGGTTGGCGGACGCTTCTGAGGATGAAAGCAGATAATAGGCAGCCAAAGCATACTTGGAATGCGGAAGGGATACCTCCTCCCAGACAGCCCCAAGATTCTCCAGCACCTTAAGCGCATCGAGGACAGATTGGCGGACTTTTTCATCCACGCCTTCAGCAAGGTACTCTTTTGGCACGGCGATTCGCAGACCCTTCACATCTCCGGTCAGGGCGCTGGCATAATGATCGACCGGAACATCTGCTGAGGTGGAGTCATTCTGATCCAGACCCGAAATCGCCTGGAGAAGGTAAGCATTGTCTTCAACATTCCTGGTTACCGGGCCAATCTGATCAAGTGACGAAGCAAACGCAACAAGCCCGAATCGGGAAACACGCCCATAGGTTGGCTTTAACCCAACCACCCCGCAGTAAGAAGCAGGCTGTCTGATGGATCCCCCTGTATCTGACCCAAGGGCAAAAGGCACTTCTCCTGCTGCAACCGCTGCAGCTGAACCGCCTGAAGAGCCGCCTGGCACTTTCTCAAGATTCCATGGATTGCGGACATTTCCGAATCCTGAATTCTCATTTGAGGACCCCATTGCGAATTCATCCATATTCAGTTTTCCTATCGTGATGGTCCCGGCATTATGTAAATGATCCATTACCGTTGCATTATAGATCGGGTCGAAATTTTCCAGGATCCTGCTTGCACTGGTAGTTCTCAGACCCTTTGTGACAATATTATCTTTAATCCCGACCGGCATGCCAAAAAGGAGGCCCTTCGACTCTTCTGTGCCCAGCTTTTCGTCTAAGTACTTTGCCTGCTTCCGTGCTTCTTCCTCATTTAAGGTCAGGAATGCCCCCACCTGGCTGTCCACTTCACCAATCCGTTTAAAAGACTGCTCAATCAGATCAGATACGGAAATTTCTTTTTTATGTAAAAGTTCATGAAGCTCTGAAACCTTATGATCAAACAAACTCATTTGCTTTCCCCCTATTCCAGTATGGATGGCACCTTGATCTGTCCATCCTGGTGGTCCGGCGCGTTTTTCAGCACGTCCTCCTGCGGCAGCCCTTTTTTCGCGATATCTTCCCGGAATACATTCTTGATATCCAGTACATGGGAAGTCGGCTCAACATCCTCTGTATCCAGTTCATTAAGCTGCTCCGCAAAAGAAAGCATTTTTTCCAGCTCTTTTTGCATCCGCACCGTTTCCTCATCCGTCACTTCCAGACGTGCCAGGTGGGCTACATGCCTGACCTGATCTTCAGATATTCTAGACATCTCTGTCACCTCCAAATATTTTAGAATGCTATAAGTATAGATAGAATCATATCAGACTCCAGCGCTTTAAAGCAATTGCCGGAAGCAAAGGAAATCGTGTTTTCTCTTATTGTAATGACTGCAGGAGTGAAAAGCTAAGGCGCCTGGATATTCCAGACGCCTTTCCCATTTTTCTATATATTGAATCTGTCCGGTTTTCCCCTGTATCTTCCGGATGACTCGGACACTCTGCTGCTTGCATAACGGCCGGCGATCCATAGAAAAATCAGGACGGGCACTGTAAGCAGGCCTGTTGCAAACAATCCAGCCGAGATCGAAAAAGAGAACGCGATCCAGCCGACAAGCGGCCCTCCTGCAATCTGTCCGATTGCATCAAGCTGTCCGAACATGGAAAGCATGGTGGCCCTTCACTTTGACTCCAGCTTTTGATTAAGCCAGATGCTGTAAAGCGGACTGTTAAGGCCTCTCAGTGTAAAACTGGTCCAATAAGACGCAAGGGCAAGCCAAAACTCCCCGCTAAGCGCAAAAATCAGTGTGCTGGCCGCAAGAGCTCCGTTAACTGATAGCAGCAGGCGGACATATCTCTGCTCCCCATCGCCATTCAATCTCCTGCTGATCCACTCGACCAAGCCGATATTCAGAAGCAAGGCAACTCCGTTGATCACACCGAACCAGAGAACGGCAGAGCTTTCGGCAAGCTGGATATCCTCCAGGAAATGGGCAGCCCATAACCGGTCGAAGCCTTCGCTTGCGAGTCCCCACATAAGGGCAATGCCAGCCATGCCGGCAAAAACCGGATTGCCCTTTACTGTCCTGTATCCTTTTTGGACGGCGCCGGCAAGCTGGGACGTCTCTTCCCGCTCCAGCTTTTCAAACCGGTGTTCAGGCATCCGGACCCAGAGCCAGGCAGCCAATACAATGAAAGAACCGCCCGCAATCAGAATGGCAGCCTGAACAGAAAAGAGCATCGATATAATCATACTTGCCATGATACCGGCAATTTTCCCGATAGAGGCAATCTGCGATCCTTTTAGAAAAAGCTTATCCAGACCCTTTCCTTCCACTTCGTCGGCAATCCACGCTTCTTCGGCACCGCTGAGAAACGTGTAGCCAAGGCCCCAGACAGCATAAGCTGTTGCGATTCCCCAGAATGCAGGCACCGATCCCTCCAGAAGATGAGCCAGTCCGAGCAGGATCGTTCCTATGATGACGGATTTCTTCCTGCTGACATGATCGGCTATGACTCCTGTCGGCACCTCAAACAGCACAATGGACAATTCCATAATTGTCCCAATCAGTACGAGCTGGAGCGGATTAAGCCCCGCCTCCACAACAAAATAAATCGCATTTACGGTAAAAATGCTCTGAAATAAAAATGCCCGAATTCCCGTGAGCCTAAAATATACTTTTTTTGCCTCCATTGCCCTTCCTCCGCTTCTCTTTCTTAATGAAAACTAAGAAAGTCCGAAACGGAGATCTCGTGACAAGCTCCCCGTCCCAGACTAGGAAACAAGCACCTCAATTATCATAATGAATTCCTCCTTGTATGCTGGCATTTGCTGCCTGATAAAGCTATTATAAGGCCTGACTCTAATATGACACACCTGTTTTTTTATAATTCCTTCTATTCTCTTTTTTCAGTTATAATAAAGGCTGAATCCATTTAAGGAGAGATTTTTGGTGAAGCTATTTCAATTCGATTCTGCCGGAAAAGAGATATCAAGGTTCGGCAGCCTGAACAGCTATTACACCCTTTTATCAAGGGAGATACCGGTCACGGTCGGCTGCATGCAGTTGAAGGAGGACAGCGTCCTTGGCATGCATCCTGCTGTCGGTCCGCAGCTTTTCCTGATTGTCTCCGGTGAGGGCTGGGTGAGAAGTGCGGATGGAGAACGAATAGCAGTAGATCCAGGAACGGCTGTTTTTTGGGAAGATGGGGAAGAACATGAATCCGGCTCTGCTCTTGGCATGACCGCCGTTATTATTGAAGGCCCTGGGCTTCAGCCTTCTTCGCAGCTTCAGCCCCTTTAAAGAGAAGTCCCGCTCTGTCAAATAGAGCGGGATTTTCCTTCCAGCAATGGCTCATACATCATGATGGCATGGTTTTCTGTTATATATTCGTCATCATACAGCTTTCCCTGCCGGTTATAGGACCGGCGGAATATTTCATTATGGCGGACATAACCGCCCCAGTAAGCGGGCGTAATGGTATGGCTGCGTTCATACACTTCATACGTGTATAGAGGCTCTGAAACCGTCCGCCATTCCCCGCACAGATTTGTCTCCGTCAGATAAAGGACCAGCTGATAAGGCGCATTTGTATCATTGGTTATCTGCAGGTCCAGATAATTATACGCACAGGTGGCGCCGCTCCCAAACGGCTGGGTGCGGTTTGAGTCCGGGAATACATCAAAGCTGTGGCGGTGCCTTTCCGTAACGGTCAGCGGCGTATGCAGAGTCATCCAATAAATCAGATTGGAAAGCTGGCAGAGACCGCCCCCGGTTCCCATCTTAAAGCTGCCGTAATGAAGTATCATGCCGGGCTGGTACCCTCTCCTAGCAGTCGGCCTGCCGATAAGCTTCCAGTAGCTGAAAGTTTCCCCAGGATAAATGACGATAGAGTTCAGCCTATCAACAGCAATTTCCAGGTTTTTAATTTTATTATATTGATAGGCCATGTCTACGTCCTTCAGCTTTCTTAGAAGGGGGGTCTGGTGCCTGAACACCACATATGGCTGAGCAGCTGCTTCTTTTTTTCTGCTGTATGTACGGGCGTCTGCCAGCCAGCGGCCATACCTTTTCCATGTATAAAACCACGTGCCGGCTCTGATTCTTAAGTCTGACCGTACTTTCGGGCGCAAATCGGCAATATTCATTCTTCCGACACCTCGCTTAGGAAAATAAATAGGGGAAAATGGTTTGTTTCGTCAAAAGGAAATGCATCCTTGAGTCAATTTCATGGTATGGAGACATTCAGACTCTATTTTTTTGAGTCAGTAAAAGTTCAGGAGCCTCTGTTTATTGGAGTGGAAGGCACGAAGACTCCTGCGGGATTGCAGCGGCAATGCTGAGACCCCGCAGACGCGGAGCGGTGAGGAGGCTCAGCGTCGCCCCGCGGAAAGCGAAGTGCCTGGAACGGAAATGAACAGACCCCATATGAATACTATCCCAAGGAGGATATAAAATGATCAGAACAGCTTCAAAAGCAATTATTATCAAGGATGGGTGCCTGCTTGCCATCAAGATGCATGACAGCGGGGAGGATTTTTATGTCCTTCCCGGCGGCGGCCAGGAAAACAGCGAAAATCTGCATGCCAATCTGCAGCGCGAATGCCTCGAAGAAGTCGGCGTACCTGTCGAAATTGGCAGCCTGCTGTTTGTACGTGATTATATCGGCAGCAGCCATGGCTATGAAGGCCACGCAGGACTGCACCAAGTAGAATTCTTTTTTGCCTGCAGCATTCAGGCTGAAGTCTCTCCGAAATCTGGAAGCATCCCGGATAAAAATCAGGTTGGGATTGAATGGCTTCCTCTAAAGGAATTGGCAGACCGCCCTTTATTTCCTGCCTCCATCAGGGAGCTGATCACTAGGCATGCAGATGGAGAAACAGGACTGCCTGTTTATATGGGTGATGTCAATTGACTGAAGCTTAAATCCTCTTCAGTCAATAAAAATAGATCATTTTATAGTATTATATCCTAATTAGAGTGACCAGGAAGCCTTAAAATAAGCGGAGTTTTTCCGGTTAGGCTGCTGACTATGGCACGGGTAGGTGTAAATAAGCGGAGGATTTCCGGTTAAGCGGAGCGAAGTTGCCCATTTTACTGTTTTCTGAGTCGATAGTCGGAATTTCTCCTTCTATTTGAGCCATTTTTAGAGTTTTTTCGAAATTAGGGGGATTTTCTCCGCTTATTTTCAATCTGTTACTGATTCCTCATTCAGGGGCGGGAAGGTCCGCTCTTTTTTGGCTGGACGGGGAAGAACCCGTCTTCTGAAAGATTAGCTTAGCACGACTTATAAGAATGGCAAGATACCAACAATCAATAATAAAAGAGTCTTATTTTAACAAAAAATGCTGAGGCGCATCACCCTCAGCATTCCCTATCCTTAGTCACTTTTGAAAAAGCTTCTGGAAAAATCCAGCCACCCCCTTTTTTTCCTTCTTTTCAGGCGATTCCTTTCGAGGCTTGTCACTGCTGATATAAATCTCTTCCTTATCTATCGCATGGTCATAAGCAAGGACAAGTCCAATTTCTGAATTATGCTCTTTGTTTGTGACAATGGTATATTCGACTCCATATTGTGACGCGAGCTTTATATACTTTGATAAGTAAGAGTAATTCATGTTCCCGTTTAAGTATAGATGGGCCGATGGGTTATCCTTCAGCGCAGCTTCCGCCTCCCGGATCGTCCCCTCTCTTCTGACCTGGGGCTGGGTGAGTGCAACCACAATCCGCTCCCTGATCGTTCCGAGGAATTTTCTCCGTTCATCCGGTTTTGTCTGCTTCTGCCCATACATTCCCTGCTTCACGTAATCATCCACATTTTGGGGCATCCCCGCACCTCCTCTAGTATCAGGCTACTATTATGTATGTTAATTTGTCTAAGAATGTGATGCTCCTCTTTTTACTATTCCTTTTCCCGGATAAAAAAAACCCTCCTTTGTCCAAGGAGGGAGAATCGAACGCTATTTGGACACCGTAAACTGTTCTTCCTCAGTCGAACCCTTCAGTGCAGTGGTGGAGGATGTGCCACCTGAGACAACCATGGAAACCTGGTCAAAATAGCCTGTGCCGACCTCCCGCTGATGGCGGGTGGCCGTATAGCCGAATTCCTCGCTGGCGAATTCCCTTTGCTGGAGCTCGGAATAGGCGGCCATCCCCCTGTCTTTATAACCCCTTGCCAGTTCAAACATGCTGTGGTTCAAGGCATGGAATCCTGCCAGCGTAACAAATTGGAATTTATAGCCCATCCCGCCAAGCTCTTTCTGGAATTTTGCAATAGTTTCATCATCCAGCTTTTTCTTCCAGTTAAATGAAGGCGAGCAGTTGTAGGCAAGCAATTTTCCCGGGAACCTTTCATGGATGGCCTCCGCAAACCTTCTCGCCTCCTCCAGATCCGGTTCGGATGTTTCACACCAGATCAAATCTGCATAAGGGGCATAGGCAAGCCCGCGGGCGATGGCCTGATCAAGCCCTGCCCTGGTCCGGAAAAAGCCTTCCGGCGTCCTCTCCCCCATGATGAACGGGTGATCATATGGATCGACATCACTGGTGATCAAATCAGCCGCATTGGCATCTGTCCGTGCTACCAGCACAGTCGGGACATCCATTACATCTGCCGCCAGCCTGGCAGCGATCAGATTTTTCACGGCTGTCTGTGTCGGCAGAAGCACCTTTCCGCCAAGATGGCCGCATTTCTTTTCTGAGGAAAGCTGGTCTTCAAAATGGACACCCGCCGCTCCTGCCTCGATCATCCCTTTCATCAGCTCAAACACATTCAGCTGTCCCCCGAACCCGGCTTCTGCGTCTGCAACAATCGGGGCAAACCAGTCAATAGAATGGTCGCCTTCACTGTGTGTAATCTGATCAGCCCGCTGCAGCGCCTGATTGATCCGCTTGACCACCTGCGGAACACTGTTGGCAGGATAAAGGCTTTGGTCAGGGTACATATGGCCGGAAAGATTGGCATCTGCCGCAACCTGCCAGCCGCTCAAATAAATCGCCTTCAGCCCGGCTTTCACCTGCTGGACAGCCTGGTTTCCTGTCAAAGCCCCCAGCGCATTCACAAAATCTTCCTCATGAACCAGCTTCCACAGTTTGTCGGCACCTCTTCTTGCCAGCGTGTGTTCAATCCGGACAGATCCCCGCAGCCTTAAGACATCCTCCGCCGAATATGGCCGCTCGATCCCCTTCCACCTCTTATCCATATCCCAGTTTTCCTGCAATGCGGCAGCCGTTTCATTCACCATTTTCATTCCTCCTTAATGTTATAATACAGTTTGAAACTTATGTTTTGTATTATATAACAGAAAATTCAAAAAAGGAACAGCTTTTTGGTGAAATTTTTTATAATCCTGCAAAATTGCATTTAGCGTGCAAGGCTTTGAATATCCGCCAGAATTTCTTCAACAGAAATACTTTCCTTTAAGCCGGCCATATCATATTCTGCCCGGATAAAATGATTCTGGTCAACCAGATACATTTTAGTACTGTGGGCTACTACACCGCCATTGTCCATTTTGATATTCATATTGAAGTTTTCCGTCACTCTCTTAATATCTGGTTCCCTTCCGCTCAAGAACTTCCATCCTTTAAAGTCTGCATGAAAATGATTGGCATATTCCCTGACTTTCTCTTCAGTATCATTTACCGGATCAAATGAAATGGATACAATTTCAGCTTCACTGCCAAAAAGGTTTTCATCTTTAAGTCTATCCTGCACCTTCTTTAAATCTGTCATGGTTAAAGGACAGACATCCGGACAGCTTGTGTAGAAGAAATTCACGAGCTTTACCTTGTTGTTAGCTGAATCATATTCTGAGCTCTGAATTGCTTCAAGGCTAAATGCTTCTACTTTTTTGATTTTCGGCAGGCTTCCACTTTCAGGCCAAAAGACATATGTCAGACAAAAGCCGGCTAATACAGCCAGTGTGGCAATAATACGGGCAATCATTATAAATCCCACCTATCACTTTTAGTTAATAAAGCCTTATACATATATTTATTCACCCATGAGGATTATGTTTGGCCGCATATCCCGTAAACCTTGTTTATTAGCAGCTGGAAAAGGCCCTGCACTCCCAATTCTTCTGTTTGCAGCATATGTACAAGCAAATTTAAGCAGGATACATAAATTAATACTATCAATACAGAAATGAGGTGATTATTGTGAGCTGTTATCGTTCCAGGGCATTCAATTGCTGTCATCAGAGAAAAGGCTGTGTATCACTATGCGGATGCAAGAGTCCATGTGATATTTCCAGATTTTACGGCTGCGGAAGCAAAAATCAATGCTGTTTTGATAGATTTTTCTGCTCATGCCCGAGAACTATTTGCTTTTAGATAAAAATCAGAGCCTTTGACTTTCAAAGAATGAGGGATGGAACTTTGAATAACAATCCAGAAAAATTCTGCAGCATTTGCCAAGGTGGCAAGGGAGAACGCACTTACAGCTACCTTCCCCACTATCAGAAAAAAGCAGGCCCGCATTTACAGGATGGCCTTAATGAGAATTACGCTTCAGGTAAAAACCTATATGCCGCATATCCAGAGTATAGTTCGTATGGCATTAAAAGCTTGCCTTATATTGATAAGCTCCAAATGCAGAGGCTCTCTCTTTCGGAATATGAAAAAATCATTGAACGGCATATTATTTCAACTTTAGGAGGAAGTGAAATGAAAGACCCTCATCATCAGCCGCACTGCTCATGCTGCGGAAACCATAAGAATGATCATTATGATAGAAACCATTACCACCACTCGCATTTTCACCCAGACAAGCATCCTTGCTCTTGCCATGACAATTTTCATCAGGATAAACATGCTTGTTCATGCCATGACGATTTTCACCATTCTCAAATGGCTGACAGCTTTTTATGTGATGACAGATTCCAAATCAGACTCGGCGGCCTGCAGGGAAATCTCGCTTTCCGCCTGAGACAGCTGATTGACTGTAAAGTAAAGATGCAGCTCGAATGCGGGGGCAGCTGTGAAGAAATTTTGGCAAAAATATGCTTTGTCGGCTCAAACTTTGTTGAGGTAAAAGTTACTGAGGTATTAGAAGCTGAAGAAGAGGAAGAAGACTTGGATGAAGAAATTGATAACTGCTGTGAAGGCAAAAAGAAGAAGAAGCAAAATAAATTCCGCATAATCCCTATGGAAGACGTTAAATGGGTAGAGTTTAAAGAAAACAACTGCAACTGCGGCCACTGCTGACATAGTAAAAAAATAAGGCTGTCAAGAAACTCCTGACAGCCTGGGGATTGCAGCTAGCTGCAGTCCTTTTTTATTTTTATCCTTATATAGAGAATTTCTTCCAACGGAATGTTCCTAGTCCTTCCTTTAAAACAGAAGCTAAGATATTCCCGGTGAACAGCCTTAATAATCCCTTTTTCCTTTAGAGCTTCTGTTACAAGCCCGATCTTTTGCCCCTCGAACAGGAGCAGGTAGATTTCCAGAGTCAGGCCAAAGAACAGCTGGATCAGCTCAGGAGAGGAAGAAACAACTCTTCCAAAATCAAAGGCAATGGACCTTCTAAGGCATGGTTCTATTTCTAAAAGCCTTAGCCCTTTGTCAGGCTCGGCGAACCGGTTGACAGGCTTGATAGCGCAAATATTTTCATAGGGGATAATGAGTTGATTAGCTTCTGATCTGATGATGGCAAAGTCCCTGCCTGCCAGATGAATTCTTCCTTTAAGTGTCTGGGGAAGCTCCGCGATCTGAAATTCAGCAACTTGTCCGGCAAGACCATTTAACGCCTGCTCCAGCACCTGGTTTCTTTCCCTTCCGGCTTCTTCATCTTCGCCCCTTAGCCCGATATCCAGCAAGAATTGGTTTACAGCATCTATTTTCGCTTCAAGCAGTTCCAGCTCCTCCATTGGCTGGCAGCCAGTGGGCGAAGGCAGTCCTGGCTGCTGGATTCTTGGCGGACAGCATTCAAACGGGATATCAAAATCATTATGAGCACATCTGCCCGATACATTCGTTTCTCCTTCTAAACTCATACAATTCACCTCCTAAAGAATAAGGGGCCTAACCCCTTATTCTGTTTTGTCAACCTGGATCCTGGCCAGACACTTTTGCAATTCCTGATGGACCCTCATAATGCCCCAGAATCCTGGCTCAATTCCCCATCGGATGTTGCCTGATCGGAACATATAATCTCCCGGGTAGCCATAAAGGCTTCCTGCTCCATATAAGAGCCGAAGGTCATTCACTCTTCCCATCACATTCTCGCCTTGAACGGATTTAATGGATGAATTCATGTTTGACGTGTCAATATGCCAATAATGCCCATGAACATGGAAGGTCTGCGTCCTTCTTCTTTCAGAAGGATAGGCATAACGGAAGATTATCGGATCATTGGGATAGGCCTGGAATACGGGTGTCGCCGGGTCTCCATGCACCTTGGAGCTGAAAAGGTCTTCCAGCCTCTGTACTTCCCTCCATCTGTTGATCAGCCTCTCGCTTCTGTAATTGAATCCTCTTGACCCCTGATCATACGTGTCAAGCAAGTCTGGTTCCTGTTCCACCTCGGGGATGATGGCATCGGTTGGATCGATTATCAGCTGATCCTTCTTGTCAACGAGGCGGACTCCGTCATGCATGATGACAACAAATTCTCTCGTATCAGGAAGCAGAGGATTTCGAAGTACAGCCTGGCTGCCGGATTTTACCGGGAGCAATGTCATTGGATCCAAGTATCGGGTTCCTCTCGGCTCGGCAATGAACATACCGAATGCCCCTTGGGAACGATGGCTGCGGATGTCCGCCATATCCCAAAGTCCGCAGGCTCCGAATGCTTCTTCCACAAACCACTTGTACGTAAATGACTCGCCTGGACCGACTGTTTGATCATAATTGAATCCCACTGTTTCGCCAGAGGAAGTCCTCACATCATAATCCAAAAGCTGGGGATGCAAAGAAATCCTCAAAGAAGGCGGGTAAGGTGCCTGCTCTTTTACCTGCGGATAAGGATAAATGCCATCAGCAAAAGGAAATAACCCCGGAACTAAGCGGTTGGTAAGCGTTACTTCTACCAATTCTCCCGCATTCCCCCGCAGGACAAGCGGCTCGGGATTCAGCCGCCCGGCCAGGATATCTGGCACATCTTCCGCCAGAGCAAAAATGACTGCATACGGATCATGATCGCAATACCGGTTGTAGATGACCTGATGCTGGAAGGCAACTACATGATATCTTCTTACTGGTGCCCCAGCTGGTGCAGTGCTTATTGCTTCGGGAGGCTGGCATGGCGGCAGCCCGGTGCATACAGGAAGCGGGCTAGTCTTTTGGGGTGGATCAGGACGATCCGGCAGCGGAATCAAGTCTTCTTCCATTTCGCTGTAAGCCCTGATCAGTCCCCATAAGCCATTCCACAGATCTTCCTCTGTTTCAAAAGCCCAGAAATAATCGCCCGCTCTCGGGATATAGGTTTCAAGGGTAAAGGACTCAGATATTCCAATAGTCTTTTGATCTTCCATGGTAGAGTCGAGCGTCCTCCTTTCAGAGAGCCACTTTAAGCCATGAAGATTAAAGCTGTGTGATTCCTCATGCGCTCCCTGCAGCAGGCGGATTCTGATTGAATCTCCCTTATAAGCCTTGAATACAGCAGTATAAGGATCTCCTTTGACAAATGAACTAAAGGAATAGGCCGGATCGCAATCTTCCCCGAGCCTGAATTGAAGCGGCTCATTCCTTAGATTCACCCCGAACACTCCTGGGTCGTCCAAAGAACCCGGGAATGGAGGCGGGGCCAAAGGACAGCCGTTTTTATCAAAAAGCATGGCGAAATCCTGGGCAAAGATGGCATAATCACGATAATCGGGAATCAGCGGATTTGTGACTGTAACCTCCACGCCCCTGTCCGTTTCTTCCCCTGTTGTACTATCCAGGATTTTCGAAAATCGGGGATGCACAACCCCGGATCCGAATACTCCGTGGTTTTCCTGAACCGTTGCAAACAAGTGATCATGGAAGAACCAGGCCTTTAGCTCCGTTTCTGCATACCACTCATACCGGATGGTTTGTCCCGGCAGCACAGAGCTGTCATAATTCCAGCCTACATTAGCTGCATCCGAACACAAGACATCAAATTTAACGAAATGAATGTGCATGCCGCATTCATACGTTCTCGTCACTAATTGAAAGGCGCTTCCATCCAGTACATTCGGAATGCGGTTTGTGAAGTTCCCCCGGATACAGGCGCCTGCCGGAATATGAAACACGAGCGGCTCAGGCTTCTTTTTGCCTGAAAGGACATCATCAAGGTCTTTGTCCAGCACATAGAATCTTCCGACTGGATCGTTCCAGCCTTCCCTGTTATAGGTAAGAGGCATCTCTATCAGAGAAATATCAAACTCGTAAACGACCGGATTTCCTAAACAGGAATCTGCAAATACGGCCCCGGGCCTGGCGTTTGGCACCGCAGCATTCCTCTCAAGCTCCGTCAAACCCCTTCCGCCGACAATGCCTAAAGGCGGCCTTGGTGCTTTGCTGCCTACCTTGCCGGGAATAAAGTTAGGAAACCCGGGCCTTTCTGCTGTGGGGACTGGAGGCGGAGGCCTATCCGGCAATGGCTGCAGGGCATGAATCGGTTCACCATTCGGGTAGCACTGGCTTCCATCCTGCAGGGTGTCAAAAATTCGCTGCAGGCCCCACATCCCGACCTCAAAATGGGGATACAGATGACAATGTATAATGATATCGCCGATTGCCTGCTGCAGACTGCCTGCACCATATAGCGGCGCTACTGTATAATGCATTTGCGGAGAAATCGACTGGGAGTCAATTAGTTCGGAATCGACATTGCTGAGATCTTTGAACCACTGATGCACATGATAGTGAAAAACGTGTGTTTCCTTAACTCCTCCATGGATCACCCGGACTTTCACAGGATCCCCTTTATAGGCCCGTAAAATCGGTGTGCTTGGATCGCCGAACACCCATGAGTCGTGATGGACTTCCTCACCGTCACATTCAGGACAGACAATCCCTTCTTCAATGAGCCGTTTTCGGTTTCCCAGAGGCTCATATCGATAATTGAACGCATGTGTCGACTCCCGCTCCTGCCCTGTCATCGGATCGAGAGGCCGGTTTCCCGTCAGATCCAAAGTCGGCTGCTCATCTGCAAAAAACCATGCATATTCCCGGAAAGAAGGCAGAAATGGATGGTGGATATCTGCGTATACCCCGCTGCTGATATACTTGCCCGTAACGGGATCGGTCCACCACGATCCCCTGGACTCTACGATTAGACTGCCATAGAGGCCATGGATATTTGAGCCCTCCTCAGAACTGACCGGATTGCCCAGATCTGAGAAAAAATAAATTCCTTCATTGCTTGCCCTGATGCGATAAAGGATTTTTTCACCGTATTTTACGGTTGTGTCCGGGTTGAAACCTACATTTGCCCCGTCTGAAGTCAGGACATTGTAATCAGCTTCCTGAAAGTGAATACCGGCCGGTTCCGGCAATTGGTTTTCAAAAAGTACCTCTACTTCGTCTCCCTCGTTCGCCCTTATGGTCAGGGGCTGTACCAGATCTACCGGGGAAAAGGGGTTTTTCCTCACCAGCTGTTTGACCTTCTGTTCGTTTTCCTTCAGGATATACATTCTTCCATTGGGATCATAATCGCCAAAGTTATTTAGAACCATCCTGATTGGAATGGCCACTATATGAAACTTTCTTTTCATGTTTTCACCTCAATCCTTCAGCTCCGGTATTCTCGGTCCATCATCCCGTTCGATATAGAAGGTTTCAATGGAGTGAATATGAATATGCCAAATGCGGTCTTCTAATTGGGAGAAATGTGTAGTTTCCACATCGAGTTCCAGCATGTCGTCAATAACACCAATAATTCTCCCGATAAAAGTAAAGGGGAAGGACGGAGTGAGCAGAAAAACTTTTCTTCCAATTCCATTAACAAAATGCTGAATCAATGCCGCGTCATGGATCACATTAATATTTTCCATCTGCGGGTGATGAGAAGGGTTTTCATGATTTGTCATTAGGGATTCCTCCTTACGTTAAAGGGAAAATGGTATTGCAGTCGAAGTCTGGTGTATATTGAGCAATTTTTTCTATAGGAAAGCTCAGCGGGGTTGGAAACTTGTAGAAGGGAGCGTTAATGAGTTTAATAGTAACGGGAAAGATGGTGATATGCCCATTCTCTACTTCAGCAATCGGGCCGCAAAAGATAGGGCGGAAGGTCTGGCCGAGCAGGTTTAGCTGATCTGCCTGTGTTATCAGGAGTATATCAGTTCCTTTTAGCCTTCTAAGCTCCTGGAAAAATGGATCATCTGAAGAATGTCTGGATTTTAATGACAATTTTAGTCCTCCTTTCAAAATCAGCACAACAATTGAATCTCATCTATAATCTATTCAAACCAGGCGATGATTCCTGGGTAAATTGGCACATAATTAGTCTAGCGCCTTAATTTGATGAATTCCCCTATAAACTGCAGGAAGCGGAGCGTCTGAACAGATTGAATCTCACCTACAGGGATTTCTTGTATATGTTTGAATAGTTTTACCCTGAGATCAGATTTGTCAGCTCTGTCAATCCTTCCAAAATAAACCTTATCAGAGGTGACCACCTTGACCATTGTCATTTTCCAGGACAATAGATTTGTGTGCAGGGTTTCTTCAAAAAACTGCTGCACAAGCGCACCCCTTTTATGAACAGTCCCCCCGAAATTACGCAGCAGTTTTCTCCTCAAATCATTATCATAAATAAAATGCTGATGAGTGTTTGAGTAGTTGGGAACACCATAGGGAATGGTTGCAGAATGGATCACCCGGTAAGGAATCCAAATCCGTTTCCTTAAATCTGTCAACATCACAAAATCCCTGCCTATTGTACTTACTTTACCTTCAAGCTTTGACAGCTCAGGATTGAAAAATAAGATTTCCACCTGCTGGTTGCGCTTTGATTTAAAAAATTCTCTTAATATAAGGGATTTTTTCTGCTCTTTGGCTCCTTCTGAGATGGCAAGCAGGTTTTTGTGATCCATGTACTTCATGAACATCCTCAGCTCTGCGCTGGTCATGGCAGAGTGAGGCGATGTTAGCCCGCTTCCTGGTCCAGAGATATTATTCATCCAGTCCTCTGTTTTTTGTTCTTCTTCCCTCTTTTCCAGCAGCTCCTTCAGATACATATCCAATCTGCTTTTACGGCTCAATTTGCTCACCCTCCTTAAAACGATATAAACCTGCAGCCTTTAAATCCTCAAGGAATAACAGATAAGGCACATAGATAGGATGACAATGAATGTCCCAAAGCAGCTGAAGGCCGTTATGCTAATCTCTACACTGTTTCCTGCGGAAGGCAAATTGCATAGAGCCGGATCTTTTATGACAGCCCCAACCATCGCTCCCGACATTCCACCGGCCATTCCACTAATAAAACCGGCTAAAACAGCATGCAGTCTGCCCATCACACCAAAAATGATTCCAACTGTCCCTCCCAGCAGCATACTTGCAATGCTTATTAGAACATTATCGAAAAAAAAGAAGGAACCTGTCATGCTTAAGAAAATAGATAATACCGTCGAAGTACCCATGGCCACTGTCATGGAGTATCTATCGTTAAATAGCTTCCTGGATTTATATAGAGCTGAAAAGCTGATGATCCCAGCGGACAATTGCACCATAATTAAGACTGCTAGTAAATAGGTCATGCGACTACTCCTTTCATTCCCGATCCGGGCTTTTGGTCAGGCACTTCTGGAGGAGGATATGACAAAAACGGAAGAAGCAATAAGCAAGAGTTCCATAAAACAAATAAACAGCAGGCTGTTTCCTATAATGGACCCTATCATCGGAGCCATTATGCCGATCATTAATCCATTTGCATAACCGGTAAGAAGGGTCTGATAATCAAACAGTGCCCCATATGCCCCGCCTGCCGCCATGCCGATAAGAGTATTGATGATTGTGACGGCAGTGAAGGAAAATGGGAATTGTGAAATGAGAAGGACCCCCGTCGAAAGGGCAGTCATCCCTCCCATCAAGATGGAAATATTCATTCCCAGCTGAAAGCCGATCAGCTTCCTCATCTTGTATAGCTTCATATACAAGAAAATAACGACTGTCAAATTCAAATAAATCATCAGTCCAATATAGGTGTCCGCCATATTCAATTCTCCCCTTTCAGGAATCTCTCCTATTATATGCAAAGCAACCATGATTGAATGGACAATAGTCTATTAGACTCTGGGTGAATAACACTTGCTGTTTTAAAAAGACTGCATAAGTTGAAAGAAACAGGCATTTAGAAAGGGGATATTTTTTTGATTAAACGGATTTCCCTGTCTCTCCTGGTGTCCCTATTTGTTTGGACCCTGTACATTGGCTTGCAAGGAGACCGGGAGAAGGCTCAAGAGGGAGAGAAGGCTCCACATTTTCAATTAAATTCCGTCCAAGGAGAGCCAAACAAGTTATCTGACTACAAAGGGGAATTTTTAGTATTAAATTTTTGGGCAACGTGGTGTGAGCCATGCAAAACAGAAATGCCTATTTTGGAGGAGTTTTCACAGCAGGAGGAAGACGTTGCGGTCATAGGAATCAACATGACGAATAATGAAGCGTCCCAGGATCAGGTGCTGCATTTCATCCAGGATAATAAAATCCGCTTCCCCATCCTCCTCGATTCTTCAGGCAGCGTGTTTGAGAAGTACAGCATCCTCTCACTCCCCAGTACGTTCTTCATTAACAAGGACGGTGTTATTGTGAAGTACCATGCAGGACCTCTTACCGGGAAAGATTTGCAGAAAATAGTTGGGGCGTTTGATTGATTGTATTCTTATTAAAGATTGAAAGAGGAGAATGAATATGACGGAAATACGGAAAAAACAATTAAAGGATCACATAGAAGTCTATACTTTGGACGATTCTTTTGAAATTTTATCTGCACTTCAGCAGCTTGCGCAAAAAACCTGCAAAAAGAAAAAGCGCTGCTGCCAGAAAAAAAAGGTACGAAAGGATAAACCCACAGTTAATGACGGCAATAAGAAATGTAATGATATCACCCCCGCCTGCACCGATACCTTCCGCCTCATTCCCGTAGATATCATCAAATCGATCGAAGTTGTAGATTCTCATTCAGATGCGGATACCGAAGAATCCTCCGAATGGTAAAAATGCCTTTTTCTACCAAGAGTATATTTGTCCATACGATAATCAAGTTTTAGAAATACACTATACTATCTCCTAAAGGGGAAATATTTTAAAAGAGAGTGATATATATGACAGAAAGACACGAAGGCAATATTGAAGGCTTGCTCAAAAAGCTGCCGCCAAACTATCCAGTAGGGTCTCTATACCTGCATGGCTCCAATGCAGCGGTAACTAGATTCAGCAATCTCCACAATGGCTTGGCCTATTTCATTGGTGAAGACTGCCAGGTTTGCGTATTTGATGCAGAAAAAGTAAATGGAATTTGCTTTGCACCTGCTGAAGAACCTGAAGGAGAAGAAGAGGAAGAAGCATAAGCTTTTTTAAAAGCTAAATGGGGAAACAATAGTTTCCCCATTTTCTATGTTCCTATAAACAAAAAATATCATTTATCGGAAAACAATTCCATTGATGTGGGTGTATGGAATGGACACCAAACCCTTATCGGTGACAAAGTTTGCTGATCGATTTGGTTCATCCAGTCCCGCAAACCTCAGAACTTGTATGATCGTACCCTCTGTATGGACAAAGGCAACAGGATAGTCGGGAGGCAAAGCCATCAGCAACGGCACGAGAGGCTCTTGATCAGGTTCCCTGGCTTTACCCAGGTACGGAACCGGTGAACCGGGCTCACCTGATACTTCTTCGGCGTCTTGATCTTTCTCCATATTCGGTGAGTGTTCAGAAGAGACACTATCATCCGCTTCTTCTTTCTCCATGTACTGCAGCCCTGTACCCTTCTCCTCCGTTAAGTTTACAGAATCCTTTTCAACTTGTTCAACGGACAGATTGTCAGGTTCGGTCTCATCACCACGCTCTGAATTACTTTCCTCCGATTTCTGCAGTTCAACTTGTTCATCGGACAGATTGCCGGGTTCGGTTTCATCACCACGCTCTGAATTACTTTCCGATTTCTGCAGTTCAACTTGTTCATCGGACAGATTGCCGGGTTCGGTTTCATTACCACGCTCTGAATTACTTTCCCCGGATATCTGCAGTTCAACTTGTTCAACGGACAGATTGCCGGGTTCGATTTCATTACCACGCTCTGAATTACTTTCCGATTTCTGCAGTTCAACTTGTTCACCGGACAGATTGCCAGATTCGGTTTCATTACCCTCTGAACTACTTTCCTGCGATCCCTGTAATTCACTTTCTGGCTTAATTTCTATTCCCAAATTGCTTAAACAGGGAACTGCCTCATCGGAAATAGTTTGGTTCTCTGTGTCCGCTGCCAGCAGATTCTGACTCGCCATGTAAGAATCCCAGCCAGACTTGAGTTTTGCCGCTTTGTCTCGCATCCCTCCGTCTGTACTTCTTAGATACGGTACATAGACTGGTTCCCCGGAGGAACTCTTTGCTTTCTTGCGCCCTTCTTCCATTTTACTGATAATACTCCTTTTGAACGTTTCCGAACAACCTTCCCAAAATACTGGCTGACTATGATGAAATAAGTTCTCCAAAACCTTTGGGGATAAGGAAACAGTAAACTGTTCCTGGCAAATAAGCTGCTGCATAAGCCGGCTGTATGCAATCTGCATGTTGCATAATTGTCTTTTCAAAGATTCATTTTCCTGATCCGATAGCTGAACTAAATGCTCCAGCTCATCTATTCTTTCTTCCAGCTGACCCGTACAATATGTCTGCTGGTTATCCGGCGCTTGCTCATCGCGGATTTTATAAATCCTCGGTGATATCCCCCCATTAATAAAAATCATATTCTGCAGCAAAGGAATTCTCTCCCTTATTTCGTTCTACGATATAGTATGGAGATGGGCTTGGGAAGATTAAAACATAAGGGAACAAATATAAAAAATACATCAGTGCAGGTTTATTTTCACAAAAAAATCGGCCTTCCCTATAGGGAAAGGCCGATTTTATTTGCGGCAAGTATTAGACTACTGCCGCTTTTTTGCGATTATACTTACACCTGATCCCTTCCGACTGCTTCCTCATATTGTTCTACAATGACCTTTTTCGGCTGATTTCCGATAAGGCTGAAGATGACAATGGCTATCAGAGCCAGGAAAAAGCCAGGAACAATTTCATAAAGCTCAAACGGAATGATTTTTTTGTCTGTCAGCTGCTTCCAGACAACAACCGTTATAGCGCCGGTCAGCATTCCTGCAAGGGCGCCATTGCGTGTCATCCTCTTCCAGTACAGTGCCAACAGAACAACTGGACCGAAGGCTGCACCGAATCCGCCCCATGCATAGCTGACGAGATCAAGGATAGATGCTCCTCCGTTTTCCGGATTTCCGGTGTAGGCAAGCAGGATGGCAATCAGCGCAATCACGATGACACCGATGCGCCCGACCCAGACAAGCTCTTTATCGCTCGCATTCTTGCGGATGATGCCTTTATAAAAATCCTCCGCCAATGCACTCGATGATACAAGCAGCTGGGAATCAATCGTACTCATGATTGCTGACAGGATTGCAGCAAGCAGGATGCCTGATACCCAGGGATTAAACAGGATATCGGCAAAGAAAATAAATACTTTTTCGCTATTATCCACATCACCCTGAATCAGCGGGTTATCCGCGAATGACGGGATCCCTACAAGGCCGACCAAAATGGCGCCGATAATAGAAATAGTCATCCAGGACATCCCATAAAAACGGGCTTTAGGAATTTCCTTTGTAGACCTGATGGCCATAAAGCGGGTAATGATATGCGGCTGGCCGAAATAGCCGAGCCCCCAAGCCATAAGAGAAACAATTCCCAGACCTGACATAGTATCAATCGGATCCAGATATGACGGATCAATGGACCGGACTGTATCAATCGTTTCTCCCCACCCGCCAAGCTTTGCGAAAGCTACAATCGGAACGATTACAAGCGCCAGGAACATCAGAAGGCCCTGGAAAAAGTCTGTCCAGCTGACAGCCAGGAAGCCGCCAAGGAAGGTATAGGAAATGATGACTACCGCTCCAATCAGCAGGGCAGTATTATACGTCATCCCAAAAGTCTCCTGGAAAAGCAGGGCTCCCCCTACCAGACCGGATGAAGCATAAAATGTGAAAAATATTAAAATAACGAGAGCGGATATAACACGGAGAAGCCGTGAACCATCCTTAAAGCGGTTTTCGAAAAAATCGGGGACTGTGATGGAGTCATTCGCAACCTCCGTATAGGCGCGCAGCCTGGAAGCAACAAATTTCCAGTTGAGATACGCTCCAATAATCAAGCCGATACACATCCAAATAGAATCAAGCCCTGTCGCATAAGCAAGGCCAGGGAGTCCAAGCAGCAGCCAGGAGCTCATATCAGAAGCGCCGGCACTAAGAGCCGTCACTCCAGGCCCAAGGCTTCTTCCTCCGAGAACATAGTCAGACAGATTGCTTGTCAGTTTATATGAAATAAGTCCAATTGCAAGCATTCCAATTAAATACACAATAAAAGTAATTAACGTAGCAGTTTCCATTGTTTTAAAGCATTCTCCTTTCCTAAACTAATTGAGATTTTTTAAATACGAGCATCATTTTTTATGCATTTTTTCTGCAACCTTATGCAGGCATCATCATTTGAAAAAACACTGAAAGAAAATAATCCTCATTCCCGCCGTTTAACAGCCGTTTATAAGCGTAACACAGATATATAATCAGAACAGGGTGAAAATTCAGTTTTTTGAAATGCTATTTATATTTATTCGTTAAATTTGCATATATAATTAAGAAAACGGTTATACACGAGTATCTATTCATCTAAATTTATAAAATTAAGTCAGGGTTTTCTCCGAAATATAAAAAAGCAGGCTATAATAGCCTGCCATCCGATAGATAAATTTTTTAATTAAAAGAGGATGCCTTTGCCTTTTCAAACTCTTCCTCGATTTCCTTATCCGGTGAAGAAGATGCCAGGCTGAAAATAATAATAGCCACAGTACATACCAGAAAACCTGGTACAATTTCGTACAGATCAAAGATGCCGCCCTTCAATTTTTCCCAAATGACAACAGTAGCCGCTCCGGAGATAAGCCCCGCCAGCGCACCATTCCTTGTCATTCGCTTCCAGAAAAGCGACAGGATGATTACTGGACCGAATGCCGCGCCAAATCCGCCCCATGCATAGCTCACAAGATCAAGGACAGAGCTATCCGGGTTCATGGCAAGGATAATGGCGATCAGGGCAATCACAATAACTGAAATTCTTCCGACCCATACAAGCTCCTTTTCCCCGGCTCCCTTCCTGAAGACGGCTTTATAAAAATCCTCGGCCACTGCACTTGAGGACACAAGCAGCTGAGAGTCGATCGTACTCATAATCGCCGAAAGGATGGCAGCAAGAAGAATGCCAGAGATCCACGGATTGAACAGCAAAGAGCTAAAATCCATAAAGACGGTTTCCGAATCCTTTAACGGTGCATCCGCAAAATAAGCAATGCCCGCAAAACCGGTAAAAATGGCACCAAACAGCCCCGCAATCATCCATACCATCCCAATCAGCCTTGCCATCGGCACATCCCTGGTTGACCTCAATGCCATAAAACGGGTAATGATATGCGGCTGCCCAAAGTAACCAAGACCCCAGGCCATGGAAGATATGATCCCGATTGCCGTTGTGCCGGCAAAAACATCAAGGCCGTCCGGCTTGATGCTTCCCACCTTATCAACAGCCTCGCTCCAGCCGCCGACTTCACTGATGGCCGCTATCGGGACAATGAGAAGAGCAATGAACATCAGGATTCCCTGTACAAAGTCAGTCCAGCTCACCGCGAGAAAGCCGCCAAGGAAGGTATAGGAAATGATGACGATGGCACCAATCCACAAAGCCGCTTCGTACTGCAGCCCAAAGGAATTTTCAAACAGCTTGCCTCCTGCCACCATTCCTGATGATGCATAAAAGGTAAAAAATAATAAAATAACAAATGCAGAAATCACCCTCAGCACTTTCGAATGGTCCCTGAAGCGATTCTCAAGATAATCAGGAATCGTAATGGAATTTCGCGATACCTCTGTATAGGCCCTCAGCCTCCGTGCAACAAACTGCCAATTCAGATAAGCGCCTGCAGAAAGGCCGATGCAGATCCAGACAGCAGAGAATCCGGAAACATAGGCGGCACCCGGAAGTCCCAGAAGAAGCCAGCCGCTCATGTCAGAGGCCCCGGCGCTTAACGCTGCCACACCCGGCCCCAGGCTCCTCCCGCCTAATACATAATCAGACAGATTGCTGGTCATCCGGTAAAAAAACAGGCCAATTGCCAGCATCCCGGCCAGATAGACAATAAAAGTAACCAATGTAGCCGTAGACATCATTTTTCCATTCTCCTCTCCGTAAAATACGTGATGATAGAAAGCAAAATCAATGCCGGCATTGGCACAAACAGCCAGAAAATCGTCATCCCGCTCAAGCCCATCCCCCGCCACCTCCATTTTTTTAGTAAAAGCCTCTTTATCAAACGATTGATTAAATCCTGTTCCACCCTCCTATCAAGCGGCTTTAAGAGGGTAAAACTAATAAGATTATACACAATTATTTTAATAGTATAAATACTATGGTGAAAATATGACTATCCTACTAGAAGCACCGCAGCACAAAAAGCCCGCATCCCATAATGGGATGCGGGCCATCCGGCCGACCGGATTTAGTACATTTCAGAAGTTGTCTTCGCCTGCATATGCAGAAGGATATAGTCAGGGCCTCCAGCTTTTGAATCTGTACCTGACATGTTGAAGCCGCCGAATGGCTGGTATCCAACGATTGCTCCGGTACAGCCGCGGTTGAAATACAGATTCCCGACATGGAAATCTTCGCGCGCTTTCTGGATGTTTTCACGGTTCGTTGTGATGACCGCACCTGTTAATCCGTATTCTGTATTATTGGCAATTTCCAACGCATGGTCAAAGTCTTTAGCCTTTGTGAAGCCTACAACCGGCCCAAAGATTTCTTCCTGCATCAAACGTGCATCAGGAGCAAGGTCAGCGAACACAGTCGGTTTGATGAAGTAGCCAGTAGAGCTGTCCCCTTCTCCGCCTGTCATCAGCTTGCCTTCTTCTTTGCCGATTTCAACATAGCTCATGATCTTATCAAATGCATTCTGGTCGATAACAGGACCCATGAAATTGCTCTTGTCTTCAGGGTTGCCCTGTGTCAGATCATTTGTCAGCTCAACCACACGGTTAAGCACCTGGTCGTATACATCCTCTACCACCACTGCACGTGAGCAGGCAGAGCATTTTTGTCCGGAGAAACCGAATGCAGAAGCAACGATTGACTGTGCCGCAAGCTCAAGGTCAGCCTCTTTATCAACGACAATCGTATCTTTTCCGCCCATTTCTGCGATTACGCGCTTGAGCCAGATCTGGCCTTCATTCAATTTAGAAGCACGCTCATTGATGCGCAGACCAACATCGCGTGATCCTGTGAATGAAATGAAGCGGGTGTCTTTATGGTCAACCAGATAGTCGCCCACTTCTGCGCCGCTTCCAGGTACAAAGTTCAGAACACCCTTCGGCAGGCCAGCCTGCTCCATTACTTCAACGAATTTCGCCGCTACTACAGGAGTAGTTGAAGCCGGCTTAAGCAATACTGTGTTTCCGGCAACAATGGCAGCTACAGTCGTGCCAGCCATGATCGCAAGCGGGAAGTTCCAAGGAGAAATAACGATGCCAACGCCCAATGGAATATAATCATAGCGGTTATATTCATTCGGACGGCTGTTCACTGGCATACCGTCTTTCACTTTCAGAATCTGGCGCGCATAATACTCAAGGAAGTCGATCGCTTCCGCAGTATCTGCATCAGCCTCATTCCAAGGCTTGCCCGCTTCCTTAGTCAGCAAAGCAGAGAACTCATGCTTGCGGCGGCGGATAATCGCTGCTGCCTTGAAAAGGACATCAGCACGTGTCTCAGGCTTAACCTTTCTCCACGTCTTGAAAGCCTCGACAGCCGCCTGCATTGCCTGCTCGGCATGCTCCTGCGTCGCCTTTGATACACGGCCGATCACTTCTTCTTTATTAGAAGGATTATAGGAAACTATTTTATCTTCAGTCGAAACGCGCTCTCCGCCAATCAGCAGATCATAATCCTGGCCAAGATAGCCCTCAACAGTCTTTAAGCCCTGCAGGTAGCCATTGCGCTCTTCTTCAATAGAAAAATTAGTAAAAGGTTCATGCTTGTAAGGTTGTACCATTTTTAACGCCTCCTATGTACTAAAACGTTTACATCCAGGTTCCATTTTAACATGACTTTCTATTTATCTCCAACATTCTGAGAAATGTTTATTTTTCCAAAAGTTTTGCAGGTTATTATTTTAATATATAATCCTTCCCTTTGTTTTTCCATCAGACTGTGCATGATGAAGCAGGCGCCCTGCAAGCTGCAGTGACGATATATGCAAAAAAAATCTGGCCTCGCTGTTTGTAATTGTCTCACCTATTAATAAGCGATAATCTTCAAGCGCAGACAAGTGGCAATCTGCTGCCTTGAAGTGGCATTGAAGACACGACCATGTCCCATGTGACCTTCCCATCGGAAAAGCATGGCACGATGGGCAGATTACACCTATGATGAGCTCATCTTTCCGGATATCATATTGATCAAGGATATCGGCATTTAAAGGGGTATCTTTCTTTTGAATCAGGCGGCCGAGCTTTTTCCACTGTTTATCCTCCAGGCAGCTCTTTCTATAGGTTAATTCAAGCTTCTTTATTTTAGCTGGGAGTGCTTCGCTATGAAGGATGGTCTTGGAGATTGATTCGTTTCTGGGGCTTGTTTTTAATAATGTGTATGGGCTGCTTATGGCTATGAGGGATTCAATCGGGATGGGGGGACAGTTCTGAGTTCTGAGCCAATTGGCCATGAGGGATTTGTGGCGCTGAATTTGGATAAGCGGATCAGGAAATGCCTCCTCCTTTTCGTTTTGCGTCCGGACCAGCTGCTGGAAAACAGGATCAAAATACAAAGTGCCAGCCATATTCTTTACTTCAATAGTGAGAACGAATTCTTTGGATAAGAGGACAAAATCCATTTGAAAAAAATGCTCCTGTTCCTGCAGACGGATATTGTGGAATATTAAATACTGATCTTTTGGAAGAAAACTGAGCTGGTACTCTACCGCCATCTCCCCTTTATATCCGGCAAGCCCCTTCGCCAACTTTTCCTGGATAAGCTGGTACTTGGGGTGGTTCTGCGGCAGTCTCCGGTGAAGGGCCAGCAGCTTTTGCAGTGTTAAAGGCATTTCTAATTTTTTTATGATCATAGAAAGCTCCTTTCTTATTTTCTAGTATTTATATACTTGGTTTGGATGCGGAAATCCTGTTTTTATGGGAAAATTTTGTTTGGCTTTTGGAGAGGAGGCGGGTGGCCAGGGGAAGGGAGCATCTTTTGAGCCATTCTGGGCAGTGATTGGGCAGCTGGCGGGAGAATTTGTAAATTGGGGCTTGTTTTGTAAATCACACGAGCTTTTTATCTATAATTGCCCATTTTTAGGCGAGCCTCACATAAAGGGCTTTCGTAGAACTGCCAAGCTTTCTCTTTTAGCTTAAAAGCTTGTTTGGAAGAGAGAGCGGGGGAGCTTTTTCATCATTCTGCGGCTTTTTCTACCGACTTGCACCTTTTTTCTACCGATTCGCGCATTAATTTCATTAATTCAGCTTGTTTTTTAATTAATTCACGCTTTTTTCTACCAACTCCCTTAGAACGGCTCTCTTTGCGGGCTGAATCCTCTAGAATATGGCAAAGCGTCCCATGAAAGGCGCTCGAATAGTTCATTTTGAAGAGAGACCGGAGGCTTTTTCATCATTCTGCGGCTTTTTCTACCGACTGGCACCTTTTTTCTACCGATTCGTGCAATAATTTAACCAATCTATCCTTTTTTCTACCATTTTACGCTTTTTTCTACCAACTCCCAATCCCACACCTCCCGCACCAGGCACAAAAAAACAAGCAGCCCCCAACCGGCTGCTTGCTCTTCTATTGCTGATAAATATGCACAAATGGTTCCTGGTCCCCGGCTTTCCGGACGATGAGTGCTTCCGGGCCGTTGACGGAGGTGACGCTGACCTGGACGGATATATAGTCAGGGAAATGCTTCATGACGAGTCCGGTCACATATTGGGTAAAGCCGATGCCTTCTGCTTTCCCGTAGAATTGGATCGGGATTTCGATGTTCAGCTCCTGGAGCTGATCTTGGGCATAGAAGGCTTTCCCGATGACTCCGTTGAAGTTCGGGAAGTATTTTTCGACGTCCTGCTTGAAGTTAAGGAAAGAGGTGACGTCTTCCCTGTGATCTTCGGTGGCTCCAGGAGATGGGAATAGCACGTATTCTTCATCTACTTTTTCCCATCCGCCAAGCTTGCTGCTTCCTTTGTCCGCCTGGGCATAGGCAAAGAAAGTGCCAGGCACAACTGATTTATTGCTTTCCTGCTCGAAAAGGGCGATGGTGATCGGTACATTTTTAAGTTCGTCCATACTGCGGAGTCTGCTTAATACCTGATCGGCAATCTGCTTTCCTTCTTTTTCAAGGGCGGCATGGTCGATTTTTTTCTCAAAAACGTCTCCATAGTCCACTGTTCTGTAGTAGTGAACAGAGTTCATTGCGAGACCGATGACGACTCCTCCGAGATAGGCTTTGCCATCTTCATTTTTCAGGAGGTAGTTATGCTCAAGGATATGGGCCAGGTAAATCGGGTTTCTTTCTTCCCTCGATTTGATGTCGCCTTTCTCGTCATCCACCGGATTCAGGCCAAGATTGTCTTCTTCCTCGAGGTTCTTTTCCTTCAGCTGTGCGGCCGTATACTTGCGGCTCAGCCATTTGCTGACCATATCCCTTTTCAGATACTGGCCTTCCTGGAAAAAGAACTTATCAGGATCGAATGAATTTTGGGCCACCCTCATGAGGCCGGTCTCAAATTCATTCAAGTCATATCTGGTATTGATATTATTGACGACCAATCCGCGTGCTTCCCCGGGCTTAAAAGGCAGGATCGTACGATAGTACTGATCCGAGATCTTATAGTTTGGAATAATCGCATTTTCCTTTGAGTCATCCTGCTCCTGCACCACTTCCTCCTGCTTCTGGAAGTTGGGGGCGCAGCCTGTCAGCAATAGGGCAAGGGACAAGGCGATTATTGATGTTCTTCTCACTGCTTTTACACCTCTTAATTATTTAATTCTTCAACCAGCTGCTCCTCATTCCAAATATCAATCCCCAGGTCCTGGGCTTTCGCCAGCTTGGAGCCGGCATCCTCGCCTGCAATCAGGAGGTCCGTTTTCTTGCTGACGCTTCCGGACACATTTCCGCCCAGTGCTTCGATCTTTTCTTTTGCTTCATTTCGGCTCAATATGGAAAGCTTGCCTGTCAGCACGATTGTCTTTCCTGCAAAAAAGGAGTCGGAGTCCTCTGCCGCAACCGGCTTCGGCCCTTTGTATTCCATGTTGACGCCTGATTCTTTTAATTCGCGGATAAGCTCCTTCGCTTCTTCCTGCTCAAAGAATGCAACAATCGCTCCAGCCATTTTACCGCCGATTTCATTGATTGCCGTCAAATCTTCTTCAGAGGCGGCCATCAGGTTATCAATGGTGCCAAAATGCTGGGCAAGTGTTTTGGCTGCCTTTGCGCCGACATGCCTGATTCCTAATCCAAACAGCAGCTTTTCAAGGGAGTTCTGCTTGGATGCCTCTATGGCCTCCAGCAGATTATTGACCGATTTTTCACCCATGCGCTCCATTCCGATCAAAGCTTCATGTGTAAGCTTGTAAAGGTCAGCTACATCCTTGATCAGCTCTTTTGCAAACAGCTGGCTGACCACTTTCTCGCCAAGTCCGTCAATATTCATTGCATTCCGGGAGACAAAATGGATCAGCCCCTCGCGGATCTGGGCGGGGCATTTCGGATTGATGCATCGCAGAGCCACTTCACCCTCAAGTCGGACGAGCTCGCTTCCGCACTCCGGACAGTGTGTCGGCATCACGAATTCGCGCTCCTCACCTGTCCTCTGCTCGGCCAGCACATTGACAACCTCGGGGATGATATCTCCGGCTTTTTTGACGACGACCTTGTCGCCGATCTTGATGTCTTTTTCACGGATCAGATCTTCATTATGAAGCGATGCACGCTGGACAGTTGTCCCGGCGACACGGACCGGTTCAAGCAGGGCTGTAGGAGTGACGACGCCGGTACGTCCGACGCTCAGCTCAATATCCCTTAAAGTGGTGACCACTTCTTCAGCAGGGAATTTATAGGCAATCGCCCAGCGAGGACTTTTCGCTGTTGCACCCAGCTCTTCCTGAAGGGCAAGCGAGTCAACCTTGATGACAATTCCGTCTATATCGTAATCCAGGTTAGGCCGCTTCTCGGTCCAGGTGCTGACATATTCGATAACTTCTTCTATATTGGCACATCTTCTGCGCTCTTTGTTCGTCTTGAATCCGAGCGTTTCCAGATAATCCAGACCGGCACTGTGTGATTCTACACCTGTATCGCCAGTGTTTGATATCCCGTATAAAAAGATATCAAGATTACGGGAAGCAGCAATGCGGGGATCAAGCTGCCGCAGGGAGCCTGCAGCCGCATTGCGCGGATTTGCAAACGGCTCCTCGCCCCGCTCTTCTTTCCCTTTATTCAATGCTTCAAAGGATCGGCCCGGCATGAATGCCTCCCCGCGCACCTCAATGGATACAGGCTCTGAAAGGCGGAGGGGAATGGAGCGGATTGTCCGCAGGTTTACGGTGATATCCTCCCCGATCGTCCCGTCTCCCCTTGTCGCCCCCTGGATGAACAGGCCATCCTCATATTTCAGGGCGACGGCCAGGCCATCAATCTTCAGCTCGCACACATAAGAAAGATTTTCTCCTGCAGTCTGCCGCACCCGGCGGTCAAAGCTGCGGAGATCTTCTTCGTTGAAGGCATTGCCAAGGCTCAGCATAGGTGTTTGGTGCTCGACCTTTTCGAACATATCGAGTATTTCGCCGCCGACCCGCTGGGTAGGGGAATCAGCAGTTTTCAGCTGCGGATGCTCATGTTCAAGCTCCATCAGCTCTTTCAGGAGCCGGTCATACTCAGAATCCGGCACTGACGGCTTATCAAGGACATAATATTCATAGCCATATTGATTCAGCAGATTATGCAGTTCTTTTACTTTTGCTTCGGCTTTGTGAAGGTCCATCTTATCCAGCCCTTTCATAAGAAACTCGGCCGCTGCCCGCCTCCAATAAGGCCAGGCAGCTCCGCAGCAATTATGCTTTTATCGTATATTTCTGTACTCTATCAGCCTTTTGTAATCGGTGCGAATTTTGCCAGCAGGCGCTTGATGCCGGTCGGACTCGGGAAGGCGATATCCAGCTCTGTTCCTTCTCCTTCGCCTTTTACACTGACAACTGTTCCGGTGCCCCATTTTCCATGGACAGCTCTGTCTCCGACCTGCCAGCCTAGGGCATCCCCGCCGGTCGAGGCCGCAGCCGGCTTGACCACAGCCTTGCGCATAGCCTGCCGCGGGGCTGTGGATGATAGTGACCGTCCTCCTGCAGGGCTGCCAAATGGAGAAGGTGATGCCTTCTTTGGCTCAATCCCTTCGATAAGGTCTGCCGGGATTTCCTGGATGAAGCGCGATGGGGGATTCATATTCGTCCGTCCGAATAATGTCCGCATCTGCGCGTTAGTAATATATAATTCTTCCTCTGCACGGGTGATTCCCACATAGGCGAGGCGGCGCTCTTCTTCCATTTCCGCCTCTTCCATGAGGGAGCGGCTGTGAGGGAAGACGCCTTCCTCAAGCCCGATCAGGAATACGACCGGGAATTCCAGCCCCTTTGCAGAGTGAAGCGTCATAAGGACGACGGAATCGGTCTTTGTGCCATCGTCTTCAAGCTTGTCGATGTCTGCCACCAGAGCCAGGTCTGTAAGGAAGGCAACAAGTGACCTGTCCTCGCTGGCATCCTCGAAGTTTTTTGTAACAGATAAAAACTCGTCGATGTTTTCCAGGCGGCTTTGGGCTTCAATTGACTTCTCTGCCTTCAGCATGTCCCTGTAGCCGGACTTCTCCAGCACTTCCTCTACAAGCTCTGTTACAGACAAATATTCCTGCATCTGTTCGTAGCTTCTGATCAAATCGCGGAACTCGGTTGCCGCCTTCGTGATTTTCGGGCTCAGGCCAATCAGGTCAAGGGCATCGAGTGCCTGGTACATCGTCATATCATGCATCTGTGCAAAATTGGCGATTTTGTCCACAGATCCTGAGCCTATGCCGCGTTTTGGCACGTTGATCACGCGCTGGAGGCTGATGTCATCATCAGGATTGGCAATCAGCCTCAGATAGGCAAGGATATCCTTGATTTCTTTTCTGTCATAGAACTTGATGCCGCCGACAATGGAGTACTCAATATTTGATTTGAGGAGCACTTCCTCCATTACACGGGACTGGGCATTGGTCCGGTAAAGGATGGCAATTTCGGAATACTTCCGCTTGCCGCTGTCGACCATTTCTTTGATTTTCCCTGCGACAAACTGCCCTTCACCCTGCTCGCTGTCTGCGCGGTAATGGAACAGTTTATTGCCTTCTGCATTTTCTGTCCAGAGATTCTTGGCCTTCCTGTTGAGGTTCTTGGCAATGACCTCATTGGCAGCCAGCAGGATCCGCTTTGTTGAGCGGTAATTCTGCTCCAGGAGAATCGTTCGGGCATTTTTGTAATCTTTTTCGAAAGAGAGGATATTGGCAATGTCAGCTCCGCGCCAGCGATAGATCGACTGGTCAGAGTCTCCGACGACGCAAAGGTTCTTGAATCTGTCTGCCATCAGCTTTACAAGCATATATTGTGCTCTGTTTGTATCCTGATACTCATCCACATGGATATATTGGAATTTACGCTGATAATATTCCAGCACCTCAGGCACCCGCTGGAATAGCTGGATCGTTGTCATGATCAGGTCATCAAAGTCCAGCGCCTGATTTTTGCGGAGGCGCCTTTGATATTCTGTGTATACATCGCTTGCGATCTGCTCGAAGTAGCCGCCGGCCGCCTTTGCATATTCCTCCGGATCGATCAGTTCGTTTTTTGCCGAGCTGATGCTGCCCAGGATCGCACGCGGATCGTATTTTTTCGGATCCAGGTTCTTTTCCTTGAGAATTGCCTTAATGACAGACTGCTGGTCTGTTGTATCGAGTATCGTGAAATTCCGGTTAAAGCCGATTCTGTCTATATCTCTCCTGAGGATCCGCACACACATCGAGTGGAACGTAGAAATCCAAATATCATCGGCTGCTCCGCCCATCATGTTCTGGATCCTCTCGCGCATTTCCCTTGCCGCCTTGTTGGTAAAGGTGATGGCCAGGATGTTATACGGGTTTACCCCTTTTTCAACCATCAGATATCCAATCCTGTGGGTCAGCACCCTCGTCTTTCCGCTCCCCGCACCGGCCATGATGAGCAGCGGCCCATCCGTAGCCTTTACAGCATTCTGCTGCTGGGCATTCAATCCGTTTAATAATTTATCCGTTAAATATTGCATCTTTTTATTCACCGCCAAACAAACATATGTTCTTTATAGTAGTGTATCCTTAAGTCCTTCTGCAGGCAACTTTATTTAGGCAAAACAGTCTTTAAAGCTTCATCAAGATTTTCATATATTATATTGCCGACCACAATGACGTCCGCTGCCTCAGCCATTTCCCTTGCCTGTGCTTCAGTGGAAATTCCGCCGCCGTAGAAAAAGGTTGTTTCCTCAAGGGTGCGCTTCACTTCAGCCGCAAGCCCGGGATCGCCATATGTCCCGCTGTATTCCAGATAAAAGATGGGAAGGTGGAACATTTTCTCCGCCATCATCGCGTAGGCCACAACATCCTCTGCATCCAGATCCGTCTTCGCCCCTGTCAGCTTTGCCGCCTTGCATTCGCTGTTCATGATGCAATAGCCCTGGACAAGGATTTCCTCCCAGCTCATGATCTCTCCGTATTCCTTGACCGCCTGATGATGAAGCCCGGTGATCCACTTGCTGTCCCCGCTGTTCAGGACAGACGGAATAAAATACAGATCAAAGCCCGGAGTTACAGACTCAATTGTTGAAACTTCGAGTACACAGGGCACTGTATAGCGCCGTATCCTCGCCATCAGGTCCAGCACCTTTTCAAGTGTAATGCCGTCAGTACCTCCGACTATTACAGCATCTGTCCCTGATTCACAGATCCGCTCCAGGTCCTGGTCAGAAATTTCTTTATCGGGATCGAGTTTAAAGGCATGGCGCCACTCGCGAACATCATACATGCATACTTGCCTCCATTCTATCATTCCATTACAACATTATAGCATTAGACACTGGAATCAAAAAGGAAAGCGGGAAGGACATTTCCTGCATATTGATGGAAGAAGAAAAGTCCTTCCTGGAGAATGCGGGGGCAGCAGCGAAAACAAAGAGCGCAAGTCTCGGAATGCTTGCTCCTCCTAATAAAAAAGCCGCTGGATCCTCATCCTGCGGCTTTTCATCAGTTATTCTGCAGCGGCCTGTGCTTCATCGTCCTTGATGCGCTCAAGGGCCATCTCATAGGCGTCATTGCCATAATTCAGGCAGCGTTTGACACGGGAAATCGTTGCCGTGCTTGCCCCTGTTTCTGTTTCAATCTTATGATAAGTCTTTCCTTCCCGCAGCATCCGGGCAACCTCCAGGCGCTGGGCAAGAGATTGAATTTCATTTACCGTGCAAAGATCGTCGAAGAATCGATAGCATTCTTCCAGGTCTTTTAGGGACAGAACCGATTTGAACAATTGATCCAGCTCTTTGCCTCTCAGTTTTTCAATTTGCATATAGGATCTCCTTTATTTAAACAAAATTTGTAAGAGTTAATTAGCTTTATTCAAGCTGACTGCCTGGCCGAGGCCCGGGTCTGATGGAATTACATTGATCCATGTCTTTCCTCGGACCAGCGGCGCTTCCTTGCCATCAATAAAAGGAAGCAGCCTTCCATTTTCATTTTTCCACTCTACTTCCCGGAGGGAGCCTTTCTGAAGAAGATAGCCTCTTCCCCCAGTTGTTAAGTTAATCTCACGCCTGCCTGCACTGTCAACAATTTTGTGGGAGGCTTCTATGATGAGTATATTGTCAATCAGGACGGGGGCGCCGCTGTCATAATCAGCGGTCAGTTCGCCATTGGAATATCTTTTGTATTTATCAAGATTCCTGTCATATTCATAGGTGCTTGAGAATGTCTCGTTTGAAAGATACGAAACCTTTGCACTCTCTGCTTCTTCGCCTGTGAGCTGCCCTGCTTCTTCAGCTGTCATGAAGCTGAGGGGACCGGGAGCTTTTTCCATTTCATAGTTCTTTTCCGCCGCCCCCTTCAGGATATTTTCATAAGAGGTATACGAGTTATGCGGAGCCTTGCGGTAACCGGCCCTTTGAAAGAGAGTCCCGTCATAATAAAGGCCATTCAGATTGTCTATATAGCCGTTGTCCATAAGCTCCTTCGCATCCGGGCTGTTTCCGTGGCAGATATAAAGCCCGTCATACGCTTTGGCCAGCTCAATGTAATAATCACGGGCACTCCTGACTGGACCGATCTTTTCCGGCTGTTCGCTTTGGTAGATGGCCAGGAAGCGGGTCACATCTCCCTCCGCTAAAAGTTCATAAACAATATCAGCTTCCGGTAGTCCGGATTGCGGCCTGGCAGCCGGATGATTATTGATCATCACAGCGACGGCGCGGCCTGCGGCTTCCTTCTCTGTGCCAATGCCTGTCAGCGGAAAGGCATACGGCGATTCTGCCTCTGTTTCCTGTCCTTCATTTTCATTGGAAGTTTGTTCGGCCGGCGCCTGATTATTCCCTTTCTCAGGCTCTGTATCATCATTAGACTTTTTGCACCCAGAAACAAGCATCAGCACTGCTGCTGAAAGCATCATCCATTTCTTAATCTTTTTCACCCCTGTGATCCCTATCTTTCTTTATAGTCTATTCTTTTATATTTTAACGCATTATCGTTGGAAAGAGTACCGTTTTATTCATGACATCATACATTCCATGCTGAGTGATCCGGATGTACGGAAGATGGGTTGATGAGAAAAAGAGGAGCGAATAGATCGGGTCCTCGAATTTATACCCTTTTTCCTCAAGCAGCCTCAGCAGTTTCTTTTCATCCTCAATCAGGTCTGGAACGGCCTTTGCAGACATCCCGCCATTCAGCGGAAGTCCGACCTCGCATTCAATCGTGCCGCTGCCGGCAATGGCAATCCCTCCGCCGAGCACTTTGATCCGTTCAAATGCTGTCAGCATATCCTGTTTGTTCTTCCCGATCAGGATAATATCGCCTGTATTGGAGAAGGAGCTTGCCATGCCCCCAATTCTGCTGGCAAAGCCCTTCAGCATTGTGTTGATCCGCCATTTGCCCTTCCTGTCAACAAGCATGAAAAAGCATTCATCATGGTCTTCTGACAGTTCTTCATAGGAAACATCAATCGAGATGGAATACGGTTTTGTAATCACTGCGTTCTCCATTTTGATCCCAAACGGCATTGAAAATTGCATATCATCACCTGTCAGGCTCCAGTCAATGTCCAGCTTTTCGAAGCCATGTTCTTCCCAGGTATTCCATCCGTAAGCGCCTTCCACTTCTTTGCCGTCCTTCTTGACCCATTTGCCTTTTGCAAGGACAGAAACCGGTGTAGGGTTTCTTTCATCCTCAAGGAAATTGATGTTGGCAATCCTGCCTGTTGTGATATTGCCGTGCAGATAGTCGATATTATAATGCCGGGCCGGATTGATCGTCCCCATATTATAAGCGTCTACTACAGGCACCCCTTTTTCGATGGCAATCCTGATCATATGATCGATCATGCCCTGCTCGTAAAACGAGGCCGATGAACCATCTGTTGTAAAAATAAACCGGTCATATACATTGATTCCCAGCTCATGAATCTCTTCCAGCAGCTTAGGCAGGTCAGGCCTGATGGAAGAATGGCGGAGGGAAACCGTATATCCATGCATCAGCCGGTCATAAGCCTCTTTTCCTGTCATCGCTTCATGGTCGCAGTCTGCCCCAAAGAGCATCATCTTCGCCAGCGTCTTTTCCGATGCACCCGGGAAATGCCCTTCGATCTGCTTGCGCATCCGTTTGGCTTCCTGTATCCAGTGAAGCATCATATCATCGCCATCCAAAAGCCGCGGCCACCCTGTTAGTTCCCCGCCCTGCAGAACGGCATCATGTTCAAGCCAGGATTTGATGTTTCCATGGGAGAAGGCCTGTTCTTCGTTTTGGATCTCTGTCTGAGCATCAAATCGGCACCACCAATACATCGTTGAAGGAATATTGCGCATCTCCCTCAAAAAAGAAAACGCTTTCTTTTTATCCATCTGCAAAACAAGCGACATATTATCATTGATGAGTGTCGTTGTGCCGAACTGCGATGCATAGGCCGCCAGAGAATGGGGATTATAAAGTTGAAATGGATGGGCGTGGGGCTCAATATAGCCTGGAACAAGCCATTCACCCTGACAGTCCCTGATTTCACAGCCGTCTGTCCTTGCCGGAAGCTTCTCTCCGACATAGACAATCCGATCGTCATAGATCCAGATATTGGCGGTGATCCATTTATTCAGTACTTGATTCAAGTATGTAGCATTTTGCAAAAGCATGGTCGGGGCAAGCTTTCCATCCAGAACGGAGACCTGTTCCCTTATTTGTTTGTTTTTCCACCGATACCGCTGTTCGAGCAACAATGTCCCCTCCGTTTACTTGCCGCTAAGCGGCTTTGATATATTTTTTAAGATCCTAAGCGATCATACTTCAAAAAAGAAAGCCCTTTCAGAGCTGTTCTATCTATACTAACATATTTCGCTGTTTAACGCATTAAAGAATTGTAAAGAAATTGAAAATTTTGTGAAGGAGTGCAGCAGTCCATGAAAATCAAACCGAACATCGGCATATTGAATGCTCTCATCCGCATCACCATCGGGCTTACAGTCCTTTCCTGGAGCACAGCCAAGCTGGTGAAAATGCCTTGGCGCGATTCTTATCTGGTAATGGCAATGCTTGGGGCCATGAAGGTGGCAGAAGGGATTGTCCGCTATTGTCCAGTGACAGCCATGCTTGACCGCGGGCAGGATATGATGAATGGAGGCGGCACCGGCAGCCGCAAAGATCATTCCGAACAGAAGCATAATGAACCCAAGGCTGGCGGGGATAAACAGGACCTGAATGATCAGGACCTGGCGATGATTGAAAAGACCCTGATGCAGAATAACACGCTTAAATGAGAAAAAAGAAAGCGGCGGACACCTGTATAAAGGTGCCTGCCGCTTTTGAATCTTAAGGAGATGATATGATTGTTTCTTGAATATGTTACTGATATGTCGTTTGTCCTGATCATCCTGATCGGCAGCATCGTCGCAATCCTTTATGCTTTTATAAGGAAGTCCGGAAAGAAAGGCGCGCGATAGCCCTGCCGCCTATGTCCTTGCGGTAGAAGACACCTTCGCACTGAAGCTTTTCAAGCCCGGCATATACCTTTTCCTGGGCCTCTGAAAGGCTTTTGGCCCTGGCGCCGGCGAGAAGCACCCGTCCTCCGTCTGTAATAAACTCACCGTCTTCATTTTGTTTTGTGCCGGCATGGAAGACAAACAAGGAAGGGTCCAGTTCGCTGAGCCCTTTCAGCACGGCTCCCTTTCCGTAAGATCCCGGATAGCCTTTGGAAGCAGCCACAACACCAAGCACAAAATTGGAATCCCACTCTATTTCAGGCTTCCCGCCATCAATGACAGCCAGCATGCTTTCAGCAAGATCCGACTTCATCCTCGGGAGCACTGCCTGGGTCTCCGGATCACCGAAGCGCGCGTTGAATTCAATGACCTTCGGGCCGCGTCCCGTTTGGATCAAGCCTGCATATAATACTCCGCAGAAGCTTCTGCCTTCAAGCTCCATCGCTTTTGCAGCGGGTTCAAGGATCGTTCTGACTGCCTCCTGGACCACATCTTCGCCAATATGGGGAACCGGTGAATAGGCACCCATCCCGCCAGTATTTGGCCCCTGGTCTCCGTCATATGCCCGCTTATGGTCCTGGGCAATGTCAAGGGGCACCACTGTCCTTCCATTGACAAAAGCCATCAGGGAGAACTCCTCCCCCTCAAGGAACTCTTCAATGACTACCTTGGCGGAGGCTTCCCCGAAGCGGGCACCGACCATCATTTCTTCCAGCGCCTGATGGGCTTCATCCAGGGTCATGGCGACCGTGACTCCTTTGCCTGCTGCAAGCCCGTCTGCTTTAATGACGATGGGAGCACCTTTTTCGTCCAAATAGGCCCTGGCTTTTTCATAGTCAGTGAATGATCTATATTCGGCAGTGGGAATATCGTATTTCTCCATCAGCTCTTTGGCGAAGGACTTACTCCCTTCAATGACAGCAGCCTCTTTTTTCGGACCGAATACTTTCATTCCCAGACTGCCCAGAAAATCCGCCAGCCCGGCCTGAAGCGGTGCCTCCGGGCCGATGACTGTCAGTCCGATTTCATTTTCCTTTGCGAAGGCTGCAAGTTCAGGAAAATTCATTTCATCAATTGGAACCAGGGCTGCACAATCGGCCATCCCGTGATTCCCAGGTGCAGCATATACTTTATCCACAGATGGGCTTTCGCTCATTTTCCGGCAGATGCTATGCTCCCTGCCGCCGCGCCCGATGACTAATACGTTCACCATCCATCAGCTCCCTGATTAATGTTTAAAATGCCTTACTCCTGTAAATACCATTGCAATTCCATATTCATCTGCCTTTTTCACAGAATCCTGATCTTTGATGGAGCCTCCAGGCTGGATGATCGCAGTGATGCCTGCCTTGGCTGCCGCTTCGACTGTATCATCCATCGGGAAGAACGCATCTGAAGCGAGCACTGCTCCTTCTGCACGATTGCCAGCCTGTTCAAGGGCTATTTTGGCTGCACCGACGCGGTTCATTTGTCCGGCTCCGATACCTAAAGTCATCTCACTATTATTCACGACAATCGCGTTGGACTTCACATGCTTAACAACCTTCCAGCCAAGCTTAAGCGCCGCCCATTCTTCCTCTGTCGGCTCTCTCCTGGTTGCAATAGACACACTGGCGTCCTCCAGGGAGTAGCGGTCATATTCCTGAACGAGCAGTCCCCCTTCAATGCTGGTCAGCCTTGCCTCTTCCTTCTTTTCCACATCAAAAGGAATGGTCAGGAGGCGGATATTCTTTTTGCCTGTCAATATCTTAAGCGCCTCTTCAGAATAGGACGGAGCAATGACGATTTCAAGGAAAATCTCATTCAGCTTCCCTGCAGTTTCAGCATCCACTTCCCGGTTCAGCGCAATGATTCCCCCAAAGATGGAAACAGGGTCTGCTTCAAATGCTTTCGTAAACGCGTCATAGGTATCTTTGCCGGTTCCAACGCCGCAAGGATTCATATGCTTTACAGCAACAGCAGCCGGGTCCTTGAATTCCTTGACGATTTGCAGGGCAGCTTCTGCATCATTGATATTGTTGTAGGAAAGCTCTTTCCCATGAAGCTGCTCGGCGTTGGCAATTGAAAACTCAGAGCCAAGCGGCTTCCGGTAAAAGGACGCTTTCTGATGAGGATTTTCGCCATAGCGAAGCGTTTGTTTCAATTCGTATGTAACAGTCATTTTTTCCGGATTCTCTTCACCTGCAAGCTTAGTCATATATTCAGCAATCAGGCTGTCATAGGAAGCTGTATGGCGGAAGACCTTCGCTGCGAGCCTGCGGCGCGTCGCTGCCTGTGTTTCCCCGTTTTCACTGAGTTCTGCCAGGACGGTTTCATAGTCTGCAGGATCGATGACCACGGTGACATATTGATGGTTTTTTGCCGACGCGCGCAGCATTGCGGGTCCGCCGATATCAATGTTTTCAATTGCATCCTCGACTGATGCATCACTCTTGGCGATGGTCTGCTGGAAAGGATACAGATTGACACAGACGATGCTGATCGGATCAATTCCATGCTCTTCCATCTGGGCGCTATGCCCGGACTGATCGAATTTTGCCAAAAGGCCCCCATGAATCATCGGATTCAATGTCTTTACACGGCCTTCGAGAATTTCCGGGAAACCTGTGACATCGCTCACGCCGATTACATCAACGCCGCTTTCCTGAAGTGCTTTCTTTGTGCCGCCCGTTGATATGATCTCATAGCCAAGACTGGCGAGCTCCTTGGCAAAATCGACAATTCCGTTTTTGTCTGACACACTGATTAATGCTCGCTTTTTCAATTTGAATTCCTCCTGTTGACTGTCCTTATTTACTGCTGCTGACTCTTGCTGCACCTTCTGCAAATATCTTTTTCAAAGTAGCAGGATACAATTTATGCTCAATCTGGTGGATTTTCTCCTGCAGGGTCTCTCTCGTCTCTTCTTCATCAAGCTCCACAGACTGCTGGGCAATGATCGGCCCTTTGTCCATGCCGGCATCCACATAATGAACCGTTACGCCGCTGATCGGCACCCTGGCTGCGAGCGCCTGGCCGATGGCATCTTTACCCGGAAAGGAGGGCAGAAGCGAAGGATGGATATTGACGATTCTTCCCTCATATTCAGCAAGGAGAACCTCACCGATCAGCCTCATATAGCCTGCCAGAATGATGAACTCAGCTCCGCACTCCTTGAGCCTGCCGAGAATTTCCTCTTCATATGCCTGCTTGCTTTCAAACTCTTTTGCACGGAAGGCAAAGCTTGGGACTCCATTGGCCTCCGCCCTCTCCAAGCAATAAGCTCCTGGCCTGTCAGAAACCAAAAGCCGGATGTCCGCATCCAGGCCGCCGCTTTTTACAGCATCTACTATAGCTTGAAAGTTGGTTCCGCTTCCGGAAGCAAATACCGCTATCTTTTTCATGGGAACCTCCGAAATCCGTTTTACACGGTAATTTGAATTCCTTCTTTCCTTGTAACCGTCCCGAGCCTGTAGGCTTTTTCCCCTGAAGCATTCAGTTGGCTGATGAGCATGTCGGCCTGTTCCGGGCTGACAGCCGCGGCCATTCCCGTGCCCATATTGAAAATATTGTACATTTCCAGCCGATCGAGATTTCCCAGCTTTTCCATAAGTCCGAATACCGGCGGAATATCCCTTCCGCTCTCATCAATTTCAGCCCCCAGCCCTTCTGGAAGCATTCTTGGCAGGTTTTCAATGAACCCGCCGCCTGTAATATGGGCCAATCCCTTGATGTCGAATTTTTTCATCGCATCAAGCACCGGCTTCACATAAATCCGCGTCGGCTTCAGAAGCTCCTCGCCCAATGTGCAGCCGAGTTCCTCCTGATAACTGTCCAGCGCCAGGCCGGCATCCTCCAGCAGGATTTTTCTGACAAGAGAATAGCCATTGCTGTGGATTCCGTTTGATGCAAGGCCGACAAGCACATCGCCTTCTTTAATCCCGCTGCCGTCAATCAGTGCTGACTTCTCACAGGCCCCTGCTGCAAAACCGGCCAGGTCATATTCTTCTTCATTGTACATGCCGGGCATTTCGGCTGTTTCTCCGCCGACAAGCGCACAGCCGGCCTGCTCGCAGCCATCTGCAATGCCTTTAACGATTGCTTCAATCCTTGCCGGATCCGCTTTTCCGCATGCAATATAGTCAAGGAAATACAGCGGTTCAGCGCCCTGTACAACAATATCATTCACACACATGGCAACAGCATCCACTCCGATTGTATCATGCTGGTCCATCATAAACGCGAGCATAAGCTTTGTGCCGACCCCGTCTGTCCCTGATACAAGCACCGGCTCCTTCAGGTTCAGGACTGACAGATCAAACATGCCGCCAAAACCGCCCAAGCCTCCCATTACGCCAGCTCTCTGCGTCCTCTGCACATGCTTCTTCATCCGGGATACCGCCTCATATCCTGCTTCTATATCCACGCCAGCCTGCTTATAGGCATTAGCCATTACAGTTCCCCCTCGATCTTGTATTTTTTGAAAAGAAAAGCAGCATTGCTGAATGCCGCTTTTTTAGACTTTTTCGTAAGGATGAATGGTAGAAGGATAGATTTCGGTCGGATAATTACCCGTAAAGCATGCCAGGCACTGGCCTTTCAATGCTCCCTGCTCTGTCCTGCCGATCGCTTCGATCATGCCTTCCGCGCTCAAAAACGAAAGTGTATCTGCTCCAATGATTTCCCGGATCTCTTCCACAGAGTGCTCGGAGGCGATCAATTCTTCCCTTGTCGATGTATCGATTCCGTAGAAGCAAGGGTTTTTGATCGGCGGTGAACTGATCACAACATGAACCTCTGTTGCACCAGCTTCGCGGAGCATGGTGACGATCCTTCTGCTTGTTGTGCCGCGGACAATGGAATCATCGACCATGATGACCCTTTTGCCCTCGACAACGCCGCGAACAGGGGAGAGCTTCATCTTGACGCCCTGCTCCCTCAATGATTGGGACGGCTGGATGAATGTCCTGCCGACATATCTATTCTTGATCAGCCCCATTTCATAAGGAATCCCGGATGCTTCCGCATAGCCGATGGCAGCTGAAATGCTTGAATCAGGCACGCCTGTTACCACATCTGCTTCGAAAGGAAACTCTTCAGCCAGTTTCTTCCCTAGATTTTTACGGGCAGTATGGACATTGATGCCGTTGATATTGCTGTCAGGCCTTGAAAAATAAACATATTCCATCGTGCACATGGCTGTTGTTGAGGCAACCGCAAACATCTCGGAACGGAAGCCTTCATCATCAATGATCAAGAGCTCGCCAGGAAGAACATCCCTGATGAATTCTGCCCCGACCACATCAAATGCACAGGTTTCAGAAGCTACCACATAGGCATCGCCAAGCTTGGCGAGCGATAGCGGCCGCATGCCATTCGGGTCAAGCGCCACCATCAATTCGGTTTCAGTCATGATCAGAAATGCATACGCGCCCTTTACCATGGAAAGGGCCGTTTTAACCCGGTCCTTTAAGGCTGAAAAACCCCCGCGCTTGATCAGATGGGCCAGCACCTCTGTATCTGAGCTGGTCTGGAAGATGCTTCCCTGTCCTTCAAGCTGATTTTTCAATGCAGTGGCATTTACCAGATTGCCATTATGAGCAAGGGCCAGGCCGCCGTTTTGTGAGTTGAACAGCAGAGGCTGGACATTTTCATATCCCCCGCCGCCTGCTGTTGCATAGCGGACATGGCCGATGGCCGACTTTCCGTCCATTGCCTCCATGGCATCCTCGGTGAAAATTTCCGCTACAAGCCCTTCACCTTTCAGACCCTTCAGCTTTTTCCCGTCTGTCACGACCATCCCTGTACCTTCCTGGCCGCGGTGCTGCAGGCTGTGAAGGCCGTAATAGGTGATCTGGGCGGCATTTTCATGCCCCCAGACACCAAAGATGCCGCATTCTTCGTTCAGGCCTCTTATTTCAGCAAGCATGGGATTGCTCCTTTCCAGGCTGATTTCAGAACTTCAGTTTGTTCTTTCATAACCAGACCGCTGTCAGAGTGGACTTCAAGTACAGGCTCGTCTGTCACCTCGCCGATCAGAATCGCATCAGTCATGCTTTCAAATGCCTGCTGATCTTCCTTTTTAACAGTGAGGAGGAAGCGGGACTGTGATTCACTGAATAGTGCGCTGGTCTCGTCTCCTGAAATGCGGATTAAAGCGCCAAGTCCCTCAGAGCCTATCACGCTCTCAGCAGCTGCAACTGCAAGTCCGCCTTCTGCCAGGTCATGAGCGGAAGAGACAAGCCCCGCACGGATGGCTTTTAGCACCTGCTCCTGATTTCGTGCTTCTTTTGCCAGATCAAGCTCCGGCGCTTTCCCGAATATCTCCCCGTGAACAAGCTTTTGCAGCTCGCTGCCGCCAAATTCAGCCTTTGTTTCTCCCAGAAGATAAATCAGATCTCCGGCCTGTTTGAAGCTTTGAGTCGTAATATGGTCAACATCCTCTACGAGACCGACCATCCCGACTACTGGTGTAGGATAAACGGCTGTACCGTTGGTCTCATTGTATAGTGACACGTTTCCGCCAATGACCGGCGTATTCAAAGCCAGACAGGCGCTGCTCATGCCATCTGCCGCTTTCTCCAGCTGCCAGAAGATTTCCGGCTTTTCCGGATTGCCAAAGTTCAGGCAGTCTGTAATGGCAAGCGGCTCGGCACCGGAAGCTATAATATTTCTTGCTGCTTCAGCCACAGCAATTTTCCCGCCTGTTTCAGGATCCAGATACAGATAACGCGAATTGCAGTCGGTTGTCATGGCAAGCGCCTTGCGCGTTCCGCGGATCCTTACGACCGCCGCATCAGAACCTGGAGAAACAACTGTGCTCGTGCGAACCATATAATCATATTGGTCATAGACCCATTCCTTGCTTGCAATGGTAGGCTGCTGCAGCAGGCGCATCAGAGTTTCCCCTGCATTCCCTGCTGCCGGAATTTCCGTCTCCATAGCCTGGAATTCACGGAAATATTCAGGCTCGCGTGAAGGCTTGTGGTACACAGGCGCTTCCTCGGCAAGTGCATCAGCCGGAACGTCCGCCACCACTTCTCCTTTATGGATGAGGCGAAGCATTTTATCATCTGTCACCCTGCCGATCGCGACGGCTTCAAGTTCATATTTTGAAAAAAGATCAACGATTTCCTGCTCACGCCCTTTTTGGACGACAATCAGCATACGCTCCTGTGATTCAGACAGCATCATTTCATAGGCAGTCATGCCCGTTTCCCTCTGCGGGACAAGGTCAAGGTTCATCTCGATGCCTGAGCCTGCTTTGCTGGCCATTTCGGCAGATGAGCTTGTCAGCCCGGCTGCTCCCATGTCCTGGATTCCGACAAGTGCATCAGACTTGACCAGTTCGAGGCATGCTTCAAGCAGCAGCTTCTCCATGAACGGATCGCCGACCTGGACGGCAGGGCGCTTTTCTTCAGACTGCTCTGTCAGTTCCTCTGAGGCAAAGGTCGCGCCGTGGATTCCGTCGCGGCCCGTTTTTGCACCAACATACATAACCGTATTGCCAACTCCGTGCGCCTGTCCCTTTTTAATATCCTTATGGTCAATCAGCCCGACGCACATGGCATTGACGAGAGGATTGCCTTCATAAGAAGCATCGAACTGCACCTCGCCCCCGACAGTCGGAATGCCGATGCAGTTTCCGTAACCGGCAATGCCTGCCACTACTTCTTTAAAAAGGTACCGAACGCGAGGAGAATCCAGCTCTCCAAAGCGAAGAGAGTTAAGGAGAGCGATCGGTCTTGCTCCCATTGAAAATACATCCCGGATAATGCCGCCCACACCCGTTGCCGCTCCCTGGTAAGGCTCGATCGCAGATGGGTGGTTATGGCTTTCAATTTTAAATACAACCGCCTGGCCGTCTCCGATGTCAACGATGCCAGCTCCTTCCCCAGGGCCCTGCAGGACACGTTCTCCTTTGACCGGGAATTTTTTCAGGACCGGTTTAGAATTTTTATAGCTGCAATGCTCTGACCACATGACGGAAAACAATCCGAGCTCTGTGTAATTCGGCAATCTGCCCAGGATATCCTCAACCATCGCAAATTCCTGGTCCGTCAACCCCATCTCTTTATAGACTTTTTCTGTTTGAATCTGCTTCGGGCTTGGCTCAAGCATTAACGGCATAAGATTCCCTCCATTGTTTGACGATTGATTGGAAAAGCTTCAGTCCATCGGCACCGCCCAATAGCTGATCGACGGCCCTTTCAGGGTGCGGCATCATGCCGAGGACATTTCCTTTTTCATTGATGATTCCGGCAATGTCGCCAAGGCTTCCGTTCGGGTTATCGCCGCTGTATGTGAATACAACCTGATTATTTTCTATCAGTGATTTCAGTGTAGCTTCATCGCAGTAATAATTGCCTTCTCCATGTGCAATCGGGATTGTGATCACTTCGCCCTGTTCATAGGCGGAAGAGAAGATTGTTTGATTATTCGCTACCTGCAGCTGAACGGGTCTGCACATAAATTTCAGGCTTTCATTCCTGCGCATCGCGCCTGGCAGCAAGCCGGTTTCAAGGAGGATCTGAAAGCCATTGCAGACGCCAAGGACCGGCTTTCCTTCCTCTGCTGCTTTGATAACAGCCTTCATCACCTTGCTGAAGCGGGCAATCGCGCCGGAACGGAGATAATCTCCATAAGAGAAGCCGCCCGGCAGGAGGACCGCATCATAGTCATCAAGGCTTTCTGTATCATGCCACACATATTCTGCCTGCTCCCCAAGCTCATCCTGGATCGCATGGAACATATCAATATCACAATTGGAGCCCGGAAAAACGATGACTGCAAACCTCACAGTGCAACACACTCCTCAATTTCGTAGCGATAGTCCTCAATCACCACATTAGCCAGCAGGCGCTCACACATTTCTTTTACAGCTGCATCGATATCACGATCTGTTTTATCGATTGTCAGCTCCATATATTTCCCGATCCGGACATCCTGCACTTCATTGAAGTCCAGGGAGTGCAGCGATCCTTTCACAACTGTTCCCTGCGGATCCAACACACTTTCTCTTAATGTGATATACACCTTTACTTTATACATGCTGGCGTCCTCCCAATCTTGTTAAAATATTTTCATAGGCATCTGTTAAGCTTCCCAGATCACGGCGGAATACATCCTTATCAAGCTTCGCATTTGTCTCCATATCCCAAAGGCGGCAAGTATCAGGAGAGATCTCATCTGCCAGCAGAATATCGCCGGCAGCATTTTTTCCGAACTCAAGCTTAAAGTCAATGAGACGAATGCCCATTTCCTTAAAGAAGCTTGATAAAAATGCATTAACCTCTAGCGCCTTGCTCCTCAGCAGGGCAGCTTCATCAGGAGAAGCAAGCTCAAGCTCAAACACATGATCATCGGTAATGATCGGATCGCCCAGACTGTCATCCTTCAAATAAAAATCCACAAGCGTTCTTTTCAGAAGAGCCCCTTCTTCCATCCCGAGCCTTTTTGCCATGCTTCCAGCAGCCACATTCCTTACAACCACTTCAATAGGAATAATCTCGACTTTTTGTACAAGCTGCTCAGTTTCTGAAACTTTCTCAATGAAATGAGAGCTGATGCCCTTTTTATGAAGCTCTGAAAACAGCAGACTTGTAATCTCGTTATTCAAACGGCCTTTGCCGGCAATCTCTGCTTTTTTCTCCCCGTTGAATGCAGTTGCAGAATCTTTATATTCAAGCCAGACAATATTTTCATCATCGGTCAGATATACCTTTTTCGCCTTGCCTTCATATAGTTGCTCTCTCTTTTCCATGGCAGAGCCTCCTTGGTAAGAATATTGGGAATCTTCCTGATAAAAGGGGACCGAAGCCCCCTGATTTTATAAGCCTAAGCGGTCAAAAATGGTGTCCACATGCTTGATGTGATAGTTATAATCGAAGCAGTCTTCAATTTCCTCTGCAGACAGCCTGGAAGAAATCGTTTCATCGGCTTCCACAAGCGATTTGAACGCTACCTGCTTCTCCCATGCCTCCATCGCCCTCGGCTGGACAACGTCATATGCCTCTTCACGGGCCATGCCTTTATTGATCAAGGCAAGCAGCACACGCTGGGAATAGATGAGGCCAAGTGTGCGGTCCATATTTCTCTTCATGTTCTCCGGGAACACGGTGAGATTCTTAACGATATTCCCAAATCGGTTCAGCATATAATTCAGGGCAATCGTTGCATCCGGAAGAATAATCCGCTCTGCCGAAGAGTGTGAAATATCGCGCTCATGCCATAACGGCACATTTTCATAGGCTGTGAGCATATGGCCTCGGATCACTCGTGCAAGGCCAGTCATATTCTCAGATCCGATTGGATTGCGCTTATGCGGCATGGCAGAAGACCCTTTCTGCCCTTTCGCAAAAAACTCCTCAACTTCACGGGTTTCACTCTTCTGAAGTCCGCGGATTTCAACTGCAAACTTCTCGATGGAAGTCGCAATCAGCGAGATGGCGGCCATATAGTGGGCATGGCGGTCACGCTGAAGTGTCTGCGTTGAGATAGGCGCAGGCTGGAGGCCCAGCTTCTCGCACACATAGCTTTCCACGAATGGGTTGATATTGGCGTAGGTCCCGACAGCACCGGACATCTTCCCGAACTCAACGCCGGCAGCGGCCTGCTTGAAGCGCTCCAGGTTCCGCTTCATTTCCTCATACCATAAAGCCAGCTTCAGCCCGAAGGTTGTCGGCTCGGCATGAACACCGTGCGTGCGCCCCATCATGACTGTGTATTTATGTTCTTTTGCTTTATTCTTCAAGATTTCAACGAAATTCTCCAGATCCTGAAGAAGGATGCTGTTAGCCTGCTTGATCAGGTACGAAAGAGCCGTATCCACTACATCCGTGGAAGTGAGGCCGTAATGCACCCATTTCCGCTCTTCACCGAGCGTTTCTGAAACCGCGCGGGTGAATGCCACCACATCATGGCGCGTCTCCTGCTCAATTTCATTGATGCGTTCGATATCGAATGAAGCATTCTCACGGATTTTCTGCACATCTTCTTTTGGGATGTCCCCTAGCTCCGCCCATGCTTCACAAGCAAGGATTTCTACTTCCAGCCAGGCCTTAAAGCGATTTTCCTCTGTCCAAATCGCTCCCATTTCAGGTCTTGTATAACGTCCAATCATCGTAAAACCTCCATACCTTCTTTTGCTTTGCTCCATATTCCGCTGCGGTCTATCTCGGCAAGCGCTTCTGCCGTTGACGGCCGCAAAAGTGTTGCATGCCCCATTTTTCGCTTATGCTTAGGTTCATCCTTACCATACAGATGGATCTTCCAATCCTTCAGGCCCGGAATCGCCTTGATCACATCTGACTGGTGCTCTCCTAATATGTTGACCATAACTGCCGGATTTAATAGCCTCGTGCTTGCAAGCGGCCAATTGCACACAGCCCTGATATGCTGCTCAAACTGTGAAGTTTCACAGGCCTCGATTGTATAATGACCTGAGTTATGCGGCCTTGGAGCCAATTCATTTATGTAAATCTCATCCCCGTCAGATAGAAACATCTCCACTGCAAGCGTACCAACCAGCCCAAGCGCTTCGCCGATCTTTTTGGCCAGGTTCTCAGCCTTGCGTGCGGCACTCTCGCTGATATCAGCCGGTACAATGGTTTCATGCAGGATATTATCTTTATGAATATTCTCTCCTACCGGAAAAACAGCTGTTTCCCCATCGGGATTTCTTGCAATAATCACAGAAATTTCCTTTTGAAAAGAGATCCACTTTTCCAGGACACAGATGCCTTTTTCAAGCAGCTCTGCAGCAGCAGGAATATCATCTTTTGAACGAATCACATATTGGCCTTTGCCATCATAGCCGCCGCGTGCCGTCTTTAGTACCGCAGGAAAATCAAGCTTCTCTATATTATCATAAATATCGGCCGCCTTTTCGATGCAGGCGTAAGGCGCCACCTTTGCCCCTGCCCGTTCGATCGCTTCCTTCTCAGTCAGGCGGTCCTGCGTTGTGCGGAGCAGTTCAGATCCCTGGGGAACATAGGCATGGCTTGTCAGCCAGTCAAGCGCCTCGGCATTGATATTTTCAAATTCATAAGTGATCACATCGCTCGCCTCAGCAAGCTCCTTTATACAAAGCAGGTTATCGTAGCCGCCGACAATCTGCCGGTCGGCAACCTGGCCGCAGGGAGAATCCGGTGCGGGATCAAGGACAGCAATCCTGAACCCCTGTGCCTTCGCTGCCAATGCCATCATTCTCCCCAGCTGTCCGCCCCCGATGATTCCTATCGTCTGTCCAGGCAAAATTGTTTGTTTAGACAAGTTCATCACTGCTCTCCATTACTTCCTGTTTTGTCTGCAGCCTCATGCTCTCAATCCTGTCTGCAATCTCCGCATCAAAGGCTCCCAGCATCTGTGCAGCAAGGAGGGCTGCATTGACTGCACCTGCCTTTCCGATAGCCACTGTTGCTACAGGAACACCGCCTGGCATCTGAACAATGGACAGCAGCGAGTCAAGTCCGTTAAGCGCCTTGGATTGGACAGGCACCCCAATGACCGGCAATGTCGTTTTCGCTGCCACCATTCCTGGCAAGTGAGCTGCGCCGCCAGCTCCTGCGATGATCACTTTTATCCCGCGGTCTCGTGCTTCTTCTGCAAACCGGAACATCAAATCCGGGGTTCGATGGGCAGAAACAACCTGCTTTTCATAAGAAATCTCAAGCTTATCCAGCATGCCGCATGTATGCTTCATCGTTTCCCAGTCAGATTTGCTGCCCATAATAACAGCCACTTGCATATGCCTCTCCCCCAATTCTAATCTTCCACAAAAAATAAAAAGCCCGGACAGTTACTTTTCACTATTTACTAATAGAGAAAGTAATCTGTCCGGGCTCGGATAATAAAGGATAGCCCCTAATATACACAAGGAAGCAGACCCTTGAACCGGTCATATCAGCTTTCCCTTATAGTCCGGCCATTTACGGCAGCCAGGTAGAAACTTATGGGCCATATCCCCATTATTATATAAGGGTAAATCTTTATATAAATATAATTTAAATTGTAATCTTATCTAACAACATCTTACCAACTATCCTATCGGGGTGTCAACTACTATTCGAACAATAATGATTGATAATAGGATAATGTTCGTGTTTTACTCTTCCTTTTTTGCTTCAAAGACTATCTGCCGTCCTGCTGGCTCATAAGTGACATTACCGCCGGTCTTCACTTCTTTAAATATCGGCTTCTCCGTCCTCCTAACAGGCACATAGCCTTCTTTAGCTATGCGGTCCAGGCATTGGCCAATCGTTTCATTTTCAAGGACTTCAAACTGCTTCTTTTTCTTTTCCTTGCTCATGAATACAATTTTCCTTTCCTGACAGATTTCACCCAGAAGCCGCCGTGGATTGTCTTAGGCTCATAGGCGATAATGAAGGCTTTAGGATCAAGCTCCTTGATCGTCTGGTACAGCTTCAGCTCATATTTCCTCGGCGTCAGAATCTGCATAGCCATCCGGTCGCCCTCCAGTCCATTGGCAGCCCAGTTGGTTACACCATAGCCTTTTTCCCTCAGCACCCTGGGAACGTCTTTATCATATTCTTTTGTTATTACATTAACCGTTATATATCCAAGAGCAAGCTTCTCTTCAATCTTCATGCCGACAACAACACCGATTCCGTATCCTACAGCATATGCGACTAAATTCTGGATCTGATCCAGATTATCGAGTACAAGCCCCAGTCCAATTACATAAATGACCACTTCGATCATACTGATAAAAGCGGCCAAATAACGCTGCCCTTTCAGCGTAAGGATCATCCTGATCGTAAAAAAGGAGACATATACAATATTAATGACAAGTATGATGGCAACCATCACTAAACTATTTTCAAGCAAAAAATAAACCTCCTTCAAGCCTCTGCCTTAATTCAACGTAAATCCCTATTGTACAAGAGAAATCTGCATTTGCGAACCATTTAGAAAAAAATAAATTGATCTTTTTGTTATGTTAACCTATTCTCCCAATGATAAAACTGCTGCAGGGAGCGGGTGAGCAGGGAAATGAAGGGAAGTTGGGAGAAATGATGCCTTTTTAGGAGGCAGCGTGGGCTGGCGGGGCGGTTTAGGAGTTAAGGAGCAGCAGGATGGTAATGGTTTTTGGTTATTAAGTAAGCGGACTGACGGGGGGCTGGGGTTGGAAGATTGGGCAGGATTAAGTTCAGCTGGTAAAAATGTTGGTGGTGAGTTGAAGTTTAGGGCAATTCGTTGATTATGATGGGGAGTTGGTAAATTAAATGGGGAAGTCGGTAAATTAATCAGCCAATTGATTAAATAAACCACAAAGTTGGTAGATTATCGGACCAATTGATGAAATTCGCAGCCAAAGCAGCTGCTCTCCCCATCATTCTAATCAAAAACCCTGCTCATGCGCCTGCCCCGGGCACTAATTTCCTCTCAAGAACCCTTTTCTTATTAAAACCTTCTCCTTTTCCCAAAAAAAGCACAAAAAAAGAACAGTCTCACAGACTGTTCTTCATTCGCCCGGCAGCGTCCTACTCTCACAGGGGGAGAGCCCCCAACTACCATCGGCGCTGAGAAGCTTAACTTCCGTGTTCGGTATGGGAACGGGTGTGACCTTCTCGCTATCGCCACCAGACTATTTAGATGAGGTTTTTGTTCCCTCAAAACTAGATAATGCAGAAGAAGAATTACAAAGCAATCAAATGTGGTTAAGTCCTCGATCTATTAGTATCTGTCAGCTCCACGTGTCACCACGCTTCCACCTCAGACCTATCAA
>NZ_JBNILH010000007.1:0-312156 GCF_050107595.1 Bacillus infantis
TATAAGCGAAGCGCGAAAATTTTTTGACAGGAAAGGGGGTACCCCCTTTCCTGTCAAAAAATCAAAACATAGCACAGTGGTTGTATCATTGTTTAGATGAATTTACACAATTTTAAGGACTTGACTTGTTTCAATGAAATAGCGGTTCTAGAGCACCCTGCTGGGATCATTATTTTAGTGTTTCAGTGAAATAGCGGTTCTAGCTCACTCTGCTGGAACCATTATTTTAGTTTTTTAGTGAAATAACGGTTCTAGCTCACTCCGCTGGAACCATTATTTTAGTTTTTCAGTGAAATAACGGTTCTAGCTCACTCTGCTGGAACCATTATTTTGGTTTTTCAATGAAATAGCGGTTCTAGAGCACCCCGCTGGGATCATTATTTTAGTGTTTCAGTGAAATAGCGGTTCTAGTTATCTTCGCTGGAACCATTATTTTAGTTTTCAGTGAAATAACGGTTCTAGCTCACTCTGCTGGAACCGTTATTTTGGTTTCACAATGAAATAGCGGTCCTAGAGTACCCTTCCGGAGCCATTCTTTTAGTTTTTCAGTGAAATAGCAGGTATGGCTCTCTCCCCAGTTCCACTATTACTTTTTTAAGAGGACTCAGGCTCTTACCTAACTCTCTAAAATCCAATACAATATTTGCATTACAGCGGCTGATTTTGCCGGACTCTTTTCAATCGATCTAGCCTCCAGTGAAAAAAAATTAATCAAATTGTAAATAAAATACTTTTTAAAGTAATAAAACAAGGGAATAAAATAAATAGATTCATATTCCATAAAATTTGAATATCGGAGGGAATAACCATGAAAAAGTCGACAATGAACATGGCTGCAGGCATTCTGCTTTCTGCTGGCGGAGCTGCACTTGCCATTGCGGCAATGAAAAAGCGCAGCGAAGAATCCGCCAATACAAGAACCTTTTCATACACAATTAAAGACGGCGTCATAGAAGACACAAGCATGAGGAACAGCGAGAGGATTGACCAGATTGAAAGTGTGGATGCTGATAAAGTGGATGCCGAAAAAGGGCTCACCCAGTATGACTCTGCATTAAGGGCAGAATGGGTAGCCAACGGTTTCCCGCAAACGCGGATGGAAATCGAACTGGAGGAACAGGACATCTAATCCAACAAAGCCTAAAAAGGACTGGCAGAGTCCTTTTTTTCTGGACTTCATAAGCTTTCTGCTCTCTTCTTAAACTTTTATAACAAAACATAAATACCAGCTTAATATTTCCCTATTAATATAGAATCAGCGGGGGCAGCATGCGTGGCTGCCATAGCATTTGGCGAAGGAGGAGCCAGGTGCAGGGAAAATCCTTTAAAGGGGGCTGGAATTTATGTTTGAATTTATTGCAAGGCTGCTGATCCTTACGCCAGTTTTGATCCTGTTTCCTTAATATGCTGTCCGTTACAGCTATTTTTCTGTCTCGTATTTTTCCTTCTTATAAATATTACATAAAAAATCCTCTATGATTATTTTATGGCTTCCCACCATATTCACCGGAAAATCATCTGGGTGGAAATTTAATATTTATCGATTCCTGGGGGTCCATCTTCATTTCACCATCAAACTTTTCTCTATAATACGCAATTGTGACAGCATAAAATTGATCTCCATTTTCTGCCGTCATACAATAATTCTTCCGGAATAGACATTAATCAGCTGAGGAGAGCCGGCTATCAGCCCTGTTTCTTCCCATATCTCCCGCCTGCATGGTTCTTCTGCAGACTCCCCGAGTCTATAAGCCCGCCAGGCAAGGCCCCATGTTCCTGCCGGAAACCTCCTCTGCTGAAGCAGCAGCCGTCCCCTCCTATCAACCAATATCCCAACACTGCCTGTAAGGTTAAGCGGCCTGCTGCCAACAATCTACCTCAAATCTTCTATATAGCCCATTTCTGCACAAACTCATTCAAGTTTAGCTTTACACAGCTTTTGTAAAAAACTGCCACAAAGGTATTTCCCTCTATGATATAGTGGAAAAAAGAGAAGGAGGCCTTTTTTATGAAAATAAATGATACGATTCCTTTTTTTCTTCAAGCAGAACATCTTTCTGTGGATTTTCTCAAGGAATACCATCAGCAGTTTCCTGATATTTTTGGGCAGTATTTTCAGTATCACTGCCGGAATCATGAAGAACGCATACCAAGAAGCATTGACCAGCTTCAGTCTAAAAAAAGCCATCTTCGAAGAGTGCAGGAAAACATTATTCCCATTATTCACGAGACGGCCACTCGGTTCAAAGGAGCTTATGGAGTCGGGTTTCCCATTGAAGTAAGCCTGATTGCCGGCTTTTACGGGTCAAATGCCTATACTTGGCGGCAGATCATCCCCAACATTACTTTTGCTCTGGAGCAGCTGACAGATGATAAAGAACATTTAAGAGTCATCGTTTCCCATGAATTCGGCCATGCTGCACAAAATATCCTCAGTGATCATACTGGAATGGACTGGCGGACCGTTACATGGGATAGTCCCCTAATCTGGCTTAACCAGGAAGGCGCCGCCATCCATTTTTCACGCAAAATTGCTCCCGGCCTTCCTTCTTCCGTTTATTTCAGCTTCAATAATCAAGGAGATGGCTGGTTATCCTTTGCCAAGTCCCATGCCAATGAGATCAAAAAGGAATTTTACGAAGACTTCCAAAAGCATCAGCATGAAGATCTATATAGGGAATGGTTTTCCATCCGGGGCGGTAAAACATTCGGGTATAGCAGGTTAGGCTACTTTATTGGAGATTTATTCTTTCAAAGCCAGATTGAACAGCTAGGAGAAGAAAGAGCGATCATTGCCTGGTGTAAGAAAGGTTTCCTCGATCAAGTGCAGATTTGGCTGGAGAGCAAAAAATCACTTTCAAGCTGAAAGTGATTTCATTGCTGCTATTTCAAGAATCTCAGCAGGTCACCGTTCACAACATCATCAGACATGCCAAGCTCTTTTCTGGCTGTTTCCAGATAAGGTTCACACTTGCTGATATCCGCTTCTTCCGCAGAGTCTACTTTCAAGCAGCTCCCGCTTTTATAAAGATAGTCCTTTGCAATAAAGCTTCCATCCCTGAATATGACTGGCTGATCGGGATTCCGGGCAAAAAGGTTTCGGCTGAAGCTGTAATGATCTTCGGGATTGATGCCGAGCAAATGAAGAAGCGTTGCTCTTATATCGATTTCGCCGCCTATTGTAGATATCATTTTCCCTTCCTGCCCCGGAATATGGATGATCAGCGGAATCTTTTGCAGCTTCATCCGGTTGACAAGCGAATCTTCCTGCTCTAAAAGCTCCAGTACACCATGTTCATATTTATCGGAAATACCGTAATGATCCCCGTACAGCACAAACATCGTATTGTCGTATTCTCCACTGTCTTTCATTTCCTGGAAGAATGTCTTGATCGCTTCATCCTGGTATCTCACTGTTGTGACATAACGATTAACCACCATCTCGCTTGTATCAGCCTCCGGAATCAGCCGGTCCTCTTCCTCAAGCAGGAATGGAAAGTGGTTCGTCAATGTGATGAACCGGGTATAATATGGCTTTTCAAGGCTCTTTAAGTGAGGAATTGACTGCTGAAAGAACGGAATGTCCTTGATACCGTAGTTCACTGAATTTTCCTCTGTCACCTCATAATCGCCTTTAGAGAAAAACCGGTCATAGCCAAGCGCCTTATACATGTCTTCCCTGTTCCAAAAAGAGGGCTCGTTCCCATGGAGGACCGCTGCCTTATAGCCTTCTTCCTCTTTCAAAATATGCGGAAGACTTTTGTACGTATTCTCAAATTTCCGCACAAAAGCCGAGCCGCTGGACAAGGGATACAATCCATTATCGACCATGAATTCAGAGTCAGAAGTTTTTCCCTGGGCGGTCTGGTCATAGAGATTGTTGAAATAAAAGCTATCCTCTGCCAGAGAATTAAGAAATGGGGTTATTTCCTTACCCTTAACCTTTTGATCAAGGACGAAACCCTGAGTCGATTCCATGCTGATAAGGACAACATTCATTCCTTCGGCAGCACCGAAAAAATCGGAGGGCTCCTCTGTCCTGCCGTTTACGTACTCTGCAGAAGCCTTGGCATCAGAGGCATCTGCAAATGCCTTTTGCAGGGGATATGATGCCGCTACGCCAATATCATATAGATGATACGGATACAGGCCAATATTTTTGACAAGCTGCGGGCGATTGTATGACTCTGTGAATAGATGCGGCGCATTTACAAGCCCGATCACCCCGGTGATGAGGAAAAGGGCTATGCAGGCAGCACCATACTGCCCTGCCGTTTTTCCTCTCACTGTCATTTTTGTCAGCTTCTTTTTTCTGATTAAAAGAAAATATAATAGCAAATCAATGAACAGCAGCAGATCCCAGGGACTGATCAGTTCCAGGGTGCTCGGTCCGAGACCGCCGACGTTTTTGAATTGGAAAAGAATCGGCACCGTGACAAAATCGGTATAAAAACGGTAATATAAAAGATCGGAATATAGAATGCCAGTCAAGACCAGCATTATCAGCCATATTCCAGCAGGCTTCACTTTCTTTTTCCAAAATAGGCCGCCCCCGATCAATAGCATCAGCAGCCCCAAGGGTGAAATCGTAATCAGCATTACTTCAAGAAGGCTTGCAGCATGCAGATTAAAACCGATGAAAGATACCACAGCTGTTTTGAGCCACATAAAGAGGACGGCTATCCATACTGGCGTCATGTTCTTAAACTGTTCCATACTGATACCGTTTTTCGTTCTGTATTTCAAAAGCCTGTTCAAGGATGTTCAATGCCTCTGCTGCTTCTTGTTCGCCTATGCTCCCCATGAAAGCTGCCTGAATCCAATTCCTTTTCAGCAGATATTCACTTTCATAGCTGATCAGCACCCCTTTACTTTTACAGTAATCACCTATTTTTCGGCTTGATTTAGTTTCCGGTACAAGTATTGTAATGATGCCTGGAGAGTAGCTCTCATCTCCGAGAACTTTCCACCCGTTTGCCTTCAACCTTTCCCTTGCCTGTTTTCCAATCCTTGATGTTTTTTCATAATCCGTGAGACCGCAAGCTTTGTTTAGCGCCTTAACGAGATTGGAAGAATGAGTATAGGGGATGCTTTCATGGTCCTGAAACATTTTCAAGTCCAAATACCTTGGTATATGACTGCCTCCAAGTATATTCTCCCTGTGAAAAACAATCGCCAGGCCAGGATAGGATCCGAATCCTTTGCCGCTGACCGATGATGCAAGATAGACTCCTTTCAGATCAACGGGAACAACACCTGCCGAGCTGCAGGCATCCACACACAGCTCAATCCCCCGGCGTCTGCATAGCTCCTTGAGTGAATCTAAATCATATAAATAGCCTGTCGAAGTTTCACAGTGGACAGTCCAAATCCAGCTGATAGCAGGATCGACATTGATTGCCTGTTCAATTTCATATAAATCGATCGGCTCATTCCATTCTTTTTCTATAGACTGAAATGATAGCCCCTGCCTTTTTGCATGGTCGATCAGCCGGACGCCAAATTCCCCATTGGCAAGAATCAGCCCTTTTCCCGGAAAGCATGAAAGCTGTGCAGCAACAAGGTCATTGGAAAGGGTCCCTGTACCTACTACGACTTCTGCATGGACAGCCCCGGTCATGTGGCATAGACTGCTGCGGAGTTCATGAAGTTCTATTTTGAACTCTTCGCTTCGGTGGGAAATAGCAGGCTCTGAGAACGCCTTTTCAGCCTCCGGATGAATCGAAACCGGACCTGGCAGCAAAGAAATCCTCTTAATTGGCTCTGTCTTTTTTGCCATCAGGCGTATAAAAGCTTTTGTCGAGCGTTCAAAATTTTCCTTCGTTAAATACATTGGCTGGAATTGAGCACCCTCTTCCCCTGTCAAAGGACCAAAAGGTATAAAGCCAATCCTCCGATATAGCTTCAGCTGCCGGACCGTACCTGAAATAAGGGCCATCGTATACCCTTTCTCTAAGCAGAACTGTACAAGCCTTTCGCATAAATGGTAAAAGACGCGGCTGCTTCTGTAGGCTTTCTTGATTGATAACAGTCGGACCTCGCAAGCTGTTCCCTTTACGGGGAGGAAGTCATCAAGTGACTCAAGTTTATAATCAAGAGAAAACGGCCTTTTGGCACGAATGGCAATCATGCCAACCACTTCCTCGCCCTTTTTGGCAATCATATATGTATTTTCCTGATGAAATTTATCAATCAATTCATTTTCATCATTTTTACTGTGCTGCGGAATTTCCTCTACAAATGTTTGATAATTAAGCTGATGGATTTGTTCAAACTCGCTCTGTTCACTGGCAAGCTTATACGTTAAACTTTCCACAGTTAACCTCCTATGTAAGACATGATGATCCGGTATAACCAGCTGAGCTGATAGGTGACGATAATTAGATTATAGACTACCTCGTGATACTATATATAATTTAACGAATAAAAAGAGTAAAAAGTTTCATTTTCTAACATATTTCTTCTTTTAGCCCTTCTATTAATATTGCAAACCGCGTAATAAAAAAAGAACCCGCTGTACATCCGGGTTCACGATCTTGCTTAAGGCGGCAATCTATTTTTTCCCGCCTCCGTTGTTCAGATAATTCGGCCTGTACCGGTCATCATCCCTGGCAGAATACACAAAGCTTATCCCCATTGCAAATGTACCGAACATAAAGCCAAATATATACCCGGCAGAATGGAATCCAGATACAAAGCTGACAATAGCCGCAGCAAGCAGAACCAGCAGAATAGACAAGAAAACCTTTCCCATTCTCAGCCCCTCCTTTTCCTTAATATACCATATCATATTTTCTACTAAACTTCCTGTTTAAAGTGCCTTTAAGTGCCCCGATTCATTATAGTACTCTACAAGCCACTCTTTTTCTTTGTATTTAAGGCTGCAGAAGCAGGCATTTTCAAGCTTCGTTTTGCCAGAACCGATCACACCTGAAGAAAGCAGTGACAGCAGGGCATTTATGGATGCTCCATGCGAAACAAGGATCACTCTTTTTCCGTGGTAATGCCTGCTGATTTTTTCAAGCCCTTCCTTAAGCCGGGTGTTTTGGGCCTCTCTGCTTTCCATTTCCGGATAATCCCTGTCTGGAAAAAGAGCGTGCCTCTCATGAGCTGTAAGACCTTCGGCTCTCCCAAAACTTCTTTCAATGAATTCATCCATGACCACCAAAGGCTTCTTAATCTTTCCCTGAATGATTTCTGCAGTCTGTCTGGCCCTTAAAAGGGGACTTGAAATGATAATATCCCAATTTTCATTGGCGAGAAGATCCCTGCATGCTGCTGCCTGGCGGACACCCACTTCATTTAACTCAATATCAGTTCTTCCCTGGATTTTGCCTTCAGCATTCCAGTCAGTCTGGCCATGGCGTACAAGGCAGATTTCAGTCATGTTCACCGCCTCCTGCTATTGAAGAGCACTTATTTTGAGCGAGTCTCTTCCCCATAATAACGTAGGCAGTTCCTGTCTGGTCAGGAAAAAAGGATTCCTTTACTGCTGTCCACCCAAGTGACCGATACAATTGCCGGGCAGCAAAGTTATCATATTGTGTTGTGAGGATAGCTGTCTTATTTGATACTTTTTCCAGAAGGTTTTGTTCAAGAAGGCGGCCGATCCCCTGCTTTCTGCTGTCCGGGTGCACGGCCAACTCCACCACTTCAAAACAATCCTCCAGCCAGGTTAGTGTCTCTTTTTCCGAAAGCTCCCTTTCAATCAGTCCCCTGTAGTATTGACCTTCCTGTGAATTATAGCCATATACGAACCCTGCCAATCTGGCGTCACCCTCAAAAGCCATATATCCCTGGAAGCCACCATAGCTTCCATGCCGTTTCAGTCTATTAAAGAAGGAATCATCCTCTTTATTCCAGACCAGGTTATATAGGTTTGCAGCTTCGTGCTGGCTTTCTTCTTTGTTTTCCATTTTCTTCAGATGAAATTTCTGCTTATTAACATTCATGGCTAATCCTCCCTCATAAAAGCAGACAATCCTGTCAGCATCCTAATTCTTCGAAAAATATTCCATAGGCTCACTGCAATGTTTATACCCGTTCCTTCTATAAAACTCGATCCCTTCCTCACTCGGCCAGACGATGACGAATTCATAATGGTTTTCTTCAATCCACTCATTAATGGCCGTGATCAGCCTGCTTCCGATTCCTTTTCCGCGATATCCTGGCACAGTGTAGACATTGGTCATATAGGCGAAAGGATATGTAATCCGTCCAGGCCTTGGCACCTTTTGGATTCTTTCTATGTATATATGTGATAATACTTTTCCCTGATCTTCCGCAATCCAGATATACCAATGGCCTCCTCCAAGAGCATCCTCCAGAAAGGTTCTGCATTCTTTCTCGAATTCTGGATAATCTTTTTCCGAAAAAGTGCCCTCCTCATAATCTTCGAGCGTAAAGTCCCATCTCATTCTAATCAGCTGATCTACATCCTTTTTTTCTGCAAGCCTTATTTGCATTTTCTAGCCTCCATATTTTCACTGAGTATTGCTTCTGTGTTCCGCAGTGTTTTTCCTTTATTTTAGAAAATGCAGTGAATATTGGCAATTTTATGCTAAAATAAATCCATTCAACAATCTCTTATAGAAAGGAGGCAAAAAATGATCATTTTTTTCAACTATAACTGGAAGGTCAGGGATGAGTGGTTCCAATGGTGTGAGCAGCTGGAAGAGGGTGAACTGCATAAGAAGCGGACGGGGGGAGCCGGGAGCATACTTTATACACTGCTCCACATAACGGACGTAGAGTACAGCTGGCTCCGTGCTATCCAAGGTTTGGGCGATACCATCGTTGATTTTGAAGAATATCGCAGTCTGACTGAGGCCAAGCAGCTATCCGACTCTTTCCGGAAGAATATCAGCAGCTATTTTGCCAAGGGTCTGATTGAAGCGCCTGATTTTATCGTTTCCGTTCCATGGGATGATGACAATTTTAGCAAAAACGAAATCCTCCATCATATCATTGCACATGAGATCCATCATATTGGCCAGCTATCGGTTTGGGCACGTGAACTGGAACTTGCGCCGGTCAGTGCGAATTTTTTGGGAAGGGACCTGAAAACTGCCAGTTTCATAGACTAAATCTGCCAAATAATCATGACCTCTCTTTTTTACGTTTTAAAATGAGAAAGGGTTTCTTTTTCATGAAAATATTTTCGTATTTATTGTTCCTCAGCCATTCTGTGTCTGAAAGCAAATAAACGCCCCTGCAGGCGTTTATCTTTCTCGGCTGGACCGCTCGTCATTTTCACTGATCATGTTTCTGACATCCTCAATCATACTGTTGAAGGTCCGGTCTACTGTGTCCAAAAGGGTGTTTTGACCTCTTTCCGCTGGCACGCCTGATTGTTTCTCTTGTTTGTGCATGGATATCACCTCCCAACCTTAGAATGTGTCATAAAAAGCACCATCATGCACGGCAAAAAAATCAGGGTGCGACACTTTGTTCATTGAAATAAAAGGCAGTTGCGAGCATTATTATAGGCAATCTATGTATGACCTTCTAAAAGGAATATATTCTTCTTATATTTGGGATCCTGGGTTGATTCAGCCTCCGCATTTTCACTTTCAGTTTTCCGGCTTCATTTAGTTTCTTTAATGATTATATCCTTTCTATCCATCTATGCTGGACATACCCGCCATGCTGGCGTATACTAGGCATATTTATGCAAGAAATAGCAGATTGCTGGAAAGAAAGGTTTGAGATCATGCTTCAAAATCCAACAGGAAGAGAAAGGCTTGCCCTGGCTTTTCTCCTTAGTTCATTAGGAATCTTAGGGCCGTTCAACATCGATATGTACTTACCAAGCTTTCCGAATATCGGCAGAGACCTGAATGCCTCTGCTTCCCTTGTACAGCTCAGCTTGACCGCCTGTCTGATGGGGCTCGCTGCCGGCCAGATGATCGTCGGGCCGATCAGTGATGCACAAGGCAGGAGAAAACCGCTTCTGATAGGGATTTCCCTCTTTAGCATTGCCTCATTACTCTGTGCGCTTGCCCCAAATATCACTACTTTTGTAGCTGCCCGTTTTTTTCAGGGGCTAACCGCTTCAGCAGGCATTGTCCTGTCGCGGGCAGTCGTGAGGGATGTGTTCAGCGGTACAGAGCTGACGAAGTTTTTCTCCTTATTAATGGTGATAAATGCTACCGCTCCGATGATTGCGCCTATGACCGGAGGCGCAATCCTTTTTCTGCCATTCGCCAGCTGGCATACCATTTTTTACTTTTTATGTGCGCTTGGACTGGCTATCGTTACCATTATTTCAGTTCGCCTGCCTGAGACGCTTCCTGCTGAAAAACGCATTCCCAGCAGCCTGGGAGGCACAGTCAAGGCCATGGGCGGCTTGTTTAAGGACCGCTCTTTCATCGGCTATGCACTGATTGTCGGTTTTGTACATGGAGGAAGCTTTGCCTATGTATCCGGTACACCATTTGTTTACCAGGGAATATACGGCGTCTCTCCCCAGGTATTCAGCATTCTGTTCGGAATCAATGGGATTGCCATCATCACCGGGAGTTTTCTGATTGGGCGCCTCGCCGGCATTGTTCAGGAAAGGACCCTGCTCCGGACAGCCGTCTGCATCGCTGTGAGTGCGACTGCATTATTGCTCACTATGACCATCATTAAAGGGCCGCTGTTTATGCTGGTCATCCCTATCTTCATTTATATGACGTCCATGGGTATGATCCTTACCAGCTCCTTTACGCTGGCATTGAAAAATCAGGGGCACCGCGCAGGGAGCGCAAGCGCCGTCATCGGCATGATGCCGCTCCTATTGGGCAGCCTCGTTTCCCCTCTTGTCGGGATTAATGAAGCATCCGCCGTACCGATGGGAAGCATTTTATTCACCACTTCCTTCATCGGCTTCATTCTTTTCTTTACATTGACGAAAGAAAAACAGTCCAATTTAAAGCTTAATCCGGAGGGGTGAATCCCCTCCTTTTTTTATAGTCTGTTGGTGGTGGGCCATTTTAAAGATGCCCCTTCTATTTTTACTCAAGATAAATGCTTCTGCAGTGGGATTCAACATAAATTTTCGATTTTTCTACAATAAAAAGAAAGGATTCTACATAAAAAAGAGAGGATTCTACATAAATTTGCAATTACCCTACACAAAATACATATTATTCCAAAAACAATACTTCTTAGAATGCCACAAACCTGTCAGTGCGGCAAGCATGAATATATTCATGTTTAACTGCAGATGACTATGTTAAAAGTTTTTGTGAAGGGTGATGTAAATGGATTTAAATTGGATATGGAAATCGATATTGATTGTATTGGCAGGCACCCTGCTGCTCAGGATCGCCGGCAGAAAATCAATATCCCAAATGACACTTGCCCAGACTGTAATCATGATTGGAATAGGCTCTTTATTGATACAGCCGCTCGCCGGAAAAAACATTTGGACAACAATCATTGTGGGAGCCATTCTTGTAGTAACCCTGGTTGTCATGGAGATTTTACAGGTAAAGTTTGATAAAGTCGAGAAATTCATTACCGGAAGAGCAAAAGTACTGATCAACAATGGGAATCTTGATGAGAAAGGCTTAAAAAAGGTAAGATTGACGGTTGACCAGCTGGAGATGAAACTCAGGCAGAACAATGTGTCCAGCCTGAAGGACGTAAAATGGGCAACATTAGAGCCTAACGGGCAAATTGGATTCGAGCTGAAGGAAGAAGCAAAGCCGGCATTGAATAAGGATATCCGTCTGCTTCAGCAGCAAATGAACCAAATACTGATGCTCCTGAAGGGGAATGCAGCACCTATGCCTGCCAATGACTCAGCGAAGCAGGATCTATTTGCCGAAGTGGCGAAAAAATCCCATACTACAGAGCCGCCAGAGCATCTTCAGTAGATGGCGGCTGAAAAAAGGATTTTAGTTATTTTTTCCGCTATTTTTATGGTCTTTTTTGCAGTGTTATGTATTTTTTATCTTATCAAAGACGATTCCTCCCGCTGGCAGGTAGCTCTCGGAGGAATCATCGTAAGCGCACTTCCCTTATTACTGATCTTATTAAAAAAACCGTTCCCGGCCGCCCTTGTCTTCGGTTACTTTTTGTTCGTATTCTGCTCCATCTATCTGGGATCGATTATAAGCTTTTATCGCAAATATGCCTGGTGGGATAGCACGCTTCACCTTTACAAAGGAATCTTTGCGGGCATAGCTGCCGTCTTTGTTTTTAAGATATTATCCGGGGGAAAAGGAAATTCCCGCTCACTTTTATTCCTATTCAGCTTTTCCTTGTCTGCTGCAGCCAGCATCCTCTGGGAAATCTATGAGTTTGCCGGCGATCAGCTTGTCACGGAAACGATGCAGCGCGGCGGCAATAAAGATACCATGATAGATCTCATTGCCGGCACTTCAGGTGCATTACTAGCAGGCATATACAATATTTTGAGGTTCAGGAAATTATAACGGCCGGCTCCTAAAAGGAACCGGCCGAATTTTCAGCTTTTTAGTATTTCTTCGATTCTGTTAAGCTCTTCAGCAGTAAACTCAAGATTATCCAGCGCAGCGACATTTTCTTCAATCTGTGACACCCTGCTTACACCGATCAAAGCAGATGTTATTCTCCCTCCGCGAAGGATCCATGCAAGAGACATTTGTGCAAGGCTCTGTCCGCGTTCGGAGGCGAGTTAATGCAGCTTCCTGACTTTTTCAATTGTCTGCTCTGTTACCTGGTCCCCTTGAAGTGCACCGGTCTTGCTGGCAGCCCTGCTGTCCTCGGGAATCCCGTTGATATATTTATTCGTCAAAAGACCCTGAGCGAGCGGACAGAAGGCAATCGATCCCACACCATTCTCCTCCAGAACATCCTGGAGGCCGTCCTCAATCCAGCGGTTCAGCATAGAGTAGCTTGGCTGGTGGATCACGAGCGGCGTCCCGAGCTTGTTCATGATTTTCACTGCTTCTTCTGTCTGTTCTGCGGAATAGCTGCTAATACCGACATATAAAGCTTTCCCCTGCCTTACAATAGAGTCCAGAGCACCCATTGTTTCCTCTAAAGGTGTATCCGGGTCAGGCCGGTGAGAGTAGAAAATATCCACATAATCCAGCCCCATCCGCTTTAGGCTCTGATCGAGGCTTGAGATGAGGTACTTCCTGCTTCCCCACTCCCCATAAGGACCTGGCCACATATAATAGCCCGCCTTTGTAGAGATAATCATTTCATCCCTGTAAGGAGCAAAATCCGACTTCATCATCCTGCCGAACATTTCCTCAGCCGAGCCAGCCGGAGGGCCGTAGTTATTGGCCAGATCGAAATGAGTGATGCCAAGGTCAAATGCCTTCCTGAGCATCTCCCTTCCATTTCCGTATGTATCAGTTCCCCCAAAATTATGCCATAAGCCAAGGGAGATGGCCGGGAGCCGGAGGCCAGAGCGCCCGCTTCGATTGTATTTCATCGTTTCATAGCGTTTTTCTTCTGCAAGGTATACCATCGGTCTTCCTCCTTCAAGTAATGCGTTCTTTTCCATATTAAACGCTTTCACGGCGCTGTACAAAGAAACTGCCCATAGCATGATATCTTCTTAAATGAAAAAATAAAGATTAGCCGGAAACTAATCTTTATCTTAAGTCCATTACTTTATCTTTTGTCTTCTGGCTCTGCAGAAAGTGGTACAGTGCTCCAATCAGATTAGAGTCGTTTCCGAACTTGCACACTTCGGCTTTTACATCAAGAGAATGGATATCCGATTTCATGCTTGATAGCACCCGATTGATTCTCTCGCAAAAATCATGCCGGGCCGAAATCGCACCGCCGATCAGGATTTTTTCCGGGTCAATGATATAATGCAGATTCAGAATGCCGACAGCCAGGCGTTTGTAAAAGCGGTCTATTTCTTCCTGAATCTCTTTATCTCCGCTCTCTGCCATCTCAAACACTTTACGGCCGTCCAGTGTTTCAGGATCCAATCCTTTTTTGGCTGCTGCAATATTGACCAGTGCCCCAGTGGCACCAAGATCGCTCCAGCTTCTTCCTAAAGGACTCTCTAAATAATCCTCCATGATCATATAGCCGAACTCTCCGCCATGGAAACTGGCTCCATGCCTGACTTTTTTGTCCAGGACAATGGCCCCGCCGATCCCCGTCCCGATGACGATGCAGATATAATCCCGGACATCCTTTGCAGCACCGATCCAGCCTTCTGCCAGCCCTGCACAGTTGGCGTCATTTTCCAGCTCTGCCGGAAGCCCTGTCCTTTTCTCCACAAGCTCCCGGATATTGGGGCCATGAACATAAGGGACAGCGCTGGCGCCATGAATAGTGCCGCTCACTACATCTACGGCCCCAGGCATGCTCATCGCTATTCCTTCAACAGGGCTGATGAACCTCATTTCCTCGACAGCGTTTCCGATTGCCTCAATAAATGCTTCAATACCTTCCTTTGGAGTCGGAATTGATGACTTATTTATAATGCTGCCCGATTCATCCATCAAGGCATATTTAATGGATGAGCCCCCTACATCAAATGCTGCATAATTTCGCAATGCTCCTACCCCCATATATCCTTCCGCCAAAGGATCATTTTCCTTCTTTTACAAATGTGTTCCGCAGGATTCCCTGATGATCAGCTCAGAGTCAATCAGGGCAGGCCGCGGCTGGGATTTGCCGTTGATGAGATCGTTCAGCATATAAGCCGACAGTTTCCCGAATTTCTCTTTATCCTGTTTAACAGTCGACAGCTTGGGATCGCTGTAGCGGCAGGCGGCAATATCATCGCAGCCAATTACCTTGATATCTTCTGGAACGGTAAGACCTGCTTCCTTGATGGCCCTTAGTGCTCCGAGCGCCATTAAATCGGAGGCGGCAAAAACTGCCTCAGGCTTCCTTTTTCCCTCAAGGATCCTTTTCATGCACTCATAGCCGCTGTCTTCATGGTAATCACCATATTGAATCCAGTCTTCCCTGATCTCCAGTCCGAACTGGTTCATGGCCTCAAGGAATCCCTTCTTCCGCAAATTGGAAATGACAGATCCCTTCATTCCTCCTATAAAACCAACATCCCTGACAGAATTGAGATAAAGATGTTCAATAACCTTTCGGGAAAGATTCACGTTATCAGTCATGACAAAGGCTGATTTCGGACCTGACAGTTCAATGTCAATCCCGATGCATGGAAAATCAGCCTTAGCAAGCTCATGCACTGCTTCCTCCACTTCTTCTCCCGCAATAACGAGACAGCCATCCACATTGAAATGTCTGCATCTTGCCATATAGCTGCCATTGTCCTGCCGGAAGTTTTCGTTGGAGAACATGAGGATATCATAGCCCAGCATGCCGATATTCTTTTTAAAAGAAGAAATGACTTCGTTGAAATAAGGGTGGGTCATGTCAACATTGATCTTGCCGGCATAAATCAGGCCAATAAGATTGGATTTTTTTGTGGCAAGCGACCGTGCTGAAAAATTTGGTTCATAATCCATCTCAAGGATAACATCCATTACCTTTTTCTTTGTTCTTTCGCTGATGCCTCCGTAATTATTAATGACCTTTGAAACCGTAGCGGCAGAGACGCCCGCAATTTCCGCAATATTCTTTATCGTTAGGCTCATGAGAATCCCTTCTGCTTCCAAAATATGTTCTATGTTACTAGATTACTAGCAGTTCCCCTTTGTTTCAATCTCCAGACAAGAAAGCTCCGCTTATTTTACAGAGCCTTCTGTGATGCTGGAAATGAAAAGCTTGTTAAACATCAGGAATATGACCAATAGAGGCACCGTAGCCCAGAATACACCTGACATGATCATCCCAAAATCAATATTATGGGTGTTGCTGAGATTAGCGAGCGCTACCTGGATGGTATACATCTCCGGATCCCTGAGCACCGTGAACTGCCAGAGGAACTCGCCCCATACTGCTGTAAACACAATGATTCCAAGAGTTGCAAATGCAGGCAGGATTATCGGCAGGACTATGCTTCTGTATATTCTGAAGTTTGAGCAGCCATCCAGCTTGGCCGCTTCTATTAATTCATCCGGCACAGCTTCGTTCACATATTGCCTCATCAGGAATATCCCTAGAGGATTCAGGAAGAACAGGAGCATCACCCCGGGAAGCGTATCCAAAAGTCCAGCTTTGGAAATCAGGAAATATTGGGGAATCAGGCCGAGCTGCGGCGGAATAATCATTGTTACCAGGATTGAAATGAATAGAATATTCTTCCCGGGAAACTTGAATTTAGCAAATGCGAAACCGGCCAGGGAACTGATGGCCAGAACCACTAGCGTAACAACTACACAGATGATAAAGGAATTCCACATCGCATTGAAAAAATCAATATTGCTCAGTACTTTCTTGAAATTGTCCACCAGCAGATTCCCAGGTGTCAGCGTCGGGGGAATCGTGTTGTATGCAGAGCTTGGATTTGTCGCCATTACAAACATCCAGTAAAAAGGGAAAAGGGAGACTAAAGAAGCAAAGCCCAGAAACAAGTAGATCGGCAGATTCCCTTTTCCGGGTTTCTTTTTGGCAGTGTTCATGCTCATTTTGTTGCCCTCCTTTTGCCCCGACCATATCCGGATGTCAGCATAGTATTGATGGTTGCAAAAGCAGCGATGATGACAAGCAGAATGATGGCTGTTGCAGATGCTGTACCAAATGATTGAAGCTTGAACGCATCCCGGTACAAATACATAACAATCGTCATTGCTTCATCCCTCGAAAATGCCCCGGCACCAAGGAATACAGTAGGCTCTGAGAACAGCTGGAGTGCACCGACAGTAGAGAAGAAGACAGTAAGGAGAATGAAAGGCTTCAGCAGCGGAAGTGTAATGTAAAACAGCTGCTGCGTTTTGCTTGCTCCATCGATTGTTGCCGCCTCGTACAAGTCGTTCGGAATACTCTGGATCCCTGCCAGGAAAATGATTGTATTATAGCCGACCCATCTCCAGAAAACCATAATGGAAATCGCGATTTTTGTTCCCCATTCGGAAGCTCCCCAGTTGACCGGATCAAAGCCGAAAAGGCTCAATACATAGTTGGCCAGCGAGGTTTCATGATTGCTGAATAGGACGCTGAAGATCAGGGCCACTGCCACCATGGAGGTGATATAAGGCATAAAGATCGTTACCCTGAAGAAATTTTTAAACCTGATGAATGTAAGATTGAGCAGGAATGCCAGGATAATTCCGACTATCAGCTGTGGAGCTGTTCCCATCAGTCCCATTACGATTGTGTTGTAAACCGACTTCCAAAAAAGCGGATCTTCCAGCACAATTTTAAAGTTATTCAGGCCGGCAAACGTCATCGGGCTGAGCCCGTTCCATTTCTGAAAAGCCAGGTACAAGCTGAATAAGGCCGGATAGAGGCCGATGATGGCAAAAATGATAAAAAAAGGTGCTATATATAAATAGCCGGATATCATATCTTTCTTTGATTCAGACAGACGCTTCTTCGTTCCAGTCATGCGGCCTGTACTCGTTTTGCTTTCTTTGGCAGCTGTTTGCATGTTTCCGCCTCTTTTCTATGCAAAAGTCAGGAAATGGCTCAGGAAAGCCATTTCCCCTTTTCATACCTTATCTTCCTAATAAGTCTTTTGCCCGTTTGATGGCAGCTTTCCATTCTTTTTCAGGATCTTTGCCGTTCTGGACATTCTTCAGGGCATTTACAACCTCCTGGTGAACCGGGAAGTATTTCTCGCCTTTAAATACAGCACCCTCGATATCCTGGGCAGCGTTTGCAAATACCGTCGAAGTTACCTGGCCGCCGAAGAATTCATCTTCATTTGATTTGAAGGCATCCATGTCATAAACAGATGGTGCAGATGGGAAAAGGCCTTTGCTCTGGAAAGATTCAAGCTGCTGTTCAGGAGCAACAAGCCACTCGATGAAGTCATAAGCCGCCTGTGCATTTTTTGTTTCCTTCGGAACAGCAATATAAGAACCGCCCCAGTTTGCAGCGAATTCCTTTGGCAATGTGGCTACTCTCCACTTGCCTACTGCATCCGGCGCATTGCCTTCCATCCAGCCCTTCAGCCAGCCAGCTCCAAGCTCTGCTGCAAATTCGCCTTTATTGACTGCATTTGACCATTCAGGAGACCACATGTCATACTTTCCGACAATGCCCAACTCATTGAGCTTAACGGCATAATCATAAGCTTCCTTAACTGCATTTCCATCTTCTTCAAGCAGAAGCTCTCCATCAGGATTCAGATAAGTACTTTCTGCCGCATCCAAATATGCACGATAGGCCATTTCAATGCTGTCGACAAATGGCTTACCGGTCTTTTCCTTCAACTGAATGCCAGCTTCCTGGAAAGCTTCAGGCGAATTGATGAGTGACTCCACCTCGGCAGGCTCTGTCGGAAGACCGGCTTCCTCGAAAAGATCAACACGATAATACAAGGCTTTCGGCCCAATATCTGTCGGCATGCCGAACAGGAAATCACCGTCAGCATTTTCTCCGCCCTTCCATTTCCAATCCAGATACTGGTCCTGGACATCCTTGGCACCTAAATCATATAAATTCTCAAATCGGTCCTGGGCAGCCTTGAACCGGTCAAACTGGTCAATTTCCAGCATAGCGATGTCTGGCGCCCCGCTGCCGGCTGATAAGGCAGTAAATAAGGCATCATGATGATCTGCGGTCTCTGATGATTTCACTTTGATTTTGACATTCGGATTTTCTTCTGTATATTTCTTTGCAAGCTCCTCATAATTAGTTGCTCCAAAAGTCCAGAAGCTCAAGGTTACGTCGCCGTCGCCGTCGCCTCCGCCATCCGATCCTCCGGATGAAGTTTCCTCGCCGCTGCATGCTGCAAGCGATAACGCAAGAACTGATGATGCTCCGAATGCCGCTATTTTTTTTAGGCTATTCCATTTCAAGTGAATCTCCCCCATTATTATTAAGTAAATTTGAACCATCCCTTTGAGAACCTGCCTAATCCTGCCTTCAGCCACCCCCTACAAGAGAATCCCAGAACCTGTTTAACTGTAATAAGTACGGAAACCGGTTTCTGTTTCCTGTGGAAACCGCTTTCATTTGTTATTATAAGAGCCTGTTTTTTAGAAATCAACTATATTTTAGAAAATTTAGTTAATTATTTTTCGGAAAATTAGACTAATATAATGATTTTCCCTTCAAATTTTGTAATTTTTGTCTATTATTCTGCTATCTTCTGGTGTTTACACTCTATATAGAAACCGATTTCCAAAATAAAAAGAGAGCATAATGCCCTCTTTTTATTAATTGGCCTATAATGTTTCTCCATTGCTTTTTATTACTTCGCTATACCAATAAAAACTCTTCTTTTTCGTTCTTTTAAGGTCATGCTCCCCTTCTTCATGCTGATTGACATATACAAACCCATACCGTTTCTGGAATCCGTTCAGCCAGCTCAGCAGGTCAGTAAATGACCAGACGCAATAGCCAAGCAGCTCCACTCCATCGGAAATGGCTTCCTGCATGGACTGGATATGAGAGCGGATGAAGGCAATCCGATACTCATCATTCACCGTGCCATCTTCCTCAAGCTTGTCGAACTCTCCCAGTCCATTCTCACTGATCAATACAGGAAGCTGGTATCTGCTTGTGATCCGGCGGAGTGCCACACGCAGCCCTTGCGGGTCGATTGTCCAGTCCCAGTTCGTTTTTTCCAGGGACGGGTTGTCAGCCGTTCTATATAAGCCAGGAATACCTGAGGCTTTAGTGGTCCCTTTTTTGCCGGTAGTATTCATTTCGCCTTCTGCTGTTCCGCCTTCCAGCGGATTCTCCTCAAAGGTTGCAGTCTGATAATAATTCAGCCCCATAAAGTCAGGCTTCCCTGCCTGCAACAGCTCCCAGTCCCCCGCTTCCACTCCAGGAGCGAGTCCTTCATTCTCTAAATAATTCCAGGCTGCTTTCGGGTACTTGCCCCATGCGTAGACATCCATCCACCAGTGGCTGTTCAGTTCTTCTGCGTTTTCACTGGCAATGATATCCTTTGGTTCAGGAGAGCGCGGGTACGAAGGCGTGTACGCAAAGCTAGGTCCAATTTTCCCTTCCGGCACAAGATTACGGAATGCTTTTATAACACTGGCATTTGCCAGGTTTGCATGGTGATTCACCTGGTAAAAAAGCTTGTCATCCTTGACTCCAGGCGGATGCATGGCATTACGGTAGCCAAACATCGTGAAAATATTCTGCTCATTCAGGCTGACCCAATATTTGACCCTGTCGCCGAAACGCTTGAACAGCTCTGTACTGTATGCCGTGAAGTCTTCAATGATCTGCCGGGATTCCCAGCCGCCGTATGCCTCCTGCAGTGCCTGCGGCAGATCCCAATGATAAAGAGTAACGATGGGTTCAATATCATGTTTGATCAGCTCATTGATCAGTGAATCATAAAATTCGATGCCCTTTTCATTCACTTTTCCCTTTCCTTCTGGAAAGATTCTTGTCCAGGCAACTGAAAAACGGTATGCCTTCAATCCCATTTGAGCCATCAGCTGCACATCTTCTTTAAAGTGCCGGTAATGGCCAACAGCCACATCGCCAGTCGTCCCTTTAAATGTCTTGCCGGGAATCCGGACAAATTCATCCCAATTGGAAAGGCCTTTGCCATCTTCATTCCACGCACCTTCTACCTGATAGGCCGCAGAAGCAGCCCCCCAAAGGAAATTCTGCGGAAAAGCCTTCAATTCTTTATGTATCATGATCACTGCCCCTTTCTTTTAATTGAAACCGGTTTCCTAAAATAGTATAACAAATTCTGATAAAACAATATATTCAGAAATATAATACTGCATACTTTTTTATAAAAAAAGAACCGCTTAGGGCGGCTCTAAATAGTCGTGCTATGTAAAATATCCTCTGTTTCTATGCATTTATACTCTTTTTTCAAGAGACCGTATACTATATGGTCTACATAATGATCATATAGCCATTCTGCATCCCGTATTATGCCTTCTTCCGTGAAACCGTGCCGTTCCGGCAATGCCCGGCTTTTCATATTGCCGGCAGCAGCCCTTACTTCAATCCGGTTCAGGCCTGCTTCTGCGAATCCATATTCTACAAGGGCTGAGAAAGCTCTGTTCATGATTCCTTTTCCCTGATACTTCTCACCAAGCCAGTAGCCAATTACGCCGATTCTGTGAATCCGGCTGATATCATTGAAACCAATCGTGCCGGCAATCTTCCCCTTGTAAATGATGGCCGCAGCCTGGGGATGCGCTCCATTCTTCTCATACGCACTGAGAGAAGATTGGATAAAGCCGGCTGAATCTTCTGCTGTCTTGGTATATTCCAGCCAGCCCAGCCATTCTTTTAAATATTCCTTAGACTCGATTGTCAGATTAAAAAGTTCTTGAGCATCCTCAGGCTGATAAAGCCTAAGTGAAATTTCAGCATCCAAATTCAAATGAAACATGAACACTCCCCCTAGAGTTTTCACTATTTTACCATAATTCCCCTTACCTTATATAGATTTAACAAGAAAAAAGCTGACCATAAAAATGGCCAGCGCCTGTAGTAATCATTAACTTTATTTTACCTTGTTCTTATACCATTCTGCCGCAGCCTCTGCCTCCTGAGAGGTCAGCTGGTGTCCATAATTCTCCCAGTGCAGCTCAACATCAGCATTGGCATCCTCCAGAAGAGATGTGAGTTCTTCTGATTCTGCAGATGGGCAGATCGGATCGTTTTTACCGGCAGCAATGAAGACGGAGGTGCCTGTCAGGTCAGGCAGCTCGATACCCCTTCTAGGCACCATAGGATGGTGAAGGATCGCACCTCTTAAGGCATCTTTATAGTGGAATAATAAACTGGCAGCTATATTAGCACCATTTGAATACCCGACCGCAAAGATATTGCCGCGGTCAAACTCATATTTGGCAGCTGCCTCATCCAGGAATTCATTCAGTTCATTCGTGCGGAACACAAGATCTTCTTCATCAAAAACCCCTTCTGACAATCTCTTGAAGAACCGCGGCATCCCATTTTCCAGTACATTACCCCTTACACTCAGAACAGAGGCTTCTTCATCTATGATTACTGACAGCGGAATCAAATCCCTCTCATTTCCCCCGGTACCGTGCAGGAGCAAAAGAGTCGGTTTATCCGGATTCGCACCCTTTCGAAAAATATGTTCCATCCCAATCACCTTCCAAAAATTGATTAATTGTATTGTCTATCTCTGATTTCCCCTATTTTTAGGGTATTTAACCTTCTATTATTTATCTTTAATTCGAGGTAATTTTATGATGCTTCTCTGATAATGTCAACAGCCAGGTATTCTCTAGATATTTTATTTGTTAAAATCATCCACTCTGGTGCCTGGTACCGTGTTATAATTCCCTATATATTTGTTCAAAGGAAGTGTACGTTTTGTCTGCTCAATTAACTGAACCAAAGAACCCATACAAAGGCCTTTCTTCTGATTGCGGAAGCTGCTTCGGCCTTTGCTGCGTGGCTCTACCGTTTGCAAAGACTGCGGATTTTGCCATTAACAAAACCAGCGGTGCTCCCTGTCCAAATCTTCAGGATGACTTCCTCTGCAGGACGCATGAAACACTAAGAGATAAAGGATTTAAAGGCTGCACGGTATATGAGTGTTTCGGAGCCGGGCAAAAAGTCTCGCAGCTCACTTATGCAGGCAAAGACTGGCGGAATAATCCTGACTTGGCAAACGAGATGTTCCAGGTATTCCCTATCATGCAGCAGCTCCATGAAATGCTGCTGTATCTGACAGAGGCACACAGCCTTCAGGAAACACTTTCCATTAAAGGTGAGCTGCAATCTGCCATTCATACAATTGAGGCGCTGACACTGCTGGAAGCTAAGTCCATTATTAACCTTGATGTTTATGCGCATAGAAGCATGGTCAGTGAATTGCTGAACAAAAGCAGTGAACTGTATAGAAGAAATGTTCCTCATAACAGGTCCCCTAAGTTAATATCCAAATTGAAAAGAAGCAGTGATTTTATAGGTGCCTCTTTAAAAGGGGCAGATCTCAGAGGGGCGAGCCTGCGAGGGGCGCTTCTGATTGCAGGAAATCTGCAGAATGCCGATTTACGTAAATGCGATTTGCTTGGTGCTGATCTTAGGGATGCCAATATTTGCGGAGCAGACCTGAGGGGATGCCTGTTTTTGACACAGGCACAAGTAAATGCTTCTGTTGGAAACCTTTCGACTAAGCTGCCACCTGCCCTTAAAATACCTGCCCATTGGAATAGGTGATATTTTACTCAAATAGCAAACTGAAATAATACAGATACAGTTTACATAATACTATTATTAAAAACAAAGAAAGGGAAATTCATTCTTGTGAATTTCCCCTATTGCCTGTATTCTGCATTATATGAATTTTCGCCGGAATGGACTGACAGCAGTGTATCGGCATATCCTACAAGACGATTGACTATCTCATCACAAACAGCGTATACAAACTTGTGCCTATCTGCCCTGTAAAGTTCAGGATCGTCCCAAATAATCGTCGTATTGATGTTAAAATGCCTTTGTATCGTAAATATTATAATGGATGAGTGCCTTCCCTGCTGCTCCGCCCGTCTGCGGATCCTGGTATCCTGGCAGGAACACATACCACTCCTCAGCAGTAGGGGACCGGAAATTTTTAGTGAATGATAGTCCTGCTATTGCGCTGCTGACTTCTTTCTTAGTCTCTTCATCCATTGCCTCGATTAGATTATTGCTCAACCAGTCTTCCTTCCTTCTATAACCAAATAATTATTTTTGATGCCTGTGTGCCTTGCGGATGCATGAACGGCAAAACCCCATTTCATCTTCATATGGAAACCAGGACTCACAGTTCAAGCATCTTTTATACAGCACCCGGTCAATCAGCAGATCATAGCCGTAATAAGTTTTCAGCTTTTCAATCCTCATGATTCAGCCTCCCTGCTTAAGCATATGGGCAATATATGCAGGGAGGCTGGGCGATGCAGCTTGGGCTTTTTAAATCTCGATGATGATCGGCAGGATCATCGGCTTCCGTTTCGTTTCGGAGAATAAATATTGCCCGACGGCTCTCTTGATTTTCTGCTTGGTGGAATTTCTCTGGTAATAATTCTCCTGCCTCAGATCATTCACCGTGCTTTTGACGATACTATTCACCTTCCGCAGAAGATCATCGGAATCGCGGGTGTAGACAAAGCCCCTTGATATCGTATCAGGTCCAGATACAATCTTCCTTTCCTTTTTGCTGAAAGTAAAGACAATGACAAGCATCCCATCCTCTGACAGCTGCTTCCGGTCGCGAAGTACAACCTCGCCGACATCTCCCACTCCCATTCCGTCAATGAGGGTATTTCCTGCTGGCACCTCCCTGGTCTGGCGGGCTGTGCCATCTTCAATATCCACGACATCCCCGTTTTTCACTATAAATGTATGCCCCTCTTCAACACCTGCAGACTCAGCCAGCAGCCTGTGATGGTGAAGCATTCTGTATTCCCCGTGTATTGGAATGAAATACTTAGGCTTCATCAGAGTGAGCATCAGCTTGAGATCCTCCTGGTAGCCATGGCCAGAAACATGCATTCCGGTTGAACTGCCAGAGCCGTATATGACATTTGCACCCAGCATATAAAGATTGTCAATTATCTTAGTCACACCACGTTCATTCCCAGGTATAGGACCTGCGGCAAGGATGACCGTATCTCCCGGCAGGACTTCGGCATCCCTGAAATTATTCGTGGACAGCCTGGCAAGAGCGGCCATTGGCTCCCCCTGGCTTCCTGTACACAAAATACAAACCTTTTCAGGAGGCAGCGAATCGATATCCGATCCCTGGATCAGCATGCCTTCAGGTATAGGCAGATAGCCTCGTTCCATTGCGACGCCCACTACATTAATCATGCTCCTGCCTAGAAGAGCCAGTTTGCGGCCCGTTTTGAAGCAGGCATCTGCCACCTGCTGGACCCTGTTCACATTTGAAGCAAAGGTGGAAATGATGACCTTTCTCTCCGCCTTAACGAAAGCCTCCAGAATATGGTCACCAACAATTCTTTCGGACGGAGAAAAACCGGTCCGCTCAGCATTTGTACTTTCAGAAAGAAGAGCCAGCACACCGCTTGTCCCTAATTCCGCCATCTTATGGATATCAGCATACTGCTCATTCATAGGGGTCAGGTCGAATTTGAAATCCCCTGTATGGACGATCAATCCTTCCGGTGTTTCAAAAGCAATCCCGAGGCAGTCCGGAATGCTGTGGTTGACCTTGAAAAAGCTTGCCCTGATGCTGCCGAGTTCCAGAACAGTGTCAGAGTCAATCTGAATCAGTTCAGTATCGGCAAGAATCCCATGCTCCGTCAATTTCAGTTCAATCAGGCCCAGAGTAAACCTTGTTCCATAGACAGGGACATTCACTCTCTTAAGAAAATACCCGATGCCGCCAATATGGTCTTCATGTCCATGTGTAATAATCAGACCTTTTATTTTTGATCTGTTTTCTTCTAGAAAAGAAATATCAGGAATGATTAAATCTATTCCCATCAGGCTTTCATCCGGGAATTTCCCGCCGCAGTCAATGACCACGATATCATCTCCGGATTGCAGTACATACATATTCTTGCCGATTTCATTTACGCCGCCAAGGGCGAAAATAGACACTGCACCTTCGTTCATGCTCAAACCCTCCTATTCATTCAGCCCTAACTCGGCTGATTCCAGATTCTGTCCAGGTCCAGTGGGACATACACCTTTTCTCCATTGATCTGCTTATGTACGATTGGCTGCTGGAAATAATGGTCCAAAGAGTATTCCTTTCCCTGATGCCTTGCTGTTATGTTCTGCCCTAGCAGCTTTTCCAATCGGGTCTCTGATTGATGCATCATGATGCGCCCCCTTGTCAAAACGTTCTACCTCGTTAATATGACCTGAACATGCTGATATTATTTCCATACAGCAGTAAAAAACATATGCAGCATGAATATGGACATAATGCAGTCATTACAAATAGTTTTGAACGCATCCCCTGTGTATTGGAACGCCTGCTTTCTGCTGTTATTATCCTGCCTTTGTTTATTTCTCCTATAAAAAAAGGCTGCTCCAATTAGGAGCAGTCCTCATTCATAATACTTACATTCCTTGTTTCATTTTGGTTTTTCCGCCAAGTAAGCCAGCCGGCAATAAAACCAGCCAATATATTGGCAGACAAGTAAATTAAGTATTCTCCCCATAAATCTTCGTTTTGTCTAAATTCAGCCAGGCTGGAAAAAACAATGAAGCCGACAAATATCCCCCATCCTAATGCCCATTTAAACAGATAAAGTGCCATACCTCTAGGCGATTCTTTTTTCTGCCATATGACCAGCCGCTGCTTTCTGGTTATATGACGTTCTTTATAGATCAGCCAGGCTAAAATGGCCATTAATATTCCTGCTGTCAGCCGAATTACAAAAGCAGCTGTACCCTGGTCAGCAGTGAATGCTAAGAAGATTTTATAGAAGGATACGGACAATGAAAACAGAATCAATATAATTTTAAAAAACATCATGTTCAACATCTCTCCAGAAGTGGATTAATTTGCCTGGGCAATTAGGAAGGAAAATTGTATATAATGGCTTTTTAATCATATAGCGGGAAGGTACATCATGTTATATCAAAAATTTCTTACAGCCATTGCAGTTATCTGATAGGCTTTATGCTATCAGGGCAGGGATCCCTGCTTGATACTCTGCTGGGACTTTTTCTCACCATAGTGTTTCGCTTGCCGGGACCTTATTTTACGGTCTGCCCTTTCCCTGCTTGCTTCTGCGGCAGCCTCTTTCTTTAAAGAAAAAATAGCACTCCAGACATTATTGTCAGCGTTCATTTATGCTGCCTTTACTGTTCTAGCCTTTCTTTTTTCACACAAGGATCCACTGCTAAGGGGTTCGGTCATCATCTGTTCATTTTTGTTTTTTATCCTGGATGTCCTGTTTGACAACGAAAAGCGGCGATGGATCCTTTGCGGCTGGAAACGGAATAAATAGGGGGGTGCTGAAAAGTAATTTCCACTGCAGGCCTCATGTTTATCCTGAAACTAAAAGGCAGTTCAAAGCCGCCTTTCAGTCCCCTCAGCCTCAATCACAATATTAATGTTGTTTCCTTCTCCGCTTTCTGCATAATGATCCATTCCTGAGACATCTATATCAGCTTTTAGTTCAATGAAACGCTCTTCCTTTGGGTTAAGCTGTATACTGAATGGACCTGCCTCATTCATAAGTGATGCAAAGGGTATTTCAGTGTCGGTATAATCCCTAAAGGAAAGATTGAATTCAGCCATGCGGCTGCTATAATTCTTTAAGGGTACTGTACAGGTTGCATGTACGTGTTTCCGGTCCCCCAATTCAATTGAGCATGTGCTCAATTCTTTTTCGTACTTTATAGCGTATATCCCGGTTGCTGCAGTTCTTTGATACATATCCGCCAAGAAAGACGGCATCAGGGAAACAGCCAGAATAGCAGCGAGAATAGCCCGTCCCTTAAACATGTCCAATGACTTGGCCAGCAGATATAAACCTCCAAGGAGCAATATAAGGACAATAATTCCCGGAAAATGAAATCTGCTTTCCAAAGTGACCGGGATATTGAATATAATGATTAAGCCTTCTCCGAGCGGATACTTATGGGGAAAAGGGAAATTCAAAACCATGACGGCACCCAGAAGGACGAGAGCTGCTGTAAACTTTCTCTTATTATTAATCATGCAAAACACCCCGCTGCCTTTATCATCTAGTCTATATACGTTTAAATAAGGAAAATGTTTCAATTCGTCCTTCTGTATTCACATCGAGATTCCTGCCTATCGAAAAAATAGTTCACTGTAAAAGCTGTTCTGCCCTGCCAAAGATTTGATGACGGCACCTTCCCTGACTCTTATATCGTGCACATATTTTTTCCCCCTTTTTAAGGCATGTAAAATATATTTGGCACGCTGCTGCAAAAATCATGCTGGACCGTGAGAACTTTGGCTTTCCTGATTGAGTGGTTCCCTTAGTGGATATAATGGTTACTACTATTAGGAGAGGCTTATCATATGTACCTTTTACTGGTTATTCTTGTCTATATTTTATTTGCTGTTTATCTGGTCGACTGGGAGCGCTGGAATGAATTTTATCCAACCATCCAGTACTTCATCATCTGCAATCTTTTATACAATTTCCTTTTCTATAATCATACGCTGTGGAGCTATCATGCAGTAACGGTTGACTGGCTCAACCATACACTGATTGAATTGGCTTTTACTTTTTTTGTACTGCCGGTTGTGTTAATGATTTACCTTCGGTTTTTTCCTAAGGGCAAAAAGAGTTTTCCTTATATAGCTGTTTGGATCGCCTACTTTACGACAATTGAATATGTCTTTTACAAAAAAGGGCTTTTTATCTACGAAAACGGATGGAATGTCTTATGGTCTGGAGTATTTAATGTCATCCTTTTCTCAATGGTCAGGCTTCACAGTAAAAAGCCGAAGCTTGCACTAGTCTTATCCCTGCCCTTAATCATTATCCTTCTGTGCTTCTTCCACCCAGGCTTAAAAGACTTAAAGTAAAAAATTTGGGGTGCACTTTATGGAACCAAACCCAATATCTACACCAGTTTTTTTAATCGCAGTGATCACCATTTACCTCTCCATGGCCATCTATCTCAACAGAAAAAAATAACGTGCCAGGCACCTCAGAGGGACACTTTGACCCATTTTGCCTTTTGCTGCTGCCTGGCACTGTCTGTTTATAATCTTTTTGAAAGAACAATCCATGATGCCCAGACAGCGATAATAATAATTGAGAGAAGAAGGCGTACGACCTCCAATGACGTGAGTGCAAGAACTTCTGTTTGAATGAGGATATTCAAGATACACAGACATAGAAGCGAAAAGAAAATAACATAATACAGCCCTTTTTGTTTTATCACCTTAACGCGTTCATCATTATTCTTGAATTGCGGAAACAAATAAACGATGCTGCATCCCATAAATGCCAATGCCCCCCAGTTGGAAAGCTCAATCAGCTCCGTACTTCCCAAGCTGGTTTCTGCCAAAATAAGTACTAGCAGCCTTACAAGAAAAATGCATATAAATAATCCGGCAAGCCACATATAATTCCTTCTTGTTGCCATTCATTTCTCCCTTTCATCATTTATTTGAAGGTTTTCTATATTTTCCCTCCTGTATGTAAAGTTTATTGTAAAGGGTGCTTTACGTCAAGTTTCCTTTACACAAAATCAAAACATTAAATAGAAACTCTTTATGCGATTCCTGGTACATCCTATAAATACCTCACATAAATGAGAAAGTCCGTCCATTCTCCATTCTTAAAGGCAAATTTCTTCCTTGTGCCTTCAAAGTGGAAGCCGCTTCTTTCGGCAAGAGTGATGGATGGGCGGTTATCGGTGTTTATATGTAGCTCGAGACGGTGGAAGCCAAGTTTTTCATGAAAAGCCTCCGCCGCTGCTGACACTGCTTCTGTTCCATAGCCTTTTTTCCAAAATTGGTTATGAAGGGAGTAGCCCATCATTCCCCACTGATAGTCCATCCTCAGGATGGTGAACAGCTCGACTTTACCAACGTTAAGGTTATCTTTTTTTCTGAAGATGCCGAGATTTGTCATCTGATCCCTCGCAGCTGCTTCCGAAAAACCTCTGATCCACTTTTCAAACCACTCTCTGGTGTTATGCTCCATATTGACCGGCCTTCCTTCATCATACTTATAAAATGGAGGGTTTCTATCAGTGAAACCCTCATACCAATTTTCATAATCAGAAAGCTCGAACGGGCGTATGACTAGCCTTTCAGTCACTATAGGTGCTATTTGCAAGTCCATTGATTTACTCTCCTTTCCTTCCTTTCCTCTTCAATGAAAGATTGTTATATTCCTTCTTTTTCCAAGACTGAATTAAAACCAACTTGACAAATCGGATATATAGGGATTATAGTTGTACATAACATCTTAAATCACATTCTTTAGCCATAGCAGAATAATTGAGGGGGATGAGCATTTTGATGATGACGAAGGAAGAATCTCGCAGAAACCTTATTCTCGATAAATTGATGGCACTTGCACCATTCCAGGAAAATAAAGAACTAGGGGAAATGACTTGCACAGAGCTTGAGGGGCTGTATTTAAGCCAGCTTTTCTCTGCTTCTTCACATCCCCACAGCGGGCATAAATCGATCCGGTTAATCGGAAAAAAATAAATAAAATAGGTGGAGAGCCATATTTGTCTCTCCACCTTTCTTTATACAGTAAAGGATCACTGACAAGAGTTTACCGTTCCCCTTACTAACGGAACATTATTTCCCCATACTCTCCGCCTAACATGATATTCTCTTACTGTACGGGCCATCCTGCTTCATGTTCTTTTGTTAATTTGCTTCTTCTCTGTTTCTCACCCAAATGCCTGCGCCGCCAAAGCAAACAAACGGCCATTTCTCGCAGGCATAGCTTTCGTATGCAAACTCATGACAGGAGGTGAAGCAGAAAGCGTAAACCCGCTGTACTCCAGAATTTTCATAAAGTCATCCTGACCTGACGGCACATCAATCCTCAGCTGTCCCTTATGGCCGTTGGCAAGCCGGTCAAGCAAAAGGGAGGCTGTTTCAGGATCTTCTGCAGCAATGGGGCCAAGAATGAGATTGACTGGGCCCTGGATCGAAAGCCCATAACCCAAAAGTTTTCCTTCTGCATCAAAAGCAAGCAGGCATTGTTTAGCCTGTGCTATTCTATTTTTCAGAAAAACCGTCCTCCCGTCCCCGAAGGCTGGTCTGTCAAACTCTACTAGACTATCAATATAATCAGGGCTGAATCCCTTGATGACCGAAACTTTCCCTTTCTTAGAGACTGATGGCTGATTATAATCCCGACATAGATATTTATGTATGGTGTCTACTTCAGAAAAGCCCATTTTAAGGTACAAAGGCCTGCCTTCTTCAGTGGCAACAAGCAGGATGCTTGTTCCATCAGCGGCCAATTCCATGCAGCCCTGCACCACCTTTTTGGCCAGCCCCTTTCCCCTGAAGCCGGGATCTACAATCACCAGCCCGAGCCATGCCAAGCTTTTATCATATGGGATCAATGCGGCACAGGAAACAAGCTCCCCGCCCTTAGTCTTATGGCCCAAAACAGTTCCAGATTTAAGAACTGTTAAGACTTCTTCCTGTTCATAGTCCCAGCCGACCGCTGCGGAAAGCCGGATCAATCCTTCTACATCATCTTCATTCAATCGCATTAATGATATTCCCTCTGAAACCTGCTTCATTACCTTTTCCCTACCTTCTTTCTTAGCTGCTTATCATAGGTTTTAATTGCTTCTATGTGAATGCCTGAATCATTTGTGAAAAGTCTGTTTCACACCATTTCAGCAATTCATCAGTTAAAGGAAGGACATAATGATGACGGCAGCAGTTGAAAACAGGAAAAAACCAATAATGACATATTTTATGATCTTAATCGGTTTCGGAAGGCTGCGCACATCTGCTGCATCCGGAAGCCCCTCAATCTTTTTCATATGATCTACAGCATCATTCATCGGTTCTTTTCCAGCCATTTTGCCATCCCCCTTCACTCTTTCTACATATTATTCTCTGTTTCAGCCTTCATTCCTTTATAATAAGCCATGCTTTTTGAAGTATAATAAATCTCAAAGATCCGGTCTGTAATCATAAAAGTCAATTCCTTAAGGCTCATCCCGTCTGACATCAGGCTTTTGATGATTTGAGCACCGGCGAAATAGCCGCTTCTGCCCTCAGCCTCTGTACCTATGAAGTATTTCTCAAGCATTCTCCTATCGAGAGGACGGTCCCAATCTTTAAGAATTTCTTCTTCTAATTCTGACAAAGATAATTGCAAGGTTGGATAATGATTTGGACTCATCATCAAAGCTTCGGCAATTGATGCATCATTAGAACCCCTTCCTGATAATTCCATAGAGGTACACACAGCCAGCCCTTCAGCAGCCGCCAGCTGTCCTACAGTCAGTTCATAAAAATCTTCTTTGCCTTTTAGATGGTTAAAGCGGGCCATATGGCTGAATTCATGCGGGATGAGGATTTCGGGATCTTTTTCTTCCAGGAGCTAAAGTCCAAGGTAAATAAACGGATCACTGGACGGGAGAGCTGCACCGTCGCTGTAACCCACCCCTGTCAGCAGGTAGACAGTAAAATCTTCGTGAAAGTCAAAATAGGTACAGCATTTCTTTAAAAATGCCTCTATTTTTTTGAGCGGAAATTGTACCCGCCCTCTTTCAGACTGCAAAAGCAAATCATGAAAATTCAATTGCCCGACAATAGTTTGAATTCTTTCATCATCCAGGTTGTACAGACTGCTGAAAAGAGGATCAAATGCTTCTTTGTATTTATTATAGTAGGCTTGCCATGCTGGATATTTGCCAATACTAGGCTCCCTCTCTGCCGCTTCTTTTAAATCATAAAATCCATCTACCAGCTTCATCCGCTCTGCACTCCCTTCTCCTTATTTAATTCAGCATAACAGCAGAAATAACCTTTCTAAAAAAATAGATCCGCAAAATGCAGCTCATTAGTAATTATTTTACTAGTTCATCCCGGTCCGCTGCATGAGGAGGCCTTTCCAGCCATCCATGCTTGATAAGAATCTGCAGACCATCCTCAGCATACAGGCCCACTTCAGCCAGCAGACGGCTGTAATCACCGGCAATATCTCTCCTTGGACTGGCAGAAAGCGCTGTACCGTAATTTCCTATCCCTGAAGCAGACATTAAATTCACCTGGAACATCATAAGTTTGTCAGAGAATGGTGCTGCTTGACTTTCATTAATCTCGGCATCCCAAGTGACAGGTGCAGGCAGTTCATCCTCCTGCAGGAAGCGGCTGAAAATCTTGGCATGCTTTTTGGCAATCTCCTTGCCGCGCACCATATATTCTCTGACATCTTTATGTTTGGCTGTTTGGGCAAACCCTAAAACGACTGCACTGCCAAAATAGTTAGTCTGGATATTCGCAAACAGGTGGGTTATCTCTGCAGCTGTCAGTGGCCTCTGCCTGCCGAGCCAGCCGGCCAGGAAATGCTGATCCTCCACCATTACTGCCTCTGTAAGAGGAGGAATATAAGGCGACCTTACTTCAAGCCCTTTCGAGAGCAGTACCTTTTTTGTCTCATTCATCAATTCCATTGTGGACGATAGGCAGGACATGAAATGCTCACGGACATCATTCCGATAGGTATGCGGCAGGATTCCTCCATAAATCACTAAAGCTCCTTTTGCCATTTGCTCGGTATAAAAAAGGAAAAAATCATCTGAAAACAGCCTTGGTGCATTGGGATGAACATCCTCATCGGTAAAGCCTATAGGAACTGCGTGCCCTTCTTTCCTGAAAATATCGGAAGTCACCTTCATATGCTGTTCAGACAAATCCAGTGCATGAGCTAAAACTGCCTTTATTTCACTATCCTCCACACAAGTAAGAAAATATTTATAAACACAAGTGAACATACTGTCAGCTATATAATTTGCCCATAATCCTCCAGTTTCTGATGCAGTCAAGCGAATGCGATGATTTCCCAAAAAAATACCCCCACTATATTGATGGAGGTATTTTTCCCAAAATCTTCAGTTGATATGAATGTTTATGTTCAGAAAGGCTGATAGAGCATTCTGGCTCTCACCTATAGCGTCTTCTCCAATTCCTCCACAAGCTCGCCAAACTTTTTCAGCGAATTTTCAATAGGCTCCGGTGAAGTCAGATCCACTCCCGTCTTCTTTAGCAGTTCAAGCGGGTAATCGCTGCTTCCGCTCTTCAGGAACTCGATATAAGACTCAAGCGTCTGTTTGTCGCCTTCAAGTATTTTGGTGGCAAGATGGATGGCTGAAGCAAATCCGGTGGCATATTTGTACACATAGAACGGGCGGTAAAAATGCGGGATCCTGGACCATCCGTATTTCACCTCTTCATCAAAGACAAGCTCCTCGCCATTATACTCACGGAAGAGGTTCTCATAGATTCCGTTAAAAATCTCAACATTGAGCGGTTTGCCCTGCTCTGCATATTCATGGGTGATCTTCTCAAACTCTGCAAACATGACCTGGGTAAAGAAGGTTCCCTTGAACTTATCAATAAAGTGGTTGAGTAAATGCTTGCGCACATTCTCGTCCTTCTCATTATCTAGCAGATAGTTGATCAAGAGCACTTCATTGACGGTTGATGCCACTTCAGCAACAAAAATGCTGTAGCGTGCTGAGATCTGCGGCTGATGCTGGCTGCTCAGCTTGCTGTGCACCCCATGGCCGCATTCATGCGCCAGCGTGAACAAGCTGTTCAAATCATCCTGATGGTTCAGGAGGATATAAGGGTGAACACCATAGACACCCATATTATAAGCGCCCGATCTTTTCCCCGGGGTTTCCCGGACATCGAGATAGCGCGCATTTTTAAAGTCCTTCAATGTCTTGACATAGTCCTCGCCAAGCGGTGCCAACGCCTTCAGCATAATCTCATAAGCCTCTTCATACGGAATTTCCTGTTTCACCCCGCTTACAAGAGGGACACTCAAGTCATACTGATGAAGCTCATTTAGCTTGAGTTTTTCTTTTCTAAGCCTGTTGTATTCGTGCATTGGCGCAATATTATCCTTTGCCGACTGGATCAGGTTTTCATAAACTTCTTTCGGGACATTATCCCCGAAAAGCCCTTTTTCCAATGCAGAAGGATAGCGGCGAAGCTTGGATGTCGATACATTGTTCTTTATCGCAGCAGAAAGGGTCGACGCAATTGTATTTTTAAGTTCGACATATGGCTTGTAATAAGCCTTATAAGCTTCCTTCCTCTTTTCGCGGTCTTCATCTTCAATCAGTTTGCTGTACATGCCCCGAGTAAGGCGGACCTTCTCGCCATCGTCTTTTGTAACCATGCCGAACTTGATATCAGCATTATTAATCATGCCATACGTATTGCTTGGAGATGAAAGAGCTTCTCCGAGCTGTGATAGAATTTCTTCCTGCTCTTTGGTCAGCACATGGGTTTTATAGCGGAAAGATTCAAGGAGGTCTTCTTCGAAATATTTCAGCCCGTCTTCTTCTGCGATATACCCTTTAAGCGTTTCTTCATCAAGGCTGAGAAGATATGGCATGAAAAATGAAGTCGCTGCTCCGACTTTTACCCCAAGCTGTTTGACGCGGTCCTGCAGGGCTTGGGCAGCCGTATCCCTCGTGTCCTGATCCGCCTTAAACATGCTGTAAGCATAGACATGTGTAAATGTATACGAAAGCTCTTCACTTAGCTTTAAATATTGGTAAAGGGCTTTTGCATCATTAATATTGCCGTCAAACTCTTTAAGCTTTTCAGCCATTTTCCCGACTTTCTCGAAATCCTGCTCCCACAGCTTTTCATCACTATAGATATCCTCGAGATTCCACGTTTCTTCAACAGGCACATCCTGCCTGGAAGTGTATGCTGTCATACCCCTCACTCCTTCTGAAAAATACCTCTATTTATTATGTACGGAAAACCCGCTGCTGCTATTCCCCTTCAGAAATAAGTATTTTATAGCCTGCCAGCTGGGGTCCTTCTTCATAGCTTTCCCTGCTGATGATATAAAACCCCGATTCTTCAGCATCTGCAATGACCAGTTCATCCGGACTTTTATCCACCTGGGCAGCGTCCAGGCTGAAATATTTTTCCCCTAATAGGGCATGATCGAAATTCATAAAAAAACCTCCTTTTGAAAAAGATATCAGAACATTAAAGAAATACCAAAGCTTATGCTTCATTTTCCCTTTATTGCCTGTAACTTTCTCTTTCCTGTTTACGCCAGTATATATAAAGGGAAAAGGAATCCTGGCAGCAAAGAAAGGTGATCATGATGTATAAATGGATCCTGGTGCTGACACTTATTTTAGCAGGGTGCGGCACGAGCGCAGAAAATAATGAACCGGGTAAAGAAACAGAAAATAACACAAATGGAGGAGGGAGCGGCATTATTGCAGGCAGTGTAGAACCTGAACTTCAAAAACAAAGCTCATTGAATTATATTTACACCATTAAGAACCAGACAGAAAAGGAAGTTGAAATGAAATTCCCAACATCCCAGCGTTTCGACTATTCCATAAAAGATAAGGACGGAGCAGAAGTATTTCTGTTCTCAAGTGCGGCATTCTTCCTGCAGGCTGAGGGAGAAGAAGTTTTGAAGCCTGCTGAAGAGCTGAATTACGATATTAACCTCAGCCAGCTGAAGCTCGCTCCAGGGACGTACACCCTTGAAGCCTGGATGACACAGCAGGACGGGGAAGACTATAGAGTCACCGAGGAAATTACTATTCAATAGATAATGGCCCCTGCCTTTCGCTTGCAGGGGGATTTTCTATTCAAACTTTACGCAGGCTCATGAGATCTTTTCCTTCTGAAAATCCAAATAAGCATATTCCTTTTTTACAAAAACCACAACTTTAACTTGGTAAACCTTTTAGTTAATTAAAATACCAGTAATATATGGATGCACATGCTGATGCCATCATTAGAAGCATTAAACTCTGCCTCCTGCTTTTTTTCCAAATATACAGGCTGGCGTTAACCATTCCGGCGAGGACTAAAAAGAAAGACACATTTCTCAAACGTTCATCAAAAAACAAGAAATTTATACAGTTCAAAAGCAAACCGGCAGACATCCATCCTGCACCTCCGGCAAGAGTATCTTTCCAAAGTCTCTCTTTATCTTCCTCAGCGGTCTTGCGATATTCCTTTCTTACGGCAGCAAATATCCAAAGTGAAAAAAGGACAACCATAACGAGCTTTATGTACAGCAATCAGAGTCCCCCTACTTTTGCATTTTCTACCGAATACTAAAAAATTCAAAAATCCAGCATCTAATGGAATCAGCCATAGATAGTTACTAAGTGCAGCAGTAACTATGAGCTGCAGCTTGAGCCTTTTTGGCAGCCAGATGAACAATGTTTATTGAATCTAGAACAGCCCGCTGCTAACTGCCAGGAAAACCATCATTGGACTTATAATGAAAATTCTGAATTAGAAAATAGCACTTTTCCAAAATGAAGCCGTACCCTATATACGATCTTTCAAGGGAAAAGGTTCCCAGCTCATACCAGCAAAATAAAAAGGCTGCCCTTTTAAAGGACAGCCTTTCCTGCTACTCAGCTTTGCTTGAATTACCTTCTTCTGTTTTCTCTTCAACTATTTTTTCTGTCTCTGTTTCTTCTTCCTCTAACTTTTCTTCATCTGCTTTTTTAATCACAGTATCTTCATTCTTGTATTGATATTTCGAGCGGTCCACCGGCTCAAACCCTTCAGGTGTGTAAAATCTGAGAAGGTCTCCATTAACAACTTTGTCTGAAAGCTTAAGCTTCTGCTCTACATTCAGTTTGTATTTTTCCGCCTCTTCAAGCCTGCTTTCATCCAGCAGCTCGCCCGTTTTGGAATCATAGAACTTCCCGCCTGTCGAAGTAATCTCAGGGCTGGCAAAATCCCCATTTCGGAAAGGAACAATATCATCATGATCCTCTGACAAAAGGTCTGTTCCAAACTGAATATTGTCTTTATTCTCTATTCCAAGCAAGTGAAGTACGGTCGGCAGCAGGTCGATCTGGCCGCCATATTCATGATTGACGCCTCCCTCCATGCCAGGCACACGGATGAACAGAGGCACCCGCTGCAATCCTTGGCTGACAAAGTCATCGACTTCATGTCCAAGCACCTTTTCCATTGCCTTATTATGGTTTTCGGAGATTCCGTAATGGTCTCCGTACATAATAATAATGGAATTATCGTAAAGGCCTGCTTCCTTCAGATCCTCGAAAAACTGCTCCAGCGCCTCATCTGCATAACGGGCGGTCTGGAAGTAATTGTCGACTGATTTATCCCCGGTTGTATGAGGGGCAATCGAAGCTTCAGCCTGATCCATCTTATAAGGATAATGATGTGTTACCGTAATGAACTTTGTATAGAAAGGCTGCTTCAGTGATTGTAAATTGTCCATCGACTGCTCAAAGAACGGTTTATCCATCAGGCCGTATTCTGCCTGAGGGGCAGTCATATCATAATAGCTTGAGTCAAAGAAATGATCAAAGCCAAAGGATTTGTAAATTTCATCCCTGTTCCAGAAGCTGCCTGAGTTGCCGTGGAAAGCAGCGGATGTATACCCATGCTGGCCCAGGATGGCAGGTGCAGCCTGATACGTGTTCGTCCCCTTTGTTGTAAAAGCGGATCCCTGAGGCAGCCCGTAAAGGGAATTTTCAAGCATGAACTCCGCATCGGCCGTTTTCCCCTGTGCAGTCTGGTGGTAGAAATTATCAAAGTACATCGTATTCTGTTCACTTGTGAGTGAATTCAGGAATGGTGTTACTTCTTCGCCATGCAGCTTATAGTCAATCAGGAAGTTCTGGATAGACTCAAGGTGAAGGTAAATAACATTCATCCCTTCCCCGGCTCCGAAATACTTTTCATTCGGTTTGGCATGGTTTGATTTCGTAAAGTTGATGACTTCTGTCACATCATTGCTGTCGGCAAAGGCCCTCTGTGCAGTTGATTTTGTACTTTGAACAGCATCATAGATCGTATAATTGTACATTCCGAGATATTTGACAATATAGTTGCGGTCAAATCCCCGAGTCAGCAGCTGCGGGCGGTCTGACTCAGCCAGTCCCAGATTGAAGCTGGAAATAGCCAGGGACAGGAACATCAATGCAGCTGCTTTCCTGCGCGGCACAGCAGCCATATCCATTTTTACAAACCGGCTTGCCAGCAATACAGCCAAGAGCAGCAGATCAGCAAAATAAAGGATATCATGGGGCTTAAGCAGGGAAGTCACACTTCCGCTCACATCGCCGAAGTTTTGCGTCTGAGTCAATGTCGGCAGGGTCAGGAAGTCATTGAAAAACCTGTAAAACAGCACATTTGCATACAAGAGGAATGACATGAGCAGGTCAATTCCAATTAATGCAAAGTATTTCTTCCGCCCTTTAAAGAAAAAGGCAATTCCGAGGAACAGCATCGCTGATCCAAGCGGATTCAGCACAAGCAGGAATTGCTGCAGAACGTTATCAATTCCAAGGCTGAATTCATGGGCCTGTACTGTGTAAGTTTTAATCCACAGCATCAGGACGGCCAATGCATAAAAGCCTGCAAATTTAGTTAGTATATTCGCTTTCATATAGTTTGTTTTCTTCAAGTATAATACCCTCTTTCTATTGCAAAATCGAAATCTTGCACAGGGGAAGCCATTTCCCGTATAACATCTTTGGCCCTTACATTGCAATTGAAGCACAACATAATGTGTAAGTGTACCATGTTTCTGTGCAAAAATGAACTGGAAACCGATCCAAACCCGGCTTGTTCACAAAAAGCTCACATATATTATACGTATAAACAGCCCAAAAAGTTTCAGCCATGCTTTGGACAGAAAATGAAATAGACTCAAATATATATACCCAGGAATAGAAAGATATTCCTAAAATCATATAAAAAAATTGTAGATGTTCCACTCATCTCAGTGCCAAAGGTAATACTCTGCTAATCCATTTAATGGTAAGATATAGTCATATTTGCTGGAGGTGAAAGATTGAGGAAGAATTTGCTTTTGTGTTGTATCCCTGCTGCCTTTGTTCTTCTTTACTTCATAGTCAGCTTTTCATTTGGCGAGGAAAAATTTGATGAGGTTCTTGTCAAAGAGGATATATTAATCTCCGATATTGAATCGATTGAAATTATCAGCGGCTGGAAGGATGAGCGGAAATATTTGACTGGCAGACAAGATATCCAACGCTTAATGGAGAACTTTACCGGTTTGAAAATGAATAAAAATAATTTTGCTCAACTATCAGATGAAGATAGCTATTGGCTAACGATCTCCTCGAAAAGCGGCAAAAGGCTGGCTCTTACGGTATTTGAAAGTGATTATATAACTGTGTACAGCTTCCAGGACAAGAACTCCCGAAGCAATACTTACAAACTCTCCCATACAGGCTTAAAACTGTCCTTAGAAGAAATCTTCAAATAACGATTATTAAATTGAGGTGAATTTTATTCCTATGCACATTGTGGAAAATTGGCGGAAATATTGCATCGGGGAAAATTTTATCGGAATCGGTTCAACAAGAAAGGTGTACCGTCATAAGGAATATGCCATCAAAGTGAATCTCCATCCACTCGGGTTCAAGCAATCTTTAAAAGAGATGGAAATTTATCAATTTATGAAAGCTGAAGGATTGGGCAGCCTGTTTGCTGAAGCTTTCTATGTTGATCAGTCTGTTTCTGTGCAAAGATATTATCAGCCCGTACCCTTGATCAATAATCAGTCTTACGAGATTGATAAAGATTCAGACAGAGCCTTCCTTCCTTCCGATTATGAAAAAGCATTGCGGATCCTTGATGCTGAATTTGACTCTTTTGATGTTAAAGACAGCAGCAATTACGGTATTAATGGAAAGAAGCAGCTCGTATTCATCGATTACGGGATGACAAAGAAGCTTTATGAAAATGAGTGGGTCCCTTTGGCTGAAAGCGGGGTCCTGCCGCAAATATATTTTGAACAGTGCGTCTCATGCGGGACAGAAAAAGAGCTCCGTATGTATGGAGAACAGGATGAAGACAAAAGGTGCCTGCAATGCGGGAAAGAATGAAGCAATGAGGCACCAGAGACTATTAACCTCTCAAATAAATTGCGGGGCACCAACATGTATTACAATATCAGCAAAGATATGGGCGATCATTGCATATTCCAGCCCTGCATACACGAATATGGCTCCGAACACTACACCCCCTATTCCATTTATAAGGAGCATTCCAAAAATAAGGCCAAGAGTCATGTCGAAAGCTGAAGCAGCGACTCCATAATGCAGGGCTCCAAATAAGAGTGCTGCGCTGAAGATGCTGATCCATATGGCAGTCCTGCCAGGCTTCTTCTTCTTGACCTTCGCCGTTAACCAGAGAAGCAGCGTGACAAAGAACAATCGGAACATGGTTTCTTCTGTTGTACCCGCTCCGAAAGATCCAAGAAGGCCCAGCTTCCAATCCGGTTCGTTTATGCTGGAGTTATCAATACCAAGCGGCTTCGATAAAAAATAGCTTGTGATACAAATCACAATACCTGTCATAACTCCATAAAAGACTGCCGTTCCTGCATCCTTTGCATGTTTCCTCCAATTACCTGAACGCCTAATAAGAGATTCCAGCATGGGAAATTTAACAGCTGCCGTTCTCGCCATCAGCAGAGCCAGCAGGATTAGAATGCCAGCCTCTATTACGGTCTGGCCAGCAAATATCAGCGTAAAAGCTCCTTCTGACACCCCCATTTCCTTATGGAACCCTTCCCTGGCAATTGCATAAGGAGCTAATGCCAATGCCCCTGCCAGATTGATGGCAAGAAGCAGGAAATACATCCTCCAGTTAACAAGCGGCTCTTTTTCTGATTCAACCTGGAGCTCCGCTTCTTCATCTGAACATTCCTCCATACTTAGCTTCAGCAGCTCAGCCAGTTCGTCTGATTGTTCAATATAAATGAAGGCTTTCTTCACTTCTTTCTTTAATCCAAAATAACCTCTTGCCGTAACAGGCTGCTTAAAGATTATTTCATGCCTCAGCTCGTCACCCATTCCGAATATCCTGGTCAGCACTCTCGGGAAAGCGGTTACATGAAAGACGCCCTTTTCGTAAATGATCCCACCGCTTTTGTTATATTGAAGGGATGCTTTCTGAATGCTGTCAATCTCGCTGATATGGAAGGACAATTCCCTCCTCGCCCCGATTTTCATATCAACCCTGTTATTTTTGACTGTAATGGGTGTATTGCGGAGCCAGTTATAATCGCCGATCATATAAATGATGCTGTAAATATGAATCGCTGTGAAGGTGTAGGCCAAGGCAGGCTCCTCGTTTCTCAGATAGATATGAAATACTATCATTTCAAGAATCTGTTCATGCAAAAGAGCGAGAAACAGCCAAAAATAATTGGAGCCTTTCAATAATGGGAAAACAGCTGCCTGATTTACAGGCTTCCTCTTTCCCCATTGGAAAACACTATAATACAGGATCCTTCCTTCTTTCAACACCATCGCTCCAAATGGATTGTGATCAATCCTTCCCTGTTTATATTTGATAAAAACAAAAATCAGAAAAGCCTCGAGCAATACAGCCAGTATGGAAAGTGAAATCAGCATCTGTTTATCCATGTAAGATCCCCCTTTATCGGTGTCTTCTCAGCTCCAGCCAAAAAATCAAGTATTGTACAATGCCCATCGCGGCAAGAAGCATGACTGGGAAGTAAGGAATATGGTTCAACAATGCGGTCATGGCAATCGCAACCGGTATAAAAGAAGCAAAAAATATATATACCTTCCTGGTTGCCTTATAGGTGATCCACTGCTGTCCTTCATCATCTTCTCTTAACTCCATTGGGATAATCTGCGGTTTCACCTTGCTGCCAGGGTTCAGCTTGTTATAGACAGGTATGGAAGCAACAAGGATGAGAATCGGAATGCCTAGAAACAGCGGATCAATATTCATCCACCCAGGAACATTGTCAGTATAATAATTGCCAATCATTACAATCCCAAGGCCCAGGATCAGCAGGCAATTAAAAAGTGGAGATTGAAAAATAGCTTTTAGCATGGTCATTCTTCCCCTTCTAAATGAAATATCTGTTCGACCGGGACTCCAAACACAGAGGATATCTTCAGTGCGAGTGTGATGGACGGAGCGTAATCGCCCTTTTCAATCAGCCCGATCGTCTGCCGTGAAACACCGATCTTATCTGCCAGATCCTGCTGTGTGAAACGGAATCTCGCCCTCATTTCACGAACGGAATTTTTTAACATGGTAAATTTCCCCTCCCTATGTCATCTTAAGAGTAAAGGATTATTGTCATAATGTAAACGATAGTTGTCATTTATCCATAATTTTGTAACAATTAGAATAATTAATTGTGGTTTTTGGAAGGAAAAAGATAGGGCGGATAGCAACAACAAGCGAGTAACTAGAATGTTATCGAGGGTGACTTTTCATAAACAAAGTGGGGAACTCAGTCTGGGCGTGACCGCTGCTTCATTACAACGCATGTATGATTTGATGAATAAGCGACTGCTTTTTTATAAACTCATGTATTCATTAGTCTCTATTCGATGCATGGCGGACTGCTTTTTTACCACCTCATGTATTGATTTGCCTCTATTTAATGCATGGCGGACTGCTTTTTTATCACCTCATGTATTGATTTGCCTCTATTCAATGCATGGCGGACTGCTTTTTTATCATCTCATGTATTGATTTGCCTCTATTCAATGCATGGCGGACTGCTTTTTTATCACCTCATGTATTGATTTGCCTCTATTCAATGCATGGCGGACTGCTTTTTTATCACCTCATGTATTGATTTGCCTCTATTCAATGCATGGCGGACTGCTTTTTTATCACCTCATGTATTGATCAGCCTCTATTCTAGGCATGAGGGACTGCTTTTTATCATCTCATGTATTGATTAGCCTCTATCCAATGCATGGCGGACTGCTTTTTTATCACCTCATGTATGGATTAGCCGCTATTCATAAATATCATTGCTTCTTTTCAACCCTAGCTTTGATTAAATTCATTCAAATAATTTAAAAAATATATAAAAATAAGCCCATCCTCAGCGAATGGGCTTTCCTCTACTTGCTGTTGTAAATTACCGGCGCATCGTCCACTCTTTCAAGCCATATCTTTGCTTTGCCGCCTGCTCCCTCTTTGATCCAGATATCTCCCTGCGTTGCGCCGCTTTTTTTTCGCATCCATGTTACATAGCTACCTGTTACTTGAGGCTTAATATCCATGCTGCCTGGTTTAGGGAATGTGATTTGCTTCTGGAAGCCTGATTTGATATTGATGCTGTATAGCTTTGAATACAGCTCAGGGAGCGGCCCTTCCTTCCATTCTTTATTTTCCTTTGCCCGGGCTGAAATCACCTCGTCTCCGGTCAGCCAGGCAAGGTCAATATCTACATAGCCTTCAGGCGTATATTCCTCTTGGCCGGCTGAAATTGGAATATCTGCTACCGTTGTCCGTTTATCCTGTACAAAGAATCTTCCTTCACCAGAAATATACGCGATTTTATTTTCCTTCGGGGACCATTTAAACCATTCCGGCTGACTCAGCATCTTTCCAATTATTTGGAACCGCGTACCTCCTGCAGACAATACCATGAGAGTGTTGCTGTCGGCCGACCATGATGCGGTCGGGACTCCCAGAAAGCTTATCCACTTCCGGTCTGTGCTCCACTTGAAATGATTTGCATCAATCGCAAACAGTTTGTCCGGGTCCGTTTTTATTGTATAAAATGGCTTTATTTTTTCAGGGTTCAGTCCGGCATCTTTCTTTATTTTGAACAGCCTAACCGGCCCCCATCCAGTGGGCAGCAGTTCCGCTTGTGACGAAGCAATAAATCCCTTGCCATCCGGCATCCATGTAAAATCACTTACACCAAGAGAGACATTTTCAAAGCCCATAGGTATTCCGTTTTTTGTTTTTGTGATATTAAGAATTCCACTGGAAGTGTAAGCGATCGTATTGGCATCCGGGGACCACTCGAAGTGATAGGTCTCAATTGTTTTATAAGGCTGATAGCTCCGGTTCGTCTGTAAATCATACACATACAGATAACGCTGATCACCTTCTGCAGCTAGATAAGCAATGAACCTTCCATCATATGACCATTTCGGTTTCGATGCCTGTCCCGCTTCGGTTATACGGTTTTCTTTTTTTCCCTCTGCAATCCACAAATTTCCGTCTCTTATAAAAGCTGCCTTTATTCCCCCTTCAGCCTGGCTGGAAATAGGCATGCTTGCAAAAATAACTAAAAAGCATAAAAAAATCCTTAATCTCATGGAAAATCCCTCCTGCCGTTAGGGTGTCCCGATTAAGGATGATGATTCCAATATTCAGCCTAAATCCTGCTTGCAGACAAGAGCATGCTCTACATAAAACTTGAGGAGGACGAGTGCTTCTCCCCAGCCGGCCGCACAATTTATGCAGGCCTGGAGGTCTTTGCGGGAAGAAGTATATCCCGTCTCGTGAACACTGACAAGCGTACCTTCATCAGCAGGCTCCAGTGTAAACGACACCGTAGTCGTACTATCTCCGGGAGTCCATTGAAAAGTGAATCTCCGGCCCGGCTCGGAATGAAGAATCGTCCCTCCATCCTCAAGCACAAGTTTTTCTGGACCATAACTTTTCCATTTCAATCTGATGTCACCTGTGCCATCAGATTTCATATTAAGGATAGTCTCATCGGTAAACCAGCTGTTCCAGCCTTCCGCAGTAGTCAAAACCCGATAAATATCATGTCTATCTTTCCTGATCAATATTCTATGATCAATCTCCGGCACCTCGTATTCCCCCAATCTATTAAGGCATAGAGCTTGATATGATCTCAATGACAAATGCCAATACAGCCAGCAGTATGGTCATGATCGTACTGCTGAATAAAATGTTTTTACTTATCATAATATATTTTTCAGGCTCCCTGAGCTGGTGGTAAATGAGTGATACCAGTAGGCCCAGAACGATAGCTGCCCCCCATTGCACTAACCCGGGCACAGTCGTCAGCCTTTCCCAGTCTGCCATCCATAAAAATAGTATATACAGCTGTGACCCCAGGATAAAAAAACCTGCGAGTGCTCCTAGTTTTCTTCTCATAATTAAACCTTTCCTCTCAATTCTGACTGCCCATGCTGCTGTCGAATAGGATTTGCACTGTATTAACCAAATAATACTGCAGTCCCCTTCTCTTTTCCCCTGTAGATAGACCGTATGTATTGCATGCGTCTTGCCGGAATCTCCATTTCAAATTCTTTTGCGGGCTTTCCGCTTATAAGACTGCATTGCAGCTGGATGTACAGCCCGCCATCCCTTGTTGCATGAATGACTCAGATGAAGCCTTTTTTATAGGCCCTCTATTTTCATTATATATATTCCCTTTAATCTTCCATCATTGTGCGATCTCAATGGCCCTATCACGCAAGCAGCCTTCAGCGTTTTTTTCATAAAATCTATTCTTACTCACCGCTATAATAGTTTAGACGAAAGTAGAAGCAGTAAGTTACATGATGTGTGTTTCTGCTCCGGGCTTCATAAATATAGAAAAAAGGACCCGTGAATGGGTACTTACTTCCAAACTGTATCAAGCTTATCGGCATAAAAGGCAATCGCTTTACTGTACAGCATGATGCTATCATCTGAAGATGTATCCGCAAGGCTTTCCAGCAGGATGCCCATTGCTTCATTGTGCTTTTCCAGATTGTATAAAACCATGGAATAAAAAACCTTCATTGCACGGTTATCAGGGAATTGGTTCATCCCCTTCTCCAGCGTAAATCTTGCCTTCTGATATTCTCCTAAAGTTCGGTAAGTGCTCCCCAATCCGAGAAGAGCCCCCTCCAGCTCCTTATCAGGCAGTCCAAGGCTGATGGCTCTTTCATAATAGGGAGCTGCCTCGGCTTCTTTCCCCAGCAAATCAAAGCTCCAGGCAGTTTGATAGCTGATTAGAGCGTCATCGGGCTTTCGGTCTGCAAGCTTCTTGAGAATGAGATTTGACTTCTTCGGCTCTCCCATTCCTCTAAGTTTGATTGCAAATTCAAGTTCTTCCATAGATTTATCCTCCACCGGACAAAAGATAATAAACTAATACTGCTATCATATTCGGGAGGCCGAACAGCATAACACTGCTCCCTACTTTTTGCCGCTTCTTTCTATCATACTTGCTCTCTGTGTGAAAATTAGCCCTGTTCTGTTCCCCGCTGGTAAAAACACCAAACAATAACCCGCTAATTAAAATGGAGGCTATAGATACAGTTCCGCTCAGCATCAATAAGAGATTCCAGTCATCCGCCGCAAAAGAACCCGCCGCCGCAAGGCCTGCCAGGATTATACCTGCCAACAATGCTTGTTTCATCAAAACATCCCCTTTTCTTCATTATATTTATGAAGGGAAAGAGCGGTTAATCTTGTATTCTTCTTTTTTTAACGAACTTTATCCTTCCTTTTTGCATAAAAAAACACCGCAACTTTATAGTGCGGCATCTTACGATTTTAGAAGGCAGGCAAAAGGTCCTCAAAAGTCTTCCAGTCCGCTTCAGCTTCTTTTTCATTAATCAGACAAACATCAAGCGATTCCTCAATAGCCCGGCGGTCCATTTCTATACCGATCATGACCAGCTCTGTCTGCCGGTCTCCTGTTGTTTCATCCCAGCTTTCCTTAAGCTCGGGATCTTCTGACAGAATTTGTACCCGTTCGGCTTCCGGTAGCGAAGCGATCCATGCACCCGCACCTTGCAGTATAAGCGACGGTCCAGCCTGAGAAAGAAGGCCGGCAGTTTCTTCCCTGCCTGCAACCCAGAAAAAGCCTTTTGATCTGATAATCTCCACAGGCCATTGTTCAAGCCATTGCATAAACCGGTCAGGATGAAACGGCCTTCTTCTTCTATAGACGAAAGAAGAGATTCCATATTCCTCGGTTTCCGGTATATGCTCTTGATTAAGCTCTTTAATCCATCCTGCATTTTGTCCGGCTTGTTCCAAGTCAAACAGGTTTGTATTCAGCACGCGGTCCAGCGGCACCTCCCCCTGTATTGTTTCAATGATATCTGCTCCGGGGTTGAGCTTGATTAGGACAGCTTTAAGCTCTTCAGCAGCCTTCCTTTCGGTCAAGTCGATTTTGTTCAGTATGATCACATTGGCAAATTCAATCTGATCAATCAGCAGGTCCACCACTTCGCGGTCATCTGACTCCCCTGCCCCCTCCTGCCTGTCCAGAAGGCTTTCTCCAGAAGAAAAGTCCTGCCAAAACCGGTAAGCATCCACAACTGTCACCATTGTATCCAGCCTGCAGATGGAGGATAGATTAATTCCTAAGTCTTCGTCAGCATATGAAAAGGTCTGTGCAACTGGGACCGGCTCACTGATCCCTGTTGATTCAATCACTATATAATCAATGTCGCCTTTGAACGCAAGCTTCTCAACCTCTATCATTAAATCCTCGCGCAGCGTGCAGCAGATGCAGCCATTCTGCAATTCAACCAGCTTTTCCTCTGTCCTTGAGAAGCCGCCCTGCTTCACCATTGCGGCATCAATATTCACTTCACTCATATCATTGATAATTACAGCTACTTTCAAGCCATTACGATTTGCCAGGATGTGATTGAGCAAAGTTGTTTTTCCTGAGCCAAGATAGCCGCTCAAGACAGTAACAGGTATTTTCTTTATACTCATTAAAATCTCTCCTTCTAAACGTATTCATTACGATTTAAAACTTATATTAAGCTGCTTGTAATTCTTTCTGCTGCCTGTCGTGCCCCAGAGATATTGCGGGCGATCGGCCCTATCTCCAGCTCGGCCATTGCTCCTGTAACATAAAGTCCGCGAGACCATTGAAGTGAATGGCCAACGATCGGATAACCGCACTTTGCACAAGGCAGGCTATGCTTTTCAATAAAAGGGGCAAGCCAATCTTTTCATGGAAGGCCCGCCTGAAAGCCGGTGGCCAAAACAACAGTCCCAGTCTGATGGATGTGCTCCCCTTCTTTATTGAACATAGAGATGCTCTCTCCACTCCATTCAGCCCGCTCAACATGGCCATCAATATGGTGAAGCAGATCCACTTTAACTAAATGCTTGATCTTTGCCAGAAGTTCAACTGGAAGGGATCCCTTATTCCTTGCTGTTATAATCTTCCTCCGCTTTTCCTTCAAGCATTTAAACTTGCGAAAGCCAAATTGGTTTTTTGGGCCGAGCCACCCTGGATCACTGTCAAAATCATGCACTCTAAAAGGATGGCGCTTCAGCAATGTTACTTGGCCAGGATACTGTGGGCTTAAGCTTATGGCCAAATGTGCCGCTGATATCCCTCCGCCAAGGATCGTTATGGGACCTTGAAGCTGTTCAAGGGCTGGCATGCCTTTTTCGAAGATATGATAAATGGATGGACAGCCCTCTTCTTTAAGACTGAGGGCCCATTCAGGAATGAAGGGCTGTTCTCCAATCCCAATGCTAATGGCTAGATTTTTTGTCTCAATTGTTCGTCCATCCTGAAGGGCCAAACGCCAGCCACCATCTGTCTCCATTGCTTCTTTCCCCCTGCCCTGCACCCATGAATCCTTCATTTTCGTATCCTGGATAACATGCTGGCAATGCTCATTAAATAATTTCAATGAAGGTCTCTTATATCTGCCGTAAAATGCCCCCCTTTTTTTGGTCTCTCCTGCAAATTTCTGCAGACTGAAAGGCCCTTCGTCGATATGATGCACAGAAGGCGATCTTAAGTAAGGCATTGAAATGGCAGCGGTACAATGCTTCCAATTGGATAGCGGCTCATAATGCGGATCAATAATGGACAGCCCTTCTAAGGATACTTTTTTCTTTCTCAGCAAGAATGCAGCAAGCGTAACACCCTGTATTCCCCCGCCGACAATGACCCATTCTTTCATCTATAGAATCCTCCTAAGAAAGTGCTTAGCTGATGTACGTTTATGTAAAGTCCGGCCTCAGCTTTTTGTTTTTATTAGCGAGTTTTATCTTTTTTTTCAATTTTTTAGCAACCTTTTAGTAATATTAGCAACTTCATCGCCAACTAAAGCCGGAATTAAAACGTAATAATTACGATTTATTGATTAAACCACAATCTTTAAACTTATGCAATACCACTTCTGGTAAAGTTACCAAACATTCTTTATGCCTGCATCTGTTCTGATCCTATCCACAGCAGGATCCTCCCGGGACGACTGAAGTATCTTTTCCCCTGAACAAACAGGTATTCCAGCCTCCTAAACTGCTACAAATTGGACAGGTATATTCCCATGGACAAACACATATAGTTAGCTTAGAATGTAAAGCGTAATTATTACGTTTAAATTAAATTTAATTTCAATACCCTCGGGTGGTGTTGTAAAGGAGGTTTATATGAATCGAATAATAAAAAGCAATATGGGCGATTTGACTTCTCTGGTTATCGCTGTTAAAGCAGGCCTGTTTATCTTTTTAATTGTCAGTTTTCAAGAAGCAGTGGATCTTCCCTCATCATTGCTCAATTTGAATACAATCTTTATCAGTATTTTAATTGAGGCGCTTCCATTTGTATTGATCGGCGTTCTTATAGCCGGGTTTATACAGATTTTTGTAACTGAGGACCATATTAAAAAATGGATACCGAAGAATAAGTATCTGGCGATTCTGATGAGCTGTACGGCAGGAGCCCTTTTTCCAGCATGTGAGTGCGGCATTGTTCCGATTATTCGAAGGCTCGTAGGTAAAGGGGTGCCGATTTATGCGGGAATTGGCTTTATGCTCACTGGACCCCTTATCAACCCGATCGTTATTGCTTCTACATATATGGCATTTGGCAATGACGCGAAGATGGCCGGTCTTAGAATGGGGCTCGGTTTTGTCATTGCACTGGCATCCGCTTTTGCAGTCAGTCTTTTCTTTAAAGGCAATCAATTTAAAAAAGGTCTTCATATAGAATCCGTGCAATCGATGAGCAAGGCTCCCTTTATGGACAGGCTCTGGTCGATGCTGACACATTCTATTGATGAGTTCTTTGATATGGCAAAATATTTAATACTGGGGGCTTTTCTGGCCTCATTCGTCCAGGTATATTTGCCTGCAAGAACACTGCTCGAGGCAGGGAGCGGCCCTGTCGCTTCTATGCTGGTGATGATGGGCCTTGCTTTCATTCTCTCTTTATGCTCGGAGGCCGATGCATTCATTGGAGCGTCCTTCGGCAGCATCTTCCCTCCTGCCTCTGTTTTAGGCTTTCTGATTTTCGGTCCTATGATTGATTTGAAAAACACTCTGATGATGCTGAGTGTCTTCCGGAAAAGATTTGTCTTATCCTTGCTGCTGATTGTCGCAGCAGCCGTTTTTGTAACTTTGCTCATTGTACAAGGCTTATGGTAAGGGAGGGAGAATAATTGGTCATATACTATCAGCAGGGATTGAGAGCATTAATACTGCTTATCTTTTCAGCTTTAATTTTCAAACTGCATTATACAGGAGAGATCAGTAAATATATCAACCCTAAATATGAGAGCCTTAGCCAAATTGCATCGGTTATTTTTCTTGTCCTGTTTTTTATCCAAATCACACGCATATGGGGACAAAAGGAAAAAAAGCATCATCATGGTGAAATGGAATGCTGCCAACATGATGATGGAGGCCATGACTGCGGGCACCATCATGATCACGGGACCTCCCCGTTTACAGCAAATAAGCTGCTATCCTACAGCATCATCATCTTTCCTTTGATTACCGGCTTCCTTCTACCGCCCAAGGTGCTGGACGCATCGATTGCGGATAAAAAAGGGGGAATGGCCATATTATCACACGGAAAGCAGAAAGCTGAACAGGATAATGAAGAAACAGATGAGCAGCAGACAGACAAGGATAAAGCAGCAACTGAAGAGCAGCTTGAGGATAAACAGGAAGACTCAATAGACGAAAACGAACCGGATCCAAATCTGGAAAATCAGCCTGTCATGACAAATGATGAATACACCGCATACAAAAAAAGACTGGCAAAAAGCAATAGCATCCTTTTAAACGACGATGTGTATGCCGCCTATTATGAAAGCATGCATGAAAATCTGGACAGCTTTGTGGGAAAAGAGATCGAGCTGAAGGGGTTTGTCTATAAAGAAGAAGGCTTTAATGAAGACCAGCTTGTCATCTCCCGTTTCCTTGTTTCCCATTGTGTGGCAGATGCAAGCATTGTCGGCTTTTTATCACAATTTCAAGAAGCCTCAGGGCTGGAAGCTGACAGCTGGATAAAAGCAAAGGGAACAATCGAGATGGCTGAATATAATGGTACAATGCTGCCGCTCCTTAAAGTGACAGAATGGGAATCGATCAGTGAGCCTGATCAGCCATATATTTATCCAATAACAATCAAGGTCTTATAAAGAGGGACGGACACTTAGATCCGCCCTTTTTCATATTTGTCTGTCCACAAGTCTTTTTAACAGCTTAATCTGTCCTCTATGGCTGATTTCATCCTCTATAACGTGAAACCACATCCAATAGTGATTGTATGCCAGCCCATTTTCCCAGTGATGATCCTTTAGGAGCCGGTCTTCATCAGCCTCCTTCAGTTTATCCAATGTGTTTCTCCGGACTGGATCAAGTTCGGCCACATAAAAATCCAGGTCCTTGCCTCTGTACTGTTCCCTGGCCAGGCTCCCAAGTTCCAGCGCAGTTCCCCATTTTGCTCTTTCATCCTCATTTAAGTCCCTTTTCTCAAAAGTTATGATGGTGTGTACAAATTCGATTGCAGCCAGATGTATCAGCAAGGCACCAATTGAATTAGAAGCATCGTCGAGCAAAAAATCGAGCCGGGATTGAACCAGCCCCTGTATTTCACTAATTGTTACTGATCTTGAATGTTCTAGCATACTTACCACATCAGCAACTCTTCTGCTGTATCCTGCGGCAGGCATTATCCGGTAATCAATCAAGAAAACTCCCCCTTCAAAATCGGCTATTCTCATCCTATCAGATAAGGAGAAAAAATATAGACTGAATATTGAATAATTTGCATGATATACTTGTATTGACCGTACGCTCAACTAAAACCCACGGCTTCATAAAATCGTATACCTCAGGTTTCCTCTTATAACCGCAAAATCGCTGCTGATCTAGGTATAAGTAAAATATCCGTAAATTTCACTAAATTACCTTCCATAAAAATACAAATAAAATGTTATACTGAAAAAAAAGAAAGGTTGTGGTACATATGTTTAACAGTGGAGATGTTATATTCCAGATTCTCATGTTTGCCATTATGGCTGGAATGGTCTTTGCAGTCTATTTTCTTGTCCGTTGGCTGGTTATAGGAAAACCTGAATCCAAAATGGAACAAAAACTGGACAGAATCATCGAGCTGCTTGAGGAGGACAAAAAAAACTAGCCTCCTCTGCCGGCTGGTCCGTAAATACGGAGAATCTATTCCTGGGATTTATATTCATTGCTCCCAGGCATGCTTTTAATATGCTTCCAAGCTGCGATTGCCTCCGCTCTCTTTTTTCCCTGGTTTTTCGGGTCTGCATAATAATCACGGATAAACCGGTTGTATTCGAACTGCTGGCCAATCTCTCGTTGATAGGAAGGATCCTTTTTCCGATTTTCTTCCTCGTACCACGCTGATACAGCATCCCCATAAGTCTTTCCAGAATTGTTCTTAAAATAATTCTGTATATAAGTAGAAAAATGAAAATGTGAACCTATGACACTCTTGAAAAAAGCACGGACTTCCTGTGAACAAGTGTGATTCTCGGAAATAACCGTATCAAGGCTTAATGGGGCTTTGGCTGCGCAGGGCTTTAACCTTCTTTTTCTCATCGGACCTTTTTTCTCCCCTGTCGTCAGATAGATCTTAATCCTTTCCGAAAGCTCCGCCTTTCCGCCTGATGTACTCATCCCTTCTTCCCTGCAGAAAGCCTGAAGCTCTGTTTTTAGCCAATAATAATCACTGAATTCTAAAAAGCTTATTTTGCTGGTAAGTTTCGGCCTCATATATTCCTCCATCAACTTTATTATCAATTAAATTATAGAACATTCGTTCCCTCGGTTCAATAACAAAGGAAAATAATTCCTCTGCTTAAATATGCGTAATTATGGGTAAATTGGTGAGAAAAAGACTTTTTAAGGATAGGAGGTTGGCTGATGTCAAGACTGGACAGAAGCCTTTCCCAAAATCAGGCCAGGTTTGCCGGCAGGAACCTGGGTTCTGGTGTTTTGTTTGGAGTGGGCCTGGCAGCTTTTTTGGATGAAACTGTATTTCACCAGCTTTTGCACTGGCATCATTTTTACGACCTTTCCACCACGGCTGCAGGACTGGTTTCTGACGGATTTTTTCATGCCTTCAGCTGGTTTGCCACGGTGGCAGCTTTATTTATGCTTGCAGACCTTCGGTGGAGGGCGGCCTGGTGGGGCAAGAGATGGATGAGCGGGGTAATGCTTGGTTCAGGAGGCTTTAATTTTTATGACGGGACTATCCAGCATAAGGTGATGAGAATCCATCAAATTCGCTATGAAGTGAATATATTGCCTTATGATCTGGTCTGGAATGCTATTGCGCTCTTTATCATTCTCTCGGGAACAACTCTTTTCCTGAGGACGAACAAACAGCTGCGAAAGGCAGGTGCTGCAGCAGATGCACGGCAATAACCATCAGCACCAAGAAGCCGCTGGTACTGATTTATTCGCTGCACAAAGTACTCTTGTTGTGTTTTTTGTTTGGCTGCTTCTCATGTACCTTGCAGTCCAATTTTTCGGGAAGCGTGATTGGCCATTATACAGGACAGTTTTTTGGGTTGCTGGAATCCTTTGCTGTATAGCGGCCGCAGGTCCAATAGCTTCCTGGTCCCACCATCATTTTTCGATGCACATGATGGGCCATCTGCTCCTCGGTATGCTCGGTCCCCTGCTGATGGTCCTTTCCGCGCCTGTCACATTGGTTTTGAGGATGCTTCCTGCTGCATATGCAAGAAAGGGGTCCATGTTGCTAAAGTCCCGTTTTTTTCGGTTTATTTCCCATCCCGCAACAGCAGCAACCTTAAATATAGGAGGGCTTTGGCTTCTATACACAACCGATTTGTTTACACGGATGCATGAACAGCCTGTGCTTTACCTGCTGGTCCATTTGCATGTCTTTCTAGCAGGATATCTATTTACGGCATCGTTCATCTCAATTGACCCTTCTTCGCATAAAAAGAGCTTTGTGCCGAGGGCAGCCATTCTGATCACAGCCCTGGCAGGTCATGGGATATTGTCAAAATACCTCTACGTTCATCCCCCTTCAGGCGTATCATTGGAACAGGCTCAGAGCGGCGCTGTCCTCATGTATTATGGCGGAGATATAATAGATCTGTTCATCATCATTTTTTTCTGCCTTGAATGGTATAAAGCGAGGCGCCCGAGGGAAGCCGGGATTGGCACCTCACCATTATAGCATCGGGAAGCCGCTGAATAAGAAGAGCACTGCCAGCTGGGGCAGTGCTCTTTACATCCTATAGAACATTCTGTTTATTCAGATGTGTCAGTGCCTTTTTCAGGCTGCCCAGGAAGACAAGCCCGTCAACCTCAAGTCCCAGATTAACCATCGTCTGTGCTATTTCAGGGCGGATGCCGGTAAAGATCACCTTGATGCCAAGAAGCTTGAGTGCATCAGTTACTTTGAATAGCTCATTGGCTACCATTGTGTCCACGATCATCACACCTGATATATCAAGAATCAAGTGTGAAATGCCCAATTCCCTTGATTTCTCAAGTGTTTCTTCCATTAAAAGCTGCGCCCTGTCGGTATCAATATCTCCAATCAGCGGCAGGATTGCCACAGAGTCTGTAATCGGGACAACCGGGACAGAGAGTTCGAGAAACGCTTTTTTGGAATTATTCAGTGTTTCTGTATATGATTTTACATATGCAAGGCTGAAAGCATGGACGGCCGAATCCAGCAATGGATCAATTGTCTCTATTATTTCAAAAACAGTGTCTGCTGACAATTCGCTTTTAAGAACTTCTCTTTTAATGACTTTCCATATGTATTTCCTGTATAAAGCCGTATCCATAAGCGCCTCATCCAGCGACACTCCTTGAACACACAGATTCTTTCCCGTTTCAGCTCCCCAGTTTTCAAAAACGTCTGTTACTTCCTCCCCTTCGGAAGACTTGATGAGACTGTCTCCAAACATGCTGATAAAAGAAGCTCTTAAATTCAATATCTCTGTTTCATATTTGCTGATTTCTTCTCTTTCTATAGCTGTTAGTTCGGCAAATCGCTCTGTATGAACCTGTTTGGCAATCTGCATTTTTTCCTGGTTAATTATTTCCCCTATATCTGCAAGTTCTCTTGTCATATGCTCCCCCAAAATAAATATACAAAGAATCTTTTTAGTTTATTTTCTATTATACCGGCACCATTTTAAATTTCCTAGCTTCTTGATAACTAATTATGCTTTTTTCCAATATACATTTAACCGTTTTTCCGGCTGGTTAAACGCCTTTTGAAAAATATATATCCTGCCGAAATCCTATGCAAATACAGAAAAGGAAGCTGCATACTGGCAGCTTCCAAAGGATAAATTTATTTAAGAGAATTGATGGCCCTCTCCAGGGTGGAGGTAACACTAATCCTATCGAAAGAGATTCCCAGCTGCACTGCCGTCTGGGCAATTTCAGGGCGGATGCCTGATAAAGTGCTCTTCACGCCAATCAGTGTAAGCGTCTCTATCAGCTGGAATATCTGGTGTGCAACCATTGTATCAATCATGACCACTCCCGACAGGTCGATGAACAGATGGTTAACCTTTTTCTCGTTGCATTCGAGCAGCGTATGCTCAAGAATGAACTTGGCCCTTGCCGTATCAATATCGCCAACAAGCGGCAGCAATGCTGCATTATTATTAAGTGAAATGACCGGCGAGCTGAGTTCATTGATCATTTCCTGGCTGGCCTTCAGTCTGGCTTCAGAATATTTATGGTTTTCCTGCGTGAACCAGGTCATCACTTTGCTGAATGCCTTAATGATCAGTCTGTTCCAAATATTGATCTGATCCTGCGTATACTTTCCATCGTTTTTCTTTGCATATTCTTCCATTAAATCAAGATACTGTTCCTGCGTATTGAAAAACTCTCTTAAGATAAAATGGACAGGAGTGCTCAAATGCTCTTCATCCTGGGCAATGGATAGAATCCACTGTTCGAATTCACGGAAGAAGGCATTTTCCTCCATGAAAAAAATTTTGCAGAAATGTTCATGAAAATCATGGTTCTGCTGCTTTATCGTCCGGATTACATCCGGATTGGTCGAGCTGTATACCCCTTTTGGATCGCTTTTATCCAATGAAGTATACCAGTCTTCTGTTAGCTGCCATGTTTTATTTACTAAAAATTCGTGTAAATCTTTATTTCTATGCATAGCTTCCCCTGAGACCTCTCTATTTAAGATATTTTTCTTTACTATTGTAGCATTTCTGCTTAAAGGGGTCATCTTTTAAACTGCTTCGGAAAGCTGTTTCCTTTCAGGCCTTCCTGCTTTCTCTTAACAGAGCTTCAAATACCCAAATACTGTTAAAAAAAGAAGGCTCACAGCTGCCATTTTCTTTCCAGCTCCATGAAGCTGAGAGGATTGAATGGGCATATCCCCAGCTGATCAGCTTATCTCTTTTCAGGCCGGCTGTCTCTGCGAATAGGTCAATCCTTTTTGAAATAATTGATTCTGCCCCCGTTTCAGGCAGCCTATTGAGAAGATACTGAATGACATCATATTCTCTTTCCCCGATCAGACCTTTTGGATCAATGATGATCCAGCCATTTTTCCCGCCATCCAGAATATTAAAATGATGCAGATCTCCGTGAAGAAGGAAAGGTGCTGTAGTATTTCTTATATTCTCAGCAAATATGGCATCTGCTTCATTCAGCATCGAAGCTTTTATCGGTCCCAGCCCTTCCGGATTTTCACGCAGAATCCGCTGAAGGCTTTGATGCCGCTCCTCCATCCCGGGCAAATCAGATGATTTCGGCGCGGGAACCCAGAGGTTTTTCATGAGACTTGCGGCAATCCCTGTAGCTTCTTCATCATCTTCTACTCCAGAAAGTGTTGAGCCGGGGGACACCTTTTCAAGAAGGAGAATGCCTTTTTCCACATCAGCTTCAATCACGCTAACAACGGCCGGACCTTTAAGCTGCTCCAGGGCATATGCCTCACCTCTGGATTCCCTGCCCGGCACTGCAAGTTTCAGAACAGCCTCTGTTCCGTCTGGCATAAGAACGGGCGCGGCAAAATTATAAGAAAGCTTATAATGCTTCCCTATTTTAAGCTTCCATCGCTCCTCACACTCTTCTATTAAATGTTCAAAGTTCGAAAGCCATTCTATGCCTTTCTCTTTATGTATACTTATGATGGTTCTTTTGAACGCTTCAGGCAGATCCATTAAACGGAAAGCCTCCCTGTTTTTAAGCTTTTATAAAAAGATTTGACGGCTTCTGCCGCCTGGAGGGGAAACTGCAGCCAAACATACGCGTGCATTGAATCCGGTATATAAATAATTTTATGTTCCTGGATAAGGGAAGAAAAATGATTGATGCTTTTTTCTGCCAATCCGTTTTCTGACTCCTCCTGGCTTGGCAGAAATAGAACAGGACAGCTGATTTTACAGTAATAGTCTTCCAGCCTGATATCCCAGCATGATGAAATGAAGCCGGCAAGGACATTCTTTGTAAAGCGATTCGCAAAGTGTCCGTTTTCTCTTTGTTCCATAGTGCTTTTAATGAACGCTTCTGCATATCTGTTCCAGATATCCGCTTCCTTGAATTCTTTCTCCATTGCCGAAATATACTCTTCAGCTGAAGAGAAAACAAGTTCTTCTTCATCATTAATGCTTGCCAGAAGCTCTATTCTTTCTATGTCTGCCTCTTCTTTTGTTCCTTCCAGCAGGCTGTATTCTCCCCAGCGATCATATAAACCGCCTTCACAAACAAGCGATTTGACCATTCCAGGATGGGAGGCTGCTATGCTGAGCCCCACTTCAGCCCCCATGGAGCTTCCAATGATATGGCAGCATTCAATTCCCAATTCATTCAAAAGGAAAATGATATCTTCAGCCATTTTGTCAATATGGTAGCCGTTTACAGGTTTATCTGATTTGCCATGTCCCCTGATATCCGGTGCAATCACACTAAAGTCTGCAGTAAAATGCGCCAGGACACCATCCCATGCCTGCCATGTCCCGCCGCTGAAATGCAGGAACAGAATGGCTGGTTTTTCAGAAAGATGATGGGACACATTCAATGTTAATCCATTCGGCAATTGAATCATTTCTTCCTTCATGACAGTCCCCTTTCATGTTCTATTCTTGACTCGGATTAAACTCCCATTCTAACCCGGATGGCTCCTGACCGAATGCATCCTCATATTCCTTGAAGACGAAAGAAATTTCTTCCAGGTTCTCCGGCAGAGGAGGCACAACGGTAAAGCTGAATGACATGCTGCCGTTTCTCCCTTTCGCACCGCGCCTCCTGCAGTCATAGCCTCCTTCGATAAATAGCCTGAACTGTCCAAATAAAGGATATCCGCCAGGTCCCTGCTCTTCAGCCGTTTCGTCCCACTCAACTGCCATGGCAATGACACTCGCATTGCTGTATTGTTTGACCGCTGTTACGCTGTATAGCTTCCCGTCTCTTTCCGCGCTTCTCATTACAGGAACATATTTAATAAAACCTTCAGGCTCAGCTCTTGGCCTCAAGTCCTCTTCCATGCACATAGTCCCAAAAAATGCTGTAACATAGTCGGGGTACAGTTCGTACTTTTCAGCCCACTGATCCAGTTGTTCCTCCGGCGGGACACCGGGATTATGCTCCGCTGCCATTTTCCTTTCTTTCAGCAAAGAAAGGATTTTTTCATCATATGGGGCAGCCCTTTGGTCATAATACTCTGGATAATGGAATTGCTTTATTTTTCTCATAGAGCTTCCTCCTTAAAGCAGGCTATATTTCCGGACAGTGAAAGACAGCGAAAATCATTCTTAATGATTATTTTAAACTTTCTGTCATCATTAATAAAACAATATCCTCCGCTGAATATGTCGATTTTTTATTCCATGACTACCCTTGCCTTCTCCAGCGGATTCCGGTAATATATGGATATTAATTTATCGGAAGGGTGACAAAAGGGCGATGAACAACTAATTCTTTTTGGAAAATGTTCGTAATTCATCTATACGATTCTTTTCTGGATAGGATTAGTGCACCCTTTTTGTGAAAGCAGGCAGAATACCTCTGCCCTGCCATACACCCAAGGAGCCTCCTGCCCAGAAAAAGCCAGGAGGTTTTTTTATGACAGAAAATATGCTTGCAGGAAAAGCGGGCTTGGGGGCGCTGTTTCAAAATCGCGTTATCAGAACCATCCTGCTGTCTGTTTTTTTCCTGCAAATCGGGATCTGGGTCCGTAATTACTCGATCCTTCTTTATGTAATTGAAAAAACAAATGAAAACCCTGTAGCGGTGTCTCTTATATCAGTCGCTGAATTTGCGCCCATTTTCCTGTTTTCTTTTATCGGCGGAACATTTGCAGACCGGTGGAGGCCGAAAAGGACCATGGTATGGTGCGACTTATTAAGTGCCTTATCCATTTTCGCAGTGCTGCTCACCCTGTTATTCGGAAGCTGGAAAGTGATATTCTTTGCGACTCTTGTCTCTTCGATCTTGTCCCAATTTTCCCAGCCTGCCGGCATGAAGCTTTTCAAACTCCATGTTCCGGCAGAATTGGTTCAGATGGGGATGTCTATTTACCAGACTGTATTTGCGCTTTTCATGATCCTGGGGCCTGTAATCGGAACCTTTGTCTATCAGCGCTTCGGCATCATGACAGCCATTGCGGTCATGGGTGTTGCTTTCATCCTTTCTGCCCTCATTCTGCTTATGCTGCCGGCTGACAGGGAATTGGATGAAACAACCGATAGAAAATCGCTGTTTATGGAGATAAAGGACGGTTTTCGCTATGTTTGGAGCAGCAAGCCACTGACTTTGCTCGGAGGCTGCTTTGCTGCTGCCGGCCTTGCTATCGGCCTTACCCAGCCGCTCGGCGTCTTTCTCATAACTGACAGGCTTGGCCTTCCAAAAGAGGAGCTTCAATGGCTGATGACTGCCTTTGGTGCCGGTATGATCATTGGCGGAGGCGTGACAGTTGCTATTTCAAAGAAGGCACAGCCCCAGCTGCTTCTTGCGCTTGGAATGGCGGCCAGCGCAATCGGCTTCATAGGAATGGGCTTGTCGACCGCTTTCTGGCTCACACTTGCTGCACAATTTTTCTCCGGTCTGTTTATGCCGTGCATCCATATCGGCATTAATACGATGATTCTGCAAAATACTGAAGAACACTTTATTGGCAGGGTCAATGGCATCCTGAATCCCCTCTTTATGGGAGCAACCGTCATTACCATGTCGATGTCCGGCTGGCTGCTCAGCAAGCTTTCCATCGTACTGATTTATGAAGCTTCAGCTGTACTCCTGGCGATTGGAATTCTCATTCTCCTGCCAATCATGGGCAGAAACTCTGTTAAATCTGGAGTGAGCGAAGAAATATAACTCAAAGCTTGAGGAGATTTAGCCTCAAGTTTTTTTGTGCTTTTGAAAAAGATGAAATGATTTGCAGGCAGATGGGCAATACTACGCTTGTGCAACAGAAAGGCGGCACTCTGATGAGAGATAATTTAAGGAGGTTTATGATGGGAATTTTAAGCGGCAACCCAAAGGATGAACCGCTGCATTATGGCGAAGTATTTAGTATCTGGTCCTCCCAGCTTGCAGGAAATGCGATGATTGCAGGCTATCAAACCATGATGAACCACGCAGGTGATGACGATCTTAAGAAGCTGCTTGCAGAAGCGATTGAACTAGGCATGGAAAACCGCAGGCAGGTGGAAGAACTGCTAAAAGAAAATGGCGTCGGTCTTCCGCCGGCACTGCCTGAACGGCCGGATGCGTGCCTGGATGACATCCCCGTTGGCGCAAGGGTATCCGATATGGAAATAGCGGGAACACTTTCAGCTGACATTGCCGCAGGGCTTGTTGCCTGCAGCCAGGTTATAGGTATGTCGATCCGTGAAGATGTAGCCATGATGTATGGGCAGTTCCACACACAAAAAGCACAGCTTGGCGCCAAGGTTTTGCGCCTGAATAAAGAAAAAGGCTGGCTGATCCCTCCTCCCCTGCACCTGTCTAAAGGGAAGGACTGCTAGAAGCATGGAAAGGGAGAACAAAGACGCTCTCCCTGGTATTTATTCGATATTCCCCATTGATTCAGCCCTGAGCCTCAAAGGAAACACTGCCAGGGCTGTTTCTGTTTTGTGTCTTTTCTTGAAAAGGAAGTACTTCGGCTAGTGATTCGAAAAGGGAAAACATTCTTCAGCAAAAGTGGAAAATTATTTAAAGCTAAGTGACAAGACGTAAAAAAAATACTTTCTCAACTAGTCGAGAAAAGATGCTGATTCCAGCATCCGGAACACAAACCGCTCTTTTCGGTTAGCCGATCGGCTTAAGGATCCTTTCTGATTATTAGCTGAAAGAATTCTGCTTATTTAGTAATTTATATGAAAAACAGCACAAACAGACGGAGAAATTCCGCTTATTGACTCAAAAAATGTGGAATTATGATATTTTGCTTTGCATAAACAGAAAGTCTCCCCTTATTTACCTCAAAACGAACTCCATTCTGTATTTAGCCGGAAAACCTCCGCTTATTTCTCTTTTGAAGGGTTCATCAATCAAAGGAAAAGAGAAATCGGTGCCCGGCCCTAGTAAAATAAAATATACCGTTTCATAAAGCAAGCTCTTTCAGCTGCACCACTCCTTCTCTTTGTACCCCGGCGCAGTCATGCATTATTATCATTATGGTGCACCAAATATCTCAGGCTTTCCTGCCATGCTGCCCTCTGGCTTTCATATTCCCCATGTGATCCACACTGCAAGTTTCAGATGGAATAAGAAGAAATCAGTGAGAAACCTGTAAATCCATTTTGTAGAATAAAGGAAAACTCTGGATAAATATAGAATATTTGAGGAGGCTTACAGAAAGATGATCCGGAGCCTTTTTAAACTAAAAAAAGGATGATTATAATGAAAACAGAGATTCTAGAGAAAAACAAAGAAAGCTGGAACCTTTCAGCAGAGCGCTTTTTCGGCCGTAATCCGCTACCTGAGTATGGTCCCCTGGCCCCTGTGGAGAATGAACTGCATCTGCTTGGCGACCCTTCCGGGAAAAAGGTGCTGGATATCGGCTGCGGCAGCGGGCATTCCCTCCTTTATATGGACGGACGGAGTGCGGCAGAGCTTTGGGGCATCGATTTGTCTCCTAAGCAGATACATACGGCACAGAATGTGCTCGGAGCCGCTGCAGCGCCTGTAAAGCTGTTTGAATCCCCTATGGAGAATGATCCCGGGCTCCCTATCAATTACTTTGATATTGTCTATTCCATCTATGCTCTCGGCTGGACCACAAGCCTCGAGGATACCCTGGCTAATATCCACAGATATTTAAAGCCTGGCGGCACTTTCGTTTTCAGCTGGGAACATCCATTTTTCAGCAGAATCAGGAATCAGAATTCCTCCATTATTGTCGATAAGCCTTATCACGAAGAAGGAGTTTATAACCATGAAGGGTGGAATACGCCCGCTTTCATGCAGCAGTATAAAGTAGGCACCTATATCAATGCCCTGGTCAGCCAGGGTTTTAAAGTCGAGAGAGTTATAGAAGAAGCACGCTTATCAGAGGAAGACAGGAAAAGGCACAGCAACCGCTGGTATTCTTATGAAAAAGCCCAATATCTTCCGACAACTATCATTATCAAGAGCACAAAAGCTAATTAGAGAATAGCGAGCGGGTACGCCATGAACCTTGCTGCTTCATGTGCAGCTTTGCATCGCGGATTGTATAGAATGTTGTAAATATATGGGAATAGAAATGATTAATATGGAAATTGGCATGATTAATGGCAGGTCCGGAATGAATATTACCTAAACAGGCAAGATTATTGGCGTATCCGGAATGATTTACCCGGAATTTTGAGATGCTCTCTTCAAAAGTCGGGTGAACCGCCTACAAGATAGTAGCTCACCCTTCAAGTTAATGATATTTCCTCAAAACATGCTTAAATTAATAGCATTTTCCAGGAGAAACAAAGCTATCCTGAACCAAAACCTCCCCAAATCCTTGCGGCGCCAAAAAGTCCATACCAAATTGTATGGACTTTTTTTTCTGTATAAAAGTGGCTGCTCAGCCTTCCTTATGTTGTCTTGCTCTGCTCCCCAGGAACTGACAAGTTTCTTTCTTTATAGCTGCCTGCCAGATAATCGATAATTTCCCTTCTGCGGATCAACCCTATGAAGACGCCGCTGTCATCAGTAACAGGGACAAAATTCTGATTTAGTGATGAATTAATGATTTCTTCCATCTCACTGCTCACTAGCACCGGCTCATATGATCTGTGAAGCGGCACATCTTTCAGCATCACTTCCTGGATCTCATTAAAATCTACCCTGCCCATGCTTTTGAGCTTCCATAACAAATCCCCTTCTGACAGAGAACCTACATATTTCCCTTCTTTATTCAATATCGGGAAGGTTGTATAACGGTGATACTCCATTTTTTCCATGGCTTGTCTCATTGTCCAATGCTCGTAGACAAAAACCAGTTCATTTTTAGGCAATAAAAAAAACGCGATATTCATTACAGCTGATTCTCCTTCTTAATATCACTGAACACCTGCAGCATTTTTCCTGCTTAATTGTTCACTCCGGTTTCTTGGCAAAAAACTGTCTCCTGCAATGGAAATGCATAAACAGTCACATTACCTTTCTTTCCCTTCAAACACCAGCCCTAAAACGTGCGCAGAATATATACAGCACAAAAAAACCTGTCCTGGCTGCGGGCAGCTTCTGCAGATTCGAAAGCAGGGGGGCTGCTGATTAGGCGGTCTCCTGTGACCTCACTCGCTTTAGGCGACGAAGGTAGCTGACGGGCAGGATGGCGAAAGATCGTTATCATCCCTCCTGTATACTGCAGAATTAGCCCCTGATAATTGGTTCCTCCGTTCTCAAATATGAGATTGAGCCGATTCATTTTTTAGGTGTTGAAATAATTTTACTGCCAACTTTCCGCATAAGCAAATTTCTGCACAGACCTTTTTATATCAGGCCTTCAGCAATAGGAAAAAAAATGAGTGAATCCTCTATTCTACAAAGACATCATCATGTTTTCAACCAGTTTATTTCTTTTTTTAATTCTTTTTTATTTTCCGTTGACAGCCATTAAGTTCGTGAGTAAGATAAGGCAGAACAGGATTTATTATTGGAAATCATGACTTGAAATTTGGGTTTCGCCTCCTCTGATTTTGTAAAAACAAGAGTATCAGAGAGTAGAAGAAACGATGATGGAATGCATGCATAATACCTTTTAAACACCACAGCAACGGGAGGATTTATGGGAAACACTTGCCGATATGTCATTAATGCAGTTGGAAAAGGCGGAGAAACCTACTACACACAATGCAAAGATAAAAAAGAAATGGAAGAATGGATTTCTGAGCATCAGGATCGGATAGTGATGGAGGAAATCAAGGTGAAAGACAAAAATAAGCATCCGCTGCTGAAGCTGTTTTCAAAATAAAGCACAACACCCTATAAACATGTACAGATAGAGAGCTTGCACAAGCTCTCTATTTTCTTCCTTGCATTTCCCTCTTCTTTCATATAGAGTATTAGAAAATTACATATTGTTTCAGCTTATCCAGAGAGGTTGAGGGACTGGCCCTGCGACGCCTCAGCAACCAGCCTGTAAAGGTCCGGTGCTAACTCCAGCAGGCATTTTGCCTGGAAGATGAGAGGAATTTACCGATACAGGGCCTTCTCTCGCAGAAGGCTCTTATTTTGTGTTATTGCTCCTGGCTTCAGCTGATCTATATGAAAAACACTAAAGGAAAGCAGGTAAGAATATGACTAACATTCAGGATTTAAAGCCAGCAGCCAAAAGATCAATAGGACCATTCAAAGCGGATCATGTTGGAAGCCTGCTGCGTCCAGCGGAAGTGAAGGAAGCACGCAGAAAGGAACAAGAAGGGATTATGTCCTTTTCTGGGCTTAGGGAGATTGAGGACAGGGAGATTGCCAGAATCGTTGAGAAACAGAAAGAAATAGGCTTACAGTCCATTACGGACGGAGAATTCCGCCGTGCCTGGTGGCATTTCGATTTCCTTGAGGGGCTTAAAGGTGTTGAGGGCTATGAACCGGAATCAGGCATTCAATTCCACGGCACAACAACAAAGGCACATGGTGTCAGAATCACCGGCGCAATCGATTTTCTCGATCATCCGATGCTCGCCGACTATAAATATTTACACAGTTTAGCCGGAAGCAAAGCGAAAATGACCATTCCGAGCCCCAACATGCTCTTCTTCCGGGGAAAAAATGAATTCTCCCTTTATGAAGACCAAGAGCAGCTGCTTTTTGACCTGTCCCGCGCCTATCAGAAAGCCATACAGTCCTTTTATGATGCCGGATGCCGCTACCTTCAGCTTGATGACACTTCATGGGCTGCATTCTTTTCAGAGGCTGGCCTTCGTTCCATCAGGGCTAAGGGCCAGGATCCCGTCAGGCTGAGAAAGCTATTTGCCAAAGCAGTCAATGAAGCTGTGGCCAAAAAACCGGAGGACATGACCATCACGATGCACATATGCCGGGGCAACTTCCGTTCAACCTGGACTGCCGAAGGAGGCTATGATGCAGTATCAGAAACAATCTTTGACGGCCTGAATATTGACGGACTTTTCCTGGAATACGATGATAAGCGTTCAGGAGGCTTCGAGCCCCTGCGCTATGTCAAACGTCCCGATCTGCAGGTTGTCCTCGGGCTCATTACATCTAAGCACGGCGAGTTGGAGAATGCTGACAGGATCAAGCGCAGAATCGAGGAAGCATCTAAATATACAGGACTAAACCAATTATGCTTAAGCCCTCAATGCGGCTTTGCTTCCACTGAGGAAGGCAATATCCTGACAGAACAGCAGCAATGGGAAAAACTCAGGCATGTTGTCCGCATTGCAGAAGAGGTCTGGAAATAAGCATTGTGAATGGCAAGTGAGGGGACCGCAGGATCCCCTCACTCCTTCATTTTCAGTTTGCTATCATGCTTCCTAGAATCGAGATCATCGTCTCATAAACCTCTTCTGATTCCTCCTGGTTCACATAATGGATTGTGAATCGAAGCAGCTTATCGTCTACTTTTTTGACAATCATGTTTGCCTGATCAGTTTTGTTATGTGCGTGCAGAACCATCATGCTATCTCTATAAAATGGAACCTGGACAGATTTCATCTCTTGTGGCTTGCCAATCGTCCTGAGATAATCCAGAGAATTTTTCTTGACTTCATCCATTACTGATTTGCCGTCAAGAACTTCCACCCTGGCAAAATACCGGGCATTCTTCCCATATTCCAAAAGGAAGCGGCGCGGCTCTTCTGCATGGAATGTATAGTCTTTCTTGACGGAAACGGACAACTTCACCTTATCAGCATCATATGAAGCAACAATCCCCTTATTGACTGACAGCTTCTGCCCTTTTAGAATCAGGTCGCTCTTCAGCCCGTTAATTTTTTTAAGTTCAGCGATGCTGAGAGCGTATTTTTGGCCGATCCCCCAGAGTGTGTCTCCCTTTTTTACCGTAATCGTTCCTGGGACCTCCAGTTTGCTGCCCGCATAGATCCTATCGCTCTTTAATTGATTGATATGCTTGAGCTGCCCGACTGTACTGCCGTATTTCCTGGCAATGCTGTAAAGAGTGTCCCCTTTCTTTATCTGGTAAAACTCCTCGGCTGCTGCATGGCCCTGGCTGAATGTAATGATTCCTAATGCCATCAGTCCTGCTGCAGCCAGTTTTTTTACTTTTTTCACTTTTAAAACCCCCTTCTGACAATCTTGATGTAATTTTTCTATACTCCATATTAGACGGGGGCAATGAATAACTGTTTCAGAGGGACAAACCCATTTTTTCATTTAAAACTAATTTAAAAAGCTGTTTTTTTTTAGGAACCATCTTCAGACCTTGAATCAATTTAAGAAATCTTCCAGTGCCTGCTGAAGGGTTGCCTTCGTAACTGCTTTGCTCTCAAATGAAAGGCCAAGTGAAGTGATTTTTTGGACAAGGGCCGGACGAAGGCCGGTTATCACACATTGGCAGCCCATCATATTCGCTCCGTCGATGATCCTCATGATATGGTGTATGACATCTGTTTCCATATAGGCAATGCCGGAAAGATCGATCACAAGCGTTTCAATGCTGATCCGGGCAATTTCTTCAAGCGCTTTTTCCCCGATAGTATGGGATCTAGAGGAATCAATCTGCCCAATCAATGGCAGCACACATACACTTGGGCTGATGGGGATGATGGGAACAGACAAATCCTCCACGATTGCTTTCTGGGCCTTGAGCAATTCGTCCTTATAATCTGAGTAGCTTAAAAAGAAAGCATTCAAAAACTGATCGACCTGATCATTTATAAGCCGCTCCAGTTCGTAAAATTCTTCATTCCTTTTCTTTTCTTCACTCTCATCATTAAACTTTTCGAGTAAATACCAGATGGTCCTTCTAATCGCCTGTACCCACTCCAGCTTAAATGAAAGAGTCAAATTATGCTTAGCCCAAGAGGCTCCTTCCTTTTTTGCAAATTCTTTTACCTCTTCCCTCTCTTCCTTTAGTACGTGCAAGACAAGAGCATGGGCATTGTTTAGGAGATCAATATTTCCGATCAAGAGAATTTCCTCTATTTTTTCGCGTACATTCACTGCTTCATTCAGGAGCTTTTCCTGAAAGAAGCTTGAATTGCTCCTGAAAAATTCTGCATATTCTCTTTCTAATGCGATTGCCACCCAAAAATCACTCCCATAAAAATATTTCGTTCTACAATTATAACAAATTTTCTGAAAATAAAACCATTCTCCATTCCTGCAGATTTTTCGGCTTTATGGCAAATATTTCAGTTAGTGAGGCATTCATTAAAATTTGAAGTTTTTATCCCAAGATGCGATTAAAGGCAAAAAAGCCGGGGAAAAGTATGTTAAGCTTTTCCACCATTAAGTGCTTTTCGCCAGACTTCCTTTCTATAAAGGAGGATTGGCGGGAGGTGATTAATATTTGAGGAAGGCTTACAGCATAAAAGATCTGATAGCTTATCTGGATATGAAAGACTATCCGCTGACTGAGGAGGCCATTCTGGATCTCATTCAAAAACGGAAGCTCCCCCATCAAAGACCTTTTGGCAGCATCATCGTTTTTGATTTGAATCATATAGATTGGTGGGTTGACCATCAGCGCAAAAATGGTTAGCTGTCAGCAAGCCCCGCTCTTTAAGAGTGGGGCTTAACGTATTTAAAACCGTATAAAAATGAGCAGCGCCCCATACATACAGCAGCAATCTTTGTCTCTTCATTTTTGCAACCCATTATGGCTCATTCTATAATGCATCTTCCAATTTTCGTATCCATTTATAATACTGGATCAACAAGAAGAAAAGGATTGGGTCTACGATTGCTGCATGCCAAAGCCTCCACCATCCATAATGGAAATATCCCCAAGGCTCCGGAAGCAAAGTGGCATATTCGTAAAGAAGAATGGCTATAACCCAGAGGATGATATATAAGATTCTTTTCCGCAAGTAGGAATGTAAAGGGTATCGACTAAGAAAGAGAATATTTACTGGAGGTAGCAGCAGCATGTGTGCGAGCAGTCCGCCAAAATCCGGTTCTATGCTGAAATACCAGTATCCATGCAGCTTAAATTCTATGATGACATCAAAGGCCTGCTGAAATGCAATCGTAAATGTCCATATATGCAGCTTCTGATTGCCAGACAGTGCTTTGCCGAACTTAACAGCTGCAATATTAAAAATGATAATTGAAATAATAAGTCCGGCCATCTCTTTTCCCTACTTTTCAATCAGCAGGCTTCTGCCTCTTTTTCTTATAAAATCCCCCGTTTGGCGGCAGGTTATTCAGTGCCTTTCTGATAAAGCCATCCCTATTTTGCAAATACATCTCCCAGCAGGAACTTTACAAATCATTGTCCTCTCATATCGCATACTCTTGTAAAAATGAGCATATGGTGAATTGAGGTGAATTTCATGATAAAAGTTGTAACAGTAAACGTAAAACATTACAAAGATCTCATCTATCTACTAATCGCTGCCGCCGTTTTCCTCTTTTCTATCATTATCTACACTCAATTCAGCTCAAAGTCACTGGAACGTGTTATGAGAAATATTGAAATCAATGAACTTCTGACTTATTTTATCAGCTCGGCCAATCATTCCTTCGCTCCTGACAGCGACCCTTTTACCTTTGAAAATGTGACAGATGCTTTATTTTCCCTTGCCACAAATGTTAAGCCTACGGATGCCCGTACCTTCCTCGGAACAGAGCTTCCCGGCCTAGTGTATTTTGATACAGAAATTGTGGTTGCCGGTGAAGGAACCGATCTTTCCACACTTCCATTCGAATCAGCACCTCCCGCAGAAGTGCTCATGAATGAGCGTGAAGTTGCAGAAGACAAACTGCAGCAGCCTGTGGCGGACAAGCCTGCACAACCGGCCAAAAAGCCCGAAAAAACGGATGTGCTGATTTATCATTCACATAATATGGAGGCTTTCCTCCCGCTGCTTAAAAACACTAAAGACGCCAATAAAGCCGTAACTTCAGATGAACGGGCCAATGTGGTCGGCCTGGGCAGCAGGCTTTCTGATGCACTGCTGCAAAAAGGGATTGGGGCGTCCCAGGACAAAACCAATATTAATAAGGAATTGCTCAAGAGAGAGTGGACGTACTCTTCTTCCTATAAAGTATCCAATGAAGTTGTCCACGCTTCTGCAGAAGCAAATCCAAATTTGAAATATTTCATAGACATCCACCGCGATTCTGCCAGGAAGGATAAAACGACTGCGACGATCAACGGCAAAACCTATGCACGTCTGTATTTCATCGTCGGCAAGGAAAATAAAAATTACCAGGCCAATCTGGAATATACAAAAAAACTGAATGCAAAGGTTGAGGAAAAATATCCAGGCCTCAGCCGCGGGGTATTCTTGAAGACAAAGCTTGAAGGAAACGGGGTATATAACCAGGATATCTCAAACAGAGCTATTCTGATTGAGCTTGGCGGAGTCGATAATAATCTGGAGGAGCTTCACAGGACAGTTGATGCTTTGTCTGAAGCATTTGCAGACATCTATTGGGAAGAAAACGGCGGCAGCAAAGAGTAATCCGCCGAGAATAGCGAAGAGCCGCCCTTCTGAGGTGCGGCTCTCTTTATTAGGCGCTGCTCTTTTTAAATGTCCAGTTGACAAGAAAAATTCCGAGAAAAATAAGTGCTCCACCTGCATACACATACCAATGCACAGCTTCCCCCAGAAGAAGCCATCCAGACAGCACGCCAAAGAATGGGGCAAGGAAAAGGAAGGCACTCGTTTTCCCCGGATCTCCTTTGCTTAATAAATAAAACCAGACAGCGAATTGGACAATGGACGCCATTACAGCGAGCCATAAGACAATAAAGACCGAAAACGGCGTGATGTGCAGTTCAATCTTTTCCACCGTCAAGCTCATAAGCAGCAGGACGATTCCTCCGAATAGAAGCTGATAAGCAGTCAAAACCCAGGTATTGAATTGCCCTCCCCACCTTTTAATAAGCAATGTAGCGATTGCCCATGAAAAAGCTGCCCCGAGACCAAGGAGAGTGCCTGATTCCAGCTGGAATTGAAAGCCAAGTGTCAGTATTACACCAAGAAATCCAGCAATGACGCCAATCCATTGGATCTTTGTATACTTTAGGCCGAAGAGGAGCGTACCAAGAACTACTACAATCAACGGATTACTGAAGGTAAGAATGGACGATTCGCCCGCGGTGATGGTTCTTAAGCTGAGAAAAATACAGCCCATCACCCCTGCTGTCTGAAATAGGCCGATTGAGAACACTTTCAGCCAATCTGTCATTGTGCCAGGACGCGGGAACCGGTGAACAATGGCTGCCATCAGCACCCCGGCAATGGTAAAGCGCAGACCTGTCAGCATAAGGGGAGAGATATAATCGAGCCCGATCTTCCCGATAGCGAAGGACGAACCCATAAGGGAAGTAGTCAAAAGGACCAGCAATATATAGGTATAGCGGTTCATATCAGCATCTCCCCTTGTTTTCATAAACTCTATGTTCACCTATGCATTCTAAAGGCAGACAGGCACCCTCCGTCAACTAATCAATTTCGCAGCAGACGAAACAAAGCAGGATCTCATCCAGATCCTGCTTCCTTTTAACGGAGGGCTCCCTTAATATTTCTTAAATATGCCGAACGGATGAAAGCATAGTAGACTAGCTGAATCAGTAAAAAGCTTCCCAGCACAAGAGCAGATTCCTTGATGAGCGAGGTGCCGAACATATTCTGCAAGCTGGTAAGGGCGACAGCACCATGGACAGCGGCAACACATACCGGTACAAAAAACAGGAGTCCAATCTGCACTGAAACCACTTTTGACAGTTCAGCATCCGTCAGCCCAATTTTTGCAATGCGGGAAAATTTCTTCTTATCTTCATCAAGATCGCTAAAGAGCCTGAAGTAAAGGAAGCTCCCGGCCGCTACAAAAAACACAGCGCCGATAAATAGGCCGACAAATAGGATGGCGCCATACCATTGGACGATCTTATCCAATTCATGAGCAAGCGGGAAAAAGCTGTATTCCTTTCCCAGTCTGCTGATCGGAAGCTCTTCGGCCAGTTCTTCCCCAATATCTGAGGTACTCTTCCAATCTTTCACATCAAACATATAAAAATGCCGTTCGTTGGCAGAATCCTGCAGAGCAGCAAACTTATTGTCTGAAACAACATAAAAGCTCTCATAAACAGGAAATGCATACGATTGGGTATTTCCTGCAGCAGAAATAGATTCCCCGCTTTCTACAAGGGTTAGGTTTGTTAGTTTTCCTTTTTCAGCAGGTGTTTTCCTAGGCACTATTTTTATTGCTTCGTCCCGCACAGGGTCTACTGCATTGCCGCCTGCCGCTCTGGCTATCGGATTATATTCAGAGCTTTTGACAAACATCGCCGTTCTGTCGCCGACTGTCTGGTAAAGCCCGACCGCCTTAAATTCACGGTAGGAGATCTCCTCTTCCTTCAGCTTTGTCCGGATTAGACCGACTTGAGCTGCTTCTTCCTTATTTCCCGCATAGCTGCTGTAATCAAAAGCAAACGGATTCTCCTCTTGAACCGCCTTGGTCATGACTGTCCTGAAACCGACCAGCGAGCCAATAGCTGAGAATGCCACAGTTGATACGATGGAAACAATGAAGAAGGTTCTGGCATTATCCTTCATCCGGTAGGCCAGATCAGAGAAAAGAAGCAGATTCGTTCTTTTGAAGAGGAAAGAATGCTTCTTCTTCAATCTGCCGATGATATACACGCTTAGCTGTGTAAAGAGAAAATAGGTGCCGATAATAACAACAGTGCTGACCGGCACCAATGCAACGCTCACATAGACACCCTCTACCTTAAGAGCTGTAAAATATCCCGTCCCGAGAAGGACTGCAGACAGCAGGGCAAGCAGGCGTGAGGCTCTGGGCTCAGGCTTTGGAGCAGCACTTCCTTTAATGAACGCTGCCAGCTGATTCCCTCTGAATATGGAAACAGTGAAAATCGAGATAAAGACAAACAGCAGAACGAATGCACCTGCAGTCAGGCCCAGTGCTTCAAAGGGCATATAAAACGGCAAAGCCTCTTTTAGCCCAAGAACATTTTCTGCTGCAAGCAGGATGGCCTTCGCAAGGACAAGGCCAGTACCGATTCCTATTAAAATCGAGAACAGGCCGATCATGATATTTTCCAGAAAGATCATTTTTCTGAGCTGCATGCTTGTCATCCCATGCATAACCAGCAATCCCAGCTCCTTTTTTCTTGATTTCAGGAAAGCGCTCATGCTGAATAAGACAAAAAAGAAGGAAAACACATAAATGACGCCTTCCGCGAAATGCAGCCCAACCGAGACATGGCTGCCAATGCCTTCTGTTTTCAAGCCGGGATGAAAGGCAAAGACTGCATACACGAAAAAAACCATTACAGAAAAGGCGCTGCTCAGCAGATAAGCAGCATACAGCCGCTTGTTGCGGTGCACATTTTTAAACGCGAATTGACGAAAGGTCATGTGCATTCCCTCCCAGGATTGAAAGCATATCGATGATTTTTTGGAAAAAAGCCTGCCGGTTGTCTCCCTGCCTGATTTCATTGTATAGTCTGCCGTCCTTGATAAAGACGACCCGGTCACAATAACTGGCAGCCAGTGGGTCATGCGTGACAAGCAGCATGGTCGTTCCGTCAGCTTTATTTATGTCTGACATTGTCTCCATTACATCGCGTGAAGCCTTTGAGTCCAGATTCCCGGTCGGTTCATCCGCAAGCAGCAGCTTCGGCGTATGAATGATTGCCCTTGCAATCGCGGCCCTTTGAGCCTGACCGCCCGAAATTTCATACGTCCTTTTATTCATGATCGGACCGATGCCAAGCTTGCCGGCCACCTTTTCTGCTTTCTCTTCCATTACTTTCAGGCGGACCCCATCCAAAGTTAAGGGGAGCAAAATGTTTTCTTTTACAGTCAGTGTCTCCAGCAGATTAAAATCCTGAAACACAAAACCAAGCTCCCTCCTGCGGAATTTTGCTAAATCATTTTTCTTCAGCAAATTCGGATTTTTTCCTTCTATCAGTATTTCGCCCGAAGTAGGGGAGTCAATCGTAGATATCATATTCAGCAGCGTAGTCTTCCCGCTGCCTGAAGGGCCCATAATTCCGGTGAACTCCCCTTTGCTGATTTCCAGGCTGAGTTCTGACAGCGCCCGGTAAGATACCTTGCCTGCATAAACTTTGCTCAGCCGTTTTATCTGAAGCATATTATTCATATAGCTTCTCCTCTCTTTCTTCTGTTGCTTTTATGTTAAAGGAGAGTGATTGCTTCAGCTATCGATGTTCCTTTCAGGAGTCTTACAATTTTGTAAGATGCTGTTCGGCTCATTGAACAGAAAGCGGACAGCAGTCCCCTTTTCTTCCTCGGACTCCAGCTCCAGCTGAAATTGAAGCTTCATGCTGATTTCTGAAACCAGATACAGTCCCATGCCTGTTGATTCCGGGAAACGGCGCCCGTTTTCACCGGTAAAGAAAGGCTGGAAGACACGCTCGATATCACTGGCCGGTATTCCATGCCCGCGATCCTTCACTTCAAGGATGACAGTTTCTCCTTCCTGCCAGAAGGAGATGGTCACCTGTTGATTTGTACCTTTTGAATATTTTATGCTATTTATCAGAATCTGGGAGACTGCAAACTCGAGCCATTTCTTGTCAGAATGGACAATAAGATCAGCCCCTGCTGCAATTTCAGGATAAACTTCATTCCGGATGAACAAGCGCTTATTTTCCTGCACCAGTTTCACAGCCAGCTCCCTCAGCCTGACAGGCTCTGCATGGAAATCATGCTCAAAAGATTTTAGCCTTGCATTGTACAGTACTGTTTCCAGACCATTATGAATTCTGTCCGTCTCTTCCCTGATGCTTTCACGGCTTACTTCGTCATCATCCTGCAGCAGCAGTTCTATGACAGACAGGGGGGTTTTCATTTGATGCACCCACTGATTCATAAAGATAAGATGTTCATTTTTATCTTTTTCCCATTGCGCCAGCTTGTTCTCATAAAGCTGGTATTGATTCCGCAGGAGCTGATCTAGTGCTTCTGCCATCGGATAGAAGCCTGTCACAGAAATCGATTCATCGAGAGCCGCAAACGGATCAGTGAGCCGTGCATAATATCCCTTCATCCCTGCATAACGGAAAACCAGATAACCGCCGAGCAGGCAAAGCCCAAAAAAAACAGTATATAAGCTTACCTTTATGTCCCGGAATCCTGCCATACGATAGATGATAAGCACAGAAAAGAGCATGACAATATGTAGAAAGATGACCCCTGAATGATCCTTAAAAAAGAGCTTCAAAACCAATCAGCTCCTTTTCCAGGTATTTTGAAGCAGATAGCCTGCTCCCCTGACGGTCTCGACCGCTCCGGTTATAGATATTTCCCTGAGCTTCTTCCTTACTCTGTTCATATTGACATTCAATGTGTTTTCATCCACATAAGCCTGATCATCCCACAGCTTTTCGAGCAGCGCTTCCCTGCTGGCAAAGCGGGGATATCTTTTCAACAGAATTTCCAGGACCGCACACTCATTCTTTGTGACCGAAGCCTGCTTTTCTCCGAAAACAAGCAGGAGTCTTTCAGGATAAAGGATAAGTCCATCAGCTTCAATCTGCCGTTCCTTCATTTTCAATGCATATTCCCCATATGCCCTCCTTAGATGGCTCTTGATTTTAGCCAGGACGACCTCATAATGGAATGGCTTGGTTATGTAATCATCGCCTCCATGCTCTAATGCCATAATTTGGTCCATTTCACCCGTACGGGCTGAAACGAATATGATCGGGCAGGTTGTCAATTGCCTGAGCTGGCGTGTCCAGTAAAAACCGTCATAGCTCGGCAGATTGATATCCATCAGGACCATCGCAGGCTGCTCTCTTTCAAAGCATTTAACTACCTCATCGAATTCCGTGCATACGGCAGCTTCATAGCCATACTTCATGAGATGCGACTTCAGCAGTTCTGCTATTTTTGTATCATCTTCCACAAGCAATATTTTGTGCATATCCTCTCTCCTGTTTACAAAATGTATGTATGGATATTTAACAGCATGCTGTTTCTTTCAATTTTAGCTCAGACACACTTTCAGCTCTCCATATTTATATACTGGAAGGAGATTAGCTGCTTTTTAAACAAAATTAAACACAATCTTACCCTATATTAAACTGTTGCTTTTATAATAGTAATAAATGATTTGAGCAATAGCGAAGAAAGGAGAAGAACGATGATTGAATGGGCAGAATCCGCCAGTGCTTTCTGGCAGTATATCGTCATTTTTATTTTCTCAGCTGCACCCTGGATGGACATTTCCATTATGGTTCCGCTTGGAGTACTTTGGGGATTATCACCCTTTTGGACAGGAGTCCTGGCATTTGCAGGAAATCTTCTGCTGCTGATCTTGCTTGCTCTCTTTTTTGAGCAGTTCTTTCTGTGGAGGAACAGCAGGCGGGAGAAAAAAGGGGCATCCGGCCCCACAAAAAGAGATATACGTTCAAAGCAGCTTTGGGAAAAATACGGTATCCCGGGCCTCGCCCTTCTTGCTCCTTTATTGGTTGGGACGGATATTGCTGCCATAGCCGCTTTTTCCCTCGGGGCTTCCCGTTCCCGGGTTCTTGCCTGGATGACCGTCAGCCTTGCCATGTGGACAATCGTGTTTGCGGCTGCTTCCGCCTATGGGGTCAGTTTGCTGGATTTCACCCAGGAAGCGCTGTTGGCTTCTACTCCCGCAGCTTCACACGGTAATGCCGCATAGATTTTGGGACTCCCCTTGATTCAAGATTGCCATTGTAAATCAGTTCTCTGATCCGGTACTCCAGGTAAAATAAATCTGTGTCCGGCAAATCTTTATCTGTTATGGCTCCAATTAGGTGTCCAGCTCTGACAAAGCCATCTTCACTATCAGCTTCAATTTCTTTTATTGTTTCGATGATAATAGGGTCTAGATGGTCTTCTTGAACGGAGACAATGCATTGGTTCTCCCATTTGCGCAAAACTGATTGAGTGCGGGTAAGTTTTTCCCACTCACTCAGGAGCTTTGAACGCTGTTTCTCGCTCAGGGGGGAGTTCTCTTTGCCCCTCTTAAAAATAAGCGACAGATTGTCGGGCTCCATTTGGCTTGTATAACGGGCAGGCCCATTATTCTTCAAGCCCATCTCTGTGAATTGGCCAGTGGAATTAATGACGATTATGTCATTTTTCTTGCCATCTAGCAGACTCATTAAATAGCGGAGATTTGTCTGCTCATCCGCATTTTCGCCTGCCCATATATAGATGGGCACTTCTTCAGGGATATCAGCTATTTCCAGGAGCATATTGTCAATTTTCTGATCCAGTTCAAAGTCTTCTATCTGGTAGTTGATATGGTCAAACATCCAGTCAGCACGATGTTTTTTCCCCTCTTCAGTATCCAGTTTCCATAGAGGCCCAATGCCAAGATGTTCTATCTGGCTGATTACTTTCTCCCGCTGAGGCAGCATAACCCTTATGCTGCCGGCAGCGGATTCTGATGGTGCAATATGGACAGCGGTGAATGAGTGGCTTCTCCTGGTTTCTGTTTCTTTTTTATGCTGCTGAATCGCCCTGTTGATTATTTTGATCATTTTATAGTGGTTTTCAAGACTCATAAGATAACCGCGGCCTTCCAGAGGCTGATGGTTTTCATGATTGAAATCAGAGAAAGCCTCCCCTGCTGCCATCTCATAAGTTTGCTTCTCCAGTTCACGGAAACTATTGGAATCAAGAAATTCTGTCCTATTTATTTTGCAGACAAAAACAACATTCGGCTCAGCATAGAAATAAATAAAAGGATATCGGATTCTTATAGACATTCAGTCATTCTCCATTCCTGCAGCAGTATGGTGAAGATGCCACTCTTCCCCAAGAATCGCATAATAATATTCATCCCGCCATCCTTCACCATGCGGAATGCACTTTTTGAAAAATCCTTCTCTCCTCATCCCGATTTTCTCCATCACTTTAAAGGATGCGATATTTTCCGGCTGGCAGGTAGCAATGATTCTGTGGAGATTCTTTTGTTCGAACCCGTGCTTCAAAACAGCAGAACCTGCTTCAGATGCCAGACCCCTGTTTTGGAAATGAGGGTTCATTGCCCAGCCGATTTCATAGGTATGAGTTCCAAAATAGGGATGAAAAACGATATGGCCGGCGAGCTGCCTGTTTTCTTTAACAATGACTGGATAGTTTCTTGCTTCAATCATATTTTCCTTCACAAATTTCATGGCAGCTTCTTCATTGAAAACACCTTCCGGCATATACTCCATGACTTGTGCATCAGAGGTATATGTATAAACATCCCGCCAGTCCTTCTCCTGAAAATCCCTGATGATCAGCCGTTCTGTTTCTATATACATTGATTATGCTCCTTTGTATTTCAGATCAACTGACAATATTCGGCATTTTATAGAGGATTTCCTGCTTAGCTAATTTGTTTTCTTTATTTGAAGATGCAAACTGTTTTTCATTGAAATACTTTGATATCAGACAAGAAATGCAGCTTACTCTTTGAATTATGGCAGTAAAATTGCCCGCGAATCTGCATCTTCTCCATCCTCTCCTTCCTCTCAGAAGATAGTGTCATTAATAAAAGCCCCGCATGCAAGATTGCGGGGCCTTACTAAGCTTTACTTTTCCCAATGCTCTTTAATGAACTCATCACGCCCTGATTTTTCCCTGTCTTCCTTGTAATGGGCGGAATTTTTCTTATAATAGTCCTGGTGATAATCTTCAGCCGGATAGAAGGTTTCAGCAGGCAGTACCTTTGTGACAATCGGCTTGCTGAACTTTCCGCTTTCCGCAAGCTTATTGCGGGCAGCGATTGCTTTGTCCCTCTGAGTTTCATTGTGATAGAAAACAGCAGTCCGGTACTGGTCCCCGCGGTCATGGAACTGGCCGCCTTCATCTGTAGGATCTATCTGCTGCCAGAACAGTTCAAGCAGGTTTTCATATGGAAATACTTCAGGATCAAATTCGATTTGGACAACCTCATAATGGCCGCTGTCCCCTTTTTTTACATCTTCATATGTTGGATCAGCAACATGCCCGCCGGTATAGCCGGAAATGATGCTATGAATTCCGTCAAATTGATCGAAAGGCTTGACCATGCACCAAAAGCAGCCTCCAGCAAAAGTTGCCAATTCTTTTCTCTCTGTCATTCGCAAATCACCTTTTCTATTAAATATGAGAAGCTTTTCTACCAGTTTACCACCTCCAAAGGCTTTTGGATATTCTCATGTTTAGTATTAAAAACTTTTACTGGGCAAATGTCCATTTTTCAAATTCCCCGCCATATAATGGGGGCAACCGCCCTCCTGCTGCATAGCATACAGAGAAAAAGAGACTGGAGGCTATGCAAATGAATCCTTATATGGCAATTCCTGAGTATGCATATCAGCAGCATGATGAAAGGTTCCTTCCGCTTCTGGCAATTGGTGCAGCTACCGGCGGGTTCGGTTTTGGCCGCCCTGGCTGGGGCTATGGCGGTTACGGATTTGGCTACGGACGTCCCGGGTGGGGCTATGGCAGGCCCGGCTGGGGTTATGGACGTCCCGGATGGGGCTATGGCTTCGGACGACCAGGCTTTTGGTATTAATAAATAATTTGGAGAAACATGCAAAGCAAATGTTTGCATGTTTCTTTTTTCAGCCATACTTCTAAAAATCAAATTTCTCGAATGCTTCTTCCCCTGTTTCCATATCCTTTACTTTATACTGGTTATTAGAGACTTCTTCTTCTCCCAGCAGAATCACTTTCCTGATGTTTTCCTTGTTAGCCCTTTCAAGAGCCTTGCTTAATTTGCGGCTGCCCAGCTCCAACTCTACTCTCCACCCTTTTTCGCGCAGATACTGTGCAAGAGCAAGGGATTCTTTTGGCGTATTGATTGGAATGATAAAATAATCTGCCGTACTTTCCCGTTCAGTCCAGGAAAGGCTTTGGCTGACTGCGGTAAAAATGGCATCCAACCCAAACGAGATTCCAACAGTCGCAACTTTTTTTCCGCTCCCTATGAAGCCGCCGATTGCGTTATCATATCTGCCGCCGCTCCCTATGCTTGAGGCAAGCGATCTGTCCGTGAGGAATATTTCATAGATCGTGCCTGTGTATATGTCCAGGCCTCTTGCTAAAAAAGGATTAAAAACCGATTTCCCGCCGCAATTCAAATAGGTTAGATAACCTTCCAGCTCCTGCAATTCCTGCAAACCTTCTTTTAAGAGGACGTTTTTATCCTCGATTTCCTTATAGTAGGCAAGCTCTCCAATATTCGTGTCAGAAATAAAGCCCGCAATTTTTTGAATCGTTTCATACCCGATATCCTTTGCTGCCAGTTCTTCAGAAACCTTCTTCCAGCCTGCTTTTTCCAGCTTATCCAGCACAAGGATTGCCTCATTGCGCTTCTCTTCCAGCACGCCAAATTCCTGTAGCAAGCCGGAGAGCAGCTTGCGGTTATTATATTGAATTGTAATATCGAGGCCAATCCTCTGAAAGGCATCCAGTGCCATTACCATCAGCTCGGCTTCAGCAAGCTGGGAATCTGCTCCTGCTATATCAACATCACACTGTGTGAACTCGCGGAGACGCCCTGTTTTTATCGGGCCATCGCGGAAAACTCTGCCGATCTCATACCGCTTGAAAGGAAGCCGTATTCCAGGATTCATAGCAGCTGCTTTTGCAAAGGGGATAGTCAAATCATACCTTAAAGCCAAATCTCTGTTCCCGCGGTCAGACAGCGTATACATCTCCTCAAGAATCTCTGCTCCCCCGCCATACTTAGAAGCGAGAAGTTCAGTATAGTTCAGAATCGGGGTCTCCAGCGGTTTGCATCCGTATTGAATGAATACATCCTCCAGCTCTCTTTGAATCCTCCGTCTTACAATCTCTTCTTCAGGCAAATAATCTTTAGTTCCTTTTACATTTTGATAATCCATCTTTTTCATCAGCTATTCCTCCAGAATAAGATTTAGAGATGATCCTCACCCTTTTAAAATTACAAAAAAACCGCACTCTTTTAAGTGGATACTTAAAATAATGCGGTTCATGATTAATAGCCTTCCTATTTGCGATTTTTAAAAATCGATAGCAAGGCTAGTTTTTATGATGATGGTTTTGTGAAAATGGACAACTGCTTCTATCCGGCTGCATAAGGATCACCTCTGATTTCCATATAATGTAGCATAGAGAAACAGTAATATCAACTGGATTTTGACGGCGGATACAAAAAACGGCGGATGCACTCACCTTCTACGATAAGATCTGCGAGAAAATCAGAAAAAAGGGCAATCACTGCCATTATTCCGGCAGCATCCTTCTGTGAGTACATGGCTGCCAGCTCCTCTGGCGTGATGGCAACAGGGTAAGGAAAGCTGGTATGAACCAGCTGCCTGGCTTGCTCCTTTATACTCCTGGACCTCAGTGAAAACTCTTCAGAAGATACATACTCTTTCATCCCGTACCAGACCGGCTGCAGAAATTCCGGGTATAAAACAAGTGCACGATAATCGCTGGCGGTATCATAGCTGTGCTTCGCAGTCATGATATCCCAGAGTATATCCTTTTGTCTTCTGTCAGCTTCCGGAAAATCAATCAGCCGAATGGATGGCAGCCCTGGTAAAATCCCCGGCTCCAACAGTCCGCCGGACAAAGTCCCGCCCTTTATCGGCCTGTACCCCAAGCTTTCCTGCCAGGCCAATGCAATCAGAAGAAGCTTTGGATTAACATAGTTGAAAGTAAAAACAATGCTTTCAACTCTCTTCAGACGCTCCATCCCCATAATCCTTTCCCAGTCGTATCGTTCAGGCACAAAAGAAAGGCCGGGTTCTCTCAAACTTGCTGCTGCCCTTTCTGCATGAATGGTTAGCATGCTGGGCCGCACCTGCTGCCACCCTGTATAGAGGAATTTTTCATAATGCGCCAGCGCCCGGAAGATAAAATTGACAATGGGCACCTTTAATACATGCTTAATATCACCATACAGCAATTGCAGTGAACCTGGAGCGCTCTCCTCAAAAATTTCCGGGATTCCGAATTGCAGTTTTTTCAAAGCGGTCACCGTTTCCTTTTTCATTAAACATATGCTTAAGAAAATGGAATATGTAAGAATAGCTGCGGGTTAGAGCAGCCAGCTTAGAGCCCTTCCTCCTTCTCGCTTTCACGCCTCTTTCTCGATTCATGGTAGGCTTCATGCCGGAAGTGGAGAATAGGGTCATCGCTGCATTCAATTCCTTCAGGCAGAATGGTCGGATCAAAAATCATTTCATTTGGTTCTTCGTTCTTATGTGTGATTGTCAGTTCTCCAATTGCAAGCTTCTGCCTGTCTCCCGGCCATAGCACTGTCGGGTCGTCTGTCGGATCGTCTTTTTCCCCAAGCTGCACTGACAATGTAAAACGGACCGAGCCCTTTGCCAGCCTCTCATCCAGCTCTGTTCCGAGATATGTTTCCGCAAGATGGCCGGCCGCTTCTTTTTTAGTGTACATGCTGACGCCTTCTTCCGGCTCCCAGATGAATTTAACTGCCTGCCGTCCTCCCTCCCTGGTGGTAAGGTAAAAGGCATGGATAGAATAATAAAGAGCAGCTGCATAGCTTGCAGGCAGCCTCACCTCCTGGATCAGCTCAATGAACGCTTTGCTTTCAGGAAAGGCCTTAGCTATGCCTGCCAATGATTTAAGGTCAGGCTTTCCCTTGCGTATAGAGGCAAACAGCTCAATAATTTGGGTGAAAGATTCGGGTGTCCTCGCAAAAAACAGCGGCACGGTCGTACATACAAGATTTGTAACGTCTCCATCTGGCAGCTGGAATTGAACTGCCATTCCCTTAGGCGGAGTCAGCGCATCACTGTGTCCAGGATTGGTCGAGCTGTTGGAAAAACGGATGATAGCCGGCACCTCGCCACCTTGCAGATGAGGGGCAGACGTCAAATAGGCGGCTTGACCGTTTGGCTTAAAAGTTCCTTCATAGGAGATTCCCCGTGCATGTGCCCTTTTGCGGCCAGGGAACTTTCCGGCTGCCCCTTCAATACTATCTATGGCACGTCCGGCAAGATTGGTATTTTTAATGCTATCCATCAGCTGGCCCCCTTTTTTCTTATTGATTACTCTATTCTTCCCCTGAGCCGGCTTTTAGAAACAAATCGGTGTGTTATTAAATGACCATGAGAAGGACTGAATAGCCAGCAAGACCGATGCAGAATGCCGCAAAGCTGCTTTCCCGCTCTTCCGGCAGCTCCTCCTTCAGCACATTCAGCACCACGCCTCCAGCCAGGAAAGCGACAAGGATTGAAATGATAAGGTCATGAACTTCCATAACCGCTCCGATCACCCAGCCGAGCAAAATTGCTGCAGTCAGAAGTATGCGGCCGTATTTGTCATAAACTTCACGGTGATCCCGCCTGAGTCCTCTGTCATTGGTGATGAAATGGATGCTTAGAGCTATAAAATAAAAAAACATTCCCCACGGGCTTTCATATTCCTCGCGTATGAGGAGATAACCGATGATGCTGTTATAAATAAAAAAAGATCCGATATGAATCCAGAACACGCCGGCAGAAGTCAGGTTTTCCGTCTTGTCTTTCTTCTTCTTTTTGGAAACCTTCACAATCCGTTCAAGGCCATAAAATATCGCCAGTCCAATCATGGCAATCAGGTAAATATGATTCTCAATATATTTTCCTGCATCCGTCCCGATCGAATCCTCCAAGCTCTCCTGATAGCCATTCAATTCTGGAAGCAGGTGCAGGAACACATAAGCAACAGCGATGCCGCCGGCTACGGAAAGAATCCTGCTCCTTGGGGTTTCCTTGATAAAATTCATATATTTTGAGGAAAAATGGATGAGCGCAAAACCGATTGCAAAAATCATGCTGAGCCAAAAGAGCATATGATCATTCCTTTTTTAGTTTGGTGTCTGTTTCGGGCTTGATGGGCGGCCAGGACGGCAGGTTTGGTAGGATGGGCGGCTGGCTGAATTGCGAGTTGGTAGAATATCTTTTGAAATGGTAGAATATCTGCTGAAACGGTAGAATATCCTGTGAAATGATTGAATTATTTTTTGAATTGATCAAATTACCCGCCGAATTAATTAAAAAGCCAGCTGAACATAAAAAAATCCCAATAAAAAAATAGGATTTATCACAAACCACTGGCTTCCCGAAGCCTAATATTCCATAACCTGACTCAAGACAGTCTAAACACCCTTATTTTCAAAAAAAGAGCAGCTATATGCCGCTCTTTCACTTTATCTGTTATTTTACCGGTATCCAAATCTCAGAATAGCAGTCCGGGCTGTAGGGATCATCGTCATTGTAGACCTCAAGCTCAGGTGTCCCCGCATGCTCGTACGGGTTGGATGGGAACCACTCTGAGAAGATTTGTTTCCAGGTACTCTGCATAGCATCAGGCATCTTCCCATGCACCTCGAAAACAGCCCATTTGGAGGCAGGAAGAATCAGCTCTTCTAATCCTTCCGGCTTCTCGCCTTTGCATTCAGCCGCAATCCAATAGTCCATCTTTGGCTCTCCGGTTTCATCCCTTTTATCGACACAAATTCCAAGAACATGTTCATTGAGCGTGAAAAGGGTTTCATTGATGCCATCTTCATGCACCTGCTTCCACATCTGTGGAATGCCTTTGAAATTCTCTCCGTTCTCCATGGAAAATTCCTTTCTGATTCCTGCCGCTGTAAAGCTTTCTTTTTCAATGATTTTATACTTCATTGGTTCCGCTCCCTTCAAGGTTACCTGTATGACCAGGCGATTATAGGCATTAAGCTGTCCGGCCTTTTTACGCGCCTCTGTTGGTGTCAACCCATGCTGGCGGCGAAAGGCCTTCGCAAATGCCTCAGGAGTTTCGTAGCCATATTTCAGGGCGATATCGATGACCTTTTCATCTGATGCTATAAGCTCCTGCGCTGCAAGCGTCAGCCTCCTCTTCCGCAAATATTCTCCAATAGACATATCAGTCAGCACAGAGAATGTCCGCTGAAAATGGAAGGAAGAAGCATTTGCCCGCAAGGCAATTTCCTCCACTGAAATCTCTTCCAGGAGGTGGTCCTCCATATAATCAATTGCTTTCTGCAGCCCCTCAGCCCATCCCATATCGCTCACTCCCTGCTTTTATAGTAGCAGCTGTTCGTTCTGGTCTCCTGTCAGTTTTTGCTCTTTGATGACAGCCATTTCTTTTCTGTAACCTATTCTATGTAAAGTACAGAACTCCCTTTAAAAAACGTGAAGATTTCTCTATCAATATAAAGACAAAAGGAGCTCATGTTTAGCTCCTTTTGTCTTTATATTCTACGTATTTGCTAATCCGATAAAAAGAGGCTTCAATCTTTTCCTCGCCCTGTACAATCTTGTTTTTACAGTGCATGGCTTCAGGTTAAGCACCTCTGCAATCTCTTTTTCCTTCAGCCCCTTGCTAGCTTTGAGGTGAAGGATATCTCTGTAGCCATCCCCCAGAGTATTAATAGCCCGATTGATCTGCGCCTCCATCAGCTGTGCCTCCACCATGCTCTCCACCGCTTCACTCTTAACACTTCCCAGCGCTTCGATTGCCTCTAATTCCATAGGCTGGCAGCTTTTCTTCCGTTCTCTGCGTACAAAGTCGATTGCTGTTCTGGCTGCAGTAACATTCAGCCATGCTCCAAGCTTCTCCTTGTCAATTATGGTGTGTGCCTTATTGAGTGCCTTAATAAATGTTTCCTGTACGGCATCTTCGGCTAAATAAGAGTCTCTTGTAATAGAATAGCTGATATGGAAGAGCCTTTTTTTATGAGTTTCATATGAATTTGCTATTTCTGCTCCAGTCATTTTTCCACTCCCTTACTCCTCCACCGGCAATATAAGAATTACTTTGAAGAGATCGCCATCTGTCTCGATTTCAAGCTCTCCTTCGTGTAAATCAATGATCGATTTGGCGATGGCCAGCCCCAGGCCGGATCCATCGGTATGGCGGGATTCGTCACCCCGTTTGAATCTCTCGGACAGCTCTTCAGCATTATCATTAAGCTCATATTTTGAAACATTCTTGAAAGTGATTTCCGCTTTTCGGCCCGTCTCCCGGATAGAGATATACACACGGCTGTTTTCCAGTGAATATTTCAGGATATTGCCGATCAGATTATCAAATACCCGCCAGATTTTCTGTCCATCAACCATAGCAGCCAGCGGCTTTTCAGGTTTTGTTACACGGAAATTCAGGCTTGATCCCTGGATCATTTCATCATACTCTCCGAGGGACTGCTGAAGAAGCTGGACAAGATCTGCTTTCGTTTTGGCAAGCTCTATATTTCCGCTTGCCATCTTGCTTACTTCAAACAAATCCTCGATCAGGACCTTCAGCCTTTGCGACTTGCGGTCTATGATTTCCAGGTATGCCTCCCTTTCATCCGGATCAATGCCCTCCTGCTTTAAAAGCTCCGTATAAGTGATAATCGAAGTCAAAGGAGTCCGAAGATCGTGGCTCACATTTGTAATCAGCTCCGTTTTCAGACGCTCACTCTTGGCTTCCTGGCTCTGGGAAGATCTTACCGCTTCCTTCAAAAGATTGACATTAGCAGCCAGGTCAGACAAAACAGATTTTCCGGAAACCTCGAGATCCGGACCCAGATTTCCCGACGACAATTTCTCCGTATATTGGACGATGCGGTTAAAATAGCCGATCTTTTTTACAAGGCTTATTGCAATCCGCGTGCCCAGACTAAAGAGAATGATAAGATATACAATGATAAATATTGGATCTATAAGAATGATGAGGGAGAGGGCTCCCATGCCAAAAACAAGGATGAACATGATGAACATTTTGGTGCCTGTGCTTCTATTGATGAAAGCATCTTCCACTGCCCGATTAGATGTTGCGTATATCTTCTTTAATAGGACGCTTCCCTCATACAACAAGCTATTCTGCCAATCATCCCTGGTCCGCTTCCCGTTCTTAAGGACTGCATAAAGATATTTCCACTGCACAATCACAAGTCCCCATAAAGCAGTGGCAGCAGGAATAAATATAATTAATTCCAGCCTGTCATAAGGAACATTTACCATATTCATGGTCGTATCCATAATAACTGACATACAAGTCATGGCTCCTATTGCAGAAAGCAGAAGAAAAAGGATTCTGGAGTCAATCGGCAGCTTGTTATAATATGGCTCCCATCTTGTCATTACCGTGTTCAAAGCCATTGACCTGCGTGAGATTAAAACCCACAGAAGGAAAGCTGCCAATCCTGATGCTGAAAGGATAGCCAGCACCATCTGATCTCTTTTATATGCCTGGTTATCATAAAAAAAAGGATTGGAAGGGCCTATTTGGGCGGCAACAGCAATTTTCCCTTCATAATCACCCATCGAATTCAGAAGGGGGTCAATTATAGTGGTATCACGGGGCAAACTGTAGAAGAATAAATCTGATCCAATGTAATAATTAGTTGCGTACTGAACCTTATCTCCGCGAAAATACTCTTCTGCTGTTTCACCGCTCTTTAAATGAATATTTGTATAAACCTTTCCAGTTCGGTCGTTTTTAAAATAATATAGTAAGTTTCTCTTGACCCTTTGATAATCTTCCCGATACTGTTCTCTCTGTTTAAATAGTGCTTCAAGCTTATCTTCCTTTTCCTTGACTACCTTAGGCCTCACATGGTCATCACTTTGAAAGTTCTTGGTGATATCAGCTATTTTTCCATCCCGTTCATTGACGAAAGCTTCTTCGGCTTCTTCATTGCCAGCATCCACGGCACCCTGGATGACCCCTTCATACTGTGACTTGATATTTGCTATCTGAGAAGGGAGGGACCCATATCTTGTCCGATGCTCTTCAATGTCGGCAGCAGATACTGTTATTTCCTCTTTCGCTTCTTCCAATGTAATATCATACAGCTCCAACATACTTAAATAACCGGCAGCTTCATCTATGGAATATTGGAAACTGTTTGTATGAAAATAATCACGATGAGAATAATTGCTTGTTAAAAGAAAAGCTGAAAGCACCCCATTAATGAAAATGGTGAACAAAAGTGCCCATACTCCAATCATCAGCCTACCTTTCCATCTTGTATCCAACACCCCAAACCACCTTTAAATATCTTGGATTTTTTGCATCGATTTCAATTTTTTCACGTATTTTCCTTATATGTACGGCAACCGTATTTTCTGCGTTATAGCCAGGCTCCTTCCAGACCAGTTCATAGATTTCCTGGATAGAAAATACCCGGCCGGCATTGAGCATCAGCAGCTCTACTATTTTATATTCAATCGGTGTGAGCTTGACGGGCTCGCCATTGACCTTGACCTCCTTTGTTTCCTTTTCAAGCGTCAGCCCGTTTAGATCTACGACTTTTCTGATGCCTTCAAACGTCCCGAATGACACATATCTTCTCAGCTGTGACTTGACCCTTGCGACCAGTTCCATAGGGTTGAAGGGCTTGGTCACATAATCATCAGCGCCTACCTGAAGCCCCAGGATTTTATCGGTATCTTCGCTTTTCGCGCTCAGGATGATGATCGGGATATTCTTTTTTTCCCTGATTTTATAGGTGGCAGAAATGCCGTCCAGATTCGGCATCATGACATCCAGGACAATCAGGTGGACCTGGTGTTCATTGAGCATCTCGAGCGCTTCAATGCCATCGCCAGCCTTAAGGACTGTAATTCCTTCATTTTTTAAATAAATCTCAATTGCGTCGCGGATCTCCTTTTCATCATCTACAACAAGAACATTATAATTTTCCATTCCCCTATTCCTACCTTCTTAGCAGCTGCTTATGTATCTATCATAAAGAGCAAATCTTAATATTCCTTTTATAAATATCTTAAGATTTTCTTAATATTGGATCTTGCTTCCACTATTGTATACTAGAAAACTTGCGGTGAAAGCATGGAAAAAGAAAAAGCCGTCAGTGGAGCAGCATAATTAAAGGTAATATTAATTAGGAGAAAGCTGGCTGTTGCGCTGACTATTATTAAAGAAAGATTCCGGCTATCCATCTCTGCAATAAATTGGCTTTTCGCTATTATTGGAATTAGATGTTCTGCTGGGACCGCTATTTTTCTTTTCGCATGAAATAGTGGTTCCAGTTACTCCGCCTGGAACCGCTATTTTTCTTTTCGTACAAAATAGTGGTTCCAGCTTCTCCGGCTGGGACCGCTATTTTTCTTTTCGCATGAAATAGTGGTTCCAGCTTCTCCGGCTGGGACCGCTATTTTTCTTTTCGCACGAAATAGTGGTTCCAGCTTCTCCAGCTGGGACCACTATTTTTCTTTTAAACCAAATAGTGGTTCCAGTTACTCCGCCTGGGACCGCTATTTTTCTTTTCAAACGAAATAGTGGTTCCAGTCACTCGGCTGGGACCACTATTTTTCTTTTCGCACGGAATAATGGTTCCAGCTTCTCCGGCTGGGACCGCTATTTCTCTTTCCGCATGAAATAATGGTTCCCGTCACTCCGCCTGGGACCGCTATTTTTCTTTTCGTACAAAATAGTGGTTCCAGCTTCTCCGGCTGGGACCGCTATTTTTCTTTTCGCACGAAATAGTGGTTCCAGCTTCTCCGGCTGGGACTGCTATTTTTCTTTTTACACCAAATAGTGGTTCCAGTTACTCCGCCTGGGACCGCTATTTTTCTTTTCAAACGAAATAGTGGTTCCAGTCACCCAGCTGGGTCCACTATACTGCCTTTACTGCGAAATAGCGGCTCCAGCAGCACATAATGTTCCATACATCAAACTCCCCTAATCATTCGTTTCCCGGCACAGGCACTCGGCTTAGGTATATCAACTGTATACTTCTCTATTTTTCCACATAACAGGAAAACGATAAACCGATGGAGAAGACATAGTTAGCGACCAAAAAAGGAGGAGATAAATTGACGAAAATCACTTCCATCCCAGGCTGGGTGACACCACATTCATTAGATTGGTATGAACAGCTCGGCAGACTGGAAGGGAAATATGTGTACCCTTGGGAATCATTCATTGCTGAGCCGAATGGAGAATCCATTTTTGACTACGAAACTGAAGAATTGGCGGTCAACCAAAAAGTCCTTGACGTTGGGTGCGGGGAAGGCCTGTTTACCATACACTGCGCCTCAGCTGCCAAGGAAATAGTGGGGATTGATGCAGCAGAGCCGTTCATTATAGAAGGAAATCGGCAGCGGAAGAATAATGCAACTTTTATCGTTGCAAATACAAAAAGCGGCCTGCCGTATGCAAATAAGGAATTTGATTTCGCCTATATAAGAAAAGGACCCACATCCGCTTATCCTCTCTTAAAGAGAGCTGTGAAAGAGGGCGGGCATATCCGGGGCCTTCACCCTGGCGACAGTCAGGGCCGGGAATTGCCTGGCTTGTTTCCGCTGCTATTTGAAGAAAACTCAGGCACTCCCATTCTAAAAGGGCTGGAGAATCGCGTAGAGGAATCCAATTTTACTCATGCAACAATTGAAGAGGTTACCAGTATTGAATATCTCAAATCACCGCAGGACGTCATCAGACTTGCCTGTTTTGGGCAGCTGCCTTCAATCACAGCATTCGTTGAGGAAAAATATGAACCTGATATTACCAGGATTTTTAATCAGCATGCCGAAGCCGGAGGACTTGCCGCCACTCATTCCAGATATATCGTCCGGGCAGTTGTTTAGCCAGGAACAAAAGCGCAAGCGCCTTGATCACCCTTAAGGAACGCAGACTAAGAACGCCACGTCCTGTGGCAACGTCTGCATGACCAGCTTCATGGGGGCCTCAAGACGAACCTCCCGGAAAGGCGTTCTTTGCCTTTTTGCGAGGTTTGGCTTGTGACCTCGGCGCAGCTGCTGGACGTTGATCAAGAATTGATATTTATCCACAAGACTTACAATTTATAAATTCCTCTACAGAGAAAAAATGACCTGCGACTTTCCATCGGGAAAGCACAGGTCATTCAACCATTACCTTGTAAAAGATTCCCTCATCCTGTCAGCGGCCCATCTCCTGATCATTCCTTCAGGTGAAGTGCTGTTTCTCAAGGTTTGCACACGCCAATACATCGGCGGATGGGGCATGAACTGGAATTCAATGAGGCGCCAGATGAGCTTGTCGCGTTCAAGCGAGGAGATGACTCTCCTTTTTTCATCTTTGGCCGCACGGTATTCGGCTGACTGATTAACTTCCTGGTCCTGCCTTTCTGCCAGGTCTGCAAGCCCCTCAGCCATCTGACTATAGCCACCCTCAAGAAGCTGTGCCCCCAGCTGGTCTGCTCTTACTTCCATCCATTGAGAAATAAAAGATTGATAGATAGGCAGAAACATCATAAGAAGCCAGACGCCAATAAAAACAGGAATTGGATAATCAGTAATATCAGGAACCTTATCTAAAAGAAGCAATATGGATAATCCCAGCAGGCAAAAGTAGGCGATCCTCCAGATTTGTGACCATAGGACATCCCTCTTTTTGACATGTATAGCTTCATGGGCAAGAATGCTTTCTATGCTTGAAAGAGGCAAAGCCAAGGTAGCTGTTGTCACTGTTACCATCCCGCGCCCGATATTCATGCCAGTGGCAAGGCCATTATATTGCGGAGAGTCAGTTTCATAAACCTTTACTCCCGCTATTCCTGCCTTAGTAAAAATTCTCTCAGCCATCTGTCTAATTTCCGCATCTTCAATTTCCTTTGCATCCATAGCTGCTTTTAAAACTCTGTCAGACAGATACAAATTGATGAGCCAATACAAGGAAGCAAAGGCTGCTATGACCCAGGAGTTCACCTCTAAGAAGTAGAGTATTAGAATGATGGATGTGTATGCGGAGATTCCTTTTACTGTGACTGCATAATAAAGCTTTCCCGCCAGCCGCTTCAGGTTTTTCCAGTGATAAAGAGGCAGAACAGCTGCAGCTTCTTTACCTGTTTGACACTCTGGACAGCGTCTGATGATTTCTTTCAGTCTGACTGTATCGGCTAAATTGAGGTAGATCGCCTCATTTGCTGCCCCTATACGCTGAACTTGCCCCAGGCTCGTTGTAAAATCGCTGTTTGAAGTAAAAACAGTCAGCAGGGGGTGAAGCCTCAGAATATCTGCCGCTTCTTCTTCACTGTATTCCTTCAAAGCATAAAGAGGCAGCTCCCGGCAATCGAGCTTGGAAACAATGAATATCATATTTTTTTCTTCAGAAAAATAGATTCTTAATGTAATAAAGACAATTACACGTTTTCCCAGTTCTGCCGCGGCAGCTATGAGTCCGAAAAGGAGAAACACCTTTAGCGGACTGGCCTCAGGACCATATTTAAGAAATAATATGGCTCCCAGAAAGACGGCCAGGCTGATCAGAACATCAGTCCAGATTCTTGCTGCATTCCGGCTGACCATCCATTCTTCAGCCTCAATCCTGCCCAGCTCCTCTTTCAGCTCCCGGTACTTTCTATAGCCGAATCCGGCCAGAAAAAGGGAGAAGTAGGCACTGGAAAGAAGGGAAATCAGCAAAAGGCTATCCAGAAATCCATTTTTATAGATCAGCCAGCCGATTGAAGCAGCAGCCAGCAGGATTTCAGCGGCAGCTGCCCATTTTCGGTGTTTAATGCCGATCAGCAGGCCGATTCCGGCAATCGCAGATCCAAATAAGATCGGGACCAGCATTTCAGTTATACTTGGCAGCATGATTCTCCTCCTTTAGCTGACAGGCTCCATGCCTTCGAGTTCCTGAATGACTTCCTCTTTGCTCAAATCAGGATGTTCAATCATCAGCACATAGCGGAGTCCCTCCTCATCCCAGCTGATCATGCGGAGTTCTTTATCATAAAAACCAGCCATATTCCTTACAGTGACTTCTTCGCCGTCAAGCTCCATGCCCTCTCCTTCAGGAACCGGGAATGTTGAGATGCTAAAGCTTGGAATAGCGTCTTTGGAATAATAGGCAGTCACCTCGGTCCGTGCCAACTCTCCCCCAAGCTCTGTCCATTCAATTCTCTCCAAGCTTTCTTCCAGGATCAGGATAGGCATGCCAAGCTTTTCTGCAGCCTGCTCAGCCGTGCCCTCAGTGGCTTCCATACTGGAATCAATCGATACGATCTCAACATCTTCGGGCAGATCAGCCTTAAATTCCTCAGCTGCAAAATCCGGGGAAAAATCAACACTTTCATAGATTACTTCTGATCGGTTATCCCCTGAATTGGAAACCGACTTAATCGGAAACCATGTTTTTTTGTCAACCCAGAATTCCATATCGCCAAGCAGGTTTTCCTTTGACTTGGCATTTATTTTCAAATGATAAACATCCCTTCCGATCATCTCTTCCTCACCGGCCACTTCATATGAATGTGTCCCGCTTAGATTTTCAAGCATACCGGTGATCTGCTCTTTTTGTGTCATTGCAGCAGGAAGCTCAGCTCCACTGATATCAATTGATTGTGCCGTCTTGCTTCCTTCCTCATAGCTGATGAGCTGTTTGCCGTCATTGATGGCAATGAACCGTTTTCCATCTTCTCCGCTGTTCTCCATGATGATTTTCCTTTTTCCGTCTTTATTTGCATATTCTTCAAAAGAAGCATTCTCGGTGAGTTCCCCATCACTATAAATCTTGTAAGATCCTGTCCCAAGATATGCTGCCGGTTCTTTTCCGGATTCCAATACATTGGAAACGATCTCATCTGAAGAAACATTGATGCTTCCGCTGCAGCCTGAAAGAATCATGACCGCTGCACCTGCTGCTGTTATCATCTTTTTAAATGTCATTATTGGTTTCCATCCTTTCTCTAATCCAGCAGGCAAATAAGGTTCCATAGCCTTCACTGGACCATACACTGATTTTACCTTTATGCTGCTCTATCAGCATTTTGCTGATGCTCAGCCCGATACCTGAGCTTCCTCCATGCGCCCTTGAGTCTTCACCCTGGACAAACGGGAGAAAAATTGTCTTCTGCATTTGTTCCGGGATATAGCTTCCTTCATTTTGTACCAGGAGTATTGCCCCATCTTTTCTCCACTCTTCCAGTTCATCCCTAAATGGAGGGTAAACAGCATCAGGCAATGATTCATTTTCAGAGACAGCTGCGGCGAGAATGGTGCTGCCTTCACCAGTATGCCGGATGGCGTTTGCCATTAGATTGTCTGCTATCCTTATCATTTGGCCTGCATGCAGGCTGTATATTCCGTTGACCGGCGTTTCCACTTTCAGCCTGATTCCTTTTTTCAAGCAAGGCTCTTCATACCCTGACAAAAGATATTCAAAGAACTCTTCACCTTCAACATCTGTAAGCTCGATTTTTTTCTGGCCGGTCTGTAAGGATGCATAAAGAGCAAGATCATCGATCAGCTGCTTCATGTAGCCGAGCTTCTCCAGCAGAATTTCATTATATTCTGTATTTTCCTGGGCGGTTAAGGGACGGCTGCCAGTCAATGCTTCTGCATAGGCCTGTATGACAGTGAGCGGTGTTTTCATATCATGGGATAACGCTGCTAAAATAAATTCCTTCTCCTTCTGCTGCTGGATAATTTCCTCCTGGGACTTTTCCAGCTGGGCCTTCATTTGATAGAAGCCTTCGTATAGTGCACCAATTTCATCTCCTGCAGGCTTTTCCTTTTCGATTGGCATTCCGCCGGCAAAGCGTTCCATCTGGTTCTCCAGCCGCTCCAGCGGACGATTCAGCTTTCTGTTTATCAGAAGCGCTGCTGCTGCATACACTGCCAGCAGGAATGCTGCCAATGATATCCCGTAAAGAAGGGTGCGGTTTTCAACGCCTTCCATCCAAGTCTGCCTGGCGAAGGTCACCTCATAAATCCCTATTAAATTGCCATCCTCAAATACTGGTTTTTTAACAACATAAGATCTCATGTTTTTGTTCATTTCATTAAGCCCTTTATATAAATCTTCCGGCCTCCTCTGCTGGAGCCTGTTCACCGACAGGTCCTCCAGAGAGGAAAAAAGGGAAATTCCATCTGGGCGGTAGAGAGCAATTTTGAGCTTTTCGGTGGAAAGCTGTTTGAGCTTCTCATACTTGCTGGCCGGCTGTATTTCATAAAGATTTTTGTCTTCCAGGCTGGGACTGAGCTCTTGCATTTTTTGCTGCACTTCCAAGTATTCCATAACATCTCTTTGTTCATCCCACTCAGAAATACTGAGATATAAGAGGAAGAGAAACAGCAGCGGAAGCAGCATCACCGCCAGATAACTGAATCTGAGCCAGGTTTTAATTTTCATCCTTTTCTTCTCCAATGAAACGGTAGCCAGTACCCCACACCGTCTGTATGAAAACAGCTGACCTGGAAGTATCCTTCAGCTTGCTGCGCAGACTTTTGATATGCACGGTTACCGTATTGCTTGCAGAAGTGTCCTCCTGTTTCCAGACCATTTTAAGCAGAGTTTCTTTTGAAAATGTTTCAAACGGATTTTTAGCCAGGAGCTGCAGCAGCTCATATTCTTTTGCTGTCAGATTCAGCAACTGACCGTCCAAGTGAACTGCTTTTTGAGAAAAGTCGATTGAAAGGCCTTTTTGATAAACATTCACTTCGCTGGTATCCTCTACTCCCTGATATCTTCTGTACCTGCGTAAATGGGAAGAAATCCTTGCACTCAGTTCTTCAAGGCTGAATGGCTTTGTGATATAATCATCCGCTCCCAGATTCAAACCCTTCACTTTAGTTTCATCTTCTGACCTTGCACTGATGATCAGCATTGGAATTTCATGCGTCTTCCGAATAGTCCGCAGCAGCGTGAAACCGTCCAGCTCAGGAAGCATGAGATCGACGAGCACAAGATCAAAGGCCTCCGCTGCAAATTCCTCCAGCCCCTCTTTTCCGGTAGATGCCCATGCCACACTGAAACCATCCTTCCGTAAGTGATCACAAATGATTTTGGCAATCTGCCCATCGTCCTCCACGAGCAGCAGCCTTGCTTGCTTTGCCATATGCCCCTCCCCTTCCAGTCCATTATAAAAAACAATAAATGTATCTCTGAAAACTTTATAAACTCTTCATAATTTTTAAAACAAATAAAACTGCCAGGCCTGTTCCCAGCAGTTTGAGATTTTACACCATCATTTACCTTTTATTCTATTTATTATATTGATATATTACAACACCATAAATCCGGTTTAAAAAGGGATTCGCCCCTTTTTGCAGAAGTAGTATATAAAGGAGTGGTTCGGTGAGATCAGGAGAATTATATATTTTTAAAGATATTGGAGGAAACTATAGCCTTGTCAGATTGGCCAAAGGCATTTATATGGGGAGCAAGAAAATGGAGAATCTAATAACAGAAGATTATTTTGTAGACTTTCAATTTCTTTCTCCTGCAGAACAAAAAAACCAGGTCCTCTCTCTTGAGGCAGACATTTTTTTTAATAATGGCATCCATGTGTCTCCAGAAGCAGCCTGCTGGGAATGCGGAGAGCGGATACCAGCTGAGGAATATAAAGTTTGTACCCGCTGCGGCAGACTCTATTGCCAGTCACACCGGTGCATCTGTCAGTAAAATAAAAGATGGGCAGCAAAGAGCCCATCTTTTTTTTCATGGGATTATGAAAATTCTCATTGGGAAATTGTCTGCAGGAAAATCTTTAATAATACCTTATGGCTCATTGAACTGATTCATTTAATACATTCCACCTGCATTTTTCTCCAGATACCGCAGCATTTCAGCTACAACCGCCAAATACCGCCAAGCACTCCTATAAATAGACATAAATGCTTATCGATTATGTTGGAATTTACTGTTAGTATTAGAGCAAGAAGTGTTAGGGGATCCTTCAGACTTTTCTTAGTCCCATCCCATCTTGCAGGATAGGAGGAATTAGGATGACCACAAAAAAAGGTATTCGGAATATGCTTCTGAATCTTATGTATTATAGGGATTGTGACATAACCCATATCTTTACGGAGCGGAATTTGCGTATGGAGGTCAGTTTTTTAAAAGAAAGCTTTTGTTATTCCTTGCTGGTTTCCGTGCCTGTAGAATCAGTATTCAATCAGCGGACCTTGAGCTTTCAATCAATCGATTATGCCGCAGGTGCCATTGAACACATTCTCTTTAATCATGATAATCCCTGCCCCTATGTTTTTGACCCTCCACCTGAAGACCAGCCCATCATTCCTGCCGCCGAACCTATTTCCATCACGATAAAAGGATGCTAAAAAAAGCACCGCTTATGCGATGCTCAATTGCTTTCCTATTTCAATCTGAACCGGCTGACTGACTCATTCAGATCTTCTGCCATTTTTGCAAGCGATGCTGCAGAATCAGACATTTCATCCATGGAAGCAAGCTGCTCTTCTGTTGACGCAGAAACCTCCTGGGTGCTTGAAGCTGACTCTTCGGCTGCAGCAGCTATGTCATCGATCGCCTGCACAATGTGTTCGGCTCCTGCTGCAAGCTGCTGCACAGCGGCTGAAACCTCTTCGATCTGTGCTCTAACCCCTGATACAGAATCCCCGATTTCTTTAAAGGCTCCCCCTGCTTCACCAACTGCCGTGATTCCTCTTTCTACTTCCTTGCCTGCATCGGCCATCGACGAAATGGCTTTGTCTGTATCCTGCTGAATGGCTGAAATGATCCCGGAAATCTGCCGGGCAGAATCTGCCGACTGCTCAGCCAGCTTCCTGACCTCATCTGCAACCACTGCAAAACCTTTTCCTGCTTCACCAGCACGTGCAGCTTCAATTGCGGCATTCAATGCAAGCAAGTTGGTCTGATCTGCTATACCAGTAATGGCCTCTATTATATGCGTAATATCATGTGACCGCTGGCCAAGCTTTTTAATAACATCTTCCAGCCCTGCAAAGGTTTCATTGATAGAACTCATTTGTTCGATTGCTGAACCGATCGCTTTGCTGCCCTCTGCTGACAGGCTGGCTGCACCACCGGCCGTTTCGGAAACAGCAGCGGCATTATCTGCAATTTGCCTCACACCGGCGGACATGCGCCCTACTGTAATAGAAGCCTGCTCTACCGATTGTACCTGCTTATCAGAACCTGACGCCACATTATTCATGGCAGCAGCAATCTGTCTGCCAGCAGCCCCTGACTGCTCTGCACCAGCTGTCAGCTGTTCGGCGGATGCAGCCACCTGTTCAGCATTTTCAGCAGTTCTTTTAATCACATTCCTCAAATTCTGTGCCATTAGATTAAAAGATTCTGCCAAAAGGCCGATTTCATCTTTATTCCGCACGTTCAGTTTCCTGACTGCCAGGTTTCCGCCAGCAATTTCCTTTGCTTCAGCAGCAAGAAGCTTGACAGGCCTTGAAATAACCCTTGCTGTCAGATATGCGGCAAGGATTCCTATGATTATAGCTGCAAGCCCGATCAAAGAAACAGCCAGCATAATTTGCCCGGATCTCTTTGAGACAGCTGACTGCCCATCTGCCATAAGACCTTCCTGATACTGGGAGAGTTCTTTAATTTTTTTATTAAAGTTCTCCACAATTTGCTGTTTGGAAACCAGTGTTTCCAGTTGCTCCATTTCTCCCTGCTGCTTTAATTGAAACACAGATTGCGAGAAGAGATAATATTGCAGCTCAAGTTTATTTAGATCCTTTAAAAATTCCTTCGATTTCTCCTGTTTGATAGTGGATTGAAGGTCTTTGCTTGATTTTTGATAGGCAGAGTGCCCTTCCTCAAACTGCTTCAAATACTTCTCTTCACCAAGTGCCAGGTAGCTGCCCTGATTGCTCTGCTGCTCTGCAATATTAATGTTAAGCTCCTTGATTTTCATAAGCTTTGCAGCCCGATCTTCTATCAGCTCCGAATATTGGCTGTCGATTGAATTAATCTGCGTAATACTGATCACCGACATTACTGCCAGCAGAATCAGAACTCCAGAAAACCCCGCAAACAGCTTTCTCCCGATTGTCATTCTCATTAAGCTCCCTCTCTCTCTGTTGTCAGCTTGTTCATATGACATATCGGCAGATATTGCAGGTTTTTCAGTCAATATGTTGAATTCGAATTATTCAGTCATTGAAGTAGTTAAAATTCTTTATTTTTCTCTTGAAAATGCCTATTCTTTATGGCTTTTTCTCTCCCTCATGATCCTGTCTTCCTTATCGTAATCAACATCTTGTGCAGCAGAATCTTCAGGCGGATTTTCCAGCTCCCATTCAATGGTTTTCTGGATCCCTCTTTCGAATGTGATGATTTCTTTATAGCCCAGTTCCTCTCTAATCCTTTGGGATGAAAGATCAATGCTCTGGCGGGCATTCATGCTTAAAGGAAGTTTCCCTTCCTCAACCCCCTCTATTGAACCTAGCCACCCCATTGCTTCTCCAATTTTGCCGACCCACTCCTTCTCCGAAAAATTGTTTTCTGCAACATTATAAATCTTTCCTGCAGCCATGGGATTTTCAATAGCAGCGACAATTGCATGGGCGACATTTTCAACATACCCTCTGCAGGTCTTCCACCGGCTGTGAACTTCATCCAATATAATATACGGCCTTTTGTCTGCCATCCTCTTAATATATTGATAAAGTCTGTGCTGTCTGTCGCCAGGCCCATACACCATCGGAAGCCTCAGGACTGTGCCTTTCAGTTTTTCGCTTCCCATAAACACTTTTTCTACGGGAATTTTGTCATAATGATAATAAAAGTGTTCCTCACTTACATTTTCTCTATAAGGATAAAGCTTTTCCCTCAATCGAGAATCCTCTCTTGAAGGTGTTGGAACAGGCTCCCCGGGCTCAGTTCCAAGCAGTCTTCCAAAGCTGAGGTATACATCTGCACTGCTGATTGCCACAAGCCGGTCTGCGGTTCCTTCGAAAATATCTCTCACAGTCTCAGCATGCTTTTCAGTGAAGGGAATCATATCAAGGACAACATCCGGACGAAAGCCCCTAAGCTCATTTTTGTGATCTCTAATTTCACTGATGTCTCCGTGGATGCGGATAATCTCCTCCGGCAGGGATGCTTCTGTCTGCCCTCTGTTAAAAACGGCAATTTTATGGCCTTTTTGATAAAGCTCTTCCAACACATACGGACCCATGAAATTTGTACCGCCAATGATTAATACCTTCATTCGGATGACCCCCATTATGATAACTCTTTCATCATATAAACCTGGCTTACGGCGGGCGTAAATCCTGCAGCTGACAATTGTTCATAGATTTCTTTATTGCCGCTTACAGGAAAGTTAGGTATAACTCTCCGAATATCATCGCTGAAATCCCCAAATACTTTTGACAGCAGATAAGCGCCTATTTCCTGGCGGTCATTCCTGCCCTGTTCCGCTTCCAGCTGGAACAGGGTGGTTGCCATATGACTTCCTTCAGCAGAGAAGCTCTTGCGGAAGACAGCATAACCAATGGCACTTCCACCTTCTATTGCTATCAATGCTTCGCCGCCTGCTGCATTCTGCCAGCAGGTCTGCCATGGATCTGTTCCCTTGTAAAAGTTCAGGAATGATACCTCTTGAGGATATGCTGACTTTACTTCGTAAGATTTTCGAACAGCCAGTGAAATAGAATTTTGCAGCCTCCTTCCTTTCAGCTCTAAATACTCAAGATCATCCACTTTTTGATACCCTAGTTTTTCATAAAGGCTTATGGCTTTCGTATTCTGACTGATCGCTTCAAGTGTGGCCGTCTGGACACCTTGCTCTGAATATATTTTTAAAGATTCTTCAATCAGCCTGCGTCCGACCCCTTTGCTGCGCCAGGCAGAAGCAACACCTGTGCCGCCATTCCACGCAATCTTTCTTCCCTTGAATTCCCGGATGCCGTTTTTAACAATGCCGATTGGCTCTCCTTCTTCAAAAGCGATAATTGATAAGTCCGGCGACAGGCCTTCAGCTGCCATCCTTGCAACAAACTTTTCCGGCGTTGTAGATGCATCGAAGAAATATCCTTCAAACCCTTTGTTCCAGGCTGTTACTGCTTCATTTATCGTGCAATCCGACAAGCGCCTGATTTCAATCATTTCTCTTCTCCCTTGAAAAAAATTCTATTATTTTTTCCATTAGTATTGCCGGCTGTTCAATAGCAGTCCAGTGGCCGCACTCAGGTATCACTTCAATTACCGCATGTGGAATAAGGGGAAGCAGCAGCTCCTTCAGCATATCAGGGGTCAGGATATCCCTTACACCCTGCGCTGCCATAACCGGGATTTCAGCCAGTGCGGCCGGACTGATGCCGGATTCGTAATGTTGCAGAATATCTTCCCCTATCTGTGAATTTACCATGCTATTGCTAATCGTCTCAGTTTTCCTGGCAAGATTGGCACTATCATTCAAATAATATGGATCAATGATCTGAAAGATGTCTGCGGCAGCTGCCTTGCCTTTTTTGTAGTCCTCTATAACTTGATGGAACCGCTCCTGCTCTTCTTCAGAGAGCCGCTCCATCAGCAAACGGCCAAAATTCTTATATCCTTCTGTTTTTGCTCCGACTGCCGCCGTCAGAAATAGCCTGTTTATGTTTGCCGGATATTTTGAGGCGTACAGCAGTGCAAGCATGGATCCCCACGATTCCCCGACAAGGTTCAGCCTGCCGATATCAAGATGCTTCCTAAGCGCTTCTAATGTTTCAACTTCTTCCTCCATGGTATAAACCGCTTCCTCACAAAAAGAAGACCGCCCGCAGCCCCGCTGGTCATAAAACACCAGCTTGAACTGAGATGATAAGGGTTCAAGGTGGGGGAGAAAAAAGCGATGCTCTCCACCCGGGCCGCCATGCAAAAACACGATAGGTTCGCCTTCCCCCATTTGCATTACAAAAATAGACTCATTTCTTAATGTTACAAGAGCTGATTCCATAAGTCCCCACTCCCAAAAATAAACTGATTAGTCTATTTTATATTATCATTCTATTCTGAATTTTATCCAGTTATTTTTGGATACTCGAACTTTTTTTTCATTTGAACATACGCTGTATTACTTAGGCTGATGGAGGGGATACAATGAGAGCTTTATTAGAGCAGGGGCCTGCACTGGAAACCATTATACGCAGAAGCAGGGAGTACCAGCTGCTGAGGAAGCTGGCAGCAGAAATTAATGCCGATCCGGCAGCAAGGCAGCTGATCGAGGATTTCCGCAGCATCCACCACTTATTGCAGGAAAAGCAAATCCGCGGAGAAAGTCTGGGCGCTGCTGATATTCAAAAACTGCAGCTGCTGGAATCCGGTCTGATGCAAAATCAAAAAACCGCTTCTTATCTGCAGGCAGAAGAACAAATCTTCCAGGCCATCCAGGAACTGAATATGATGCTGGCCAGGCCGATGGAAGAAATTTATGGCTGAGTGAAGAACGGCAGGAAATATGCTTTAGAGATCGGCCCTCTTTTCGTTAAAAAAAGGAAAGCAAATTTGCTCTCCTTTTATATGAGGTACAAGCTTGGCACAATTATGGCCAGCCCTCCTCCTTATAGTATGGCGGCTCCCTCTCCTCCCCCTCCTTTGCCAGTTAAAAATTGGCGGCCAACTTCATCCAAAAAACCATGAGCTGGACTTACCGTCTTTTTCCCATGATTCTTTATAAGTAGTAATGAATTTTCTTTCACTATTTTTTCTGCTGACGTATCTTTTACCACCTGATAACCTTTCATCTTGCCTTTCCATTTTCCTTCGCCCTTGGGAAAGTGATCAGTCATCGATCCTTCTCCCTGTGAAGCAAACTCAAGCGCTTCCTTCTCAGTAAAAGGGGGCAGCTTATATCAGGAGGAAATAACCCCAAGCATACCTGCGCAAATAAGAAGCGATACAATAAATAAAGTGCTGCCTTCTCTCCTGAAAAGCCGCCTGTCCAGTAAAGCGTATAAAAGAGCAGCTGCCATACCATATATTGCTGCAATCATATTTTGAAAAAGCAGTCCGTTTGCCAATCCAAAAAGTCCGTGGAGTAAAATATAAAACCAGTCTTTCCTAAGGAGAGCCACTCGTTTCTGCAAAACTTCAAGCAGAAACGATACAAGATTACCGTATAAAAAGATAATCGTTCCGGCATAGAGCATAAAAAACAGAAGCCAGCCTAGAAAGGCAGTCCCTAGTCCAGGGGCAGATTCAGTATCATAGACAGTAAAAAAAGCACACAGTATGGAGACAGCTGCTGACGCAGCAAACGAAACAGTTAATTTTCTCTGAACCATCTTTTTAAGCCTCAATTATTGCTTCCCCCTTATTTCAGGCGCCTTCTCGACTTTCTTTTTTGTTTGAGTGACTCATGTCTCTCCTCTTGAGGCACTCTAACCAGCTTTCCCCTCCATCAGAGTGACTCATATTCTCATTTTGAGACACTCTAAAAGGCTTTCCCCACCATCAGGGTGACTCATGACTCCCAAATCAGGGATATTCCTTTCTTTCTAAAACCTCATTTTCCTTTCCCCGCACAACGATTTGGTAGACATCTTTACGTGGCTCAGTTGCAGTACTAATTATGCTGTGTGCTTCTTCAATCATCTTTGCTGCTGATGCAGCATCATAATTAAATGAAGTTTTTATGATATATTTAACCGGTTTAGGTTGTGTATCGATTGCGATGCCTTTGAATCCCTCGAATTCACTAAGTTTATGTTGAATGGCTGCAGCCGGCATACTCCATGTGCTTACCTGCTCCCCTTTCATTCTGTACGCCTTGCCGGTTTCCTGTTGAAGCGGTTCGCTTAATGCAAAAAGAAGGATAATTCCCAAAAATAACACACCTGCTTCAAAAGTATGTTTTCTGCTTTTCTCTTTGGACAGCATTTTATTTTGGTAGGCTCGCTGGACTTTTCTTTTCATAACATCCTTTTTCATTTTACCGCTCCTAAAATACCTTCATTATGGGATGATACTCAATCGTAAATCCAGGTTCTCTTTAGAATATAGAAATTTAAGCAAGTTATCATAAGCATCTGTCTGAAAAATAAGCTCTTTTTCGTTAAAAACAAAAATTGTATAATCGGTCAGCTCTTTTCCGCTCTCCATTTTAAGAGAATTTTCAGCTGAAGTCTTCACAACAGTTTTAATTCCCTCTTTTTTCAATGATTCAATTATCTCTTTTGATTTATTTCCGATTGCAATTATGGACAGTTTACCACTTTCATTCGACAGCCAGTTACTGCCATTAAAGATTTCATCCTGATTCTCGAGAACCCTGACTTCTTCCAGAATCGGAAACCATAATTGACCATCTTCTGGATACCTCGCTTTAAATGCAAGTTTCTGGCCTGTATGATACATTGCTCCCTTATCAATCCAGAATGGAACCTCATCTATTTTTATAAAACCCAGTTCACGGTTGACTTCGGTTACAATTCCTTCCTTGCTGGTCGCTTCAGGAAATACATTTTCATCAATATATTTTTTCATTGACCCGATATCTTTGCTGCGGAATACTTCTCCTTCCTCGTCTAATAGTATATAGGAAGGTACTTCTTTAATATTTAATTCCGATAGCTCTTCTTCTGCTCTTTGTAAATCTGTATATGCCCCTATTGTTATAAATGAAGGGGGATACTGCTGTAATAACTTCGCTCTTACCTCCACATCTTTTTCCGGTGAGACATCTTCTTCTGTTATCACGATTGAATACTGGCCTTTGAACCTTGGAAAATATGGCTCTTTCTGGGGCTGTTTCTCAATTTTTATAGGCAGATAATACTCAGCTGTTTTTCCATCCTTCCAATATGCCTGTAAGACTACTGTTCGAATTCCCTCATCTTCACTGAATAAGCCGTTTTCTCCATTTATACTCGGCAATAAATCAGGAAATTTTTTTCCCTTAGGCATCAGCGTGCTTTTTCCTATAAAAACAGGGATGTCAGCATCATCTAGAAATTCGACTTTCATTTCCTCATTCTCGTATACATGCTGATTTTTCAGAGACTTGGTAATATCCTTCATCTCTTTTTCCACCAGTCCGTCATTCCACCGGTAAGAACCCATGATTGCCTGCACCTCTGTATCTCCAACTGTAATCACCGGCATCGGCGGCTTTTCTTCCTTATAAACCTTTTCTTTATCAAAATAAAGCATCGTCAAAATGACGATAACTGCCCCGGCTCCCCATAGAAGCGGGCGAATCCAATGAAATCTCTTTTTACTGCTTTCTTTCATGAAAATCCCCCTATCGCCGCATATACAAATCAAGATACTTTATATACGTTTTGACAAGCAGAAAGTTGCAATTTTTCCCAAAATCTCCCCAAAAGAAAAACAGGCTGCTGAAAGCCTGCTTTTCATTCTGTTTATTTAAATAACGGCACCTTCCACTCTTTATCTACTGGATAATAACGCGTGCTAGATATGAGATGCAATGTCAGTTCTTCCGGCTCTTTCTCCAAATCATAAGCTTTGAGTTGGAGAGAAGTTTTGAAACGCCCATTTTTATCTTTTTCATTTAAAATTGAACCGCTGTGATAAAGCGGAAAAACATTTCCTTCCTCATCCGTCATCACCCATGACCCAAAATCAGCGGAAGGTACTTCCTTGCCACCCTCCATCTCGATCTCAAAATAGGTTTCTTTTTGAATTGGCATCAGCGATTTGCGCAGCGAGTAATCATTTTTCTTCTTTGCTTTTTTTATTGTTACATGATTGCCTTCGTATTCAAAGCTGACTGGTTTCTTCCGGAGATCATCCGGTTTAACTTTTATGGAAAAATCGGCTGGCAGGGTTTTAATTACGCCATCGAGTACAAGAGCATACCTGCTTCTGTTTTTTTCCGGGATAAATGATTCATTCCAGCGTACACCCCCAAGTTCATCCAGATCTTTGCTAGACCCTGATATGAAGCCTGCATTGCTGGGATGGGCCTGCCCCTCAGCAAAGGTATTATGCTTATAAACAGCTTCATTCTTTTCATCCACAATATGATATTGAATAGCCGTTCCGAATCCAGAGAACATTCCAACATTTTCCTTGCCAAACTTCTTTTCAAGGTCTTTAATCCTGGCTTCCACTTCAGCTTTTTCCTCTTTCGTGAATGATGTCTCATAGATCAGCTCGTTTGAAGAAGGAGCAAATTGCACTTCCTTCAGATCAATGGCGACTCCATTGGAAGTGGTGCTATGCTTATCAAGCGCAAGCCTGCTCGTATATTTTTGCCTTTCTCTCAGGTCAACAGGCACTTCAACATTCCAGTTCCCCTGCTTACCGTTAAGCTCCTTAAGATCGACTTTAACCACGACCTCTTCTAGACCGGTCCGATCCCTCAGCGAAAATTCTATCAATCCATACTCAGATCCCTCTGTCCAGCGCATTCCGTAGCCTTCGATTTCTTTACCGTCCTGATCATAGGCTGCGATCCTGTTTTTTGTGTCATCCATATTGATACTGGTATCAAGCGGTTTGCCGTTTGAATCCAATACTTTAAAAGAAAGCGCAATTCTTGATGTATCCGCGACTACATCCTCTATTTTGAACGTTGTGTTCTGATCTGTTGCGGCAATATTCACCCGCGTCGCCATTCCCTCTTGAGATGCCAGCCTCAGACCGTCATCCACCTCATTGGAGGAAAATAGCCCGCCGACCCAGTCTGCAAAGCCAGGGACCGTGCTGATTCCTGCAGCCAGGAGCAGTCCGGCTGCCGCTGCGGCCATCCGTTTCCCTGAGACAAACTTTCTTTTTGGTCTGTATGATTCAAGCTGCCCAATGATGACATCTGCAAAATCGTCGGGAAGCTTCGGCATCTGCAGGGTTTCTTTCATGAATTCAGCTTCATGTTCAAATAAACCAGCAACTTCAGCACAAGACTGACAGCCTGCGATATGGCCTTTCAGTTCAGACTGTTCCTTTTCGGTTAAAAGCTGATCGGTATATTGAGAGATTTTATCCGCCGTTGGACAATTCATTATAATAGCCTCCCTGTTTTTTGACTGTTTCCCTCATTTTCTTTTTGGCCCTGTGAAGCTTGTTCCGGACCATGGATAAGGGCATGCCTGTCGTTTCTGCAATTTCCTCATATGGCAATTCATTGGCATAGCGAAGGAGTATAATAATCCTTTCATCCTCCGGCAGTGTGCTGATCAGCTTTTCCACCTGCCTGTTTTGCTCTTTTTTCAGAAGAATCACTTCCGGGTGCTTTGTGTTGACGGCAGAGGCCTCGTTTATTTCCGCCTGCTTGATTTGGGAGCTTTTCTTCCTGAATTCATCCATGCAGTGATTCACCGCCACCCGGTAAAGCCAGCTGGAAAATGCCCCTTTCTGGTCATACTTGCCAAGCTGATTGTAAATTTTGATAAATGCCTCCTGGACCAGATCCTGGGCATCCTGCGGGTTTTTTGTCATCCTCAGTATCGTTGCGTACAAAGGATTTTTGTATTTATTGATGATGTGCCCGTAAGCCTGCTTGTTTCCGGCCAGCACCTGCTTTATCCAAAATGCTTCCTCTTCCATATGTACCTCCCGTTCCTTCCTGTCCTTTTGTCCGATTCTTCTATAATAACGGAAACAGATGTAAAAAAATCTCATCTTTTTTCAAAAAAAAATAGCAGCTGCAGGATATTTGCAGCCGCCTTACTATTTTTCACAGACTTTTTCGTATGGACAGATAATAAGAAAGCATCTGAATGGCCGGGATCAGCAGAATGATCAGAATCGGGTAGAACGGGACTTTATCCGCGAGCAAAGGATAGAAAAGCATAAGGGCCGCTGTGAAAGGCACCGCAAAATACAGCGAGATATATGAGCTTCTGCAGGCTCTGGCAGTCATCATTTTTTCCCGTTCATCCTGTTCCTCGAACTCAGGCGGCAGGAGAAGCAGAGCACTTATACTTGACCGCTTTTTCTTGTTCTTGCTGTATAGAAACCAGCTGATTACTCCCCCTATCAGCAAAAAAACTGCAACCGGCGTGAAATTAATTGTCAGTGACCAGGGCGGCTCAGGATTCCGCAGCACTTCCGCAAACTGGGTCTGGGCATCGTACATTGCAATCATGGCCCAGGCAAACAGGGCATATAAAACAAAGCTTAATAAAACTGTCCGATTCGTTTTCATCATTCTTCCTCCTTTAATAGCCAGAATACTTCTTCCATCTTCAACTGGAATGTCTCACATATCTTTAGGGCAAGCAGCAGTGACGGGATATAATCCCCTTTTTCAAGTGCCGCGATTGTCTGCCTCGTCACACCGGCAGACTGGGCCAGCATTTCCTGTGTCCAGCTGTTTCTCGCACGGAGTTCTTTGACACGATTGCCGATTTCCATAGTGCACCTCATTCACCATCTCTTTGTTAAGTCAGCTTAACATCTTCAAGCTAATTGTATAGTAAACTTAACATTATGTAAAGCATATTTAACATTATTTTATGTTGATGTATAACTTTTTTGTTTTTGGAAAAATTACTCACGAATATATATTTAGGAGGTATTTGAATGAAAAAATTAAAATGGCTTTTAATAGGCGCCGCTGCATCTGTACTGATTACCGGCTGTGCCTCAACCAACCAGGGCAGCCAGGATGGAAATGACGGCCAATCCGGCACATTATCCATGAGGAATGTCACTGACAGCGATGCAACTGACAATGACATTAACTTAATGGACGACGAACAGAATAACAACAAACAGTATAACAATGGACTGAATGACAACGGGCAGAACGGCAATGAACAGAATGGCAGCGATCAGAATAATCTTCGCAATTCAGATGAAGCCCAGCAGAAAGTTGAAGCCATGAAAGAAGTTGATAATGCAGTAGTCATTACAGCCGGAAGCAAAGCATATGCAGCTGTAAAGCTCGCAAATGGGGATGGCGATGTAAATGAAGAAATGAAAAAGAAGGTTTCAGATCAGGTTCAGGCAGCAGATCAGAATATCAATGAAGTATTTGTTTCAAGCAATCCTGATTTTATGGAACGTATGCGCGGATATAGGGATGATATTCAGAATGGAAACCCTGTAAGAGGATTATTTGATCAATTTTCCGAAACGGTGCAAAGAATTTTCCCTGAATCTCGATAAAATGAAAAAAAGCCTGCTTCCTAACAGGAAAGTGGGCTTTTCTACATCTATAATCTGGCTGCATTTCAACCGGTATGACCGTTTTCTGCCTTGCTAATCCCTGATTCCGCAAGATAGACACTATCCAATTTTGTTTCCAAAACTTCATTCCCCTTCGCTTCTACATAATAGGCGCTGCTGTTCTTTCGTGAACTGACGGATTTATATAAGATTTCATCCACAAAATGGAGTGCAGTTCCGTCATCTGCTGCATAGCCAGGCTTCATGAGCGTTTCCCTGATATGCTGCCTGTAAGCTGACTTTCTCTTATTCTCCCCGTCATAATGCGGGCAATGGCTGCCTTTTAGGATGCCCAGCCCCTTTATGCGATATAGCGGCCCGTTAAGCGGATCTGTAAGGCCTTCTTCAAACCAGCAGATGCTCCCTGCGCTTATGCCAGCCAAGATGATCCCTTCTTGATAGCATTGGATCAGCAGCTCATCGAGCCCCCATTCTTTCCAAAGAATCATCATATTGCGGGTATTCCCGCCTCCAACGTAGATGATATCCTGTCCAAGCAAAAACTCCTCTGCGTCATTAAAGTTTGGCTCAAACAGCGAAAGATGGGCCGGGATGCAATCCATGTCCCCAAATGCCTCATAAAATCGGTCTATGTAGCTTTGCTGGTCCCCGCTTGCTGTGGGCAGAAAGCATATTTTTGGTTTCTTATTTTGCGACTGCCCAATGATATATTGATCAAGAAGGAGGTTTTCAGGTTCCATGGAAAATCCGCCTCCTCCCATTGCGATGATCAGCCTCATTTTTCATTTCCTCTCTTTAAGAATCTGAAATCTCAACTTCAGCGTCTGTGATGATGCCTTGTTTGACATAGTAGATCAGTTTTTCCGCTTCCCTCTTTGCCCTCAGCCTGCCTGCCTCTGACTGCTGCCAGTTCCCTTCCTTTGTATGGATATCATCCACAGGGCAAAGAGAGTATTGTATCCAGTCCGGCATATAGGTTTTCATGGTCAGATGCGCCCTTCTTATATGGTAGGAAGCTGTCACGACCAAAATCCTTTTTATTGTGTGGAGATTGAACTCCCGGTCAAGGACCAGCAGTGAGGCAAGCACATTTTCCTTTGTGTGGAGAGATTGATCTTCTATTAAAATATCTGCTGCCGGGATTCCAAGTGCCAGAGCTTTCTCTTTTAAAAGCTCTGCCTCACATAGCTTAGACGGTGCCCACACAACACCGCCGGAAAAAAGAAGCTTTCCTGCCCTGCCGCTCCGGTATAGCTCCAGCGCCTTTGGAAGTCTGTATTCAGCAGCCTTGCTGCTCCCCAGGACGAAAATGCATTCTCCCGATGCTTTGTCATCCGCGATATTTTTATAAAGAAGATCCCCGACCTGCCTGTCTGACAAATGATTGAAATCAAGCTTTGATATTCGTGTTTTCATGGATTGCACCTCTTTATTTGCTAATATACTATTCTCCAGCCTGACTGAAATTCCTGTCATATTTATATTTTATGTAAGAAAGGCAGGCTGCGCTTCCGCCGTCCCGCCTTAAGCCTTTTTTAATAATAGTATGGGTAAGGGGGATAGGGGTAAGGATAGCCGTATCCATACGGGCCTGCGAGCGCGCTTCCTAAAAGCAGGCCTCCTGCAAGGCCTCCAAGGAATGGAAAACCGTAGCCAAAGCCAAACGGGCGGCCAAAACCAAAGCCAAACGGACGCCCAAATCCGAATCTGCCGAACCCTGGCCTGCCAAAGCCAAAACGGCTAAACTCTCCATGATAAGCTGTTTCAGGGCGATACATAAACTGCTGATGATTCATCATACCTTCTCCTCTCATATTCTATCTTTAAATTCCATTTGAGGGGCAGCAAACATAGATATTAAAGCCCCCCTCTTCGCATAGGTTTCAGTCTAGAATATGTCAGAGAACGCCTCTTTGAATAGACATTTACCCAAAACCCGGGAGAAATGACAAATTCTTTTCCTGTCAATAGAAATAAGAACCTGCTTAAAACAGCAGGTTCTTAACAGGAATTATTCTAACAGTTTTGCCATTATATATTCATCATGATAGTTACCATCAATGAATAATGAGTCTTTCTTGACACCTTCAATTTCAAATCCAGCTTTTTTATATAACGCAAGCGCCCTTTCATTTTTACTGACAACTGAAAGCTCAAGTCTGTGCAGGCTGGCTTCCATCGCCCAGCTGTCAAGGTTCTGAAAAAGCCTGTAGCCGATTCCTTGTCCTCTATATTCTTTTCTGATGCCTATCACAAGAGCAGCGGAGTGCCTCACCCTTCCGGCATTTCCGCCATTGACAATCAAATAGCCAGCCAGACGGCCGCTGACTTCTGCTGCGAAAATGACGGAATTATTACGGCCGGAAAGCGCCTCGATCATCCTTCTTTGAATGTCCGTGGAAACGTTTCGTTCCCCTGGCCCATATAGCATAAATGATGATTCATTTTCCACATCTTTAATAAGCTCGGCAAAAGCTTCTCCATCCTCTGGTACAAGCTTGCGGATTTTCATGTTACTTCCTCCGATTATACCCCTTCTGCTGGAGCGAATTTTTTCTTCTGGATATAAATCAGCCTTGCTGACAGACAGATGCCTGCTGCCAATAGACCGGCGGTAAGCCCGATCCAATAGCCCGGGGCACCAAGGCTGGTATAATGGGCCAGCCCATATCCAAGGGGCAGGCAGATCAGCCAGTAGGCAATAAGCGTAATGATGAACGCAAGATTAACATCCTTATAGCCCCTTAAAGCAGCCTGTGCAGTCGCCTGGATGGCATCTGAAATCTGGAAGAACAAAGCATAAATCAGGAAATGTGCCGTCAGGGAAATCACTGCCGCATCATTGGAGTAAAAGCCTGCAACCTGGTAGCGGAACAGGACAACAAGAAGGCCAGTGACAAGGGCAATGGCAATGGACAAGTAGATTCCGATCCAGCTGTATGCCTTCGCATCTCTATTCCTCTTAGCCCCCACCTCATAGCCTACCAGCACAGTCTGCGCCATCGAAATGCTGATTGGAATCATATAAAGGAAGGAAACGATATTAAGTGCCGACTGATAGGAAGCAAGCGTCTCCACGCTGAAACGGCTCAACAAAATGGTCACAACCGCAAACATGCTCGTTTCAAAAAAGATCGACAAACCCATCGGAACCCCGATTTTTAAAATTTCCTTGCATTGGGACCATGAGAAGTCTCCCATATTAGAAAACACCTTAAACACGGCAAATGGCTGCTGTGTTCTGATAATGAAGATTGTCAGGGCAAGGATTACCCAATAGGTGGCAGCAGTAGCATAGCCTCCTCCTGCCCCGCCAAGCTCCGGAAAGCCCCAAAAACCAAAGATCAGGACAAAATTCAGGAAGAAGTTAACAGGAAGTGCACACAGCAGAATCACCATGACAACCCGCGTTTTACCTAGAGCATAAATAAAAGACCGAAGGACATTGAACAGAAATAGCGGGATAATCCCAAAGCTCAATCCTATCAAATATCCTCTTGCGGTCTGTTCAACACCGCTCTCTAAATCCATTCTATCCAAGATTGGGCCTATCAGGAAAGAACCGGCCGCAATGACAGCCAGTGCAATCATGACGGCAAGATACATGCCATTCTTGACAACTGACGCAACTTCTCCTTGCTTTTTCTCGCCAAACCGCTGAGCCGCGATCGGAGAAACAGCCAGAAGGATTCCGCTCAGCCCTGTAAAAACAGGATTCCAAATCGATGACCCGATAGCTACCCCTGCAAGATCGGAAGCACTGTATTTACCTGACATAATGGTATTAAAGAAAACCATTGAAAACATCCCAAGCTGGGTAATCAGGATGGGGATCAATAAAATGAAGATTTGTTTGATTTTTTCTTTTACTGTAAAAGTCTGATTCATGATGGTACTCCTTGGAAATGAAAGTCACAAGGATAATTATAAGCTAAACAAAGCATCAGCGGGCGGAAAAAATGTAATTGTTAGAAAATCTCCTGAAAAGATGGGCTGGCTGATGCTGTAATAGCTTTTACCCGTGTTTGAATAGCTCTTGTCAATCAAATTTTAGAAGCCTGTTGATTGGAGTGGAAGGCACGCAGACTCCTGCGGGAAGCAGCGGCAGGGCTGAGACCTGCATGAGCGAAGCGAAGAGGAGGCTCAGCGCCGCCCCGCGGAAAGCGAAGTGCCTGGAACGGAAATCAGCTGCCCTATTTATAAAAAAAAAAGACTGCTGCAGCAGACTTTTCTAATGACTGTTCCTATTCTCAAAATAAACCCAAATATAATAGATAGCCCACATAATCAATATCGGCAATATAGCATAGCTGCGGAAAGGAGGGTACAAGAGCATTCCATTCCTGCAAGCAGTGCCCATGGGGCTAATAGTAAATATTTCTTCCAATGCCTCTGCCTTCCCTCCTGCTAATTCCCTGTTTCAGCCGGCTTAAGATATTTTGTGAAGTAGGCTCCGGCCAGCAGCAGAATCATGGTCATCATCCAGTTGAAAATCCCGAGCCAGCCCATCCAGTACGAAATAAGATTGACTATTGCTATCAGGAAGAAACAGATGGAGGTTAAGGCGCTTTTGAAGCCGGTAATACCTGCTTCTTTTCTTTTTTTTATTAAAATGGATATTGAAACAGGCAGACTAATAAAGAGTATAATAGTCAGCAGGATCGGTATCATAGATATCCTCCTCTTTCTAACAAAATGCTGATTGTCTGTACTAACTATTATACGGACCAGCCCGGAAAAGGTTTCATCCGCCCATGACCAGGCCGCCATCAACATACAGGCACTGCCCTGTCACAAAGCTTGAGAGCGGGGATGCGAAATATAGAACAGCATCTGCAATATCCCCCGGGGCTGCGAGGCGCTGCATCGGAGTGAGTTCAATGATGCTGTTCCTTACATCCTCCTTTGTCCCGGCGCTTGAATCGGTCGGATAGGTCAGCCCTGGGGCAACTGCATTCACAGTGATTCCAAAACAGCCAAGCTCCTTCGCGAGATTTCTGGTAAATCCGAGCAAGCCTGACTTGGCGGTTGTATAGTCATGATAGGGAATCACCGGTAAACTCACAAGGTTGCTCACAATATTTACAATACTGCCGCTCATCTGCTCCTTCATATAGGGAATGGCTGCCCTGGATACATTGTAAGCAGAGCGGACGCTCCCTTCCCACTGCCGATTGTAGTCGTCCCACTCAAGCTCCCAGGCTGCCTTGCGTTCTTTAGGATTAAAAGAATAATGGCTTAAGGCATTATTGATGACCGCATCGATGCCTCCATAATTCCCGGTAATATCATTCATCATCCTGTTGACCTGCTGCTCATCAGTCACATCTGCCTGCATGGCAGCAGCCTGGCCGCCCGACTCCCTTATTTCCTTAGCGGCCGACTCGGCGGCCTCCCTGCTGGAAAGATAGTTAAGGATGATCAGTGCTCCCTCAGAACCCATCTTCCTGGCAATTGCCCTGCCGATTCCCCGGCTCGCACCGGTAACAAGGACCACTTTGTTTTTAACAAGCACGATTTCCTTCCTCCTATTCAACATCAGGATCATAGCGTTCCATATCTTCTTCCGCATTTCTTTCAATATCTATGACTCTTGCAAGCGAGAGCAGATTAAAGCTGCCGTCATGATGCCAGCCCGGCTTTGCCCTGTTCATCTCGCCAACCGGGCAGATTCTGCTGATTCCCGCATCACCGAGTTTGGCGCTAATATCCATCAGCCTGTCAGGCAGTACCGCCAGACCGCAGGACTGCATATACTTTTTATAGGGCTTAAGCCCGCCAATGCATCCTTCCAGTTTCGGGACAGAAAAAATATGAACAAATCTATTTAAAGGGGATGCTTCAAAACCGCTGCCTTCATGAAAAACGACTGTCCAGCCTGTATTCATTCCGCCTTTATAAACTTGGGTGCTGCTGCCTTTCAGTTTTTCCAGTTCATATTTCCCCCTTGTTCTTTGGATGGACAGGTGCTCTTCTTCTGACAGAGCTGACCTGCGCCGCTTTTTTTCGTACCGGGCAAGCTCTGAGCCGAGCAGCTGGGCGAAACGTCCAGGCTCAACCGTGCCTCCTACTTCTATGTAAACAGATTGCGGAGAAAGGCAGCCCTGCTGGTCATAGATGCATATATCCTCAGCAAGCCTGCGGGCTGTCCTGGTATACAGATCAGGAGTCAGGGCTTCTTTTCCGATCATGCTGATACTGATTTTATGCCCATATGCAAGAAGGCGCTTACCATCCGGAAGCCTCTGTTTTATGCTATTTACTGTCTTATCTGATCCGTATACAATAACAGCTTCGGCTAGTTCAAGAGCCGGCGCTTCCATCTCGTATTTTCCTCCAGGCCATGGAAGAATCGCCGCGGATTCTGCCAGATTTTCATCTATCTCTGCCAGGGACTTCAGAAATAACACCGGCAGGACTGGCTCAGAGAAAGAGGTTTTACCAATATGGGCAGATTTCATAAGGAACCCCATAATCAGGCTCCATAGCTGGACACCCGGAACATTGCCGGAAAACACATGAAAAATCAGGTCCGGACCATAAGCTCTGCTCAACCCTCCCGACTTTCTTGGCCGGAATTCGTCCAGTATCTCCGGAGAATCAAATTCTTCTTCCAGGAAGCGCAAAAGCTCTTTTTTCCGGAAGGTTCTCATATATCTTTTCAGCTCCAGCCGGATCATTTCACTGTCATAGCCCGTAACGGCAGGAAGGAGCTTTTCCGCCAGCTTTCTCAGATGATAATCAGGATCCAGCCATAGCTGGACCGCTGCATCAATTTTGCTGACAATGCTTGCAACCGGCAAATCTTTGAGGTATTGACTGCGCTTGTCCAGTACAGCATCAATTACTTTTACCATTTCCTCACCGCTAAATTCGGGATATTTGAGGGAGAGCGTATCTCCTTCCACCTTAAAAATCTTTCCTTTTACAATAGTTGGCTTGATTGATGCCGGCAAATGAAAAATATCGACTGTTTCCGCCACTTTACCGGCCACCCCTGGAAAGAAGCTGGTCTGCTGCAATGGAACAGCCTCTTGCTTCAGAACCCTTTACTCTGCCGAGCAGCTTGAAACCGTACCCTGTTTTTACCCCAAGATCTTCCGTCAGGACAGCCAGGCATGAATTCCAGTTGGCCAGGTCATAGTGGGCAAGCACTCCCGCCTCTCCTTCTTTTACCGGTTCCAAAGTGCCTGGGTGGAGTATTCTCGTCTTCAGCCAGGCTGGACCGCTTTTATCGGTTAATGCCTGTCTCCCCAAATGCCTGGAAAGAATCGTCTGATCATAATTCTGAGAGCTGAGCTCCGTCATGCCGTACATATTGATTTGCATATCCTTTTCTATTCCAAAGAAACGTTCATAAAGAACAGTCATTTCTTCCGGGGTTATTTCCCTTGCCTGGCCTTTGAACCCGCCAGTATCAAATATTCTGCTTCCATCAGCCAGAAGGAGAGACTGGTCCATTTCTTTCATATAATCCAAGAAGTGAACAAAAGCAAATGTCGCTCCCATAATCAGGACAGGCTCTCCCCTTTCTGCCATCCGGCCGAGCGATTCTGCTGCTCCTTGAAAGTCGAGGGACTCTCCATTGTGAAAAAAGCGGCTGTACTCATTGCCATAATAAAAGACAGCATTGGTAAGATAGCGGGAGAGAGAAGAGTTTTTGTTATACTCGTCTGATGGAGACAGGACAAAAATGGCTATCTTTTCCTGGTCAGGCAGTACAAATTTTTTGAAAGGGTCCTTCATAGAGAGATCCCATAAGGATAAATCCGGGTGATAATTTTCCCCCTTAGCATCAGGATTGGTTGTCCCGCTGGTCATAAAGACTGCTTCAGCCTCTTCAGGGGGTTCGCAGGTTAATGTCAGATCTTTAAAACCCTGAACCGGCATAGGGGGAATCTCTTCCCATGTGTGCACAGTAATGGGAGTCTTCCTCTGCGCCTGGCAGAATTTCTTATAGAATACGTTATTCTCATACTGATAGCGGAAAAGTTTAAGCGCCAGCATGCCAAAGGCGTCATCAGAATCACTCCCCCCTTCAATAAAATCTTTAATTTCTGCTATCAATCTGATCGATTCTTCTTTCATTACTTGCCGCTCCTTTTTTAAACAGATTAGGGAGGTTGACTAAAGCCAGCTGCAGAATGATGCTGGTGAATGCTCCTATCAAGATACTGTTTGTCAGGAATGTCCCTGCTATCCCTGCCGCATTCACAGCATATGCCGGCAGCGAGATGGCCAGCAGCATGGAAAGCCCGACAATCATATAATTGATTTGAGTGGCTTCCGCCTTCGCCAGGATCGAAATTCCTGTGAACACAAGTGTAGCGGCAGCCGGCAGAAAGATTCCGCCGACAACAGGGGCCGGCGTCAGAGCCAGGAGTGCGCCCGCTTTAGGCACAAGCCCGAGCACCAGGAAGATGACAGCAGCAGCCATGACCGGGTATCTTGAGCCGACCCCTGTCAAGCGCAGCAGGCCGACATTCTGTGCATAGGCAGTTGTCGGAAATCCGCCGATTAAGGCTGATACAAAAGAACCGGCCGACTCTCCGGCAAAACCGCCGCGGATCCTTCTGGCCGTCAGCTCGGTTTTCAGCATGGCAGAGGATGCCTGATAAACCCCCATTGCCTCTATAACGGCCACTAGATACGCAATGAAAAAGGTCAGGAAGGCTCCCCATTCAAAGGTAAGTCCATAGGGCAGAAAATGGGGAAGCCCGAACCAGGCACTTTCCTTTATCATAGAAAAATCAGCTTTTCCCAGCGAGAAAGCAAGAGCATCACCTGCAATCAAAGCGATCAAAAACGAAAAAGACTTCCAGAGGCCTTTTCCAAACAAAGAAAGGCCAAGGACAATCAAAGCTGTTGTTATCGATAGCAGCAGGGTTGATGGACTGGCAAACCCCTCTTCACCCGGTGAGCCACCTAAAAATTCATGCAGAGTGAAGCCGGCGAGCGATATCCCGACCAAAAATATAACGGTCCCGGAAATGACTGGAGTAAACAGGGCCCTCAAGCGCCCCAGCACCCCCGTAATGGATAGAAGGAACACAATTGCTGCGCTGGCCAGGATGCCCCCGGTTGCTGCAGCAAGCCCATTCGCTTTCCCTGCTGAAATCATAATGCTATCAAAAGCTGCTGATGGTCCCTGAATGATCGGGAGTCTGACCAGCTTTGTCGCCTGTATGAAAGTGACGATTCCGGCTGCAATGAAGATGCTGTTCACCATATTGGCCGATAAAGCAAATGGCAGTCCGATCATAGCTGACACAAAGATCGGATCCAGCCAGACATTCGATACAAAAACATGCTGAAGCCCATATAAGACGGTTTTCCCCGGGGGAAGCTTTTCTTCCAATCCTATTACTATCTCATTTTGGCCCGATTCTGTTTTTCTCTCGTCCATTTTTCCATCCTCCTCAACCTTTATTTTGAAATCCTTCAAAAATTGGCGCCCTTTTTTTCGCCAGGATAGCTAAAACGAGGATTCCCAGCAGTGCTCCGATAATCGAACTGAAGATAAATAGCGGGATAAAGCCGAAGAGTGCAGCTTTTTGTCCCAATATCCAAACAGCAATCGGATATGACAGCAGCGCCCCGATAATGCCGGTGCCAATCACTTCCCCAGTAAAAGCCATCGACAGCTTTTTTGTCCTGCTGTACAGAAGCGCTGCAATCAATGCGCCTGCCATGCTTCCGGGAAAAGCAAATACAGAGCCGGTTCCCATCAGATTCCTTAGCAGCGAAATGCATAAAGCCTGTGCCACGGCATAATAAGGGCCAAGCAATACGGCTGACAGCACATTCAGCATATGCTGGATTGGAAATGCCTTTGCAAAGCCAAGCGGAATATACAGCATGCTGCCCGTCAATGTTCCGACTGCTGCCATCATTGCAGCCAGCGTTAATTTCTGTGTTTTTCCCATAAAAAAACCCTCCTTGCACGTTTTGCACTGAGGGAAAGGAAGCTTAGGAATCACAGGAAGGCTTTTTTCAGCCAGCATAAGAAACCCGCACTTCCCTCCGCCGGCATAACCCGGATCAGGTATAAGGGTTAGGACCGTAACGGGCCCACTCTCAGCCGGACTACTCCGGCTCCCCCAGTGCTATTATGTATTAAGTTATCTTGGATACCAGGCTGTTTTGGATTTTGGCAAACAGGTTCAGAATTCTTAAAATGAATTCCTGGCCATATTTTTGTAAGGACAGGAATCTGTTTATCGAGAAGGAACTGCTGCAGTTTCCCATTCTCTAATGAGGTACTCCTTGAAAAGACGAATCGTTCACCAATAAAAAAGCCCAGTCCACTTATGACGGGACCAGGCTTTTGCATACATAAAAAAAGTAATGTTGCTCATTCTACTTTCCTACGCTGGCATGATCCAGTTCAGGTCCAAAGGGTTAAAAAACATCGGTTTTCCTCTCAGCCCGCCTGTGCGGACACCCCTAGCAGTCATACAATATCCAATTAAGAATCATCATAACTTTGTTCCTGGCAAAAGTAAAGGCATTGTTTATTTTTTCCTCCGCCTGAACAAAAAGACAGCTGAGCCAATTACGGCCAGGGCAATCAGCATATATACCACATCAGAGTACATCCCCAGATATTCCAGTGCTGTTTCCCATGAATCGCCAAAGGCTGCCCCAATATTCACAAGGATTGTATTCCAGATCAGTGTACCGACGACTGTATATAGCATAAACAGCGGAAAATTCATTTTCGCCATCCCGGCAGGAATGGAAATAAGGCTTCTAACCAGCGGGATCATCCGGCATATCAGGATTGTCCAATAGCCGTAGCGGTCAAACCACCCAAAAGCTTTATCAAGATCTGCCTTTTCCAGGCGGAGGAAGCCTCCCCACCTGTCTATAATTCTCTCAAGCCTGTTTCGGCTCAGAAAAAAGCCCGCCCCGTAAAGCAAAGCAGCTCCCACTGTCGAGCCAAGGGTAGCCGCAGCAATTGTCCCGAAAACTGTAATACTTGTTTGCGCAGTCATAAAACCGCCAAATGTCAGAATAATTTCTGACGGGATAGGTGGAAAAATGTTCTCAAGCGCAATCAGCAGGAAAATTCCTGCATAGCCGAATTGTTCAATCACATCTTTAATCCAGTTCTCCATAATACCTCCCAAAGTGAAAAAAAGCATATCAGTTAATAAACGTTATCTTCTATTTCCACCCCTTCAGGAAAAGGGAATTTCAATCGGGCAAGCCCAGTAAGCTGAAATTAGAATAACTCATCCTGCGAAATAATCAACTAATAACCCGCACAGAGCTAAAAATAAGAACATTCGTTCTTTGTTTGAATATATTTTATTGATATTCTTAAAGAGGAGGATGTCAATGAAAGCTACCCCTGATGCTTTTGCCTGCATGGCACGTTATCTTACGGAGGATGATGAGGCAGCTGAAGAGCTATGGTTAAAAGTACTTCTTGCTGCTAAAAGAAACGGGATGGGTAATGACCGGGAAGCTATATTGCCTGCTGCAGTGGAATCATTAAGGATACTGATGAGGAAAATGAAATCATCCGAACCTGCAAAAAATCCTGCAGCTTATTTTTACGTTGTTATTGACCAAAAGCTTAAGCTGCTTTAGAAGGCTTTGGCTGATTACTTGCTATAGACCAAAAGATCCGCCAATAAATAAAGGCGGATCTGCAGCTTCAAGAGATATTAAAATTGTGATGGAGGCGGTGTCTGTCCAGCAGGCATTGTACCATGAATATAAATTGGACCTGGGGCCAAGACTGGGATCTGCCCCATCGGCTCGGGGTTTTCAATATATTCGAACTGCCCCTGGCCATCCATGCTCGGCCCTTTTGCCCACCGGCCTTCTGCACTTTCTGTTCCCTTCGAGCAGTTCATGAATGAATAAGATACTTCCTGCTTTTCCTGCTGGCGGTTAAATGTGCCTGGCACAACCTTTCCTTCCCTTGCTTCAAGCTCTGAGATTGCTGCGAGCCATTGGTTTTGATGCATAGTGTCTCGAGCAATCAGGAAGGACAGCATGTCCCTGACCCCTCGGTCTTCTGTCATTTCATAAAGACGGACCGCCTGAAGGCGCCCTTGAGACTCGGCATTTAGGTTCGCGCGGAAGTCAGCCAGCAGATTCCCGCTTGCCACTGTATAGCGGGCTGTCCACGGATACCCCATGCTGTCGTCAGGCTTCGCTCCGAGCCCGGAAACAATGGCATGCTGCACGTTCATTCCGCCCATTGCAGCTCTGATGATTGGATCCTGTGCAACTTCATCCTGTTCTTTAACAGGTGCTTTATCAAGCAGCTGGGCAATCATAGTGGACAGCATTTCAACATGAGCGATTTCTTCAGTTCCGATATCAAGAAGCATATCGCGGTATTTTTGGTCTGCCCGGCAATTCCATCCCTGGAAAAGGTATTGAATCATAACGCTGATTTCACCGAATTGACCGCCAAGGATTTCCTGCAGCTTTCTCGCATAGACTGCATCCGGCTTTTCTGGCTTTGCATTGTATTGAAGTTCTTTGACATGATAGAACATTTTTTCACCTCTTCCTTAGTTTCATCTATATTTTTTCCAGAAGAACGGGATTAATGCATTGATAAATGTTCGAATTACATTTGCCTTGTCCCTCTAATAAGGCTCTCCATTTCCTCAGCAGGTAAATATAGCAAGTGTATCCGGCCAGCATTACACCACCCATTTTGAACATACTAATTTAGGTGACAACCTATTCAAGCCTTGGAGGGATAAAGAATGAACCAGCCGCAGAATATGAACCCGGGTCAATTAAACATTTCCCATACACTACAGCAGACCCAGGGAATGGGCCAGCTTAACGCTTGCCGTCAGACAGCGCAGCAGCTGATCCAGCAGACACAGCAAAGCAATCAGCAATATCGCCAGATGCTTCATCAGGAACAGCAGAACATTCAGATGCTTCAGCAGATTCTGGCTCATGAACAGCAGGCCGCCCAGACAATCCAGCAATCGCTCCATGCACACGAAGTCGCAATTCAGCAATGTCAGCAGGTTGTTCAGATGTGCAACCAGCTTCAGCAGGAAATGTCTGGTCCATTTATGGGGACACATCATAGTTCTTCTCAATATACAGGAACACAGTTTCCTGGGAATTTTTCGCAATAGCTGCTTTTTTAGGCTCTGCATTCTGCAGGGCTTTTTATTTTGATGACTCATCATTGTTAAATCCTGACTGTATATAAGTATATTTAACATGTATTTCATCCAGCTATTTTGTTAAAGCTTCAGCTCTTTAAAGGAAAAAAAGAACATTTGGTTCTCTCCATACATAATTTAGAAAGCGGCCTATTTATTAATAATGAAGGCCTTAATGGAGGTGCCCATAAATGAATAACCGACAGCTCGTCCCGCAATTGTATGCCCCTGCTTTAAACATGATTGAAACTGAAAAGGCAATTAAATATGTAAAGGATGACTTTGAAGGGAGACTCAGTGAGAGACTTAATCTGACAAAGGTATCAGCGCCGCTGCTTCTTGAAAGCAAGACCGGAATCAATGATAATCTCAATGGGATAGAGAGGATGGCGACTATTGATGCTAAAGATCTTGGGGAAACACTAGAAATAGTCCAGTCACTGGCAAAGTGGAAAAGAATGGCCCTTGCCCGTTTTCACTTTTCAGATGGTGAAGGCTTGTATACTGATATGCGGGCGATCAGAAAAGACGAAGAGCTCGATCTGCTCCATTCAATATATGTAGACCAATGGGATTGGGAAAAGGTGATTCCGAAAAGTAAAAGAAACAAGCAGACACTGAAGGCTGAGGTTATTTCAATCTATGAAAGCATCAAAGAAACAGAAAAGCAGCTTTTCCTTGCCTATTCTCATTTGGTGCCTGTTTTACCAGAAAACATTAGCTTTATAAATTCACAGGATCTTGAAGACATGTACCCTGATCTTCCGCCAAAACAGCGGGAAGACAGGATCGCAGAAAAGTTTGGCGCCGTCTTCGTCATGAATATCGGCGGCACTCTGCTTTCAGGCAGCAAGCATGACAGCCGTTCCCCGGATTATGATGATTGGAGCCTGAATGGTGATCTGATCTTTTGGTACGCACCGCTAAACAGAAGCATTGAAATTTCTTCCATGGGTATCCGGGTTGATGAGAAATCACTCAGAAGCCAGCTCAAAGAGTGCAGAAATGAGGAAAGACTAGAGCTCCCTTTTCACAAAGCCCTCATTGATGGCAAGCTTCCTTTCACAATCGGCGGAGGCATTGGCCAGTCGAGACTATGCATGTTTCTGCTTAAAAAAGCTCACATTGGCGAAGTTCAGGCATCCGTGTGGAACAGCAGGATCAGGAAAGAATGCCAGGAAGCCAATATCCCGCTTTTATAAACAATGACATAGACGGTGACAGGCACCTATACCAATCAGCCAACTGGTATAGGTGCCTGTCACTGCTATTCACTGCTATTCAGCTTCAAACAATAAACCGGCTCTGGATGATGCCCTTCTTCAACTTCCCCGGTCGGTATAAAGCCAGCTTTTTCGTACATTCTAATGGCTCTGTCATTATCATGGATCACTGTAATATAAATCTCACTGCAATCTAATGACTCTGCCATCTCATCAATGACGGCCTTCAGGACGGTACCGCTGTATCCTTGCCCTTGATATTGATGGCCGATCATCATACTGATCAATTCATGCCACTCTGTTTCCTTCCTGAAGCCGTATGAAGCAAACCCAATCAGTGTACTGCCATCATAAATAGCTCTAGGCGTATACCCAAACACCTGGCAGGCGCCAAGGAAAAAGGCGTTCGATCCTACCCATCTTTCATAAATCTGGTTCCGTGTTTCCTGCACTTCATCTGATTTGAGATTGATTACATCATAGAAGTTTTGTTCAGTTACTTCCGTAAGTCTGATTTCCATCATATCCTCCAGTGGTGGCAGGCACCAGTCTATTATTTATCATTTCCAAGTGACATATAAAGCTCCAGGGATTCTTCCAGAAAGCTTCTATCAAAGCCTGTCTTCTGATGGATCCGGTCCGCCCATTCATCGATTCCAGCCAGAGGGGGATCATATACCAGCCCGTCATCTGTGCTGAGGAAACTTTCCCAATCATAAAACTCCCAATGGGCCGTTTCACCTGTAAGGGGAACGCGGCATTCCAAAAGCGGTTTAGGATGAATCTGGCGGCTTGAATGCCCGGCAGCAATCCAGAATTCATCTCTGTCGACCGGCTCCAGATGATACGTTTGGAATGACTGCTTTCCGCCCGGCCTATGATAGGTGATACCTGCTGCATTGCCGCTGCTTTTAATTTCAATGCCTGCCGCCGGGAAATACCCTTTTAGCGGTGCTTTCGTGTCTCTATCAATCAGTACAGGCTGCAGCCACTGGTCGCCCAGGTCGCATAAATAGCGGCTGCCATTTTCATCCTCGGCCACAACGGCGGCATGGGCCTTTTCTGAATGCAAGCTGCTTCCGACCGGATAGGCCCTGATTCCTTCTCTATCAAATTCGTTAAGCAGCCAAAGGGCAAGATCAAAGCAGTTTCCAGTGATCCCAAACTGCTCCCGCTGCTCTTTCATCTGGGAAACTTCCCTTTGCCCGATCCCTTTATGGTGCAGCCACAGTTTAGTAAGCGTCTCCATCGGGAAGATGTCAAATCTTTTCCATACAGACAAAATGCTTTCAGGTGCTTTCATCATGCCACTCTCCTCTAATTGTCCGTTTGCTTAATTCGACAATCACAGAAGAATTTCCTTTAAAAGCCAAAATAAAAAACCGGCTATTGGCCAGTTTCACTAAAATCAGCGCTTTCTTCTGCATACATTTCCATATTTCCTTCTTCCCCATCTTCCTGCAGAAGCTTGGCTATCCAATCAGGAATCTCTTCTCCTCCGTTCTTGTGGAACACTTCGGTTATATCCTTTTCTTCCAGCCGTGACAGGATATCATGGATATCATTATGGTCCCCCAGTACATTGCCGAATCCCTGATTATGTTTCTTCAAACTGGTAAAGCCGGCTGGAAAGCTGTTTCCGAAATTGACGCATGAAGCATCCTCGATGGACCCGATGTGAATGCTGTTGATTTTAAACAAAGGAGAGAAATATCTCATCAAAGTTCCTCCGTTCCCGTGTTGCTTTCCATGGCATATGGAGTCTCTTTTCCATTAATAAAGATACGAATGCCGGCATCACCGCTGTGTTTTTCTGCTGCTTTTGTCTGGCTGGCATTTTTCTTTTTCCCTGTCTGTACCTTTCGTTTGTTTGCTGGCGTGTAGAAGCTGTTTCCGAGATTCATCATCCCGCTCAAGCTTTTAACATCAATCCTGTCGAGAAAATAAGAAAGCTGATCCAGCTGGAAACTCTCTATATTCACTTCATTTATCTCCAAGTGGATGTTATGCCCGCTGGACTTTTCTTTTTCAAGCTCTTTTAAACGGATCTCCACATCAGCAATGCGTCCGTTCAATTTTCCCAATATGGCAATAAGAGCTTTTTCATCCAATTGCATAAAAGTTCATCCTTTTTAGTGTCACATCTTCTGCTTTTGAAGGCATATGGTAAAAGGGGCATAGAGAATGGGGGGAGCAAGCATGAAAAAAAAGATTGGACCTGCAAAAATTCATTTTAAGGATATTTTTATCGGACAATTCTCTGACAGCTCTGGCATATTCATGGGCAAAAACAGACAGAAAAATTGGTCCTCCAATATGAATGGCACCTCTGGATTCGGGTCTATAGCAGGCTATCGTAATAAAATATTGGGTAACATTCATCTTGTCCAGACAGACCGCAAAGAGAGAGAAGAAAGCCACAAATAGGTTAGGATTCCTCTCTGCTTCTGGCCGCCCATGTAAAATTCCGGCTGATTATATTCCCTTTTCCCGCCACCTTCCCAAAACCTTCTGAATTCTTCCCGGTATGCTGCCAGTATACTGGTGTATTCTGTCCATAGAATATCCCGGAATTGTTTTTAATCTGATTCACTTTTAATGTTTTAAATCGAATATTTGTCAACAATCTACCCCCAAAGCCGCCTTTTTCTTCATCTTATTTTGCCGGCAAGGAAAATATGCGCCTCAACGTAAAGCTTTTCAGGATAAAATAAAAAGCCATACGAAATGGCTTAAGGATCCTGCTCATCTTGTTCTTGCCCTTGTCCTTCTTCACCATCACTCCCATAAAAAAAGGCATCCATAAAGTCGCTGTCATCAACGATATTGACATTATAGGCTGAAAGATTCTGGCATCCGGTCACCGACCCGAAGCCTGTATTATCCTTCCTTTTCACCTGCCACCCGGATTGTGTATTGTCTCCCGTAAAGATACCCGAATTGGCAGCCATGGAGGTTATATGGATGTTATTGAATTTTATTGAGATATTTCGTAGAGCTGACTTCATCTCTATATCTGTGAGACAGGCTGAGGATTAATGTTTTCCGGCTGGGTGATCGGCGTATCCGCAACATCCGGATCATTGACAAAGCTTAAATTGCCAAGAGAGGCAGCGTTGATATATACCCCATTTCCAGTATTCAATTTCCCTTGAGCGTTCCAGTCAGGCTGGCTGTTCTGCCCCGTGGAAATGATGGAATTGGATGACATACTAATAACATTAATCTGATTAAAAATGACCGAAACAGGCAATTCCATCCCTCCTTTCTGTTTGTAATGCTACTATATGCATGATTAGGACGGTTTGTGTGACCCGGGCCCAGTGGCAGTTACAGAAGCTTCCATCCCGAATATTCGATTCTGCATCCAAATGATGCTACAATAGATGAAACGGCTCATAAGGGAAGGATGACCAATTTGATAACCTCTTACGAGAAAATAACCATTTCAGGAAATAAGTATGCCGAGGTCTTCCTGAATATAACGGAGGACAAGCGATTCATTATTTCCATACCTTCCATCAGCTGGTCTGCCGAAATCAGTCAGCTGGATGAACTGAAAGAACAATTCAAGCATCTCCAGTCCTCGCTGAATTTCCATATGTTTGAAGGGAACACGGAAGAGCTTGCTGCCGCCATTATCAAAGAAGCAGAAAAACATATCTGATTCTCTTTTATAACCGCCTGGCAGAGTGACTCTGTTAGGTGTGTATACATCATGAAAATTCCCCGGATTTCTCACCCCTCTCTTTCTTGAAAAAACCTTACTCAAAGCTCGGAAAAAGAACTATCCCTGCTTTTTTCATTTTGTCTTCTCAGTCTATGCAATTGCAGTTCTGTATATATGTAAAAGAAAAAGCCCGGAAATGTCCGGGCTTTTCCTCTTAATTAGAGCTTTCCTGCTGCTCAACCTTAACGCGCTTAATAAAGAATGAAGCAATCAGTCCCAAAATGGCCACGCAAATGGCAAATATAAATGCATTCTGGATGCCTGCTGTCAATGACAGCGGCAGTAATGCAGGATCCTGAGGGTTTGCTGCTTCTTCCATAAAGCTCTTTTGCCCAGCTGTCATGATGGAAATCGCAACAGCTGTTCCGATTGCACCTGCTACCTGCTGAAGGGTGTTCATGATAGCCGTCCCATCAGGATATAGCTCAGGCGGCAGTTCATTGAGGCCATTTGTCTGAGCCGGCATGAATACCATCGCAATACCCACCATCATAAAGATATGCAGCATTACAATATAGCCGGCTGACGTATCATTTGTTATTCCGGAGAACGCAAACATGACGATTGTGACGATCACAAGACCGCTGCGGACCAGCCATGTGGGACCGTATTTATCGAACAAGCGTCCCATTACAGGCGACAGAATCCCGTTTACTACTCCTCCGGGCAGCAAAACTAGCCCAGCCGCAAATGTAGTCAGCAGAAGTGAATTCTGCAAGTAAAGAGGAAGCATGATCATTGAAGATAATATGACCATCATTGCGATCAGCACCATCAGCAGGCCTAAATTGAACATAGGGTATGAAAAGGTGCGCAGATTGATCATAGGCTGTTTCATCTTTGTCTGTCGGATACAGAACAGAATAAGACCGACCACTCCCAGTACAAGGGCAATGATTACCTTCGGACTGCCCCAGCCTCCTTCTCCTTCACCGGCACTGCTGAATCCGAATACGATTCCGCCGAAACCGATAGTCGATAAAAGGATGGACAGCAGATCGATCTTTGGCTTGGTAGGGGTGGAAACATTCTGCATATAAAATAGTCCAAAAATGAGAGCTAAAACAAAGAACGGCAATGAAATCCAGAAAATCCAATGCCATGTCAGATTCTGCAGAATTAATCCTGATATCGTCGGTCCGATTGCAGGAGCGAACATGATGACCAGCCCGATGATCCCCATCGCCCCTCCACGCTTATGCGGCGGTATGATGACAAGGATCGTATTGAACATGAGCGGCAGAAGAAGCGCTGTTCCGATTGCCTGGATGACGCGAGCCAGCATCAGGATGCTGAACACAGGGGCGACTGCTGCAATGAATGTCCCAATGATTGAGAAAACGAGCGATACTGCAAATAGCTGCCTCGTCGTAAACCATTGCAAGAGCAGTCCTGAAATCGGCACTAATATCCCAAGGGTCAATAAATACCCTGTTGTCAGCCATTGAACGGTAGCTGCATCCGTTTCAAAAATCACAATAAGATCCCTGATTGCCATATTCAGGGCGGTTTCACTGAACAGGCCGATAAATCCTGCTATCAGAAAAGAAATAATAATAGGAACCGCTTTGATATCCTTTAATGCATTCGGCGCGGCTGCGCCTTGGTTAGTACTTTGCACAATGATTCTCCTCTCAACTTCTGCGCTGCTTTACTGGACTCTGAATACATATGTAAAATGTTCAGCTATATTCCGCAGCGGCTTGCCATTTCCATAGGTGTTAGAAAGCATGACCGCCCCTTCAATCATAGAGCTCACAAGCAGGGCCAGGTCCTTCGACCTCTTTTCAGAAAATCCGGAAAGCAGCAGTTTTTCTTTGTACAGCGATTGCCATTCTTTGTAAGTTTCCTGACAGGCCTGCCGGATTGGCTCACTCGTCAGAGCCGTTTCCGAAGCAATCAGTCCGATGTGCAGGCCGCTATTTTCATGGCTCAGGGGCACATCAAAGTATGAAGCAATTTTTTCGGCATGATAGCGGAAGGCTGCTGCCGCATCTTCAGAAGATGCCAGCTCTTTCTTTATCATCGTTTTTATTTCATTTCCAACATGCTTAACAGCTTCCACTGCAATCTCCTCTTTGCCGCCTGGAAAATGATAATAAATTGACCCTTTGGGAGCCCCGCTTACCTCTATAATTTCATTCAATCCGGTGCCATTATACCCCTGGCACTTGAATAGATTCGATGCCGCACACAAAATCGACTCTCGTGTCTTTCGCTTACCCTCCAAAATCATTCTCCTTTCGGAAAAATTATAACAACCGGTCTAGATAAATTTATGGGAATCCGCCAAGAAAGTCAACAAAACAAAACTGAAAAAAGCACATTTTTTAATGTGCTCTGTTATATATGAGTTGGCCTGTTAAGTCTTTTCCTATCTTTCAACCCTGCAGACAGCAGATAGAACGATACCAGCAGCAGAACATAAGCTGCAAGAGGGAAGAGGATGATCCACTGGGAGTGGTACAGAAAAGAACGCGACTGTCCTATAAGGCCTGACCACTCATTGGTTATCGATAAATAAATGGTGGGAAAATACTGCTTTTCCGTCCCGCCCAGGAATAAATTGAAGATTCCCAGCTGTCCAATGATATGGAGAACCTGGATGCATTCATTGACAAAAATTGCAGAGAAATCAGCTCGCAAAGATGGAAAAATATGTTTTTGCGAAAGATGAGCATTATTGCCTCCAAGCGTCTTTGCTGCCTCAACGTAAGCCATTTTTTTAAGCTCAAGCGTCTTATTGAAAATAACATTGTATACCCCATTGATGCCAAGTATGGTCAAAAGGGCACCTTGTATAATGGTAAGTTGAAAAGCTGAAAGCTTAGGTTCAATATTGATGCCGAGCATGATGAAATAGATAATGATAAATATAGGGATCCCGCTGAACAAGGAAATGTTCATGTGTTTAGTACCCGTTTTTTTTGTTCGGATCCCCTGAAAGATCCCTAACGCTGCTCCAATCACCAGCCGCAGAAGGGCCACACCTATCACAGTGAAAACAGTATATTTAGCACCATGCAGCAGTAGGGTCAATATATCATAACCCCATTTATCTGTCCCAAAAGGATGCTGCTCAGAAGGCGGAAACGGCGAACTCACTAGTTTCCTGTTTCCTTCTTCATCTATGATATGGTCGATCTTTTTTGATTCGTTCACATCATAGGGTGCAAATTCTGGCCCGGCTAGTGCGGCCAGCAGGAAGAAGGCAAGCATCAATAACCCTGCGGCTAGTGGAAGATTCCTCCTTTTTTTCATCTCTGCAGCCCCCTTTCAGTCAGCCATAACAATAGCTTTAAAGTGTATAAAGAAACGAGATATAGTAAAAGAAGGCTCAACAAGCATAGAATGACCAAATTATACTGATACCCAAATTGAATCTGCTGGACAAACAGGAGCGCTGTGATTCCCCTTGTGTTATACAAGTATTCAATAATGAAAAGATTCCCAAGCATAATGCTTAAAATCTTGTGAAGATCGGCTTTCAAGAAAGGAAGCACATTTGAAAATACATGGAAGAGATAGATACTCCCCTTTCGTAAGCCCTTTGCTTTGGCAGCCAGTATGTAATCTTCTCCTTTAACTTCATGGCTCCGCTCTGACAAGGAGCGAAGAAGATAAAACAATGGAATGATAACAAGAGTAAATATAGGCAGAAATATAGCCGGCTCACTCATTGAAGAAGAAGCCACCTTTACTGTCTTTATTCCGGTTTCTTTGTGCACAAATACCGTTAGCAGCTGCAAAAGCAGAACAAGTATAAAATCAGGCAGCATTCCAATGAAACCGAGAACCGCATTCAGCAACCTGCCTCCTTTTTTCCATAAAAACACACCAAATACAACGGACAGAATGACAGCAATCACCGCACTTAAAGTCAGATAGAGAAAGGAAGACAGCCAATATGGGATCAAATCCTCAAGGAGCGGCCTTTCCCGCTCTCCCTGCAAATATAGCCAGGATTCCCCTGACTTCAGCCCTTGAATAAAATCACAGATTTCGTCAATCATTGGAATGATACTGAATACCACCTTCGCATCTCCATTATGGAACCCGAGAGGAAGCACTGCCAGAATTATAATGAGCACCACACTCGTCAAGCTACGAAAAATAGTCGCCATAAGTACTCCTTCTTATGTATAAAGTCGGTTTCTATTATATATCAAGGGAGCATGCGGCAGGAGGAAATTTATGAAGGTTAAAAGATTAAGTGGGTACTTAGGAGATTAGGGCTGCAGTGCACTGAGGAACAATATTTTTGCTTGTTATGCGGGAGCGGTTGCCTTATGTAATTCACTTGATGCACTACTTGTTTTTTCGTAGTCTGAGTGCCTCATGTTTGCTTCTTGAGGCACTCTGTTCGGCTTTCACTACCTTCAGAGTGACTCATATCTTCCTCTTGAGGCACTCTGTTTGGCTTTCTCTCCTTCAGAGTGACTTATCTTCCTCTCTTGAAGCACTCTGACCGGCCCTCTCACCCATCAGAGTGACTCAGATGTCAACACACTATATCTCCCGAAGCTCCTCTGCCCGCTTCCGCATCTCTCTGTATGTCTCCTCATTCTGAAAATCCGCAAGCTCCAGGCCCAGGCTTTCAACCGCATAGTAAAGATGCTCCAGCCAGTCATGGTCCCCGCATATGATTGCTTCATCGCATTCCCTTTCAATGTAAGGAGAGCTGATTTCTTTTCCTAAGTCCCTGAAAATCTCAATCGACTCCTGGGCACCGGGCCAGTTCCTGTCCTGAAGGAGACCTGCAAGCCGCGGCAGCGCTTTTTTATTTTTCGGATAGCCTATTTTCTTAATGACTGCTACTCCATTTTCCCAGCAGGCTTTGCCATACTTTGGGATAATCATGCCGACTTTGTCTGCGGGGAGCTGTAATAAGATATCAGCCGCTTCTTTTTGTGTTTCTTCAGGAAGATGCCAGTTCAGATTATAAACATGATAGATGATTTCCTCATCCTCCATGTGGATATATTCACTCATAAAAATCACCTCGACCACTATTTTACCAGAAAAAGGCTGCGGAATTTCCGCAGCCCTTTAGTATCTAATGCTTCTTCTTGCCTTTTCCTTTCAGGTCAACACCAATGGCCGCTCCGCTCCTGCTGGAGTCAGCAACCCCCTTGAATAACCCTTCTTTGTGATCAATCAGGATGCTTTGAACATTGCCTATCGTTTCTGGTTTCTCTCCAAATCGATGGCCCATTTCCTTCAGCCTCTGCAGGGCTGATAAAGGTACCCCTTCTTCAAACCGGTAGGACGATGGGTTATTCGTATAGATCCTCGGTTCCTCAACTGCTGCTTTCAGTTCCATATCGTACTCTATTGTATTAATGATTGTTTGCAGAACAGAGGTTATAATGGTCGGACCTCCCGGCGATCCCACTGTCAGTACCGGCTTTTCATTTTTAAAAACGATTGTCGGAGTCATGCTGCTGAGCGGGCGCTTATTAGGCTGGACCTCATTTGCCCCTCCAGGCACAGCATCAAAATCAGTCAGTTCGTTATTCAGCATCACGCCAAATCCCGGCACCATGATGCCTGTCCCAAAGACCTGTTCAATAGTCGTTGTATAGGAAACCACATTCCCCCACCGGTCAGCTACTGTAAAATGGGTGGTTTCCCCATACTGTCTGTCTGCAGGCTGAGCTGCTGCACTGTAATCGGGCTTCCCGCTTTCATACTTCCATGGGTCGCCTGCTTCAGGTTCTGTATTCATCCTATCAAGCGATATTAACTGCTGCCGTTCTTTAATATAGTTATTATCAAGAAGGCCTTTAACTGGGACTTCTACAAATTCAGGATCACCCGCATAAGCGGCCCGGTCTGCATAGGCAAGATGCATGGCTTCTGACATGAGGTGATATTTTTCCCAGGAGCGGACTGGATATTGGGAAAGGTCGAAGCCGTCCAGTATTTTGAGCATTTGCAGGAGGAAGACACCACCTGAGCTTGGGGGAGGCATGCTGGCAATCTGATAGCCTTGATATTCTCCCCAAACAGGCTTATCAATTGTGGCTTCATACTTTTCCAGGTCTTCCTTCACCATTGAACCGCCGAAATCCTGGACCTCCTTGGCAAGTGCGTCCCCAATCGGCCCTTCATAAAGCGCCTGGCTTCCATCTTTCCTAATTAGCTTAAACGCTTTGGCAAGATCCTTCTGGATCAGTATGTCGCCTTCTTCCAGCGGCTCGCCTCCTGGGAGAAACACTTCAGCAGCTGCTGACCGGGACAGCTTTTCTTTATTATCTTCTATTGCCGCTGCCAGTACCGGATCGATTGGAAAACCTTTATCAGCCAGTTTAATAGAAGGCTGGATTAATCTTTTCATTGGGATTGTTCCCCACATATCCAGTGCTTTTTCAAGGCCTTTTAAAGTTCCCGGTACACCGACTGCCGTTCCGCCGGCAGATCGTTCCGCAAAAGGAATCGGCTTTCCATTTCCATCGAGGAACATATCCGGCTTTGCTCCGGCTGGGGCGCGCTCACGGCTGTTGATGATGGTTGTTTCTTTCGTTTTTCCATCATACACCATCATAAATCCGCCGCCTCCGATGCCTGACATCATTGGCTCTGTCACGTTAAGGGCAAACTGGATTGCCACAGCAGCATCAATGGCATTGCCGCCTTTCTTCAACACATCAGCCCCTATTTCTGAAGCAAGCGGATGGGCTGTAGAGACCATCCCATCCTCTCCCACGGCAACTTCACCATATTTTTCATAGGGGTCCTGCTTATGCTTTGCATCTGCAGCAGCAAGAGGAGCGAATACCAATAAAAAACTGGATAAATACACAAATAAAACACTGGCGGCTTTTTTCATCTTATCCCTCCTAATGTTGGTTCATTTCTAACTTAAAAGAAGGAAAGCTAAATTGGCAAATTTATAGCAGAAAATTAAGAATTTTAAATATATTTTACTATTAAAGTTAAGTATTAGTTAGGCCAAATTGCATTGAAAATTTGAGAGTTACTAATATATTCCAAAAGTTGCTAATAAAATCGGATACTTGCTAATAAACAAAAAAAGCTGCTAATAAAATCCATTTCCTGCTAATAAAATGAAAAACTTGCTAATAAGCGGCTCTCCCTCAATTCACCCGCCCCCTATACGCAAAAAAAGAGCCCCTTCAGGCTCTTTCTTCAAGAAATAAACAAAAACAGCTGTCTCTGCCCATCAGCATCCAGCCTATCAGTAAAATCCACCCACTTCATTCTGGTTCTCCGTTCTTCTACCAGCTTGTTAATCTCCCGCTCGATCATTTGCATTCTTTGATAGGTTTCCGTCACACTCAGGCTGAACTTTTCTGCTGCCTGCTTATGCGGAGAGTGCTTGACCAGGAGGCTCATGAACTGGTCGGAGGTTTCGGACTGCTGTGCAAGACGGTCCTCTATGTCAGTGACATATCTGTAAAGATCCCGGTCTTCATGGGGCAGCCCTGAGACAATTTCCCTGATCATAATATCGACGAGTCTTTCATTCATGCTTAACACCCCGCCATGTATAATTTGTTCCTTTAGTTTATCATATTACCAGCTTGCTTTTTTGACTCCAGGGATTTGTCCTTTATGCGAGTATTCCCGGAAAGCAATCCGTGACATCTTGAATTTGCGCAGGTATCCGCGCGGACGGCCTGTCACCTCACACCGGTTTTTCAAGCGGGTCGGGGAAGAATCACGCGGCAGCCTTCTCAGTGCCTCATAATCCCCCTTCTCCTTCAGTTCCCTGCGGATCTCAGCATATTTTGCGACCATTTCCTGGCGCTTTTTCTCTTTTGCTACTTTTGATTTTTTAGCCATTTTTATAAGACCTCCATGATTTAATTCGTAATTATTACGATTTATCAAATATAAAATAAAGACAGAACAGCCAGATCGTAAAAAATAAATCGTAACCATTACTATCTACAACAAAACTTATAGTATCATATATCAGCCTTTCGTGTAAACCCGCCTGCCCGGAAACATAAAAGAAGCTGCCAAAAGACAGCTCCCCTCCTCACTATGCAGCATGTGATCCTTTAGACGAACCAGACTTCTTTTTTCTCCTGAAAAGCGGCACAATCATAACAAGAACAGCGATGATCATGAGCGTCAGGCCGATCGGGCGATCCAAAAGGATGGCCAGGCTGCCGTCAGAGATAGTCAGTGTCTGCCTCAAGGCCTGCTCCATCATCCCGCCGAGGATAAAGGCGAGGATAAAAGGTGCCGCCGGGAAAGAAAAGATCCTCATAAGAAACCCAATAACGCCGAAAATCAGAAGAAGGTACAAATCAAACGTGTTAAAGCTTAAGGCGTAGACGCCGACCATACTGAAAGTTATGACTAGCGAAATCAGCATGGGCCTTGGAATCGTGAGCACCTTAGCTATATAAGGGACAAGGGGCAGATTCAAAATCAAAAGAAACACATTGCCGATATACATGCTGGCGATGATGCCCCAGAATACATCGGGATGATCCTGCACCAGCAGCGGGCCCGGCTGGATGCCCAGCACCAGGAAGGCCCCCAGAAGGACAGCTGTTGTACCGGACCCCGGAATCCCCAGGCTCAGGAGCGGAACGAAGGCCCCTCCGGTTGCTGCATTATTGGCGGTTTCCGGCGCGGTGAGTCCCCTGATGGAGCCTTTCCCGAATTCTTCGGGCTTTTTCGCCAGCTTTTTTTCACTGATATAGCCGATGAAGGAGGCGATGGTCGCCCCTGCTCCTGGAAGGACGCCAAGGATGAACCCCAGCACCGATTGGCGGGCCATCGGTCCCTTCATCTCCCGGAAATCTTCCCTGGTGATTTTCAGGCTGCCGATATTCTCATTTTCCGATGATGAAGTATTCTTCCGATTAAATATCAATGTACAAACTTCTGCCAGGGCAAAAAGCCCAAGAGCGATGATAAGGAAATCGATGCCTTCCAGCAGATAGGCGTTGTCAAAGGTGAAACGGGCTGTGCCTGTCTGCCCGTCGATTCCAATGGTCACGACAATGACTCCAAGAGTGGCTGAGATAAATGCCTTTAAGGTGGACCCTTCCGACAAGCTGGAAATGGCCGTCAATCCCAAAAGCATTAAAGCAAAGTATTCGACGGGGCCAAATGAAACAGCAACCGAGGATAGCAGCGGGGAAAACAGCATTAATAAAACAACACTGACAGTTCCTCCAAAGAAAGAGGCGATGGCTGCTATGGCCAGTGCCTTTCCCGCCTTCCCCTGCTGGGCCATCGGATAGCCATCGAATGCGGTAGCAACCGTCCCAGATACCCCGGGTGCATTCAGCAGGATGGATGAAGACGATCCGCCGAAGATCGCTCCATAATAGACTCCGGCCATCATCATTAACGCAATGGCAGGGTCCATATTGTATGTCACCGGGATCATGATGGCAATCGCACTGATGGGGCCGAGGCCCGGCATCATACCGATGAATGTACCGATAAAAACACCGAGGAATACAAATAAGATCCCCTGCAGGCTCAGTGCAACCTGAAACCCTGATAATAATCCTTCAAACGAGCCCATAAGATTCCTCCTTTAAAATGGCAGAATGCCTGCCGGCAGTGAGATTTGCAGTAAATAATTGAACAGCATGTAAATGGACAGCGAAAAGACGACCGAGACAATTGCATTTGTCCATTTTTTCTTATAGCCTAAATACCAGGTTGTGATAAAAATGAAAAGAGCCGTCATGATCACAAACCCGATCATTTCAAAAAAGAAAATATAGACCAAAATAAATGCGCAGACTGTAAGCAGTGTCGTGGCTTCGCCTTCCGGTATCTTCCGTTTTTTCTTTTCTTCTTCCGTCTCGGACTTTTTAGAAAAAAACAGCAGTACAGATAGCAGGAGAAGCAGAAAGCCGAGAGCTTCCGGCACAAAGTCTGCATCTATTGCTGCATAAGGATATTCTGGCAGCCTGAAGCTTAAAATAAGGTAAAACAGTGCAAAACCTATTAATACAAGGCCAATTTTCCGATTGATTGGCTTCAGCATGTATGATTCCCCCTTTTATCTGATCAGCTTCAGCTCATCAAGCAGTTTATACATTTCATCGTTTTCCTTCTTTAGAAACTCCTTGTATTCGCCGCTGTCCATATAGAGCTCATTCCAGCCATATTTCTCGCGGATCTTTTTCCACTCCGGCGAATCATTCAGCTCTTTTAGCCTTTCTTCATAATACTGAATTTGCTTTTCATCCATATTAGGAGGCCCAAAGAATCCCCTCCAGTTCACAAAGGTTTCATTGATGCCCTGCTCTATGGCTGTTGGGAAATCCTCGAGTGTATCACCCTTCAGTCTTTCCGGAGAGCTTACTCCAAGTACTTTGATTTTTCCGGCTCTCACCTGCTCGATTGTTTCTGAAGTACCGGCAGAATAAACGTCGACACTTCCGTTGAGGAGCTGTGTTAAGGCTCCGCCATCCTGGTCTGAAACATATTTGATTTTTGTCACATCCACACCAGCGGCTTTAGCAATCTTGATAAATTGGATATGGTCCATGCTTCCCGGAGATGAAACGCCAACAACCGAGATTTTGGAAGGATCTTTTTTCATATCATCAAACAAATCATTCAGGTCATCCCATTTTGCATCGGCCCTGACAGCAAAGGCTGCATAGTCGGCAATCAGATTGGACAGCGGGGTAAAGTCGTCTACTCCGTATTTTGACTGCCCATTAAGTGGTACAAGAATAATAGGCGGAGACGAGACAAATATATTATGAGGGTTGCCTTCCTTTTTCATCATATACGCCCAGCCGACGGCTCCGCCTCCGCCCGGTTTATTGATGACAGGCATCCTTTGATCAACAAGCCCGTCCTTTTCTAGCGTCTGGGCAACCATGCGGGCTGTGGTATCCCAGCCTCCGCCGGCTCCAGCCGTAGCCACCACTTCGATCGGCTTGCTTGGCATCCATTTGCCATCCTTATAAATGCCTGCAGCTTCCTTGCTCGAGCAGGCTGACATCATCACCATGCAGAGCAGCAGTGCTGCTGCCAGAATCATTTTTTTCATCAAACTTATGCTCCTTTCCATGGGTGAAAACGTTTTCTTTTTTGTTATTGTAAAAAAATCAGAAAAGTTTGTATCTATTAAACAAGTATTGAGCGTTAAGAACTTTGCGGGCTTTTTGTTCATTTTGTTCACGGGGTTGAGAACACAAAAAAGCTGCACCCTCATCAGCTAACATGGGGTGCAGCTATTATAAACTATAGACTATAATCGATAATATTTTCTCTCGGGCCTTCCGACAATTCCATATTCCAGCTCAGCTTTTGCTTCATCGGAGGCTACCAGGTATTCCAGGTATCTGCGGGCAGTCGTCCTTGAAGCGCCCATTTCCTTTCCAAGTTCTTCTGCATTAACGCCTTGCTTCATACCGTCCAGGATTTCTTTCACTTTTTTTAAAGTGAGTGAATCGATTCCTTTAGGCATCTTTTCGGAAGCTATTACTGCCGCTGAACTGCTGCTTAAATAATGATCGATTGCTTCTTGCGTCAGTTCACTTTCCCGGCATTCGAGTAAATCTCTTTTTTTGTTCACTTTGCGGATTGCTTCCGTGAAACGTTCAAAGGTTACCGGCTTGATCATATAATCGATCACTCCGTATCTCAAGGACTCCTCTACCATCTGTTTTTCATTGGATGCGGTAATCATGATCACTTCAAGATTGGGAAAGCATTGTCTTATTTTAGGCAGAAGGCTGCTTCCAAGCTCGTCCGGCATATAGATATCCATAATCAGCAGATCTGCTTCCTTTTCCTCGAGCAGTTCCAGTGCTTCTGCAGCATTCAATGCTTTTCCAATACACTCGATGCCGTATAATTTTTCTATGAATTGCTCATGGATGGCAGCCACCCGGTAATCATCTTCTGCTATAATCGCTTTGATCATTCTTTCTCATCCTCATATATTTTTGGCAGGAAAACAGTGAAAATCGTCCCCGCCTCTCCAGTCTTCATTTCAATCGTTCCATCCAGTTCCCCGACTGCCTGGCTGACGAGAGCAAGCCCATATCCCCTGCCGTCCTTTTCTTTTGTCGAGAAGCCCCTTTCAAAAATCCGCTGCTCATCCTCAGGCAAGATTCCTCCTCCATTATCTTCCACTTCAAAGATAATGTCATTGCCGATATCTGTAGCAAAGAAAGAAATACGCCTGTCCGCCATCCCTTCTGTCGCTTCTATGGCATTATCAATCAGATTGCCGATGATCGTAATCAAATGGGTAACCGTCATTCTTTCCGGCAGCGGTTCAACCGCCGAGCTGTCATCAATCGTAAAGCTTACCTTCTTTTCAGAGGCTTTCGCCAATTTTCCCAGCAGGACTGCCTGCAGGCTGCTGTCCCTGATCTGCTCGAACAGAATGAGATTTTGCTGATCATGGGCACCTGATTCCTCCTGGATCATACGGACCGCTTCCTCATACTGACCCAGCTGCATCATGCCGGACAGCACATATAATTTATTTGTAAATTCATGCGTCTGGGCGCGAAGGTCCTCAGAATATTGCCTCACTTCTGATAAAGTATTAAGCATCTCATTAATTTCGGTTTTGTCCCTGAAGCTGGCGACCGCCCCAATAACCTCATCGTTCTCAACGATAGGCGTCCGGTTCACAACGACTGGTTTTTCCTCGAGGAGTACTTCCACATCTTTTTCGGGCACACCTGTTTCCAAAACCTTATTCATGCCCGTTCCCTTGATAACATCAGCGATTCTCTTATTTACTCCGTCTTCATTTAGAGCGAGAATCCGGCGGGCAGAGGGATTCATCATCGTGATGACACCATAACGATTCACAGCAATGATCCCTTCTTTCACCGAATCAAGGATTGCACTCCTTTCATGGTATAAGGAGGCAATTTCATGTGGCTCCAGACCCATCATATCTTTCCGGATATCTCTAGCAAGCAGTGTCCCTCCTGCTACTCCAAGGAGAATGGCTCCAAAAGAGATGAGCCCGATTTTCTTCAGCCTGCTCAGAGCCTCTTCCTCAAGATCATCCAAAAGGAAACCCACTGACACAACGCCTGCAATATCCCCATTTCTATCCACTATTGGCGCCTTCCCTCTTATCGAAGGTCCAAGCGAGCCTGTAGCTTTAGATACATAAGCTTCGCCCTGCTCGAGGGCCCGCTCATTATCTTCTCCGACCATCCGCCTTCCAATCTTTCCGCCATCTGGATGTGAATAGCGAATGCTGTCCTCATTCCCTATCACGATAAATTCAGCACCAATATCTTGCCTGATTTTCTCTGCAAGCGGCTGGATCTTTTTTGAAGGATCTTCCTCCCCAAAAGCATCTTTCACACCAGGCATATGAGAAACCGCCAGCGCCACATAAAGGGCCTGCTTGCCCATACTTTCCTCTGTCTGTTCAAATTCTACATAAGCGTATAGCCCGGACAAAAGCACAATGACTCCCGCTATTAGCCATACAATCAATACGATAATCTTCGTGCGCATCGTAACCGCTTTCTTTTTTCTCATAAGCTGGCACCCCGAACTGTTTGTCTTCTATTATAATTGTCAATTTCAAATAGAGTGTCATATGTATTGGTGAAAACTGGACTCGCTTTATTTCGAGATTATCAAAATACTGTAATCTTCTTTTTTCCACCCGCAGCCGGTAAGGGTATAATTTGACTGCTTTTTCCCTTTTTCTATATTAACAGACTTGCATTTTCTTTCTTCAACCATTCCCGCTCCAAAACCATCTCTTCGTGTATCAAGAATAGAAAGAATGACTTGCCCATCATATTCAAGATCATGAAGGATCGGGGCGCCTTCTTCTGTATAACTTACCACCCTGATGGTATCTTCACTGCCCATTTGTATATTTGTAATGAATGAAAAGAACTTGTCAAGGTTATTGATGTCTCCGTGCATTGAGACAATATCATCTTCTGAAGGCTTGTAGTCTGGGAGTTTAGGTGCAGGTTCCTCCTGGGTTTGGCAGGACAGGAGGATGAGAGAAACCAATATGTAAAGAGGGAAGAGTTTTTTCAAAAAGCAGCCCTCCAAATATATATTATCTCAGATTATACCATTTGAAAGCTTGTCTATTAAATGAAAAAAGCTCGACCCTGTCACCAGGATCAAGCCTCTTTCCTATTCTTCCTTCTCCACCCAGTTATCATCATCGTCTTTCTCATACTTTTTCTTCACCGCACTCCACGCCACCTTGAAGGCTGTTTCTTCTTCGTCGTATTCTTCACTTGCTGAGTTGAAGGCTTCCTTGAAGATTTCCTGGGCGTGATGCGGCAGATTGTCTTTGACGGAATCCGGCAGTTCGCTTAGTTTATCGTATGGCATAGTGATTCCTCCTCTTCTCTTGTCCTGTTAGGTATTTTTCCTGAATGGCATTTTCTTAAACACCAGAAGTTGAAATCATAGCAGGAACTGGAGGAACGGATAAAACCATGGAATGATTAAAGAAGTAAGGATTGCGGAAAATCCCATGGCTGCGCTGGAGACTGCTCCCTGCACAGGGTCTTCTATTGCTGCCTGGCTTGTGCCGATCCCGTGGGCCACTGTTCCGATGCCAAGCCCTCTAGCGAAAGGATCGCTGATTCTTAGAAAAGATAGAATAACAGAGCCCATGACAGCCCCAAAGATACCGGCCGAGATGACGAACACAGCAGCAAGCGGCGGGTCACCTCCGATTATTCTGGCAGCTTCGATTGCGACCGGAGTCGTGATCGCTTTCACGGCAGAGGTCGCCTGGATTTTTTCCGGGAGACCAAGCACTTTTGCCAGCAGTACGGCCGATGTGATGGTCGATAAGGTTCCAGCTGTCAGACCGATGACAGCAGGCATTAATCTTTCCCTGATCACCCTCCGGTTATGATACAGAGGAACGGCAAGAGCGACAGTGGCAGGACCAAGCATGAAGGTCATGATATTTTTAGCCGGCGTGTATTCTTCATACGTAATCCTTCCGGCAAGCAGCAGAAGGATCATGATAAGTGTAGCTGTAAAAACAGGCGTGGCAAATGGGGAAAGCAGCCGGGCAGAAAGCGCCTTTGCCCCGATATAGACGATGATCGTCAAAAGGATGCTAATGAGTGTGATCCCGCTCACCCTTTTCCGCCCCCTTCCCTGAAAAATAAGCTGCCAGGCCGGAAGTTATGATTAGCCCGATGACGGTACTGCCGATAATCATTATGAGAAGCTGCCAGCCGCTCGTCCGAATCAGTCCCCCGTAACTCATCAGCCCGACAGCTATCGGGATAAAAAAGAAAGCCAGGTGCCGGTTTAGGAATGCTGCCCCCTTTTCGATCTGGCTTACCTTTACGGCACCGGTCAGCAGGAGGATGAATAAAATCATCATGCCAAGTACGCTTGCAGGAAGGGACAGGTGAAGAATTTCAACGATAAAATCTGAAACGGCGTAAATCATCCACAGCAAAAAAAGCTGCCATAAAAAGATAAGTGCATTTTTCACCATTCTAACCCTTCCCCCACTAGATAATCTACTATCCATAATAGAGGAAAAAGTGCAAAATTGCTTAGAATTTTATTCTATACATTCAGCCGTCGGACGGCTTTCCTTCCATGGAGGATCAAGTAAAGGACTGCAGCAATCAGGACAATCACTGTTCCTATCATGTAAATATAGCTGTAGCCTGAATGGGCCGCAGCAGTTCCGAGGATAAAAGAGCCAATGGCAAAGCCTCCGTCAAAAAAGACAAAGAAAGTCGCGGTTGCCGTCCCCTTTCTGCCTGCGGGAGCCGATTCCACTGCAATGGTTTGAAAACACGACACCAGCGTGCCAAAACCGATGCCGACAAATGCTCCTGAAAGCAGGAGCTGGAAGCTTGATGATGCCTGGCTCAGCATCCAGACGCCGATCCCAAAGAAGAGGATGCACGGATAAATCACTTTATTTTCCCCGAACTGATCAAACCATCTTCCGGTAAATGGGCGGGAAATCAATAGCGCTGCGGCATAAACGACAAAGAAATAGCTTGCTGCCTGGACGAGGTCCAGCTCTCTCGCATACACCGAGATGAAGGAAATGACGCTCGAATAGACAAAAGATAATGTAAAAGCAACGAATCCGATGGGCACTGTCTTACGTTCAAAGAAGTCCGACAGCTTCATCTTTTTCCCTGCTGCTGCCTGCTGGGTCTGCCTGTCTTGCTGTTCTTTCAGCTCCATCATCAACCCGCAGATAAGAGCAAGCAAGGAGCAGGCAATGCAAACCGCGAACAGTACGGTGTAACTGGCTGCTCCTATTATGGTCAGCCCGGCGAATGGTCCGATGACCATGGCAATGTTCATGAAAGTGGCATAATAGCCCATCCCTTCCCCGCGGCGCGCAGCCGGAATAATGGCTGCAGCAATAGCTCCTGTTGCGGTGGTTGCCATACCAAAGCCCGCACCGTGGATGACCCGGATAATCAGCAGCACAAACGGTGATTTAACAAAAAGGTAAAGGATAGATCCAGCCAGGAAAATAGAGGCTCCGATGATCAAAATTTTCTTCGGGCCAAAGGTATCAAGCCATTTTCCAGAAAACGGCCTGAAAACTATCGCAGACAGAACAAATACCGTAATAACGAGCCCGATTGCCTGCCCTCCGCCCTGCAGTTCATCTGCTACATAAACCGGCAGTGTAACGGTCAGCATATAAAAAATTACAAATACAAAAAAACTGGCAAAGGAAATATTGATAAAATCCTTTGTCCAAAGCTGAGGTTTTTCCAACTGTTTCACATCTTTCTCCTGATATATGGATATATTTAACGAGGGAAAAGCTCCCCAAGTGATCTGAGGAGCTTTTCCCTATATTATAGGATATTTTCCTGTCTTTTATTAGAATGGGAACTCACGATAAGTTTTTTGGACAGATACCCATTTGGTTGTTGTAAATTCTTCAATGAGCCAAGGATTTCCGAAACGGCCGACGCCTGAAGCTTTATTGCCGCCGAATGGAATATCCGGCTGCGCATTAACAGTCTGATCGTTGATATGAGTCACACCGCTGTCAATCTGCAGGGCATATTGCTGCGCTTTTTCAAGATCCTGCGTAAAGATGGATGATGACAGTCCATACTCTGTTTCAGAGGCAATCTTGATCGCTTCTTCATCACTTTCAACCGGAATGATGGTTGCGATTGGCGAAAAGACTTCAGTCTGAGCCAGGGCAGAATCATTTTTCACATCTTTGAAAACGTACGGAGTCAAGATGTTGCCAACTCTTTGTCCTTCAAGCGCAACTTTCTCACCGTTTGCAATGGCGGCTTCAATGACTGCCTGAGCCTTCTGCAGCTGCCTATCGTTGATCAGCGGCCCAACGACAGTTGCAGGATCCTTTGGATTGCCATAAGGAAGTGCTTTTGCTCTTTCGACGAATTTATTTGTAAATTCTTCAGCAATATCCTTATGGACAATGATCCTGTTTGTAATCATGCAGATCTGGCCCTGGTGGACGAATTTGCCGAAGATTGCTGCATCAACCGCCCGATCGACATCAGCATCTGAAAGGACGATGAATGGATTGTTTCCGCCAAGCTCCAATGCCACTTTTTTCAGATTCCTTCCGGCAATTTCCCCGACATGCCTTCCGACAGCGGTTGAGCCTGTGAAAGAAATGAAGCGTGGAATTGGGTGTTCCAGCAGATAGTCGCCTGTACCATCTGTTTTTGGATCTGTCAGCAGAAGGTTCAGCACGCCTGCCGGCAGGCCGGCTTCTTCAAATGCTTTTGTCAGGATGACGCCGCCTGTGATGCCTGTTGCGACATCCGGCTTATGCACAACTGCATTGCCTAGCGCAATGGCAGGAGCAATGGTCCTTACTGACAGGTTAAGCGGGAAGTTGAATGGCGAAATGCTTGTGATAACTCCCACCGGTACACGGTACACATGGTTTTCCTTCCCTTCGATGGCTGCTGGAACCTGGTTCACGACATTCACTTCATCTGCAAACTTAATCGCTTCCTCCAGTTCCTCAAATGTGATCTGCAGAGCGATGTTTGCAGCAAGGATCGTACCGCCTGTTTCTGATGTGTAAATGTCTATGATTTCTTCTTTATGCTCCTCAAGGTAGTCAATCACTTTCCTAAGAACTTCTTTTCGTTCTTCAGGTGTTGTCTTTGCCCATTCTTTTTGGGCTTTTTCAGCAGTAAGCATTGCCTGATCAATATCGGCTTCTGTTACCGTTTTGACGGCATACAGCTTGGAATCGTCATACGGGTTCAATACATCAATTGTATTGGCGCCGCTTCCCTCCAGCCATTTTCCGTTAATATATTGTTTAGTGTAATCCTTAAAATTGACCATAAATCTCTCCCTCTCCCTGAAACTTACTGCTGAAAGAATCATTATGTTGCTATAGCAACATTTAGGGTTGCTTCATCAGCAGCAATTGAATCTTAACATATAAAAAGTTGCTATAACAACTTATATGCTTAGCTGGCTAACCTCTTTCAAACAGGAGTTTTTACCCAGAAACTTAATAAGGGCTCTGGCCGTAGATAAGCTATAATGAAACAAATGTCTGAGGAGGAAGCCATGAAAGAACGCAAACATAAATATTTATTATTAACAACTATATTGAGCAGCTTCCTGGTCATCTCTGCCTGCAGCAATATTGAAGCTGATAAAAAAGAAACGCAGGCTGCCCAGCAGGAGGAAGATCAATATGAAAAACTTGCAAAAGAACAGAATGAGAAGTCAGAGCTGGAGCCAATTGAATTGACCTCCTACAGCGAAGAGATTGGCTTGCAACTGAAGGAACCGGTCTACAAGGAATTTACCGTCAATGAAAAAGCAGTTGTCCAGGGAACGATTGAAAAATCATCCAGCCTGAAATCTGACTTTGTCTGGATCAAACTCCGTGCAGATGAAGAGGGTCCGGCTGGCAGTGAGCACGAATATTACACAGCGATTGAGGATGGAAAATTTAAACAGGAGCTTCACTTCTTCAACGGTGAGGGAGAGTATCAGGTAAAGGTGCAGATTCCGAGCATGGATCAGGAAAACTACTATTATGATACTGCATCGTTCACGGTCCATAATGTGAATCCGCAGATGGTACGCGATGTAACATATACCCCTTTTGGACAGGAGGATGAAATCAGCCTGGATCTAAATTCCAGCTATGTGGAAGAGAATGAAATCTTCCGGCTTGAAGGAGATGCCGGCAAACTCGATGACAATGATACAGTGATGATCAAGCTGAACAAAGACTCTGATACTTGGACACACATCCTGCCGGTCGAACAGGGCAAGTTCGCTTACGATGTCCCCCTGCTGTATGGAAAAGGCGTCCACAACCTTGAAGTGCTTGTTCCTGACAAAGAACGGGAGAACTATTACCAGACCGCCAAAACGCTCTTGATCGACAATCAGTCAGACAGGACCATGAAACCAATCGAGTATTATGAAACTTACAGGGAACGCGGTGTCACGCTGGAGACTCCGCAGTTCGGGGGCGAAGAGTCCAATGGTGAATACACTGTCAAAGGTAAAATAGATCCTGAGGCTGATTTCGGACCTGAAACCACGCACATCTATGTTTCTACCAAAAAAGGTGAAGATGAAGCACTTGATGTCATCCCGGTAGAAAACTTTGAATTTGACGGCTCCTTCCACCTCCGCTTCGGGCCGGGCACTTATGAAGTAACGCTGAGTGTACCGGAAATCAAGGAAGAAAACAGTGACAGGTTCCGGTACTTCGGCTTTGCTTCTTTTGAAGTGGAAGCAGAAAGCGAAGATAAGCGTGACCTTCTGCCATCAAGGGGTGTCGAGTCAGAAGCACCAGAAATTAAGAGTCTCGCAGGCAAATTGACATCAGGGAAAAGCTCTGAGAAAGAAAAAATTAAGGCAATCTATGAATATGTCGCCAAAAATGTTTCCTATGATGTCGACAAGTATGAAAATAGTACATTCAGCTGGGATGACAGCGCCCTGAAAACGCTGGAAACGAAAACCGGCGTCTGCCAGGATTATGCCTACCTCGCCACCGCCCTAGTGCGTGCCAGCGGGATTGAAGCCAGAATCATTGAAGGTACCGCCCGAGGAGGCTTCTGGCCTTCCAACCATGCCTGGGTCGAAGGCAAATCAAACGGCAGCTGGATCGTCATGGACCCGACCTGGGGAGCCGGCTATATTCAAAACGACCAATTCGTCGCTAAATACACCGATAAATATTTTGAACCAAATAAGGCTGAATTTGAAAAAACGCATACAAGAAAAGGTGTCACCTACTAATATGTATGGAGAGATAGAACATTTAAGTTCTGTCTCTTCTTTTTAAAAAGGTTCTTTTTCATATAGGGCGAAAGACCATAATATGGTAGTATGAGAGTATGGTAAATTGAATATTCTGAAATAAAATTCATATAAAGGAGGATTTGAACATGACAGGTTTAGTCACTGTGGTTATGATTTTTTCCATTCCGCTTGTCGCTATCGTCACGAGCCACTTTCAATCACTTGCCAAAACTAAAGTGAAAATCATTGAAAAAGAGCTGGAGCTGGAAAAACTGAAGCATGAGAATTATTTGATAGAGACACAGAAGATGAGGATCGAATTGGAGAAGATGAAGCTGGAGGGGCCGTTGGAGGTTAAATAAGTTTTTAGTAGAGAGAGCTGCTGGAGTATAAGCAGCTTTTATTTATATATATTCTTTCCTGACAGGCAACATCTCCCACTCCCCGAATACATTGAATGGACTGGGGAGGAATGATGAATGGAACAAAGAGTGAATGTTGGCAAATATCATATGAACATCCGTTATTTTAATGAAGCACAATCTGACGAGTCAGTAGTGCTTATACACGGAATCCCTACAAACTCCCATTTGTGGGATTATGTTATTCCATATTTAAAGAAAAAGTACAAGGTAGCCGCTGTGGAACTGATCGGCTACGGCAAGTCTGACCGCGGCCCTTCTTATGATTTAACACTGCCTAAACAAGCCCGCTATATACTTAATGCGTTAGACCAATTAGGAATAAAAAAGGCTCATTTTGTCGGCCATGATCTTGGAGGCGGCATTGTCCAGATTCTTGCTGTCACAAAGCCAGAGAGAGTGAAAAGTATTGTTGTTATTGATGGGGTCTGTTTTTCTAACTGGCCTTTGCCTAAAGTAGTTTCAATCAGGTATCCTGTTGCAGAGGAATTCGTACCTTCTCCACTTTTCATTGAAAGGATGCTGCGGGAAGGAGTATATTATCCTTCTATGCTGAAACCGGAGCTGATCAGGAAATTCACTTTGCCTTTCAGCACTCCAACAGGTCCTGAAGAGCTGCAGCAGGCCTCATTTGCATTAAACCATCACCAGACTGAGGATCTGGTTCCCTCTTTGCCTCAAATAGAATGTCCGGCAACCTTCTTATGGGGGCAGCATGACCGGTACCTGGTTCCCTACTGGGGGCAGCTTCTGCATCAGCATGTCCCACATTCCGTTTTCAAGCTGATACCAAATGCAAGCCACTATTCAATGATTGATCAGCCAAGCATTGTTTCCGCTGAATTACTGTCCCACCTTAAAAATTCAGCTTCAAAAAGACAGCTACCCAATTAGCTGTCTTTTCATTGTGCTTGCCTCATTTTTCATCCCTAAGCACTCCACGGCTTCGCTCCAATTTAATACAAGCCATGAAGTAAACTCATAAGTGAACAGTATGTAGAGTTTTTATAGCTTTTTTGCTTGATTTAACGCCATATAGCCAGCGCCGATCACCCCTGCTTCTGCCCCGAACTCACAGATGGCAAGCTTCATTTTGCCTCTTAGATTTGCATATAGTTTTTCATTAATTTTATTGTTAACCTCAACCATCAGCCAGGGATTACGGCAGATGACAGCTCCGCCAAGCACAAATGCCCCTGGATCCATGAGCTGAGCGATGGAGGCGACAGCACTGGAAAAATGCTCAATCCAATCATTGATCACTTTAACGGCCATCTTTTCCTTATCTTTAAATTTTTCAAACAGGTATTCTGCGTCCGAACTTTCACCATATATTAGCTTACTTCTGGCATCAAGTGTCCTGCCGCTGCAAAGGGATTCCAGTGTCTGTTCCTTAATCCCCTCTTCTTCGCTTCCTTGGCCGATGATCATTCTGCCCGCTTCGCCTGCATATCCATTGTCCCCCCTGATCATTTGGCCGTTATAATAAACGCCCATCCCAATGCCTGTGCTCACTGTCATGTAGAGAGAATAGCTTTTTCCTTTAGCCGCTCCCTTTTCTGCTTCCAGCAGTCCCGCTGCATTGACATCATTGTCAAAGAAAACCTCAAATCCAGGAAAGCAGGATTGTATGTACTCAATTCTTATACCGTCCAAAACCGGTATGTTGTCTGCATCTTTTATTACTTGTGTCTGTCCATTCCAAGGGACAGGCAGGGCAATTCCAATTTTCTTAGCATTTCTCTGAGGATCTACCCTTTCAGCCATCCGGAAGATTTCGCTAAACATTTCATCTGCCGTTTCAAAACTCCTGGTTAATGCCGTCTCCAAACGGATAACCGACAGATCTTTTCCGATAAGTCCCACACGAATATTGGTAGCGCCAATATCTACACCAATTACAAGTTCATCCATTTCAAAATAGCTCCTTACACAGCAACTCTTTTTTTATAATTTTTGCGTAATCGCTCTATAAACAGTTAAGTCCTGCGTCCGTGCTGAATGGCAGGAACGAAACTCCATTTGAGTATATATACTTTTGGGGTCACCGATCTTCTATTTTTCTTTGCCCCATCCGACTGATACTAATTTTCTCATTCAGAGTAACCAGGAGCAAATATAATATAGATTGCACCAATACTGCAACTCTGGTGGATGCAGTAAGATTGACTCCAAATTTTTGAAAGAGGATCACAAATGGTTACTTAGTTCTCTTACCCAGCAAAGAGAAAATAATAAGCGGAGATTTTCCGGCTAAATACAGAATGGAGCTCATTCCGAGGTAAATAAGGGGAGATTTTCCGGTTATGCAAAATAAAATACCACATTTTTACGTTTTTTGAGTCAATAAGAGGAATTTCTCCGTCTATTTGAGCTGTTTTTTATAGAAATTTCTATTTAAGGGGAATTCTTCCGTCCATTAATTAGACTGGGTTCTTAACCTGATACCCTACCCGATAAGATCGAATCCTCTGAGTGCCAGATGCGGGGATCAGCATCTTTTTTTCGACCAGTTGGGAAAGTACCTTTTTTACTGTCTTGGCACTTAGCTTTAGATGCTTCTCGACTTCTTTTGGGGATATGTCATCTTCTTTTCGAATCACTAGCCGGAGCACTTCTTTTTCAAGAAAGGACAAAGAAGTTTGGTCCAGCTCATCACCCAGCCATTTGCCTATCACTTGCTGAACAACCTGTTGGCAGCTGCGGGGATTCTCTTTTACTTGATCAAAAGAAAAGCGGATGACGGTCCACCTATCAATCACCAGCTGGTTTTGACGTTGTCGGAAAATTGCCATCTGCTGATATTCTTTAGGTGAGGGCCATACCCGTCGACCTCTAAACAAACCTTAAAGCCGGGACGGATATAAGCAAGATCCAAATACCTTTTGCCATCCTTATAATCATCAATCTCATATTCAGGATGAAGATAATTAAACTGGTAAAATACTGGCCACCACACTTGTTTCAAAAACAGCATTTCAGCATGTTTGTGACCTTCTTCCAGGCGCCGCAGCCGCTCACCGGTTCTTGCCTGTAAGTGTGCATGTAAAAATGCCTGATATTCTTCTTCAAATCCCATATATCCCTCTCCTAACAATAAGAAAATGAACAGCATAGGCTTTAATAGCTTCCGATGAATCAAATCCATTATTGCTTCATTTGTTTTAATAGGAAGGTTTTTGAATAACTTTGGAAATTAATTAGTGGTAATGTGTGTGAAAGGATAAATTTGATATTAATAGAGGATTGTAACCGGGCAAATAGAATTGCGGAGCAGCAATGATAAAAGAATATTTCGATAACCAGCATCAGATTAACTAATTTTAGTCTAATAGAATTCTAAAAATTGTCAATCAACTTATGCCTTTCGACAATAATTTTAATTCTAGCATCTCCCAACCTTAAGGAGAGTTTTTGGGTTTAAACCTCACATACTTATGTAAAAAAAGAGTCTTGGTTCGGCCTAGAATGGCCTTAACACAAAAAAGCGGGGTATCCATCCGCTTCCTGGATACCCCGTTCATAACTTAGTTATTTTCGGCCAGCTGTTTTTACGCCCACCACATATCCCCAGGCGTTTCCCGAATCAAAACTTCATTCAGGTTCTTCACTGCGCGTGCAAATCCTTCATCAATTGACATCAGCGGATCTTCATGCTCAATGCTGACGACATAGTCATATCCATACAGCCTCAGGGCGCTCATCATATCGCTCCATTCCTGGATGCTGTGGCCGCATCCGACGCTGCGGAAGGTCCAGGCGCGTGTCTGGACTTCTCCATATGGCTGCATGTCTGTCAGTCCATACATATTGACATTATCCTGATCGATATAGGTGTCCTTGGCATGGAAATGATGGATGGCACCGGCTTTCCCGAGAATTTTTATCGCTGCGACCGGATCAATGCCCTGCCACCATAGATGGCTCGGATCAAGATTCGCCCCGATGGCCGGGCTTGTTTCCTCGCGAAGCTTCAGCATGGTGTAAGGTGTATGGACAAGGAAGCCGCCATGCAGTTCCAGTCCAATTTTCACATTATGCTCTTCTGCTAAAGTGCCGATTTCCTTCCAATATGGTATTAGCCTGTTTTCCCATTGCCATTTCAGGACATCGCCGTATTCTGCCGGCCATGGTACGACTGGCCAGTTTGGCTGTTTTGCTTCCTCACTGTCGCCTGCTGTGCCAGAAAAGGCATTGACGACCGGTACACCAAGGAGTGAAGCAAGCTTGATGGTTTTTCTGAGTACTTCATCAGATTCTTCAGCAAAAGCTTTATCAGGTGAAATCGGATTTCCGTGGCAGCTGAATGCGCTGATCGTCAGGCCTCTGGATGTTACTGCTTCCAGATAGTCTTTTCTTTTAGCCTCATCTTCAAGCAATTCGTCCAATGGGCAATGGGCATTTCCAGGATAGCAGCCTGTGCCGATTTCAACCGCATCAAGACCTGCTTCTTTTACATGATCGAGCATTTCTTCGAAAGATTTTTGTGAAAATAATACTGCGAAAACACCGAGCTTCATTCTGCCAGGACCCCTTTCTTAAGAGGAACAATTTGTTTTGTTTTCTGTGATTCGATTGCTGCAAGAATGATTTCAAGGCTCCTTAAGCCTTCTTCTCCGCTGATCAGCGGCTCCTTGTCTTTTACTACACTTTCAACAAAATGATTGATCACATGGGAAGTTGTCTGTCCGCCTTCCTCGTTTGTCTGGATTTTGTCCAGCTTATGCTGAACCGAACTGCCGTCGCGGTAAACTTCAATCAGCGAATATTCCGGATCTGCTTCAAGATGGAGGGTCCCTTTTTCCCCGTAGATGACGGTGGAGTTGTCGCTTCCGCCCATATAAGACCAGCTTGCTGCCAATGTGCCGACTGCACCTGACTCTGACCGGAGGACACAGACCGCATTATCGTCCACTTCTGTATTTTCCTTCGCGTTGGTCGCGATCAGCGCACCGACTTCAGTAAATTCGCCGAGCAGATACCGCAATAAATCGGCTTTATGCACGCCAAGATCTCCCATGGCACCGATAAAGGCTTCCCTTTTATTAAAGAACCAGCTGTCAGCACCATCCGCACTCCATCCTTCAGGACCTGCATGCCCGAATGTCGTTCTGAAGCTGAATATCCTTCCAAGCTTGCCGCTCTCAATGATCTCCTTTGCTTTCTGATGAGCAGCAGTGAAGCGTTGGTTGTGGGCTATCATGAGTTTCTTTCCGTTAGCTCTTGCAGACTCATTCATTGCTTCCGCTTCTTCCCTTGATGCAGCCATAGGCTTTTCACACAAAACATGACGGCCTGCATTCAAAGCTGCTAAAGTAACTTCAGCGTGCAGGAAATTCGGCAGGCAAACACTGACGAGGTCGATTCCTTCCATTTCAATGGCTTCTTTATAACTGGTGAATGCCCTGGCACCGTATTTCGCAGCTGTCTCTTCTGCTCTTTCCTGGTTGCTGTCGCATACAGCAGCGATTTCAACAAATGGATTTGCGGCATATTCCGGCAGGTGGCGAAATTGGGCGATGCTTCCGCAGCCGATTACAGCAGCTTTTAATTTAGTCATTAGTATCAAACTCCTTTAGTGGAAAATTGTTCTTTTAAGTAATTGATGCTTATTTCAATACTTTCGAATGGCGTCAGGCGGCTTGCATCCTGCTCTACTACCCACCACTTTACTCCTGCTTCATCTCCAAGACTGAGAATTTCCTGCAGATCGATGCTCCCTTTTCCAAGTTCCGCAAAGAACTGTTCTTCATCTTTGGTCATATCCTTCAGATGTACAAGGGGTGACCTGCCTTGATACCTTTTAATCCAGGCAGCCGGATCTTCCTTTGCTTTTGCCAGCCAGTAGACATCCAGTTCTGTCTGGAGAAGTCCGGGGTCGCTGTCATCAAAAATGGCCTCAAGCGCAATCCTCCCGTCACTCAATCTTTCAAGCTCGAAATCATGATTATGGTAGCATAATGTGATTCCTGCATCCTTCAGCTTCCGGCCTGCTTCATTCAGCAGGGGAATGAGTGATTGATAGCTTTCCTCTGTCCGCTCATCCGGCATAAGGTAAGGGCAAACTGCATATTGAATTCCAACCGTTTTAAGATTGGAAATCACATTGTCCAGGTTGTCCTTAAGGTCCGCCAGAGGGATATGGGCAGATACCGGTGCAAGATTAAGAGCGTCAGTCAATTCCTTCACTTTTTCTGCACTCAGCCCTCCAAAACCAGCAAATTCCACCCCGTCAAAACCGAGTTCTGCCACCTTCTTCAGGGTACCCGCAAAATCTTTCTCCGTTTCTTCACGAAGTGTATAGAGCTGTACTGCAATTGGTATTCCCGACATCTTAATCCCCTCGCTTCCTCAAATTTTTAAAATAAACTATTTGATTCCATCATAAGTGACCATCAAATATTTGAACATTCATGATATGATTAAAACATGCACTATTTTGCTATTTTGAGTGACGGGGGTCATTTTTTGAAAACGGATACATTGTTTTGCGGTTATTCATACCATACACAGCCCTTTTATTCTCATCATAAGTCCGGCTACCCTTCCTACCTGATCCGCCTGCAGACAGAAGGAGCATGCGAAGCGATCGTCAGAGGCAATCGCAGGAAATTGGAAAAAGGCGACCTGCTGCTCATCAAGCCTGGGGACCATTATGAACTGATGGTCGACAGCCTGCTCCCTGATAAGGCTATTTTGAGCGGAGACTATCACCTCATCTGTGAGGGGGAATGGATCGAAGAGTGGTGGAAAAGATCTAATAAACCGGATATAGCACGGATTGACGCTGATGAGAGGCTGCTTTCCCTTTGGAGGCATCTGATCATCGAATTAAGGCGGCCTTCGAAGGAAGAATATAATGAACTGTCTGATTATCTTCTCCGCTCACTCTGCATCTCGCTTGAAAGAGCGCTTAAAGAAACGTCTCTTTCAGCCCACAGACCATATGCAGTCACAAGGATGCTCAGGTTCATCGAGGAGCATGCCCTTTCCTCTTTTAAAGTCGAAGAAGCCGCTGCACATGCCGGGCTGAGCGTCTCACGTGCTGTGCATCTTTTCAAGGAAAGCACAGGAAAGACGATCATGGAATATGCCATGGAAATCAGGCTCGCTGCTGCAGAGGAAAGGATGAAATATACCACCATGACACTGGAGCAGATTGCAGAAGACTGCGGCTTCGGCACCTACCCTTATTTTCACCGTGTGTTCAGCAAAATGCATGGAAGGGCACCAGGGGTGTATCGGCGGATGGAATATGGGGGGATGGGGAGAGTGAAGAGCTGAGGGTTTTGGGTGGGAGGTTTTGAGGCACTCTTTTATCATTCTACTGGTTTTGAGTGTTTCATGTTACTGATATGAAGCACTCTGCACTGGCTCTACTGGTCTTAGAGTGTCTCAGGTTTCTTATATGAAGCACTCTGCACTGGCTCTATTGGTCTTAGAGTGTCTCAGGTTTCTGATATGAAGCACTCTGCACTGGCTCTATTGGTGTTAGAGTGTCTCAGGTTTCTGATATGAAGCACTCTGCTCAGGCTCTGTTGGTGTTAGAGTGTCTCAGGTTTCTGATATAAAGCACTCTGTTCAGGCTCTGTTGGTGTTAGAGTGTCTCAGGTTTCTGATATGAAGCACTCTGCACTGGCTCTATTGGTGTTAGAGTGTCTCAGGTTTCTGATATGAAGCACTCTGCTCAGGCTCTGTTGGTGTTAGAGTGACTCAGGTTTCTTATATGAAGCATTCCGCTCAGGCTCTATTGGTGTCAGAGTGCTCAGGTCGCTGGCATGAAGCACTCTGCTCAGGCTTTGTGGGCCGCAGAGTGTCCCATGCCACTAATATGGAGTACTCTGCATGGATATATTCCGTTTTAGAATACAGAGAAGCACTCCACACGGGTACTATCTTTTCTCAAAAATATTTGCCGAAATTGGTGATCTAATCAGAAAAACAAAGTAACATTCCCTCAACACACCAAAAAGGCGCATGCTTCTCACGCGCCCTCCTTATTATGCAATCTCATGAACAGTGATTTCCGGCCGGCTGCCGATTCGTATATTAACCCCTGTCTGTCCCAGCCCCTCGCTGATATAGAAAGGCATGCCATTATGATAGTGCAGGCCTTTTACCATATTCATGCGCACCAGTTTTCCCATTTTAGCCAAATGATACGGTTTCGGCCAGTGAATTTGGCCGCCGTGGAAGTGGCCGGATAAAAGATAATCATATTTATAGTCCTTCATCTCAAGGACCACGTTCGGATCATGTGTAAGCACCAGATTATATCCCTCCCTCACATCAAGGTAAGATTGGGGCACATTATGATGCTTAGTACTATAATTATCAATTCCAATAATATTTAACTTTTCTCCATTAATATCAATGACAGCATGCTCATTCCGAAGCGTTCTGCACCTGTTTTGCTCAAGTATCTCTTTCAGAGCCTCAAAATTCTTTCCCTTCAGAACATAATCATGATTGCCAAAAACGGCGTACATGCCATAACGAGGTTCGAGTTTATTAAGCATTTGAAGGTAGGGGGCCAGCTTCGGCAAGCTCCTTTTTCGGTCCATGAAATCCCCCGTCAGGGCAATCAGATCAAAATCCTTTCCGGGTAAAAGCTCATAAAGTTCATTTGGGCTGATTGAAATATTCTCCAAATGCAGATCAGACAAATGAAGAATCTTTATTTTATTGCCGGCAAGCACAATATCCGGCCGTTCGACCGATACTGTCCTGACAGCTACTTTGCTCGTATTTTTATTTGCTTTAAACAGTAAATAACCAAGGTAGACAGAAATGATCAAGAAAAAATATAATGACATTCGCACATCTCCTCCTAGGTAACCAGTATAAAGGACTCGTCCCCTAAGTCCTAGTGGAAGTTGGAGGAAGTCTTTAAAAAAACGATCACCTTTTTTCCAGAAAAGGTAGTACAATAGTATTTTCGGTTCATTGGAAGGAGTGTTTTTATGAGATTGCTTGGCATTATTATTGGAGTTATTGTTGCTGATAACCTGTTCCACCTGATCGACGCTTTTGCTTTTGGCCTTAAGGCCGAAACCAGTCTGGAACGGATCGGGGCTGTATTCTTTGGCGTCTGTGTACTGGGCGTATTAATGCTCATCTTCCACCGCCTGTTTTCTGCTGCCTTTTTCAATGGATTCACAGCGGCAGCAGGTTTGTTCCTGAGCTTCGACATCGCCGTATTTCACTGGATCTTCCAGCTTCACCGAATCACAAACGGACCTGAGGCCAACTGGCTTGAGCCCCTGTTTGTAATTGGCGGGTCATTTTTGGTATGGTATGGGATTAAGAAAGAGAGAATGGCAGTCAAACGAGCTTAAATCGGCCAGTGCTTGTTATTGGCCTCTTTTATTCATATGGTCGTCATTTAACCTACCGAAAAACCTGCAATTTTGCTAAAATAAAAAGATAAAAATCAACCTGCAGGTGAATAAACATGTCTGAAACAAACGAATTAAAAGGAATTGACACAAGTATTGTGTATGACTACAAGGATTATCCTGATGTTAAGAGCGGGAGATGCGATAATTGCGATAATACCTTGTTTAAAAGCTCGGTAAAGGATTTTATTTTTCTCCGCGAATGCCGGAAATGCGGAATGAAGAAAAGTATATAAAGCTGCTGAAGGAGGCGCAGATTTTGCGTCTTTTTTTATTTATTGATGAAGGAAAAGCGCTCTATCTATCTGTTTATTATTGTCACATCTCTTTGATCCTTGTCTCATATACTGGACTAGCATAGAGTGTAAGGAGTGATCGGTCTGGTATGAAAAGCAAAACACTTAAAAGGCTGTCAATTTTGTTGGTGATTCTCTTCGTTTTTCTTTTGCTGGGTTCAGTTTCTGCCATCATTTATGCCAACTATTATGTCAATGACGGAGAAGTGCCTGTGTCACAGGAGCTTTTCCCGGAGAATGAGCCGAAAAGAGTGCTAGCCCTGTTTGCTCATCCGGACGATGAAATTATGGTCAGCGGAACCTTTTCTAAGCTTGGGAAACAGAAGGATGCTTTCACCGCACTGGCGGTATTCACCAGGGGCGAAGCAGGTCCTGATGGAGGGATAGTCCCGAGGGATAAGCTTGGTGATGAACGCACAAAGGAAATGAAGAAATCTGCTGAAATTATAGGCGCGGACCGGCTGGAGTTTTATGACTTTCCGGATGGAGGCTTAGAAGAAGTACATGGAGAGGAGATGAAACAGGTTATCAGAGACTTAATTACTGATATTAAGCCAACGGTATTGATATCTTATGACGATGAGATAGGCTTATACGGGCATCCCGACCATGTGGTCACAGGCAAACTGGTGCGGGAAGTGGCAAGGGAAGAACTTTCTAAGGGGAATTCTCCTGTTAAAAGGCATTATATGGTTACACTGCCCAAGCCGATGATTGAAGTGGCGCTTAAGCTCTCCCCAACCTTCAAGGAGAAGTATCCGAAAGATACCAGCAAAGGTCTTCCAGCGCCGGACATCGCTTTTCCAATGGCAACTGAAGCTGCTGCACGAAAAAAAGTCCTCCTTGCTCATCGGACCCAAAAAGAAGTGATTTCAAGTGTCCAGCCGTACTATGATAAAATACCGGCATCTATCTACTATCGCATCTTTGACCGGGAGTACTTTTACCTGGCTGAGTCAGACGATCGGGAATGAAATAAATGCCTAAGCAGCGGCAATAAAGGGCATCAAACGCGAGTACCTAACTTGTCCTGCTGCCATTCAAAAATACAGTTCTAGACAGCCCTGCTGGAACCACTTTTTTAGAAAAAATTAAAAATAGCGGTTCTACCAAGACCCGCTGGAACCACTATTCATCAAAAATCAGAAATAGCGGTTCTACCAAGACCCACTGGAACCACTACTTCATCAAAAATCAGAAATAGCGGTTCTACCAAGACCCACTGGAACCACTACTTCATCAAAAATCAGAAATAGCGATTCTACCAAGCCCCGCTGGAACCACTATTCATCAAAAATAATAAATAGCGGTTCTAGCAAGACCCGCTGGAACCACTATTTCATTACAAATCAAAAATAGCGGTTCTACCAAGCTCCGCTGGAACCACTATTTCATCATAAATCAAAAATAGCAATTCTACCAAGCCCCGCTGGAACCACTATTTAGCCCAAGCTACAAAATAATAGGCGCAGGCCGCTCTCAACCCAATAGAAAAATCCCTTTATGTTAAAGTGTTATTTCTTCTTGTCACTCTTCTTTTGGCTTTGCGGTACCGCTGTATCCAGCGCTCCTGTTTCAAAGTCGTATTCCCTGGATATTCCGGCGAATCTTCCAAGATCGTTCGTCCGGTCTTCGCCCTTTTGATTTTTAGCCATGAGACTCACCTCCTTCACTGTAAGTTCCCCGTTCCTGATTCCAATTATGTACATTCCCTCTAATCAAATAATCTGTTCAGAATTGACTTATACTATGGATGAAAGGAGGCGGGACGATTGAAAAACAATAAGCAAAACCAACCGGATACAACGCAAATTGCCGCCAAATACTTCGATCCATCCGATTATAAAGGTAACTCCCAGCTGGAGCAGGGTCTCGCTGAAACCCATGAACAAGTCGGGGATGATTATAATGAGGGAACCGTGGATCAGCTGAAGGAATAGACATAATGAGCTGCTTGCCTCCGCAAGCAGCTCTATTCCGTGACAGGCATAGTTATACTGATAAATTCAAAGACCTTTCATCGTCAGGAAATAAGACAATTAACTTCCCCTCCATCTTCTGCTCTTTTAAAATAAGTACCAGGAGGGATAATGAAATGATAATCCGCGAAGCAGCAATTGAAGATTTGCCTGAAATTCTTGATATTTATAATGAAGCAATCCGCACACTGACAGCGACATTTGACCTTGAAGAACAAAGCCTGGAAGAGCGGACAGCCTGGTTTAATAAGTACGGGGGCAAATATCCGCTGACAGTTGCAGAGGCAGATGGCCACATTGCCGGCTATTGCTCGATTGGACCATTCCGCGACAAGCAGGCATATGAAAAAACAGCAGAGCTTTCTGTCTACATATCTTCCTGCTTCAGGGGAAAAGGGATCGGGGCAGGCCTGGTGGAGGATATGCTTTCCCGCGCAGCCGGACTGGACTACCATACGATCATCAGCGGGCTCACTGCCGGCAATGCGGCAAGCGTTAAGCTTCATGAAAGGCTGGGCTTCCGCTATATCGGCATTTTTAAGGAAGTCGGCTTTAAATTTGGGGAATGGCAGGATGTCCTTTTTTATCAATATTTCTTCAATAAATGACAAAGGCCGGCAGTATGCCGGCTTTATAAAAAACAAAAAATCGCCTAACTCATGGTTTAGACGATTCATTTTATCTTACGCAGTTGATCGCAGTCTGCAATAGCTCGATATCCTTAACAATTTCTGACTTTAAGGCTTTGTCTTTACATCTGTTATATTCTTTTTTCATCCGTTGGATTTCCTCTAAAAAAATGTAGTATTCTATGCTGTTCATAATCGCCCTCTTACAATTTGAATTATTTACTACTCTTTACCCTTTTTACAAAAATGAAAACAACAAAATATGTCATTTTTTAGGTGAAAGGCACCTATACCAGTTATAGACTACATGCAAAAAGCCTCAACGCCAGTCATGCCGGGGCTGAACAATCAGCAGTTATTCCTGTCTGTTATAGTGAATCGTATATGTGAGTATATTGCCTTCCAGGCGGATAGCTACTTCCACAAGTCCGGAACGGGATATATAATTAGCAGAACTGCCCGCCGACTCCTGTTTCTCCCATCCTTCCGGGCTGCTCTCCAAAGCTTTTAAATAATCCGAAAAGCTGCGGCTCGAAGCCTCTTCCCACCGGTATTCCTCATACCCGGAGCTGACAGTGACCGGCGTAAGCCCAACCGGATACAATAACTCTCCATATCCATGGGTGACATAAAGGGGCTCCGGATGAATGTAAGGTTCGACGTCTTTGAATCGCAAGCTGGCAATAGCCTGAAATATTTCTGCATATTCAAATTTAGGATAATCAAAGGAGAAGTAAACCCATTCTTCCCCCTCAGGCTGGATGAAAAAATGATAGCGGAGAGCCGTATCCATCATCTTGACATGCTCAATATACATTATAGTTTTAAAAGGGAAATGCTCTAGTTCTTGCCTGACGTACATCGGGCGGGAAGATATGATGCTGTCCATGTCCTGCTCTGATATGTTTTTGCCAAAGCCCGCCTTGGTTTCCGTTCCCTCCGCTCCCCTTAAAAACTCAACTTCTCCTTGTGATGCTTTGACTTCAATCCCCGGCAGGTCCCAAGTATAGGGGTGGCCATCCAGCATAATAAAAGAAGCATCTTTCTGCAGTTTTGACTCCTGCAGGGATAGCAAAAGCAGACCTCCGCATATAAGCAAAAGCAGGCATGCCGACGCAATTGAACCTGCCCGGAAAAAACTGGTTCCAGTCTGACTCCCCTTCTTTACAGATTGCATGATTCTCCTTTTCAACTGCTCGCTTTCACCTTTAACAGGCACAAGCTCACGCAGACCATCCCATTTATGGTTATCAAATTGACCTTTCAATTCCATCGCCTCCTTTCAGCTGATTTTCCTTTCTCAGCACTTTTATCGCGCGCGAGACTGTTTTGCGGACCTTAACTTCCGACCAGCCCAGGATTTCAGCGATCTCCTTAGAAGTGCATTCCTCTACCTTGCTTAAAATAATGACAATCCTGTAGTTGGGCTTCAGCTCTTGAATCTGTTCCAACAGTTCCTTTACTTCCTCCCTCATCTCCACAACTCTTTGTACATCCAAACCGGATGGGATATGGCTTTCCGCCAATCTTCCCAGGAAAATCCTTCTCCTTTTCCGTCTGCGGATTTCATCAAGTACCTGATGCCTGGCGATGGCGAACAGCCATGTCTTTACAGACGACTTCTCCTCAAATCTATCTATCGCCGACCAGGCTTTCAGAAAAGTATCATGGACAATATCATCGCACCCCTCTTTTGATCCGAGCATGATCCAAACAAACCGGAACAGCTCTTTTCCGAATTGCTCATACCATTCAAGGATCAGCCTTTCCTTGTGATTTCCCACACACTCACCTGCTTTTACTTATTCTATATACTTAGTCGCCTTTAAGAGAAAACTGTGACACTTTAGGAAGAGAAAATTGAAAAACCTTTTTTATCCTTGATATAAGGGTAAAATAATCAGGATATAGTGGATATCAGGCTTCCGGTATGATACCATTTACAAGTTAAAGAAAAGGAAGTGACTGAAGATGATAAAAATTGAAATTCCAAATCCGGATTTGACTCTGACTAAAAACAAGCATGCCGACGAACAAACATCCTCCGTACTGAGCAATCTCTACGGCTTTACGGATTACCACCGCATCCCCCGGGATAAAGGCGGCCTGATCCTGTTCCTTGATTCAAATGAGGACCTGATGTTTGTAGGAAAAGCGCGCAAGCTGAGGCAGCGTGTAAAGAAGCACTTTGAAGACACGGTTTCACCAATTAAAGATGTCCGCCATGATGTATACAAAATTGCCTTGATTTATGTAGAAGACCCGATGGAGAGGGAAATTTATGAGACATATATCATCAATACTCTCCAGGCCAAATATAATACAGAAAAAGTTTTTTATAAATAACATGCCAACGAAAAAAACGAAGCATCACCGCTTCGTTTTTTTTCGTTATTTAACCCAGCTTTTCAAGTCATCTGTTGATAATATATTCTGCCAGGCCTTTTTTTCTCCTTCATCTATACCGCCAGTTTTAATGGCATAATGCAGGAACCAAATTTCCCCGCCCTCGCTTTGAATCCTGGCTGTTTCATATTGATCAGGATGGGCAGAATCTCCGGTCAGCTGAAATTCATAATAAAGATTATGAGCATCCTCTTTTAGAACCTCAAAGTGTAGGTCACCGGAAACAGACTGCTCAAGAGAATTTTTAAATTGGGCTGCATATGCCTGCACCGGCACCTCATTCGGATTGCTGTAGCGGTGAACTGTAATCAGCTCAGACCAGTTATCGACTGTTTCTCCTGCAAGGACATATTCCTGAAAAAGCCCGTTCTGAGAATCGGTAAAGCCGAGCTGCCATTCCTTTCCGTTGGCAATAAAGCTTTCCTTCCCTGCCGCCTCTTCAGCATCAGCTTTCTCCCCTGCAGCATCAACTGCCTCTATTGCATTTTTTGCAGGAGCTTCCTCCTTTTTTTCTGAAGCTGAATCACTTTCCCCTGCTCCGGAACAGGCAGCGCTTATCATGACCAGGCCTGCCAAAAATAATGACAATTTCAAATGCTTCAACAAAATCCCCTCAGTTTCTGTAAGAATAGCTAAATTTTACCTGAAGAAATCCGAAAACGTCAATATTCTTAAGACATGCTCAGACCAGGCCACAGATGTACTTCAGCAACAGGGACATAACCCTATTGTTCTATCGAAGCCGGAATTCTATTAAAAGAGCTTTTAATAATATCCATCATATTGGCGGGTTCGGCAGCACCATGCCCTCCCTTTTTTTCATGAGAAACCCGTTAATATAGAGTGAGCGGCCTGCTGACTTAACTATTTTTATGCTCCTTAGTGGCGGACAGCCTGTTTCGATTTCGCCTCCAGTCTCCTTTTATGCAAAATAGGTTCTGTATAGCCATTAGGCTGACTTTTCCCATCAAAAATCAGTTCGCAGGCCGCCTGGAATGCAACTGAAGTGCTGAAATCATCAGACATTCTTTTATAGCCCGGCTCATTTTCATTTTGTGCATCTACTACCCTCGCCATTTTTTGGAGCGCTTCCATCACCTGTTCCTTTGAAGCCACTTCATGATGGATCCAATTGGCCAGATGCTGGCTTGATATCCTCAGGGTAGCACGGTCCTCCATCAGACCGACATCGTGAATATCCGGCACTTTCGAGCAGCCGATGCCCTGTTCCACCCAGCGGACCACATAGCCAAGAATGCCCTGGGCATTATTCTCGATTTCCTCCTGGATTTCTTCTGGAGACCATGATTCATGGTCCTCCACAGGAATTGACAGCATTTCATCCCTATACAGTGCCTGGCGCTGCAGCCCCTTTTGCTGGATTTCCTTTACATTGATCTGATGGTAATGCAATGCATGAAGGACGGCCGCCGATGGCGACGGCACCCAGGCAGTATTAGCCCCTGACATGAGCTGGGCACCCTTCTGCTCAAGCATCTCCTTCATTTTATCCGGCATGGCCCACATGCCTTTGCCTATCTGTGCCCTGCCTGAAAAGCCGGCAGACAATCCTGCTGAAACATTGGACGCTTCGTAAGCCTGCAGCCAACTGGATTTTTTCAAGTCTCCTTTACGCACCATCGGGCCTGCTTCCATGCTTGAGTGGATTTCGTCCCCTGTCCGGTCAAGGAATCCTGTATTGATGAACACGATGCGGTCTTTGACTGCTTTTATACAGCCTTTTAAATTCAGTGAGGTTCTGCGCTCTTCATCCATCAGTCCGATCTTAATGGTATTCCTCTCAAGCCCAAGCAAATCCTCTGTTCTATCAAAAAGCTTCCCTGCAAATGCGGCTTCCTCCGGCCCATGCATCTTTGGCTTTACAATATAAATCGACCCTTTCCTGGAGTTGGACGGATCCTCTTTCTGCAAGAGAGAATGCTTCCCTGCCAGACCAGTAAAGACGGCATCAAGGATTCCTTCGTGCACTTCATTTCCTGCCTTATCCAGAACTGCCGGATTTGTCATCAGATGGCCGACATTGCGGACAAACAGAAGCGATCTGCCTGGCAGGGAAAAAGGATTGCCTTCAGGATCGTGATAATGCCTGACACCGTTCAGTTTCCTTGTTATAATTTTTCCTCCCTTAGAAAAATCGGCGCTGAGCTCCCCTTTCATCAAACCAAGCCAATTCCGGTAAACGAGCATCTTGTCCTCCGCATCAACAGCCGCAACTGAGTCCTCACAATCCATGATCACTGTAACAGCTGCTTCCATAAGAATATCTTTAACGCCCGCCGGATCACTTTTTCCAATATCAGAAGCACGGTCAATCTGGATTTCGAAATGAAGTCCATGATGCTTCAGCAATACTGCTTCGGGAAGATCTTTATCTCCCCGGTAACCGGCAAAAGCTTCAGGTTCTTTAAGTTTTGAAGATGATCCATTCTTCAAAGCGATTACCAGACTGCCTTCCTTGACTGAGTACCGGACGGCTTCCTTATGGGAAGCACCGTCGAGTGCGGCAGCCTGATCAAGAAATCCCTTTGCGGATTCTATTACTTTTTTTCCGCGCACAGGATTATAACCGCCTGATCTTTCCGCTCCGTCTTCATCACTGATAGCGTCTGTTCCATACAAAGCGTCATACAGGCTTCCCCAGCGCGCATTGGCCGCATTGATGCTGTATCTGCTGTTATTGACCGGCACAACCAGCTGTGGACCTGCCTGCAGAGCGATCTCGTCATCCACATTTTTCGTGCTGATCTGAAACTCTCCAGGCTCCGGCTGCACATACCCGATATCCAGGAGGAATTGTTTATACGCCTCAAAACTGAAGCCATCGCGATGTTCAGAATGAAACTGGTCAAGCTCCCTTTGCAGCTCCTCCCTTTTGGCCAGAAGTTTTTTGTTTTCCGGAGTTAGCTCTTCAATCAGCTTTTCCAAACCATTCCAGAATGCCTTTTCTTCCAGTCCGGTCCCGGTAAGGGCCTCCTTCTGTATAAATTGATGCAGAGCTTCATCCACCTGCAAGTGTCCGATTTTTCGATACTTTGCCATCCTTATCCTCCTTTTTCTATTACACAGCGATGTCTCCTTAATCTGTTATAGTACAGAATAGCATAAAGAAAGAAGTCTTTACAATTATTTTTTTAAAATTAAAACTTTAGGAAACAGAAATAAGACCGGCCCTCTCCGGAACCGGTCATTCCTCTTCCTCTTCAACATCTTCCTGTGCGGCCTCTTCTTTTACCCTATCAATTTTTTCAAAAGCATTGGAAAGCAGAATGGCGGCCCCGACGATTTCGTCCAGTATTTCGAGAAATTCGCTAAAGTCCACTTCGTTCTGCGAACACTCTCTGATTGCCCTCATAATATCAGTATAGAACCGCTTGTACTCCTTCTCATACCGGCTATTATCCATTTCCCTGATTGTTGTGCCGTCTATGCTGATGGCATGAAAAATCAGGCTTGATAAAGTTTCAACAGCCGCCTCAAGCCGCTGTTCTTCTTTTTCTGATTCTCCGGGAAGATGATAAAAATATACATCGCATAAGGTTATATAGTAGCTTTCAATATTGGTATCCTGCTGTATATGCTTTAACTTGGCCATTGGCAGCCCTCCGCCTGTATGTTGCCCATCGTGCGGAAAATTTATCCCTTGCTTGGAAGGATTCCCGGCATCAAGGGCCTGTGGAAGGAACGGGCTTCCCAGGAGATGATCGTTGTACTGTCACGGACATTATGCGCCTTTATGTCTTCCAGCATTTCTTTTACACCCTGTCCATCTGAAGGCCCCTTCAGCGCCGCCATGATCTTTTCAGGGTCTTCATACGGCATTCCCGGGCATTCAAGGAGGCCATCGGTTGTTAGGAAGATGGTATTTAAGCCTTCTCTGAGCTCCCTCCTCCCTGTTGTATAACAGGGAACCGGCAGATCAAATGCATTGGCCCTTCCTGTCCATTCAAAAAATTGCCGCTGGTTCAGCTGATGCTGCCCCATGGCCGCCAGTTCGGGATGAAAGAGGAAAAGCACACAATCACCGATAGACAGCCACCAAAGATACTGCCCTTTCCGGAAAGCAAACAGGCAGGCAGTTTCACCTTTTACCTTGCTGCATTCCAACCGGAACTCTTCAGAAGCCAGGAGGGATAATATAAATTTTTCCACACCAGGTATTGCTGTATGTGCTGGAAGCAGCAGTATATCTAATATGTCTTTCTTTTTCGATTTAATTTGCTGAAGGACAAGGTATGCACTTTCTGGTGATTCATGTGCATCCAGGATGATGGTAAACTCCCATTCCCGATTTTCATCAGCCCAGACGAGGCAGCCATCCTCATTTTTACACTGGCCGGCCTCTGTATTTCCGCCAAACCGCCCTACCGTAATATGGGCATCCTGTCTGACATCTGGATTATCCAGATAAGGAGCATCCATCCCAGTCCAGTAAATTTCAATCATGTTTCTGCTCCTCCCAGGTAAATATTGATTCTGCGGCAGATTTTGCTGACCGCCTCTTCGTCTCCCATCGGTGCCTGCTCCCAATCATAAACACTCATCGGCCCCCAATGTTCTTCCGGGGTTCCCGGGTAGCGCGGCACCAAATGCATATGCAGATGAGGGACGCTATTCCCTGATACAAGAGAATAAATATGCTCTGCCCCCTCGCTCTCCTTCAAAGCCCGGCTGATCCTCGCCATAGATTTCCCAAAAGCCGAAGCTTCCTCCATCGTCAAATCCGCCAGCGTCGGTGCATGCCTTTTTAAGTCAATCATCAAATGTCCAAGATAAACGGGCTTTCCGCCTCCGTCAATATGTCCAGCATAAACAAACTGATCCTCATAGATTACGCTTCCTGAAGTTTTGATTTTTCCCTGATGCTTATTGCAAATAAAACATTCTCCCATCTTTTCCCCTCCTTCGGTAATTGGTATAATATAACTTTCGCTGGATGTTGTCTATATCTTCTGATAATATAGTTTTTTTGAATAAAGGAGTGGATTCAGGCGTTTGCGCTGGCAACATCCCCTTCTCTTTTAGGGCTTAGTGGGCAGAAGTTCCTCTTACAAGCACCGTCTATTTCTCTTTTTTCTGTTTAGAGGGCTCTAGTTTCCTGTACTAACACCCTCTGATTCTCTTTTCGCAATTTAGACGGTCTTAGTTACCAAGACTAACACCCTCTATTTCTCTTTTTCCAATTTAGACGGTATTAGTTAACCGCACTAACACCCTCTATTTCTCTTTTTTCAATTTAGACGGTATTAGTTAACCGTACTAACACCCTCTATTTCTCTTTTTTCAATTTAGACGGTATTAGTTAACCGCACTAACACCCTCTGTTTCTCTTTTTCCAATTTAGACGGCCTTAGTTCCCCTCACTAACACCCTCTATTTCTCTTTTTTCAATTTAGACGGCATTAGTTAACCGCACTAACACCCTCTGTTTCTCTTTTTCCAATTTAGACGGCATTAGTTCCCCTCACTAACACCCTCTATTTCTCTTTTTCCAATTTAGACGGCCCCAGTTCCCCTAACTAACATCCTCCCGCTTTAACCTTTAAGAACTTAACCCATTCTTCTGCTAACTAAATAAGCCGGACAAAAAATGTCCGGCTCCCCTTTTATGCTGATACATCCCTTTTATTGAACAGCCAGAAGGCAAGGGCATGGAAAATGAGAAAATACACAAGCAGTACGATGACCGAAAAGGTGAGTGTCATCCCTTCAACTGGCGGGACGCCATCAAAATAAACGGTAAGGTTCGTGTTGGCAAACAGGATATATTTTGCCCAATCGAAGAGACCTGCCAAAATAACGGTTGCCGTGCTTCCTGTAAACAGAAGAAACAGGGAGAGGCCGATGGCAAGCGAGCTGTTTCGGAAAACGGCTGATATCATGAAAGCCATTGTCGCTACAAGCAGTACATCAACACTTGCGAGCAGATAGGAAACAGCCAGATGTCCGGCAATGCCTTTTTCAACAACCTCCCCATTTGAATAGGCAAGGTGAGGGATTGATTCTGCCGGGAGCCCGAACAGAATCAATCCGAGCAATGTGGACAGTCCATAAATCAAAGCCAGGAGTAACAGCCCGAATAGGAATACGGTTATGTATTTGGACAACAGAATTTTCGAACGGCTGATCGGCCTTATCAGAAGAAGTTTGATCGTTCCCCATGAGAATTCAGAGGCGACAATGCCTGCTGCTACAATAATGGTGAAGAGGCCCGCAAAGGAAATTAATGCCTGGGCATCGTTGACGAAAGACCATACCGAATACTCCGTTTGAGGCGGGATATCATTCTCAATCTGATATTCCTTTATGGCAATTTCCCTTTTGTAAAACATATCTAAATTGGAATTAAAGTTCTCTTCCATCTGGACTTTATCATTTTTAATGCTCTCTTCCATCGTTTGCTTCCAGTCAGCCTGCGGTTCCTGGCTGCCATTTTTATTCTGGTCATATTTCTCAAAGCCTGCATAGACCATCGTAAAGAAGATAACAAGGCCGATCATGACTAGTGTCCCTGTTCTCTTGAAGATTTTTATCCATTCGTTTTTAATTAAATTACCCATGCTTAGCACCTCCTGCCGTAACTTCAAGGAATCTTTCTTCCAGTGTTTGCGAAGCAGCTTTTACTCCATACACTGCAACTCCCTGTTCTACAAGGCTTTGGATGATCACGGGGACTTCGTCTCTTGTGCAGCCCGCAGTGAATCCATCAGCTGTTCGGACGATGCCATATTTGTCTTCTAAAAGAGGGAATATCTGACTGAGATCGCCTGTTTCAAAAGCGTAAACTGTCCCGGTCTGAACAAAATCATTCACCTGCTGTACTTCTACAAGCTGACCATCCTGGATGATGGCAATCCGGTCGCACATCATTTCCATTTCCGAAAGCAGGTGGCTCGATACAATAACACTCATGCCTTTTTCCCTGGTGAGCATTTTTAGGTGGTCCCTGATTTCCCTTATCCCGGCTGGATCAAGGCCGTTCGTCGGCTCATCCAGGATCAGGAGTTTCGGATCATGAAGCAGACACTGTGCCAGTCCGAGTCGCTGCCTCATTCCGAGCGAATAGGTGCGCACCTTATCATGGATCCGGTCCTGCAGACCGACCAGCTCAACTACTTCGTCAATCTTCTTTCTAGAAATATTCTTCTGCATCCGTGCATATTGCATCAGGTTCTGGTAGCCTGTCAGAAACTTGTACATTTCCGGATTCTCTACAATTGCACCAATGTATTTCACGGCACCGGCAAAGTCTTTGCGGATGCTTTTCCCGCAGACAATGACGTCACCTTCCGTTATCCCGATCAGTCCGACAATCATCCGGATAGTGGTCGTTTTACCGGCACCATTGGGTCCGAGAAAGCCGAATACCTCTCCTTCGTTTACTGAAAAACTGAGTCCTTTGATGATTTCTTTTCCTTTAATCACTTTTTTTACATTGTCCAGCTTCAAAATGGAATTCAATACTGCGCCTCCTATCATTCTCGTTCTAATCATAATACGGAAAAGGCTGGAAAAAGGTTCATTTTTTTTAGGAGTTTTTTAAATTCCCTCTCTTTTTCAGCATTTTGAAGTTTTTGATAGACTAATCAGACTGCCCCGCAAGCTGCAAGCTATCAATCTCCCTGCCTGGCATTATATTAAGCTTGCCAGCTTAAAAACAGCGCCAATACCAATACTTTTCATTAATAATTCGTGAAATTATGCTAATTGTATTGTTTCTTTTGACAAAAAATTATAATATTTTTAATATACATACAAAAATGCGGTGAAATTAATGGAAATAACCAGGCACTTATTTTTCAATTTGGCGTTGATTATCATTCTTCTTTTTTTTTCATTGGTTTGGTCAGAGAAAAGGCAAAGGATCTCTTTTTCCCGCGTGTCATCCCTTATATGGCTATCACTGATGCTTTGGCTGAGCCTGCAGTTTTCCTTTAAGTCCTCTTCAGATTTCCAGTTTGACCTGAGGCTCATCCCGGTTTTGATAGGCGGCTTGTATGCTGGTCTTGGCCCTTGGCTCAGCGTGATTGCCATTGTCATCCGCTCATTCTTTGGAATTGGCACCGGTTTCTGGCTCAATGTTCTTTTATATGTGCCGCTCGCATTTTTACTCTGGCGCATTTATCCAAAATTTAAGATACAGCCTCCGCAGAAAAGGATTGCCTTTTCGGTCATCTTGACTGTTATTTTAAGCGCAGTGACAGTCATCGCTATGGAAATATGGTCTTCCCCTGAAAGCAGGCTTGATGCCTGGGCCGCTCATCTGGCGGTTCCGACTGTCGGGGTTGCAATGATATCCTATATTATTGAATACGTCAGAAAGGATCTTGAATTAAAGAAGAAACTGATCAAAACTGAAAAGCTTGAGGCTGTTGAACAGATGGGTGCCGCGATTTCACATGAAATCCGCAACCCTTTGACAGCTGCGGCAGGCTTTGTACAGCTTTTGATTGAGCACCCTCAGCCCCTTGAAAAAAGAAGAGAGTATCTGCATATCGTTAAAGGTGAACTTGAATCCGCAGAAAGGGTCATAAAAGATTATTTGACCTTTACAAAGCCGTCCCTCGACTATATTGAGGAAATAAATGTAAAAAAAGAAATCACGCAGGTTATCAATATTCTGACACCTCTCGCGAATCAGAATTCTGTCAGGATCACAGCCAACTTTGCCATCCTTGGTTCCATAGAAGGAGACCGGCAGAAATTTCACCAGTCACTTCTCAATGTCCTGAAAAATGCCATTGAAGCGATGCCTAAAGGCGGAGACCTCCTTGTCGAGACTAATTATACGAAAAGCCATATTTCGATCTCTGTAAAAGATACTGGCGTCGGTATGACGCCTGAACAGCTGCAGAAGCTCGGCGAACCCTATTATTCTACCAAAGGCTCAAAAGGAACTGGCCTGGGGATGATGGTTGTGTTCAGCATCGTCAAAGCTATGAAGGGCACAATCAAAGTTGAAAGCAAAGTCGGGGCAGGCACCACCTTTTACTTTTCTTTCCCTGTTTTCAGCCCTTCTGCGAAAAATGAAAGATTTTAGAGGAGAAGCTGATCCCTTCTCCTCTTTTTGTATGCCCTTCTTAGCATTTCTCCCCATACACTTCAATATGGAGCCCCAGGATACACGCTTCAATGCGCTCCCTTCCTGCCGGGAAGATATCACTCCATTTCAGCCTGAAATACAGGGTTTTACAAAAATTCATTATATTGGTCCTTAAATGATAATAGGCATTTCCCTTCATATTGGTTTTTCTGGCTGCTTCCATTTGATAGGACAGCTCTTTCAGTTTATTGGCAAGGATTTCTTCATCATTCATATTAATTAGGATTGCTGTGAGGTATTTTCTCTGAAAGTCATACTCCCTCCCCCTCAATTTTTCATAACAGTAGATTCGACTCCCGGTTTCCCGCTTCCTGCTGATAAGCATAAAAAAGCAGCGCCGGCATTCAGCGCTGCTTTTTTCATTTCCTTTGTGCGTACATCATATTCTTTACTTCTACAATCTTGAATTTCCTCTCAAGATTTGTAAGCTGTGGAATCAGGTCAGTAATGCAATCTGCAAAAAATTCGGTGCTGATGAATTGATCCTCACGGTTTTTATATACAATTTTATAACGGTTCATGCAGCTTCCTCCTGTTGTATGGATTGTACCATTCTTTTCCCGTTTCTCTGCATGATTGAAACCATTAATCTTCAACCTGGATAATCTGTTCACGGTCGGCTCTTTTTAAAACATACAGCCTGTAGGCATGGCTGATGATGACCTTGATGATTGCATAGGCAGGAACAGCGACGATCATCCCGATCAGACCCGCCAGATTGCCTGCCACCAGAAGAATCAGGATGATGGTAAGCGGATGGACATCCAGCTTTCTCCCCATGATGAGCGGAGAAGATACATTTCCGTCGATTTGCTGGACCACTATCACAACGAGAATGACCTTCAGCGCCATAAAAGGCGACATGGTAAACCCGACGATGACAGCCGGTACAAGAGCAAGGAATGGCCCCAAAAAGGGAATGACATTTGTTAACATGGCCACAATGGCCAGGATGAGAGAATATTTGATTCCAATGATCAGATAGCCGATATACATCATTACACCAACGATGAAGCTGACGATTGCCTGTCCCTGGATATAGGAGCTTAGGGCTTCATCCATATCCTTAAGGATTTTCCTCGTCTCGGCAGCCTGGAAATATGGCAAGTATCTGACCATGCCCTTTGAAGCCCCTTCGCTGTCTTTCAGCAGATAGAACACAATGAAAGGCACTGTAACAATCACGGTGACAACACTCGTGACGATACTGAACACGCCCGTCAGACGGGAGCTCAAGTCAGAGAAGTTCGATTTAAAATACGAACTCACCTGTTCTGTTATATAGTCGAGGGTAATATAATCGTTTTCCTGGAACCGGGAGAACCAGGCGCTGTTCTGAAGCTCATCCGCTTTATTTCTAAGCCCCTCTATATACTGCGGGTAATTGTCCATCAGATCTTTAAACTGGCGCTGCAGCTCCGGTCCGGCAAAATACACCAGTGCTGCTGCCCCGCCTATGACGATCAGATAGATCAAGAGGATGGACACAGCTTTTGGAACGTTTTTCCTATTAAGGAAATATACGATTGGGCGCAGCAGATAATAAAGGACCCCTGAGATAAGGAAAGGCATAAATAAAGTTTCAAAGAAAATTTCAATCGGTGTAAAAATAAAATCGATTTTCGTTGCGAGGAAGATAATAACCATCACAATAATAATTCCGTAGCCGATTTTAAACCATTTAGAGCTTGGCAAAATATCACATCACTTTCATTATGTATTAAGGACATATACCCTTTCATCCTTTTCATCATTCTTCCGTTCTCTAACTTCTGCTTTATTCATCTAAAAATAGCCCGATTCTTTCTAGTAATTTATTCATCTACCCTTTTCTTCATTTAATATACATCCTGTGTCTCAAAAGCCACGCCTATTTCCAGTGATACATGATAACCTAGAGCCATGCATAAACAACATAAACGAAATTGGTAATAAAAATTAGAAAAGCTAGAAAGCTCACCCAGGAGACTGTTGCAACAAAGGCGTTCATCGACAGGGCTTATTATGCACAAATTGAAAGCGGGGTGAGGAATCCCAGTGAGGAAATCAGGCAAAAGATAGCCCAGATTCTGAATTTCCACTCTTCTGCCTTTAATGCGGATGACGAAAGTCCTTTCCGTTACGCGCTGGAGGCTGCACCCATGATCATAGCCCATTGTGACATGGAACTAAAATATACATGGATTTTCAATCATCATCCCTTATTCCCGCCTGAATCTCTCATAGGAAAACGGGACGATGAGCTCGGCCTTGGAAAAGGGGGAGAAATGTATGGACAGATGAAAAGAACTGTCATTGAAAAACAGATTTCGATCCGGAAAACAGTCTCCTTTTCACTTCCAGACCAGCATCTTTATACATATATGATTTTTGCCCACCCACTCTTTGACCGCACAAAACAAATTATTGGTGCGGCCACCATACTAACCGAACTGTCTAAAATCCCCCTAGCAGAAAACTTTGATGCGCAATCCGGATAATTGCTGTACAGAACAAAAGCGAAAGCGCCTTGATCACCCTTAAGGAACGCAGACTAAGAACGCCATGTCCTGGGGCAACGTCTGTATAACCAGCTACCTGGGTGCCTCAAGACGAACCCCCGAAAAGACGTTCTTTGCCTTTTTGGGAGGGTTGGCTTGTGACCTCGGCGCAGCTGCCGGACGTTGATTAAGAATTGATATTTATCCACGAGACTTACAATTTATAAATTCCTATACAACAAAAAAGGTGAACCAAGACGGTTCACCCTTTTGTCAGATCATAGTTCCTCTAGGCTTTCAATGGCCTGTTTTACATTGGCAAAGGTTGGTACGGAGGTCAGATCGATACCTTCTGTAACAGCCTGCTGTGCAAGATCCGGCCGCACTCCTGAAGCAATTGTATTAACTCCTACGAGACGGAGAACACTGCGGATATCAAATATATACTTTGCAATTTGCGCGTCTATATTTACAATGCCGGAAAAGTCCATGATCAGGCATTCTATCTGAAGGTTTTTAATTTCCGGGACTACTTTTTCCATAATCAGCTTGGCCCGGTCATAATCGATTGAGCCAATCAGCGGGAGAACGGCAATTCCATCTTGTATCGGAACAACAGGTGCAGTCAGTTCATTGACCTCATCCCGTGCTTTTTCCAGAAGGAATTCTGAAAATCGTTCAAAAGCAAATACCGTTTCATTGATGCTGATATCAAGAATTAAATTGACCTTTTTTATCAGCAGTATTACTTCATCCATGCCTAACTCGAATTCTTTTCCTATCCTGGCCACTTTGTCAATAAAAACTTGCCTGGAATCCGGATAGCGCATCACAATGTCCGAGATGCGGCCGCCGTTCTTCGCCTGCCGCTCTCCATTTTCCTTGCTCCAATCGAGCAAGCCGTCAGGCATCTTCTCAGTTTCAGACACAATGGACTCCCCAATAAACTTCATAAAAGATTCGTAAGTCTTTTTGGCATTCTTAATTTCTTCCTTCGGCACCTCAAAGTCAAACTCGTTAATGATGCTATCCACCAATTCATCTGCCAGAGATTGTGCATAGGTCTTGAAATATGAAGAAATTTTGTCAAATGGCTTCATGTGTCGATTCCTCCTAGTTACGATGTCTCTATTATATCGCATTATAAAGCATGGGACATCTTCCAAAGACAATTAGTTAAAGCAGCGTCTAATGAAATAGGTCCCAAAAAGCTTGTGCAGGCTATATATTTGATGAAAATTCATGTATTCCTTGAAAAGCTTTCCAACGTTTCTTCCCGTGAAAACAAGGGAATGATAGAAGTAATTCTATTAATCTACTGGAGGAGATTATTCATGAATAATCAATTGATTGGCGGCTATGATACGATTGAGGATCTGACCGAAGCACTTTCTGCCGCAAAGGACAATGGCTATAACAGCAGAAAACTGGTAATCGTTTCAAAGGACGGCTCCAATATTGAAGCACTTGCTGAAACATACGGGGCCATTGCCAAAATCATAGGCTCCCAGGAACTCGGAAACCAGCGCTTTCTGGATTCCGCTAAAGCATTATTTTTAGGTGCAGACCCAGGGACCAGCTCAGGTATCCACTCAAATGATGAATACGCGAGCTATGGTGCAGCAGATGAGGATGCAGAAGAGTTTGCGCAAAAGGTATATGATGGGCAATATGTCCTTTTTGTAGATAACAACATCGAAGAAGATGAACTGCTTCGTCCATCCCATGAAGGGAACCAGCTCGGAGATACCCCGCGAGATGAACCTTCTGTCAGAAGGGAAGAATACTGATGGAAATCCCGGCTGTATGCCGGGATTTCATTTTTTTATAAACCCTGCACGATCCCCTTAAGTCAGAGTAAAATAATTTCTCTTACCCGGCTCCAAAGAAAAAAGCCCCCCTTTTCCGGAGGGAGCTCCCCGTTTCTTAAATCACCAGCTCACGTCTTTCAAGATAGCGGTCAAGCTTTCGTTTGACGCGCTGGAGGGCGTTGTCAATGGATTTGACGTGAGTATCCAGTTCCTCGGAGATTTCAATATAAGAGTGGCCGGCAACGTATAGATCAAGCACCTTCCGTTCCAGGTCGCTCAGCTTCTCAGCTATTTTCTCTTCAATGTCTGCTGTGTTCTCCTGGGTCACAATCAGAATGGCCGGATCTGTGACCATGGTGCCCGGAAGGATATCCATGAGTGTGTGCTTGGATTCATCTTCATATATCGGCTTGTCCAGTGAGATATAGGAATTAAGCGGCATTTGCTTCTGCCGGGTCGCCGTTTTCACAGCGGTGATGATCTGCCTTGTAATGCACAGCTCAGCAAACACTTTGAATGAGGCAAGCTTGTCCTCCTTAAAATCACGGATTGCTTTGTAGAGCCCGATCATCCCTTCCTGAAAAAGATCATCTTTATCTCCGCCGATCAGAAAGAATTTGCTCGCTTTCGCCCTGACAAAGTGCCTGTATTTTTTCATAAGATACTCAGATGCCATACCATCCCCATTTTGAAAAAGGACAACCAGTGTTTCGTCTTCATAATTTGAATAGTCTTCTATCAGTTTTACTGCGATGCTTGCACTCACTCATATCCCTCCATCTATCATTCTGAGTCTGAAGTTTGACTGACAATACCATTATTATTTTTTCTAAAAAGTCCGTCTATTAACTTATTTCTATCTTAAACCATTTTCCGCCTAAAAGATATGAACAAATAGCGAGCTTTCTTTACAAACTATGACACTCAGTGGCGCACCGGCAGAAGAATGGGCGTCTATTGCTGAGGATTTAAGCTGGCCGCATGGGATGGTGTCGAAAATTTTTGTGTATACAGCACTAAATGTGTATCACCATCTTTTCTTGCAGTTTCGCCGCACCGCCAATTTCCATTCTTTCAATTTCCCCGGAATCTGCAGCTGATAGATTTGCCTTTATAATAGAAGGCAGCCCCATAGATTCGCCCTGGTGAAAAAAATGCGGTCCTGCCGCTATTCTTTGATGATGATAAAGATATGCGCATAGAGCGCCGCTGGCCGTACCTGTCGCGCTTTCCTCCGGAATGCCGGCGGCAGGTGCAAGATTCCGGCAGACGGCCGCAGGTCCGCCTTTTTCATTGACTGCAAACAGATGATACCCTATTGCATGATATTTTCTGCTGATCTCAGCCACCCGCCTGGAATCCGGCTGAATACATTCCAGGACATCACGGGAACGGATCGGGACGATGATGTCCGGCAGGCCGGCACAAACAATCTGGACCGGCAGGCTTTCATCAAGATCATCCAGGCTGATTCCCAAAGAAGCTGCAGCCTCTTCTGCAGGAAGAGTTTCCCCCATTTCCGGAAGGGGCTGTTCAAGAAAAATCTCTCCTGTCTCACTCGTCCTGGCTTTAAGAAGGCCAGCATGACATTCAAATGTGTGCTTTCCGGGCAGTATCCTGCCTTCCCTAACAAGCAGGTGGAATGAGGCGACAGTAGCATGTCCGCAAAGGTCGACTTCGTTCTCCGGCGTAAAATATCTCAACGATACATCACCTGCTATTGAACGGCTGATAAATGCGGTTTCGGGGAATCCCGCCATTGAGGCGACTTTCTGCATATCCCCGGTGCTCAGGCCATCTGCGTCAAGAACTACTCCTGCCGGGTTCCCTCCCTTATTGTCCCTGCAGAATGCATATACTATATAGACGTTCACTTTCATATAAAAGTTTCCTTCCTTTCCATCATAAAGGCCGCTTCCCGTGAAGAAAGCGGCCGTTCTCCTTTTATGCCTGCTGCAGATCCCCTACGAATTGGTCAATGAAATGCTGCGGGTTGAGTTTTTCTCCGGTTGCTTTTTCTATCTTTTCATTCCAGTGGAGGGACGCTCCCGGCTTGAAAAATTCTTCAAGCAGGTAGCTTCCGGCTTTATGAGAAAGAATTTCACACTTCAGATTTTTCTTTATATGCTGTTCCAGCTGTGAAGTTGTAAGTTCCCCCAAAAGATAATTTTGATAGTATACAGGCACAAGGGTAAAGTGGATCTTAGCTGCCCAGTGCGGGGTATCCTGATTTTCCGGCGGATTCAGGAATTGGACTTCTTTGACAATTTTCCACCACAAGCGGTTCAGATCCTGGTCAGGATTTTCATACAGTTCTTTTTCAAACAGCGAAAAAGTAATGAACCAGCGGGCTGAAATGAGCATTTGCCTTCTGAGCGCCAATTTCAGCTCCCCAGCCAGTTCTTCCAATTCCTTCTCATTCATGCCGAGGAATTTTCCCAGCCACTCCGGATTACGGCCCAACCGTCCGTACAGCATCGCGATCGCTTCAGTCGTCAACGTATGCGCCGGGGCTCTGAGAAGAAAAGGGAGATCACGGTCAATATATTTGAAATATACGGCATGCCCGAACTCATGCAGCATGGTGGTTGACCAGTAGTCGCTGCTGCTGTTGTTGCACAGGACCCTTACGTCCCCTTCCCTGTCGATGTCTGTACAGAATGCATGCTGATTTTTCTTTTCCCGCGGATATAAATCGCTGTTTTCCAGCATTTCCCCAATATCCATTCCCATTGAAGCAAATGTGGAAGCTGTCAGCTCCTCCAGATCTTTTCCTTCATAGTAAGAATCCAAGTTCAGTGCTTTAGAAGGAGGCGCTTCCTGAAAAAAAGGGTCCGCATAATGCCAAGGCCTGATCTCTTCTATTGATATGGAAAGGCGTTCGGCAATTTCCTCATCCATTTCCAGCTTCAACTGGCGGAATGGCTCATCCGAGATTTCCTTCAGCTCATCGAAGATAGCAAAAATAACGTCCCTGTCCAGCTCCTGCAGCTCAAAACTCATTTCATGAAAATTCCTGTAGCCAAGCTTCACAGCAGTTTTGTTCCTTAATTTTACAAGGTCAAGGAGCTTTTTTTCGACTTTGCTGCCAATTGTTTTGCTAGCATGCCATGCCTGCTCACGCAGCTCGTTGTCCTTGCTGTCGGTAAGGATTTTCCTGATTTCATTTTCCGAAACTTCCTTTCCATCCAGAACGGCTCTGTATGTATTGAATACGCCTATCAGCTCAGAGCTTCTTTCAGAGAGCTCCTTAAGTACGCCCGCGTCCAGCTGATTTTTTACCATACTGTTCTTCAGCAGCTGCAGCTGCCTTTGTTCGAGCGGATCCAGTTCCCCGCTTCCGAGCAATTCCGCGGCCTTTTGGAATCTTTCAGAATCTGATAAGTAGAGGCTGACCTCCGTCTGTGCCTCAGCTGTTTTCCTGTTCCACTCATTTTCTCCAGTTACAGAAGCTTTCCATGAAGCTTCAGCGCGCTTTTTCTGGAGCTTTTGCAAGGCTTCATTTTGCTTCTGTAAAAACTGTTCTGCTGTCATGCTTTTTCCTCCTCTGGTTTTCGGACTTATTATATATTCTTGGCATGACAGCAAAAACCCTGTTTTTCTACACGAAAATTTCGTATACCGAAATTTTTATTTGCTAAAAGCATTGACTGCTGCAAGCATGATAAAGGAAATGCCAATCATAACTGCCGTCCAGAGCCAGGCCAGCTCCATATTCCCCGAGTCAATAGCAAAATAAATGGCCGTCGGAATCGTTTGTGTTTTGCCGGGAATATTGCCGGCAAACATGAGTGTTGCCCCAAACTCCCCGAGTGCTCTGGCAAAGCTGAGTATGGCCCCGGCAGCCAGTGCTTTGGCCGAAAGCGGTAGTGCTATGTAGAGAAAAACCTTCACCTCTGAAGCTCCATCAACTCTTGAAGCATCTTCTATCTCCTTCTCGATCGTTTCAAAGCCCGTCTTTGCCGACTGGTACATCAGAGGAAAGGCAACAACACTGGACGCGATAACGGCTGCCAGCCATGTAAATATAACCGGCTGCCCAATAAAGATTTCTATTGCTCTCCCAAAGAATGACTGCTTTCCAAACACGATGATCAGCAGGAATCCGACCACCGATGGCGGAAGTACGAGAGGCAGGAGGAGGAGGGTTTCAATAAGCGGCTTTCCTTTGAATTTTTTTAATGCGAGCACTCTTGCCAAAAGAATGCCAGCAGCAAAAACAATAGCCAATGAGATGGCAGCCACAGAAATCGACAGCCGGACGGGCGACCAGAAATCTTCAGTCATCCTGCCCTTCTCCGGCTATATCCAACTAGTATCATTATTTTAATGCCCCCTGTATTTTCTGCTAGATTCATTATAGCCGAAAAATGAAGGCGATAAAGGGATTTTGCTTCCTGTCACGAAGATTGACAGGTATTATTTCTGCAAATGACAAAATAAAAAAGGACAGGCAACCGCACTGTCCTTCAAACCATAATTATGGAAGCTTTTTAATCTTATCTTCAATGCTGATGCGCTCTTTGATAGCCGGGATTTCTTCAGGGTAGCCAAAAGCGATGATGCCGACTACTTCGCTCCCTTCCTCAACTCCGAGCACTTCCCTCGCAGCCTTTGAAGCACCAAGAGAACACCAGAAGGTCCCTACTCCCTCATCCCATGCCTGCAGCATGAAATTCTGGATAAAGCATGCCACGGCTGCTGAATTTTCAACTGTCTCCAGTTCTGTTTTTCCATGCTTGACAGTGACGGCCATCACTTCCGGCGCTCCGCCAAAATCTGTTTTATGCTTCAGCTTTCCGCGTGTCTCCGGGCCGGCAAAAATAATATCCCAAGGCTCGGTCATTTTATGGTTGGGAGCAAGGCTGGCTGCTTGTAGCCACTTCATGAACAGCGCCTCATCCACTGGATCTGCTTTAAACTTTTTAATTGTTCTTCGTGTTGTAACCAATTGTTCAATATTCATTACAGCAAGCACCTCATCAATAATGATAATCATTTTCGTCAAGCTTATTATAGCAAATAATTCCTCTGATTTGAACCATAAAGCAAAAGCCCCGTACTTTTAGCAGCAGGGCTTTTGCTTTCGGAGGTATATACATTAAAGGTATGCGGCAATTGTGAAGGTTATTCTAAATTTCAGCTGAACTATACGGATAGCTAGATGTTGTTTTTCACGCTCGTGTTATCTTCCTGCTCCCCATCCCATACTGCACCTGCCGGCATGGCCGTAAAAACTTTGTCAGCGGACTGCTGGCCAAATCCCTGGTTTTTCTTTCCGTTCACCGCTTTATTAACCATGATATTCTGGCCAAAAATTATGCCAGTTCCATGATCAGCACTTCTTATTGATGTCTTGCCTATGGTTATGCGCGTAGGATAGTACATGCTTTTCCCCCTTTTCCTCTCACTGCCCGTTTATCATAAATTATGCAGTGCTGAATATACTTAGAAGCAAACAAAGGGGGAGATATAATTGCCGGCTCCTGCGCCATTTATCAATATCAACATCTGCGCAATCAAAATCAATTCTTTTGAGAATGCTTCCGCAGTCAACATCGGCCAAAATCTGCTTGCCGAGTGGCATAATTCGGATAAAAAGAATCAGGGCTACGGACAGAACTTCGGGGATGCAAGCGGATTTATCGGCACAAAGGGAATGGTTGATGACCGTGATCAGCTTGACTCCAATTCTACCTTTGATTCAGCGAGAATTCCAAATTTGTAGGGAGTGATATTCGTGATATTTGCCCCCATGGTGGTAAATCTTCTTGCCTTAAAGGTCAATGTGCTTGACCATGCTTCTATCGTTAATATGGGGCCGAACCAATTTATCGACCAGTTTATCTCGTATAAGAGAAATCAGGGATATGGTGAACAAAACGGCGATGTCTCACCTGTGAATATCCCAATATCCTGGATTGCCGATCCTGACCTCAATGATTCCAACTCAGTGAAAAACAGTGTGATATAGAAACAGCCCGCAGGAGCGGGCTGTTTCTTATGAATTTTTCTCCTGGTGGGTGGCCAGGCTTCCAATATAGGACAGCTCATCTGCAGTATAAGCATCTGCAGCACCGTCCAGAATTTTTCGGACGTCAATAAGATTTTCCTGAAGCCTTACAGATTCCCCTTTTTGGCCTGTAAATTCTTCTGCTGTATAAAATGGCTGGGTCAGATAGGCTTCCAGCAATGCTCCACGCTGATAACCCAGAGCTTCAGAAGACGGAAGCCTCTTCATTCCCCCGGCTTGGACAAGCGCCTTTAATTCCCTGTAGCGGCGGAGGAGCTTTTGCGCCTTCTGCTGAATACTCAGGTGGGCCTGGTCAAGATAAGCTCCCTCAAGGACAGAGGAAGCAGAATACATAGGATTAACTGCAGGATACAGATGCCTGGCAGCAAGATCGGCATCAAATTGCCATAAGGTTTCCAGCGGCCCATAAGGAAATTCTTCATCTACTGCCTCCCCTTTTAAATCGAGGAGGAAGGTTGTCACTGGGCCAATACCGTTCGCCTCCAGCCTGCCCTGTAAATCATGGATGGTTCCGTTTACTACATGGGCTCTATCAGCTGCAAACAGAACTTCTTGACCTTTTGAGTGTTCTGAGAGAAGCTGGTATGCCTCCTCAATGGTTGCAGCAGTATAATCTGTGTTGATCAGGATATCCTCAAGTTCTGGATAATCCCCTTCTGGCATGAGCAGGATTGTCTTATAGCCTTCCTTCTTCAGTCGGAAAAATATCTCTGTCAGGAGGACCAGCTGACCCATTCCCTGCCTTGCGACAAGACCGGCGGTCCCTCCTTTAGCCAATGGTGCAAACAGATCGAGCGCCTTGATTTTCGTTTCAATCATCTCTGCCTTCTCCCCTCTAATGATTAAATCATCCAGGCTGCATTCTGCCAGTTCAGCAAGCGCAGCAATCGTCCTGACCTCTGCCCTTCCAACCGGGATCTTGCCGGTGCATAAATTGGAGACTGTAGCTGGACGAAGCCCGACTGACTTTGCTGCTGCAGTCAAATTCGGGACCTTTCTCCGAAGCAAGGCAACATTCAGGCTTAAATTTTCCAAATATTCCACCTCCTTCTTTAAAAGTAATATAAATTACGTTATAAAGCAACAAATGATTACTCTATAAAGTAATATAAATTACATTTTTATAAAAAGAAGGCTTTCGCCTCCTCAACTAAGATATAAAATCATGTGTTTTTCGTCATAATAATCTTCACCAATTTTCAAAGCTCTTTTTTCAATGCCATATACTGTAAACCCTAATGACTCATAAAGCCTTTTGGCAGGCTCATTCCCGCTTTCAACTGAGAGGGTGACCTGTTCTATTCCAGTGTCCGAACGCGCTTCAGCAAGAGCTGCTTCTATCAGCTTTCTGCCTGCTCCCTTGTCCCTGTAATCAGGTTTTACATACACTGCTGCAATCATGGCCCGATGCTTAAGTTTTAATTTAGTCTCCTTAATCAAAGCTGCCGTTCCGGCCAAATTGCCCTTCTCAAATGCGCCAAACTCTGCAGAAGAAACTGAAGCAAAACGCCTGGCGTAAAACTCGGCAGGATTTCCGCTTTCTTCTTCATAGCTGGAAGCAAATGCTTCCGGTTTATTTTGCAGCGCTTCCAGCCGCAGCTTTTTATATTGTTCAGCATCCTCTCTCACCAGCTTCCTGATTTGCATATAAACTCCCCCTCTTAAACTGACTCAATTATGGCACAGGAAGAAGAATCCAAATAGCTTTTTTCAAAAATAGTTTTCTTTTCAAACAGCTTAACTTCCCAACATTTAGGCATGAATAGCATAAATGAAAATAAGATTAATAATAAACGATAATCCCTGAAACCTATAAAGCAGGTGATATGATGGATCTCGAAAAAATGAAGCAATGGATGGAGCTTGCCCAGAAGGTGCAGGGCGGGGATTTTTGGAACCAGGTTTTTGAACAGGGTCCAGGCGGGCAATTCGGGGAATCTGCGGCTTTCAACAGTTTTGCCGGCGAGCCTGGGGAAGCCGGCTACCGGAAGTCAGCCGAATTTCCGCTTGTGGATATATATGAGACAGAAACACAAATCATCCTGATGGCCGGTCTGCCGGGCATCCAAAGGGAGGATGTCCAGCTGTTCCTCCAGGGTGACAGGCTGATCATCAGGGGAACTATCTACGTACCATACAGCGGTATCAAGAATATTCAAAAAGAAAGATTCCATGGAAACTTTGAAAGAGCTGTAAAGCTTCCTGCCATTCCTAATGACAATAAACTTTCCGCAAAATTCATTAACGGCCTCCTGGAGATCAGCTACGGAAAGATCTCACAGCCGGAGGAACAGATTCCAATTGAGTAAAATCCAAGGACTAAATGGTGTGGTGAGATATGGCGTTTAAACATTTACTTGGCAAGGATGGCTCGGACCGGCTGGCCAGACTGGAATCGAGGATTGAATTTCTTGAAGAAGAGTCTAAAAAGATCAGGACATGCGATGTCCATGTCAGGCGTTTTCTTACCATCGAGAAAGAATTGGGAAGCCTGGTCGCCCTGAAAAAGAAATTCTCAGCCCGGACACCTGCTGCAGACATAAAACAAAACCCCGGTCCTGCTCAGGAAGAAAAGCACATTGAAAAAATGATTGTTAAAGCACTCGGCCGCTACCTCCAACAGATAGAAAACCTGGAGCAGCGTCTCCAGCATACTGAGAATGCCCTTTTCCGCCTGGAAAAAGAGAATTTAGAACTGAGGCGGGAAATCTCTGCTTTTCACGCTGGCACAAAAGAAAATCCCCATAAAGACACACCTGCTTCACATCCTGACCCCATTTGCTCTCCGCCTGTCATTTTTCAGGAATTCCATATTGACAGGTTCATAGTCGATAAATATGAATTGACCAATAATATCAATCAGCTGGGAGTAAAGGAACTCAGCGGCCAGATGAATATAGGTGCAACATATGGGGGAGGCATCACACCACAGGACTTTCCCGGCAGCGAAGAAGAAAACAATGATTCTCCAGACGAAAAAGAAGGCGGTGAAGAACAGCCTCCAGAGTGAGTGTTTTGTTCACTGCCTTTTTTAGTTGGGCTCACAGTTCTTCATGCCAAGGATCATTCTCTATCAAATGACTTTATGACCTTATATGAGTAAAAAATAAAGTCACTATCGCAGTCTATTTGAGTGAACCCATTTCTCAGAAGCACTCTTTGAGAGGCTATGTTCTCTTTTATCGTTTTAGCCTGAATTTCCCGAATCTCCTTGGCTGCCGCTTCAAGCAGAAGGAGTTTCAATGCGGAAGAAGCGACCTGCCTCCCTGCGAATCCTTCTCCAATCCGGTATCCTACTTGAGCTGTCCCGGCATTTAAATCAATATCTGTCAGGTTAATCCTGCCTGCCATCTCACTTTTTTCATTGCGAATTATATAAAAGTAAGACAAATGATTCTTCTGCTCTTCAAGAAGCTGATTCATTGCACCTTTGAAAGCATCAAAAAAATAATAGCCTTCCGGTCTTGGAGGAACCGTTTTTTCAAAATAGGCGCGGTTCTCATTTTCAAAAATAAAAAGGTCATCCATGTCTTCCTCGCACATCATAGTTAAGCTTATCTCCACCGTTTTTCCTCCCTTTCACAAATTCAGCATGTTTTTTTGCCAGATTCAATAGCGGAAACTTGCCGGCATGAATTAAATCCATCAGTTCACTAGCCTGCCTTTTTGCAAGGGTATACATCTCTTCCGTTATAATAAAGGATTTCAGGGCATCTTCCAGTTCGTCTTCATCCAGCAAATATACATTCCCTGCTGGCAGTATTACGATATCCAGGAACAGATCATCCATCCAGGGGATACCTTCTTCGATTCCGATCTCATAGCAAATATCGATATACCATTGGATGATTTCTCCTTTGTCATCCATCATGGTCGTGACAGTATAATACTGATCCTTTGGAAAATGCTGAAGCCAGCTGAAGCCGTCGGAAACAATGCAAACTTCTTCTTTTTCGTATCTGACCGTCAGCTTTTCAGTTACTTTAACCATTTCAAGGAGAGTAAGGTGGCCCGTAAATTCCTGTGAATCCAGCCAGCATTGCCAATAAGACCTTTCGCTTACCCGCTTCCATCCGCCCCTCCTGCCGTCCCTCCTTTTAAGCATAAAAACTCCTCCTTCTAAATACAGCATAAAATGTCTTATTCACCATTTTATTTCTTTAAACCGGCAATCAATCCCTCTTTTTTCTTAAAGCAATACCTAATGCAGGCAAATTACCTTCCTCTATGCAGGTTTATCAGGTTCTGTCCCTTGTTCCTGATATTCTGACTGCCCATTTAGGAACGCAAAGTAAGGATGAAGGAGCCCGGCTGCAGATGCAGCGCAGATCAATGTCCCCATAAGGAAGAATACAGGCCTTACACCCCACAGGCTTCCAAGCGTGCTTCCGGCAAGCACTCCGAAAGGCATCGCGCCCCTGATGATGAACAGCCTGGCCGAGAAAACTTTTCCTCTTAAATGGTCCGGTACTGTCTGCTGATAGATGACAGTACTTTGTATATTGAAAAATGCCATGAAAATCCCGGCAGCTGCTTCAATCACAACCGCAGCTGCAAAATTGGCGTTCAGAGCCAGCAGGATATAAGTCGACCCTCCTGCCATCAGCGCGCCCAGCATAGCAGTGCGGCGATTGCTTATTCGCACCTTCCCGATAAGAAGCGTGCCGGCAAGATAACCCACCGGAAAACCCGCCATAAAGAGCCCGTAGCTGCTATAGCTCTCTGAAAGTTCATCAGTTATATAGGGAAGATTCAGGACCATCGCAGCTCCTACACCCAACTGGACGAAAGCAAGGAAAATCCCAAGCCACAGCAAGAGAGGATTTCTAATATAATAGAAGATTCCCTCCTTGAATTCTGCAAGCCATGTTTTCCTAATGGTTCGTTCTTCTTCTGCTGGTTCTGCGATAAATAAAAGGAAGCTGCCGCTTATCAGCAGGAAACTCGTCACGAACAGCAGACTCACCTCTGCCCCTGCTCTCTCGATAACAAATCCACCCGTCATCGGGACAATCATTGAAAGCAGCCTGACTGTACCGTCGAGTACAGCGTTGGCAGATTGCAGGCTGTCTCCTTTTATCAATGAAGGAAGCAGGGCCTGGCTTGCCGGGACATAAAAGGGAGACACAAGCCCTACAGCGATCTGAGCCGCATATATGTGCCAAACTTCAAGCTGGCCGGTACTTATCATCACAAAAGGAAGCAGGAAAAAGAGACTCCTTGTCCATTGGGAGACAATCATGATCCACTTGCGGCTCCATTTGTCAATAAATGGCCCCGAGATAAGCTGCAGGATGAGGGAGGGCAGATAATACAGCAGCCACATGCTGCCAAGCGCCAGCTTTGATCCTGTCAGTTCATATACCATGATTGAATTGCAGAAGGTGCCGAGTGCTCCCCCCGCTTCTGAAGCAGCTGCACCAGCCCATAAATAGCGGAACGGCTTCAGTTTCCAGATCATTCACTTCCACCCTTTAAATACCTTTCGAGGTCTCTTCCCAAAGAAAGGACCGCTTCTTTTTTCAGCCTGTATTTATGATTGTGCACTTCTGCAAGCTTGGCTGCCCTAAGGATCTTAAGATGATGGTGTACAGTCGATTTCCCGATATTGAGTTCCTCGGTAATATCCTGCAGCGGCAGGTCCTCCTTGAAAAGGAGCTTGACAATGCGCAGCCTGAATTCATCTCCCAGTGCCTTTTGCTTTTGAACAAGAAAATAGTCCGGACTGTCCGGCACATCAGCAGGCAGGCTGCTGTTTGAAACTGGATAATAAAATACCTTTGTGCCTTCCAGATCCGCTTCAATAGTCCAGGGACGGTACACATATTGCGGAATCAGCCTGACAGTATAGACACCAGGCTCTGGAAGGTAAGTAATCCCTCCTGTCGCAGTTTCAGCGAGGTCTTCAGGGGAAGTTCTGGCTGAGAGCTTTTTTTTGTCATGAACATCTTTTTCCAATATAGCTGACAGCTCTTCTTTGTCAGGTTCAATGGCTGCCAGATACCAGCCTTCCATACTGGAAATAAGATGCTTCTTCAGTTCTCCTGCCGATTCCTTAAAAATATAGGAAATATAGGCCGGGAAAAACTTATGCCCTGCCACATAACGTATTAATTCTTCAAGGGATTGAGCATTTCCAGCGGCTGCACGCTCCCTTGCCTCTTCTTTCTTCCATCCCAGAAATGGCAGGCAGACCCGCTTCAGTTCTTTTTCATCCATTTCCTCCACAGCTCCAATAAAATCCTGAAGCGTGCGGGCTTCCACATGGTGCAGCAGCTGAAGCAGCGACTTCCATGTGTTATTCTTTTCAATATGTTCCATCTGATCCTTAAGGCGGGCAGATGCCCCTGACCTGATTCCTGAAAGCTTTGCTGAATGCTCAAGCGTGTCAATCAGTGCCCCGTTGGTCACAGCAGCTATGCCAAGGGCGCACTCCCATAAAAGAGAATGGCTGAACTCTACCTTGTAGCTCTCCCTCTTTCTTCCAGATAGATTAATATGTTCCATAGAACTCCTCCTTATTTTCATGATAAGATCCATTATTATCATTTTAAATTATCAGAATATTATATTCAATATTTTTTGAATTTCCTATTTCAAAAATATTGAAAAGCCATAAAAAAACAAGGCACCAGCGTATGCCGATGCCTGGGAATATTTCTTTTATTATAAATACCATTAGCAGTATTTTACTTATAAACAATGCCGGATCCATCTACATAGATGGACTGTACAATGCTCCTTTCAAACGCTTTACCCTGGCCGGTTTTCCCAGTAATTTGGATGGTGAGGTTGTATATGCCATTTTCTTTAAAATCTGAAGCATCAGGAAGGCCCGCTTTGATCCCATGACTGGAGGAGGACTTGGCTCCCTTGCCTTTAAAATGAACCCACTCTGTCTGATATTTCACGCCCGGCTCCAGGCTTTTCCAGCTCTTCAGATTTATGCCTGTCCCTGGAATAGCTTTATCCTTGTCTAGACTGACTGTATACAGAAAACCGATACGTCCCTCTTTACTGCTTACAGTCCAGCTCCCTGGCACAGGATTCTTTACAGTGAATTCAGTGACATATGCCCCAGAGAAAAATCCTGAACCATCTTTATAAATTCTGCCGGGTGTATAGCTGTTCCCCTGTTCATCCTGCAAAACCATGTCCGGGACACTTTTGCTGCTTAACACAGACACTGAGGCAGCCTTTACTTCATCTTCGATAAGAAAGGAATCTTCAAACACCTCATCTGCCATTCCACCATGAATGATCATGCTGGAAGCCTGGGAAAAATCTGTATCGGTTAATAAGGGAGAATGATCAGATTGGGAAGAAGGCACAGTTAAAAAGGGGTTAAGCTCTGGGAATATGACCGATCCTTGCCTTATGCTTGAATGATTCCAGGAACGCTCAGCTATGACAGGGAAGCCTGAAAGCCTCGAACTGATTAGGGGGACGACGCCATCATTCCTGCCATACTGGCTCAAATACAAGCCTCCCCAATATGTTGCCGATCCAAAGCTGCCCCAGCCGGTCCCACCGATTGTGTAAAAGGGAATCCGCTGGGCGTTCGAATGGGAGTCTGTCAAACTGCGGTAATAGCTCATATATCCTGTCTGAAGTGAGGCAGTTGCATCATTGCGGCTGCCGAGGAGTTCGGAAAGCCAGCCGGCAGCACTGCTATTGGCAAGGTCTGCGAGCTGTGTGCCGCTGTGGGGAGTAGATAGGGTGATTACTCGGGAAACATAAGGATATGCTTCATTATGGACGAGGGCTGTCTGACTATCCACACCGCCCTTGCTGTAGGCGACGACTGCCAGTTTTTTCTGCCCGAAATGATAGTAGATTTCTTCAAGCATGCCTGCCAGCATCATTCCGTTTTCCCACATATCCCGATCCGGATAAAGATCGGCATATGCGGTCTGATATCCGTATTCCCCTGCTATTTCCGGCATATCATTTTCCTCCAGCCAGACATTCGCAGAATTGCTGTAGCCGTGGATAAACACGAGCGGCGGAAGAGATGGATCTACTATATTGGGACTTTCTCCGGGATACCATCGCCCCGGGCTCCCCCCGCTTCCTCCGCCCCCTCCGGCAGTTGATACCAGCGGAGCAGCAAAGAAAAAGATCAACAGCATTACTGGAAGCGATTTCATAAAACCCCTCCTACTTTCAAATTTTTCAGCTTCAGTGTAAGTTTTCCAGGCAAACAAAAAAAGAGGAGAAAGTTGGATTCTCCTCAATCAAACTGCAAATATTCTAATATATTGCCGAACGGATCTCTGAAACTTATATATTTACCCGGCGGACAAGCTGCCGGCTCTTCCATCAGTAAATCAGCACCTTTGGATTTCAGGCGATTGACTTCATTTTCAATTTTTTCCGTTTGAAGCACTAGTACCGGCCCTGTCGCTGCCTTTCTATCTATATAATCAGCACCTTCACTTTCTTCCAGGATAATTGGCAGTTCCCCGTGTGCAAGCGACACTATTTTCGGGCCATACTGTTTGTTTACTTCGAAATCGAGTACTTCTGTATAAAACCGGAGTGCTTTTGTTAAGTCTGGTACATAAATCCCTATTGCACATAATTGAGCCATTACTGTTACCCCTTCCTTATTGGCAGCAAAGTAATCCTTTGCCGGATTCAATACTCTGCTTCAGGCTCGCCAGCATTTGGTCCCAGGCCGCTAAATGCCATTGTTTTGCCTGATCCCACTGCCCGCTCTCTCCCCAGCCATCATGCTGCAGCGAGATTTGTATACCTTCCGGAATATCCTCCAGAATTACGGTTACTTTAGTCAGATTATGTTCACTATTCATTAGACCGGCAAAAGCATCAGGCCCTTTCCATTCAAACATAAGCTTTTCTTCTTCTAAGATACTGAGGATTTTACATCCTTTCGTATTCATGCTGCTCTTATCTGAGGGATTGAAATATAATTCGAACCGCCCTCCTGCTGCCGGTTCGATCACTGCTTCCGGGGCAAACCACTCGGTTATTCTATCTGATTCGGTCCACGCTCTCCAAACTAAGCTTTTGTCAGCCTGAATGATGATATCAGTTTTAATAGGCACGGCATTCTCCTCCTTTTTCATGATTATACTGCCTTACTTTTCCTATAAATTCTTCTAGTTTGCTTTGTTGGTTATTTTTTCAAACAGCAAGAGAGGAAGATTGATTAAGATTGGCGGATCATGGGGCAGCGGCTCCCTCAGCTGAACGGTGGCCTTGCAGTCCGTGTTTTTCTTGATTTCCACCGTTCCTTCCAATTTCCCCCTAAGGAATGTTTCCGGCTGAAAATACCTGAGGGGATTCATGCTCCACTCCAGCCCTGCTGCCAGCAGATAATAAGTTCCTTCCGGGATGTCTGTGAAAATGCATTGAGGGCTGTTATGGCTGAAAGCAGTCCCTTTGACAGGCCTCTGATCGGGAATCGGCTCAGGAAACAGTCCTGCAAAAATAATTCCCCTGAATCCTGGGGGGACCTGGATAAGACAGCTTACTTTTGCCCGGCTTCCCGGTGCCTCTGATTCCATTCTCTCAGGGAGCAGCGTTTTCGTCTCATCCATCATTTTCTGCAGCATTTCCATACTGGCTTCGTATCGTTTAGGGCTGATTCCCACATGATTTTTAAAGCGGGTTTGAAACGTACCCGGGCTAAGATACCCTGAAGCAATCATTGCCTTAGTCAGTGAAGATTTCCTTGCCAGTTCTTCCTTCCCCATCTCGATTCTTAACGCACTAAGGAAATGCCTCGGAGAGATTCCTGTCGCCTTTTTAAAGATCCTCGTAAAATGAAAAAGGCTGTAGCCTGTTAAATCGGCAAGCTCTTTTGTAGTGATCTCTTCCTCAAGATGCTGCTTCATATAATCAATCGCCTTATCTGCAGCCTTCATCTGTTCTGGGTTCATATTTTCACCTTTTTCTTTTGGCTCTAGTTTCTATTTGCTCTCTGTCCTGCAAAACCCTTTTTATCAGAGAAAAAAGTAATGAGATTTTTTATCAAAATCACAATGTGTGCTTTCCAGCTCCCAATAAAAAAGATTCTGCCATTTTCCCAGCAGAATCCAATCTTTTATCTATTCAACTGTACCAGCCTGTTTTGTTATCTCGATCTGCTTGACTTTATTGTCTTCTATTTCCTTTACTGTAAAGCGCAGGTGATGGTAGTCATAAGTCTCTCCTTCTTCAGGAAAATAGCCTAATTCCTTCAGCAGGAAACCGGACAAAACATCCTCTTCTTCCGGAATCTTTGTCTTAAAAGCTTCATTAAGCCGATGGAGGGAAAGCTTTCCGCTGCAGACGATATGAGAGTCGGTAAGTTCCTCTATCAGCACTTCTTCATCATCGGTTTCGTCATTGATTTCCTGTCCGATCATTGCCTCAATGATGTCTTCATGCGTAATGATCCCGCGTGTGCCTCCGTATTCATCAAGGACGATAGCAATATGCTTGCGCTCTTTCATCATAAGCTTAAAGACCCTTTCTATTGAATGGAATTCGTATATGAATAAAGGGTCATTATCTGTATATTCATCCAGTGCATTTGAAAGGTCGAGGGACCAGGACAGAAGCTGTTTGCTGTGAAAAACCCCGACAATATTGTCCATATTCTCTTTGTACACAGGATACCGTGTATAATGGCTGTGCAATACGATATCCCTCGCCTCTTCATATGAAGAGTCAGCAGGAATGCCGATGATCTCAGTCCGCGGAGTTTTCAGGGCATCACGCACATCAAGTTCAAAGAAATCAATGACTCCTTTGATCCTGGTTGTTTCTTCATTATTAAATGTCCCTTCTGTTGTAGCAATATCCACCATTGTAATCAGCTCTTCCTTCGAAAAGCTGACTTCCGCTTCGCTGTCCTTCGAAAGCAGACGGATGACCCCCCTTGTGAATCTTGACAGCAAAAATGTCAATGGCTTCAGGATCATCATCAAGAAACGAATAACCGGGAATACGATGAATGCAATTTTGTCTGCAAAGGTTGCAGCGATGGACTTAGGGAGCACTTCTGCAAAAATAATCAGGACGACTGTCAATATACCGGTCGCAATCCCTACATTAATTCCATAGTTGATCGCCACGATGGTGACCAATGTAGGAAGCATGATATTGGCGATATTATTGCCGATCAGGATGGCGGTGATCAGTTCGTCCGGCTTTGCTACAGTATCAAGAAGCTTTTGAGCTTTACGATCATCATTTTCAGCTCTTGTCTTCAGCTTCATTTTATTAACGGCAGTCAGCGCCGTTTCACTCCCCGACAAGAAAAAGGACATAAACAAAAAGAAAATTATTGCAATAAACACAGTTTTCCTCCAAGAGTTTTTTCTTCCATCATACCCAATATAAGAAGAATATACAAAGCATAAACCCTGTTTACCATACTACCCCCATTACAACGCATAAAAAATTCCTTTTCCGTGTATGCTATGAATGCTGTCATCCCTTATGCATAAGGAGTGTTTGAAATGTCTGTCTTTGTCTACCAAACCTTTGAACTTAAGCAGGACAAGTTTGAAGATGCTATTGAAAATATTAAAGCGATCCAGCAGCACAGAAATGAAATGTACGATCACAAAGTCGATATCCTGACTCCTGTCACAGGGCCGGATCATACATATGCATTCCTCTGCACCTATGAAGGCCTGGCAGAAATGGAGCTTCAGAATAAAAGGCTTTTTGATGATGAAGACTATGTTAAGCTGATAGGAGACTTTTTCATTCAGAACATTGTACAGGGAAGCATAAGAACACAGATATTCCGTTCATTGGCAAATAAAGCATAAAGGAGTTTTGCTCATATTAAGGTGGAGGCAAATGTTCTAATCCTGCCTCAGAGCACACTTGAGATATGCTGCGGAGTATATATAAGAAATGGCCCGCCTGATCCCGCGGGCCATTTCTTATAGTTTAAATCGGCTGACAAGCTGATTGAGCTGTTTTGCCAGCTCTGCGAGACCGTTGGCATTTTGTTCAACATCGGTCATCACTGAGTTGGATTGGATGATTGTTGCAGCTGTCTCTTCTACACCTGCGGCCGCTTCTTCTGATACCGATGCTATCGTTTCAACCGACTGGCTGATGGCAGATGTATTCGCATTCGCCTCCTCAAGGGTGCTGCTCATTTTGGAAATCGTCTCCCCTAAAGAGAGTATGGATTCTTTCAGGCTGCTGAAAGTCTCTTCAGTATCCTTCAGGCTCCCGGTGCCCCGCTGAACCTGTATGTAGCTTTCCTTCAAAGATTCGGCAATCTGCTTTGATTCTTTCTGAATGCTGGCTACGATGTCTGTGATATGAACCAGCGATGATGTTACCTGCTGGGCAAGGACTTTCACTTCGTTAGCAACGACGGCAAATCCTTTTCCGCTGTCTCCCGCTCTCGCCGCCTCAATCGCAGCGTTCAGCGCCAGCAGGTTCGTCTGGTCTGCAATACCCTGGATCACTTCAACAAGGGAAGCAATTTCCCCTGACTGCTTTTCAAGCTCGCCAACTTTGGAAACAGAGCCCTCGACAGTGTTATGAATCTGTGCCATATCCTTTCCCGTCTGCTCCATTCTCTCCATACCAATGGAAGCTTCTTTTAATACATTGCCAGCTGTATCTGACATAGATCTGCCAAAATTATGTGCAGCCTTGATGCTCTGTGAGAATCTGGCCATTGTTTCAGAAAGATCTGATGCTGCAAGCGCCTGCTGATCAGTGCCGGAAGCAAGTTCCTCCATTGTGGCTGATATTTGACTGCTCCCTGTAGCAACCTCGTTAGCAGACTTTGTCAGGATACTGCTTTGAGCCTGAACCGAACCTGCAGCTTCCTGAATGGAGCCTACCATCTGGAGGAGATTTTCTTTCATATCATCCATGGCAGTCGCCAGGATTCCGATTTCATCTTTTCCCTTCCAAACGAGCGGTTGTCCAGAAAGATTCCCTGATGATACCAGCCTGGCACTATCAACCACTGCTCTGAGATTTTTCTTCACAGTCCTGTTAATAAGAATAATGAATGCAAACCCTGAAGCAGAAGAAACAAGGATGGAAGCAATCAAAATGATGATGCTGGCCTGAAGCCTTTCCTCAGTACTGGCGATTGACTGGTCCTTGCCTGCCTCCACACTTTCTCTTAATTCATTTAATCGTGCGATGACGGTATCTCTCTTGGTGCGGATATCATTCAGAACCGTCAACACCCGGGCATTGCTTTCAACATTTGGTATAAGCTGGTCTTTAAACAGTTCATTAAGCCTCTCATCACTTTCGATGAACTTGGCATAAAGATCCTGCTCCTCCTTCGTTTTCATGCTTCCTTTTAGTGAATCATGAAGCTGAAGGAATTCGCCCGATTGCTTATCATAGTTTTCAACGATTCTTTGCGAGCGCACCTGCACATAATCCAGCACCATGATCGTTTTTGAACGGTAAATGGAGCCCATCTCTGTAAGCTGGACAGCACGCATGCTGTTCTCATCAATGGAAGCTACATCCCTTTTAATCAAAGAAAACTGATTAAACACGACTGCTGCTGATAAAATGAACAAACAAATAGTAGCAGAGAAGACAGCTATGTATTTCTTTCCCAAATTCCAATTTCTTAGTATAGTAATCATTTCATCCCCCAGTATCAGTCTTTTTTACTATTATCGGCCGAAAATTAACAAGAATCAATAGAATAAACAGAAAATATTCATTTTTCTAAATAAATTTAAGGTAAATAGTACTATAGTGAGCCGGGGGATTACAGGGGGCTTACCAGGGTTTAAGGCATTAAACAAGCGCAGTGGCTCTTGTCATTCTATTCCTATTGTAAGAAAGGCCGCTGAAAATATCTTCTTCCCTTTTGGCCCAGCAGCCAAAGCTTCAAAAATACATTCTTATCCTAATAAAAGGAGAGGGCATATATGCCCTCTCCTTTTATTTAGAAGATTCTATTAACGGACTCTTACTACACGTCCGTTGAATTTCTGTGCCCAATAGCCGCTTGACATATTGGCAATCGCTACGCCTGTGGAACTTTGGGAACCGATGAATTTACCGCCGCCGATATAAATTCCGACATGTCCATCTGTTTTATAAGTATTGAAGAATACTAGGTCCCCTGGCTGCATTTCGCTTGTGGAAACGCGGGTGCCTGAGTTTTTAAGAGAATCAGTACTTGATCCGACACTGATGCCAGCCTGCGCAAAAGCCCAGTGTACAAACCCGGAGCAGTCGAAACGGCCGTTGGCAACGTCAGATGCAGTTCTTCCTCCACCGAAAACATAAACGGAATTTCCGATATATTTATAACCTGCAGTAATGACAGTATTAATATTGCCGTTTGCCTTCGGAGCTGGTGAGAATGACTGAGTACTGCTGCCTCCGCCATTATTGCTGCTTCCGCTATTGCTTCCTGCTCCGCTGTTTGAAGAAGCTGTTGTATTAGAGCTGTAGCTCCTTTGCACTGCTTTGGCAGCTTCGGCAGCCTGGCGTTTTCTTTCCTGCTCAATCGCATTGTCAATTGAAGACAGTTCAGTTGCCAGTGAAGCATCTTTTTGAAGCAAGTCCGCTTTCAGGGCAGAAGCCTGCTTTTCCTTTTGCTGAACCTCAGCCTTAAGTGTATCAATCTGTGCCTTCTGTTCAAGAATCTGAGCCTGCATGCCTTCAAGCTCTGTCTTCATTTCATTAAGGCCAGCCAGTTTTTTCTCAACAGAAGCCTGCTTTTCTTCTAGCTCCTTCTTGTCCGCTTCATGCTCTTCCATCAAACCTCTGTCAGCCTCGACGATCTTAGCTACCGCTCCTACACGGTCAATAAAATCACTGAAACTAGTAGATCCCATCAGCACTTCAATATATCCGACTGAAGCACCGCTCTCCTGGAACGACTTGGCCCTTTCCTTCAGCACTTCGTTCCTCTTCTCAATACGTTCCTGAATGACAGCGACTTCTTTCTTCAGTTCTTCAATCTCTGCATTTGTTGCAGCGATTTCCTCTTTTGTGGCCGATATCTTGCTGTTATTATCCTTGATAGCCTGATTGACGCGTGCAATTTGGGCATTCAATTTTTCCAGTTCATTCTGGGCTTTTGCAATCTCTTGAGCTGCCTTGGATATATTGGCCTGGATTCCAGAACGCTGTTCCTGGATTTGAGCTTTTTTGCTGTGTAATGTATCCGCATTTACTGCCGGGATGGAAAATGCACTTCCCAGGCCAAGCATAATTGTCGTGTTTAGCACTACTAATTTCTTTTTCATCGCTCTCTTCCCCCTGCTTCCCTTTGCCAAGCTATAAGATTCTCTCTTTAATCTAAATTGCAAAAGCCAACGGCAAACTATTATGTATTTAAAATTTTAATATCAATTCTTCTGTGACAAATTTCTATTAAATAAACCAATTTAAACCTTTTTTTCACATTTAGAAGTATAACATCCAAATCTTTCAAACAGGTAATAATTATATTACAGTTATATTTCAATCGTGACATTAAACCACTTTTATACTAGTTTTTACGGTATAAATACCTTTATTTTACAATTAAACAGCGAAAATCTATCTAAACGTGCCATTTAGACATTTTTTTCTCCATACATTCATCCGGGTAAATTAGCATATATTAAGCAGGAAGTTTTGTTTTGTATAATATTGGCTATAAAAACTTATTATCCCATTTTCCGACAATCACTCTTTGGCTGGTGAATATATGGCGAATAGAAAAAGAAGGAAAAAACGAAAGCAGGTGGCCGGAAGACAAAAAGACTCGATGTTCATGGAAATTCTATCGGAAGGCCTCAGCCAATTATTAAACCCGTTTTTATGGCTGGTAAGGCTGATTTCACGTTTGTGGGATTGAACGAAGATATAAAGCCGATGAAATGTTTTCTGGGTCACAATATATAAATCAATACCGGTAATTTGACATGCAGTATGTAATCGGTTAGGAGAATCAGGCAGTTGTTACCTTCCCCTTTAATACCTTATGTATCCCGTTTGAGGTACTCTGATGGGTGAATCCACCTTCTTGAGTACCTTTTATGTCCCTTTTGAGGCACTCTGATCGGTCAATCCGCCATCTTGAGTACCTCTTATGTCTCTTTTGAGGCACTCTGATCGGTCAATCCGCCATCTTGAGTACCTCTTATGTCTCTTTTGAGGCACTCTGATCGGGCAATCTGCTTTCTTGAGTACCTCTTATGTCCCTTTTGAGGCACTCTGATCGGGCAAACTGCTTTCTTGAGTACCTCTTATGTCCCTTTTGAGGCACTCTGATTGGGCAATCCGCCATCTTGAGTACCTCTTATGTCCCTTTTGAGGCACTCTGATCGGTCAATCCGCCACCTAGAGTACCTCACGTACTCAGCTTCAAGCACTCTGATCAGTGGTTTCTGGCTGCCTCTTCTCCTCCGAAGCATTCTCCTATTGATAAAATTTTCAGATCAACCTTCCCAAAGAAAAAAAGACCTATCCGGTCTTTCTAATGGATTTTGACATTAACTTTTATCCTCCATCTTCTTGCAGCAAAAGGACATAATTAGCAAGCAGGCCTGCACTCCCGCAGCCCCTCTCATGTGGCAGCAGCCTCATGTTCAAAGTTTTTCTGCAGCATCTCTCTGGGATCCGCCTTTTCAACTGCTATGGTCCAATCTTGCCCTCCCCCTATCGAAAATATTTCAGAAAAAGAACCTTGGTTAACAGCCAGCCCAAGATTGCCAAGTGAGTTTATATAGGCAACAGGTTCTCCCCCGGGGACATCAGCAAAAGATTTCCCAAAAGTAACCAGCCCTCTAAAGGCAAGTGACTGGCCGGCCCTTATTTCCACTTTCAGTTTGTCTCCATATGCCACACTCATCTCTTTTAGCAGAGACCTGCCAATATTCGTCCACAAATTACCGAAGCGGACATCCATAATCTCAATACACCCTGCAGCTTTGCCTTTCTTGAGCGAAGAGCATGCAGCATGCAGAACACAAATGCCTGCGGGGTCGGCAGCTCCCCCCAGTTCTTCAAAGCTGACTGCCCCGCTGGCCAGCCTTGCCCCTGTATACGCATATATATCCCTGCCGTGGAATGTATGAGATTCCAAAGATCCTGGAAGACGGTTCATCGTCTCATCAATGACCCTTGCTTTTGTGATCCCTGCATTCATGATGACATGAGTCAATGTACCATTATCCGGTGTTATGACCACCTGTCCGGACAATGTTTTGACAGCCAGGCTCCTCCTCTCAGAACCAACACCAGGATCGACGACAGAAACAAAGACTGTCCCCTCAGGCCAATATGGGAGAGTCTGATTAAGCCTGCAGGATGCCTCCCATATGGAAAAAGCAGGAATGTTATGCGTCAAATTGAAAATTGGAATGGCAGGGCTGACGGAAAAAGCAACACCGTGCATCGCACTGACCGCCCCATCTGCTAATCCGAAATCTGATTGAAATACTAAAGCCCTTCCCATCTCTTTCACCCTTTCAAAATTTGTGTATAAAAAGAGTTATGCCGGGAAAGACTCAAAAATTCTCAATTTTTTCTCTGCATAAATAAGTTTGGCTCACTCACTTATTTTGAAGCCAGCCGGCGGGTTATAAAGATATGTCAGTGTTCTGCCTGTTGCCTTTTCGATCCGGTATTTATAGCTCTCAGCCCTGGCCATCCTGTTTTTGAAAAGTTTTTCCGAAATATCAAGATGTACTGTTTTTCCGTTTATAAGCAGGACAGCACATTTATTCTCACCGATGGCTGCCACATCTTCTATCCCGTGAAGCGAAAACCATACGCAGTCTTCATGAAAGGGAGCTTTGTGAGGAAACCAAAACATGTCCTGCAGGCCGCAGAGCCGTACCGGCGGCATGCTGACTTTGCCTAATACTTTCTTAGTCCCCTTCATAGCGCCCTTTAAATTGCTTCCCAGCTGCTGAAGAGAATCATTCATTACCTCATGCGGGGGCCCTTTAACCAAAACTGTCCCCTCTTCCATGCCCACAATTTCAGCATGCCACTCCCCAAAAGGATTCCTAAACGGCATGATACAGAGCGTCTCTCTCTTTATAAGGTATTTCTCTATATATAGCTGATCCAAACTTTCCCCTCCCCTGGTCTGACCCATATTTAAAGAAGCTTGTACAATTTTCTTAGCAAGAATAATTTTCTTCATTGATATCAGCTGTGAATTCACATAAGAAACACCTCCAAATCGGAAAAGGTTTATGTATGTGTAAACAGTGTGCGTATGTGAAGGGTTCGAAGAAGAAGAAATGAAAAATGCGGAGTTTTTCAGAAGAAAATGGCTTCCAGTCCTGCTGCCAGAAGCCTGTGAATCTTAGTGATCAGGATAATTATACAATTAATAGAATATTTTGTAAATTAGTTTTCTCTTACTGTTTTTGTATAAGCTTCTTCCCCGCCGGCATGATTTGATGGGGAAGCAATATTAAGGAGAACTACACCAAGAATAATTAGGATGATTCCTGCAGCGCTCAGCATACTGAGCTTTTCTTTCCAAATCAATATGCCTATTACGGCAGTTGCAGCAGTGCCGATTCCAGACCAGATAGCATACGCGATGCTCAATGGGATTGTTTTTAAGGAAAGAGATAAAGCAAAAAACGCCACTCCAAAACCAAGGAGCACCCCTAGCGCTGGCCATATTTTCGTAAACCCTTCAGAGGCCTTCAGCATAGAAGTTCCGAATAATTCTGCTGCAATGGCAATGAACAGAAATATATAAGCCTTCAATTAAATCACCTTCTATGTATTTTTTTTTCAAGAAAAAAGCTCTCCTCGAGGGAGAGCCTTTCCTTAGCAATTATATAATTTCCCATATTTATCTTCAAGGTATTGAATAAGATACTCAGCATTAAGCTCTTCACCCGTCACCTTTTGAATCAACACATCCGGTGTAAAGGTTTTACCATACTGATGAATATTTTCTTTCAGCCATTGCATGATGGTGCTGAAATCACCTTCCGCTATCTTCTCCCAGAAATCCGGGATTTGTTTTTTAATTGCTGCCAGAATCTGCGCTGCATACAGATTGCCCAAGGAATACGAAGGGAAATAGCCAAATCCGCCGAATGACCAGTGTACATCCTGAAGCACCCCTGCTGTATCTGTCTCAGGTGTAATCCCCAGGTAATCTTCCATCTTTTTATTCCATGCTTCCGGGAGGTCCTTTGCCGAGAGCGTCCCTTCAAAAAGGCTTTTTTCAATCTCATAGCGGAGCATGATATGAAGATTATAGGTCAGTTCATCGGCTTCCACCCGGATAAAGGATGGATTGACTGCATTTATCGCCTGGTAAAACTGATCTTCCGTTACATTGGCCAGCTGTTCCGGGAAGGTTTTCTGGAATTCAGGATAAAAGCGGCTCCAGAACTGCCTGCTTCTGCCAACCATATTCTCAAGAAATCTTGATTGCGATTCATGGATGCCGAAAGATGCCCCTTCCCTGAGACAAGTTCCCTCAAGAGCAGGATCGATCTGCTGTTCATAAATTCCGTGACCGGCTTCATGGATAGTGCCGAACAGAGCTGTCAATACATTGTATTCAGCATATCTGGTCGTAATCCTGACATCTCTTGTATTGATTGGCTGTGCAAAAGGATGGACTGTTTCATCCAGCCTGCCTGCATCCAGATCAAAGCCGATTTCAGGAAGGATCCTTCTGTTGAAATCCTTCTGTTTCCCAACCGGAAAGGACTGTTTGACGATCTCAACAGGCAGATTTGAACCAGAGTTCTGTATTTTCTTCAGCAGCCTCACACTGCTTTTGCGCAGGGATGAAAAAAGAGGATCAAGCTTTTTTACTGTCAGCCCTGGTTCGAAATCTTCCAGCAGTGCGTCATAAGGATGTTCATATTCGCCATAAAGCTTTATGAATTGTTTTTTGTAATCTATAATCTTTTCCAGGTAAGGAAGATAATGCAGAAAATCATTCTTTTCCCTGGCTTCTTCCCAGGCATTGTTGGCATCTGCAGTCAGAATGCTATATTCTTTGTACATGTCAGCAGGGATGCTCTTGGATTTATCATAAAATGTTTTTCTTTCCCTGATTCTTGCCTGCAATCTTTCATTCGGCTGGGCAGCTTTTTCTTTATCGTCCAGAATGGCGAGCACCTCTCCGAGTTCCCCGCTCACCTGAAGCTTGAAAATTTCCGTTTCAAGCGTCCCGATTGACTTGGAGAAAAATCCTCTCCCTTTTTTCGGGGCCATCACCTTCTGATCCCAGCCCAAAAGGCTGGAGATGCTTGTTAGATGCGTTATTTTCTCATCTATTTCTTCAAACCTCTTTAAGGCAGCTTCATATGAAAGTACAGCAGCAGTTTGCATAAAATCCCCCCTGATATATTATCAATATAGAATATTCGGTCTATTTAATTATAAAAAGAACAGCTCTCTTTTTCAATAAACTTTGCTGGTGTTCTGTATAGATTTTGGGATAATCCGTCTGAAACAGTTTACACACAGCCTATTAAAAATCTGGCATAAAAGCCTTACTAAAGCATTTACCATTCCCTTTCCGAAGCCCAGACAGGTTTCGTCCTGGTTGGCTAATTAAAGCATTTCTTTTCTTATTATTTTCCAAAGGTGTTAGAATAGTATTATTCGAAATTTCTGTCATCTATAAGAAAGAAGGTAGCTTATTTGTCCACAAAAACCATGATACTTACACAAAATCTTCGTGAAGACCTGTTAAAGAATGTTAAAGACGTTATGCCAGGCTGGAACATCATCGCAGGGAAAGATCCCGAAACCTGGAAAAGCCATCTGATGGATGCTGAGATCATAGCAGGATGGAAAAAGGATGCAGCCCCAGCGGCGGAAAGCCAAAATCTCCGCTGGATTCAAGCCTGGAGTGCCGGCGTCAATAATCTCCCGCTTGAAGAGCTGGAAAAAAACAATGTCTTTCTGACAAGCGCAAATGGTGTCCATGCTTATCCGATTTCTGAAAGTATATTTGGCCTGATGCTCGCACTCACCCGAAAAATACATACCTATGTAAAAAACCAGGGAGAGAAAAAGTGGCATCACAGTCATATGAGCCAGGAAATTCACAAAAAGACCATCGGGATTATGGGTGCGGGTGCAATTGGCCGCGAAACTGCCAAAATTGCTAAAGCATTTGGCATGAAAGTGATTGGAGTGAGGCACTCCGGAAAAGAGGAGCAGTATTTTGACGAAATGTACACTGCCGAAAAGCTGGATGATATTCTGCCTCACTGTGATTATGTTGTCATCACACTCCCTCTAACAGATGAAACACACTCTATGTTTTCCGCTTCGCAGTTTAAAAGGATGAAGAGCACAGCATTTCTAATCAATATCGGCAGAGGGGAAATCCTGGTCGAACAGGACCTGATCAGTGCTCTTAAAGAGGGAGAAATTGCCGGAGCGGGTCTTGATGTTTTTGAAAAAGAACCTCTCCAAGAGAGCAGCCCTCTCTGGGAAATGGAGAATGTAATCATCACTCCCCATACCTCCGGATCAACGGAATACTACGACGAAAGGGTCGTAAATGATATTCTTGTGCCCAATCTGAAGGAGTATCTAAAAGGAAACGAGCCTTCCCGCAATCTTGTTGATTACAGGAAAGGCTACTGATAAATTCCAAGGCCCTTCTAGTCCGCGGTGATGAACATATTCTATAAACCGGAAGATATGCATAGTTTGTATAGGGGAAAATAAAAAGGGGGAATGAAAATGAGCGTGATCCATGATCAGTTCGATGCCATTTCTATCCGGAATGTCCATCGGCAGCTGAAAGAAATACAAATGATCGCTACCACAAACAGATGCATAGACTGGGAGCTTGCCTCAGCGCTGGACCAGGTCACAAGGGCGGCAGGAATGCTCTGCAATGTAATAGAAGAACATCTGGATGGGACCCGGAGTGATGTTGACGCCCTCTATTATATAGAGGAAAAACTGTCGGCCGCCCTTTCCATGGCAAAGAAAATCGATAACCGCAGAGAGCCTGTATAAACAGGGTGCTGTCAAAGCAGGCACCTAAAAAGCCAAGGGAGAGAAAGATATATTTCTCTCCCTTGGCTTTTTTGTGGTTCATTTACATAACAGCCCAGCTGTATATAATCGTTCATTTAATTTTCAGGACAGAAAAGACAGTAAACAAAGTCTGCTGCCTTGGAAGTATTATTGGCTTGCTTCCACTCTCAAACCTCAAGCTTCTTAAGCCGGATCATATTCCAGGACATTTTTGGCAATACAGCAGTCAGAGTGCCCTCTTCTATAAACGAGTCATTGCTCTTCTGTGGCTTTACCTGCTCTTGATCGATTGTATTTACCGCTTTTGGATTTTCATTTTTGAGTACTATCTGTTCGGCTAATGTATACCCTTCGAAAGACCGGATATCCACATCGACCAGCAATTGAGTATCCAGACTGCGATTTACTGCAAAGATGACGAGTTCTTCATTCTCTTCATTATAGACCACTGACTGGTCTAAGTACGGCACATCTGTAAAATCTTTACTGTCATACTTTGGTGAATCAACAATTGAATGAAGTGCTGTACCGCGTCCATAAACAGAAGTATAGTAGTACGGATAGAAAATGGATTGCTTCCAAATGCCGCCTCCTGTTTCTGTCATAATAGGTGCGATGACATTTACCAGTTGGGCCATACAAGCGATTTTTACCCGATCTGAATGCTTTAGCAATGTATTCAGCATGCTGCCTACAAGCAAAGCATCCTCGAAAGTGTAAATATCCTCCAATAACGGAGGCGACATAGACCAAGGCTCAATGGCCTTGTCCTGATCATTGGAATGAAACCAAACATTCCATTCGTCAAAACTCAGGTTCATTGTTTTTTTACTGCGTTTCTTTGCCTTCATATAATCACATGCTGCAGTGACAGTTTTAATGAAATGATCCATATCTAATGTATTTGCCAAATAGTTTGCAGTGTCATTATCTCTATTCCCATAATATTGATGAAGAGATATGTAATCAGCAGCTTCATATGTATGTTCGAGTGTTTCTGCTTCCCATTCAGGAAATGTTGGCATGCCTGAGCCGGAGCTTCCGCAGCTGACCAATTCAATCGAAGGATCGACCAATTTCATTGCCTTGGCAGTTTCAGCAGCAAGCCTTCCATATTCATATGCTGTTTTCATGCCAATTTGCCAGGGTCCATCCATTTCATTTCCTAAACACCAGACCTTTATATTGTGAGGGTCAGTACAGCCATGTTCTTTTCTTAAATCACTCCAATAAGTACCGCCGGGATGATTGCAGTATTCCACTAAACTTCGTGCAGCATCAATGCCCCTGGTACCTAAATTAACAGCCATCATTACTTCTGCATTGACCTTCTTTGCCCAGGCTGCAAATTCATTTGTTCCAACTTCGTTCGTCTCAAGTGAATTCCAGGCTAAATCCAGGCGTTTTGGCCTCAATTCTTTTGGTCCGATACCATCTTCCCAGTTGTATGCTGAAACCATATTCCCCCCAGGATACCGGATGATCGGCACTCTCAGCTCTTTTACCAGTTCTATGACATCTTGACGGAAACCATCCTTATCAGCACTGGCATGCGAAAGTTCGTATATTCCCCCATATACCGCCCGCCCGAGCTGTTCAATGAATGATCCATATATCCTCGGGTCGATATCTGATATTTTAAACGACTTGTCTATTAGCATTTTTGCTTTATGTGCATTCAAAGCCATTATACTCACCTTTCTATCTATACCTTATTTATCCCAACTTTTATATGTATCCTCAAATGGAATTAACTAATCTATATAGTTTAGTGGATATATAAAGTATTGGCTGCTCAGCCCTTGAATACCTTTATTTCTATTGAAATTTGCCATCCTTTTTAAAAAAGGCAGAAAATGATCGTGTTTTTTCTTTAAAAATCCCTTAAAAACAAAAAAACCAGCTCCTAAAAGGAACTGGTTTCTGAATGCTTATGTAAGCCACTTTTGCCGTAATAAATATAAGAAAGTTTTAAACCACCACTCCTCAAAGTGGGTGTTTGCAGAAACCTTCCTGCATGTCCTCCTTGTCACATGTGACAGAGGCTTGTCATTCCAGCTTCGATATAAAACTCCCTATTACAGCTTAAAGGTTAAAACTTTATTATGGTTACGGGCAAAGCAGCTTGTATTTATATATTACCTCATTTGCGCTCCCAGCTCAACTGTTTTGTATGGAAACGGAGGAGCCTTCTGGCTGAAAAGTTATTTTCATGCTAAGCAGCTTTTTTCGAAAAATAGTCGTTATGGGCTGCTATCACAACCAGGAGCATAATCGCAAATGCACCCGCTGCTGGAATATTTCCTCCTAATAAATAGATGGAAGCAGGCATTGCCGCCATCGCGATAAGCCCAGGAACCGTAAATCGGCGGGCGATGCCCCATCCGGCAAGCAGCACAATTAAGGCAGCCAGCAGGCTTGCGGGGGCCATATAAAGAGCCGAGGCCAGATATACGACAACCCCCTTGCCTCCCCTGAATCCAAGAGGAGCCGGCCAGATATGACCGCACAGCACAGCAAAGGCGCAGACCAGCAGTGCAGCATGCCCCAGAAAAGCATCAGCTGCGGCCAAAGCAAGCACTGTCTTTCCGGCATCGATCAAAATTGTATAAAAAAACCCTCTTTTTCCCAGTTCACGGCCAGCATTCCTTGCACCTGCGTTCCCGCTGCCCATCTGCCTGATATCTTTCCCCTGCCACTTTCTGGCCAGCAGATAAGCCCCGTTGATGCAGCCGGCTAAATAGCAGAGAATGAAAGCTGCTGCTGTATACATAAACCTTCCCCCCGAATAATTCTGCGGCTGCCGGCAAAAATAGAGCGAAGCAGCCCAGACCTGATCTGGAAGAATAGGCCGAATGTCTGTTATACATACCAACTTTTGGGATGCCGTTTTTGCCGTGCCTGCGGTTCTTATTGTAACACAGCTGCTGAAGCTGTATTTCAATATCCCTGGAAAAATCGTACCGACCGTTGCTTTATTATGCGGATTGGCCATTTCTGTCTTTATTAGCCATAAGCATGATTTTGTGGCCGGCCTTTTTATGGGAATGGTTTTATGGGTCTGCAGCGATAGGCTCATACAGCAGCCTGAAAGCTTCCATAAAAGCTTACCGCAGCAGCAGCTCCTAAAGTTTAATCCTTCCTGAATACTCCTTGAGGAAATCCCATGAAGCTGTATAAGCTTTAATATTATTCTCCCTTTTAACAAAGAAATGTCCTTCATCCTCAAAACGAATATACTCTACAGGATGTTTGCGGTTCTTCAGATCTTCCACAATCTGCTCTGTTTCCTCAATCGGCACCCTTGGATCGTTGGCGCCATGGAGAACGAGAAGCGGACATTGGATCTTTTCTGTTTTATGCAGCGGATCAATTTCATCGAAGAATGCCCCGTCTTTCTCTATGCTTCCATATTCAGCTTCCCTCATTTTCCGCCTCCATGGGCTGGTGTTCTGCAGGAAAGTCCGGAAGCTGGAAATACCGACAATGTCAATAGCAGAAGACCATATGTCAGGGTAGTGGGTGATGGCTGCCAGGACCATGAAGCCCCCATAGCTTCTCCCCATTATGCTGATCTGATCCCCGTCAGCCCCTCCCTCTGTTTTCAGCCAGTCGACAAGATGGACTAAATCACGGACAGAGTCCATCCGTTTCCTGACATCATCCAGATGGGTAAAGCTTTTACCATAATAGCCAGTGCTGCCCCTGACATTCGGCGTACATACAGCAAATCCTTTATTCAGGAAAAATTGCAGGAATGGATTAAAGGCAGCCCTTATCTGGCTTTCCGGGCCGCCATGGACAAACACAACCACCGGGAGCTTTCCATCGGCCTTTTTTGGCTTATAGTAGAACGCAGGAACCTCAAGCCCATCAAAGGAAGCAAAAGAAATCAGCTCAGGGGCGCACAGCTTTTCCTCTACCACAGGATCATGCGAAATGAATGTAGCCCTTTTAGCTTTAAGAGACCTGAGATCAAGCTCCCAAATGTCTGGAGGATGCTGGGGCCCATTCAGGACAAAGGCAAGCCTGCTGTTATCAGGAGAAAAGGCAAAGTCAGTAATGACGCCTGCAGGGGATTCCCACTCTCTCACTTCATTCGATTCCGGATCAAATAATGCCCCCTTTGAAACCCCTCCTTCATTTATAGAAAAAGCCATCTTCTTTTTATCAGGACTAAGCTTCAGCTCTTCCAAGTCCCACTCCTTCCCGACCAGCCATTGTGTTGCCAGGGTCTCAAGATCAAGGCTGGCAAGATTCATGAATTCCCGGTCCCTGTTGGAGAGAAGGTAAAGCACTTTCCCATCGGAGCTGAACGCAGGGCTGGCAAAAGCCGCTTCTCCGTCATGCTTTGTGAGCCACTGCACCGTTCCCCCTGAAAGATCAAGCAATCCAAGGTCATTATCAAGATTCGTGTTTACCTGCTCTATCAGCAGGGAGTTTCCTTCCGGATGCCATAGAAGCGGAGAAAAATTCCCATCTCCCCGGAACACCATTTTAACTTCAAAACTTTCCAGACTTTGAATATAAATATCGAAATAGGTGTTATGACGGCGGTTGCTGGCCCAGGAAATCCACTTTCCATCCGGGGATACACCGCCATACTTATGGATATGTTCAGGCGAGTCGGTCAGCCGTATGACCTCCCCTGTTTCTGTGAGAAGGAATAGCTGCTGCTTTTCATTCACACCCTCATCCATGCCAAAAATTCTTTTGCCTGTTCCCGGGATAAAAGAAACAAACATAATCCTTTCAGCGGTTTCCAGCACCTGAACAGGATTGCGGGTTTCAGGGTTTATTTCCCAGATCTGCGGAAGCCCGGATGCATCTGAGATGAAATTCAGCTTCTTTCCCTGGGGTACGTAAACAGGATTTTTCACATTTCTGATGCTCATAAAATTTTCAATCGTCAATTGTGCCATTATAAGCTCCTTTCTGAATCATTTTGACGGTGGAAGCCAAGGAGCGGACTTGTAATGCCTTTGACTCCAGCCAATCCAAGAATGCAGAGGAAAATGGCCTGCGGACCATAATACGCATCATAAGGATCAAAATACTCTTCAAGTGTATGTATGCCGCCAAAGCTTCCGCCGCCGCCAAGTGTAACAGCCGGAATTCCAAGAGCAATCGGCACATTGGAGTCAGTGCTGCTGGCTTTCTCAAACGAAGCTGTGAAGCCAAGCTGCCTTGAGGCTTCCGCAGCAGTTTGAACGATGGCTGATTCCATATCCTGGCTGCCTGCCGGCCGGTCCCCTACCTGATTAATTTCAACTGTAATTCCGGAATCAGCTCCGGCAGCTTCCTTGATGATGGAGAGTGCTTCATTTTCAACCCTTGCAAGCTCATCTGCGGAAACAGAACGAAGATCAATGATCAATCTTGCTTCCGCTGCAATCGTATTGACCGAGGTCCCTCCGGATACTATCCCCACATTAAAAGTTGTTTTCGGATCTTCAGGCACCTTAAGATCTGCTATGCCGGAAATGGCCTTTCCTGCAGCATGAATGGCGCTCGGCGTCCCGAAATCCCCAAAGCTGTGGCCGCCTGGACCCTTATAGATAATCTCATATCTTTTACTGCCTGCAGTCAGATAAGTAATGCGCTCGGGGCTGCCCGGTTCTATGGAAATGAAACCGTCTATCCCATGATCTTGTCCAAACAGCGCCTTAACGCCATTTAAATCCCCAAGTCCTTCTTCTCCGACCGTCGCTCCAAACAGAATATCCGCTTCCGTTTCGATGCCCGTTTCGTTAAACGCACGGATAAGAGTCAGTACGGCAGCCAGCCCCCTTCCGTCATCAGCGATGCCGGGAGCATAAATTTTTCCGTCTTTTTCTTTTGGGACTGTGTCAGTACCTGCTGGAAAAACCGTATCAAGATGGGCACAAACCGCAATCCTCGGTCCATTCCCCGTTCCCTTTCTCAGGCCGAATATATTGCCTGCATCATCTTTCGAAATATCTTCAATACCCAGCTCTTCCAGCTTTCGCCTATAATACTCCCCCCGTTCCCCCTCTTCGAAGGTAGGTGCAGGGATGCTCGTCAGCTCCTTTTGATCAGCAGATGTCCGGTCATTATCATTTTTTAAAAAGGATAGTCCCTTTTGGACAGCTGAAATGCCCATTATTTTTTCCAATGTTTCCGCCACGCTATTGTTCATTTCAAGATTTCCCGCCAATTTTCTTCCCCCTTTGCAAAGTCTATTATTATTATATTCCAAAAATTAAATCTATTGTTGCTGGAAGGCTCCAGAAGATTTTCTCCTAAGTAAAAAAGGAAAAAGCTCCATGCATCTGGAGCTTTTTCCTCTCGTTCTGTTTCTCTGCTTTAAAAACAAATAGCATTTTGCCATTCCATCCTAATCGCCTTGATGCCCGTGCTCTGGTTCCGCAGGGGGTTCAGCGATAAATGTATCGTAAATATAATAACCGCAAACCACCAAAAGCAGATATACTGCGGCTGATATGGCCCACTTTTTCATCAGAAGCCCTCCTTATAATTTAACCCGCTGCAGCCTCAGCGCATTCAGGACAACCGAGACTGAACTGAAAGCCATTGCTGCCCCTGCCAGCCATGGTGCCAGCAGACCGAGTGCTGCAAAAGGAATGCCGAGCGTATTATATCCAAAAGCCCAGAAGAGGTTCTGCCGGATATTCGAGATTGTTTTCCTGCTCATATAAATGGCATCAGAAATGCTTCTTAAGTCACCGCGGATCAGGGTGATATCTGCCGCTTCCATCGCCACATCAGTGCCTGTTCCGATTGCCATTCCAATGTCAGCAACAGCCAGTGCCGGTGCATCATTGATTCCGTCTCCCACCATGGCGACAATTTTCCCTTGCTTCTGCAGCTTTTTCACTTCTTCTGCCTTTCCTTCTGGGAGGACTTCAGAAATTACTGCATCAACTCCTGCTTCCCTGCCGATTGCCTCGGCTGTAGCCTTGTTGTCACCTGTCATCATGATTACTTCAAGATCCATCTCCTTAAGGCGTGCTATTGCCTCCGCAGATGTATCTTTGATCGTGTCTGCAACAGCAATGATGCCGGCAAACAGCCCGTCAATGGCTGCCAGCATGGCAGTTTTGCCCTCGCTTTCAAGCTTTTCAAGATCCCTGGCAGCGGAGCTGAAATCAACAGAATTCCCGCCGAGCAGCCTTCTGGTTCCTATCAGGAGCTTCTTTCCATCCACAACAGCTTTAATGCCATATCCGGGGATTGCCTCAAATTCTTCCGCTTCTTTCATATCTATATTGCGGGCTTTGATCCCTGCCGTTATTGCCTCGGCAAGAGGATGCTCTGACTGCTTTTCAGCGGCGCCTGCCAGTGCCAGGAACACGGTTTCATCCATTTCAGTCAGCACGTCAGTCAATACCGGCTTACCGTTGGTAATTGTGCCTGTTTTATCAAGGACAACGGTTGTGATGCGGTGTGTCCGCTCAAGATGCTCCCCGCCCTTAAAAAGGATTCCGTATTCTGCAGCCCGCCCGGAGCCAGCCATGATGGACGTCGGAGTTGCCAGACCAAGTGCACATGGACATGCTATCACAAGGACAGCGATCAATTTTTCAAGAGCTACTGCAAAATTGCCTGGATCTGCCCATAGGTACCAGATAAGGAATACAATGGCAGCGATCCCCACAACAATCGGTACAAATATCCCGGAAATCTTGTCAGCAAGGCGCTGGATTGGCGCCTTTGATCCTTGTGCATCCTCAACAACTTTGATGATCTGTGCGAGGGCTGTATCTTTCCCCACTTTTGCTGCCTGCACTTTTATGAAACCATTTTTGTTGATGGTTGCCCCAATGACTGAATCGCCGGGCTCCTTATCTGCAGGTACGCTTTCACCTGTTATCATGCTTTCATCCACGGCGGTTCTGCCCTCAAGGATCATTCCGTCAGCAGGAATTTTCTCTCCTGGCTTCACGGCAAGGATATCACCGGGCATGACGCTTTCCAGCGGGATTTCTGTTTCCTCGCCGTTCCTGATAACGCGCGCCGTTTTAGCCTGCAAATTCATCAGCTTTTTAATGGCCTCAGAAGACCGTCCTTTTGCTTTGGCTTCAAACAGTTTCCCCAGAATAATCAGCGTTATCAGGACTGCACTGGTCTCAAAATAGAGATTTACTGAGTGGCCCCCTGAACCTATTGATTTTATTGATAAATATAAGCTGTAGAAAAAGGCAGCAGAGGTGCCGAGGGCAACCAGTACATCCATATTGGCACTGCCGTTTCTAAGAGCTTTGTAGGCGCCTGTATAAAACTGGCGGCCGATGATAAACTGGACTGGAGCAGCAAGGGCCAGCTGCACCCAGGGATTCATGAACATCTCCGGCACATACAGGAAGCTGGTAAAGCTGAAATGTCCGGCCATTGCCCATAGTAATGGCAGAGAAAGAATAAGAGCAAAAGTGAATTTTCCTTTCTGTCTCTCAATTTCCCTTTCACGGTGGTCCTGCTCTTCCCCTGTTCCTTTCTCTGTCTTCAGGGCAGCACCGTAGCCAAGCTTTTGAACTCTTTTAATAAGGTCGGCTGGCGACACTGCAGCAGGATTATAGACAACATCAGCCCTTTCCAGCGCCAGGTTGACGTTTGCGTCACTAATTCCTTCCATTTTCTTAAGTCCTTTTTCAATACGTGAAGAGCATGCTGCACAGGTCATCCCGGTAATGGTGAGCTCTGCTTTTTCAGTCACAACCTTGTAGCCCAGATTCTCAACCTTTTGAAAAATATCTTCCTGCTTTACTTTTTCAGGATCAAATTGAACAGCCGCTTTTTCAAGAGCCAGATTGACTGAAGCATTTTCCACGCCTTCAACCTTTTTTAGTCCTTTTTCTATTCTTACGGCACAGGCTGAACAGGTCATCCCGCTAATTTCAAACTGAGTTTCTTTTGCTTGCTCGCTCATCGCTAACATCTCCTTATACCTATACGGGGTATATTTTGATGAAAAAGAGAACGTGCCTCAGCACGGTCCCGCAGGCTATCTGCTGTTAGACAACATCATAGCCCTGATCATCGATTGTTTCTTTAATTTCGCCCAGATTTACTTTGGATGAATCATATTCGACATTGACTTTGCCATTCTCGAGATCAACCTTTACAGCAGATACGCCTTCAAGCTTCCCTACGCTTCCTTCTACAGCTTTTACGCAATGGCCGCAGCTCATGCCTTTTACTTCTAATGTGATTGTTTCCATTCTGAATCTCTCCTTTATTTCTTCATTAGTCTTTGCACAGTTACCAGCAGCTCATCAACCACCTCAAGGTCGTTCTCCTGGATCCTCTCGACTACACAGCTCTTCAGGTGCCCCTCGAGCAGAAGTTTGGCAACGCTGTTCAAAGCAGACTGAGTGGCTGAAATCTGGGTAATAACATCATCACAATACGTATCCTTTTCAATCAGGCCTTTGATTCCCCGGATCTGGCCTTCAATCCGGTTAAGCCTGGTGACAAGGTTTTTCTTTGTCACTTCTGAGTGATGGCTCTTACGCACGCTCATATGATCGCAGCTTTCACCCTCAGGGACTAACGGCAATTCATTTAATTCCTTTTCCATTAAATTCCCTCCCCTTAACTGTATTGTAGTATACCCTGGTATGGTATGTAAAGTAATTCTTCTCAATTTAGAAAAAAAATAAAAAAGGAGAATCTCAGCTCCTTTTTCAGCTTAAGATAACCTCTTTTTCAAGATAGCTTGCCCTTATCCCGAAATTCGGGGGAGCAGGATCAATCTTTTCATTTAAGAGGAGTTTAATGGCAAGATAAGGGAAATTAATGCCGGACAGACAGCTGATATGAAGCCCCCCGCTCATTCTCGGGTTGATTTCCAGCAGCTTTGGCACACCTTGCCCATATTTGACTTGAACATTGAACACATATGGAACCGGGAATTCACGATGAAGGTTTTCGGCTATCCCGCTGAGAAGCAGGTTTTCCTCCAGCTCCCTTACCCGTCCTTGGCCTTTTTTCCTTGGAATGCTGGTGTACAGCCTGCCGCCGTCAGCCAGGCAGTCGATACTGTATTCAGGGCCATCCAGATATTCGAGCACCATCAGGTCTGGAAAGCTTTCTTGCTGCGATAAAATTCCGCAGGCATTCGCAAAGGAAATCCGGTGTCCAACCCCTTGCCCGAACAGCTCCGCTATTGAATCTTCACGATCCTTTACCACTCTGAATCCATATGCCCCTTCTCCAATTACAGGCTTGAAGCAGACTTTATGGCCTGCAGCCTTAAGCTTATGATAGGCTTCCTTGAAGCCTGCAGCTGTATTGACGACTTCGTAGTCAGGGATGCTTACCAGCTGCTTGCCGGCTGCTGTCTTTTCCTCAATTGACCGGTAGATGGCCGCCTTATTGTCCATGAAGGACATCAGCATCGGGTCCGGGCAGACAAGCACCTTGACGCCTATTGCTTCAAAACGGGCAAGATTCCGTGAAATCAGGACATTTTCCTTGCGGGGAATAAAAATATCAATCTCGTTCCGGGCACAGAAGTCCAGGCAGAACAAAATATATTCCTCACCGGATATATCAGGCTCAATCCCTTTGAAATCGCATACCTGCAAATAGAGTGCATCCTTGTCCGGATGGGTCCCATATATGGTAAAGCTTCTATTGTCAGGATTGTTCTTAATCATTGTGATATAATGGCTCACCGTCGTGAACCAGCGGTTAAACCAGATTTTCATGCCAGCCCTCATTCCCCTGTCAGTAAAATATGAACTCCTGAGAACTCCTTTGCCACAAAAGGCTGAAAAAAAGGAATACTCTGATAGATCTATTATCTCACATTTTCGACAGAGGTAAACAGTATCTGGCAATCTTCTACTGCATAAAAGTCACACTGTACAGGATGATCGGCAGGGTGATGATGCTCAGGCATGTGCTGGCAAGCGTCGCGCTTGAAACAAGCTCCGGATCTGTACCATATTGAACGGCATACATGGTCGTATTAGCAGCAGAAGGCATGGCCGCCATGACAATCATGATCTGCTTCAGAAGAGTATCCGCAGGCAGGAAAAATGTAAAAGCCAGCGCGATCAAAGGAGATACAACCATTCTCAAGGTAAGGGAGACAGAGAGCGGGCCTATTTCCAGGTTTTTTACTGATATATTGGCGAGCGTGATGCCAAGGATGATCATGACCGTTGGTATGGCCGCATCTCCTACCATCCGGACTGCTTCCATCAGAGTCCCGCTGACATGAATGTTCATAAACTGCAATGCCGCTCCGAGCAAGGCGCCGTAAACAATCGGCACCCTTACGACCTCTTTCAGGGCCGTTTTAAAGCTGGCATTTTCAATAGATCCTTTAGCTGCATAATATACCCCCAGGGTGCACATCAGCAGCTGCTGGATGACCATCAGCACAACCGCATATTGTATTCCTTCCTGTCCAAACGCAAACAGGACAAGCGGGGTTCCATAATTGCCGTTATTCATGAAAGCTGATGATAAAATGATGCCGCATGTGCGCTTTCTGCTGTATCCTGCAAAATAAGCTGCAGCATACACGAGCGCAATGATTGCCAAGGCCAGTCCCAATGTGTAAATGGCCATTACTGCATAATCAAGATTGAACTCTGTTTCGTAGAAAGTCCTGAAGGCAAGAAAGGGAGTCATTAAGTATATGGCCACGATGGACAGAGACTTCGTTTCCAGCCTGAAGATTTTCTGGCCGGCATAGCCAAGGCCAAAGATAAGAAAAATGGGAATTAAGATTGCTATAAAGGACATTTCATCAGCTTCCATTCAAGATATTTCGGATTTCGTAAAAACCAGTTTCTATTATACAAGAATCTGTACTTCTCTGCTCAAGAAAAGCATTAAAGTTATTAATTTTTAAAAATTCGAATGAAAACTGGAAATTTCTAAAAAAAGCATGATGCTGCAGCCGCAGCAATCATGCTTTCTCTTTAATGATGATGCTTTTCTTTTAAAGGATTGTAGATGACAAATTCCTCTTTTGGAACAAAGAAGTACTGGATCCATACACCATCCAGGAAATCTTCCCGTGCATCGAGCAGGATGTCGATATCCTTGTCGGTTGATACAATTTCATCATGCTCTGCAGGTGTATCGAGCTTAATGTCATAATGGGCGTGGTTTCCGTGATGCTCTGTCACGAAAACGCGGATATACTGGCCTTCTTCTGCTGTTTCCAGCATCTTTTTCAGCACTTTAGCCGCATTGCGGTTGATTTTGACTTTCATTTTTCCGATCTCCTTTTAAGTGTTATACGCCCGGGAACCAGCCAGGGGTATTAATGATAGCCTGCCAGAGCGGATCTGGAACAGTCAGCTCCCCCTGGGCATCCTTATCAATTTTGGTTTTGATTTCGTCTTCCCTGCCCTCTTCGACTTTTTGCACCCACTCCGGATCAATGATCAGCTCACGGCCCAGCGCAATAAGAGGGACGCCTGTTCCAAACGCTTTTTCTACTTCTTCCGGCGTATAAAGAGAACCAACGCCGATAACAGGGACAAGGCTGCCGACTCTTTCCTGGATGATTTCAATTCTGGACCTTGTATCTTCGACTCCGCGGCGCGGCGCTGACCAGAAGTCCTGGAGTGAAACGTGGAGATAGTCGAGATCTTTTTTTGCCAGCTCATCGATCAGGACAAGAGTGTCCGCCATCGTAATCCCTGGTGTTTCCGGTTCTTCAGGAGAAAATCTGTAGCCTACAGCAAACGGCTTTTTGGCATGTGCCGCAACCGTTTTCTTGACTTCATCAACAACAGCGAGCGGGAAAGTAAGCCTCTTTTCCAGGCTGCCTCCCCATTGATCATCCCTGCGGTTTGAATGAGGAGAAAAGAATTGCTGCAGCAGATAGCCGTTGGCTCCATGGATTTCCACCCCGTCATACCCTGCTTCAATTGCACGTCTTGCGGCTTCGCCGAAATCTTTAATAATGCTTTCAACTTCCTCGCCGCTGAGCGCGCGCGGTTCCTTTTTTCCTTCGCCTGAGCCTGCAACTGCACTGGCGCTTACAATATCTCCGTTCGGAACGAGCTCAGGAGGGCATTCCCTTCCGCCATGGAAAATCTGCAGGATCGCTTTCGCTCCTTCTGCCTGAATGTCTCCTGCAAGGCGCTTCAAGCTTGGGATGTACTCATCTTTATGGCCGGCAAACTCTCCCGGGAAGCCTTTTCCATTCTCGGTCACATATGTACAAGCCGTAATCACCATGCCAGGACCTTTTGACCGGCGGGCATAATAGGCAGCCTCAGCATCAGAAACAGTATCATCTTCATTGGAAGAGAAATTTGTCATTGGTGCCATGACCAGTCTGTTTTTAACTTCAATTCCACTTTTAAAAGTAAATGACTCAAAAAATTGTTTGTATTGTTCTTTCATAAACCTGATGTCCTCCCTTGGTGTGTTTTAGAGTTCTTCTGCTTCAAAGCGTTCGGCCTTGAGCGGTGCTGACAATACTTCTTTCATTTCCTTCATATAGTTCTGGAAGTGGGCAGTTTCGCCGTGCAGCCTTACAGCTTCCTTGTCCTTCCATTTCTCCAGCATCACAAATGAATTTTCATTACCGGCACTCTCAAATAAATCATAACTGATATTTCCTTCCTCAGCCTGTGACCCTTTGATCACTTCTTTGGTTTTCTCCAGGAAAACATCACGCTTTGCCGGATCCACCGTAATATGGGCATGAATGATAATCATAGAAAGCTCCTCCTTCTTTTTTACACAAATTTTAGTATTGGTTAAAAATCAATGAAATATCTTCCGAATTCTTGAACTGTAACAAAAAAAGTTACATTAAGGATTCAAAAGGGATTAAGGATATCATATTCTACCGGGAGAGATTTTTCAAAAGAAATGCTTGAATGAAATGCGGAAGCGGCTTGTTCAATTAACTAAAAACGCTGCGTCCTGTGGCAGCGTCTGCATTCCCCCCGTCCTGCGGGCTCGTCAGCATAAATCACAAAAAAGCACACTCTGTTATGAGTGTGCTTGCCCTTTAAATATGGATAATACGAATTTTTTGCCCCGGCTTTATGAATGAGAGGAGCGGGCGGTCTTCTTCTTTTATCCTGCCGGCTATATTTACTCTTTCATCTGCCGGAAGATCAGACAGTGTTACTTGCACTTCACCTTTGTAACGGCCGTAATGCTCATTATCCACAGTAATCGTTCCTGCATCGCGTTTACCGCAGTTCAATGGGGGCACAGGGTCAGTTGTCCGGGTATTCATGAACCTGACTGCATCCCTTGCCTGATCAGGCCGAGTAGCATAAGTTCCCTCAAGTATTGCACAATTCTCAGCTCTCAGCGGCATGACAGAGTCTTCTTCGTAAGCCAGAAGATCCTCCAGCAGCCCTGCACCAATATCCGGATCGCCGATATAAATATCATCAATTCCCACAGCCTTCAGCTCCACATAAGCAGCAAAGGGTTCAGCATGGCGATGCTTTTCAAGCGTCGGCAGGCCTTCGAATAGCGGTCCCCTTTTTTCACCCCGGGATGGAATATAGGCAGCAAGCGGAATTCCCAGGCTTTTAAAAAGCATATTCTGATCATAGAAAAAAGATTCAGCCAGCCCGGTTTCCCTTCTCGGGTAAAAATTATGCCATCCAATCAGCCTATCAGGTTTAAGCCCGAGATTGAGAAGGTTTTTAATATCTTCCTCGAAAAGGATACTGGAGTTCACAGCTATTTTGTATTCCTTTGCAAGGGAGATAATCTGATGATGGTCGAAAAAGTCATCCAGCCTAAGGCCGGCTACCCCAAGTTCTTTTAAAGCAAAAAGGTCTGCAACTCCCAGATGGCCAGGTGTATGCATGGAAACATCCGCATAAACATCAATGCCGCTTTCCTTTGCAGCAGAAAGCAGCCTCTTGGCCGCTGCCGCCAGCTCCCCTTTTTCTTCAGGGATATGAAGCGAGGTGAAGCCCCGCTTCACCCCTTTGCTTCCTGCATCCCTGATCCGCTCTTCAGCAGAAGGATCGTTCAGATAGAAGGAAATGCCGATCAATCAAACTCACCAGCCATTTCATCTTTGAATCCGAACAGATAGGTGAAGGCAAATCCTGCTGCATAGGCAATGACAAGTCCCACAAGGTACAGAAGAATTTCACCTACATTAACAATGAAGGCAAGCGGCAGGCCGGATACTCCGATTGCAACAGTGGCAATATCGAAATGCGCCTGGAATGCGCCGCCTACACCTGCTCCAAGACAAGCCGTAATGAAAGGTCTTCCAAGAGGTAGCGTTACACCAAAGATCAGCGGTTCGCCGATACCAAGCATTCCGGAAGGCAGAGCCCCGCCGATTGCCCTTTTGAGGCGCTTCTTCTTGGTTTTGAAATAGATGGCAAATGCTGCACCAACCTGGCCGGCGCCGCCCATTGCAAGGATTGGCAATAATGGATCATCGCCGATTGAATTGATCAGTTCCAGGTGGACAGGAGTAAGACCCTGATGAAGCCCGGTTACGACAAGCGGCAGGAAGGTTGCCCCAAGGACAAATCCGGCAACGACGCCGCCGATATCAAGAACAGAAAGCAAGCCCTTTGTTATTCCTTCAGAGATAAAGCCCCCAACAGGCATGAATACCACATAGGTGACAATCCCTGTAATCAGCAGCGAAACTGTTGGCGTAATGATAATATCCAGTGACTGTGGTACAAATTTTCTGACCCGCTGCTCGACCAGCGCAATAAAGATGGCAGCAAGGAGTACTCCTATCAAGCCGCCGCGGCCAGGAACAAGCGCTTCACCAAAAAGCGTGATGCCGGCGACTGAAGGATTGATAATCAATATCCCTGCAAGTCCGCCCAGTGCAGGCGAACCCCCAAACTCTTTCGCCGCATTGATACCGACCAGGATGCCGAGATAAGCGAACAGTCCTCCGCCAATTACAGTCAGAATCATGGCAAGCTGTGATTCACCATCAAGCCAGCCTGCCTGAATGACAGCCTTCGAAATACCTGTGATCAAACCGGAAGCAACAAGTGCCGGAATGAGCGGGATAAAGATGCTCGCAATCTTGCGAAGGAACAGTTTAAAAGGAGTCGCATTTTTCTTATTGATTTCTGACTTTTTGCTTGCCGCCCGGTCATTCAGATTGAGCTCACCCGACGCTTCAAGCAGTTTGCCAAACTCTTCTGTAACCTTATTGACCTTGCCAGGCCCAAGAATAATCTGCAGTGTTTCTTCTTCTACAAGTCCCAGGACTCCATCTGTTTTTTTCAGTCCTGCTTTGTCTACCAATGACTCATCTAGCGGCGTTACTCTAAGACGGGTCATGCAATGCGTATAGGATCCGATATTGGAAGCTCCGCCCAGCTTTTCGAGTATTTTCTCGGCAAGAATTGTATTTTCGCCAGCCATTTGAATTTCCCCCATTTCTAACATTGATGTCAGTAAAAATTTTCAAACTATTGCAATCGTTTTCATCCAAGACATAAAAAATAGCTTAAGAGAATAATAGGATAAAGTATCAGTCCAAGCCTATATTATGAAAAACCCCTGTCAGCTGTTTTTTGATGACCACCCCCAAAAAAGGATATGCAGAGGGCAGGCCCGTAACATGGCGCCTTCCCCTGATAGGTTTAATTGCCGGCCTTCTCCACTGCCATACGCACATATCCGCCAGCCTGATTGAGCAGCTCCTCTGCTTCATCTTTGCTTTTTCCTGTTTTGATCATAACGATTGCAGATTTAGCTTGAAGCCCGCTGTCTTCAAGAGCCTTTTTGGCCAGTTCATAATCAGCACCGGTTATCTTGCTGATGATGCCGATTGCACGCTCCTTAAGCTTATGATTGCTGACATGCACATCCACCATTAAGTTTTCATAAACCTTGCCGAACAGAATCATGCTGGCAGTTGAAATCATGTTCAGAATCATTTTATGGGCAGTTGCCGCCTTCAGCCTTGTTGAGCCTGTCAGCGCCTCAGGGCCGACAATCACTTCAATGCTGTGGTCAGCTTCTTTGCTGATGATGGCGCCGGTGTTGCATGAAAGTGCTACCGTCCTGGCTCCGATGCTCCTCGCATACTTAAGCGCTCCTGCCACATAAGGGGTGCGCCCGCTCGCCGCAATGCCGATTACAGTATCATCTTGTGTCAGGCCAATCTCCTTCAGATCCCGTTCGCCCCATTCCGGCTTATCTTCTGCCCCTTCAACGGCCTTGACAAAAGCATCCCTGCCCCCGGCCATGATTCCCTGCACAGATTCCGGATCCGTACTGAAAGTAGGCGGGCATTCAACCGCATCCAAAACACCGAGCCTGCCGCTTGTACCAGCCCCTATATAGATGAGCCTGCCTCCCTTTTTCAGGGATTCGAATACAAACCCGACTGCTATCTCTACATCCGGGAGAACCTGCTCAACTGCTAATGCCACCTTCTTGTCTTCCTCATTCATCATCGTTATGATTTCCAAAGGTGAAGCCGTATCAATCTTCATTGTCCGCTCATTGCGGGTTTCCGTTGTTAACGAGGTTAAGTTCTCTTTCATTCCTAAGGCCCTCCTGTCACTGATGAACTAGTTCTAATTTCATTATAGAGGGTTTGAAATATTAGTTCAATAACATATTTTCTTTTATGAAATATAATTTCAACACTGGTGGAGTTTGAGCTTGTTTTTACTATTATATATATGAGCCTGGTTGGGTTGTATTCTTTTTTTAGATGGACGGAGGGGGCGGGTGAAAAAATGTTTTAGTTTGGGGCCGGGTTGGAGCGTTGTGTATTACGAGCCTTTGAGCAATTTAACGGTTGTTTGGATGACTCACTCTTTTTCTTGCCTGCATGGGTAGATTAGACTCCTTTCTATATCTCTTTTCTTGTCAGTCATGTATTGATTAGTCCTCTTTCTATGCATGACTCTCACCTTTTCTGGCCTGTCATGCATCGATTAGTCCTCTTTCTATGCATGACTCATCTCTTCTCTTACCAGTCATGCATTGATTAGTCCTCTTTCTATACATGACTCAACTCTTCCCTTGCCTGTCATGCATCGATTAGTCCTCTTTCTATGCATGACTCATCTCTTCTCTTACCAGTCATGCATTGATTAGTCCTCTTTCTATACATGACTCATCTCTTCTCTTACCAGTCATGCATTGATTAGTCCTCTTTCTATACATGACTCATCTCTTCTCTTACCAGTTATGCATTGATTAGTCCTCTTTCTATACATGACTCATCTCTTCTCTTACCAGTCATGCATTGATTAGTCCTCTTTCTATGCATGACTCTCACCTTTTCTGGCCTGTCTTGCATCGATTAGTCCTCTTTCTATGCATGACTCCCACTTCTTCTTGCGTATCATGCATCGATTAGTCCTCTTTCTATACATGAACCATCTCTTCTCTTGCCTGTCATGCATCGATTAGTCCTCTTTCTATACATGACTCATCTCTTCTCTTACCAGTCATGCATTGATTAGTCCTCTTTCTATGCATGACTCATCTCTTCCCTTGCCTGTCATGCATCGATTAGTCCTCTTTCTATACATGACTCATCTCTTCTCTTACCAGTCATGCATTGATTAGTCCTCTTTCTATACATGACTCTCACCTCTTCATGCCAGTAAAAAATTGATTAATCTCTTTTCTAAAACGAAATATAATTCATAAATAATGGGTAGCTCTCCCGCGCCTTTCAATTGCAAAATTCTTTTTGAGTATCTGTTGGATTGTTCTTCTATCCTTAATAATCCTGCACCAATCAATAAGCAAAGGAGTGGTGATTGTCCTCCGAGGAAAAAGCATCCTAATTTCCTCCACAGCCCCTACCACTGCATCTTCAAGAGTTTCCCTCCCACCGCAAAGTTCACAGACCACTAATGAATGTTTAACAGTATGATAAAACTCCTTGCATTGCGGGCAAACCAAACCTTTTTCTAATTGTTCATAGGGGTATTCATAGTTTCTCGGAAAAGGGTCTTCCTCCATATGAAGGGATACAAGCTTCTTGGCTAAATTAGAGTGTGAATGTTTTATAGGAGAGGTCTGGTTCAGGAGTTTTTCACGGAAGCGGTTCATTTGGCCGGGGAGGATGATGGGGAGATTCTTTGGGGCCTGGAAGAGGCTGAATTCCGGATTTACAAAGATTAAATTAGCTTCCATTCTAACCTCAAATCCATGTTCCTTCAAAAGCTGTCTCATAAGGTTTTCTGTGCGCCTCAGCTGAAGTACCGGATTCTTGATTTCTTTACCGGAAAAAGTGTACCAGGCATCACCTGAATATAAAAGTCGCACTGGTAGTTTTTAATTTCAAACAGGTAAAGCGCTGTACCGGAAAAAATTAAAGAGTCAACTTGAAAAATCGTACCTTGATGGGAAAGCAAGAGATCATTTAAAATATGCCCATCAATGGTATTAACCCACTGGTCAAACTCCTCTTCTCCCTTCCAGCCCTTCAGCAATATATCGAGCTGTTTTGCGTCCGGGGCAGCAAGCTGGACCCTGGCGCCAAGAGATTTCAAAATCCTCAATTCAGTTGATTCCACACGCTTTTTTCTCAATTATGTCCTCCTCCTTTCCCTACCATTTTATTACAGCCCCACCTAAAAAAAAAGCAATAAAAAACACCAGGCCGCTACTGCGGAAAAAGCAGCAGCAGCCCGGCGGCGGCCGGTGTTAATATCATTGAGGCCTTCAGTACGTTTTTGGGAGCATAGGCTGTGAATTTTGCACCGATATAAGCGCCTGTCATGGTGCCGAGAAGCACTTGCAGAAGAAGCAGATAGTCGAGATAGCCTTCGGACTGATACCCTAGGCCTCCTCCTGCCGCAATAGGCAGTATAACAAGCATAGTTGTGCCTATCGACTGTCTGATTGTAAGGCCGAGCATGATCAGTAAACCAAGCTGAATGAACGGTGTGGATCCAATCCCAAATGTTCCCGATAATAAGCCGGTTATCAGACCAAGGATGATAGCTTTTCCCGCCAGCTGGAAGGACAGCTTGTCTCTCCGGACTTCCTGGTCAGTGAGATTCCTGGATATGTACAATCTAACCATGAGCAATATGGAGGACAGGAACAGCATGCCTGCCGTCAGCCAATGAAGTGATTCCACAGGTATCCCTGCAGCGAGCTTCGAGCCTCCGTATGCACCGAAAGCACCGGCAATACCTGTCACAAGCCCTGCCTTCACCGCCATATTCCCTTCTCTGTAATGGCTGTATGCTCCTGACAAGCTTGTGAAAATCATTGCAGTAAGTGATGTCCCTAAAGCAATATGGATCGGCACATCGAACACCAGCGTCAGGATTGCAATGATAAAGCCGGCCCCGCCTGCCCCGATAAATCCCAGGAGCATGCCCATCAGCAGCATCGTTAAAGTTATGGCCATAATACTCTTCCTTCCTTTTTCCATCCTTTATTATACATATATCCATCTGAAAAAATAAGAAAAGAAGGCCCCTGCAGGAGCCTCCTTCTACTATTTCCTAATAAAAGCACAGTCCAATAAGCGATACAGCCATCGAGCTGATTCCGGCGATCAGGAAGGAAGACAGCAGTACTGATGTGGCCCCGGCTTTGAATTCCTGCCATTTATAGTCGCTGCTTACCATGCTGTCAGTCCGTTCCATGGCATTGGAACGGGGAAACAGGCTAGTCCCGATAGTGCGGAATCCGCTGAAGAACAGTGATAGAAATCCAGTTTTAAAGATGGTGATGATGACGGCTGCAGAAAGCCCCGCTATACCTGCGATGAATGATAGATTGATCCAGTCCAGCAGGGGCAGGATTCCCATTACCCGTATACTTAGCCAAATGCAGGTGATCAGCAGAAAACCTGTTATTTTCCATTTCATAAGATGTCCCCCCAGACTGTTTTTCTAACATTATAGCAGGAACGGCGGAAGCTGGCAGCCTCCGCCTTCCTATTATTCTGAAACTTTCTTTGTCCACTTGAGAGCCGGATAACGGTTGAACGGATATACGACTCCTTCGAATTTAGGTGATGTCAGGTACGTATTTGTGTAATGATATACCGGCATGAACGGCATTTCTTCCATCAGGATTTTTTCAGCATCATGCAGAAGCTGATAGCGCTTGGCTTCATCCTGTTCCACTTTTGCCTGGGCAATCAGTGAATCGTATTCTTCGTTGACCCATTGTGTACGGTTGTTAGGGCTGTCTCCCAGATAATAATCGAGGATTACAACAGGATCGAGAAGGACACCGATCCAGCCCATGCGTGCCATTTGGAAATTATGCTGCTTTGTTGTATCAAGGTAAGTCTTCCATTCCTGGTTGGCCAGCTTGATGTTAACGCCCAGATTCTTTTTGACCATTTCCTGTACAGCTTCACCGATTTTCTTGTGGTTTTCGGCTGTGTTATATAGAAGGGTTACTTCTGGAAGGGTTGTCCAGCCTTCTTCTTTCATCCCTTCTTCCAGAAGCTTTTTCGCCTCATCTGCATTTTCCTCAAAATAAGCTCCGCCGGTTTCACGGAAGTCTCCGTCAGGTGTTTCAACCCCTGGCGGCACGAAAGCAAAGGCCGGAGTCTCGCCTGCTTTTGTAATGTTCTCTGAGATAGCTTCACGGTTGATGGCCATAGCAAAGGCACGGCGGACTTTAGCATTGGTAAATGGCTCTTTTTCAACATTGAACATATACATATATGTTCCGAAATAAGGGACTTCCTGATATTCCTTGTTTTCTTTTTCCTGGGCAAGGGCATCTGTCGGAAGTGTCTGGATCAGATCAAGTTCACCTGTTTTATACATCTGATAGTAGGTGGTTGCATCATTGACCATTTTCCAAGTGATTTTCTCAAGGCTTACTGCCTCGCTATCCCAATAGTTTTCATTCTTTTCTGCAACTGCTTCACTGTCATGCTTCCAAGAAGTGAACTTGAACGGTCCGTTGCTCACATAGCCTTCTGCATCGGCAGCCCAATTTTTATTCTCTTCAGCAAGCTCCTGTTTAACAGGATAGAATGTCCACATTGTCAGCAATTCGTTAAAATATCCAAGCGGTGCATTCAGCTCAACGACAAGTGTTTGGTCGTCCTTGGCTGTGACGCCGACTTCTTCTGCACTCCCGTTTCCTTTGTTATATTCCTCGGCACCTTTAAGATAGTAAAGGTAGAATGCAAATGAACTTCCTGTGTCCGGATTCAGGACGCGCTTCCAGGCGTATTCAAAATCACCGGCCGTCACTGGTGTCCCGTCTGACCATTTTGCATCATCACGGAGTGTGAAAGTATAGGTTTTCCCATCGTCAGATACCTGTACATCCTTCGCTGTGCCTAATACCGGCTTTCCGTCCTTATCTTTTGTATAAAGGCCTTCAAAAATATGGTCCATGATCCAGCCTGATGTTGTATCTGTTGCAAGTGCAGGATCCAAATCCGGCGGCTCGCTCATCGCATTAAGTACGATTTCCTGTTTAACATCTTCCCCGCTTCCGCTGCCGGAAGCTCCTTCATCACCGCTGCAGCCAGCTAAAGCTGAAGAGACAAAAAGAGCTGCGGCAATTCCTGATAACCATTTCTTCATATTCCCATTCCCCTCTCATCCATTATATTTATCTTATCCTCTCTCATTTCCTGCAGAGAAGTGAAGATCAATCGTTGTACAAGTGGCAGGCTGTCCAGTGGCCAGGCCTTGCTTCCTTCCATTCCGGCACTTTTTTCACACAGATGTCCATTGCATGCGGACAGCGTGTCCTGAAACGGCAGCCGCTTGGCGGATTCACCGGGCTCGGAGGATCTCCCTGAAGTGTGATGCGCTCCCGCTTGGCTGCGGTCGGATTAGCCACCGGGATTGCTGAAAGAAGCGCCTGTGTGTAAGGATGGAGCGGCTCGGCAAAAAGCTCTCTGCTTTCGGCCAGCTCCATCATCCTGCCAAGGTACATGACACCAATCCGGTCGCTGATATGCTTGACCATCCCCAGGTCATGGGCGATGAATAAATAGGTGAGCCCCTGCTCTTCCTTCAGATCCTCCAGAAGATTGATGACTTGTGCCTGGATGCTGACATCGAGCGCAGAAATCGGTTCATCGGCAACAATGAATTTCGGATCGACAGCAAGAGCCCTGGCAATGCCGATGCGCTGGCGCTGCCCGCCGCTGAATTCATGCGGATAGCGTTTGGCATGCTCGGGGCGCAGGCCCACCCTTTCAAGGAGGTCATAAATCCTTTCCTGGCGCTCCTTTCCTCTGGCCAGTTTGTGTGCATCCATGCCTTCCGCGATAATATCGCCGACCCTCATCCTTGGATTAAGGGATGCGTGGGGATCCTGGAAAATGATCTGCATTTCCCTGTTGACCTCCTGCATCTCCTTTTTATCAAGCGACTCTACGTCCCTGCCGTTATAAATGATTTTTCCTTCTGTTGGCTTCTGAAGTCCGACGATGGTTTTGCCGAGCGTTGATTTTCCGCTTCCGCTTTCACCGACAAGGCCGAAGGTTTCGCCTTTTTTTATGGAAATCGTGATATCATCGACTGACTTTACCGTCTGGTCTTTTTTAATTTTGAAATATTTTTTCATAGCTTCTATTTCTAAAAGTGTTTCAGCCATTTTCATTCCCTCCCTGCTGCAACGAAGTCTTCGGCCTTAGGGGCCCTTGGGTCATTCAGCCAGCATTTGGCCTGATGCCCATTTTCCTCTCCAAATGCTGGCGGCATTTGCTGCAGGCAGATTTCCATTGCATATTTGCATCTTGGTGCAAAAGGACATCCCTTTGGAGGCGAAAATAAATCCGGAGGGGAGCCTTCAATCGGCACGAGCCTTTTCTTATCAGGAGAGTCTGTATCGGGAATCGACTCAAGAAGTCCCCAGGTGTAGGGATGCTTAGGATTCTCGAAAATTTCAGCGACAGTCCCGCTCTCGATCATCATCCCTGCATACATGACAATCACACGCTGGGCCGTTTCAGCGACCACTCCCAAATCATGCGTGATTAATATAATAGAAGTATTTGTTTTTTTCTGCAGATCCTTCATCAGATCCAGCACCTGGGCCTGGATCGTTACATCAAGTGCAGTGGTAGGCTCATCTGCGATCAGAAGCTCCGGATTGCAGGCAAGGGCAATCGCAATCATGGCACGCTGCCTCATCCCCCCGCTGAATTCGTGTGGATACTGGCTGTACCGCTCTTCAGGATTTGGGATGCCGACGAGTTTGATCATCTCGATTGCCTTTTCCTTAGCTTCTGTTTTTCCCAGCTTTTGATGGATGAGAAGACCTTCTTCTATCTGCTTGCCTATTTTCATTGTCGGATTTAAGGAAGTCATTGGATCCTGGAAGACCATGCTGATCTTCGAGCCTTTGATTTTTTGCATTTCCCTTTTGGAGATTTTCAGCAAATCCTTATCCTGAAAAAGTACTTGCCCATTCTTTACTTTTCCGGGAGGAGTGGGTATCAGCCCCATGATCGTCTGGACAGTCACGCTTTTTCCGCTTCCGCTTTCTCCTACGATAGCCAGTACCTCGCCTTTATCGATATGAAAGGAAACGTCCCGGACTGCCTTTACCTCTCCTCCGTATGTCTTGAAATTAACTTCGAGGTTTTTCACTTCCAGCAAATGGCTCATCTGTCATGCCTCCTATTTCCGTACTCTTGGATCCAGCGCGTCCTGAAGTCCGTCACCGAATGCATTGAATGCAAACATTGTCAGGGAAATCATCAGCCCCGGGAAAAACAGCCTCCACCATTGTCCGCTCAGGATGACACCCAATGCATCATTGGCCATCGTCCCCCAGCTTGCAAATGGGGCTTGAACACCCAATCCAAGGAAGCTGAGAAAAGATTCGGCAAAGATGGCCTGCGGGATTGTAAATGTCAGATTGACGATTATGATGCCCATCGTATTTGGCAGCAGATGGCGCATGATGATTTTCCCGTGGGAGGTCCCCAATTTTTCTGCTGCCATGACATATTCCTGTGACTTCAGCTGAAGGATCTGACCCCTGATGATCCTGGCCATCCCGACCCAACCTGTGACAGACAGGGCAATGATAATGGTTGTGACGCCAGGTTCCATGATGACCATAAGCAGGATGACGACGAGCAGATAAGGGATGCCGTAAAGAATCTCAACAAGCCTCATAAGCAGGCTGTCCACCCGGTCTCCGAACTTCCCTCTCCCGGCCATATAGCCGCTGATCCCGCCTACCGCTACACCGAGGATCAGGTCGATGATGGCTGCGGCAAAACCGATAGTCAAGGACACCCTTGCTCCGTACCAGGTACGCGTCCACATATCCCTCCCCAGATCATCTGTCCCGAACCAATGCTCTGAAGATGGGGCAAGATTGCCTTTAGTCAGATCCTGGTCAGAAGGGCTGTACGGGACAAATGATGGTCCGAAAGCCGCAAGGAGGATGATCACCAAAAGGAGGCTGAAGCCAAGCAATGCCAATTTATTTCTTACAATATTCAGTGCCGTTTCCTTCCAGACGCTCAAGGACGGCCTCTGGATTTCATCAAGGCTCTTTTTATCGGGCGATACAGGCCTGAACAGGAGCTCTTCTGATTGTTTCGGCTGCATGTTTATTCCCCTCCGCTCGATAGTTTTATTCGTGGGTCGATCAGCCTGTAGGAAATATCAATTAAAAACAGGGTGATGACAAGAATGGCGCTGAAGAAAATCGTTGTCCCCAGGATAACGGGATAATCCCTGTTGAAGATACTGTCAACGAAATAGCGGCCGATTCCAGGTATGGCAAAGATTTTTTCAATAACAAAGGTACCGGTTATCAGCGCAACAAATAATGGGCCGATAAAGGAAACGACCGGCATGATGGCATTCCGGATACCGTGCTTAAGTACAAGCTGGAACGTTGAAAGACCCTTAGCATTGGCTGTCTTAATATAATTCTGGTTCATGACCTCCAGCATGCTTGAACGCATGAACCTGGCGATGACTGCAAGCGGGGTCGCAGCCAGTGCGAGTGACGGGAGGATTGTATGCTCCCATGTTCCCCATGAAGCAACAGGCAGCAGCCTCCAATCCACCGCAAAATATTTAATCAGGAGCGGCGCCAGGATGAAGCTTGGGACAGAGATGCCGATGATGGCAACCATCATGCTCGCATAATCGATGAAACGATTATGGTTCAGTGCCGCTATAATCCCGAGCGCAAGGCCGAATATTAAAGCGATCGTGATAGACTGGATCCCAAGCAGTGCAGAAGCCGGTGCGCCTTCAGCTATGATCGAGTTGACGCTCCTTGTTTCCGACTGGATGGACGGCCCAAGGTCACCTACCGCAAGATTTTTCATGAACAGTGCATATTGTACGGGCAGCGGTTCATCCAAATTGTATTTGGCTCTGATATTCTGTAGAACTTCCTCAGGCAGCACATCGCCGTCTGAAGCAAATGGATCCCCGGGTATGAATTTCATTATGACGAATGTCAGTGTAGCGATTACCCAAATCGTTAAGAGCATGATGAGGAATCGTTTGACTATGTACATTTGCTCACCTCCACAGCATTGAAGGAGCAGTAGAGCTCCTTTTTCTTTTTACGCATTCACCTGGCCCAGAACTCCATTGGTAGCAGTCATTGCTATGATGACGCAGCCCCACATATGCTTATAGGCAGTGACCATATCATCGCAAGTAAACTTGATTCTCTTTGGCCCTATCAATTCAACTGTCGGGAGGGTTGTTGTCATTTTTGCCTGCTGCGGCCCCTTCATTTCGATTTCAAATGTTACCGGCCCTTCCGTCTCGACAGCCTGCTGGTCCTTTGCCTTTTTAACGGCAGCCTCAGCCTTGGCCCTGATTTCTTCCCTTGCTTTTTCAGGGTGGATCAATTCGGCAGCGAACCTGTCAACCGCCCTTTTCGTTACGGCTCCCTCTACATGCGGAAGTGTTTCCTGCACTTCTTTTACATAAGCGTCATCACCGGAAACAAAGATTGCCGGGACACCGAAGGCCCCTGCCACCATTGTGTTCATTTCTGTTTCACCAACGATCTTTCCGTTGATTTTCATTTCGTTCACACAAATGCCTGCAAGTGTATGGGAAATGACAGTCAGATCAGAACCGCCTTCCCTGCCATGATGGCCGACGAACATGATCCCGCTGAACGTTTCATCCAGACCTTCAAGCTGGCACATGACCCGGTTGTTCCCTGATACGAGGCGGGCACGCGGATCCATTTCTTCAATGATGATATTTGACATATTGCCATGGCCGTCTGCCACGACCACTTCCTCTGCCCCTCCATTGAAAGCTCCTTCGATTGCTGCATTCACATCGGCTGTCATCAGCTTCCTGAACCGCTGGTATTCTGAATTCGTTTTTAGCTGCTGGTTTGTCGCTACTCCTGAAATGCCTTCCATGTCTGCTGAAATAAAAATTTTCATTAAATATCCTCCCAAATGAATAACTATTCATTATTTTAATTTTTCAGTCTTTTCGGAGTGTGTTTTGGGTAATTCAGCCTCCCCTTTTAAAAAGGGAAGGTCTGGTCTTCAGTCAAATTCCTGATAAAGGCTGTGACAAGGTCTTTGGTTGCAGCCAGATCGCCGATATCGGCAACCTCAACAGGTGAATGTGCATAGCGGGATGGAATGGAAAGGACGCCAGTCGGGATCCCTTTATTGGCATAATTGACGGCTCCTCCGTCAGTGCCAATGCCAGGAAATACTTCAAGCTGGTACGGAATCTTGTTTTCTTCCGCCAGTTTTACTAACAGGTCCTTCACCGTCTTATGTACAATCAGGCTGAAATCCATGACTTTAATGCCAGTGCCTCTTCCAAGTCCGAGGCTTCCGTCCATTGTTTCCTCCGGCGTATCGCTGACTGCAGTCGTATCGACGGCAATAGCCGCATCAGCCTGCAGATGCTCGGAAGCTGTCTTTGCCCCCCTTAGCCCGACTTCCTCCTGGACTGCAAAAAGGAAAATAAGCTCTCCGGCAAAGGAACCATCCTTGACCTCTTCCAGAGATTCAAGCAATACTGCGCAGCCTGCCCTGTCATCCAGTGCCTTGGAGCGGACACGCTGCTTCTTTTCCGGCCCGAATACCTGGAATTCCGTTCCCCAGGTTACCGGCGTGCCGATCCCGACGCCCATTTCAGCTGCTTCTTCAATAGATGAAGCACCGATATCAATATACATTTGCGTATGCTTCCGAACCTTTCCCGGGTCGTCAAATTTCGCATAGTGTGCGGAAATCGTGCCGATCACACCGCTGACTTCCCCTTTGCTGCCCATCACCCTGACAGGCTGGGCCAGCATGATGCGGTCATCATTTCCGCCAAGCTTCTCGAAGCGGAGAAGGCCGTTCTGTTCTATTTTTTTGATGATGAATCCAACTTCATCGATATGGGCCGTCAGCAGAACTGCCGGACCCGGCTTATCCCCTTTTTTCCTGGCGATCACATTGCCGATCGGATCGATGGTGACGGAATCTGTTTTATCTTCAAGGTATTCTTTTAAAAAATAGGACACTGAATGCTCGTACCCGCATGGACCGGAAAGGGACGTTAATTTTTTTAATATCTCCAGCATAATATCTCTCCTAATCTATTTGGCTTTTAAATGAATTCAAAGGTATTTTTAAACACTTCAAGCTGGACAATGCTGTTTACTTCTGTGATATCCTCCAGCCCGTTCAGCCTTAGCAGCAGATCGGTTATCTCATCCTGGCTCGGCACCGCAATTTGGACAAGAAGCGAATATTGGCCGGAGGTCAGGGTAACATACCTGATTTCCCGGAAGGTTTTCAGTTCATCAATCACTTTATGTATGCTCTGCGCCCGGACTTTCAGCTGTATGATTGCGCCTGCCTTTAAGCCAAGGGCAATTGGGTTTACAACTCCGACCACTTCAAGGATATGATTGTCTATCAGATTCTTGTAGCGCAGCCTGACTGTTTTTTCAGTCACATTCATCTTGCCGGCAATCTCCGTAAATGACATTCTTCCGTCTTTGGAGAGCAGCTTGATAATACCCCTGTCCAGTTCATCAATTTCGTATTTCATAAATTACCTCCTTTCGGTATAAATTTATAAAGCAAGTAACAAAAACGGGAATACCAAATCAAAACAGGTACTGTTTACAATATTTTAAAAATACTTTATTATCGAAAAAAGGAATTAAGGGTAATTATAGAAAAAGAATTTTCAGAAATCAACATTTTTTATTAAAAAAGGAGCGAAAAAATCATGTTAGCGATTACAAATGCGAAAATTTTTGATGGTACAGGGAAAAAATATGAGAATGCCAATCTTCTTATTCAGGACGGGAAAATTCAAAGAATAGGAGAAAATCATGAAATCGGGGAAGAATATACAGTCATCGACGCAGCAGGCAAAATTGTCACGCCAGGTTTGATTGACGTACATACTCATCTGGGTGTGCATGAAGAGGGTGTCGGAAAAGAAGGACAGGATTTTAATGAAACTAGCGCAGCTGCCACTGCCCAGGTGAGGGCCCTTGACGGAATCAACCCGATGGAGAAAGGTTTTGAGGATGCAAGGCGCTTTGGGATAACGACTGTCCAGGTGATGCCTGGAAGCGCCAATGTCATCGGCGGAGAGATGATTGTCCTGAAAACAGCCGGGCAAATCATTGATGAAATGGTCATCAGGAACCCTTCCGGCCTGAAAGCGGCAACCGGAGAAAATCCGAAAAGATTCCATGGCGGGAAAGGCATCATGCCGACTACCCGGATGGGGGTGGCCGCGATTCTCCGCGAAAAATTTATTGAAGCACAAAGCTACATTGAAAACCGCAAAGCCGGAAAAGCAGACCGCAAGCTCGAACTTGAGAACATTGCTAAGGTGCTGAATAAAGAAATCCCTCTTCGCGTCCACGCGCACCGGGCCGATGACATAATTACGATCTTAAGGCTTAAAAGGGAGTTCGGCTTTGATCTGACCATCGAGCATTGTACAGAAGGCCATCTGATTGCCCCATTCATTGCCAAGCATGAAGTCCGGGTTTCTGTCGGTCCGACTATGTCTTCCCGATCCAAAGTGGAGCTTGCAGATAAAGGCTGGCATACACTTCCTGCCCTTGCAAAAGAGGGGATAGCATTTTCCCTTACCACTGACCACCCTGTCGTCGGAATCGAACACCTGATGACCAGTGCGATTCTGGCGGTCAAAAACGGCCTGAGTGAAGAGCAGGCACTAGAAGCGATTACGATTAATGCGGCAAGGCATCTCGGAGTCGAAGACCGTGTCGGATCGCTCGAACCTGGAAAGGACGCCGACTTTGTCATCTGGAGCGGGGATCCATTTGATTTGCGTTCCTCTGTGGAGGAAACTTATATCAATGGGATAAGAGTCTGAACCAGGCGGTTAGTCTTCTTTGCCGGCAGTTTTGCTGTCAAATGATCAGCCGGCTGACTGTTCAGAAAGGATATCTTCAGATTCAGAAATCTCTCCGGGGAATTGGCGCGGCATTATTAAAGGCCAGCTCCCCTGCTATTTTAAGCCGATGAATAGAAAACATCGGCTTTTTTAGTTGGTTTAAAAACGTTTAACTCCAAACGAATCTGCCTTCAAAGGATTTTATATGCCTCGTGGAAAAGCCTGCTGTTTCTATCGCCGGCACACGCCAAATAGCCGCCCTGCACAGCAATCAGCTGTTATGGCGGCTAACCTGGATCCAAAACGCCTTTTTAATAACTAGACGGCTACTGACTTTTTATTTGCTTTCTTTTCTCTGAGCCTTTTAATATCAAGGCGGATCAATAATGAAACGGCAAGCGCAACGGCGAAGAGTCCTGTGAAAACATAGAGGCTCTGAGAATAGCTCCCTGTCGTTTCCCTTACCCATGAAGCAAACATCGGTCCGGCCAGGCCGGCAGCAGCCCACGCTGTTAAAATATATCCGTGGATGGCACCAAGCTGTTTTGTCCCAAACAGATCCCCGATGTAAGCCGGTATGGAGGCAAAGCCTCCGCCATAGCATGTGTAGATGATGGCAAGGATAATCTGAAACAGCAGCGGATTATCAACCATGGTGACAAGCGGAAATGCAATGATCTGGATCAGAAAAAAGAGCGTATAGGTATTGGGCCTGCCGATATAGTCAGAGATCGATGCCCACCCGATCCTTCCGAATCCATTAAACGCGCCAAGCACACCGACAAGAGCAGCTGCCGCGGCGGCGGTAAGGCCGATGCTTTCCTGCGCGAGAGGAGACGCAGCAGAGATAATGGCTATGCCGCAGGTGACATTGATGAAAAGCATGATCCAAAGAAAGTAGAATCTTTTCGTTTTCACTGCCTCATTGGCTGTGAGCTGCGATAAATCTTCCCTTCCCTTTCCTTTTCGATCCCCTTTTCCTTCAAAGCCTTTCGGCACCCAGCCTTCCTTGGGCGGTGCCAGATAGAGAGAGGCAGCGATCATAATGATAAAGTAAGAGATTCCAAGGATATAGAAGGTACTCGCAATCCCCACAGAATTGATGAGGCTCTGCATGATCGGGCTGCTGATAAGGGCAGCAAATCCGAATCCCATGATGGCAAGCCCTGTCGCAAGTCCTCGGCGGTCAGGGAACCACTTTACAAGAGTTGAAACCGGAGCGATATAGCCCACACCAAGTCCTATGCCTCCAAGCACCCCATAAAAGATATATAATAGCATTAATGATTCCATTTGGATGGCAAGCCCTGAGCCTGTTATTCCTGCTCCAAAAAAAACGGCAGCCAATATTCCCGCTTTGCGCGGCCCGTATTTTTCAACAAAGTGGCCCAGAAATGCAGCTGAAAGGCCCAGGAATAAAATTGCCAGACTGAACGTAAAGCTGACCTCTGTTAAGTCCCAGCCAAATTCGCTGACAATCGGCTTTGTGAACACACTCCAGGCATATACCGACCCAATCGATATATGGATTCCCACTGCCGAAGCCGCAATCAGCCACCTGTTTTTGGTTTTTTCCATCACTCTATCTCCCTCCTCAATTAGAAAACCCTTTCATGAACAAGCATTGCTATATTCCCTTAAAAGCTTCATATCAAACAGAATAGTCAAATATTAGGTGGATTATATAAAATGGGCAAGGCAATGCCCTTTATTTTGCGCTGGATAAACAGTATTGAATTACCACGGTTTAAATTCTTGCTTTCTTTCTTATATATGCTAATATTTGTGGTAATTCAAGAGAACGGGTGAAAAGGATGAATATAAGTAAAGAAAGAAAAATTGTTCAATACAAAGGTGGGAAGCTTACAGAGGGTGCAGACCTGATAGCAGAAGAGTTCCCTCTCACCATCTTTATCAATGGCGAAGAATTTGCCACGATGGTTTGTTCCCCGGACGGACTGGAAGAGCTGGCGGTCGGATTCCTTGCTTCCGAAGGAGTCATACGCAGCAGCAGAGAGCTGACAAGCCTCCAGGTAGACAGCAGCAAGGGCTTTGCTTATGCCGAGGTAAGCAGGTACAGTCCAGCCTTAAAGCCGGCCCATTCCAAAAGATTCATTGGCTCCTGCTGCGGCAAAAGCCGCCAGTTTTATCTCCTCAGTGATGTAAATACGGCCAAGACCTCCACTTCAACCGCATCTCTGACAGCAGAGGAATGCCTGTCAGCGATGAAGCAGCTGCAGGAGGCGAGCATTGACTTCCGGCAGACCGGCGGTGTCCACAATGCTGCTTTATTCCAAGGTGACAGGATGATCATCAGCCGTACAGATATTGGCAGGCATAATGCTTTAGATAAAATCCTGGGATACTGTATAATAAATAAGATACCTGTACGGGATAAAGCGATTGCGTTCAGCGGAAGGATTTCTTCGGAAGTGCTTCTGAAGGCCTCCAAAATCGGGGTCGGCATCTTATTGTCCAAGTCCGCGCCAACCGGTCTTGCGATTGATCTTGCGGAAGATTTGAACATAACTGCCGCAGGGTTTATCAGGGGAAATTCCTTTAACGTATACTCCTGCCCGGAACGGATTACAGAAATTTAAAGGAGGCCATCCCATGCTCAAAGATAAACTAGACAGAAATCTGCGGGATCTGCGCATCTCCGTTACCGATAAATGCAATTTGCGCTGCACATACTGCATGCCGGCGGAAATATTTGGCCCCGGTTATGCCTTCATGCCGAAGGACCAGCTCCTTTCGTTCGAGGAAATAGAGAAGCTTGCGTCCGTTTTTGCGAAGGCATTTGGAATCCAAAAATTCAGGCTCACCGGGGGTGAGCCTTTAATGCGAAAAGATCTCCCCCAGCTCGTCGAGAAATTGTCCAGCATTCCCGGGGTTGATGATATAGCCATGACAACTAATGGAATACTGCTTCCCCGCTATGCAAAAGAACTGAAATCCGCAGGGCTTCGCAGGGTTTCCATAAGCCTCGATTCTTTGGATAATGACCTGTTCGGAAAAATTAACGGCCGCGGTATCAAGGTTGATCAAGTGCTGAAAGGCATTGATGCAGCAGCCGATGCCGGCTTAAAAGTAAAAATTAACATGGTTGTCCAGAAAGGCGTCAATGATAAGCATGTCATCCCAATGGCCAAATTCTTTAAAGAAAAAGGACATGCCCTTAGATTCATTGAATTTATGGATGTCGGCAACACAAATCAATGGAATATGGACACAGTTTATACAAAGAAGGACATCCTCCGCGATATAGCCGAAGTCCTGCCCTTCCAGCCTGCCCCGCCGAATTATCCGGGGGAAGTTGCAAAAAGATATGTATATGAAGGCTCAGAAGCTGAATTTGGAATCATCTCTTCTGTCACTGACGCTTTTTGCTCATCATGCAACAGAGCCCGTCTTTCTGCTGAAGGCAAACTGTATACATGCCTGTTTTCTTCTGCAGGGCATAACCTCAAAGAGCCGCTCAGGGCGGGTAAAACCGACGATGAGCTCCAACGCATCATCTCTGGTATCTGGAATGCCAGGGATGACCGGTATTCTGAAACAAGGGATGAGCTGAAAACCAGCCAAACTCCACGAAAGAAAGTTGAAATGTCCCATATTGGAGGCTGAATCCGGTCTCTATTACGTACAGGAGGATGCACAATGGCAGAACACCGCTTTGAACTAAAAGCCCACTGGCCCGGATTGCGCAATGATGCCGGGACGCTCAAGACAAAAGGGCTGTCGACCAGCATTTCCATCCCCCCGGAAATGGACGGGCCTGGCATAGGGACAAACCCGGATGAAATGCTCCTCGGCGCGGCCGCAACATGCTATATTATTACTCTGGCAGCCATGATGGAGAGAAGCAGGCTCGAAAAAGAGGACTTAACGATAGAATCTACAGGAATTGTTGATGTCACTAACGGGGTCATAACTTATAAAGAAATCATCCACCGTCCCCATATTATTTTGAAATCGGACGCGTCAGACCGTGACCTTCAGCTTGCCGAACGGCTTGCCCAAAAAGCTGAGGGATCCTGTATGATTTCAAGGGCTGTAAAAGGAAATGTGGAAATCTCACTTTATACGGATATAAAAAGAGCTGACTAAAGATAAAAAAATGCCCGGGAAACTGAACTGTACCACTATATGTGGCCAACTCAGATTTCCCGGGCATTTTTGAACTTGAAGAGTGCCTTATTTTTTCTTCAACTAGCTTAGCTGCTTTTTGAGGGCAAACTTTCTGATAGCTGCCGCCACTCCATCCTCAGTATTGGCTGCGGTCACTGCGTCGGCTGCGACCTTTACTGTCTCCTGGGCATTTCCCATTGCTACACCCCAGCCGCATTCCCTGATCATTGAAATATCATTCAGGCTGTCCCCGACAGCCATCACATGATCCATGGTTAAGCCAAGAAGTTCGCAGACCCTCTTGATGCCATTAGCCTTATTGACTCCAAGTGCATTGACTTCAATATTGGTCAGAGCGCTGTTCGTTATTTCCAGCTCTCCCCGTTCTGACAATGTCTGCAGAACCGTTTCCCTTGCCGCATCATCCTCAATGTTAAAACCGAACTTCAGCCATTCGTTTGACAGCAGATCCTCCGGCATTTCATCACGGTACACCTTCTCGCTGTTAACCGCCCAGAAGCCGGCTTTATGCTCTTTTGACAAATCCCACATCCAGCTGATCAGCTCCGCAGATACCGGATTCCTTTCCACAAGGCTTCCGTCCGGTCCCCAAATTTCCCCTCCGTTGATAGTCACCAAATAGGAGTCAAGCTCGAGGGAATCTGCGTGATCCCTGCAAGTAAGCCTTGTCCTGCCAGTACTTAACACCACTTTAATGCCTGCTTCAATGGCTTCCTTTACAGCTTTACGGTTTCCATCCGATACTTCGCCTTTTTCATTCAATAATGTTCCGTCCATATCCAATGCAATCAGTTTAATCTCTGGACTATCTTCTCTGTTTTGCAATGCGGCTCAGTCCTCTCTCGAATTATGTCTATATTATTATAATAAAAAAATGGCATGTCTATCCAATGATAGACTTCCCCGCTCTTTTTTATCCTATATATACTCTGCACCGGGAAGAAGCTCTGTCAGCCAATCTTAGCATAAACTTTACAAATTCTCTCCGGGCCAGAATGTTCCCCCAAGCTTCAGGACCTTTAGCTGTTCCTTGGGCAAGGCGAGCCTGTCCCATTCTTTTTCAAGCCTCTCCAATGCTTCAGGACCAGTATCATCTGCAAGGCGGTACGCACCATAATGCATGGGAATGAACAGCTTTCCTTTCAGCTCAAGAAAGGCTTTTACTGCATCCTCAGGATTGATATGGGAAACAGACATGAACCATTCCGGCTCATATGCGCCGATCGGCATCAGGATAATATCAAGCTTGTGCTTTTCCGCTATATCCTTGAAGCCCCTGAAATAGCCGGTGTCACCTGCAAAATATACTGATTGTTCTTCTTCAGGATGTTCAATGATCCAGCCTCCCCAGTGGGAGGTATTGGTGTCATTCAGGCCCCGCCTTGTCCAATGCTGGGCCGGGACAAAGGTAAGCTTGAGAGCACCCGCTTCAAAGCTGTCCCACCAGTCTGCCTCGTGGATATTCTTATAGCCGCGCTTAGTAAAAGCCTTCTTCAAGCCTGCCGGCACATAGAAAGCCGGATTCCCTGCAAGCTTTCTGATAGTAGGGAAATCAAGGTGATCATAGTGGCCATGAGATATCAGAACCATATCAATGGGAGGCAGAGAAGCGATGGGCATGCCAGGATCCGTCAGCCTCCTTTGCACCCCCATCCTCAAAGCCCAAACAGGGTCAGTGATCATATTCAATCCACCCCTCTGTAAAAGAAATGTAGAATGTCCTATCCAAGTCACTGACACGGACTCCCGGTTTTGCTTAAGCTTTTCCGTTTCCTTCTCTTCAGCCTGTGCTATCTGCGCATTTAAATCTTTCTTATTCCTCCGCCTCTCCCGCGACCAGCGCAGCATATCCCTGAACCCATGTTCATTTTTCACACCGTCATAATTTTCATATCTGGAGCCTTTCATCCCATTACCTTCCTTAACCGCCTAATATGGCTTTGATTCTTTTATTTTACTAGTGCGGCTGGGAAGCGGCAAAAGATTGCACTTTTCTGTAAAGAAAAAGACCGGGTATTTCACCCGGTCCAACTACTTCAAAGGCTTAGACTTAACATTCTCCCGCAGAAAATCGATGGCACTTCTGGTTTCATCCAGATAGGCAATGCTTTCATCATACTGCCGGGAAGCGGCACACATGAAAAGAATATCAATCACATGGAGCTGTGCGATCCTCGAGGAAGTTGCACCGCTCCTGAAAGTTGGCTCTTTTGTGGAAGATGTGAAAAGCCTGATGCCAGCTTGATCTGAAACGAGGGAGCTTCCGTACTTTGTAAGGGAAATTGTTACAGCGCCCCGCTTGTTGGCAAGCTCAAGTATTTTGGCAACCTCAAACGTTTTGCCTGAGAAAGAAATCCCAAACAGCACATCATCCGGCTTAACATTCGCAACCAGTGTGGCTGTCATATGGATATCAGCAAAGGCTGTAGCATGCTTATTGATGCGAAGGAATTTCTGCTGGGCGTCCTGCGCGATGATGCTGGAGGCGCCAACTCCGAAGAAATGTACAGTCTCAGCCTTCTGGATAGCTTCGACAGCCTTGGAAAGCTCCTCAGTGCTCAACAGGTCGGCAGTTTCCCTGATTGTCTGGATGCTGTTGCTCGACATTTTCTCAATGATTGAATGCTGTGATTCATTGGGCTCAATATCCCTGAAACCGGGGTGGTCGGTTTTCTGCAGATCTCCGGCAATCCTCAGCTTCAATTCCTGGTAGCCTTTCAGTCCAAGCGACTTGCAGAGCCTGATTACGGCCGCACTGCTTGTGGAGCTCCGCTTGCCCAGCTCACTGGCTGTCAATGCGATCGCTTCCTTTGGATATTCAAGGATGAAGGATGCAATTTTTTTCTCTGAAGGAGGCAGCTTTCCCAGCATTTCGGAAAGCATGACAAGCCCGCCATTAATAAAAGACATGGAATACCTCACTTGCATAAAATTTATTATTTATATTATAACGCCTTTTCCCTGTTCTATCATTTTTGAGCAGTGCAGAAGATGTAAAATGTGCTTTGCTGCTTCATTGCCTGCAAAAACCCGCCATGTTATGATAGACAAAAAGAAGTGTTGGAGTGCTTAAAATGTATATTGTCCATTCTACCTTTACCGTTCCGGCCGAAAAGGCCTCAGAGGTAATAGAAATCTACCATAACCGATCCCGGAAAGTCGATCAGTCCGAAGGGTTCAAAAAATTCCTTCTGCTTCAGAACAGCAAACGCCCGGGAGACATCACCGTCCATATGGAATGGGATACGAAGGAAAGTTATTTAAATTGGGTCAAAAGCGCCCAATTCAAGGAAATCCATGACCTTGAAAAGAAATACCCCGACCAGGAGCTTGCCGCGGTCATTCCAAAGGTAACCCAATTCGAGGTTGTTGGAGACTAGCACCTCAACCAGGACCCCCGCTCCAATTTTTGGAGCGGGGGTCACTTTCTGCACGGCATTAACTGAAGCTAAAGCGCCTTGATTACCCCAAGGAACGCAGACTAAGAATGCTGCCCTGCAGGAACGTCTTGAGGCCTCTGCTCATCTGCTGGATGTTGATCAAGTATTGATAATTATCCAAGTGGTTACAATTTATAATTTCCTGCCCAACAAAAAAGCTCCCCAAAAAGGAGAACTTCTATCATTATTTCTCACAAGCCCAATCGTCTTTATCACGGTCATGCCTGAAGCATAAGCCGGATGTGTGGATGGGACGCCGTTCGGATGCACCTTCCTCAGTTCGGTGCAGTTTTTGAAACTTTCCTGCTCATTTGGCACAGTGCCATCCGCCTTGTCTCCGGAACCCTGATCTTTCTTTGAACTTCCCGCTCCTTCTAAATCCCGACTGTCTAGATCTCCTTTGTTGTGCATTTTGCCCCCCCACAGGCCAGTACTGCTGCTCCGTGCTTCTCGCGCAAATTCAGCAAACAGCACACTGTATTTGACATCCGGATTGTACGTTGAAGGCTCTGCATAGCCATTCAGTATTAGGCGGGCAATAAACATTTTTAAGCGGATTTCCTTTTCGACAAAATCATCGGAAGGCACTTCCAGCCAGACAATCCGCAGAAAGCGGCCATAGCGGTCAGTCTCTGATACATCTTTTTGCAGCCATACTTTTTTGCCCTTTAGGCTCTCAGAAGTATATCTGCCGGCTTCTTTTCCGTACTCCTCCACCTTTGTAGTGACTCAGGAGTGTTTACCCCGATGAGCCTGATCCTCCGGCCGACAGCTAATTCCACGGTAGCCCCATCGACCGCTCTCTTCACAATTGCTTCTTCGAATCCAAGCTTGGCAGCTGCCTTTTCCCCGTTTGCCCGATTGTTTTCTTCTGCAGTATGCGAACCCTTTCCGCTTTCCTGTCCAGCCTTCTGCTATACATCGGACTTTTGCTTGCCGGATTTCAGTGCGCTCATAGTTTCAGTACAGCTGCTTAGCATCAGCAGCAGGAACGCTGCATAAATAATATTTAAGAGCTTCATTGAATATCACTGCCTTTTCATGTTGTAATCTCTTATGCCAGTATAACTTTCAAAGGCAGACAAACCTATAAAATGCAGTGGACAACTGTTATTTCCTGCGGATCCCAAAGCGGGCATTAATCTGCCCTTTTAGCATCTGCTCGCGGAGGTTCTCATCTTTGGCAATATTTTTTTTCAGATAATCGCTCCTGATTTCATCTGTTCTTACCCCTTCTTCCCTTTTGTTGGCAATATCAATGAGCTGTTCAACATCTGAGAAGGAATATTTCCTGCTCCCCTTTTCAGTTCTTTCGGGAAAAATAAGACTTCTTTCTTCATAATATCTGATCTGCCTCTCACTCAGTCCTGTCAGCTCGCTGACCACGCCAATTGAAATGACTTTTCTGTTTTTGTACGAAGGTTCTTCTTTCATACACTCACCCCGAATGCCTTTATCTTTCTTCCATTATATAAGCAGAAACAGATTTTTACAGAGTTATGTAAGAAAATCTAACATTAATTAACCCTTTTATGAAAAATCAGGCAGATTTTCTTACAAAGCACATGAAAATTCTCCTGCTTTTTTCTACACTATAAAAAACGAAAGAAAGGATGAGGACCGGTGCCATTTCTTCGCGAGGCAGTTGAGAAAAAGAAGAAGTATTTCATTCAGTTGCTCGTAAAAGGCGGTTTGCTCGATTCTTATGTAAAATCACTGACACTGACAGAACTTGAGGGAGAGTATAAAAAATTGCAGAGAGAAAGGGATTCCAACAAACACTGACTCGGAGGGGAAATTGGTGGAAAGAGAAGCAGCAGAACTTGCGAAGAAGATCATTGAACTTGACTTGCTCCGTGATGAAATTTGGGAAGTGCTCGCAGAACTTGCAGGAGACCGTGCCCACGAATTGCTCAGAATAGCCCAGAACAGCTGAGAAGGCATGGAACATGATTAAGTGCTGCTCTCAAGAAGGGTTATACACCTAAGCAGAAAGATGTACCTTGAGCGGTATAGGAGTGGTATAGGTGCCTGTCACCTATAAGAAAAGCGCAAGCGCCTTGGTCACCCCCGACAAGCACAAGACGATCCTCCCAGAAAGGAGTTCTTTGCCTTTATGGGAGGATTGGCTTGTGACCTCGAGGGGGTAGGCGCTGGAGCTAGACAGTGATCAAATTAGAAAAATATATATTTCTTACCTTGTATAAAAAAAGCCCGCGGCAGCGGGCTTTTTCTACAATGGAAGCAGTTCGATGCTTTCTTTTTTCTTCAGTCCTTCAACCATTGCGAGCCATTCGGCAGGCTTGTTGGAAAGGACGCTGTAATAGGTTTCAAGAAAATCTGCCGCAAGGGAAGCAGGTATTTCCTGCGCTTCTTCATTTGCGGGCATGAAGCACAGATCAAGACCTTTGACTGCTTCACCGTCATTCTTCCATGATGGGTGGACATATTCAAAATTCAGGCGTCTGTAGCCCAGATGTGAAAGCACTTCCCGGCGGACAAACGGATTCATCGCCTTCACCCCGCCAAACTCGTGGCTGCCGGCCTGATAAGGGTCATAAATCTCTGCAAACATTCCATAAAGCTCTTTGCCATTTTCCCTGGCAAGCCCTTCAAGGTCTTTCTGCCTGTTAACTGCAAGGAAGTGCCCGATGCTCAGGCCCGGCTTGCCGATGATGGTAAAATCGGTCATGGCGATATTCCAGTCAGGATAATAGCGGTACTCTGTTGCGCCTACCGCTTCGCCATCCTTGAGGGCAATAAACACCCTGATGCCGGGATCCTCAAGCGGTTCTTTCCACAATTCATATTCCAGCACCTCTTCCGGAGGGAAAACGTCCTTCATTAAATCATGCATTTTTACGAATAATGGATCCTCAATGCTTGTAATGCGGATATACTCCATCTGACACACTCCAAAAAAAGTTTATTTATTCTCCTGTTTAAAAGGATTTCTCCATTCCATCAGGCAAGCATAATCCAGGGATTCCTCATCCTCCAGATATCCGGCCGCTACAGCAAGGGGGACCCGGCCGCATCCCAGCAGAAATGAAAGGACCGGGTCCTTCAGTTCTCCAGCTGTAACCTTCCGGACATATTCTTCTGGCCTCATGAGCGCTGCATGCTTATGATAGCCCGGCATGCGCCCTCCCCCAAGCAGCCGCTCCAGCCCAAGGCCGATGACCGTATGATACATAGCCTGCATCAGAAGCTTGCCCAGGCCCAGTTTGCGGTATTTTGGACGGATGCTGATATCCACAATATATAAAGTATTTCCATTCGGGTCATGATTGCGGATATACCCTCCGTCTGTCACTTCTTCCCATGTGTGAGAAGGTGAAGAAGGGTCGAATTGGACGAGCAGCCCTGTCATTGAGCCGGCAAGCTCCCCATCAATCTCTATGCATAGCGCACCTTCCGGAAAGAGCGAAACATGGTTTTCCAGCTGCTCCCTGTTCCACCATAGTTCTTCTGGAAAAGGCGGCGGAAAGCATTCCGCCTGGATGCTGATCAGCTCAGGAAAATCTTTTCTTAGATAATTCCTGACTGCCGCCTGCAGCACCTTTTCACCATCCCGAACATAGAAACGGCTGTCGTATCCCATCTACTCAGCCTTCTATCCCGGTATTTTCCCAGTCTGTATACAGGTCATTGCGCCTGTCGCGCCAGGTCGTCACTGAACCTCTTTCCCTCACTTCATACAGCAGGCTAAGATCAAGGTCAGCAGTTACGATCATATCATTATTAAGCTCTCCTTCGGCCATGATGCCCTTTGGCGGAAACGGAATATCATTTGGCGTCAGGACTGCGGCCTGCCCGAAGTTGGCACGCATGAAGTCAACTGTTGGAAGAGATCCGACAGTGCCAGTCACAACCACATATACCTGGTTTTCAATCGCCCTTGCATGGCTGGTATAGCGGACACGGTGAAAGCCATGGCGGTCATCTGTGCAGGAAGGACAGAAAATCACATCCGCCCCTTTCGCTTTTGCCATCCTGACGATTTCAGGAAACTCAATATCATAGCAGGTAAGGACTGCAATGCGTCCCTTATCTGTGTCAAATACACTTAGGCCGTCTCCCTGGGACATATTCCATTCATGCACCTCAGTCGGCGTGATATGGAGCTTTGCCTGCTCCCCTATCCTGCCGTCCGGATAGAACAGGTGGGCCACATTGTACAATTTTCCATTTCGGCTGACAACATGGGTGCCTCCGATGATATGCATCCCTGTTTCAATTGCGAAACGGGAAAACAGCTCCCTGTACTGGTCTGTGAACCCGGGGAGTTCATTGATGGTCAGTCTTGTTCCCTGCTCACTCCCGATTGACAGAAGCTGCGTTGTGAAAAACTCTGGAAACAGGACGAACTCTGATCCATATTCCTGTGCTGTTTTTATATAATGTTCACACTGGTCAGCAAAGTCCTGGAATGAACGAATAGTATGCAAGTGGTATTGTACTGCAGAAACTCTTAATTTCATAAAAAAACCCCCTAAAAATTGATGGGCCAGCCTATCATGCACTATCTTTTTGATTATGGAATATTTTTTGCTTTTTAACAAGTACTCACTTTCAAGTAAGTTGGTTACTTCCCTGTAACTATCCTTCTTCAGCATCGGTCAAGGGCATTGGGTCTGCTGCAGAAGGAAAGCACAGATATTATAGAAAACGAGAAAGAAGCAGCCGCTATGCACTGGCTGCTTCTTTCTTTGGTGATATGATCACTGCTGAAACTGGACCTGGTGAAGGCCTGCGAAAATGCCGCCTTTCGCAAGCAGTTCATCATGCCCTCCCTGCTCAGCGATCCCGTCTTCTGTCACAACAACGATCCGGTCTGCATTGCGGATGGTTGCCAGACGGTGAGCGATCACGAGCGTCGTCCGATTTTGTGCAAGCTCTGAAAGGGCTTTTTGAATGATCATTTCCGTTTCGGTATCAAGGGCGGATGTGGCTTCATCAAGAATAAGGATAGGCGGATTTTTCAGGAACATCCTTGCAATCGCAATCCTTTGCTTTTGCCCGCCGGATAATTTGAGTCCCCTTTCTCCGATCTGGGTTTCGTACCCGTCAGGCAGGGAATGGATAAATCCTTCCAGGTGGGCACGCTTGGCGGCTGCACGGATCTGCTCCTCGGTTGCATCCAGCATTCCATAAGCGATATTCTCTTTTAAAGTCCCGGTGAAGAGGAATACATCCTGCTGAACGATCCCGATCTGCTTCCGCAATGATGATTGTGTCATATCCCGGACATCCATGCCGTCGATGGTGATCCTTCCCCCATTTACATCATAAAATCTCGGAATCAGCGAGCAAATGGTTGTTTTTCCCGCTCCCGAAGGCCCGACAAAAGCCACTGTTTCCCCTGCTCTAATGGTTAAATCAATGTCTTTAAGCACCTGTTTGCTGTCATCATAGCTGAATGATACATTGTCCAATGCTATATTCCCCGTAAGGGAAGCTACTTCAATAGCGTCAGGAGCATCCTTTATTTCCGGTTCTGTATCCAGGAGTTCCATAAATCGTTTGAATCCTGCCATGCCTTTTGGATAAAGCTCCATCAGTGCACTGATTTTGTCAATCGGCTTGAATAGGACATTCACATACAGAACGAATCCGACAAGCTCGCCATAGGAGAGCTGATTTTGGTAGCTTAGCCAGGCTCCCAGAACAAGGACGATCAGCACCATCATCCTTGTCATCATATAAATGCCTGATGAGCTGTAGGACATGATCTTGTATGCCGCAAGCTTTGCTTTCCGGAACTTCCGGTTATTGACGGAGAAGCGGGAGATCTCAAAGTCTTCATTGGTGAATGACTGGACAACGCGTACTCCGGACACACTGTCCTCTACCCTGGCATTGACATCTGCTATATCGCTGTACATCTGCTTCCATGCTTTGTTCATCCTGATATTGCAGAAAGTGATCAGCCATACGAGGAAAGGAACGATCAGGATCGTTACAAGAGCAAGCTTCACATTGATGGTCAGCATGATCCAGAAGGCCCCGACAAAGGTCATGACCGCAATGAACAGATCCTCCGGCCCATGATGGGCAAGCTCGCCGATATCAAATAAATCATTGGTTATCCGGCTCATAATATGCCCTGTTTTGGTATTGTCAAAAAAACGGAAAGACTGCCTTTGGACATGGGTGAACAGCTGATGGCGCATATCTGTTTCAATGTTGATGCCCAGCTTATGGCCCCAGTAGTTGACGATATACTGCAGAAAAGTGCTCGCTATATATAAAGCCAGCAGACCTGCGCTGACTGATACAATCATCGACCAGTTGCCGCTTGGCAGGAGCTTATCGATAAACCATTGTACAGCAAGGGGGAAGGCGAGCTCCAGAAGGGCGACTATCACAGCCGAACTGAAATCGAGCGTAAATAGTTTTTTATGAGGTACATAATATGAAAAAAAGCGTTTTAGCATCTTTCTCTTTCTCCTTTTCGTGGTGTATCTTCAAATACAGCTGCGGAGCAGGCTCTGCCAGCGCTGCAGCGTTGCGGAATCTGTTATGACCGCATGAATTTTAAAGAAAACTCTTCCCCGCTTATCTTCCTGAACAGATCCCCGAATTTCAGGCTGCCGGACGGCCTGATAACCTCATCCAGAAGAAAGTTCCCGAAAGCTTCAGGCTTCTCGAGAAGACCTGCTCCATGCTTCTTCTCGAAAACCTGCTTGAGCATTTCGCATGTCACATCACCCATAAAGTAATTGTGAAGATAAATCGGATGGGTAGTATAATGGATCGTGAAAGCCCAAGGAGGCTCCTCCCCGAACGGTTCCTCCTGCAGCACTTTTTTGTGATTCCTCCAATAAAGCTGGTAAACATCATCCAGCGAAGAAGCTTCATTGAGGTAAAAGCTGTGGTCAAAAAAGATCCGGCTGATGGCACGCAGCGAGTTTGTCCTCCGGTACTCCTTCAGCCTGGAAAATTGCTCTGCCGCACTTTCAGAGCCGCTGAAAAAGCTCCCGGAAAACTGCGGGCTGTAAAGAAATCCCTGAAACAAGTTCGCGATCCCTTCACTGATGATCCCGCTCACGCCTGTATTCAGAATCAATTCTTCCGGCTCCAGCAGGAAGGAATGGACAGCATGGCCTGTTTCATGGAGAAGCACACCATACTCATGGAATTTATTTTTCACATTGGCCAGTATCCGTGAATCCTTTGCCGTTTCAATCGGGAAGTTATAGCCCCATTCCGATTTGTTTTTTCTCGGAAAAATGTCATACGTAATATTATAGCCGCTAATATCAAAGCCGAATAGAGAAAATAGCTTATTGATATTTCCAAAATAGTTGGACATATCCACTTCCTGGTTCAGCAGGGGAGCAATCTTTGCATCGATATACTGCTCATCCCAGGGCATGATTCTGTCTTCATGAAGGAACTGCTCCGCAAATCCGCCCCTCGCCTTGTCCATGGCAGGCAGGGCCTGATGGAGCTCAGGGAGCCAATTGCAGAAGAGGTTATTGTCTAATTCATTCATCTCAAGCTGATGCGCTATGTAATTGGCTGATCCATATTCTTTGGCATAGGACTTTCTAAGACTGATGAGATCGAGGAAGCCTGCATCAACCATAGGCTGATTGATCTGATTTTTGGCAAAGAACGCTTCCCTTCTCCTGTTCTTATCATCATCCCGGCTCATTACCTGGCCGAGCTCAACAGAGGAAACCTCCTTGCCCTGAAAAGTATATCGAAACTGGTTCAAAAGCTTGGACAGGTCATTGACTTTCCCCTGGATTTCCTCGTCCAGCTCATTCAGCTCCTGTGACAAATGGTAAGGTTTGAATAAATTGAAAACCAGCTGCAGTTTTCTTTTGTTCAGAGGGTCCTGCTCTTTTTCCAATGCTTCCCTCACCAATTCATAGCTTTTCTCATTCTTCAGCAGGCTGGTTATTTTCTGATACTGGCCTTTTAGGCCGAAATCATATCCGGCGGTATATTGTGTCCAAAGGAGGCGCCCGTACTGAGTCTGTGCTTCATGCACTTCCCTGTATATTCCTTCAATCTTATCCATTTGCTGTCCCAAGCTGATTCCCCCAATAATTTTATTTCTATAATCGAAATACATTGACTCTATTATATTAAAAGAATATTCTGCCAGCAAGAAGGATTTTGCTGCCTGGGACTTTTATGATGCCTTTTCATAGTAAAAAGCGGCGTCATCCAACGCCGCTTCTCAATTTGATCATATAACAAACCATACCCTTTTAATCCTGCCGGCTTCCGCCTCATACATGGCAACTGCTTCTGTTTCTTCTCCGCTCGCCCTGCCCTTCACTTTTTCATGGTCGATGCAGATGCTGCCTTTTATCATTCTCGACAAAAGGACTGCCTTCTGGCGGGGATTGCTATCAAACAATCTTTTATACACTTTGCGCATTTCAACTTTTCCCGCATAAAGCAGTTCCTGGGAAGGAAAGCTGCGGATTTCAACATCTTCACTGTACACTTCAAGGAATTCTTCAAGATTCTGGCGATTATAGGCATCAAGCTGCCTGTCTGCTAATTGCTCTACTATAGCCACCCTTATTCCCCCATTCTTTTCAGTTATCAGAAGCTGAGAAGGAAAGTCCCTTTTTTTTCATCAGATATTTCAGGGCTGCCTGGAAATCAGAAAAAGTTTCTGCCCGAAGATTGATCCCAGTCAGGACAATCTCGCGTATCAGAACCGGAGAAAGTCCGACAAAATAAGGTTCAACTCCCATGAGGCGCACCGACTTTGTCAGCTGATCTATTTCGATGCCCAGCTCTGACAGGCCCATCTGCTCGATCCGGTCGATTGTAATATCTGTGAAATCGATAATAGCCGTTTCCACTTCATTTTTCTGTATATACTGCATGATCTTCTCCCGGATTTTCTCAAACCTTTCAGCAACCAGCAATCCTGTTATCGGGACAAGGATTGTACTGGGAATGATGGACGGAATGACCGGTGCCGACATCAGTGAGATTACTTCTTCATATTCCTTTATCTTTTCTTCAAGCATTCTTATGTTTTCTTTCGTCATTGTTACTCTTCACCATTCCTCTGTTTATTTATAGTGCGCTCTTACTGGCTGTTTAGAGGCGATATCAGCTCAGCCAGCTCATTCTTTGGTGAATTCACGAGCGTTGATACCGGGTAGGCCTCCATTTCCTCCGAGGGATAAGGCGCAAGCAGCTCATTAAGCTTCCCAAGGTCAGTTTCGCTGTGATTCAGCCATGTATCATAATCACTGCTTTTCAGGATAACAGGCATCCGGTCATGAACTTTTTCTGTCACGCTGTTAGGTCCTGTTGTGATGATTGTGCAGGAGAAAATGGGTGCATCCTGCCCCTCCCATCTTTCCCACAGCCCGGCAAAGGCAAATGGCCTGCCCCCTTTCAAGATGAAACGGTAAGGCTGCTTTCCGTCCGCCGTTTTCTTCCATTCGTAAAATCCATCAGCCAGTATCAGGCAGCGCCTTTGTCTGAATGCATTCCTGAAGCTCGGTTTGCTTTCGATCCCTTCTGAACGGGCATTTATCAATTTATAGCCGATTTTCGGATCTTTCGCCCAGAATGGAATAAGTCCCCACTTCAATTCAGCAGCTTTCCTTCCGTCTTTCCCAGCCGCTATTGCCAGAACATTCTGACTTGGGGAAATATTGTATCTTGGTGCTGTTTCTTCCCTAAAGGAAAAATTAAATTGTGACTGAAGCTCATGTATCCCTTCTGTTAATGTAAACCTCCCGCACAAAATGATCATCCCGCTTTCTGTCTGGATTTCCCCTGCCCAGATAACCCTCTCAAGGACAAGCAAAAGCAGCGGAGGAAGAGCCCCCGCTGAAAAGGAAGGTGTTAATGGGTACTAGTGGTTAGTGGTTACTGTATCATATGCTCGTATACTTTGTCCGTATAGACAGGTTGTCTGGTTTATAAGCACATTTTTTCATGTGCCGTACTAATATCTATTTAACCAGAAACCAGTCTTTTTTTCCTAATATTTTGTTTTTTGGTCAGCCAAATATCCATTAGCAGCCTCTTGCCAGACCTGATGGTTATCCGGCAGCACCGATTGGAACTGCTGAGAGGCATTCTGACTTTCTTACGTTATGTAAGTCCTTCTCCGGTAAGCATATCATGCTTGCCGCAAAGAAGGAAATTCTCTATATTGAGAGATTAGGCTTTATTTAATCGCATCAACCTTTGAAAGAGCGCCGGCATTCCTCAGCACATGCTAGGCGGGATATTGGCTGGATTCGCTTTAAGTGCAGCAGGCGGTGTATCGTATATATACGGAGGTGCCGGCTTCAGCTTCGGCGCCTTGCCAAACGGCTGCGGATTTTCCACATAATTAAAGGTTCCCTGGCAATCCATGCTGACGCCATGCGCCCAGCGGCCTTCAGCGCTCTGGTTTCCTTGGGAGAAATTAAACAGCGTATAGCTGACCTGGCGCTTTTCCAATTCTTTTGGAAAAGAAACAGGAACTACGATTCCGCCTTCAGCAGCTTCTAATTCCTTAATAGCTGCTATCCATTGGTTCTGGTGCATCGTATCCCTGGCAATCAGGAATGACAGCATATCCTTTACGCCTCTGTCATTTGTTGTCTCATACAGCCTTACAGCCTGAAGGCGTCCCTGTGACTCCGCATTCAGGTTGGCCCTGAAATCAGCGAGGAGATTTCCGCTCGCTATGATATAATCTGCTGTCCACCGGTTGCCTACACTGTCTGCAGGCATTGCTCCCAAGCCTGAGACAATGGCATGCTGAGGATTCATCCCGCCGAGAATCGCCCCGATAATTGGGTCCTTAGCGGCATCTTCCAGGTCGCCAACTGGAGCATTATCAAGCAGGCGGGCAATCATTGTCGCGAGCATTTCAATATGTGCGAGTTCTTCCGTTCCTGTGTCCATGAGCAGATCCTTATACTTCCCATTTCCTCTTGTATTCCATCCCTGGAACAGGTATTGAAGGGCAACTGAAATTTCGCCAAACTGCCCGCCCAGGATTTCCTGGAGCTTTTTGGCAAAAATGGGATCCGGCCGATCAGGCTTTGCCTGATACTGAAGCTCTTTAATATGATAAAACATAAATACCCTCCTCAAATTCCCTCTATATATCTGGAATTGTATATTCCGTGATATCAGCCCTTATATATTTATGGAATAATCAGCCGATATTGCACGTACAATGGTAAATACCCATCAAAATGGGCTGACAAAAAAACTGACCCCTGCTGGAATCAGTTCTTTACACTGTATAATTTTCCTTTTACCGAAAAGGAAATCCGGCCGGTTTCCTCAGAAACAACAATGACCAGTGCATCTGTCTGTGCCGACAGCCCCATGGCAGCACGGTGCCTCGTTCCGATCTTCTTGCCTTGAAGCTCTGTATCCGCCACCGGAAGGATATTGCCTGCTGAAATGATCTTATCCTTTTCAATCAGCATCCCGCCGTCATGAAGAGGGTTGCCTGGATAGAAAATTGTTTCAATTAAGGTAGGGCTTACATTAGCCGTAACCGGAATCCCATTATGAAGGAAGGCTGACAGCGATTCTTCCCGCTGCACGACGATGAGGGCACCGTGCCTTTTCTCTGACAGCCTTTGGGCAGCAAGCGAAATGCCTGCATACTCTTTGCTGAACGGAGAGAGGAAGGTCTGGAGATAATAGGTTGAAGCCAGGTTCTGCGCATCAGATACGAGCTTTTGCAGTTTTTCAAACTCTGTCAATATACAGCAGTCAAGCTCTTTCATCGTAGTCTCTACCGTACCCAGCTGTCCTTCTATATCGCGGAAATAGCGGGCCAGGTCACTCCTATAATGCTTTTCGCTATATTTCACGCTATCCATCCTTTTAACAGTTATTTGTTAATGAACATATTTACCCTGCTTGGGCACCACAAACGTTTCGTGCCCTTTAATTAGCTTTTCCAGGCCTTCCGTGAGCTCTTGGCCGTAAAATGGCTGCCCATGTCCCGTTAAAGCCGCTTTTGGATTAAGTGCAGCCAGCTTGCGGATCGATTGCCCAGCAGTGTCCCAATCAGGCGTAAAATAGGCCGGCGGCCCATGTATCTCCTTAGACTGGCTCATCACAGCCATCAGTGATTCCTGTTTGACGGTGATAAAGGCATCGCCTGCAAGCAGAACACCGTCATCATCTCTGAAAAAAGATACATGACCAGGGGTATGGCCCGGGGTATGGATCCACCTCCATCCCGGAAGACCGGGCAGGGTAGCATCCTCAGGGAGTTCCTTTGCGTTCTCTCCTATATTGATTGGCCTCCGGGGATATAAAGGTGATATCAGGGCCATCAATCCTCTCCCGACAGCAGGGTCTGCCGGCGGATAGGTTTCTTTTCCTGTCAGATAAGGAAGCTCAGCTCTGTGTGCATAAACTGGAACATCCCATTTAGAAAGTATCGCCTTCAGCCCGCCTATATGGTCAAAATGTGCATGTGTCATCATGACGGCAAGAGGCCTGGATTCCCTTCCGAACATCTTCTCTGCAAACCTGATGATAAATCCGCCGGATAAAGGTATGCCTGCATCGATAAGAATCCAGTCTTTCCCTTTGGGACCCAGCCCGGTTATAAAAGCAATATTCGCAATCGCCGTTCTATAAACGTATACATTTTCTGCAATGCTGTGCCTCTCGACATATGTTTTTTGCTGTTCCATTTCGTCCCTCCTGATGATGAGTTATTCTTACTATCCCCGTTTTTTTGTTTTTCTTCGATAGAAAGGTTTAACAAGCAGCCGGATGGTTTATATATAAATATTCTTTCTAGAGGTGAACCCCATGTTCAATATACTCGCAAGACAATTTGAAAACCCTAAGGGTATGCTTGGCAAGCTGGCAGGCAAAATTATGTACAGTGAAAACCGGACCATTAACAGCTGGACGGTCAAGAAGCTTGACATTAAAAATAAGGACCGGATCCTGGAAGTCGGATACGGCCCTGGTTATTGCATAAAATATATAATGAACCGATGCCGCTGTGTCTATATGGATGGAGCTGACCTTTCAAAAGACATGGCAGCAGCCGCGGAAAAAAGGAATAAAGAATGGATAGATGAGGGCAGGCTCAGGCTGTTTACAGGAGATATACACAGCATTGCATCAAATCTGGACACCTATCATAAGATCATTTCAATAAACAATTATCCCCTCTGGACGAAACCAAGAGAAACCCTGGGCATGCTTTATGAAAAAACGGAAGCCGGAGGAGAAATTGCCATAACTGTGCAGCCGCGTGAGAAAGATGCTGACAGCCTTATTACAAAGAATCTGGCAAAAATCATTGAAGCAGATCTTGCCTCTGCAGGCTATGAAGAAATACAGTCATCCTTTAAGGATGTGCAGCCGGTACTGGCTGTATGCGTAACTGCAAAAAAAGGCAGGCAATAAAAGCAGCTGAGGGCAACAGCCATTGCTGCTATTTCTAACACTTCAAGGAATAATGATTCAGGAAATATGTATACTGAAAAATGGAGCTCCTTCATTGAAGGGCTCCATCTTTTAATTTCTAATATTAAGAGTCAAAGAATCAGCCAATAGACCATTGCAAAGCTGATCAGCGAGACCGCAGCAGATGCAAATAGCCCTGTAAGCAGGGGAGATACGCCAAGTTTGGCAAACTGTTTCAGATCTGTCTGCAGGCCGACAGCGCCCATGACCATAATGATGACAAACTTCGAGATGCTGCTCAGCAACTCTTGGACTGCTGCTGGAAATACGCCGAATGAATTCAGGATGCTGACAGCCAGAAACCAGACGATGAACCAAGGAAAGGCTTTTTTGAAAGAACCGGCACGATTGCTTTTATCTGCAGATCCCATCAGAAAAGGCAGGACGAGGATCAGCGGCAGAAGGAATAAAGTCCTTCCCAGCTTGACCGTAGTCGCAACATCTCCCGCTTCATTTCCATAAACATAGCCGACAGCGATTGCAGAGGATGTATCATGTACGGCCGTCCCTGCCCATATTCCGAAAGCCTGATCGTTCATCTGAAATATATGGCCGATGATCGGATATAGAAAAAAGGCAATCAGGTTGAAAAAAACAATAGTCGAGATGCTATAGGCTGTTTCATCGTCCTTTGCCCCAACAAGACCTTTCACAGCTGATATAGCCGTTGCCCCGCAGATGCTCGTCCCCACCCCAATCAATAGTGATAAGGTTTTTCCAAGCTTCAGTAAATGCCCGAACCAAAGGGTAAGGAGTATGCCTGAGCAGACAGATACAAAAATAACGAGCAGAGACTGTTTCCCTATTTCAAAAATATCAAAAATATTCAGCCCGGCCCCGAGCAATACGACTGCGGCTTTGAGAAGCCTTTTAACCGTCAGTGTAAGACCTGGTTCAAAAACAGAGTTTATGCCTGCTGTGTTGCGGACTGCTGCCCCTATCAGGATGGCAAATAATATTCCGCCGACCAAAGGGAAAATGCCGCCCAGATATTTTGCTGCTAATGCAATCGCAATAGCCAAAATGACCCCAGGCACCCATTTAGGAAGCCTGGCGGCCGCTTGCTGTAGCCGTTCCATCTTTCTCTCACTACTTCCTGATGATAAGGCAAATTTATAGCTTCTATAAAACTGCTCTTCTCTTATTTTGTTAAAATCCACAGATAATCTTAACATAAAAGGCCTCTTAGTAAAATCTGCGGGAAAAGCAAGAAAATTCCGAGAAAAAAGCATCAGGCCCGAAAGCCTGATGCTCCTTAAACCAATTAGTATAGTGAGCGTTCCTTAATCTTAGAAAGGATTTTCCGCTTCTCTACCCGTCCAGCTCCGGCGGCTAGAGCCTCGAGTCATAAGTCACCCGAGAATTAAAGGCAAAGAGCATCTTTTATTCTCGGGCGTCTTATGCTTGTCGGCTCTGAGCGAGCAGCCTCCGCTTTTCTAGTCAATAAATTCCTTATCAATAAAGTTCGAGAAATCAGGTTTCTCTTTCAGGAATTTTAATGCATAAGAAGAGTCTGCAAATGCCTGGACTGTATCCTCATCCACTTCATAAGTAAAGCCGATGCGTTCCCAGGCTTTGTCTACAACTGACTTTTCCAGCTCCTGGCCAGTTACCTCTTTGATGTCCTTAATTGTGATTTCTTTAGCCTGCTCCGGATTCTCGGTGATATATTTCACAGCATCCTTGTGGGCTTCCACTATCTTTTGGATAAGTTCAGGATTTTCTTCAACAGCTTTGCCAGATGTTACCATGACGGACGCTGGCAGGGTTTCGCCAAAAGCGACTTCATCCCAGCCAATGACAACATTTGCATCGGTTTCTTCTTCTATCACTGCTGCCCATGGTTCAGGGGCAACCGCTACATCAATTTTGCCTGCTTTCAGCATATTGGCATATTGTGCAGGATTTCCAGTCAGGTGCTTCATTGTTCCGCCAATCCTTTCGGATGTGATGCCGGACTCTTCCAGGTATGTTTCGTACTGAACATCGTGTGTACATCCGACTGCAGGAGTAATATATGTTTTTCCTGCAAAATCAGCTGCTGTCTTGATGCCGCTGTCTTTACTTGCCAGAACGACCGTGCCGCCTGTAGAAGCCCCGGCAATCAGCTTAACGTCTGCTCCAGTGGAATAATTATTCATCGCAGGGCCGGGACCGACCAGACCTGCATCCAAATCACCTGTTTTGAGAGCAGTCATGAACTGGCCTCCATCGGCAAAAGTCTTATATTCGATCGTTGTGCCATCGCCAAGGCGCTTCTGGAAGAAGCCCTGATCCTTTGCAACCATCGCCGGCACATGGTTGATATTCGGGAAGTAGCCGATAACGATTTTTTCTTTTGAGCCTGAGCTGTTTTCTGAGGATCCGCAGCCTGACAGGATCCCTGCAGCTGTCAATAATGAAGCCATGAACATAAAGGCTTTCTTTTTCATTTTATTTCCCCCTATTTATTATTTTCAAGTCCCCATCTTTCAAGGACCGATTTTTCAATACGCTGGAAAATCAGCTGGTCCACAATTGAACCAATGACACCGATGATGATCATGACAGCGATTACGAGGCTCATGTCCCCGAAATCAGAAGCATATCTCAGCGTATACCCGAGTCCCGGACCGGTGCTGAGCAGTTCCCCTGCCATCAGTGCACGCCATGCAAATGCCCATGCAAGCCTTGCCCCTGTCACTACATAAGGGATTGAGGCTGGGAAGATGACCCTTGTGAACAAGTCGATTCCAGAGGAACCCATAGTCTGTGCCGCTCGAATAAACAGCGGCGAAACATTCTTGATTCCGACCCTCATATTCAGAGTCATGACAAAGGTGCCGCCAAGGATAACAACAAAGATAACAGACACTTCATTTAATCCGAACCACATAATCGCCAGCGGCAGCCAGACAATGCTCGGCACGCTTTGGAGGGCAAGGATGACCGTACCCAGTGTTTCATCGGCCGTCTTTGATTTGGCAAGCAGGATTCCGAGGGCTGAGCCCAGCACTAAACTGATGCCAAGGCCAATGAGCAGTCTCCTGAAGCTGGCCGCAAGATCATATAGAAGCGTTTTATCGCTGATTCCTGTCACTAGTGATTGGAACACATCTGTAGGTGATGGAAGGATGGTCGGCAGCCAAAGGCCCAGCCTTGAGCCCAGCTCCCATAAGCCAATGATGATTGCAAAGAAGATGATTCGTTTAATTGCTGGTTTCATTGGCTAATTCCTCGCTTACGACTTTGTCGATTTCCTTCTTGAGATAGCTCATGATATGATCTTCTATTTCAAGCATTTCCTTCTTATATTGATCTCTGGGACGGGGGAGATCCACCTTGATGTCCTGGAGGATCGTTCCCGGCTTGGTGCCCATCACGATGATGCGGTCAGAGAGCTTAATAGATTCAGAGATGCTGTGGGTGACAAAGAGGATCGTTTTCTTTGTCTCCATCCAGATCTTCTCAAGCTGCTGGTGAAGCCTTGACCTTGTTTGCTCATCAAGGGCCCCAAAGGGTTCATCCATGAGCAGGATCTCAGGATTCATAGCAAGGGCGCGTGCAATTGAAACCCTTTGCTGCATGCCGCCCGACAGCTCATGCGGATAATGGCCGGGATACTTGCCGAGCTGCACCATCTGCAAATATTTGAGTGCTGTCTCCTTCGCATCATTCTTTGACATTTCCTTTTTCAACGGGAATGTTACATTTTCCATTACATTAAGCCATGGAAATAATGCGGCCTGCTGAAAAACCATACCTCTGTCCTTGCCCGGCTTCGTCACCTTCTGCTGATCGATCAGGACACTTCCGCTCGTGGCCGAGGTAAGGCCTGCCACAATATTCAGCAGTGTTGATTTACCGCAGCCGGATGGGCCGAGAATCGATATAAACTGGCCTTTTTCAATGCTCAGATTTATATCCTTCAACACATCTGCGGCCATGCCGTTTTTATCATAATACTGTTTATTTACAGATTGAACATCAATAAACACAGAAAACCACCTATTCTAAGAAATCTTATTATAATACTCGGATATAGTATGTAATTATAATGTATTCAACGGGCATGTCAAGCTTTCTAAATTAAATTAAAAACCGGGGTAAATGGATGATTTATACAAAGGAAAGCGGGGTATTTCACACGCTGGGTATGGTAAAAAAAATAGCCTCCAACTTAATCGCAGGCAGTTCAATAATGTGGAGAAAACAGAAAATCACAGCCCCAATAACATTCGTTTTCGTAACGTAAATAGCACTGGAATTAACAAACTAAAAAAGCTTGGGATATCCCAGGCATTTACTTTTAAATAGGGTTTTTATTCAATTTTCGCACTCATTCCCTGAATAGTTGAACAGCCGAGTTCCCGTTAAACTTTCATTCTTAAATAATCAAACTAGGTTCTCTTAATGAAGATTTATAGAGGGAACAATTCCCCTTATTTAGCGAATAGTACTGAAAGCACCTTAAATAGAGGGAGAAATTCCTCTTAATTGATTCTAAAACGTGAAAGAAGATAGTTTTTCTTTGCTTAGAGGGAAAAACTCCCCTAATTTTCAACAAAAACTGTTTCTACTATGCATTTAAGAGTAACATCTCCCCTTATTTTTCTATTACTGGTTTCTCACTATTCAGCTTCCCATCTGTCGTATTTGCTAAGAGCAAATAGTCTTATAGTTTTACTGGGGCAGTTTGAAATCACTTCCCAACCAGCAAAAAAATAGCACCCGAAATTGCACGATGGCAATATTCATTGTCAAGGTGTTATTTGGGGTGCTGTTGCTATGCTATTCTAGTATTGCTGTCTTATACAATATACACAACCATTTGTTTTATGCGCTGAAAGGCATGCTGACTCTACAAAAACTGAACTGCTTGCCTTAATTAGGGAGAGGCATTTCTTCATGGCTGAAAGGCATTTTCTTTTTTGGATGCTTTAATGAGCTTCTCGATCTCTTCCAGGTTATTTTCTTCAAAGAGCTGGACGATTTTGCTTCCGACGATCACACCATCGCAAATCTGATTCATTGCCTTGACATGTTCGGGGGTCGAGATGCCGAACCCAGCGAGCACCGGCAGCCTGCTGACATTCTTAACCTTCTGCAAATGCTCCTGAAGCTCTCCGGAAAAATCTCTTCTTACTCCCGTTGTCCCTTTGACTGTAACCGCATATAGAAAGCCATTCCCTTTTTCCGAAATTTGCTTTATCCGCTCGATCGGGCTTGTCAATGTAGCAAGCCTGATAATTTCCAGGCCGTCCCTTTCTGCATAGGGTGCAATCAAATCTTCTTCTTCGGGAGGGAGATCTGGAAGGATCAGGCCGTCTACACCAGCTTTGCTTGCTTCCATGGTAAACCGTTCGATTCCATAAGCCATAACAGGATTTACATAAGTCATGATAATGATAGGGATATGGACAATCGGCCTGATTGTTTTCAAGGTTTCAAGGACCGTTTTGAGCGTTGTCCCTTCTTTCAGCGAGCGGATTCCCGCCTTCTCAATGACCGGGCCGTCCGCTACCGGATCTGAAAAGGGGATGCCCACCTCCACCGCTGTTGCACCGCATTTTTCAAGAAAAGTGATTTTGTCCCCCAGTGTGGCCAGACCGCCATCTCCTGCCATAATATAGGGAATAAAGGCCTTTTCCTCTTTTTCTTTCAAAAGGCGGAACACTTTTTCGATTCTATTCATCCTTCTTCCCTCCTAATCTGGCTTTCACCGTTTCTACGTCCTTGTCCCCCCGCCCTGACAGGCAGACGGCAATTCCTGCATCTTTAGGCATCCCTGCTGCAAGCTTTATGCTATATGCCACAGCATGGGCACTTTCCAGTGCCGGAATGATGCCTTCGAGCCTGCACAGCAGCTTTAAAGCGTCAAGGGCTTCTTCGTCTGTGATAGATTCATAGACTACCCTGCCAGTATCTTTTAGATAGCTGTGTTCAGGGCCTACTCCCGGATAATCGAGGCCTGCCGAGATCGAGTGGGCTTCCTGTATCTGGCCGTCCTCATCCTGCAGCAGATACATGAGGGCTCCGTGGAGCACACCAGGTTTTCCTTTAGTCAATGAAGCTGCATGGTTTCCGGTATCCACCCCAAGACCAGCTGCTTCCACACCATACATGCGGACACTTTCGTCTTCTATGAATGGATAAAACATCCCCATGGAATTGCTTCCCCCTCCGATGCAGGCTACAACTGCATCCGGGAGCTTTCCTTCTTTTTCAAGATACTGCTGCTTCGTTTCTGCCCCGATCACGCTTTGGAAGTCCCTTACAATCATCGGGAATGGATGGGGCCCCATTACAGAGCCGAGTATATAGTGTGTGTCTGATACATTGGCTACCCAGTAGCGCAGCGCTTCATTGACTGCGTCTTTCAGTGTGCTGCTGCCTGAGCTGACACCGACGACCTTCGCTCCCAGGAGTTCCATCCTGAATACATTCAGAGCCTGCCTTCTGATATCTTCTTCCCCCATATAAATGACGCATTCAAGATTCAGCAGGGCACAGACGGTTGCAGTGGCTACGCCATGCTGCCCCGCCCCCGTTTCTGCAACGATTTTCTTCTTCCCCATGCGGACTGCCAATAAAGCCTGGCCGATCGTATTATTGATTTTATGAGCGCCGGTATGGTTTAAATCCTCCCTTTTCAGGAAAATCTTAGCCCCTCCGGCATGCCTCGTCAGGTTTTCAGCAAAATAAAGCGGCGTCTCCCGGCCAACATAGTCTTTCAGAAGACTGTTCAATTCCTTTGTAAAGCTTTCATCCTGGAGGGCCTTTTTGTATTCTTCCTCCAGTTCTGTAACTGCCTGCATAAGTGTTTCAGGCACATATCTTCCTCCGTATATGCCGAAATGCCCTTTTTCATCTGGCATCGTATAGACTGCTGTCATTTTACTTCCTCCTCATTTTTGAGCGCATTTTTTGCTTCTGCTATAAATTCCGCGATCAGGGCAGGGTCTTTTTTTCCGTCCTTTTCCACGCCGCTGCTGACATCAGCCATAAAAGGGGCTGCTTTACGAATTGCTTCTCTCGCATTTTCTGGATTCAATCCGCCTGCAAGAATAATTTTTTTACCGCCAAAATCCCTGCCTTCAAGAATACTCCAGTCAAAGGCGATTCCGTTCCCGCCCCTGTATTTTCCCTTTGGGCTGTCCAGGAGTATATAATCACAAGGATATTCGGCAATCCGGGCAAGATCTTCCTCGCCTTGTACACTCAAGGCTTTAATGACTGGCAGATTGATTCCTGCACAGAATTCCGGAGTCTCATCACCATGAAGCTGGACCATATCCAATCCGGCAATTTCCGCCGTTTTTTTAATTACTTCTTTGGATTCATTAACAAAGACGCCAATCTTCAGGGGCTCGCCGGGAAGCTTTGCTATTATTTCGGCGGCTTCCTCAGGCGCGATGCGGCGCCTGCTTTCGGCAAAAACAAATCCTAATGCATCTGCCCCGCTTTTGGCTGCATAAAGCCCGTTCTCCAGATCAGTGATGCCGCAGATTTTCACCTTCACGGAATCCGCACCTCCTTTAAAGGAAGCTTCATGCCGCGGAGCGATGATTCAAGATCAGGTGCTTTCATGAAGGTTTCCCCGACAAGAATTCCTCCTGCCCCTGCAAGGGCGGCCCTTTTAGCATCCTCGATCGTTTTCATGCCGCTTTCGCTGATCAGAAATGCACCAGATTCTCTAATCGCCGGGGCAAGCCTTTCTGTGACAGAGAGATTTACATTAAATGTCCGCAAATCACGGTTGTTAACCCCAATCAGCCTGCTGCCTGCTGCTATCGCTCTTTCTGCTTCCCCCTCATTGTGAACCTCTACCAGTACTTCAAGATTCAAACTGGCAGCATAATGGTATAGCTCATTCATCTGCCCTTCCCCAAGCGCTGCCGCGATCAACAGAATGATATCGGCTCCTGCGCTTTTTGCTTTGGCAATCTGAATATGATCAATCATAAAATCCTTGCAGAGAATTGGGACGTCGACAGCGCCTCTGACTGCTGCCAGGTCCTCAAAACTTCCTTTGAAAAAGGACGTATCAGTTAATACGGAAATTGCATCGGCTCCATATTCAACATATTTGGCAGCCTGTTCGGCCGGGGAGGCATTCATGCTAATAACGCCTTTTGAAGGCGAAGCCCGCTTGAATTCGGCAATAATGCTCAAATGTTCGGCTGATTCAAGCCTGGAAATAAAAGACCTTTTTGGTGTATCAGAGATTTCTGGCAGCCCAAGCACTTTCAGCCTTTCAACTTCACGTTTTTTTTCTTCAATAATTTTATCTAAAATGGTTTCCATTCTATATCACCTCTTGTTTGGACTTGCTGCCGGCGTTGACCAGGAGTTCAAGCTTCTCCATTGCAGCACCGCTGTCAATGCTTTCTGCGGCAAGCTTAATTCCCTCCTGGATGGTGTCCGCTTTTCCGCCGGCGAAAATGCCAATCCCGCTGTTCAGCAGGACAGTATCACGGTATGCCCCTTTTTCGCCGCTGAGCACCTTCCGCAGTATTTCCGCATTTTCCTTTGAGTCTCCGCCCCGTATTTCTTCATTAATATAAGTGCCAAGCCCAGTCTCCTCAGGGAGAAGGATTTTCTCTGTGATAATCCCATTATCCAGGATTGCCAAATGGTTCTCGCCCTGGAGGGAAGCTTCGTCCATGTATCCGGCTCCGTTCAATACAACCGCTCTTTTCCGCCCCAGTTCATTCAGTACTTCTGCAAACATGGAAAGCAAATCTCTCCTATAGATACCCAGAAGCTGTGAATCAAGCTCCATCGGATTGGTGAGCGGCCCGATCAGGTTGAAAATTGTCGGGATCCGTAAATCCTTCCTTACCTTCATAATCCTTTTGATCTGAGGATGGACATGCGGAGCATAAAGAAAGGCGATGCCAATTTCCTGGAGAATTTCCTCAAGACGCTCCGGCGGCAGGTTCAAGTTGATTCCTAAGTGCTCAAGTACATCGGCGCTCCCTGTCTTACTGGAGACGCTCCTGTTACCATGCTTGGCAACAGGAATTCCCGCTCCTGCGATCACAAATGCACTGGTTGAGCTGATATTAAAGCTTTTTGATCCATCCCCGCCAGTACCGCAATTGTCCAGGGCACCTGGTATTTTCCTTTCAAATCTAAGGCTCCTTCCCCTCAGCCCCTTTACAAGCGCTGCAATCTCAGCAACCGTTTCTCCCTTTGTTTTCAGCCCGACCAGGAAAGCGGCAATTTCACTGTCAGTCACCTCTTCGGACAGCAAATGGGCCATCGCCTCCATCATTTCTGATTCCGTCAGTTCCGTGCGTTCAGATAAGCGTTCCAGTATGTGCCTCATGCCTATTCTCCTTTCTGATTTCCGTTAAAAAGTTTGCCAGCAACCTTTTACCGTTTATCGTCCCGACTGACTCCGGGTGAAACTGAAGGCCGAAGAGCGGGTAGTCTTCATGCTTGATGGCCATGATTTCCTGATCATCCATCGATCTTGCCAGCACCTTGAATTGTGCCGGAAGCGTTCCGGTCTGTATGACAAGTGAGTGATATCTCATAATATCGATCGGCTGCTCCATGTATTGAAACAAATGTGAGCCGGTATGCCTAAGCTTTGATGTTTTTCCATGCATAATTTTGGAAGCCTTCTCGATTCTGGCCCCGAATGCCTGGCCAATGGCCTGATGCCCCAGGCAAATCCCGAGGATCGGGATGCTGCTGCCGAATTCCTGGATCAGATCTATGCAAATGCCTGCGTTTTCCGGCCTGCCAGGCCCTGGTGACAGAACAATGGCTTCAGGGTTCATTGCGCTGATTTCATCAAGCCTGATTTTGTTGTTGCGGACAACTTTTATTTCTTCGCCAAGCTCTCCCAAATACTGATACAGGTTATACGTAAATGAATCGTAGTTATCAATTAATAAAATCATCTTGATCCTCCAGAAATGCCCTTAATTTATGAATGGTTTCTTCATACTCTTTTTCGGGCACCGAATCATGTACAATGCCTGCTCCAGCTTGGATATAGGCCTTTTTCCCCTTGATCAGCATGGTGCGGATCGCGAGGGCAAAGTCCATATTGCCGCCGGCCGAGAAATAGCCGATTGCCCCCGAATATACGCCCCGCTTATATTCTTCCAGTTCATTGATGATTTCCATGGCTCGAATTTTCGGGGCCCCCGATACTGTCCCTGCCGGCAGGCAGGCAGCAAGTGAATCTGCGGGTGAATATTCCGGCTTCAGCTTTCCGGATACCTCTGAAACCAAATGGATGACATGCCTGAATTTTTCAGCCTGCATATATTTCTCTATCTTAACCGAACCAAATTCACAAACCCTGCCAAGGTCATTTCTGCCCAGGTCCAGGAGCATCCGGTGCTCGGCAAGCTCTTTTTCATCATTCTGCAGGTCGGCTGACAGCCTTTCGTCTTCTTCCTCGTCTCTTCCCCTTGGCCTAGTCCCGGCAATTGGGTTTGTGGTTACCTTACCAGCATCTGCCTTGATCAGGCTTTCCGGAGATGCGCCGGCGACTGCATATTCCCCAAAATTCAGAAAATACATATATGGTGAAGGATTCTGAATACGGAGCCTGCGGTAGAACGAGAACGGATCTCCTTCAATGTCTGCCTGCATACGCTGTGAAAGCACCACCTGGAAGATATCTCCCTGGATGATATACTCTTTGGCTTTCTTTACCTTTTCAACAAAAGACTCTTTCGTTTCTGAAGCCGAGTATCTTGATATCTTTATAAGGCTGCCAGAAGGAGTGCCGGATCCTTCTTCTATTTCCTTCCTCCGCCCGGCAATCCTGACCCTCAGGCTCTCATCTGTCGTATCGGGTGACAGGCGCGTGCCAATCAGGTAAACCTTCTGTTCAGCATGGTCATAGACAGCCATGATTTCAAAGAACATCAGATGCACATCCGGGACTCCCAATTCATCTTCCGGGATATTCCCGATATCCTCATACTGCCTGATGCTGTCGTACCCGACATAGCCCACCGCCCCTCCAGCCAGCGGAAAGGGCGCCTGCATGGCCTTTTCAGGAAGCAGTTTTTTTACCATCTCAAGGGCGGGCTCTGCCAGTTCGGTTTCTTCTCCTCCCCTGATCAGAATGCTAGTGCCGCCAGTCCCCTTTAATTCAAATACAGGATCTGCGCCTATAAACGAATATCTTCCTGAGCGCTCATGCTTCAGCGAACTTTCAAGCAGGAATTTTTTCTCTCCGCTGATCCGCTGATAAATGCTGATGGGCGTCAGTATGTCTCCTTCCAGTTCTTCAATGATCATGCCTGATACTGCCTCTGCTCTGCTCATTTTCTTTCCTCCTATGCTTTTCTCGGCTCGGCTCCTATAAAAAAAGTCCCCTATACGCACAGGTATTGTGCATATAGAGGACGATATTCCGGACCGCGGTGCCACCTCAGGTTAGAGCATGGGATGCTCTCTCTTTTCGGATGCGCAAAGCTTTCAGCCCTGCAGACCCTATCCTGATAACGGCGGAATCCCGTGCATCCCTACTTTTTTCAGGATGCCTCTCACAAGTCCATTCACAATACTGTTCGTGCCGGCTTCCACCACACCCGGCTCTCTGGAACGAAATTAAGCACTGCTACTACTCTTGTTCAGCGATTTGAATATTCTTTTTTTTCAACACAAAAAGGGTCCCCCATCCTTATAAAAAGGACGAGAAACCCGTGGTGCCACCTTCATTAGCTGATTTAATCAGCTCACTTTGCAGACAGCAGACAAAATTCCTGCCATCTGTCTCTTGTAACGATGAGACTGTTCGCCAAAGCCTACTGCTCTAAAAGGTTCGGTTTGGAGGCTCGGAAGTCCATTCACGATTGCATCTGCACTGATTCACACCATCCATCAGCTCTCTAAAGCATCTGCAAAAGCTACTACTCTTCGTCATGGCCGTTCGATATATTGATTATTATGATAAATCGGAAATATCCGTTTGTCAAATCATTTTTAAAAATATTTATGTAATATTGTACAAAGCCTTTTGGAGCTTCGTTTTCCAGACATCCGCCAGCGCCTCTATCCGCAGCATCTTTTCCATGGCTTCGGCATTTTTTCGCCCGCGGAAAAAAATCTCATTTCCCTCCAAAACCGAAATTTCCTCCTGCTTCCGTTCAAGAAGGATAATTTGTGAATCTTTCCGGACCATGCCTGGTTCAATCACCCTGAAAAAATATCCTGTAAAACCTGTTTCCACGATTCTTGCCAGCAGTTGATCTGCTTCATTGAACTTAGAGATCGTCGAGCACGGAACCCGCCCCTGGGTGATCTGGATGACTGCATCGCCCAATGCGAAAATATCCCCAATGAATACATCTTCTTCCTTCATATTTTCCGCACAGATATTCTCTCCAAATGCCGGAGGCTGTAATGGTTTTCCAAATTCCTTTTCCCACATGCTGTAGTGCTCATATGGGTACAGGCAAACTGCCCTGTCAGGGCCGCCATGGAAATCAGAGTTAGCGACACCGTCGCCGGCAAAACCTTCTGGCGTCAGGCTGGCTTCCTCCAGTGGAATTTTCCCTATTGCAGAAATTTCTTTTTTTCCTTTCCAGTCAAATTGCTTTGGTTTGCCAATGCTGAATTCAATTATCCGGCCTCTCATGCTCTTTTCCCTCCATGAACCCAATTAGTCTGCCCACTGGCATTATTCCCTATTCTATCTCTTTTGGCTTAATGTTCCAACCCCTCTCTATGCCAAAAAATAGCAGGGAAAGAAGTTCGCTTGTTTGCTAATAGTAATAGTATCAACACAGGAGGCAGGTTTTCAAATGGAGCATGTGGAGAAAGTCGTTATAAAGAAATCCAAGAAAAAAGCAAAGGAAAAGAAGAGCCAGAAGAATAATGACGCGCATAATCAAAAATGGGCTGTCCTTTCTATTTCCTCAATCCCTCTAGTTATGACTCTGGGGAATTCCATGCTTATTCCAGTTCTGCCCGTTATGGAGCGGGAGCTTGGCATTTCTTCCTTCCAGTCCAGTATGATCATTACGGTGTACAGCATTGTGGCCATTATCCTGATACCGCTTGCCGGATACCTTTCAGACCATATCGGAAGGAAAAAAGTTATTATACCCAGTCTCCTGATCGCCGCTATTGGAGGACTTATCTCCGGCTGGGCATCCTGGAAGATGGCCGATCCCTACTGGCTCATCCTCATTGGAAGATCTCTCCAGGGGATTGGTGCTGCTGGAGGGGCGCCCATTGTCATGCCTTTGGTTGGGGATATGTTCAAGAATGAGGAAGAAGTCAGCAGTTCTCTTGGGGTGATAGAAACCTCAAACACCTTCGGGAAGGTATTGAGCCCTATTCTCGGCGCCTTTTTGGCAGGCTTTGTATGGTTTTTGCCTTTTTTTGCTTTTCCAGTATTTTGTGCCATTTCTGTCCTTCTGATGGTCCTGCTGGTTAAAACACCAGAAAAGCGCACAGAGCCTATTCCCTTCAAAGCCTTTTTCAAAAAAATCAAGGAAATTTTCAAAAATAATGGCAAATGGCTTTACGCCATTTTTGTGGCAGGCATCATATTAATGTTCGTATTATTCGGAGTGCTGTTTCACCTCTCTGATATCCTTGAAAAGCAGTATGATATCAAAGATGTGAAAAAAGGGCTGTTTCTTGCCATTCCATTAGGCGCCCTATGTTTATCGTCCTATATTACCGGAAAGCTGATCAAAGAAAATAAGATCCTGATGAAGTGGATTACTTTTTCCGGCAGCATCCTGCTGGCTGCCTCAGTAGGAATACTTGGATTCTCGACCAACCTCTGGTTTCTCATGGCCATGTTTGCTGTGGGGGGAATCGGCATAGGTGTCAGCCTGCCCTGCCTGGATGCGCTGATCACTGAAGGCATTGAGAAGGAAGAGAGAGGGACTATCAGCTCACTGTACAGCTCGATGAGATTCATCGGCGTAGCAGCCGGCCCGCCAGCTATCGCCATCATCGTAAAGCAGTCAGAACAGCTTTTGTTTTATATATTATGCGGAGTCTCGATCCTCGCTGCACTTGCAGTCCTGTTTGCAATAAAGCCTGATAAAAATGGGTAGGCCAGCCATACAATGAGGCTTCCGAAAAAGAGCTAATCCGCAAACCAAAAGCCCGGCAAAATAGCCGGGCTTTTTAGTCAGTTTATTGCTTCTTGCAGGCTGCCTGTCATCTCGTTCAGCTCACTGATGTTTTCGGCGATTCCCACTACCCGCTGTTCCTGCACCTCAGCGCTTGCCAGCCATTCTTCAGCCGATTTTGTTTATGCAGGTCAGCCAAGATTCTGTCATATTATTCTCCTGGTAAGATGATTTCCAAATTTACTCAGCATACATTCGTAACTTTATTATTATAATGAGAAATAATACCTAAAAAAAAAGCTTTTTCACGCTAAAAAGAACAGCACTCTGGCTGTTCTAGATTTTTGCCTCCGAAAAAAGGAAGCCAAGTATAATCTGGTTAAAAGCATGCCATTTTTTAGTTGGCAGCTGATGGGCCACTTTTTTTATGACAGCTGATTGAAAATCAGTATGCTTTTTGTATGATCTGATATGCTGATTGGCAAAATCGCGGGACCCATACATCAGAAGAAATGGAGCCTTGAGCTTTTTCAGCCTGTCTGTGCAATTGTAATGCAGTGACTCGCCGTAATACTGAAACCACACCCGTTTGTCTGCCAGCTCCATATGCTCCACGAGCCTGGCGCGATAAGCATGATCACTCGTATGGCTTGCTGCAAGCAGCGGGTTCAGGACCTCCGGATGGTGCTTGATCAAATACATGCCTGCAAGATGTTCATACTTAAATGCAGCAGATTGAACCTCGGAGTAGCCGCTTGCCAGGATGAGCGCAGCCGTCCTCTCCGGATGACTTAGGGCAAATTCCTGTGCGATCAGCCCCCCGGCAGAATAGCCAAGTACTGCAGCCTTTTTAATCTCCAGGGTATCCAGCAGCGCGGCTATTTCATTGGCATACCCGCTGATAGAAATGTTTGTCTGACAGACCGGCGATCTCCCATGCCCGCTGAGATCCGGAAGAATAACCCTGAACCATTTGGAAAGGGGTTTTTGGCACTCAAAGACCATGCTTCCCATACCAGGCGGGTGAATGAAGACAATCGGAATCCCGCTGCCCATCTCTTCATAAAAAACCCTCCCGCCCCGATATTCAAAATTGGCCATAAAGTTAGTGAGGCCTCTGTTTCTCAGCTTTCTTTTCTGAAGCTGTCATTTCCTTTGAGAATTCCATATCATTTATGCTTTTGGCGCTTTGCAGGCCGGATTTTGTTTTTCTATTGCGCTTAGTCATGAAGTTAGTCTCCTTCTGAAGCATGATTGGACAGCCATAACGTCTGTGTAATGCATAGATCTATCACTGGCTGCCTTTATAGTATGGCTCGTATCACAGAAATGCCATGCACCTAAAAGGGATTGCCGTGATTTACCGGCCGGCTAGATCCTGCCTCCTCGTTCCTTGTAGTTTCCGAGCAGACCCAGCTCATTATTCAGAAGGACTTCCATCTCTTCAATATCGCTTCGCTCTACAACGCCATCTTTCTCATTCCACCCAATGCTATAGACAAGGAAATATCCCCTGACCCGGCGGAAAATAACAGAGGTATTCGGGTACTTATCAAAGACTGCTTTTCTCTGCCCCCTCCGCATATAGCCCCATCTTAAAATGTCCATACAATCCCTGCAATCTGATTAGTTTTTTACCCTTTACCCCAATCTAATGGAAATTATCACATAAACAAAAAAAGCCGCATTTCTGCGGCTTATCCCCATCCTTTTATCTTTCGCCAGACAAATTGCCGCCAAGATCCGGTTTATCTTCAGTCTTAGGCGTCTCATCATTTCGCATTCCCCGGTCGCTCCAGTCTTCGCTGCTTTGATTTTGCTCTTCGATTTGTTCATCGAGCTGCCTCATGTCAGCAGGATCAACATACCGTGAAGGAATGACTCTGTTGCTGTCATTATTAGGCTGGTTGACTTGGTCGTTATCAAAGCCATCCCCATTATTGCGCATCGGTGTATAATTCATCTCTTCAGGTTCATTCATCTGATTGTTGTTTGTGCCGCAGGCTGACAAAGGCAGGACAATGGTCAATATCGCCAGAATGGCTGCTGCTCTTTTTTTCACTAAGAATGCCTCCTCAAAATGTGATCAACCTTAGTATGTTCACATTAGAGAAGGTTAAAAGGCATAATAATTATCAGTCCCGGAAATGCTTGCTAATACTGAAGCCGGGGTTTCGCCGGATTGCATTCCGGCTTTTCTTCGGACTGCGACTCCGCAAGCTTAGTCAAGTAATAGCATTCCTCCCTGAACATATGGTCGGCCATCAGGGGAGCAAACGTTCCGAGAGCCTGGTTTGAGAGTTCAAGCTCTTCAATTTCATCCAGGAAATTCATAAATAACCTCATCTCGAGCTTGACGTTTTTGTTAAACCGGTCCAGTGCCGGAAAGCTTTGGATATTTGTCCGCAAAAAACCGGTAAGCTCCACAGCCTTTAAATAAAAACCCTCAAAATGTTTTGTATAGTCATCGCTTTTTTCTTTGATCATTTTCTCGATACGGTCCATATTGTCTGAAATCGCACCGGCATGACCGGCGGCATCAAGCAGCCAGATCAGATGATGATGAAGCTCATGAAATACAGGCGGAGCTTCACCTTTTTTCAAGTAACCCAGCACAAGAAGGTATTCCTCAAGCTCGTTCACCATATGGTTGATGAAGGTCGGGCCAAGCTGGATTTTAATTTTGCCGGTCAGATGCTCTTCAATCAGCTTCAGCTTAAAGCTCCGCAGCTTTTCTGCCTCTGCTTCTGCCAGCATGCTTAATTGTATAGGATCTGCGCCTCCTGCCTGTGCGAGCAGTTCATCGAAGACCGTTATAAAGTATTCCGCTGTCCGGATATATTCCTTTTCAGACGGCGCCAGTGCGTCATGAATGAACCGCGCATGATCACCGAGGATCTGCAGCCAGAATCCGTTTTCTTCCTTTGCTGATACTTCGAATGTTTTTGCCATATGTTCCCCTCCCTGTTAAAACTTCTTCTCTCATTCATATTACACTTGCCTCAAAATATGCCTGGCTCGGATAGCATGATTCATAATACAGACTGAAAAGGGTTTCCGGCAGAAGCGGCGAATAGTATTGTAAATTTCCCTTGTATGGAGGTATGAAAGTTGACGACAGCCATTATCCTGTATCCGAGATTCAGCGAATACGAATTATCAGCCGTCATTTCTGTGTTGAAACAGGCAAACCATCCGAAGGTCTTCATCGGCCTGGATGATGAGCCTGTTAAAGGAGAAGCAGGACTTTCCTGCATGCCTGATATTTCTCTTAAGGAGGCAGAGGTTTCCCAATACCAGAGTTCAATACTCCCGGTGTAGATGATTTTCAGCACCTGCTTGAGGAAAATGCCTTATACAGTTTTATCCGGAGCTGCTGCGAACAAATGCAGTTTATTGCCGCAATATCAAGTGCACTATTCCTTCTGGCCCAACTTGGTATCTTGTATGACCGGTCTTGGGCACAGCAGGTATTTCAAAACAAGCTCGAGAGTTTTTAGGGGTTTTTAACGAAGAAAGATTTGTAGACGCTCCATATGTGTTTGACAGAGGAATATCGACAGCAAAGGGCAATGCCTTTGTGGACTTCGCCACTAAATTCTGACAGGTGCTGGAGCTTGAGTTCAATCCTGGCTGGTAACGGTGAGAAGTTATTGCTGGAAAAGAAAAAACCGGAAAGCACATGGGCTTTCCGGTCATTTTTACTTCACTTGAGCTGCTGGCTTTTTGAAGATTCCCAAAAGGACGGCAGATACAACCGAGCCAATCAGGATGGCCAAAAGGTATAGCAGCGCATTTCCTTCTACAAGGAAGGAAACAAACACTCCGCCGTGAGGTGCACGGAGGCCGATATTGAACAGCATGGACAATGCGCCGGTTGTGGCAGCACCCACCATGATCGACGGAATGACCCTGATCGGATCTGCTGCCGCAAATGGGATCGCCCCTTCCGTGATGAAAGATAAGCCCATGATATAGTTGACAGTTCCTGCATCTCTTTCCTGTTTCGTGAATTTATTCTTAAAGAAAGTAGTTGCCAGAGCAATGGCAAGCGGCGGAACCATACCAGCGGCCATGATGGCCGCCATCGGCTCATACACGCCGTTTGCAAGAAGGCCTGTTCCGAATACATATGCTGACTTGTTTACAGGGCCTCCCATATCAAAGGCCATCATAAGGCCCAATACAATTCCAAGCATTACAGCGTTCGCAGTGCCGAGTCCGGCAAGCCAGTCTGTGATCGCATTGTTCAGAGCACCGACAGGTTCATTTACAGCATACAGCATGGCAAGACCGGTCAGTAATATTCCAAGGAGCGGATAAAGCAGAATCGTCTTGATTCCTTCTAGAGCTGCTGGAAGCCCGGACAATAGCTTTTTAAGCAGTACGACGATATAACCGGCAAGGAATCCGGCGATCAAGCCGCCGAGGAATCCGGCCCCGCCGCTCGCTGCCATGAAACCTCCGACCATACCAGGTGCAAAGCCCGGACGGTCTGCGATGCTCATTGCAATGAAGCCGGCAAGCACAGGAACCAGCAGGCCAAAGGCATTGCCGCCGCCGATTGTCATAAGTGCCGCTGCAAATTCATTGTAGGAAGGATCGTTCGGATCTGCAGAGTTATAGCCGAACATAAAGGAAATCGCAATCAGGATTCCCCCGCCGACCACAAACGGAAGCATATTGGAAACACCATTCATCAGATGCTTGTAAATGCCGCCCATTTTCTCTTTGCTGCCGTCGCCTTCAGATGCAGCCTGGCCTGAACCCTGGTAAACCGGCGCATCCTTCTTGACAGCCCTGTCAAGAAGCTCCTTCGGCTTGCGGATGCCGTCCGCTACGGCAGTCTGGATGACATGCTTCCCTCTGAAGCGTTCCATTTCCACTTTTGTGTCTGCCGCCACAATAACAGCAGCTGCATTTTCAATTTCTTCCCTGGTCAGGACATTCTTCGCCCCGCCGGAACCATTGGTCTCTACCTTTATATCGATGCCCAGTTCAGCCGCTTTCGCTTTCAGGGAGTCTGCGGCCATGTAGGTATGCGCAATACCTGTGGGACAGGCTGTAACAGCGACGATGAAATCTTTTTTATTTTCCATACTCTGCTCTTCTTCTTCACCTTCATCATCATGGGCATTGATGATATTCAAAACGGTTTCCGCAGAATCCGCTTCCATAAGCTCCGTGCGCACTTCTTCTCTCATAAGGATGGAAGAAAGGCGGGAAAGTGCCTCAAGGTGGGTATTGTTCGCACCTTCTGGGGCAGCAATCATGAAGAATAGATGTGACGGCTGTCCGTCCAACGATTCATAATCCACCCCTTCCGCCGATTTGCCGAATGCAATTGCAGCATTGGCAACAGCCGCGGTTTTAGCATGGGGAATGGCGATCCCGTCCCCGATCCCGGTCGTGCTCTGTTCTTCTCTTTTAAGAATGGCATCTTTGAAAGCGGAAACATCATTAAGCTTTCCAGCTTTATCAAGTGTCTCTGCCAGCTGGTCGATCGCCCCGCGCTTATCCCTGCCATTAATAGAGAGCAGGATTGTTTCTTTTGTCAATAGCTCTGTAATTTTCATAAAGCTCTCTCCTTTAAATTGTTCTTACCGCTACCTGGGGCAGCAGTTCTTCTATTTTTTCAATAGTGCATAGGCCGATTGAAAAGGCTGTAGCACTTCCGGAAGCTACACTGTATTTAAAGGCAGCTTCATAGCTGCCGCTCCGGCTGAATTCGGCCAGGAATCCGGCAACCATAGAGTCGCCTGCTCCCACTGAGCTTTTTAAGGTGCCCTTTGGAACAGTCGCAGCGATGGCCACATCTTCATTCACGAATACAGCACCTTCCCCTGCAAGTGAAATAATGACGTTTTGCGCACCCATTTCAACAAGCTTCCTGGCGTATGGAAGCACTTCTTCGCACGTATGGATTTCTGTGCCGAATAATTCGCCAAGTTCATGGTGATTGGGTTTGATCAGAAAAGGACGGTATGGAAGAACCTTTTTAAGCAGCTCGCCCTCTGCATCAGCAGCAAATCCTGCTCCTGCTTCATGGCACATTTTTGCGAATGCTTCATAGGTATTGTCCGGCATTGTGGAAGGGATGCTTCCAGCAAGCACCAGCATGTCTCCCTGTCCCAGGCGGCTGATCTCAGAAGTCAATGCATCCAGGTCTTCTGCGCTGATTTCAGGCCCCCGGGCATTGATTTCAGTTTCCTGACCGCTTTTCAATTTGATATTGATTCTTGTGTCATCCTTTACCTGTACAAAACGGGTTTTAATATTCTCTTCCTGGAGTGAGTCTGTGATATAGCTGCCGGTAAACCCGCCGGCAAACCCGATTGCTTCGCTGTCGACTCCCATCCTTTTCAGGACCCGGGAAACATTAATGCCTTTTCCTCCAGGAAATTTAGATTCAGTTTTTGTCCTGTTCAAACCGCCTAGCTCGATATTATCGAGCTCGACAATATAATCAACAGAAGGATTTAGTGTCAATGTATAAATCATGCTGTCACAACCTTAATATTTGTTTTACTGATATATTGTTCCCTGCTGTCTGCATCAAGTTCATTTGTAATGATGGAGGCTTCATGAAGCTCGGCAATTTTTGCGAAAGCGATTTCAGAAAACTTCGAACTATCTGATAGCACATACGCTTCCCTGGACAGTGAAATAGCTGTTTGCTTAATCATCGCTTCCTCCTGGTCCGGTGTGGTATAGCCGAACTGAGGATGGATTCCATTAACACCCATAAAGCATTTATCAAATCTGTATTGGCCAAGGCTGGCTAAGGCTCCCCTTCCTATGATGGCGTTTGTTTGCGGCTTGGCATAGCCGCCCACCAGGAAGGTCTTAATCCCTCTTTCCATAAGGCTTTGAATATGCATAAGGCCATTTGTCACGACAACAATGTCTTTCAGAGGCAGAAAGGGAATCATCCCCTGAACGGTTGAACCTGCATCCAGATAGATGCAGTCTCCTTCTTCTACAAGGCCTGCAGCATACCTGGCAATATCCTTTTTCTCATGACGGTTTATGGAGGTTTTCTCAACCATGCTCGGCTCTTGAAGCTTCCCCTGCAGCCTGGCAGCACCCCCGTGCACCCTTTTCAAGAATTTATCATTTTCAAGCTGGGACAAATCCCGTCTGATAGTTGATTCAGAGGAATCTGTCATTTCAACGAGTTCCTGTATTTTAACTGTATTCTTTTCTTTCAGCATCTGCAGGATAAGCTGATGTCTCTCTGGTGTCAGCAATAACGGCACCTCCCGGCTATTTACAGCTTCTTGGCTTTTGCTTATAAGATTTTGATTTATTATGTAAGCCAATTGTAATGGAATCGATTTCAAAAATCAATCATTTTCTATCATTAACAACCATAAAGATTCAAATTTTGAACGGTATTGACTGTTTTTACAAAATTCATATTTCATTACATAATACTAATATTTTGTTTGAGCTCAAAAGGAGAGCTATAATGAAGAAGCAAAAATATATAAATGTGTTGGAGAGTGTTTCAGTGAAAAATATTGGCGGTTTTTATCTAGAACTGATTAAAGTAATCATTATTGCTGTTGTCGCGTTTGCCCTTTTTGGGTCTTTCCATGAAAAGATCCTTGAACTTGCGGTCCCGGCAGGTGAAGATATAACAACCAAAGCGTTCGGGGTGCCATTTTATATTCAGTCTGCTGCTTTATTCATGCTTCTTTTCCTTCTATATAAGACAAAGCTGCAGAGGTACAGCTGGTATAAAAAGTGGAAAAACAGCGGAGTGCTTTCGACAAATACAGCACGGATTCTGCTTATTGCAGGGAGTTCCATGCTCCTCCTTCCATATTTTTATTATTTTATCGCTTTATGATTGCTGTCGGAATTCAACTATGCTACAATCAGGGTACAACATATGGATAACACACCACGAACCAGCACTACATATTGTTGTCCTTGTGAATGAATTTGTTTGTGGTCTCTTTTTCCTTTTTCGCTTCTGAAACTCGGGAAGCGATTTTTTTTGCAGAGAGTCTGTGAATTTTAGCGAATAATCGTTCAGGCTGCCGATTTTTGGCGCCTGCCTTTAATTGAATAAGAATCCGCAAGTGATGGTGCCCTCTAAGGGCTTAATAGGGAATCCGGTTCAATGCCGGAGCTGTCCCCGCAACTGTAAGTGTGTACGAAATAAGCATCCACTTTATATGAACGCTGAAAAGGCGCATATATGGGAAGGGCTTAAAGTAGGATGAAGCACGAGCCAGGAGACCTGCCATGCTTGTACGAGTTTCGGTTCTTCGGGGATTGGGAAGATGAAACGATGGTATAAGTCGTTTTCTTTTCCTTTATGCCATCGTTTGATCCGCCCAATATATGGGCGGATTTTTTTATTGTCAAGGAATTTATAAATGGTAAGACTTGTGGATATTCAATTCATGATCCACGTCCAGCAGCAGCGCCTCTCCCCTTGAGGTCACAAGGCAAACCTCCCAAAAAGGGAAAGAACCCCTTTCCGGGAGGTCCCCTTATGCTTGTCGGGGGGATCAATGCGCTTTTGTTTTTGGCAAAATACTGAACAACCCAGGAGGTATGACTATGAATATTTCTTCGGCAAAACCGCTGCCATTGGCATCCATTGATTCAGATTTCCCGCATTTGGACTTTCAGCCGCTCTATAAAAGGGAGATTCAGCTTCAGGAGAATCACACTCCAGGCAATGTTGAGCTTCTAAACCAGCTGATTCTTGATTCCCTTTCTATGATTAGCGAAGCGGAGCCTGACTGGACATACGTGGCTGCCCGCCTTTATTTATCCAGCCTTTATGAAGAGGCTGCCAAGAATCGGCGCAATGCCGCCGGAGGACAGTATGGCCCGCTTTTCGGTCTCATCACCGATTTAACCGATGCTGGCGTCTACTCTCCAGTACTGCTGGAATCCTATACAAAAGAAGAAATTGATGAAATTGGATCTTATATCGATCCGGAAAAGGACAGGCTGTTTACATATATAGCAGTGAAAATGCTGGCTGACCGCTATTTGAGCAGGGATAAGAAAAAGAGGCTTTTTGAGCTGCCGCAGGAAAGATTCATTATTATCAGCATGGCATTGAATCGTACAGAGCCAAAAGAACGCAGATTGTCCCTTATTAAGGAATCCTACTGGGCTTTGAGCAATCTTTATATGACAGCAGCAACCCCTACCCTATCCAATGCCGGGAAAAATTGGGGCCAGCTTTCAAGCTGCTTTATTGATACTGTGGATGACAGTCTCCAGGGCATTTATGACAGCAATACAGATATCGCCAATCTTTCCAAAAACGGCGGCGGCATCGGGGTCTATTTGGGGAAAATCAGAAGCCGGGGCAGTGATATTAAAGGATTTAAAGGGGCTTCATCAGGAGTTCTTCCATGGATGAAGCAGCTCAATAACACAGCTGTCAGCGTCGATCAGCTCGGCCAGCGCAAAGGGGCAGTCAGCGTCTACCTCGACGTCTGGCATAAAGATATCTTTTCCTTCCTGGACAGCAAATTGAATAACGGTGATGAACGCTACCGCACCCATGATTTATTCACCGGAATCTGCCTGCCGGATCTGTTCATGGAAACGGTGGAAGCCCGCGGGGACTGGCATCTGTTCGATCCCCATGAGGTACGCAGTGTTATGGGCTTCTCTCTTGAAGATTTTTATGATGAAAAGCCAGGTGCAGGTTCATTTCGTACTAGGTATGAAGAATGCGTCTCAAACCCTGAGCTATCGAAGCAGAAAGTGCCGGCGATCGATATTATGAAAAGAATTATGATCAGCCAGCTGGAAACCGGCACACCTTTTATGTTTTATCGTGATGAAGTAAACAGGAAAAATCCCAACCGACATTTGGGGATGATATATTGCACTAATTTATGTACTGAAATTGTGCAGAATCAAAGCGCAACGATAACAAAAAGCCAGCATGAGGAAGATGGCCGCATCATCATAGAGAAAATCCCCGGCGACTTTGTTGTCTGCAATCTTTCATCTATCAATCTGGCAAGGGCAGCAGAAGATCATGTATTGGAAAGATTGATCCCCATTCAGGTCAGGATGCTCGATAATGTGATTGACTTGAATACCATTCCCGTGCTGCAGGGAGTGGCGACGAACCGGAAATACAGGGCAATCGGGCTTGGCACCTTTGGCTGGCACCATCTGCTCGCCTTGAAAAAACTGCGCTGGGAAAACGATGAAGCCGTCAGGCTGGCAGATGAACTGTATGAAAAAATCGCCTTCCTGACGATTAAAGCAAGCATGAATCTGGCGATTGAAAAAGGATCCTACCCGGGGTTCGAAGGCTCTGACTGGCATTCCGGGCAATACTTTACATCCCGGGGATACAGCAGTTTGAATTCGGTGCATGATTGGGATTCATTGATGCAGGCTGTCAGGAAAAACGGAATCAGAAATGGATACCTGATGGCTGTAGCACCAAATGCATCAACAGCCATCATTGCAGGAAGCAGCCCGAGCATTGATCCGATATTCAGGAAATTCTACTCTGAGGAAAAGAAAGATTATAAGATACCGGTAACGGCACCTGACCTGAATGAGCATACAACCTGGTATTACAAATCGGCTTACGTAATCGACCAGCATTGGAGCATTCTTCAGAATAGCAAAAGACAGAAACACATCGATCAGGCAATCTCTTTTAATTTATATGTGCAGAACAATATTAAAGCAAAGGAACTTCTGGATTTGCATCTGTCTGCCTGGAAAAACGGACTGAAAACAACGTATTATGTCCGCTCTACTTCGTCTGACTTTGAAGACTGCGATTCCTGCTCAAGCTAACGAAAAGGAGTGATTCTATGACAATCCCTGTCAATAAAAGAGTAATCATGAACCAAACAGCACCAAACCGTTCTACTGGAATTATCAACGGAGAGTGTTCCAATATCCTGAACTGGGATGATGTCAGATTTCAATGGGCATTTCCTAAATATAAGCGGATGCTCGCCAATTTCTGGACCCCTTTTGAAATTAATATGTCACAGGACATCAAACAGTTTCCTGATTTATCAGAAGAAGAAAAGGAGGCTTTCTTAAAAATTATCGGCCTCCTGGCCCTTCTTGACAGCATTCAGACTGATTATGCCGGTAAGGTCGCTGATTATCTGACAGATTCCAGTCTCTCTGCATTGATGATCATCCTTGCCCAGCAGGAAGTGATTCATAACCATTCTTATTCTTATGTGCTCTCAAGCATTGTTGATAAAAAGCAGCAGGATGAGGTATTTGAATTCTGGCGGACCGAGCCTGCTCTTATAAAGCGGAATGAATTCGTGGCTTCAGGCTACAGAAATTTTGCAGAGTCGCCTACTGTCGACAGCCTTCTTAAGTCAATCATATTCGACGTTGTTTTAGAGGGCCTGTTCTTCTATTCCGGCTTCGCCTTTTTCTATCATCTGGCACGAAACCAGAAAATGGTCGCTACCAGCACGATGATCAATTATATAAATAGAGATGAACAGCTGCATGTGGACCTTTTCGTGAAAATTTTCCGTGAAATCCTTGATGAATATCCTGAACATAATACCAAAGAGCTGGCGGAATTCGCAGAATCAACTTTCAGGGAAGCGGCCTATCTTGAAATTGAGTGGGCCCGTTCCATCATTGGGGATAAAATAAGCGGCATCCTGATCGGGGATGTGGAAGAATATATAAGATTCTATGCCAATGTCCGTTCCAACCAGCTGGGCTTTAATCGCCCTTTTGAGGAATCAAGGACGAATCCGCTCCGCTGGATCAAGGCCTATGAAGAAGTCGATCTCGGGAAATCGGACTTTTTTGAACAAAAGCCGAGGCAGTATGTGAAGGTGAATACGGTGGATAATGGGTTTGACGATCTATAAATGATTCAGTAAGAAGCACCCCTGTTTGCCTGCAGGGGTGCTTCTTACTGAAGATAATACAGAAATCCGGACGAAGACGCTATATGAAAATACAAAGCTGCAGAATTGGCATTTAGCAGCCCGGCAGGATTATCGCTCATTCAAACTGCTTCTTGTATTCGGCAGGAGTATAACCTGTATATTTTTTAAAGCAAACACTAAAATATTGGGGATTGCTATAGCCGACCTTCTCACAAATCTCATACGTTTTCAGATTCCTCAAGCGCAATTCTTCCATTGCTTTATTCATTCTGAGTTCCAGCAGGTAATCCCCAAAATTGAACCCTTTTTCAAGTTTGAATAAATTGCTTAAATAAGGTGTGCTGACATGAATAATCTCAGCCACTTTTTTCAGGCTCAGGGTACTGTCATGAAAATGTTCTTTCATGTAAATTATCGCCTGGTCAACATGGCTGAAATGATTTTTGTCTTGTTTTCTATGCAAAGCATCTGCCCACTGTGAAACCAGTGATTGAAGAATCTCCATCATTTCGGCTAGCGTTTCCATTTCCATAATTCTCTCATAAACGTCTGAAAAATTTAAACTTATGCTTTCTTCCTTTTTCCACTTTTCAGATTCAAAGAACAGCAAAGTGCTGAACTTTAACGCCAGAACTTTTAAATCAGATAATGGGAGGGCTCTTCTCTCTAATATAGCCTTATTTAATCTGCCGAGGATTTCACTAACCTTTTCAGGTATACCGAGCTTGATTTGGCATTCTAATTCTGACTCTAACATTTGCAGAGAATCATCTGCTTCTTTCTCGCCTGAAACGGTATCTTCAAAAGAAAAAAATTTCCCGTTCCCCATGATATGCCTTAAATCCATCGCGAGCCTTGATTCCAGCAGTGATTTTCCGAGTTCAAACAGATTCTGATAGGTTCTTCCGAGCGTTATTGTTGCAGACTTTCCATCATGCTCATAAAGTGTATGAAGCATTAAATTGGCCAGCTTGCCTTTTCTTGAGTCATTCTCATCATCAAGTGATAAAAGGACTGCACACTCATTGGAATCTATATGCATGACAATAAATTGTCCCGCTGTAAAAAGGGAGGAAGCCGCCTCTTTGAGTCTTTTAATTGTATTCTCATGGAGACCGGCAGTTGAATGAACGAGAACAGCAGCGAAGGTTGGCCCCTCTAATCCAACTCCCAGCTCATTCAATTCCTTCTCCACATCCACCTGCTGATGACCCTCTCTCATCAGTTCCCGAAAAAACTTTTGCTGAAGATAGGGAAGAGACTCTGTTACTTTCATTTCTCTTCTGGCCTCCAGTTCCCAGTCTGCCGCTGCTTCCTTTGCTTTCAAGAGCAGATGCTCAGAATCTACCGGCTTTAACAAATAATCAAACGCTTTCATTTTAAGGGCCTGCTGAGCATATTTAAACTCTTCATATCCTGTCAGAAAAATGATCCTGGTTTCCGGGCTGATTTCCCTGACTTTCTTCCCCATCTCCAAACCGTCCATAAAGGGCATATTTATATCCGAGATGACAACTTGGGGCTGCTCCTTTTCAATCAATCCCAGGGCCGTCTCTCCGTCTCCTGCTTCCCCTGCAATCACGAATCCATGCGCTCCCCATTTAATGGACTGGCAGATCCCTCTGCGGATAATACGGTCATCTTCAACAACAATCATCTTATACATTCTCGCTGAACTCCCCTTTTGTCTTGGGAATAATGATACTCGCCACTGTTCCGCTTCCTGGTTCACTGGCTATGCTTAACCCATACTCGTTTCCAAAATGGATTTTAATCCGTTCATTTACGCTTTTTAGCCCAATCCCGATAAAGCTCTTGGTTTTCTGAAACGAAGACTCCATTTCATTAAGAATATCCTGAAGTTTTTCTTTTTCGATCCCATTGCCATTATCAGCAACCTCTAAGTGAATGAGCCCTTTATCCTGGTAACCTCTTATCATAATCTCCCCTTGCCCTCTTTTCTGCTTTACGCCATGATATATGGCATTTTCAATAAGCGGCTGCAAAGAGAGCTTAACAATATTATAGGAAAGGATTTCTTTTTCTACGTCGATCATGTAGGAGAAGTCATCGCCATAGCGCATCTCCTGAATGAATAAATAGTGTTCGATATGCTCTAACTCATCTTTAATAGGAATAATTTCTTTTCCTTTGCTGATTCCAATGCGGAAAAAGCTGGACAGTGCACTCACCATGCTGCTTGCATCCTTATTCAGCCCCATATCACATAAACCCTTAATTGAATACAGCGTGTTATAGAGGAAATGAGGATTAATTTGCGCATGCATAATGGCAAACTCCAGCTGCCGTTTCTCTTCCTGCTCCAGGCGGATCTGGTCCATTAGTGACTGAATTCGAAGGAGCAGTTCTTTAAACCCGGTATGAAGAATTTTCATCTCCTCCGGGCCTGATGTTTCATGATAAAAATCAAGGCTTTTCTTATTTACGGTCCGCATTTGCTCCGCCATTTTCTCAAAAGGCTTTGAGATGTATTTCCCTACCAGATAGGTAAGGAATATAGCACTGACTATCATTAATAAGATGAAGAAAACAGTAGAATGCTTTATATAATTCACCTTGTTTAATATTTCATCCTGCGGGACTACTGCTGCCAGCTTCCAGTTGTTCGGTTCGACAGTATCATAGATAACGATCATGTCTTCCCCGGAAGCGCTTTTATAAAAAAATTGCCCGTCCTCTTCCTCGGTTTGCTGAAGGGAACGAAGAGTTTTGTTATCCAGCTTGTATTCCGTTTTAACGTTTTTGGATTCATATTTGCCGTTCGGGCTTATCAGTGTCAGATAGCCGTTATCACCGATGAGTGATTTGTTCAGCACCTGCTCAAAGAATTCATCGCGAAGATTAAATAATACGATTCCTTTTTCAGAATAGTATTCCTTTTCAATGAGCCTGAATACCGACATCACTTCATGATTGGTATCAAAAATTTGATCCTGATGTATATTCCTCCAGTAAAATCCCTCTTTGCTGCCTTTATAATGATTAAAATACTGATCATAGGAAACTGTTGGGTTAGCTGTGTAATCACTATGATACAGCAAGAATTCTCCTTGATTGAGATCGATCAGTACTGATTCCAGTATGATATTATAGCGTGAATATACAAGCTGCAATGTTTTATCTATTTCCACATAATACTTTGGTTTAATGTCTGACTGTTTCATCCCAATTAGGTTTAAAACCATTGGATCATTCGAAACCGCCACAAGCTGTTGAAACACATCTGTGAGCACATAATCCAATGAATTCTTTGTCTGAAAAATAGTATCATTGACATTTTTATATGCATTTTCTTCAACCTGAGCGGTCGCAAGCAAGGAAGAAACCAGCCCGGAAACGGATATAAAAATAATAATGATCGGTAAATAGAGGGTGTTGATCGTTGATTTGATAGAGAAAAGGAAGTATTTGCGAATTAAGTTTTTTATTTTCATAACCATCTTTTTTGTTCCCCTTAGAAGAAATAGAAGATTAGATCCCCTGCTTAAACAATATCTAATATTCTATGAACGGTAAATAAGTTTTTTCTTAATTCGGAATATTTATTCTTCTATTTTCAATGCTTGCTGCTCAGTCAGAAGACCCTGAAAAAAGAAACCTTTTCTTATAACACATGATTACGGCTAAGAAAAGGTTCATTTCTTTATCATTTCATACACTTAACGATGTCCGGAGTTTTCTTCTATGCCTTCAGCAAATCATGGTATGCCATGCTTCCCAAGATAAAGGCGCCCATCCCATGGAGGTCATTGACCGATGTAGGACGTTCTGCATAGTAGTCATACACACCTGCTGATGTCCCGATCACAATACCCTTCAAGTCAATCGCTTCCTCTTTTTCATCGACCATATGCTCCAGCAGCCCTTTATATGCCTTATCACAATTTTCGCGGTATGTGTCATCAACATAGCCATGCCGAATCCCTTTTGCAATAAAATACAGGAATAATGAGGAACATGAAGATTCCAGCCAGTTATCCTCAAGGGCACCTTTATCAATGATGTTATACCACAGGCCTGTTTTTTCATCCTGGAAATTGACAACCGCAGGGATGAAGTCTTGAAGAGAAGTGATCCAATCTTCCTGGCCCCGCTTCTTATCCCCAAGGATCTCCAGGAGGTCGATCAATGCTGTGCCATACCAGCCGACAGAACGCCCCCAGAATTCTGGTGAAAGGCCTGTTTCAGGGTCTGCCCATGGCTGGACTTTTTTCTCATCCCAGGCGTGGTAAAGCAGACCTGTTTTCTCGTCTGTCATATGCTTTCTCATCAGCTTTTCCTGGAGCAGGACATGCTGGATCAGTTCTTCCTCATTGAAGTGCTCAGCATAAAGCAGCATGAAGGGCCCTCCCATAAAAAGACCATCCAGCCACATTTGATAAGGATATTTTTCCTTATGCCAGAATCCATTCTCTGATGTCCTGTTAATCGTCTCCAGCGCGCTTCTTAAACGCTTCGCTGCAATCATATACCTTTGATCTTTCGTTTCTTCATACAGCGGGAATAAAAGAATGCCCGCCATTGTAGAGTCAAGCTGGTCCCTTTCAAAGCGGACATTTCCATATTCATCAATCAAGTTATCAAAATAGGCTTTTATATACTCAAGATACTCTTTTTTCCCAGTTGCTTGATAGACACGATACATGCCATACAGAAAAACCCCCTGGTGATAATGGAAATCACCAACCGGCGGAAGCTCTTCTGCACGAAATGTCTGCATAAGTGCCTGGCATGCCTTTTCTGCCATCATCAATGGTGTTTCAGTTGTAATCTTATCAATTGTTTTTCCCATTTTTCTGTCCCCTTTTCCTGTAATATTTGAGGCAATCAAACAAAAAGGGTGCTAATAACTTAAACACCCGCTTTGTCCTGATTGTAAACCAGCAGCATCATTCCAATTGAAAGAATGCCGGCAAGTAGTTACATCTGATTACTTATTAAAAGTGTCGTCATATTTCTTCTTTGAATCTTCAATGGCTTTTGCCCATTCATCCAAGAAATCTTTTGCTGACTTGTCGCCCGTCATCACTGCCTGGAATCCAGGGTCTACCAGGTTATCAAGTATAGAACGGTAATCCGGCAAATAGAATGGAGGCATATAAAGCTTTGTATCCTCATTGTTGTATACATCAAATGCTACCTTGATATGCTGTGCATCCTGTACCCATTGGTCATCTAATACATCTGAATTGGTTGGAATTTGGCCAGTTTGTTCATTCCAGTAGCTTTGTGCTTCTTCAGAGTTGACAAACTCAATGAATTTCCACGCTTCGTCCTGATGTTCGGATGATTTAAACATGGCCAGATTAACTGCATTTCCGCCTTCAGCAACATATTGGCCATCATCTGTGGCTGGAAGCGGGATCAGCTGATATGTGCCATCTTCCAAAGCTTTTTTATGTTCTCCATAAGAACCTGGGTTGTGATGGACCATCGCGACAACACCAGTATCAAAGCCGGCGATCATCTCTTTGTATCCGTTGGTAATATCGCTTTTTGGAGTAAATTTATCATAATAAGAAACATATTTCTCAACGAAGTCTACGTGCTTTGGATCATTGATGTTGGTTGTTCCATCTTCGTTAAAGTAATCCAGGCCGCTGTAGGCAAACATGGCACGCTGAATGGTAAAGGATGCCCCAGCACCTCCGCGGATTGTAAAGCCATAACGGCCGTTGTCTTTATCCGTCATCTTTTCAATTGTTGTAAAGAAATCATCCCATGTTTTAGGTTCGGCGGCGCCTGCTTCTTTAAACCAGTCTGAACGGATCCATAGAGCATCTAGGTTCTGCGCATAGGGTATGCCATAAAGTTTCCCGTCCTGGGTAATGGATTTATTGGATTCTATTGCATTGCTGTTCAGCTTTTCGCTGATATCTGATGACTCATAGTAAGAATCAAGCGGAGCCAGTGCTTCGCGGATTGAGAACTCCGGCAGCCAGGTTGTCTGGACAGAACCGATGTCCGGTGTATCATCGGCCGCTATCGCTGCATCATACTTGGATTTTGCTGATTTATTCGGTATCCCGACATATTCAACATCAATATCAGGATTCTTTTCCTCAAACCGCTTGATCACTTCTTCCCAATAAGGCGTACGCGCCGGTCCTGCGTTTTCATCCCAGAATTGGAGAGTGACAGGTCCATCGGATTTACTGCCAGAATCTTTGCCATCAGATGAAGCCTCATCTCCGCCAGAGCAGCCTGTCAGGACTAATCCGGCAGCCATTGAAAGAGCAAGTGCCGAAGTCCCCCATTTTTGCTTCAACATCATATTTCCTCCCTTTTAGAAACTAATATTTTTTTGTATTTATCAGCCTTTGACAGCCCCGCCCATGCCATTGACAAGGTGTTTCTGTGCGTAGGCAAATAATATCACTGCAGGAATTAAAGCGATTACACTTCCGGCTGCCAGAGCCCCGTAATTGACATTGAATTCGCCCAGCATCGTACTTAATCCGACCGGGAGCGTAAACTTCGAATTCTGATTGGTCAGCATCAGAGCAAGCAGAAATTCATTCCAGGTATAGATGAAAGTAAAAACGCCTGTTGCCACGATGCCTGGGAGCAATAGCGGAAAAACTACATGGCGCAAGGATTGCAATTTTGTACAGCCGTCAATCATAGCAGCCTCTTCCAGTTCCTTAGGTACATTTGCGATGAATCCGCTCATCAGGATGGTCGTAAATGGAATTTCTACTGCCGTATATGTGATGATCAAAGCGAGCGGATGGCTGATTAATCCCAGATTCTTAAATATGACAAACAACGGGATTATCATCATGGCCCTTGGTATAAACTGCGTGGATAACAGCATCAGCAAGAACCCTTTTTTTCCTTTGAACTGGTATCTTGCCAGAGCATATCCAGATAATGTTGAGCATATAAGAACAACAATGACAGTGCAGATGCCAACAATCAAGCTGTTCTTGAAAAAGGTCGCAAATCCGATATTGGTCCATGAATAGACAAAGTTTTCAACAGTCGGGTTGGCTGGGAAATACTGCAATGGCCTCTTTACTATATCTCCTTCCGGCTTTAATGCAGTGTTGATTGTCCAATAGATTGGAAAGAGGGTAAAACTGAGCATCATGGCTAAAGGTAGATATAAGGTTAGGATTTTGTCTAATTTCTTATTTTTTGAAAACAATCAACTCACTCCTTTTCATAACGGGATAGCCTCAAATAAAGGATTGCAAAGATTAGAAGTATCCCAAATGAAACAACCGTTAATGCCGAACCATATCCAAAGTTGCTTCCGTGAACAGCCAAATCTGCAATATACATCGTCAATGTCGTTGTAGCATGTGCAGGACCGCCGCCCGTTAAGTTGAACAGGAGGTCAACGTTATTGAATTCCCATACTACCCTTAGCAAGGTTGTCAGCACTATCGTATTTTTCAGTTGAGGCAGAGTAACATAGATAAAAGATTTCCATCGGTTTGCTCCGTCCACCCTTGCTGCTTCATATAATTCGTCCGGTACGCTCTGCAGAGAAGCTAAAAGTGTGATTGCGAAGAAAGGAATCCCCCTCCACAGCTCAGCAATCACTACAGCTCCGAAAGCGGTGGCTGTGCTGGCTAAGAAAGCCTTGGGCTCGTCAATGATCCCCACCTTTATAAGCATGTCATTAATTACACCCATATGTTCGTTGAACATCATTGACCACATTACCGATGCCAATACCCCTGAGATTGCCCAAGGGATGAAAGCAACTGCCCGAGCGAAGCCTCTGAACTTGAAGGTCTGGTTTAGCAGGAGGGCCAGGATCATCCCAAAGATTAATTGCAGGCCGACCTCAGAAACAACCCATTTCACACTATTAATTAAGCTGGGGATAAATAATTCGTCCTGTGTAAAGATGTGTTTGAAATTATCAAGCCCCGCAAAGCCATTATAATATGGTGCTGAAATGTCATAGTTTTGCAGACTATAATAGAACACAGTCGCAATCGGGTAAAACAAAAATCCCAGGATGATAAGAAAAGATGGCAGTATAAACAGATATGGAATTAATTTCTCTTTTTTAATTTTCTTTTTTTCCACTGCCTTTTTGCTGTTGATTACTGATTCAGGAACCCCTGGCGAGTAACTCATCTAGTTTCCCCCTTTCTCTTGAGTTAATTGTAAATGAAAACGTTTTCTAAAATAATCAAAGATTTTAAGATGATTAGTTGAAATTTTAAGATATTTTAGTTAATTCAATTTTATTAGAAACCATTCAGCAGAAATTTATCCCCATAAAATGGCTTGGATGTTCCAGCAAAAAACCTGCCCTTTCCTTAACAGGATCAGGCAGGTTCGATTTAAAGGATTAATTAGCTGATGGCTTGCTCGCTGGAAAATAGGAGCCCTTTTATATTCATTGGCTTTTTTTCCTGCACTGACCGCCAGACACCTTCTCCAACCGCTATTGAATAAGCACCAGCCTGTGAACCTGCCAGGATCGGATAGTTCCTTGCAGGGTCAGGGCCAAGGAAAAGATCTTCCAGCAGAATCGGATCGCCGCCGCCGTGGCCCCCAGGGTTTTTAACAACCTCTATTGTTTCTTTCGCACCAAAGAGCGGAAAATAATCAATGGTTTGATCTGGATATTTGAAATGAATCCGTGAGGGCTCATGATATTCTGCCGTTTCTATCCTCCCCTTTGTCCCATTGATTGCCAATCGGTAACCCTCATAAGGAGAGGAAAAGTTTATAGAATAGCTCAGTAAGCTTCCTCCCTCATATCTAACTGAAGCCACATAGGTATCCTCAATCCTGATTTCTTCATCATAAATACAGGCATCCGGCCTGTATTTAGTATAAGGCACTTCTTCATATACTCCAGCAAGCAGATGGTCATCTTTTACAGTACTGGTTCCGCTGCGGGGATTCCAGCGCCTGTAATAGGTACAACTGCTTTGATCAGCACATGTTCCGCAATAGCGGCTCGGTACTTTTCGCGGATTTAATTCTCCTTCAGGCCCGAAATAATTCAGGCTTCCATATGCAAATACCTCTTCCGGCTTTTGATCCAGCCACCAATTCACCAAATCAAAATGATGCGTTGATTTATGGATTGATAAGCCTCCGGAAAAATTCCTGTCACGATTCCATCTTCTGAAATAACTGGACCCATGGAATGTATCTATATACCAATTCAAATCCACGGAAGTAATTCGGCCGACCTTGCCTTCCAGTATCATTTCCTTAATCTTCCGGTGAAATGGACTGTATCGATAATTGAATGTGACAATCACTTTAGCTTCGCTTTCCGCTTCAGCTTTCATGACCTTGCAGGCATCTGCCGCATTCGTCACCATCGGTTTTTCAGTTATGACATCAACCTGCTTCTTCAATGACCTTAAAATGTAATCAACATGCGTATCATCCCTGCCTGCGACAATTACATAATCAGGGTTTGTCTGGTCTATCATTTCTTCAAATTGCTCCGGATTATACGTCGGCACATGTTCAAGCATCGGAAATTTCTCTTTGCATACCTTAAAGCGATAAGGATCGGAATCCAATATCGCTGCAATCCCCGTTTCTTTGGAAAATTCATTCATCATGGGCCGCATAAACATTTCCAAAGCCCGATTGCTGACACCGCAAATAGCATATTTTTTCATTCCTCATCCTCCATCCACGTATTGTTAGCACTGCCATACGACTGGTACCGATAGTGTAAATCAATCTCTGCTGCCTCTCAATGAATTATTTGCCGGCTGCAGGATTTCCTTAAAATTTTACTCACTCATCTTAAAATCTTTAATTATTAATGGAGGCGCATTCACTTACTATTAATGTAAAGTTATTTACAAAAATGATAAGGAGGAATCTATTTGAGTAGACATTCTATTATTTATAATGGTTCAGCACCCATAAAGCTCTCCCCTGCACGATCATGGCGAACCTACCTTGGCGGAAAACTGATTGATGAAATTCATGGAAAAGAAGATACAGAGGATAGCCATTTCCCGGAAGAATGGATCATATCAATTGTTTCAAGCAGAACAGAAGGCCGGGAAGCGGACGGATTAAATAAACTGGATCTGCCTGGCATAGATATTACTTTAAAGGAAATGGTAGATAAGCACCCCATAGACTTTTTAGGCAAACAGCATGTTGAGAAACTTGGAAAGCAGACTGGTGTACTCGTAAAGTTAATCGATTCGGCTGAGCGCTTAATCATACAGGCACACCCTGACAAGGAAAAGGCCCGGCAATTATTTAATTCCGCTTATGGCAAGACTGAATGCTGGCATTTTATTGGGGGCAGAGAAATCAACGGGGAGCCTCCTTATGTGTACTTAGGCTTCAAACCCGGTGTCACAAAGGAACAATGGAAAAAGTTATTTAATGTACAAGATATTGAAGCCATGCTGGATTGCATGCACAAGTATTATGTCCGCCCTGGAGATACCTTCTTGATTGAAGCAGGTATCCCCCATGCCATTGGAGCGGGCTGCCTGCTGGTTGAAATCCAGGAACCCACTGATTATACAATCCGCCTGGAAAAGTCCTCCCCTTCCGGATTAAAGCTGGAGGACTACTTGCTTCACCAGGGACTGGGATTCGAAAAAATGTTTGATATATTCCGGTACGAAACTTATACGAGCGAAGAAACCTTGGAAAAGTGGAAAATACCTCCTGCTGTATTATTGCAAACTGCAGGATTTAAAGAAACCGAATTAATTGGCTATCAGCAAACACCATGTTTCCGAATGACTCTTATTGAAGTGGAAAAAGAGGTTACATTAGGGGGAGACGGCGTATTTTCCGGGTTATATATTCTGTCAGGGAATGCAGTCATTAAAGCCGGCGAGATAGAGCAATATGTTAAAAAAGGCGATCAGCTATTTATTCCTGCAAAAGCAGTCACCCTTTCAATTGAAACTACCGGGAAAAGTCCCTTAAAAGGCTTGAGATTATTTGGTCCGGCGTTAGTTTGAATGGTGTATAGAAAAACAGCACGGCCGAAGCCGTGCTTTTCCTCATTCTAGAGCAGCAAATAGACTAAAGGGGCAGCAATGATCAGCGTTAAGATCACCCTTTCAATCCATATGACGATCAGCACGGGAATTGAAAGAGGAATTTCCGTCGATACAATACAAGGCACCAGCGCCGAGAAAAAGATGATACCTGATACAGAGACAACAGCAATGACAACCTTCAGTTCCAGTGCAGCTTCAGCGACCAGCAGGGCAGGAAGAAACATTTCTGCTATGCCAAGAGCGCTTGCCTTGGCAGCAAGCATCGGCTCCGGCAGCTGCAGAACTGATGTGAACGGATAAAAGATATAGCCAATCCAGTCAAAGACCGGAGTAAATTCAGCTAAAACCAGGCCTAGCAGTCCGATCGACAGGATGGATGGCAGGATGGCCATGGCCATTAGCAGCCCATCTTTCAAGTTGACCCGGATATTCTCCAGCAGGCGGGGTGATTGTTCCGCTGTCTTCCTTGCCTCCGCCCATGCTGCAGCGAAAAGGTTTCCTTGTATATTTTTTTCAGGCTGCGGATCTGATCCTTCATAATAATCTTCTTTGATTTTCGATAGCGGCCAGATTCTGACTGTAATCGCTGTTACAAGGAAGGTTACGAAGAAGGTTAGCCAAAAATACAGATTCCACATTTCCATCAATCCGAGCGTCTTTGCCACAATGACCATGAACGTGGCAGAAACGGTTGAAAAGCCGGTTGCGATAATGCTTGCTTCCTTGCCGTTATACTTGCCTTCTTTATAGATGCGGTTGGTTATTAAAAGGCCGACCGAATAGCTGCCCACAAAAGAAGCGACAGCATCAATTGCAGAACGCCCGGGCGTTTTCCAGATGGGGCGCATGATCGGCCTTGCAAGGACACCGATAAATTCCAAAAGGCCATAGCCTACCAGCAAAGAAAGGAAGACAGCCCCTATCGGCACCAGCAGGCCGACGGGTACTACAAGCTTGTTGAATAAGAACGGACCCATATCAGGATCAAACAGCCAGGAAGGACCCTGATTCAGGAGAATCATGATGCCTGTCAGCAGGCCGGCCACTTTAAAAATAGAAAAAATTATATCTGTCGCAGATTTCTTCCATTTTCCTGTCCAAAAAGGATAAATAGCTCCTGCCGCCAAAATGAACAGAGTATAAAAAGGGATGGCAGGTTCCGCTGCCGATTGGATATAGGTCACAAAATGATCAAGCATAATGGATTTCTTTTCGCCGATAGTGATGGGGACAAAGAAAATGAACGCGCCTATGAAACTGTAAACGAAGAATTTCCACATATACGGCGTTCTGGTGCTTATGTCTGTACCAGGCTGTTTTGGCAGATTGGTTTCCATATCAATCTCTCCCTTAACAGTGTGTGTTCAATCCTTATTTCCGCAAGGTGCAGCCGGTCATAAATTGCAGCCAGGCATAGACACCCGCTTTTACCGTTTCTGACACGTTCGAATCCTTTGTCGGGTCAAGACAGACAAAGTCAATATGCAGCACATGCGGACACTTGCCAACTTCAAGCAGGACATCAAACAGTTCGGAAGGCATCATACCGCCCGGTGTCGAGGCAGGCACGCCCGGGGCTGCTGAGATGTCCAGAACATCCATATCCACTGTTACATAAATACGGTCTGTCGTGGCTGCCAGATCATGCAGTGACTCCTGCACAGTTTGGATAAGCCCCCGCTTCCTGGCATTTTTCATGGTGACCATCCGGATTTTGTGTTCTTTTGCATATTCAACCAGCGGCCTTGCATTGAAATAGCCATGGAGTCCGATATTGACTATATCTTCCCCCTTCACAGCACCGCCATCGATAAGCTGGCGGATCGGTGTGCCATTCGCGGGCCCGAGCTCCTTTGGGTCCCTTACATCCAGATGGGTATCCAGCTGAAGAATCCCAATCCTTTCGTCAGGAAAAGCTTCCTTAATTCCGCGAACAGAGCAGGCTGTGACTGAATGGTCCCCGCCGATCAGGCAGCTGACAGATCCAGGGAAGCCTTTTGCCAGTGAACAGGCTGTCTCCTGAATACGGCTGTGCGAAAGCGGGATATCAGTTGTATGCATAAGAACATCTCCTGCATCGGCGGCAGTATAAGAGGTCAAATCGATGTCTTCATCAAGATTAAAGGCTGCGTATCCCTTCCACATTTTCCTGAATTCCTCCGGGTATAATGATGCCCCTGAAACACTGATGGATGATCTTGATAAAGGCGCTCCATAAATGATGACATCGGGTTCTCCCTCTATCCGCTCCAGCGGAGAGACCCATTGATGGACGAATTCAGGGGGGCTGCCTTCAGCCCCCGTATTCCAGGACCAGCCGGGTTTTGTCAGCCAGCGCGCCGCCATCTTACCCCACCACCTTTATGCCGTTTTTCCAGACGGAATGGACATGATTGACCCCGAACAAATATTGCAGCTCCCGGTAGTCCTTCACATTCCACATGACAATATCTGCCTGCTTGCCTGCTTCCAATGATCCTATTCGGTCTTCTCTCCTGATGGCGCATGCTGCATTATAGGTTGCAGCTGTCAATGCCTCTGCCGGCGTCATCCTCATCAAGATGCAGGCGAGATTCATGACGAGAGGCATGGAGGTCGTAGGCGATGAACCAGGATTGCAGTCTGTTGAGATTGCTACAGGCACTCCTCTGTCAATCATCATCCGCCCTTTGGCAGCTTCCTCCCGCAAATAAAGAGCTGTTGCAGGCAGCAGGCAGGCAATTGTACCGGCCTTTGCCATCGCCTCAATGCCAGCTTCCGAAGCCTTCAGCAGATGTTCTGCCGAAACAGCTCCCACCTTGGCAGCCAGCTCTGCGCCACCATAGGACTCAATCTCGTCTGCGTGTATCTTAGGAAGCAGCCCGAACTTTTTTCCGGCTTCAAGAATCCGCTCTGCCTGTTCAGGAGTATAGACTCCCACTTCGCAGAATACATCATTGAATTCTGCGAGCTTTTCCCCAGAGACCACCGGCAGCATCACATCAATAATATAGTCGACGAACTCATCTTCTCTTCCTTTGTATTCCGGCGGCACTGCATGTGCACCCATGAAGGTTTGGACAATATCAACCGGATGCTGTTCATTCAATTTTTTCATCGCACGCAGCTGCTTCAGCTCGGTTTCGAGCTCCATTCCATAGCCGCTTTTTCCTTCTATAGTTGTAACCCCATGAGCAAGGAAGGAATCAAGCCGGACAGCTGTCTGCTCCATCAGCTCCTCCTCCGATGCCTCCTTTGTCATTCTAGCCGTCGCGTGGATTCCGCCGCCGCTGTTCATGATATCCATATAGCTGGCACCTTCAAGGCGCATTTCAAATTCACGTTCGCGGCTGCCGCCGTATGCTGCATGAGTATGGGGATCCACCAGCCCGGGAGTGACCAGCCGGCCGGAAGCATCAATAACCTCTGCATCCTTCAGGTTTGCACCATATTTTTTCTCAACTTCCCCTGCATCCGCAGCAGCAATGATTTTTCCGTCTTTAATCAGCAGGCTTCCGTTTTCAATCAGACCCAGCTCTGACATATCAGTTTTGGAGCGCGGCCCTATCGCATCTGAAGCGAGAGTGGCAAGCTGAGAGGCATTTTTAATCCATAATATCCTGCTGCTCATGTCCGGTCACTTCCTTTACCTAGCATGGGCATGATAATTCCTTTTTCTGCCGCAGTCTTCTTTGCCAATTCGTAACCTGCATCTGCATGGCGGACCACCCCCATGCCGGGATCAGTGGTGAGCACCCTTTCAAGGCGGATTTCAGCTTCCTTCGTGCCATCTGCAACTATGACTACACCCGAATGCTGTGAATAACCCATCCCGACTCCTCCGCCATGGTGAAGGGAGACCCAAGTAGCACCCCCAACTGCATTGATAAGCGCATTGAGGATCGGCCAATCGGAAACAGCATCAGACCCGTCAAGCATTGATTCGGTTTCACGGTTAGGAGAAGCGACTGAGCCGGAATCCAAATGGTCTCTGCCGATTACTACCGGAGCACTCAGTTCCCCGCTCGCCACCATATCATTCAGTATTTTTCCGAATCTGGCTCTTTCTCCGTAGCCAAGCCAGCATATGCGGGATGGGAGCCCCTGGAAATGGATCTTTTCCTGTGCCATCCTGATCCAATTGCATAAATGCTCATTATCGCTGAACTCCCTCAGGATCGCCCGGTCAGTTTTATAAATATCCTCAGGATCGCCTGAAAGAGCTGCCCACCTGAAAGGTCCTTTTCCTTCACAAAACTGCGGCCGGATATAGGCGGGCACGAATCCAGGGAAAGCGAAGGCGTTTTCCACCCCTTCATCTTTTGCCACCTGGCGGATATTATTGCCATAATCAAAGGTGATTGTACCCTTATCCATCATTTGAAGCATTGCCCTTACATGATCTGCCATGGACGATTTTGATCTTTTGACATATTCGCCTGGACTCGCCGCCCTTAAAGCCTCTGCCTCTCCAAGAGTCATGCCGGCAGGGATATAGCCATTCAGCGGGTCATGGGCAGAAGTTTGATCTGTCAGGACATCAGGCATGAAATTCCTTAGCAGCATTTCCGGGAGGATTTCAGCAGCATTTCCTAAAAGGCCGATGGACAGTGCTTTTCCTTCCTGCTTTGCCTGCACAGCCAGGGAAATGGCCTCCTCCAATGAATCCGTTTTCATATCGGTGTATCCTGTTTCGATCCGCCGGTCAATTCTTGTCTCATCCACTTCAATGCCGATGCAGACACCGCCATTCATCGTAACAGCGAGCGGCTGTGCCCCTCCCATGCCTCCAAGGCCTGCTGTTACAGTAATAGTGCCTTTAAGGGAACCTCCAAAATGCTGGTTTGACAGCTCGGCAAAAGTTTCATATGTCCCCTGTACAATTCCCTGGGAGCCAATGTAGATCCAGCTTCCGGCGGTCATCTGCCCGTACATCATAAGCCCCTTGCGGTCAAGCTCATGAAAGGTTTCCCAATTGGCATATGCCGGCACAAGGTTTGAATTCGCAATCAATACGCGCGGAGCATCACTATGAGATTTAAATATGGCGACAGGCTTGCCTGACTGGACAAGAAGTGTTTCGTCATTTTCCAGCTTCTTAAGCGACTCCACTATTGCATCGAAGCATTCCCAGTTTCTGGCCGCTTTTCCGATTCCCCCGTAGACGACCAGCTTGTCAGGCATTTCTGCTACTTCCGGATCCAGATTATTCATCAGCATCCTCAAGGCAGCTTCCTGCTGCCAGCCTTTTGTATTTAATTGATTTCCCCGGTATCTTTTCACTCTCTGAGCAGCTGTTTCCAACATAATTCCCTCCTGTTATGGTTTCTTTTATTTTACTTCTGGACAGGAGGAGATAATTTTATAATCTGATGATTTTTTTATAAATGATTGCTGTTGAAGAATCCTAATTTGAAGCCTCTTATAAAACATTTCTAAAAATTCAATTATATTTACTTTTCCGCCTATAGGAAGCGGGTGTTGAAGATGCAATAGATTTAAACTTGGACGAAAAATAAGAGGGATGTGAATAGCCGCACATACCCGCAATCCTTTCAATCGGCAGATCTGTTTCCAGCAGAAGCCGCTTCGCCTCCCGGATTCTGATTTGATGTAGCCTATCACGGAAAGTCAGCCCTTTCTCGGCAGCAAAACGCCGGCTTAATGTACTTTTATGTATTCCCAGCGATTCGGCACAATCTGATAAATTCCAGCCCTCGTTCCAATAGTTTGACTCTATTAGTTCCTCGGCTATTTCAGAAGCCGACACAGGATCAATAGTTTTATGGCTGTATTCCACAAACAGCCGGGCCGTAAATTGCTCCAGCTCATTGACAATCTCATGGATTGTCGGCAAATGGACAATCTTCTGAAAAACCAGGTGATAATTTCCTTCCAATTTTTCAGACTGCAGCTTGTAGGTTTTCATATATCTTCTCACCTGGGCGAGCACACTTGTAAGCCGGACCCTGACCAGTTCCGGGTCCGGATATGGGGATCCAAGGGCAAGGAACTCCCTTTCACACCACGACCGAATGGCTTTTACGTCTCTTTTTTCAAGCATTTCTATCCATTCCCTCTGCTCGACCGGTGTCAGGAGGGGGTCCATTTTCTTTGTTAATGAAGGATGATTTTCTGAAATGATAATGTCATAGCCTTCAAAAAAAATAAGTTTGGTCAGCATCCGTACATGCTGGTAGGTATCCTTCAGTGCTTGCGGTTTCCTGGTTTGATATACGATAACAGCAAGCGGGGCAGCATAGCTTTTTTTCCAATCTGCCATGAATGAGTGGTACTCATCCAATGCCTCTCCTCCATTTGGTGAAGTTCGGACAAACAGGACGAACTCCGACAAGGCGAACACTCTGCCGGCTTTAGCCGAAGTGCGGCTGCACAATAACCTGTACAATCCCTCAAGTGCTGAGCTGTCAGGCGTCAAGTAAGCAGCCACGGTCAGTCCGCTTTCCTCCTCATTGTTTGAGACAAACAAATCCGGATAGCCGGGTTCCTGTAATGGCTCTTGTCCGGCCTGCCCCTGCCCCTGCCCCTGCTCCGGCCTATTCCTCAGCTCATACCTGATCTGCTGGACAGCCCTAATCAGTTCTGAAGAAGAAAAGGGCCTGAAAAGCACATCCTCTCCCCTGTATTTAAGTGCGCGATATGCTGTTTGAAATATCCTTTCAGAGGATATCCCCAGCCAGCATAATCTTTTATTCTTCAATTCTTCCGCCTCTTCATCGGTGAATTGGTCCCAGCTGTCCATATTGATGATGGCCAGTCCTGATGAACCTTGTTCAATGGCAGCCAAAAAATCACGAATATTTTTCCAAACCCTGAGATCTATCCCGCTTAAATGGGATTCCAGGACCCAGCGTATCCCCTGAGCCTCCAGGTCATCTTTGGGAACTAAATGAATGAGCATTGCAGCCCTCCTTTCTCTGCCTCTTTATGCAATGACTTTGAATTATGACACGCTTGCCTGCAAACCTGCTCCATCTTCATTTTCCCCATAGAGCATCAGATTTGCGATATAATATATATATCATGAAAATACACAACACAGTAAAAGAAGGCAAAAAATTGAAAACTTATTTATTTAATTTTGCAGGCGGGAGGATTGTCAAAACCGGGATTGCTGTTTTTCTAACAGCCTTCATCTGCCATCTGCTGGATTGGCCAGCAATGTTCGCTGTTATAACAGCCATTGTAACAATAGAGCCAACAGCTGCCGATTCGATAAGGAAGGCATTCATCCGCCTCCCCGCTTCTGCGATTGGAGCAGGTTTTGCCGTTTTTTTTGCATTCCTCTTCGGAGACAGTCCGTTTTCGTATGCATTCGTTTCCCTTGCAACAATCATTGCCTGCCATAGACTGAGGCTCTATGAGGGCACCGTTGTCGCTGTGCTAACTGGAGCTGCAATGATATCAACTGTTCACGACCATTACGCAGCTTCTTTTTTCATACGTCTGGGAACAACCTGCACAGGCCTGATCGTCTCTACCTTGGTCAATATCTTCATCTTGCCTCCCCAGTATTCTAAGACCATTACATTGGGAATAGACTCAGCATTCGAAAAGGCTTCCTCTATTTTGATGAAGGCATTCACTCAAATTTCAGGTTCCCCCGTGATAAAGCAGGAGTTCTCGAAGATTTACAGAAACTGTCAAGAGATACGGAGAAAATTGAAAAATTATGCCTGTATCAGAAGGATGAGTGGAGGTTTCACCGTTTTACCCGCAAAGAAATACGGTGCTACAGACTTGAATACAAAAAATTAATCATTCTCCGGCAATTGATTTATCATATTGGCAACCTTGTTTATTTGCCAAAATCCCGCTTCAGCCTTGATTTGAAAACAAAAGCTGCTGCCATGCCGGTCCTGGAAACCGTCTCATTCATATTCAAGGATAAAGGCTTTATGCCAGATGAGGATTATCAGAACCAGGCCAATGCCCTTACAAAATGGTTCAATGAACAGAAAGAAACATTTGCCCTGGCTAATCTGCATCCACATCAGCATCATCATATCTCACCTGCGGCTGCGGTTTTGTATGAGATCCTTTCATTGCATGACCTTGCTGAAGAGCTGATCCATATCAGGTCACTTGAGGACCGCAGCAAAGAGCTGCTTCAACTTGAAAATGGAAATGCCAGTGAAGGCTGATAATTTTTTTAAAAAAAACATCAAAAAATAGTGTACAAACATAATTATTATGCTATAATAAATTCAGTTGCTAGTAAGCGGTTGTGGCGGAATGGCAGACGCGCTAGATTCAGGTTCTAGTGGGGGCAACCCCGTGGAGGTTCAAGTCCTCTCAGCCGCATATAAGAAATATCAGGAAAAGCGATTTGCTCAAGCAAATCGCTTTTTTCTATTCTTGCATGATAAAAAAAGGCCAGCCCGGCTGGCTTTATTTTTCTGATACACAAGTTAAACGCATATTATCCATATTGCCGGACTGCATAAAGGTGGCGAGATGATTGTAAATCTCTGCCCCAAGGATTTTGTATCCCCACTCGGTCAGGTGGATACCATCAGCAGAAATTAAATCTGCCAGGTCCCCTGCCTGTTTTAACGCTGATCTTACATCTATTTTCAATACATTCAGTTCGTCGGCAATTTTATTGAGGCTTTGATTGTACTTCCCATGCCAGTGCTCTATCCCGCCGACTTTGCAGATCCAGCCGCTGATCTGTGAACTGAACTTATTTGAGATATTCTCATAATAGCGGACAGGATCAAGCGGGGGCAGGGTCAGTAGAATGGGAGTGATCCCGCTGTCCCTTACTTTCTCTATCATACACCTGAGATTGTCTGCATACATGTCCAGCGGAACTGAAGCAATATGTTCGCTGCCCGGATTTTGCGCGACCTCTTCCCATGAAAAATTACAGTCATTGCCACCGATGCTGATGATGGCAAAATCAGGTTTCTCATCAGTGACATCCCGTTTAAGCCTTGACAGCAGAAGATTCGAATTATCATTAAAGACACCTTTGTTCAACACTTCAATATCCGGCCCCGCCTCATGTGCACCATTATTTTTGAATAGCTCCTGGAGGACAGCTGGATAATTCTTTTTCAAGATTCTCAGCCGCCCTTTTAGGTACGACACGCCGCGGGTTAGACTATCCCCAAAGCAAACTATTTTCATGATGGACACCCTTTGCAATTCAAACTTTATTTTAGAATAGCATATTACCTCTTTAAAAACGAGTACAGTGGTCCTGCATTCCAACAAAAAGGCTTCAGCCCGGGCTGAAGCCTTTAATCCTTATTGGCGGTAATTCTCCTGGTCCTCTATCCTTCCTTCATCATTATGGATAATGGCCATTGTACCTGCTTCCTTTGCCATTTCCTTAGCCTTGTCCACAGCTTCGGACTTGGAGCCTGTTGTTAATTCCGGCTCATCTTCGCCTTCCTTTTTTACAGCCCAGCCCTCTTCATCATTTGGCACAACGTGGAAGTTTGCTTCGTCTGTCCCTGCGCGGTCCTGGAAATACTGGTTGCGGTCATCGTTATTTTTATTGTCTGCCATATGATCAGCCTCTTTCTTTTAAATTTTTTATACTACACTATTACCCTTTCATTATTGAAAAAAACACAGCTCACATCATTCCGCCAAAAGAAAAACAGCCAATCAACCGACTGGCTATTTCTTTTCTACACGGACCAATCCGTCCCTCATATTGTCTTTCTCAAAATAACAGACTACTATGTCCTCTTTTTTTATGATGATGTTCTGGTCCAGGTCATCCAGTGTAAAAGAAATGCCCAGTCCATCAGCAGATTTCCCATAGTATGTCCCTTCTTCGACCTTTGTAATTCTATATTCAAAAGAAACATAGTCTTTTTTCTCTTCTACGTTGGCATTTGTCTTTTTTGCATCGAAATCGAATGAGGAAATCAATACAAATAAAACAGCAGACAGCATTGATAAAAGAATTAATCTTTTAGCCATATGTATCCCCCCATGGACATAAATTTCGCATCAGAAATTTTCAGATTGACGCATTATGCTTTTCTTTTCCCCAAATTCCTTCTGCCAAAACCATGAATAAGATTTTGAAGTTATTATCATACTGCCGTTACTGCCTGGAGCATAGCTTAAGACACGGTAATGCCTATTTATAGAGCAAAAAAAGCTGGTGCCTGCTATTGCAGCGCTCCAGCTTTTACGTTTTTCCCTTTATCCTCTTTTTTAAGAAAAATAAGATACATGATCATTGATATCAATACTGATACTGCAGCTGTTAAATAGATGCTGCTGTAGCCGAACCAGTGGCTGATCTGGCCGAATGCCATTGCCCCAATTCCTACGCCAAGATCAAAGAAAGAAAAGAATGTTGCGTTGGCCATTCCCCTTCTGTTCTTTGGTGCCTGTTCAATTGACCATGCCTGCAGGGCAGGCTGCACACTTCCAAATCCGAGCCCATAGAGCACAGCAGCGAGATATAAGATGCCGGTGCCCGGCAGCCATGAAAGCAGGACCATGGCGATTAATATGAGAAAGGCGCCTGGTACAAATATAGCTTTATGACCCTTTAAATCATACAGCTTCCCGGCAAAGGTCCTTGTCAGCATGATGGATAGAGCATAAATCAGAAAATACCACTGAATTCCGCCGATTCCCTTCTGAGCTGTATAGAGCGGGAGAAAGGAAGCAATCCCCCCAAATGTGACAGTGATAAAAAACAGCAGAACTGAGGGTTTCAGGGCGCTTTTCTCATAAAAATCCCACTTAACCGCAGCTGGAGCGGATGGGCTTTCTTCCACTTTTTTATAGCGGATGCGGGATGAAAGCAAAAGGGCGGCTCCGCCCAGTGCAGCGCATATTAAAAACAGCTGTTTGAATGTAAGTACCCCTGCGAGAGTCAGTCCCAGCGATGGGCCGAGAGCAAGGGCGATATTGCCAGAAAGGCCATAATAGCCCATCCCTTCTCCCCTTCTTTTAGGCGGTATCAGGTCGCTTGCAATGGTTCCGGAAGCAGTGGTGGAAAACCCCCAGCCCACTCCCTGTATAATCCTTAATAAAAATAAAAATATGATTCCCGGTACAAATCCGAATGCACCAACTGCAAGCATAAAAATAAAGAGGCCAAGCAGGTACACCCAGCGCCTGCCCTTTGTTTCAAGAGCATGTCCGGCATACGGCCTTAGGAGCAGGGCAGAAAACGTGAATATGCCGACCACAAATCCAATCAGCTGATCGTTGCCCCCAAGCTCTTCTACAAATAGGGGAATTGTTGGCAATGTCATCTGAAAGCCTAAAAACACAAAAAAATTCGCGATGCATATTAAGACAAAATCCCTCGTCCAAATTTTGTCCTTACCTATATCCTGCTGGAGACCCATTTTACTGCGATCTTCATCCATATAATTGGTTCTCCTTCCTGTGTAAAAATCACCCTTTATTTTACAGCAATGTCAAATAACTATCTAATAAACGGCTTCTCATTACTTATGCTTTGTACAGCAGCAGGAAAGTATAACAAAAATGCCGAAAATTATGTTTGCCGGCTATAAGAAAGGGGTATATAAAGCGGAACGGTTTTTCTGAACCGCCACCGTACATAATTTTATTCAGTTAGGTTATTTCCCCTGCCTGTCAGAATTAAAACTGTTTTTATGAGGAGCTGCCAGGCTCCTTTCCAAAGGAGATAGTGAGAATGTCGATTTTAATAGTTGATGACAACCAGGTAAATTTGTTTGTCGTTGAAAAGATCCTAAGAAATTCGGGATATGAGGATTACCGGTCCTTCACGTCAGCTAAAGACCTGTTCAAGTACCTGGATTCTGCTGAATCTGCTTTTCCTCAAAGCAAGGCGGATGTTATTCTTATGGATATTATGATGCCCGAAATGGACGGGTTAGAAGCTTGCAGGCGCCTCCAGGAAAATCCCTTGTACCGGGATATTCCAGTCATATTTGTCACTGCTTTAGAAGATTCCCAAAAGGTCGCAGAAGCGCTGGATGTGGGCGGCATTGACTACATAACAAAGCCTATCAACAAAGTGGAGCTTACAGCCAGATTAAGGGTTGCCTTAAGGCTCAAGGAAGAAAAAGACTGGCATAAAGAGCACGAAAAGAAGATAAAGGATGAATTGGACCTTGCCCAGCAGGTCCAGCATAATCTTTTAAGCGAAATGGTCCAGGAGGATCACATACATATTAACGCTTCCTATATTCCGGCTTTTAAATTGGCTGGAGACATGTATTACTGGCATAAAATCGACGAGAACAGATATGCAGCCATCGTTCTGGATATGATGGGGCATGGGATTTCAGCCTCCCTGGTCTGCATGTTCATTTCTTCTGTCCTGAGGGACGTCATCAGGAATTTCAGTGATCCTGAAAGAGTCATCAAGGAGCTGAATAAATGGATGGTCATGCTTGAGAAAAAGAAGAGCGGCCTCCATTACTATTTTACAGCTGTATATCTGGTGATTGATACGAAGAAGAAAACAGTGGAATTTGTTAACGCCGGGCATCCGCCATGCTTTGCCCTTGTGGATGGGCGTGAGACGGTCCCCATGAAAAAAGGCAGCTGCGCCATCGGCTTCTGGGATAACATAAAAGTCGAAAAATCTGTTATTGAATACGAAAAGAGCATTCAAATCCTGTTATACACGGACGGGGTCATGGAAGCCATTGAACGGAAGTTTGAGGATGGCATTCCCCTGCTTGCAGAGGCTGCCGGCAAGAAATGGGACAAAGAAACAGTTGATGCTCCCATCAACCTGGTCATTCCCAAAGAGCTCCAAGCGTGCCAGCCGGATGATATGTGTGTCGTCATGATCAAAGCCAAGGCAGAAAGCGAGCAGGTGCTGAAGTATCCGGCTGTTGAAGCCGCAGAGAAGTATTCTGCTGCAGGACTAGCTTAGAGAGGCAGCTGTCAACAAAACCTCATTCAACAAATTCTCTCTCTATGCGGCCAAATTCCCTGGCCTGCTAAAAGCTACGGATAAATTCAAATAGGAAGGGCGGAACCAGCATCGGTTCCGCCCTCCTTATTATGACTTTCAGGCCCTGCTGATCAGGGCAATAATCCTTACTTTTTCGTATATAATCTCTCTTTGCCATCAAACTCCTCATAATTCTCCTTTGAACGTCCGATTCTCAGGGTTTCTTTATTCCCAAGCCCCAGGAACCCGCCATCAGAAAGGCTCTCATGGAACAGGTCAAGTACATCCTGCTGAAGATGAGGCGTAAAATAAATCATTACGTTTCTGCAGATGATAACATGGAACTCGTTGAAGGAGCCGTCAGTCACGAGATTATGCTGGGCAAAGATTACATTTTTCACCAGATCACGATGAAAATAGGCATTGAATTCGTCAGTTGAATAATATTCTGAGAAAGCTCTTTTTCCTCCCGCCTGGATGTAATTCCTGGTGTAAGTCTGCATCCTTGCAAGGGAAAATGTCCCGCTCTCTGCCCTTTTCAAAACATTTTCATTTATATCGGTTGCATAAATCCTGGTTTTATTGCCGAGTCCCTCTTCTTCCATCAAAATCGCCATCGAATATGCTTCTTCCCCTGTAGCACAGCCTGCATGCCATATCCGGATTTCCGGGAGTCTCCTGAGATGGGGTACAACCTTCTCACGAAATGCTTTAAAAAAAGAGGGATCCCGGAACATTTCTGTCACACTGATCGATAAGTCGTCCAATATCTTATTAATGAAACCTGGATAGTGCAGGATTTTCTCTGTAAGCCTGCTGATTGTCGGAATCTGCTCCAGTCTCATCCTGTGCTGTATCCTTCTTTCCACAGAGGAGCGCATATATTGGCGGTAATCATACCCGGAAATCAGATAGACGGCCTCAAGAAGCAGATCCATCTCAATTTTTTCCCGTTCATCCGCCTTAAGCACATCCTTTTTCACACATATGCCCCTTTCCCATTTACTTTGAAGCCTTTGTCAGCCATACCCGCATAACGGACAGAAGCTGATCAAGCTTCAGGGGCTTGCTGATATAATCGGATGCACCTGCATCCAGACATTTCTGCTTGTCCCCTTTCATCGCTTTCGCTGTCAATGCAATGATCGGCATTTGTTCAAGTCCATCCATGGACCTCAGCCGATGCATTGTTTCATAGCCATCCATTACAGGCATCATGATGTCCATCAGAATAATGTCAAAATCCCTTTTCTGCTGGACCATTTCCAGGCATTCCTGCCCGTTCTGCACCGTGGTAACTTCCATCGCCTCAGCTTTAAGCGCCTTTTCAAGCGCATAGATATTACGGTTGTCGTCATCACATATTAGCACAGATTTATTCTTAAAGATATGACGGATTTCCTTTGAAACTCCTGCAGGGGCTTCTGGTTCCTCTGCATCGGTTTCCGGAATTGTTTCTTCTGGTGCAGCCGCAGCGGCTATTTCAAGCTGTACTGCTGGGGTATGCTGTTCTTCCTCGAGACCATCAGGAAGGCTTGGTATAAACAGGGTAAAAGTACTTCCCTTCCCTTCCTCGCTATCCACAAAGATCCAGCCTCCCAAAAGCTTTGCAAACTCCCGGCATATGGAAAGGCCAAGCCCCGTTCCTCCGTATTTCCTGACAGATGCACCATCTCCTTGCTGGAATGCTTCAAAGATGATGGATTGCTTGCTTTCAGGTATGCCTATTCCTGTATCGGCTACTTTTATCTCTGTCCAAAAATCTGCTTTTGCTTTTAATGGCAGATTTTTCGTCTTTTCCGGATCAGCAAGATTTACCTCGATTGAAACAGAGCCCTTCTCTGTGAATTTAAAGCTGTTTGAAAGAAGGTTCTTGATGATCTGCTGGAATCTTTGCTGATCTGTATACATGATTCCAGGGAGGTCTTCAGCAATCGAAATATTAAAGTCCAGGTTCTTCTTTTGTGCAAGATGGCTGAAATTATATTCCAGATATGAAGGCAATTCACTCAGATTCATCTCTTCAAAAAGCATATCCAGCTTTCCTGCCTCAATTTTAGACAAGTCAAGGATATCATTGATGAGGGAAAGCAAATCTTTTCCTGAGGAATGGATTACTTTGGCTACTTCCTTCTGTTCCTCCGGTATTTCTTCACCCTGCCCCTCTGACAGCATTTCTGACAATAGCAGGATGCTGTTCAGCGGGGTCCTTAGCTCGTGTGACATATTCGCCAGGAATTCAGATTTATATTTTGAACTTAACAAGAGCTGTTCTGCTTTTTCTTCAATGTCCTTATTCGCCTGCTGAAGATCACGGGATTTCTGTTCTGCATCCCTAGTTCTTTCTTCGAGCTGTTCATTGATCATCCTAAGCTCTTCCGATTGCGACTGAAGCTCTTCTGACTGGACCTGAAGCTCCTCAGATTGGGTTTGAAGCTCTTCTGACTGTACTTGAAGCTCTTCTGTCATCATCTGGGATTCTTTTAGCAGCCGCTCGATTTCCATTCTTCCAAGAACACTGTTGACTGTAATACCGAGCGTATCCAGCAGCTGTGTCAGAAGCTTTTCTTCAAGAGCTGTGAATTCCCTGATGGAAGCAAACTCTACCACTGCAGTAACATTCCCTTCAAACAGAACCGGAGCAATCAGTATGCTCTTAGGCTTCACTTGCCCCAGTCCGGAACTGACAAGAGAGTAGTCGTCAGGAATCTCCTTCAGCACCCTGGTCCGCTTATCCAGGGCTGCCTGGCCGATAAGGCCTTCGCCAAGGTAGAACTCTTCCCTGCCAGCTTCTTTTCCATCTCCAGCATAGCTTGCCTGCTTAAGAAACCTCATGTCTCTGCCTTCGCCAGTGCGCAAATAAAATGCGCCGGCAGAAGCATCCAGAATAATAGCAGCTTCTGCAATAAATTTTTCGCCCAGCGTCTTGATATCCGTTATATCCTGGTACATCGTAGCGATTTCAGCTATATTTGTCTGCAGCCAGTTTTGTTCAGAAATATGCTTTGTATAGTCTTTTTCTTTTAAACTGTAATCTTCCAGCGAAGCAGCCATACCGTTGAAAGCAAGGCCGATTTCGCCTATTTCATCTTTTGTATCAATTTCTACCCTCGGAAGGGAGGACAGATCGGCATAATTTACCTTGGATATGACACCTATAATCTTTTTCAGGCTCAGAGAAGTGCTTCTAATCACCCAGAAAGCCGCTGCCACGACAGCTGCCAGACAAAGGATTGATCCTGCGATAATGCTGATAATCATTTGATCATATGTATCACGGGACTGCTCTACGGCAGCACCCATCAGGCTTTCCTGAAAAGCACTGAAATCAGACAAGTGTTTAATCAGGCTGTCCCTCTGCTCCTGCCGGCTATCCAGAAGCCTCTGCACTTCTGCTGCAGGGACATCACCCTCCTGCGCCCTTAACAGATCATCCTCTGTGTTGATCAAAGAGGAGTATTCAATCTGTATCTGCATAAGGAGATCCCGAGCCTCTTCACGGTTGAGGCGGTCCTCCAGATAGGAGATTCCCTGCAGAATCATGTTTCTGTTTTGCTCAATTTTTTCTTTGCTTTCTGCATCTGCGTCAGTTTCACTGTTAATCAGCTGCAGGACCACCTGGTCAGCCTGGGTGAATCCCTGCCTGACTTCTGCTGCGGTTTTGACTTTTTCATATCTGTCTTCAGTGATTTCTCTAAGATTGCTTCTCATCCCATTCATAAAGAAGACCGTTAAGAATAGGATCGCTGCCACAAACAGCATAATGATTCCGAAACCCAGGAACTGTTTCTTTCTAAAACTCATGATTTCCCCCCCACATCAGCACTGGCTGCCTAATATTAGAAAAGCGGACAGAATCCGACCTATTTTTATACCCTTTCTTTTATGTTCTAAACATCTTTTTTAAAAATATATAAAAAAATATAAAAAACACCGCTCACTTCTGAGCGGCGTCCATCTTATTTTTCCATCAATTCTCCAATTTCTACAGTCGACCTTTCTTCTAGCGGACCTCTCAAATGGACTGTTGCTGTCCGGCCATCTTCATTGAGGCTATCGATCCATACTGACGCACCATTATAAGTAACCTCTATGTCCGCAGATGAAGAAAGGATCTGTTTAACCCGGTTTGCGTTCAAAGCCAATCCCTCCAAAATAAGTATTGTCGATTTAGCATTCGCAGCTGGAAGAAATTTATTCGCTATTCACATCAGCTTTGAAATAAAGGCAGTTGCAATGCCGAAATATACGAATAGCGAGATAATATCATTCAAGGTGGTGATCAATGGTCCAGATGCAACTGCCGGGTCAATATTCAGCTTATAGAGGACAAGCGGCACTATTGTTCCTGCAAGAGTGCCAATAATCAAGGTAATAATCAGAGAGCTTCCGACCACCAGGCCCAAAATTGCATTACCCTGCCAGATGTATGCAATCACAGATATGAGGATACCGCAGGTCACCCCAATAATGACCCCGACAGCAAGCTCCCTTAGAATCAGCTTTGCTGCAAGCTCCCGATCGACTTCTCTGCTGATCAGCCCCCTTACAACTACAGCAAGGGATTGTGTTCCTGTATTCCCGGTCATCCCTGCTATCATCGGCATGAAAAATGCCAGTGCAACCACCTTGGAAATCGTCTCTTCAAAGCTGCTGATGATTGTTCCTGAAACAAGCCCGATAAATAGCAGCAAAATCAGCCATGGTAGCCTTCGGTAGGCAGCCACAAAAGCTTTTGTATCAAAATCAATCGACTTTCCGGAAGCTGAGAGCTTCTCAATATCTTCTGTGGCTTCCCTAATGACCACGTCAATAATATCATCTACCGTAATGATGCCAACCAGCCGATCATTTTCTTCTACTACAGGCAATGCCAGGAAGTCATAGCGTTCAATCAGCATGGCTGCTTCTTCCTGGTCTGTTTCCGCCTGCACAGAAATCACCCTGCTGAACATAATATCTTTAATCTGTTCATGAGGCTCTGCAAGAATCAAATCTCTGTAAGAAACAACTCCTGTTAAACGTTTGTCTCCATCTATTACATATAAGTAGTTGATTGTTTCTGAAAATACTGCAAATGATTTCATCTTGGCAACCGTTTCGCTGACAGTATAGCTTTCAGGTATCCATACAAACCGGTTCGTCATAATCCTGCCCGCTGTTTCAGGCGGGTAATTCATGATGCTCTGGACAATCTGGGATTCCTCCTGCTTCATCCCGGCCAGGAGTTCTTCTATCCTTTCAGGTGAGAGGCCTTCTAAAAGCAAGGCCAAATCGTCATTATCCATCAGATCCATGACCTGACCCGATTTTTCCACACCAAGTTTTACTAGTACCCCGTACTGTTCGTCCCTTTCAAGCTCTTCAAGCAGATCTGCAATCTGTTCGGGATCAAGCAGAAGAATGAATCGCGACCGGTGCTTCTCCGGAAGCTCCTCATACAGCCTGGCAATATCATAAGGCTGCAATTCCGAAATCATTCCCTGGAACTGCTGTTTATCAGCTTCTTTTAGTTGTTTAATCAGTTTGACCAAATATTGTTCGTCAATCATCTATTATCAGCCTCCCCCTCGCCTCGCTACTACTATTCCCCATTTCTGTTTTCGCAAAGCCATCAGCAATTTATAATCATTTTTCTGTAGTACAAACCTAAAATGCTGAATAGAATTGTACAAGCAGCAAATGAAAAGGAGTTGTTTTATTTGAGCATATTCTTAAGCTATATCTTTCTAGGGCTTTCCCTTGCAGCTCCTATTGGTCCTATAAATGCAGCACAGCTGGACAAGGGCATAAAAAATGGCTTTTTTCATGCCTGGCTTGTCGGGTTTGGAGCCATGATAGCAGATGGAGTATATATGATTGCCGTCTACATGGGGGTAGTGAATTTTTTGGAGTTTCCTTTTGTAAAATCATTTTTATGGCTTTTTGGTTTTTTTGTGCTCGTTTATACGGGAATTGAAAGCCTTTTAACAGCAGGGAAGGTAGTATCCAACGACCGCCTTAAAGATGAATCGGCGGCAAAATCTTTTATTTCCGGCTTCCTTATGTCCATCTCCAATCCTCTGACAATTCTTTTCTGGCTTGGCATATATGGCTCTGTATTGGCGAAAACAGCCGCCGAATATGATAAAAGCCAAATTTTAATATACAGCTGTGCAATCTTTATAGGTCTGCTGTTATGGGATTTGACGATGGCAGCGGTAGCAAGCAGTTTCAGAAGATTCATGACAGGCAGGATACTCGCACTCATTTCAACCTTATCCGGGCTCTCCCTTATTGGGTTTGGACTTTATTTCGGGTATGAGGCCTATAAGCTGTTTTTCTAACAGTACATACGATTCATGAAAGTGAAGTCCCCCTGAACAGTAGAAAATTCAGCAGTCGTTGAATGTTGAAATCAGAGGATACCGTTAGTAAATAGTTTGGGATAGATGGCAGATTTTCTGGATGATTTGGTAAAAGGGATTCTGCTGGAGATTGGTGACTGTACTTTTGCCGGGGCTTGGGAAACGGATTCTGCCAGCATTTGGTAGAATATATTGTTAAGTTGGTGGATTATCGGGTGAATTGATTAAATAAATTGCCAAGTTGGTAGATTATCCGGCCAATTAATTAAATTCGCTATTAAGCAGCAGCACACGCCATTATCCTAATCAAAAATACTGCTCATTCGTCCAATCGACTTTCTATTAACAATGATATCGGTTGATAAGCTGATGGATCCCATTGTTTTTAGGATAAATGGTAAAATAATAGGGAAAATTGGTAAATTATCGGGCGATTTGTTTAAATAAATCGCCAAGTTGGTAGATTATCGAGCCAAATGATTTAATTCGCAACCAAAGCAGCTGCTCTCCCCACCATTTTAATCAGGAACCTTGCTCTTGCGCCTGCCCCGGCCAATAATTTCAGCACAGGACCTTTTTCTTATTAAAATCTTCTCCTTTTCATAAAAAACACAAAAAAAGAACAGTCCCACAGACTGTTCTTCGTTTTGCCCGGCAGCGTCCTACTCTCACAGGGGGAGAGCCCCCAACTACCATCGGCGCTGAGAAGCTTAACTTCCGTGTTCGGTATGGGAACGGGTGTGACCTTCTCGCTATCGCCACCAGACTATTTAGAT
>NZ_JBNILH010000008.1:0-234950 GCF_050107595.1 Bacillus infantis
AGATGATCAGGTTGATAGGTCTGAGGTGGAAGCGTGGTGACACGTGGAGCTGACAGATACTAATAGATCGAGGACTTAACCACATTTGATTGCTTTGTAATTCTTCTTCTGCATTATCTAGTTTTGAAGGAATAAAATTTTAAAATTCCTCTTGCAAAATAATAAAAAGACGGTATAATAATACTTGTCTTGAAAAAATAGTCTGGTGGCGATAGCGAGAAGGTCACACCCGTTCCCATACCGAACACGGAAGTTAAGCTTCTCAGCGCCGATGGTAGTTGGAGGTTCTCCTCCTGTGAGAGTAGGACGCTGCCGGGCGAAAGTATCCTAATATACTATCATTCCGCAGTAGCTCAGTGGTAGAGCATTCGGCTGTTAACCGAACGGTCGTAGGTTCGAATCCTACCTGCGGAGCCAATTATGGAGAGCTGTCCGAGTGGCCGAAGGAGCACGATTGGAAATCGTGTAGGCGGTTTATAGCTGTCTCAAGGGTTCAAATCCCTTGCTCTCCGCCATTTAAATTATAATATGGCCCCTTGGTCAAGCGGTTAAGACACCGCCCTTTCACGGCGGTAACACGGGTTCGAATCCCGTAGGGGTCACCATTTCGGAGGATTAGCTCAGCTGGGAGAGCATCTGCCTTACAAGCAGAGGGTCGGCGGTTCGATCCCGTCATCCTCCACCATTATAACTTTTTATTGTCGCGGGGTGGAGCAGTCCGGTAGCTCGTCGGGCTCATAACCCGAAGGTCGCAGGTTCAAATCCTGCCCCCGCAATCTGGTCCCGTGGTGTAGCGGTTAACATGCCTGCCTGTCACGCAGGAGATCGCGGGTTCGATTCCCGTCGGGACCGCCATTTTAGTTTTAGTTAGGCTCAGTAGCTCAGCCGGTAGAGCAGATTGCTACCTTCATTGAACAGCTTCTGCGGCAATCTGTGAGGAAGTTCGTAAGAACTGACGAACAAAGGACTTGAAACATACAAGGTTTAGGATGTAAATTTTATTATGGCTCAGTAGCTCAGTCGGTAGAGCAAAGGACTGAAAATCCTTGTGTCGGCGGTTCGATTCCGTCCTGAGCCATCATTGTTTGTAAGCCGGTTTAGCTCAATTGGTAGAGCAACTGACTTGTAATCAGTAGGTTGGGGGTTCAAGTCCTCTAGCCGGCACCACCTTAACGTGGAGGGGTAGCGAAGTGGCTAAACGCGGCGGACTGTAAATCCGCTCCCTCAGGGTTCGGCGGTTCGAATCCGTCCCCCTCCACCATTATACAGGGGTATAGTTTAAAGGTAGAACAGAGGTCTCCAAAACCTCCAGTGTGGGTTCGATTCCTACTACCCCTGCCAATTTTATTATGGCGATTGTGGCGAAGTGGTTAACGCATCGGATTGTGGTTCCGACATTCGTGGGTTCGATTCCCATCAGTCGCCCCATTTTTTAATCACAATATTGCATTTCATGCATATAATATTATTGGGCTATAGCCAAGCGGTAAGGCAACGGACTTTGACTCCGTCATGCGTTGGTTCGAATCCAGCTAGCCCAGCCATTTGCGGAAGTAGTTCAGTGGTAGAACATCACCTTGCCAAGGTGGGGGTCGCGGGTTCGAATCCCGTCTTCCGCTCCAAACGTTCTGGCGGCATAGCCAAGAGGTAAGGCAGAGGTCTGCAAAACCTTTATCACCGGTTCGATTCCGGTTGCCGCCTCCATTCCTAATCAAAGAGATGGAGAATGAACGCTTAATTAAATGATATGCCGGTGTGGCGGAATTGGCAGACGCGCACGACTCAAAATCGTGTTCCTTCTGGAGTGCCGGTTCGACCCCGGCCACCGGTATCATTTTCTTTTCCTACAGGGTCTCCTGTTTTTATTTTTGTAAAGTCATCGACAAATTTCAACAATTTTCGATGCGGGTGTAGTTTAATGGTAAAACCTCAGCCTTCCAAGCTGATGTCGTGGGTTCGATTCCCATCACCCGCTCCATACATAATTTCATCAACGCAGTGTTTCGTTTCCAGAAAACGAAGCATTGCGTTTTTTCTTTGTCTTGATCCTGATTAACGTACTCCCGATACAGCCCGGTAAATTGGCAGCCCAATCCTCTCCCTCTATAAAGAAGTCAAAATTTTTCCCCTCTTTTGGTCAATTGTGTTGCCCCTTTTTATTTGATAGCCTCCTATAATAAAAGAAAGCGATTACAAAAGGGCGGTGAGATTAAAATTGGATGCAAAAACAGAGTTGGCCTCAATAAAGGGCGAAGCTGCAAGAAATACAGCAAGCAAACGTAAAGCACGTCTGAGAAGCATATTGATATATGCGGCTTTTACCGGTCCGGCCATCATATTTTTTTTCCTTATACAGGTGATTCCGTTCCTAATGGGATTATATTATTCTTTTACCTCTTGGAATGGTGTAAGCTCAGCTGTCGAATGGGTCGGGCTGCAAAACTATATTAAAATTTTCAAGGATGATCCAAATTTTTTCCAATCTTTCGTGTTTACAACCAAGTTCATGCTAGCCTCAGTGGTCATCAGCAATTTAATTGGCTTTGGACTTGCCCTGCTTCTTAACGCGGCATTGAAGACCCGGAATATTCTCAGAACAGTCTTCTTCATACCAAATGTAATTGGCGGCCTGCTGCTTGGATTCATCTGGCAGTTCATCTTTGTCAAAGCCTTTGCTTCCATCGGAAATATGACTGGCCTGGCGTTATTCAAGCTTGCCTGGCTGGGAGATGAGACTACAGCTTTTTGGGGGATTGTCATTGTATTTGCATGGCAGGTAAGCGGCTATATGATGGTGATTTATATCGCAGCCCTGCAGGGAGTGGATCATTCCCTTCTTGAGGCAGCAAGGATTGACGGAGCCTCAAACTGGACACTTCTTACCCGCATTATCATGCCGCTCATCATTCCGGCATTCACTATTTGTTTCTTTCTGACCATATCAATGGCCTTTAAGATATTTGATTTGAATCTTTCTCTTACAAATGGGGGTCCGTTCAATTCAACACAGTCTGTAGCCATCAATATTTATCAGGAGGCTTTCCAAAATAACCGCTATGGTCTCGGGACGGCCAAATCGATTCTTTTCTTCCTGATTGTCGCCGTTTTTACAACGGTTCAGGTAGTTATGACGAAAAGGAAGGAGGTTGAAGCCTGATGAATCGCAAGTATACCGGAAGGACATTTCTGCTGGAGATAATCGGCATTATACTTGGAGTGATTTTTCTGATCCCTTTCTATTTTGTGGCGGTTAATTCCGTCAAGAGCTTTGCTGAAATCTTATTGGATGCAGCTGCTTTTCCAAAGGAAGTGTTGTTTGCAAACTATTCGAAGGTCTGGGAAATCATTAATTTTCCGAGGGCATTCTGGAATTCACTGATCATCACTGTACTAAGCAATATTGGGCTTGTGGTCATCAGTTCAATGGCTGCCTGGAAAATGGTGAGGACTCCCGGGCGCTTCAGCAGGGTCTTGTTCATCCTGTTTGTCTCTGCAATGGTCATTCCCTTTCAGACGGTGATGATCCCGCTGATGAAGCTCGGAGGCGCACTGAATATTACAAACAGCATACCCGGGCTGATCATGATGTATTTTGGGTTTGGCGTTCCGCTTTCCCTGTTCCTGTACCATGGATTTGTCAAAACTGTTCCAAGGGAGATAGAAGAATCGGCACTGATTGATGGCTGCAGCCAGTTCGGCGTTTTTTGGAGGATTGTTTTCCCGCTTTTAAAGCCGATTACTGTTACGGTTGTCATCCTTAATACCTTATGGATCTGGAATGATTTCCTGCTTCCTCTCCTGGTGCTGCAGGATGCTGAGCTGAGGACAATCCCGCTCGCCACCAGTTCCTTCTTTGCCCAATATACAAAGCAGTGGGATATGGGCCTGGCAGCGCTTGTGCTTGGTATAACACCGGTCATTATTTTCTTCCTGTTCCTGCAGAAGCATATTATTAAAGGCATAGCATCAGGCTCCATCAAATAGATATCAAATTTTCGCGGTTGCAAGCATGTGCCGCAAAAATGATATATAAATAGAATTTAAGGAGGTCAATGACAATGAAACGCTTATTGCTTATTTGCCTGTCCATGCTATTCACGTTCGGGATCATGGCGGGCTGTTCGTCAGAAAGCACTTCTGGAACTGATGATAAAGAGGGGACAAAGGATTCCGGGGAAGAAACTGTTACTCTTAATCTGTTCCAGTTTAAAGTTGAAATTGCCGACCAGCTTCAGGAAATGATTAAGGAATTTGAAGCCGAGCATCCAAACATTAAAGTGAAGCTTGAAACTGTTGGCGGCGGTGCCGACTACGGTGCTGCGCTGAAAGCGAAATTTGCTTCTGGCGAGCAGCCTGATATTTTCAACAATGGCGGCTTTAAAGAACTGGAGCTTTGGAAGGAGCATCTGGCCGACCTGTCCGGTGAGCCATGGGTTGAGCATCTTCTCCCGATCGGCAAAGTGCCGATGACAGACACTGACGGAAAGCTTTACGGCATGCCGGTCAACCTTGAAGGATACGGATTTGTCTATAATAAAGACTTGTTTGAGAAAGCGGGCATTACAGAGCCTCCTGCCAATATTTCAGAGCTCAAGGATGCCGCAAAGAAACTGAAGGACAGCGGCATTACGCCTTTCTCAGCCGGATATGGGGAATGGTGGGTCATCGGGCAGCATTTGCTGAATATTCCTTTTGCCCAGCAGGAAGATCCTATTGCCTTTATTGAAGGCCTTTATGATGGGAAAGAGAAATTCACGGATAATGAGCAATTCGAGCAGTTTAAAGAAGTGCTTGATACAGAAATCAATTTTGGAAATGACAATCCATTGACCACTGACTATAACACGCAGGTCACCCAATTTGCAGCAGGCCAGACTGCCATGCTGCAGCAGGGGAACTGGACTGAAAATATGATCTATGAGGTTAATCCTGATATGAATATGGGCTTCCTGCCGATTCCGATTTCAGACGATGAAACTGCAGACCGGCTTCCTGTCGGTGTACCGAATAACTGGGTTCTGAATAAGAATTCCGAGCACCTGGACGAAGCAAAATTGTTCCTGGAATGGATGGTATCTTCTGATACAGGAAAACGCTATTTAACTGAGGAATTTGCTTTCATCCCTGCTTTTGACAATATTGAGGCATCAGGTCTTGGCGATCTCGGCCAGTCAATCCTTGAGTACTCCAAAGAAGAGAAAACTATTCCTTGGACATGGTTCAGATGGCCTGATGGAGCGAACAAGGAATTCGCGGCTGCCATCCAGGAATATGCTGCAGGTAAAATTGATTATGATACTCTGCTCGAGAGGTTCCAGAAAACCTGGGATAACTTAAAGTAAAAGCAGGGATTCCCTGCCAGGATAAAAAGCATGTCTGCAACAGGGCATGCTTTTTATTTTCCACAAATGAAAAAATCTTCAGCATGTCTTACCCAGTCCCATATATACTTACATTATCAGAGCCTGGGGGGACTATTTATGATTAAGAACAGTATCCGCAATAAACTGATCGTCCTGCTGCTGCTGATCACAATCATTCCTTTCGGCACATCGATTATCATTACCTACTTCCATACGAAGGAGTTTTTGAAAAATCAGGCTGTAGAGGAAAACAGCAAGCTTCTCTATCAGGGCAAAATCAACCTGGAGAGCTATATGAATGAGCTGAATGGATTGACATTGTCTCTGTACAATAATCCCGGCTTCTTAAATTTCCTGAGATCTTCTAAAGATGAGGACAATTACTTAACGATCGGCATCATGAAAAATGTGGTCCAGACCATACTATATGCCGGGGATACCATTAACAGGGTTCAGATAGCTTTTGCAGATGAAGACAGGGTCATATCCGCCTCGAGGAGATCTACAGTTGTCTTCCTGAAAGGAAGGAGCGCCAAAAGCGCCGAGGCCTTCAATAGAGCAAGGGACAGCTCCTCACATATGTATATTGAACCGCTGATGGAACAGACGAATTCCCGAAATATCATGGCAGTGCATCGTGCGTTTACAAATATCCCATCAGACAATGTGCTGGCTTATATCACTCTTGAAATCGCTCCGGATGAGATCGTGGATCTAAGCAGGAATCTTTATACTTTGGGAAGCGAGGAATTTTATATCGTATCTCCGGATGGCCGGCTCATTTATAGCTCAGATGAGGATGCTGCAAGCAGGCAGGTGCACGAAAAATGGGTGGATGCCATTTTGAATTCAGGAAATAAGGCGGGGACGCTTGAATGGAAGAAAGATGATTTCAGCGGCATGATGATTTATGAGCAGATGGAAGAAAGTGCGGGCGGCTGGTTCCTTGTGAAGCGGGTCCCGGATTCAACTTTATATGAAAGCGCTTTTAGCGTGGCGAAAATCAATATCCTTTTTGGCATCATCGGTCTCACGCTGGTCATCCTGGCCACCTTATTCGTTTCTTTTAGGATCACCTCGCCGATCCGGGTGCTGCTGAGAAGCATCAGCCAGGTAGAGCGGGGAGATATGAATGTGGAATATGATTCATTCGGGAAGGATGAAATCGGCATTCTGGGAATGAGGTTCAATGAGATGATTGAAAAAATCAACCATCTCATCAACAGGGAATATAAGCTGGAGATTGAGAATAAAACAAATCAGCTGAAGGTGCTCCAGTCGCAGATCAACCCGCATTTCCTTTATAATGCCCTCCAGTCGATCGGAACGGTTGCCCTGAAGAACAAAGTCCCGCAGATCTATACCCTGATCACGCATCTTTCAAAAATCATGAGGTACGGAATGGACATGGAGGAGGACAGGGTGCCGCTGATAAAAGAAATTAATTATACAAAGGCTTTCCTACTTCTGCAGAAAGAGAGGTTCGGCGGGAAGTTTATCTACAAAATAGATGCAGGGGAAGAGGTCTCATCCGTCAAAGTTCCTAAGATGCTGCTGCAGCCGGTGATTGAGAATTATTTTAAGCACGGATTTACTCCAGGTGAAGGGACAGGCGAGCTGAATATCGAATGTTATAAAGACAGCGGGTTTCTTTGCATAGATATTAGTGATAATGGCGGCGGCGCGGATGATGGCAGGCTGAGGGACATATGGCGCCGTATTAAAGGCGGGCCGCTGGAGGCCAGAGGGGAAAGCACGAGCATCGGGCTCAGGAATGTGTATGGGCGGCTGATGCTTTATTACGGAGAAGAAGCTATCCTGCAGCTTGGAAATCATGGGGGCAAAGGCTTTATCGTTTCCATGAAGCTTCCGCTGCACCCAGGGGGCGAAGAGGATGAAGGCAATCATCATCGATGATGAAAAGCATGTCAGGGAAGGGCTTCTGATGCTTGCAGAATGGGAAAAGCATGGAATCAGCTCCATCTTTGAGGCAGAGGACGGGGAAGAGGCTATCAGGCTGATCGGCGAAGTGCAGCCTGATATTATTTTTACCGATATGAATATGCCCAAGTGCGACGGCATCAGCCTTCTCAAATGGATCCATGGTTCTAAATGCCGGGGAAAGACGATTGTTGTCAGCGGATACGATGACTATGAATATATGAGAAACGCCATCTATTATAAAAGTTTTGATTATATTTTGAAGCCTATTGATCCGGAATTGCTGAATGAAACGCTTGGCAGGGCAGTCAATGACCTTGCTGCTTCGAGCATGGCATGGGGTGGATTAAGAGAGCAGAAAGAAACGAAAGCTCCCCAGAAAGAGAATAGCATTAAACAGATTGAAGAGTTTCTGGTCCGGAATTATCATCTTGATATCACACTCCAGGATATCGCGGACCGTTTCTATTTGAGCAGAGAGTATATATCCAGGAGATTCAAGCAGGACTTTCAGGCAACGATTACAGATTATTTGACCAATATCCGGATGGAAAAGGCGAAAGAGCTGCTTGGGAGCCCTTCTTTGAAAATTTACGAAATTGCCTATCAGGTTGGGTATCAGAATGAAAAGTATTTCAGCAAGGTTTTTAAAAAGCTGACCGGCTATACACCGAATGAATATCGGAATCTGCCGCCGGGCAGCAGCTAGGAGGAAGAAAAATGGCAAAAGTGACGGTATGGAATGAGAATCAGCATGAACAGAAAAACGCGGAAGTGAGGGCCGTATATCCGGATGGAATCCATGGAGCGATCGCCTCCTTCCTGGAAGGGGAATCGTTTGAGGTAAGGACAGCAACGCTCGATGAGCCGGAATGCGGATTGACCCGGGAGGTTCTGAGAGATACAGATGTACTGATCTGGTGGGGGCATATCGCCCATGATGCGGTCCCGGATGAAATTGTTGACAGGGTGAAACAGCGGGTGCTGGACGGCATGGGGCTGATCGTTCTTCATTCAGGCCACTTTTCAAAAATCTTCAAAGCATTAATGGGAACTTCCTGTGATCTGAAATGGCGGGAAGCTGACGAAAAGGAAAGGATCTGGATCGTGGATCCGAGCCATCCGATTGCTGAAGGACTGGGGGAGTATATCGAATTGGAGCAGGAGGAAATGTACGGAGAGCATTTCGATATCCCGGCGCCGGACCAGCTCGTGATGGTCAGCTGGTTCGAGGGAGGAGAAGTGTTCCGGAGCGGCTGCACCTATCAGCGCGGGAAAGGAAAAGTATTTTATTTCCGGCCTGGGCATGAAACCTATCCTACTTATTACCATCAAGATGTCCAAAGGGTCATTATCAACGCAGTCAGGTGGGCAAAGGGATCGCAGCAGCCTGAAGTGAAATATGGAAATGCACAGCCCTTGGAGCAGATAAAAGGGAAGAATGGGGAGGCGCAGGGATGAAAAAGATCAAGGTTGGGGTCATCGGGTGCGGCAGCATTGCCAAGCACAGGCATCTGCCGGAATACCACCTGAACGGCAGGGCTGAAATCATGGCTGTCTGTGATATTGTGGAAGAAAGGGCGATGGATATGGCTGCCCTGTATCATGCTGAAGCATATACAAGCTATGAGGATCTGCTGGAAAATCCGGAAATAGATGCAGTGAGCGTGTGCACACCGAATTATTTGCATGCACCCATCTCCATTGCCGCACTGAAGGCCGGGAAGCATGTTCTTTGTGAAAAGCCGATGGCTGTGTCTGTGGAGGAAGCAGAGAGCATGATAGAAGCGGCAGGGAAATATGGGAAAAAGCTGATGATCGGCCATAATCAGCGGTTTGTTCCTTCCCATCAGAAAGCCCGTGCGTTCATAGCCAGCGGGGAAGCCGGTAAGATATACAGCTTCAGGACGGCTTTTGGCCATGGCGGACCGGAAGGATGGAGTGCGGATGGAAAGGACAGCTGGTTTTTCCGGAAAAGCGAGGCCTTTATCGGGGCAATGGGAGATCTCGGGGTACATAAAACCGACCTGATCCGCTATTTGCTTGGAGAGGAGATCACACAGGCCGGCGCTTTTGTGGAAGCAAGCTCCAAGGAAAACAGCGATGTGGATGATACGGCCGTCTGCATTTTAAAAACGGAAAGCGGTGTGATCGGAACCCTGGCAGCAAGCTGGTCCTACGTATCAAAAGAAGATAATTCAACTATCATCTATGCTGAGAATGCCATACTCAGGCTTGAGGATGACCCAGTCAACTCCCTCGTCATCCAATACAGGAACGGAGAAACCCTGAAATATGAGCTTGGCGGCATCCAGACGAATGAAGAAGGAAAGCAGACGCAGTCCCATGTTATCAGTACATTCATCGACAGTATTGCGGAAGACAAGGAGCCTCCTGTGAGCGGGGAAGAAGGACTGAGATCCTTAAGGGTTGTCCTTGCTGCGCTGGAGTCGGGCCAGTCCGGGAAAATAGTGAAAATTTCTTAGGGGGGGATTGTATGGAAAAGCTGCGTGTTGGAATTATCGGGGCAGGCGGGATTGCGCAGAGCCGCCATATCCCCGCACTGCTGACATTATCAGAGCTGGCCTCTGTTGAAGCGATCTGTGATATTCATGAAGAGACTGCCAAACTCACAGCAGAAAAATTCGGCGTGCCGCACGCCTTTGGGGAGTATCAGGATATGCTGGAAATGGTGGATGCTGTAGTGATTTGCACGCCGAACCGATATCATGCCGAAATCTCTGTGGCAGCATTGAAAGCCGGAAAGCATGTTCTCTGTGAAAAGCCAATGGCGATGACTGCCGAAGAATGCGAAGAAATGATTAAGGCCTCTAAGGAATCAGGCAAACAGCTGGCGATTGCCTATCATTATCGGTTTATGAAAGAAGCAAGAGCTGCTAAAAAGGTCATAGAGGAAAACGAAATCGGCCAGCCGATCGTTGCCCGGGCAAAGGCACTGAGGAGAAGGAAGGTTCCGGGCTGGGGCGTTTTTACCAATAAAGAGCTGCAGGGAGGAGGCGCCATGATTGACTATGGCTGCCATTTCCTTGATCTTGCATTATGGCTGCTCGGCAGCCCGGACCCTGTTGAGGTAACGGGAACAGCCTACAATCATCTCAGCAGGATGGAAAACCAGGTGAACCTTTGGGGAGATTATGATTATAAAACCATCGAAGTTGAGGACCATGTGACAGCCTATATCCGCTTTGGAAATGGCGCCTCCCTCCTGTTCGAGACCTCCTGGATGGCCAATATCAAAAATGATGAAGAAAGCCTTGGCATTTCCGGGCTCACCGGAGGAATTGATGTTTTTCCATTCCAGCTGAACCAGCTGAAGAATGGGATGCTTCTGAATAGTGAGGCAGAGTGGCTGCCCGGGGAGGAGGATCCCGGCATACCGCAGGCAAGGAATTTTCTCAATAGCTGTCTGGGAAAAGAAGAGCTGATTGTTAAGCCGGAAGAGGCCCTCCAGGTTTCAAGGATCATTGATGCTATTTATAAGAGCAGTGAGTCAGGCAAAAGCATTGTCCTGGAGTAATGGGGGGAAGCAAAGCCCACAGCAAAAACGCAGATGCATAACAATGCCTCTGCGTTTTTCTTATTCAACGATATGGAATTTTCCTTCCCCGCCATGAACCTGCAAAAACATCCCCATAAGGGATTCCGCTAATCTGGCACAGTTGTCTTTATCAAGAGACGGTCTGAAATAGATGACCTGCACTGCATCAGTTGTTTCCTTTGTAACAGGGGCACGATTGGAGTCGACAAACGGACTGCCGAATGGACCGTTCTTGTCTTCAGTGATTATCAGGTTTTCAAGTGAATTCGGCCTGCCGTTCAAGCCCGTATACTCTTCTTCTCCATGTCCCAGCCGAAAACGGATCGGCCCTTCCAAATGGCTTTTATCATAGATGCCGATTGGAGACTGATATTCAAGTGAGAAAAAATTATTCAGATCTGCAGCACTGTTCACAGTGGAAAGGTAATTCTGCTTCTTGATCCTCCGGAATAGGGCCTCAGCTGAATGGCGGTATCGATTCGGATCTTTTCCCGCCTGCTTGAACACCTGCCTCCATTCCTTGATTCCATCGAATTCTGTCACATTCTTGTTCTCGAGCTCAAAGAAAATCGATTCCTGGAACAGCTGCAGCCGCCCTTTCAGCATTTGCGGGGAATCTCCTACCACAATGTTTTCATATTCAATGATGCCTGCCTTGAATCCGGGCACCTTATGCCTTAAATCAGGCGTTATGCTGATTTCCAAACCTTTCACCTCCAAAAATCCTTTAAAATAGTTTATCATAGAAAGGATGCGAATAAATATCTTGGCGATTTTGCCTTTTTATATACAAAACAAAAGGATGAAAGGAGCGGGAGGATATGAACTATTCAGAGTTTAAGCAGGATATCATCGATTACAGCAAAACGATCGGCATCGATAAGATCGGATTCGCCTCTGCCAGCACTTTCGGTGAGATGAAGGGCAGGCTCATCAGGCAGCAGGAGCTTAATTATCAATCAGGCTTTGAAGAGCCTGATATTGAAAAAAGAACTGATCCGGCCCTGTTGATGGATGAGCCGATGTCCATCATCTCCATTGCCCTTGCTTATCCTTCAAAGATGAAGACCCGTGTTGTCAGCAAAAGGGGCGAGCGGCGCGGGATTTTCTGCCGTGCCTCCTGGGGGACGGATTATCATACAGTACTGAGGGACCGCCTTGGCAAGCTTGAAGCGTATATCCGGGAAAGGCTGCCTGAAGCAAAGCTTAAATCAATGGTCGACACAGGAGAGCTCGTAGACCGGGCGGTTGCTGAAAGGGCCGGGATTGGCTGGAGCGGAAAGAACTGCTCCATTATCACGCCTGAGTTCGGCTCTTATGTGTATTTGGGCGAAATGATTACAAATCTTCCGCTCGAGCCGGATGAACCGATTGAAGACGGATGCGGTACCTGCAATCTGTGCGTCGATGTCTGCCCGACAGGCGCGCTTGTCGGCGGGGGCCAGCTGGATTCCAAGCGCTGCATAGCGTTCCTGACACAGACAAAAGGCTTTCTTGAGGAAGAATTCAGGGTAAAAATCGGCAACAGGCTTTATGGCTGTGACACATGCCAGACAGTCTGTCCGAAAAATAAGGGCAAGGATTTTCATTTTCATGAAGAAATGGAGCCGGATCCTGAGATTGCCAAACCGCTGTTAAAGCCGCTGCTTCATATGAGCAACAGGGAGTTTAAGGAGAAATTCGGCCATGTATCCGGTTCTTGGAGAGGCAAGAAGCCGATCCAGCGGAATGCCATTATCGTCCTTGCCCATTATAAGGACGAAACAGCTGTCGATGACCTGATCCTTGTAATGAAGTCAGACCCAAGGCCGGTTATCAGAGGGACAGCAGCCTGGGCACTCGGGAAGATCGGCGGGCTGGAGGCAAGAGGAGCTGTCGAGTCTGCCCTTGAAAAGGAGACAGACGAAGATGTGCGCAGGGAAATGGAAAACAGCTTATATAGGTTCAGTTAAAGAGAGGGGAGCCTCTCTTTTTTTATGGTCATTTATCAGATCCTTTAGAGGCCATTTTAAGAAATGAATCGGCATTTGCTTTCATATGAATGAATGATGGGAGGAATGCATATATGAAAAAACAGCTTCAGGAGCTGCTGGAGCAGAGGGTCCAGCAGTGTGTGTCCCATTCCCGGAATGACTTTCGCAAATGCCCGAAAATTGAAAGGAAAAAGGATATTCTCTCAAGAAGAGCCGGGGAAATTGTTAAAGCGAAAGCTTCAGGGAAGATTATTGAAAAAGCAGGACAGGACGCCGATGAGCTCAGCACAGTCCGTTATTATGTTCACTTTCAATATTTGATAAAAAATAAGGACGGGATGTATCTGGAGGAGGAAGTCGAGCAGCGTGAGGCTGAATTTTATAAAGGGGTGCTGGTCGGCGACGGCGAAATAAATCCATTCCTTCATATGGAAGAGCCGGCTGCGCTTCCGGCGGAGCCTGCCGATGATGGGGAAAGAGCGGGATTCAGATATGACCGACTGAAGGCTGTCCAGTATGCGGAAAGATGGTGGAATGACTATAATCCTGCCTACAAGAAGTTCGAGGTCGACTGTACGAATTATATTTCACAGTGCCTCCATGCGGGTGAAGCGCCTATGAGAGGCTACCCGAACCGTTCAAAGGGCTGGTGGATGAGGAGCGATAATTGGAGCTACAGCTGGACGGTCGCCAACTCGCTGCGCTGGTATCTGCCGGGCTCCCGGACAGGGCTGAAGGGAATGGAGGTTGGCAGTGCCGATCTTCTGCAGCTGGGCGATGTAATCTGCTATGATTTCCAGGGCGATGGCCGCTTTGACCATACGACGATCGTGACAGCCAAGCAGAGCGACGGGACACCGCTTGTCAACGCCCATACCTTCAACAGCCGGATGCGCAACTGGGCATATGAAGACTCAACCGCCTATACACCGAATATTAAATACAAGTTCATCAGCATTGATGATGAATCCTGACCTGGTTGTATGAGGGGTAAAGAGTGGTATAATAGCTGGTAGAGTTTTTTTTGAGTATTGGGGATAAAATACTCCGCAGATAAAGTTTCACTTGATGAGGTGATGGACGTGGCAATACATGTAGTACTATACCAGCCGGAAATCCCGGCCAATACGGGCAATATCGCCCGTACCTGTGCAGCAACAGATACAACCCTGCACCTGATCAGGCCCCTTGGATTTTCCACTGATGACAAAATGCTCAAACGGGCAGGCCTTGATTATTGGCAGCATGTAACTATTTTTTATTATGATTCATTGGATGAGTTTTATGAAAAAAATGCCGGCGGCGAATTCTTCTATTTAACCAAATTCGGGAAGAAGCCGTATACAAGCTTTGAATACAGCGACAAGGAAAAAGATTATTATTTCATTTTTGGCAAAGAAACGACAGGTCTTCCGGCAGAGGTCAAGGAAAATAACAAGGACCGCGCCCTCCGCATTCCGATGACCGGCAATGTTCGTTCTTTGAACCTGTCCAACACGGCTGCCATTCTTATCTATGAAGCATTGAGGCAGCAGGATTACCGGCATTTAACATAAAGGATCGAGGCCATGTCCAGGGGGATATGGCCTTCTTTTTTTGCAGCTTAAGATGGGAAGGCGCCGAGCTGTCTTTTATGATATTGTACCGGGATTAGGTTAAAATGAAGATATTCATTAGAGGAGGTACATACCATGAACAAAACGGTAGAAACCATACTGGCCCACCGGTCAATCAGAAAATTTGAGGAAAGGGAGCTTACGAGGGAACAGGTGGAAACGATTGTATCCTGTGCTCAGGCCGCTTCCAGCTCAAGCTTCATTCAGGCATACACCATCATCGGCATAACTGATCCAGAAAAGAAACAGAAGCTGTCTGAATTGGCGGGAAACCAGTCCTATGTAGCGCATAACGGGCACTTCTTCGTTTTCTGTGCGGACCTGAACCGCCATCATGTCCTTTCTGAAATGGAAGGGAAGGATCTAAGCGAGTCCCTTGAAAGCACGGAAAAATTCATGGTTGCGCTGATTGACGCTGCGCTTGCGGCCCAGAATGCAACAGTCGCCGCAGAGTCAATGGGCCTTGGCGTCTGCTATATCGGCGGCATCCGCAATCAGCTCGAGGAAGCTGCCAAGGTGCTGGGTACACCAGAAAGGGTCATCCCCCTCTTTGGCCTGAGCGTAGGATACCCAGCCCAGAATCCCGACAAAAAGCCAAGGCTTCCTTTAGAGCATGTCTATCACGAAAATGGCTACCAGCAGGATCATGAAAAGTATAAACAGCAGCTTGATGACTATAATCAAACGGTGTCAGCTTATTATGCCGAACGCACGCAAAACATGAGGAAAGACACCTGGACCGGCCAGATGGCAGCCATGCTCGAAAGGCCGGTGCGGATGTATATGAAGGATTTTGTGAATAAGAATAAACTGGATTTGAAGTGATTGGAGGCTTTCTTTGCTTAATGGGGCAGGGAGTGGCTGTAGGATTGGCTTATGGGATTCATGAGTGTTTCTGAAAAAGGGCAGTCATGTATTTGGGGAGCGTTCCGGGATACATGAGATGTGCCGGGAAAGGGCAGTCGTGGATGAAAAAGTTCCAATCGATGCATGACACAGCTCTGAAAAGGAAAGTCATGCATAGAAAGAGGCCCAATCGATGCATGACCCAGCATTAAAAAGGAAAGTCATGCATAGAAAGAGACCCAATCGATGCATGACCCAGTATTAAAAAGGAAAGTCATGCATAGAAAGAGGCCCAATCGATGCATGACACAGTATTAAAAAGACAAGTCATGCATAGAAAGAGGCCCAATCGATGCATGCCCCAGTGTTAAAAAGGCAAGTCAAGCATAGAAAGAGGCCCAATCGATGCATGACCCAGCACTAAAAAGGCAAGTCATGCATAGAAAGAGCCCTCATCAATGCATGACACACAACCAGAAAAGAAAAGCCTCGTCCAAATATGGCCGCACTCCATCAGGCACATCTAGTTCTGCTGACAATCAAAAAAAGGACCGGAATCCCAGATTCCGATCCTTTTTTGTATACCGTTCTTCTTACTTATTCATCCCTGGTTTGTCGTTATAGCCGGCAGTGAAGATGGCTGACAGGAACGCGATAGTTACGCCGATGATCAAAATCAAGCCCATGATGTTGGCCTCCTTTTTATGTAGGAATTCCCTTTTGCATACTATGTAATCTTATTATAGCCCAATTCCGTCATGGTGTGAATGAAAAACTGTGGATATTTTATGGAGAATCGCCGGAGGAATGCGGCAGGGCTGGCAGGTTCAGGCACCCTGAAGGCGAAGGGAATTCTGCTTTTCTTCCGGGTTATAGAATGTTTAATTGCCCAAGCGCATAGATTATATTAATCGTCTCTGATAATGCGACAGGGGGAGGTCCTTATGGATATTATAAAAAAAATCGAGATGTACAGACACGAAGAGGAAAAGCTTAAATGGGAAGGGACATTCAGGGAGTATTTAGACATTGTCAAAGAGAAGCCATGGGTAGCCCAGTCAGCACATTCCAGGGTATACAGTATGATCAAGGATGCCGGTGTCGAAGACGATAAAGGAAAAAAACGGTATAAATTTTTCAGCAACCAGCTGTTTGGTCTGGAGGAATCGCTCGAAAGGCTAGTGGAAGAGTATTTCCATCCTTCTGCAAAAAGGCTTGATGTCAGGAAAAGGATCCTGCTCCTCATGGGTCCTGTCAGCGGAGGGAAATCTACGCTCGTCACAATGCTTAAGCGGGGGCTTGAAGCGTATTCCCTTACCGATAAAGGTGCTGTATTTGCGATTAAAGGCTGTCCAATGCATGAAGACCCGCTCCACCTGATTCCGCATCATCTGCGGAAGGACTTCTTTGATGAGTATGGAATCAGGATTGAAGGAAATCTGTCCCCGCTGAATATGATGCGGCTTGAGCAGGAGTACGGGGGACGGATAGAAGATGTAGTGGTCGAAAGGATCTTTTTCTCAGAGGATAAACGGACCGGGATTGGAACATTCAGCCCATCTGATCCGAAATCCCAGGATATTGCCGATCTTACCGGCAGCATAGATTTCTCCACGATCGCCGAATACGGTTCAGAATCTGACCCGCGGGCCTACAGGTTTGACGGGGAGCTGAATAAGGCGAACAGGGGAATGATGGAGTTCCAGGAGATGCTGAAATGCGATGAAAAATTCCTATGGCATCTGCTCTCCCTCACACAGGAAGGCAATTTCAAGGCAGGGCGGTTTGCGCTGATTTCTGCAGATGAGCTGATTGTGGCGCATACGAATGAAACAGAGTACCGTTCCTTCATTTCCAATAAGAAAAATGAAGCACTTCATTCCCGGATCATTGTCATGCCTGTCCCTTATAACCTTAAGGTTACAGAAGAAGAAAAAATCTATGAAAAAATGATCAGTGAGAGCGATGTTTCAGATGTCCATATTGCACCGCACACGCTTAAGGTAGCAGCGATGTTTACTACCTTGACGAGGCTGAAGGAACCTAAAAAGGGTGATATTGACCTGGTGAAGAAAATGAGGCTCTATGACGGAGAAAGTGTGGAAGGCTACAACCGCGCAGACGTGGAGGAGCTTCAGAAGGAATATCCTGATGAAGGAATGAGCGGAATTGATCCGCGTTATGTCATCAACCGGATATCATCCACAATCATCCGGAAAGAGATTACCAGCATCAATGCGCTGGATGTTCTGAGATCCCTGAAAGAAGGTCTTGATCAGCATCCGTCGATCACCGCTGAGCTGAAAGAGCGCTATTTGAATTTCATATCACTTGCACGCAAGGAATATGATGATATTGCCAAGAAGGAAGTCCAGAAGGCATTTGTTTATTCATATGAAGAATCGGCGAAGACTCTTATGGACAATTATCTGGATAATGTAGAGGCTTATTGCAATAAGGCGAAGCTCCGCGACCCTCTGACAGGTGAGGAAATCAATCCGGATGAAAAGCTGATGAGGTCGATCGAAGAGCAGATCGGTATTTCGGAAAATGCGAAAAAGGCATTCAGGGAAGAAATCCTTATCCGCATCTCTGCCTATGCCAGGAAAGGCAAGCGCTTTGACTACAATTCGCATGACCGTCTCCGCGAAGCGATTCAGAAGAAGCTGTTTGCAGACCTGAAGGATGTTGTGAAGATTACAACATCTTCAAAGACTCCTGATGAGCAGCAGCTGAAGAAGGTAAATGAAGTAGTAGCAAGACTCATTGATGAACACGGCTATAATTCTACCTCTGCGAATGAACTGCTGCGGTATGTGGGAAGTTTGCTGAACAGATAAATGTAAAAGGCTGGCAGGGTTTGCCGGCCTTTTTGGCTGTTTTCTTCCGGGAAAGAGTTAGTTTCAATTCGGGCGGCCAGGGGAAAAGGAAGTATAGAGGTGATTAAGATGAAGAAAAAGGAACTGGACAAGGACTTTATGCCAAGAAACAGCTCCATGGCCGAAAATGTAGAAGAGATGCATAATCTGGGAAAGCAGATGGAGCATCTCAGGACTGGGGAAGAGCTTGAAGAGGACGGAAAGCAGCCTGACCCTATCCAGTATAAAGATAACGAAAAGTGACTCCTGCGCTGAAGCTGCAGGAGTTTTTTTATGGGATAAGAAGGTATACTTTTTAACTTTGATTACTGTCTAACAGCTGCGCCTTCCCCCTGGAGGTCACAAGCCAATCCTCCGAAAAATAAAGATCGCCTTTCCGGGAGGACCGTCTTAAGCCCCCGGGAAGATGGACATGCAGCCGCTGCCACAGGACGTGATGTTCTTAGACTGCGTTCCTTTAGGGTTACCAAGGCGCTGGCGCTATGGGCAGTCTCCCCTGGGTTCTATTTGGCCCAAAGACGAAATAGATATAGCAATAAACAGCCATAAGTCAGGGGAGAGGAAAGGATGAGAAAATGGAGGGCTGCTATTTTAATAGCGATTATGCTGTTTGTGCTGCAGGATGGACATGCTTCTGCCGCATAAAGAAATGAATATATATACGGCCGGCGTGAATGATTCTGCCTTGAATTTGAAGCAGAAACCTTCGTTTGTGCCGGGTCCCATATATGCGCCGCAAATCATAGAAGGCCTGTACTCACACGTCTATGAATGCCTTGCTTATAACGATAATGCCCACTTTTATAATGAATTTTTGGAAAGATGACAGGCTATAAAAAAGGCTTGTCCAACAGTATAGGCATCTGTCTTATTGTCAAAATTATTTGTAAATTATTTTGATATCTCGCATAGTATAGAGTAATTAATATTTCACGTTTCTTTTGACACTCGGGATATTGTATGTTGTTTAAGGAAAATGTGTGCAAAAATTCAAAGATTTTTTTCAAGGAGGGGTTATAATGACCGACATCAACAACCGCCAGTTTGTGATTTCCGAAGAAGATTGGTCCCTCCATCGCAAAGGCCACGATGATCAGCAGCGCCACCAGGAAAAGGTACAGGATGCGATTCGGAACAATCTCCCAGATCTGATAACAGAAGAAAGCATCATTATGTCCAATGGCCGTGAAGTCGTGAAAATTCCGATTCGCTCTCTTGACGAATATAAAATTCGTTATAACTATGATAAAAACAAACATGTAGGCCAGGGAGACGGAGACAGCCAGGTAGGCGATGTGGTCGCCAGAGACGGCTCCAGCGGCCAGAAAGGCCCAGGGAAAGGCCAGGGTGCAGGCGACCAGCCGGGGGAAGATTATTTCGAAGCTGAAGTGTCCATGATGGAGCTTGAGGAAGCATTGTTCAAGCAGCTGGAGCTGCCGAACCTGAAAAGGAAGGAACAGGAAGAGCATCTGGTTGAAAACATTGAATTCAATGATATCCGAAAAACAGGATTAATGGGCAATATTGACAAAAAACGCACAATGATGACCGCATTTAAACGAAATGCGATGACAGGGAAGCCGGCCTTCTATCCGATCTATCAGGAGGATCTGAAGTTCAAGACATGGAATGAAATTGTAAAGCCTGACTCTAAGGCAGTAGTGCTCGCAATGATGGATACGAGCGGATCAATGGGATTATGGGAGAAATATATGGCGCGGAGCTTTTTCTTTTGGATGACCCGGTTTTTGCGGACAAAGTATGAAACGGTGGAAATAGAGTTCATTGCCCACCATACAGAAGCGAAGGTCGTATCAGAGGAAGATTTCTTTTCGAAAGGGGAAAGCGGGGGAACCATTTGCTCATCAGCCTACCGCAAAGCTATGGAGCTGATCAATGAAAAATACAACCCAAGAAGATTCAATATCTATCCTTTCCATTTTTCCGATGGTGATAACCTTACCTCTGACAATGCCCGCTGCGTGAAGCTTGTTGAAGAGCTGATTGCGGTATCGAGCATGTTCGGGTACGGTGAAGTCAATCAGTACAACCGCCACTCGACCCTCATGTCCGCTTATAAGAATATTAAAAATGAGCACTTCAGATATTATATCCTCAAGCAAAAAGCAGATGTTTTCCATGCGATGAAGAGCTTCTTCCAAAACGAAGAAAATAAAATCTATGCATAAACAAACCGGCGGGCGGAGTGCCTGCCGGTTTTCTTGTCCAGACGCACAAAAAAGCCGTTTAATGAAAAGCGGCTTTCGTTGGCTTCCTGTTTTTGGCATGAAGGTGTTCTTTTATTTCTCCAGCGGGATTGCGATAATTTTCCCGCCGATCTGTACGTGGACTGTGTCATTGAATACAGCTTTCACAATCCCTTTTAAGGAGATCGATGAATTTAATGCCAATTTGGATTTTGCTGAATTTTCCGCCATGAAGATTCCCCTTTGCTTTGTATTTGAAGGAATGCTGCCTAATTATAGTAAATGAGTTAGTTACTTTCTTTTTGCCACTTTTTTGGAATCCCTAAACCTGATTTGGCGCATTATGCAGGAAATAATGATGGGTATGGGAGTAAAAGAAAAAGCAGCTGCTCATGTATAGCAGACTGCTTTTTCTTCCTTCAGCACGGAGCTTTTGCAGACAGGGCAATCGATATCATTGCTCTGCTTAAATTGGATTTTTTTGAAATCTTTTTTGATGAATGTGGTAAAGCCTTTGTACTTAAAGCCGCATTCACAAAAATTGGAATCTTTGACAAGATGCCTCTGATTGGTTTCTTTACATAAAAACGTCGGGTAAAACATAATTCTCCCTCTCTTTTAGAAATGGATTAGGCAAATTAGAAAGGGTATATGATTTATAAAAGTTTACAAGAATAGTATTCTTTACGGCCCGGCTGCCATGACAAAAAAATTGTTTTAGGCCCGTGGCTTTGCGTCTTTTACTTTCGTAAAGTTTGCCCTTAGTAAGATTAGCACTAAATCAGGCAAAAGATAAATAGTTTGTTTATTTTTTATATTCTGACTTCTATTAGCGGTTGTTCCTGCCAGCAGAAAGCGAAGGGGAGTTCCTTTGTAAAATACCGAGAAAAATGCAGCCTGACCGGTAAGATCAGGCTGCTGTCATTAAGATAAGAATTCTGCAGGGTTGAGTCCGAGCTCACGGCAGATATCACTGACTGCCTGCTGCTCATTCGGATCAAAATGTCCGTCTGCAAAGCCGATCGCAATGCAATAGCGGGCCACTAGCCTGGCGATTTCCGGTTTCGTCCGTATCCTGCCAAGCGCTCTGAATGCCTCTGCCCTGCCGATTGAAGGATCGCGTTCAATCTTCTGGACGTACAGGTTAAACTGCTGAATGACTTTTTGCGTATCAAATACCCGAAGCTCATCGCTCTGATTGACGAATTCAAGCATTTTCTGGCGTTCTGCCGGATCCAGCCTTCCATCAGCCATAGCTACAAGTGCACATGCTGCTACGACTGCTTCAAGGACGTCTTGGCTCTTGAATCGGTTAAAGAGTTCCTGGGCTTTTCTTTTTTGCTGATTGGCCCATTCTGCGTAATCGGTCTGGGATGGAGACCAGGCATTGCCGCAGCTGTTGCAGGTAAATTTCAGCTGTTTTTTTCCAATGAAGCCGCCCAATAATCCGACAGGCCCGAGGATCAGGCCGCCAATTGCCGCTTTGCCGAGGCCGAAGCCCTTTTCGCCGGTGCGTACATTAGTGGAACGGCAGCGAGGGCAGGCAATTTCTTCTCCCCCATATGCCTGTGAGGAAGAATAGGAAGGCTGCCCGTAGGAAGGAGCCGGATACGAAGCTTGCGGCTGTGCCTGCTGATAGCTTCCTGAGCTATAGGTCTGCTGGGAGCTGCCTGTATTATAGCCCTGCTGGTAATTTTGCCCTGCAGGTGCCTGCTGTGAATAGCTCTGCTGGTAAGTCTGTGTTTGCCCGAAAGGCTGATTGCCATGTGAAGGCTGGGGAGCCGGTTCATTATCCACCGTCACGCCGAAGTTGCGGCAGAGAGCAGCCAGGCCGCCCTGAAAGCCGCTGGCGATGGCATTAAATTTCCATTCGCCATTATGCCTGTACAGCTCTGCTGCGACGATGGCCGTTTCAACGGTAAAATCCCTGCCAAGGTTAAAACGGATAAGCTCTTCATTATTTTGTTCATTGAAAATCCGTACATAAGCATTTTCAATATGGCCGAAGTTCTGCTGTTTTGCCTGAGCGTCGTGGATGGTAATCGTAAAGGCAATCCGGTGGATCGAGTCCGGCACCCTCCGCAGGTCAATCCTGATTTGTTCATCATCCTGATTCCCCGCACCTGTGCGGTTATCGCCGCTGTACAGGATAGAGCCGTTCCCGCCGTTAGGATTATTGTAAAATACAAAATCGAGGTCACTATGTACTTTTCCTGATGCGCCTAATAGGAAGGCAGATGCGTCCAGATCATAGTTGGATCCCTGCCGGCTGATATCCCAGCCTAATCCCACGACAACATTTTGAAGACCGGGGCGGTTCTTGGTCAGATCGACCTTCTGCCCTTTGCTGAGCGTCACTCCCATAATTTCACTCCTTCTTTTCCAGGACCGGCGTTAAGCCGTCACTTGATAGAATCATATATTCCCAATATAACACAGTTCTTAAAGCGGTTTACAGCTTTGGCTGTGCGGACAGCCCTCTTTTTATAATACGGGTCAAGGAAGAAAAAGTTTCAGGGGGAGGAGGCTCCTTCCATTAAAAAAGCAGCTTCCCTGATTGAGGGAGCTGCTTCATGATTTGGGCATATTATCTGTCGACATAAGCCGGGCCTGAATGGTCCTGGCGAGTATTGCCTTGGTCAGAATTTAAAAAAGGAAGCTTTGATTTGATTTTGCTGATATTGTCTTCACCGACTGTAGACTTCACTTTGTTCATAACCTTATCCCGAGATTCCTTGTTCCTGAACACATACGCAAGTGCACCCAGTGCCACTACCCCAGTCAGGGAATTTCTTTTGCTCATGGATTTAGTCCTCCTTAGGTTTGATATTATTCAATTCCCTTTGCAGGGGGAGATAAACAGTTATATTTTGCTAACTGGGTGAGCAGGGAGGGGGAATGCTAGTATGGGGGCTGCTGATTTGCGTTCCAGGCACTTCGCTTTTCGCGGGGCGACGCTGAGCCTCCTCACGCTTAAGCGCTGCGGGGTCTCAGCTCTGCCGCTATTTCCCGCAGGATTTTGAATTCGCTTCTCAGACCTAATATCGCACGAAGAAAATGCGCATGCATTTTATGAGGAGTCTGCGTTCCTTGCACTCCAATCAACAGGGCTCTCGTAAAATTTTAGGCAAATTTCTCTTTAGGAAAACCGGGAGTTTCTTTGAAAAAATTTTGGTTGTTAAAGAGGGGGCTGTTGATTTCCGTTCCAGGCACTTCGCTTTCCGCGGGGCGGAGTTGAGCCTCCTCGGAGCAAGCTCCTGTGGGGTCTCAACTCTTCCGCTATCTCCCGCAGGAGTCTACGTGCCTTGCACTCCAATCAACAGGGTTTTTAAAATTAGTTGGGCATTTTTGCAGCACCAATTATGAGGCTGCTGATTCTGTAGGCTGGTAAAATAAAAAAGGGATACAGAATGAACCCATTCCATACCCCTTTTGCATATTATTAGAAATTAAAGTTATCAGGATCGGCACCGACGCGTTCGTTTTTGTTGAGGGCATCGATTTTTTCCATGTCTTCTGAGGAAAGCTCGAAGTCAAAGATATCTGCATTTTCAATGATGCGGTGTTCTTTGACTGATTTCGGGATGGTGACGACCTCATTTTGCAGGTCCCAGCGCAGAATGATCTGGGCAGGGGACTTTTTGTGCTTTTCGGCAATCTCTGTAATAACAGGCTCATCGAGGAGCTGTCCCTGCTTAAGAGGAGACCAGGCTTCAAGCTGAATCCCTTTTTGTTTGCAGAATTCGCGGAGTTCAAGCTGGGCCAGGTGCGGGTGGTATTCAACCTGGTTGACCATCGGTACGATTTCCGCTGTTTCAAGCAGATCTTCCAGATGGTGGACATGGAAGTTGCTGACACCGATCGCACGGACTCTTCCATCTTTATAGAGCTTTTCAAGGGCTCTCCAAGTATCTTTATACTTGCCTTTGACAGGCCAGTGGATCAGGTACAGATCGACATAGTCCAAGCCAAGCTTTGAAAGGCTTTCGTCGAATGCTGCCAGTGTAGAATCATAGCCCTGCTCAGAGTTCCAGACCTTTGTCGTGATGAATAGCTTTTCGCGGGGGACGCCTGATTCTTTGATGGCCTGTCCCACACCGTCTTCATTGCCGTAGATGGCTGCTGTGTCAATGCTCTTGTAGCCGTTCTTGATGGCTGCTTTGACTGAATCGATTACTTCAGTTCCTTCCTGGACCTTGAAAACGCCAAGTCCGAACCAGGGCATTTCCACTCCATTATGCAGCTTTGTTGTGTCCTGCAAGCTTTTTGGCATATTGTTACCTCCCAGAAATGTAATTTCCTCTTTATTTTCTCACAAATGTGGATATTTACTATATTGATATGCTCAGAAATTTAATGATTGATGCCTGCCACCTGATCAACATCCAGGATAAAGGAAATCCCATTGCCAGGTACATTCAGCTCGACAGCATCACAGATTGCCTGGAATACTTCCTGTGTCCGGCCGCTGTGGATGATGGTCAGCACAATCTCTTTTTCAGGCTCAATCAGCATATTGAATAAAGTGGCTTTTTCATTGATGCCAATTCCTCTGCCGGAAATGATGGTTGCCCCGTCAGCACCGGCATCTTTTGAGGCTTTTACAATTTTTTCGGCTTCCGAGCTTTTCACGATGGTCACAATCAAGTCGTATTCTTTATCGGCTGGCTTCATATTGGCCGCTCCTTCCTCTGCTTCTGCATTAGCGGGGACTTCCGGGGACTGGACGCCGATGAATCCGCTAACATTGATAAGCAATCCAAGTCCTGTACCGGGCCTTTCAAAATGGAGATGGCTGCTGACGTCCGTAATGACGTCTTCAGCAGATTCTTCTTTGATAAGCATGAGGATGACTTCTTTCTCATGGTTGATCTCCAGTCCGAGAAATGAGGTTTTCTCGTTTTTTCCGATGCCCTTTGCATATACAGTTGCCGCCGCAGCAAGCCCGGATCCCCGGGCAAGCCGGACGGCCTTTTTTGCAGTGCCTTTTTTAACTATCGCGATGAAAAGCTTATAGATCATTTAAGAAGCACCTTCCTTCCTCTTGAACAGGAGGCCAAGGATCAGGACAGCCAGGATCGGTATGAGGGCCACCAGGGCGATCAGGCCGAAGCCATCTGTCAGGGGATCCCGCCCCTCAGTTACTGCGGCAGCGCCCACGGCCATTGAGAGGATAAAAGTAACGGTCATCGGCCCTGTTGCGACACCGCCTGAATCGAAGGCGATGCTTACAAAGCTGCTGTTGGAAAAATAAATCAGGATCAGCACGAGGGCATATCCCGGGGCAAGATAGTACCAGAGAGAGAAGCCATGATGGATTCGGAGCATGGCAAGGGCAATGGACAGACCGACACCCGCCGATAGGGTGATGAGCATGATTTTTTCTGAGATGTAGCCGGATGTTACTTTTTCAACTTGTTTGTTTAATATTTTTACGGCTGGTTCTGCCAATGTAGTGACAAATCCGAGTACAAATCCGATTGGAATGATGATCCATGAGTATGGAAGATTGCCCAGCTTCTTTCCCATTTCCTCCCCGATGGGCATAAAGCCGAGATGGACTCCGTGAAGGAAGAATGCCAGTCCGGCAAAAGCAGACAGAAAACCTGCAAGAATCTGGATGACCTTCTGTTTCTTTAATTTCAGGAAAAACACCTGAAATATGATGAAGCAAAGAAGGAGGGGAGCAAGGGCCAAAGCAACCTCTGTCAGGGTGCCGCCAAAACCATGAAATAGCTTGTCCATCATTTAAAGATCCCTCCCAGCAGCAAAACGGCCAGAATCGGCCCGATTGAAGCAAGGCCGACAAGGCCAAATGAATCGCCAGAGGTTTGTTTGTTCCGGAAAACCTGGGCCACACCTACTCCGAGTGCCAAAATGAAAGGAACGGCGAGCGGCCCTGTCGTTACGCCTCCCGCATCAAATGAAATCGGTACAAATGACGATGGGGAGAAGAAGCTGACAATAAAGACGATGGCATAGCCGGCAATCAAAATGGCGGTGACAGGAATTTTGTAAATGGTCCTGATCATGGCAAGGCCGACAAAAAGACCGACTCCAGCAGCCACGGATAATATGAGGGAAATGGACGATATCTTCCCTCCGGATACCTGGTCAACCTGTGTGGACAGTACTCTGACGTCTGGCTCGGCCAGTGTGACGGCAATTCCAAGGATGAAGCCTGTGAGGATGATGACCCACGCTTTATTTGACTTTGGAAGAATTTTGCCAATCATTTCACCTATAGGAAGGAGGCCGATATTGACGCCGATGAGGAAGAACATCAGTCCCAGGATGACAAAGAAAAGGCCAAAGAGGAATGGAAGAAAGTCCTTGAAGGGCAATTGGATCAGGACAAGCTGCAGAAGGATGACTGCAGCAGAGACGGGAAGGATGGCAAGCAATGTTTCTTTGATGGATTCTTTAATTTCTTTCACACGGAGCGCCGCCTTTTACAATTTTTTGTGTTTTAATTTCTGCTTTTTTACCCAGTTTTTTAAATTTAGTAACAGCCTGCTTCAAAAAAACATTTTCCAATTAATTGAAGGGAGGAAAAAGAAATGCAGGCACCCCATTGGGGCGCCTGCGGCAGTTATTGAAGGGTATTAATATTGGGCTGGTTCATCATCTGCTGTCCGCCTGCCTGGGTATAGCTTCCAAGCAGCTGTTCTGTATCCTGCGGCGCCAGCTGGGGAACCTGGTAATAATGCTTCTGGTTCTGATAAAGGAACAGCTCGTAAGCCATTTCTGCATAATTTGGAACACTATCAGCAAGCACACGCCTTACGACTGGGTTTGTGCACTCCAACGCAGCCATTGACAGCTGGGAGGCTGCACCCTTCATTAAAGCAAGCAGGTATCCTGAATAGCATTGGTCGCCAATCTCGGAAGCTGACTGCTTTGGAGCAGCAGGCTGTGATGGCTGGAGACCGTAGATGACGTCATGCGTTTCGCCCATCATATAGGTTGTAGTCGGGACAGCCGGCTTTTGGCCGGTGGTGAAGCAGTCAACCATGGTGTTGTATTGGGTGATCATGAACTGCCTCTGGCGGTTTGCGATTTCCTTAAGCTGCGGATCCTGGATTTGGCCGCTGAACATAAGGTATTGATCGATTGCCGCTACAGTGCTGGAAAGGACCTCTTTCATATCCAGCATCTCGTGTCCGCCATGATTCATATGTGCCGGGATTTGTTCGTTTGTGTTCATTCCTGACTGTCCTTGCTGGTTAAACTGCTGCATCTGACTACCCCCAATTTGTAATTTTTCCCTTCATGAAGGGCTGTGATGGTGAAGACCATACATAACTATTGTGGTTATCCTGGAGGGCAATCATGCGGGGCAGATGCAGTTAAAAGAGGAATAAACATCCATCATGAGGATTCTATCTGATGGCGGGAAACATATGGGCTGCCTTTTACCCAGAAGCGCCAAGGATAGTCCTTTGCTTCGCCGGAATTATCAATTCCAATCCTTTTTCCTTTAGCTATCTCAGCAGGGGTATAGCCTTCAGCAAGAATGAGGGGAGGCTCGGAAAAGAGGCGTCCATAATCCTCCATAGTGACGCCAAGGGCTTTCGTAAGCTTCCCGGGCCCGTTGGTCAGATTCTTCAGATTATCCATCTTTCTCCGCTCTTTCATCAGGGAAATTCCTTCAGCAGGTTCAATGGCCCTGATGAGAACAGCCTCCGGTTTGTCCTTTTCAGCACTGACGACATTTAACAGGCAGTGGGTGTGCATAAGGTATGTGTAGGCGAGTCCCGGGCCGGCGTACATGACTTCAGTCCGCTTGGTCCGGCGGTTATTATAGCTGTGTGCAGCCTTGTCTTCGGGGCCTTTATAGGCTTCTGTTTCTACAATATATCCAGCGGCTGTACCTTCAGGTGTTTCCTTTATCAATAGACAGCCAAGAAGAGCCTGGGCAAGTTCAATGGTCGGCTGTGTGTAAAATTCGGCCGGCAGTGGTGTCCTATCCATCATGATTCAACGCTCCTTCAGTTAATGCTGGAGAAAGAATTTGCCGCACAGTTAAGCGCGGAGCATTCCCATTTTACCCTCTAACACCCTGATATAACCGGAAGTTGGAATTGAAGCAGGCAAGGAAGTATAATATAGGGAGCAAATTATGTAGGGAAGTGGAAAAGTGAATAAGAAGATTGGTTTTATAGGGTGCGGAAAAATGGCCCAGGCAATCATCGGGGGAATGCTGAGATCAGGGATTGCCCGGCCGGATGATATAGTGGCAAGTGCGAGGACGGAGAATACTCTTGCTTATGTTAAAAATACATATGATATTGAAGTGACCCTTGATAATAAGAGAGCAGCTGAACAGGCTGATTTTTTATTTCTGGCAGTAAAGCCTGATGTTCATGAGGAAGTGATTGAGGAAATCAGCGGGAGTGTTTCTGAAGATGCTATCATCATTACAATAGCAGCAGGAATCAGCCTTGCCTTTCTTGAGTCAGCTTTCGGCAGAGAAATAAAAGCAATTCGTTCTATGCCCAATACCCCATCGCTTGCCGGGGAGGGGATGAGCGCCCTGGCTGCCAGCAGGCAGGTGACTGAAAGTGAACGGAGGAAAGCTGCTGAACTTTTTGAAAGCTTCGGGAAAGCGGAGTTTATTGAAGAAAAGCTGATGGACAGCATCCCTGCCATCAGCGGCTCTTCGCCTGCTTATGTGTATATGTTCATTGAAGCCCTTGCTGACGGCGGCGTCCTTCAGGGACTCCCGAGGGAAACATCGTACCGGCTGGCAGCCCAGGCGGTGCTTGGTGCAGCCAAGATGGTGCTTGAGACAGGTAAGCATCCGGGAGAATTGAAAGATCAAGTGTGCACACCAGGGGGAGCCACCATTGAAGCAGTAGCTGAGCTGGAAAAACGCGGATTCAGGTCGGCGGTCATTTCGGCCATGCAGAGCTGCACCGGCAAATCAAAACAGCTGGCAAAAAGCCAGGCGGAACAGTCATGAATATCAGGACAGAGCAGGAAGCTGATTATAGCAGAGCAGAACATATCCACAGGCTTGCCTTTAGCCGTGAAAATGAAGCAGCCCTTGTCAGAACCATCCGAACCTCGAGGGAGTATATTCTGAATTATTGCTAATAGCGGAAGATGGAGAAGATATCGTGGGCTATATCATATTCAGCAAGGCAGTGATTGATACAGGGAAAGGGGAAGTGCCTGCCCTGGCGCTTGCCCCGGTTGCTGTTATCCCCCAGCGCAAAATGAAGGGATAGGATCCCTTCTTATAAAGAAGGTTTGAAACAGGCGGAATTTCAAGGCTATGCCCACGCCGTTATATTGGGGCATCCCGATTATTATCCGAGGTTTGGGTTCCGGCCTTCTTCAGTTTTTTGGGTTTTTTCACCTTTTCCCGTAGCGGAAGAGGTATTTATGCTTATGGAATTTAAGGAATGCTCCTTAGCTGGAATCAGCGGGACGGTAAAGTACCCGCCATCATTTGATCATGTGTAAGAACAGCTGTTAATCAGGACATTTTTCAGCAGGAAGCAGGATGGTAAAGGAGGTGCCTTTATTCAGCATGCTTTCTGCTTTTATTTTTCCGCCCATTCCCTCAATGATCCGAAAGACCACCATCATTCCAAGCCCCGTTCCTTTCCCTTCTTTTGTTGAAAAATACGGTTCCCCCAGCCTGCTGAGCTGCCCGGAGGTCATCCCCTTGCCTGTATCAGATATCAGGAGCTCCGCTTTGTCGTCCTGCAGCTTTGCCGATATAGAGAGGACTCCTCCGCCAGGCATTGCTTCAATGGCATTTTTGAACAGGTTTAGCAGGCATTGCTGAACCTTTGCATCTTCTCCTTTTATATATAATTCTTCCTCTGTATCGCAATAGATCTCCACAGAATGAGCATTCCCGTAAGGTGTGATCAATTCAACTGCTTTTCTGATTTCCCCTTCTAATGAAAAACATGAATTTGCTTCACAGTGCGGCTTGGCAAATGTAAGATAATCACTGATGATCACTTCCGCCCTGTTCAGCTCTTCGAGGGCTGTGTCTAAATAATAGGAACGCTTTCCTCCGCCTGGTTCTTCTTCTTTTAATAACTGGAGAAATCCTTTTGTTACGGTCAGGGGATTTCTTACTTCATGGCTGATGCTGGCAGCCAGGTGGGAAACGACCTCCATTTTTTCAGTCTTCATTACCGCCCTGTTCAGCTGCTGGTTCTGTACGATCAGCTCGATGGTGTAGGCTGCCAAAAATGCCCCGACCGTCTGAGTGACCGTATAGATAACAACGAATTCCAGGCATTCCTCCAGGCCTGCTCTAAATAGCAAGAGCAGGAAAGCAGCGATAGATAAGAGAAAAGACAGGACTGAAACGGTAAGCAGCCTTCCCCGTGTGTCCATGGCAATGAAGGAAGGGTGAAGCTTATATACAATAAAGGCGGCAATCAGCCCGGTGAAAATATTATAGGCAGCTCCGATCCCTCCGAGGGGAATGCGGATAAAGATGACAAAAATGAGCAGGGCGAGGGTGACCCTGGGACCTCCGTATAGTCCCCCCAGCAAGAATGGGATCCACCGCAGATCAAAAATGAAGCTGCTGTTCATTTTGACTGAACTGACCAGGCACAGGGAAGCAGTAATGATGCTGATGCCGGCAATAATATATTCGCGGTGGCGCAGAAAAAGCGATTGAAGGCGGCTGGCAAAAAGGAGCTGGAAAGAAAGCATGACGATAAGTATGATCAGCAGGTTGAACAGCAGGTCTTTAATATGCTCCATTGCTTCGCCCTCCATCTTTTTAGTTATATATTCCTAATTTTACAAATACCTGTCCAAACCGACAATATCATCTTGTTGACAAAAAACCGCTTTTAGTGACAGATTCAGACAGAGGGAATAATGGTAATAATCTACCATCTTTTCAGGGCGGCATATTGACATCTGCATCTTGTTTGATTTTTCGGTATACTCAAAGCAAATGACTAAAATATATATTGACTTCATATGACAGGAATCATATATTTTAATTGGCTTGCTATTCTGTGTTTCGACAGAAAATGCAAGGAGGTATTTTAAGAATATAGAACACTGTGATCAGCGGTTGTTATCTGGGTACTATAAACCGCTTTGAGAAAGTAGTGCAGCCGGCCAATTTATCAATGAAGGCTGGTTTTTATTTTGGCCGGGGCCTCTGCTTCCTGGCTGATGCTTGGGATGAAAGAGGTGCTTATAATGAAGCTTGATAAATATAAAACTTTATTGTTTCAAAAGATTAAGAATCAAATGACTCTGTGGTTTGAACAGGAAGCGGAAACTCCTGTGAGTAACGAGGATGTCTACCGGTTCCTTCACTCCATCAAAGGGACAGCAGGAACCCTGCAGCTCGTCGGACTCCATCAGGTGGCAGGCAAACTGATGGATCAGGTGGAAAAGAGCAGTGAAAAAATATGGGAGAACCGGGAACTGCGTGACTTTTTATATGAACTGATGGGCCTGAGCTATGAGTATGAACATTTCCAAAGGGAAGAGGAGAAACAAAGTCTTCCAAGGGATGAAAATATGCCATTGATCCAGGTGATTGATGATGACGTCTCCATGCTGATCCTCCTTAAAGATGCACTGGAAAGCAAGGGCTGGATGGTGATGGCCAATACCGAGCCTGAAAAAGCTGTCGACCAATTCTTTGATATGAATCCCGACTGCCTCATCATTGATGTTAATCTTCCTGGCAAAAGCGGTTTCCATGTGCTTGAGGACATCCAGAAGCATTCGAATAAAAAGTTTATTCCAAAGCTGATGATCAGCATAATGAATGACAGAGAAACAAGGATCAAGGCTTACAGGCTGGGGGCAGATGATTTTATTTCCAAACCCATTGACCTGGAGGAATTCCTTATAAGGATAGAGCGGCACTTGGAGAGGAAGCAGATATTTGACCAGTCTGTCCTTATTGATGAACTGACGCAGGTATACAACCGCAGGTTCCTGAAGGATTCTCTTAAACGGTATTTGAAGGAGCTTGAACGGAACAATCAGTATTTTTCTATCGCCGTCCTTGACCTGGACCATTTCAAGCAAGTGAATGATAAGTACGGCCATCCGGCAGGAGACCGTATCCTGTCGGAGTTTGCCCAGTATCTGAAGGATCATGTCAGGATAGGCGATATTGTGTTCCGGTATGGAGGGGAAGAGTTCATCCTGCTGCTTCCCCGCACAAATGACCGTGACAGCAAGGAGGTCGTCTTAAGGCTTCTTTCCGGCTTCTCAAGCCGAACCTTCATAGAAGGCGGGGAGGAATTGAAAATGACCTTCTCGGCCGGTGTATATATGGTCCATGATCCTTCTGCTACTGTGGCAGAAGCAATCAAGACGGCCGACCAGGCTCTATATGAAGCAAAACGGAACGGCCGGGCCAGGGTGGAAAGTGCAAATAAATTGATCGGCGGCCATACAAGGAAGGTTCTGAATGTATCTGTCATTGATGATGATGCAATCATCAGGACCATGCTGATGAAAATCCTGCAATCCATGGAATTCGAGCATACCAGCCTGGATATCCAGGTATATGAGGATGGACAGAAGTTCCTTCAATCCGGCCGTATGGAGCAGAAAGGGGAGCACTTCCTTATTTTGGACGGAATCATGCCTGTTATGGACGGAACTGAAGTTCTCCAGAAGGTAAAGGAAAACCGGAATGCTAGCCGGGTCCATGTTTTAATGCTGACAGGCAGAAAAACGGAATACGATATTGCCAGGGCACTGAAGCTGGGGGCAGATGATTATGTGACAAAGCCGTTCAGCATCACTGAGCTGCAGGCAAGAATCCAGCGCCTGATCCAGAGGATGTCGTAATGAGACTCGATCAGGAACTGTTTTTTCTCGCTGCAGCGGCCCTTTCTATTACAGGAATATTGACAGTCATACTGGTGTATCTCGTGATTAGAAAAGGATTCGAAATATCAGCAAGGCGGAAGGTTGAAGATTGGAAGCAAAAGCTGAACCTTCCGCTGTTTTCTTTTTTATATGAAGGGAAGCAGCTGGAGGAAGATGCCCTGGCCGACCGGGCAAGCCTGCTGGCTGCTGAGGAGCTCCTTGGTCATTATGCGGATATCCTTGAAGGGGAGCAGGAAAGGAGAAATCTTTCCTTGTTTGCAGAGTCCTATCTCAGCGGCCATTATGCCAAAGGACTTCAAAGCCGAAGATGGAGTACACGGATAAATTCGCTTTATCATATAGAGGATTTCCATTTGAAAAGTCTGGAGGGGGAAGTTCTTCGGATTGCCGAAAGCGGGAAAAGCACATCCTCCGAAAAGGTTCAGGCCTTCAAAATCCTGGCTGATTTCCAGAGTGAGAAGCTGTCCGTGCTGCTGGAGTCCCACAGCTTGCCGTTCTCTGAATTCGATCTCAGGAATATTTTAATGCGGCTCGATGGCAAAATTTTTGACCGGTTTGTTGAAAGCTTCAGAACTTCTCCTGAAAGGCTGCAGCTTGCTGTATTGGATGTGATTGCTGTCAACAAGCAGCTTGGTTATCTTCATTTTGTGGAAGAGGTATTCATGTCGGAGGCGGGAGAAATGAGGCTCCGGGCATTGAAGGCATTGGCTTCAATAGGATATACAGAGAATATAGCCCCTTATGCGGAACTTGCTGAATCTTCCAGCTGGCAGGAGCGGATGCTTGCCGCCAAGCTTTTCGGCAGCATTAAAGACGAAGGGCTGCTCCCAAGACTGGCAGACATGCTGCATGATCCCTCCTGGTATGTAAGATCACAGGCGGGCCAGTCTATTTTGGCTTTCTCAAAGGGGAAAGAGGTATTGCAGAAAGTGATTGATGATTCGCATGATCCTTATGCCAGGGATATGGCCTGGGAATGGATGCAAAAAGGGGAGCTGCGCTGATGCTGGCAGAATTATGGGGAAATGCAGCTTTGTTTTTTGGCTGGTTCATTGCTGTTTATATGGTGATTGTCATCGTTTTTTACACAGTTGTTCTTGTTATTTCGATGGTTCAGCTGCGCAGGGAATACCGTCTTAAGCGGGACCGGATCTATGAGGAATATATGAGTGAGATTTATACAAAGCCCGTTTCCATCATAGTCCCTGCCTATAATGAAGAAGCAGGGATCATCCAGAGTGTCAGATCACTTCTGAGCATCACCTATCCTGAATACGAAATCCTCGTTGTGAATGACGGATCCAAGGACGGGACGCTGGAGAAAATGATCGGCCACTATGAAATGAAGAAAATAGACAAGGCTGTCAGAAGGCAGGTTGAAACGAAGGAAATAAAAGGGATTTATCAGTCGCGCCTGCTGCCTAACCTATATATGATCGATAAGGAGAATGGAGGAAAAGCCGATGCGCTCAACGCCGGCTTGAATATCTCCCATTATCCTTATATCTGTTCCCTGGACGGGGATTCTGTCCTGGAGCATGATGCGTTCCTTAAGGTGATGAAGCCGATCATTGATTCGAATGAAGAGGTGATTGCATCCGGAGGAAGCATCAGGATTGCGAATGGCTGTGAAATCAAGGATGGAAACCTGCTGAAGGTAGGGCTTGCCAGGGAACCGCTCGTCATCATGCAGATCATTGAATACCTGCGGGCTTTTCTGATGGGCCGCATCGGGCTGAGCCGTCATAATCTGCTGCTGATCATTTCGGGTGCATTTGGCGTTTTTTCAAAACGTTGGGTGCTGGAGGCAGGCGGGTACAGAACCGATACTGTCGGCGAGGATATGGAGCTTGTGGTCAGGATGCACCGGCTTATTAAAGAAAAAGGGCTGAAGAAGCGGATCGTCTATGTCCCCGACCCGGTCTGCTGGACGGAAGTGCCGGAAAGCGCGACTTTCCTGAGGAAGCAGAGGGGCAGGTGGCACAGGGGGCTGTTCGAAAGTTTGTGGACTCACCGGAAGCTGACCTTTAATCCGAAATATGGGGCAATCGGGTTCATCTCCTTCCCGTATTTCTGGGTTGTCGAATTTTTCGGGCCGATTGTCGAGCTGCTTGGCTATGCCTATGTGGTGCTGTCACTGTTCCTTGGGGGGATTTATCTGGAGTTTGCCATTCTGATCTTCCTGCTTTCCTGCCTCTACGGTTCTATTTTTTCAATGGCAGCGGTTTTGCTTGAAGAATGGAGCCTGCGCAAGTATCCGAAGGTGTCTGATTTGCTGAAGCTGTTCTTCTACTCTCTGACAGAAACCTTATGGTATCGCCCTCTAACAGTATTTTGGAGGTGCGAGGGCATCTGGAAGCTGATCAGGGGAGATAAGAGCTGGGGAGAAATGAAACGAAAAGGTGTGTCTGAATGAAAAAAATGTTTACGAAATCACAGGCTGCCGTATTCGGTGTGGTCGTCGGCATTCTTTTGCTCCTGACAAGTCCTTTCTGGCTGTGGCAGCTCGCACCGGACAAGACGCTAGAGGCATTGATCATTGATAAAACCGTGCCTGATGAAACTTACCGGGAGCATAAAGGCCTTGTCTGGATTCTGAACAATGGCAAATGGCAGAGAAGAAATGGCGAACCATATGAAGTGAAGAGCGACTACAGCGGGTTTAAGCCGTTTGGGGAAGATGAATATAAGGTAAAGCCACTCCCGCAAAATCTGGAAAAATATGATCTCTTTTATCTTGCTGACCAATATGGTGTTTACGAAGAGGAGTTTTTCGGCAGCAACAGTCTTGGCGAAAGATCGGACAGCATCTATGGAGGACTTCAGTCTGAAGAGGCTGACAGGCTCCGGGAGGCCCTTATAAATTCAGAAGGGAAGACACTTATAGCTGAATTCAATACCTTTGCCGATCCGACCGATGATGATGCCCGTGAGAAAATCACTGCGCTTTTAAATATCAGCTGGAGCGGCTGGATAGGCAGATATTTTCCTGACTTATCATCTAATGAAGTCCCTGTCTGGGTAAAGGAACAGGAAAAAAGCTGGGATTATGAAGGCCCTGGCCTTGTACTGGTCAACAAAGACAATCATATTGTTGTATTCGGCGAAGAGGACCTCGAGGGAGAAGGCGCACTTTTCAGCTACACGGATGCAGGGGAAAAGGAGCTGGATGTAAAAGGGGAGTCCCGCTATTCATACTGGTTTGATATCGTTGAAGCCAATGATCAGGAGGAAGTACTGGCAACCTATCAGCTTCCCCTTAAAAAGGGAGCAGAAAAAGAACTGGAGGGATACGGGATCCCATCCGTCATCCCGGCTGTCATCCAGCATGTGAATGCAAAATATTCTTCCTATTATTTTGCAGGGGACTTTGCGGATGAAGCGGAGGTTCCCGGTATTTATCAGACAAAGGGTCTCGATGTCTGGAAAGGGAATTTCAGCTCACGGGATTCTTTCTATTGGAATACGTATGTCCCGTTGATGAAAACAATTCTGGAAAGAGGCACCGGCCTGCATCATGAGCAGGAAAAGCCGGAAATTGCCGAGCAGAACGGGATCATAACGAACAGCAGGACCGGAAGCGAGTATATTCAAGTCCGTAAAGACGGCAAGTGGGAAGATCTCCTGGTCAAAGGCGTTAACATGGGCATAGCGAAGCCTGGCTCATTTCCAGGGGAAACAGCGATTACAAAAGACGAATATCTTCGCTGGTTCAAGGCAATAGGTGCCATGAATAGCAATGCCGTCCGTGTATATACCCTCCATCCGCCAGGTTTCTATGAAGCTTTTTACGAATATAATCAAACTGCTGAACACCCGCTGTATTTATTCCATGGAGCGTGGGTGAACGAAGAGAATCTTGTCAGTGAACAAAATGCCTATAGCAGACTTGTAACAGATAATTTTAAAACTGAATTGAAGCATATGGTGGATATTGTCCACGGAAACGCAAGCCTGCCGGAACGGCCGGGCCATGCTTCAGGGGAATATAAGTATGATATATCGGAGTATGTGCTGGGATTCATGATCGGGATCGAGTGGGATCCTGAAGCAGTCTTACAGACAAATGCAGGCAATGAAGGGAAGGGCTCTTTTTCCGGGAAATATTTTCAGACTGAAAATGCCTCCCCGTTCGAAGGCTGGATCGCCCGGATGATGGATTATACGGCAGAGTACGAATCAAGGCAATATGGATGGCAGCATACAATGAGCTTTACGAACTGGGTGACCACTGATCTCCTGGACCATCCGGCCGAGCCTTCGGAGGATGAAGATAAAGCGGTCGTGGATCCGAACCATATCCTGCCTGCAGATGGCTTTAAAGCCGGGATGTTTGCATCCTACCATATTTACCCTTACTATCCTGATTTCCTGAACTATGAAAAGGAGTATGTGAATTATATAGATTCACATGGCGAAAAAAATAACTATGCCGGATATCTGAATGATTTGAAGAAGGTCCACTCTATGCCTGTCCTTGTGGCTGAGTTCGGCGTTCCTGCCTCAAGGGGAATGACCCATGAAAATGTAGACGGGATGGATCAGGGACATCATTCTGAAGAAGAGCAGGGTAAGATAAACAAACGCCTTTTCGAATCGATTATGGATGAAGGCTATGCCGGCGGCCTGGTGTTTACATGGCAGGATGAGTGGTTCAAGCGGACATGGAATACGATGGATTATGACAATCCGGACAGGCGGCCGTTCTGGTCCAATATGCAGACGAACGAGCAGCACTTTGGGCTGCTGGCGTTTGAGCCCGGCAAATATGAAGCTGGCATCTATCCGGATGGTCTGACAGGCGATTGGGATAAGCTTGGTGCAGAGCCCCTCTTTAAAAGCAGCCAAAAAGAAGATGCAATCAAGGCTTTATATGCGGCATCCAATGAAGAATATCTTTACCTCCGCCTTGACTACAGCAGGCCGCTGGACTGGGGAAGGGACAGCACGCATCTGCTGCTTGATACTATCAAGGATCAGGGGCAGAGCACTGTCCCGCTTGGAAACGAAGCTGAAGCTGCTGCCGATTTCGGGGTCGATTATTCTATTAATCTTTCAGGGGAAGATACATCGAATATGATGGTAGACAGCTATTATGACACTTTCTATTATCAGTACGGAGAGCTGCTGAATATGCTCCCGGAAAGACCATATGCAGCTCAAAAGGATAATGGGATTTTCCATCCGATCAGATTGGCTTTGAATAAAGAACTGACGATTCCATCTACCGGAAAAACCCTTCCGTTTTCTTCTTATGAAACAGGGAAACTTATGTTCGGCAATGCCAATCCGGAAAGTGAAGATTTCAACTCCCTGACCGATATAAGTATAAGTGATGACAGGAAAACGCTGGAGCTGAGGATTCCGTGGCTGCTCCTGAATGTAAAGGATCCAAGCAGCCGGGAAATACAGGGAGACCTTTGGCAATCCGGCCTATCCGGAAGCAGCATCATCGAGTCTATCACAATAGGTGCAGCCGTCACAGAAAATGGAAAATTGGCAGGCACCGCTCCGGCAATGACTGATGGAGTAATAAAGGAAGAAGATTCTTTCAAATATTCCTGGAAAAGCTGGGAGGAGCCGCAATACCATGAAAGGCTAAAGCAGTCCTACTGGATCATGAAAGATGCATTCAGTAAAGCAGCTGCTGGAGGAGGAGCGAAATGAACAGAATTTTACTGGCAGAAGATGAAGATATACTGAGAATGCTGATTGTGGATACGCTGGAAGACGGCGATTTCGAAGTGGATGAGGCAGCAGATGGACAGGAGGCGCTGGATTTATTTCAGTCAGGAGATTACAGCCTCCTGATCATTGATTATATGATGCCTGTATACACGGGGCTTGAGGTCATCGAAAAGATAAGGGCCAATAGTGAAAAAAATCATGTCAAGATTCTCATGCTGTCAGCAAAAAGCCAGCAGTTTGAGCAGGACAGGGTGCTGGAAGCAGGGGCCGATTATTTTATGGCCAAGCCGTTCAGCCCGCTTGAGCTCCTTGAAAAGGTAGAGGAAATACTGAATGAAAATCAATGATTATTTTAAAAAGAGTCTGTCAAGGCAGTTTGCCGGATTAATGGGTGTCTTTATTCTCTTTTTCATTGCCGGCACGATTGTGCTCGTTATCCTGCAGCAGAACCTCAGCGATTCTTATAATGAAAAGCGGGCCGAACTTGTACAGAAGGAAGGGCTGGTCCAGGAAATTGACAGCACCTTCAACCGTGTATTCTTCGACGTAAGAGGCTACTTGGCGTTTGACAACGATGATATGAGGATCAGCGCGCAGTCCAAACAGCCGGAGCTGAGGAAGATGGGCAAGCAGCTTGATGAGCTTGCTGTCTCCCTGGATGATAAGGCATATGCTAGGGAAGTAAGAGAGTTCATAGACTACTATTTTATTGAAAAGCTTCCCATAATTGTAAACTATTTTGAGGCTGGAAGAATAGAAGAAGTCAAGAAAGTGGCAAGCACAGGAGCGACTGCGAGGGTGAACTCCTTCCAGGATGATTCTCGGAACTACCTTAATGGTATAAACGACCAGCTTAATGAAGAAGCAGCAGGCCTGATGAAACAGCAATCGTATATCCAGTTGGGCTTTGTTTTATTCAGCTTTGTCATCCTTGTCCTTTTGGCCCGGATCACCAGGGTAATGTTCCGAAGAGTCGGGCAGCCGCTTGCTGACTTTGCAGCTGCTGCTAATGAGATTGCGGCGGGACGCGAAGCAGAGATAACCGTCGAATCGAGCCGGGAAGATGAACTCGGTGCATTATCGGTCGCTTTCCAGAAGATGGTCTGGAGTGTGCAGGACAAAGAACAAGACCTTACAGCCCAGAATGAAGAGCTGCTGGCACAACAGGATGAGCTTCAGGCCCAGCAGAGTGAGCTTGAGGAGATGCTTGAGACCCTGCGGGAGAACGAGTTGAAGCTGAAGCGGAGAAACGATCTGACTAACGGAATCTCCAGCTCCCTGGATCTGCAGAGTATTCTTGACAGCATTGTGGTTAATATGTGCGGGGTCATCAGTGCGGACCGCGGGATGATCGGGCTCCTGAACACTCAGGCAGCTGCTGCATACGGCATTTCTGCCGCCGGGGTGGAGCAGTATATGAAGCATATCGAAAACGGGCTTCATGAAAGGCTGATTCAAACTAAGAAATCCTTTGCTGTAAAGCGGGAGCTGCTGGCAGAAGAAAAGGGCTATCATGAAGCAGTTGCATACAGCTATGACTTATATCTCCCTGTCATTTCCTCAAAGGATGAGGTTATGGCAGTGATGCTGTTCAGCCGCTTCGGATCTCCTTTTTCGGAAAAACAGATGGACGAATATGAAGCATTATCCAGACAGGTTGGAATCAGCCTGGATAACATCAGCTTATATAATCAATCGGAAGAAGAGAGGAAGCAGAACAGAGATATTCTGAATACTGTCCAGGAGGGTATCCAGATGGTGAGTGATTCCGGATCCATCCTGCAGGCGAACCGCCAGCTGGAAGAGATGTTTGCCTGCCCGGGTGCTGCGGGAAGACTCGAAAATCTCCCTTGGGAAATCTGGTCGGCAGAAATGGCAGATAAGGTCGAGCAGCCGGATGAATTTTTGACTTTCCTTCAAAATGCGGTTCATAGTGACAGCTGTGAGATGGAGAGCATTATCTATAAGATGAAGCAAACGGGGCAGGTCATCAAGATGTACTGTGAAGGCCTCGGGCAGGATAATGAAAGGATCGGCACTGTGCTGGTTCATCGCGATATAACAAAAGAATTTGAAGTCGACCAAATGAAATCCGAGTTTGTGAGCACGGTCAGCCATGAGCTGCGCACACCGCTCGCGAGCATCCTCGGCTTCACCGAACTGATGCTGAACAGGGAGCTGAAACCGGATAAGCAGAAAAAGTATTTGACGACAATCTACAATGAAGCCAGGAGGCTGACTGCACTCATCAATGATTTCCTTGATGTCCAGCGGATGGAAGCCGGAAAACAGACATATGAGAAGAAGTATCTCAGACTCCTGCCGATCATTGAGCAGGTTATAGAAAAACAGCAGATCAATACAGATGTCCACAAGTTAAAAATTGATGACCGATCTGCAGGAAATGATGTTATCTTGGGCGATAAGAGCAAGGTTGAGCAGGTATTCACCAATCTGATATCCAATGCTGTCAAATATTCTCCAGGCGGTGGAGATATTATCATCAGGCTTTATCAGGAAGATAAGTCTGTTGTGGCAGAAGTGGAAGATGAGGGGCTCGGTATACCGGAGGATGCGCTAGATAAACTGTTCACCAAATTCTACCGTGTGGATAATTCCGACAGGAGAAGGATTGGCGGAACAGGGCTCGGGCTTTCGATTGTCCAGGAAATCATAAAGGCGCACAGCGGCAGCATTTCAGTGACATCTACCTATGGAAAGGGCAGCAAATTCACGCTCTCATTTCCTCTCATTGAAACGGTAGAGCCTAGAACAGCACCGGTGCCAAAAACATCTGCAGAAGGCTACCGCGTTATGGTAGTGGAAGATGACCAAAGCCTGGCAGAGCTGATCATCCAGGAGCTGTCTGATAGCGGGTTCCAGGTGGTTCATTATAAAAAGGGACAGGAAGCTTTGGATTTCCTTGCCCGCCATACACCTGATGCAATCGTGCTTGATATCATGCTGGAGGAAGAACAGGTGGATGGCTGGAGGGTCATGGAGCAGATGAAGGAAAATGACAGGCTTAAGAACATACCCATCATTGTTTCCACGGCTCTTGATGAAAAAGAAAAAGGCTTCTCGCTTGGCGCGATTGATTATTTGGTCAAGCCTTACAAGCCGAGCCAGCTGTCCAGGGCAATCATGCAGACTCTCCTGAAAATCGGCAAGGTTGGGCAGATACTCATTCCTGAAAAATAAGAACAGACAAAAAAGCACCCCCGCTGCAGGATCTGCCTGAGGGTGCTTTTTTATTGTCCCAGCCTCATTAATTTATAGAAGTCCTCTTAGATAGATGCAATCTTAACCAAGCTGCAGTGCGCATATATTTGCTCAAAAGCTCATATATAAGAAGTGCTTTAAAAAATATTGAAAGAAAGGAGGATATCCCAACAATCCCGATTTGACAGATGGGAATAGATGAAATAAAGTGTGTTTATAGAAAATATTAGGAGGGATAGCATGTCTGCGGTATATATTATAGTGAATATTGCCATTATGCTTTTATTGTTTTATGGGCTGTATGTGATGCAGAAAAAACATATATCGTTCTCCAAGCGTGTATTCACTGCACTTGGAGCAGGGATTGTATTCGGTTTTGCCCTGCAGTTCATTTACGGATCCGGTTCGGAAGTAATAGCCGAGTCGGCTGACTGGTTCAATCTAGCCGGGGGAGGGTATGTCAGATTTCTGCAAATGATTGTCATGCCGCTCGTTTTTATTTCGATCCTGGCTGCTTTTACGAAGCTGAAGCTGACCAATAATATTGGAAAAATCAGCACGCTGATCCTTGGTATCCTGGTTGGGACCACGGCGATTGCAGCTGCTGTCGGCATCACTGCCGCCCTTGGCTTTGATCTTGAGGCAGTCCAGATTACACAGGGAGAAGCGGAATCTGCAAGAGCTGAACAGCTTGAGCAGCGGTACGGGGAAATCCAGGACCGCACTTTCCCGCAGCAGATACTTGATCTTCTGCCTGCCAATCCATTTCTGGATTTCACAGGTGCGCGGCCTACATCCACCATATCTGTTGTCATCTTTGCCGCCTTCCTGGGGATTGCCTATCTTGGCGTAAAACGTAAAACACCTGAGCATGCGGAGCTTTTTGCGAGAATAGTAGACTCTTTTTACAGCATTATCATGAGGGTCGTTACATTGATTCTCCGCCTTACGCCATACGGAGTTCTGGCCATCATGGCAAAAACCGCGGCCACCAGCGATCTTGATGCCATCCTGAATCTTGGGAAATTTGTCGTTGCTTCCTATGCAGCGCTCATCGTCATGTTCCTGATTCACCTGCTGCTGCTGATATTGGCAGGCCTGAATCCTGTCACTTATATGAAAAAAGCCTTCCCGGTCCTGGCCTTTGCCTTCACATCCAGGACGAGTGCAGGTGCACTGCCGCTGAATATTAAAACACAGCGGTCACTCGGGGTATCTGAGGGGATTGCTAACTTCTCAGGTTCATTCGGCCTTACTATCGGCCAAAACGGGTGTGCCGGGATCTATCCGGCGATGCTGGCAGTCATGATTGCACCTACAGTAGGAATCGATCCGCTTTCACCGTCATTCCTGCTGTCTGTAATCGCCATCGTCGCTATCAGTTCTTTTGGTGTGGCAGGTGTAGGCGGCGGCGCTACCTTTGCAGCACTGCTTGTCCTTTCAGCACTCAATCTGCCGGTAGGGCTTGCCGGCCTGCTCATCTCCATTGAGCCTCTCATTGATATGGGGCGCACAGCGGTCAATGTTTCCGGAGCTATGACATCGGGCATTCTCACAAGCCGTGTGACCGGGGATATTGATACTGCTGCTTATAATGATGCCACTAATAAAATTGAAGCAGAAGCTTAATTGGAAAGGCCGGGGGACTCCCTCGGCTTTTTCTGTATAAAAACGAAATGAGTGGCAGAAGAACGCATGCCCCATTACAATTAAGGAAAAAAAAGGAGTTCGGACGTGAAAATGGATAACTTTGAAGAATATGAAGATCCTGTTTTATATGATATTGAGAACAGCTGGACAGGGGAGCTGCATCTGCTGCTGGAGCTTTTGGAAGGTAAAAGGGGGCCGGTCATCGACCTGGCATGCGGGACAGGGAGGCTCGCTATCCCGCTGGCTGAAAAGGGTTTTGAAGTGACAGGCGTCGATATACATAAAGGCATGCTCGGCAGGGCGGCTGAAAAAGCGAAAGGGCTTCCCATCAAATGGATCTGCGGGGATGTAAGATCGGTGGATCTGGATTTGAAGTCTGGGCTAGTTTACATGTCCGGCAATTCCTTTCAGCATTTTTTGACCAATCAAGACCAGAACAGACTGCTGGAAGCCGTTGTAAACCATCTGGACAAAAGCGGGCTGTTTATCTTCGATACCCGTTTTCCTTCTGCAGAAGAATTGCTTCAGCCTGAAGGAGAGGAATATTGGAAAACCATTACTGGAAAAAGCGGGGAGCAAATAAAGGTTTCTACGATAAGCAAATACGACAAGTTAACACAGATCCAGCATTACCAGACAATCCGAAGGAGCGATCTGGGAGAGACAGTAAAGAATATTTTTCTGAGATATACATATCCGCAGGAAATGGAACGTCTGCTTGAAAGCTGCCGCCTGGAGATAGTCCAGGTCTATGGAGGCTGGGACAAAAGGGCGCTGACTGCCCGGTCTGAATCCTTGGTCTATGTATGCAAACTGGCTGGAGGAGCCTGATACAGGCTCCTTCAGCTAGTTTGCCGGGGCTATGCCCCTGCTGCTGAATGCCGGCCCTGATTCATCATGATCGTCAGGATTGCCACACTGATGATGGTCAGGAACGAATAGAAAAAATGCGTCCATCCGACTGCTTTGATTCCTGATGAAATAATCAGCGCATCCATCATAAAGATGATCAGACCCACATTGACAGAAAATGCTTTTGAGAGAAGCTGTGCAAGCAGATCAGAGCCGCATGTGCTTGTGTCATACCGGAGCATGAGTCCGATTCCGCAGCCGACCAGTATTCCTCCAATAACAGCGCTTGGCAGTATTCCCAGCGGCATGGTTCCTTTGATAGGTTCAAAGAGGTCAATAAAAATAGAGGAAGCCGGCAGACCGGACAAACTGTAAAAGAAATACTTGCGGTGATAAAACCAGGCCGCTGTATAAACAGGGATGCTGAGGCATACCAAAGACAGGCCCGGGGGGAAATCATAATAATAGTGCAGAATCAGGCCAAGCCCGATAAAACCGCCATCCAGCAGATGATGAGGAATGATGAAGCCATTGATGCCAATCCCCATTAGAAAGCTTCCCATTATGATAGCAGTCATTTTATGTACCATCTCTCACATCACCTTATCTTGTCCTGTCCTATAAAGAAAAGTATGTGCGAATTGTACATTTAGAACGTCTGCCTTAAGGGTTATAATTTGAAAGCTGAGACTGGAAGGCTTCTGTTCAGTCCTGCTCCTGCAGCTGCTGACAAGGCAGTAATTTTCAGTAGAAGAGGGAGGAAAATAACAGGAAGATACAGCCGGTACTCCTATATTTGTCGGGCGCTGCTGCCCATGTTCCAAAAGTTGGTAATGGGTGATTGGTATCTTTTCGCGAAAATATCAGCTATAATGCCCACTATATAAGAAAATTATAGAAATAGCCCTTATCAGGAGGGCGAAAGGGGACGGATCATGAAGAAGATTAAATGGACGATGCTGGCAGTCTTGACCGCTGCCGTTTTAACTGCTTGCGGCGGGAACGAGGACAATGCTCAATCAGAAGATAAAAATGCAAGCAAGCAGGAGGAAAAGAGCCAGGAGGCCAGCATGAAGGAAATGCAGGAAAAACTGGACAAGCAAAAAGTCGATGAAAAAGAAACCGTTGCTGTTGTCAATGATGATAAAATTCTGGGCAAGGATTTTAACGGTATGCTCCAGAATGCTCAAATGAGCTACCAGATGAGCGGACAGGATCCAACTACCAAGGAAGCCTCAGAACAAATTAAGCAGCAGACAATAGACAGCCTGGTCGGACAAAGCTTAATCATGCAGGAAGCCGCTGAAAAAGGCTACAAGGCCTCAGAAGAAGAGGTGCAGGGCCAGCTGGATGAAATAAAGAAACAATACGAAGGCGATGACAAGAAATTTGCCGCTGCCCTAAAGGATGCGGGATTGACTGAAGAAGAGCTGAAGGGGCAAATCAGCGATTCTATCGTATCAAATAAGTATATCGATAAAGAAATTAAAGCAGATGCCGCTACAGAAGAAGAAGTAAAAGCATATTATGATCAAGTGAAGGCATCAACACCTGAAGGGCAATCAGTTCCGGAATACGAAGAAATAAAAACAAAAATCCAGGAACAGCTTAACGACCAAAAGAAACAGGAAGTACTGGTCAAACAGGTTGAAGATCTGAAAAAGGATGCCAAGGTTGAAGTACTGATATAAAAGAAAGAGCAGCTGCATATGCAGCTGCTCTTTTTGTTTGTTATTTTCTTTAAACAGGGCAAGCGCCCTCTGCATTTCGATTGTCCAGCTCCAAAGCCTAGCCCCTCGAGTCATAAGCCACGCCAGAATTAAAGGCAAAGAACGCCTTTTATTCTGGCGCGTCTTATGCTTGTCGGGGCTGAGCAAGGCTTTTCCGCATTTCAATTTGTCCAGCTGCGGCTCCTAGGTGCTCGAGTCATAAGCCAAGCAGGCCAGAAGGTTAAAGAACAACCTTCCGTCCTGCTCGTCTTATGCTTGTCGCACCTAAACAGTCGCCTCCGCATTTCTATTAATGCGGCAAAAACGCCAGCTGATAAAAGAACAATACGGCAAAAAGGTAAACAAGCGGATGAACGTCGCGCCATTTTCCTTTAACGATCTTCATCAGCGGGTAGGAGATGAAGCCAAGAGCGATGCCTGTTGCGATGCTTGATGTCAGCGGCATGCTAAGGATGATCAGGAATGCAGGGAATGCTTCGTCAAGCTCGTTCCATTTAATATGCGAAATGCTCCCCATCATCAGGCTGCCGACAATGATCAGTGCTGGTGCAGTGATAGCCGAAAGTCCGGATACCGCGCTTACGAGCGGGCCGAAAAAGGCTGCAAGGATAAACAGACCTGCTACGGTCAGGGAGGTCAGCCCGGTCCGGCCGCCTGCGGCTACTCCTGAAGAAGATTCGATATATGCTGAGGTAGGGCTTGTCCCGAACATCGCACCGATTGTGGTAGCGATGCTGTCAGAAAGAAGCGCCTCCCTGGCCCGGGGCATAGTATTGCCTTTCATGAGCCCGGCCTGCTGGGCCACGCCGATCATTGTTCCTGTTGTGTCAAAAATCGTAACAAGCAGGAAAGAGAAGACGACTGCATACAGACTGTGCTGGAAAACCTCAGCAAATGCTGACAGCGGGTTGGCAATGATCAGGCCATCAGGAAGTGAAGGCAGTGAAACAAATCCTTGCTCAAAGCTGAGCTGGCCGGTGAAAAAGGCAATGAGTCCGGTGGCGATCATTCCAAAAAACATTGCGCCGTTAACATTCAATACCATAAGGACAAGTGTGACGGCCAGGCCGATAAGCGCTAGCACGGCAGATGGCTGATGAAGGTCTCCAAGTGCAACCAGATTGGTCGGATGGCTCGTAATGATGCCTGTCAGGCGCAGGCCGATGAAGGCAATGAACAGGCCGATCCCGGCCGTGATGCCATGCTTCAGGTTTTCAGGAATTGCTTCAATCAGCTTCTTGCGGAAAGGTGTCAATGACAGGATGATAAAGATAATCCCGGCAACGAAAACGGCTGCAAAAGCCGTCATATAATCAATATTTCCATGAGTGCCCACAACTGAATAGGCGAAATACGCATTCAAGCCCATTCCAGGAGCAATGGCTATCGGGTAATTGGCAAACAGGGCCATCCACAATGTCCCGGCAACAGCAGCTATGATGGTCGCTGTGAATACTTGCTCAAAAGGGACGCCGGCATCTGAAAGGATGACAGGATTGACGACTACAATATACACCATCGTCAAAAATGTTGTGATGCCTGCTAAAACCTCTGTTTTTACATTGGTTTGATAATCTTTAAGTTTAAACATAAAAAACCTCCGGAAATACGAACATTTAAAAAGCACAAAATATATATTATTCGTTTTTATGATGAAATTCAAGTGCTAATCATTATTATTCTGTAAAAAGCCTGAATGCATTCGGTTTCACAAAAAACTTCGGCTGAAAGCTGTGCCGGAAAAAATTTTAAATAATATGAAAATGGGTTGATTATTGCATCCTGCAGACTTTACACTTATTTCAATTACTGAATGGGGGAATTTTGCATGTATGCAGAATTGCAGGGACTGACGGTCTTTGAACAGGCGGAAAAGCTGACAGCAGAGCTGATCAGGCGGGAAAGCTATACCAATACTGACGGCGAAAGAAAGAAGGCGGAGTATATAAAGGGGATCATCAGCACTTTTCCGTATTTTAAAGCCCGCCCGGATTTTTGCTGGGAGCAGGAGATTGAAGGGGACCCCTTTTCCAGGAAAAATGTATTTGCCTTTATTAAAGGAAAGGGGAAGCAGACCATTCTTTATCATGCCCATTTTGATACGGTAGGTATTGAAGACTATGGCACATTGAAGCCATTTGCCCATGATCCGGAAGGGCTGCAGGCTTTCTTTGCGCAATATGAGGCTGATGGGGAGCTTTGGAATGATGCGAGATCTGGTGATTGGCTTTTTGGCCGCGGAGCGCTTGATATGCAAAGCGGGATTGCTGTCCACCTGGCAAATCTCCTTTATTTTTCAGAGCATCCCGGCGAGCTTGACGGAAACCTGCTTGTCCTTTTCAATGCGGATGAAGAAGGCCAGCACACCGGCATTCGGGCTGCATTAGAGGAATTGCTCCGGCTAAAAGCAGAGCATGGGATTCAGTATCGGGCCAGCATCAATAATGACTTCATTTCCCCTTTGTTCGACGGGGACACGAGAAAATACATCTATGCAGGAACTGCCGGCAAGCTGCTGCCGTGTTTTTACATTGCAGGCAGGGAAGCGCATGCAGGCGAAAGCCTTGCGGGACTTGATCCGACGATTGTAGCATCAGAGCTCAATCTAAGGATCAGCCAAAATTTCAATCTTGTGGAAAAAGTGGAAGATGAATTGATTCTGCCGCCGAGCTGCTTATATATGAAAGATGACAAAAAAAGCTATGATGTCCAGACAGCCGTAAGCTGCAAGCTGTATTTCAATTATTTTATCTATAATAAATCGCCTGTTGAGCTAATGAAGGAATTGAAGATGATTGCAATGGAAGCATGCGCAGAGGCAGAGAGGAGGCTGTCGGAAAGCTATGAGCTTTACCGGCGCACCAATAGCCTGCCAGGGGGCGGCCTTGACTGGGGAATGGAGGTCATCACCTTTTCGGAGATGATTCATTATCTTGATGGACTTGGACTCGATCCTGTGAAAGCTGTCAGGGACAGCATCAAAGAAGCGGAAGAGTATGAAACTGATGAGCGGATGCTGGCATTCGCAGCTGTCGAGGCACTTCACCGGCTTGATCCCGAGAAAAAGCCGAGAACCATCCTGTTCTTTGCACCTCCATTCCTTCCTGCCAATCACATTAAGGGAGGAAGCATCTTGAGCTGCCTTGAAGAAGTGCTGAAAGAAGAAGCGGCGCTGACGGGTGAGGAATTTAAGCTGAGAAAGTATTTCCCGTACCTGTCCGATGCCAGCTTTCTGTCATACAGCGGGACAGATAATGAAATTGGCTTGCTAAAAAAGAATTTCCCGGCGATGGACGAGCTTTTTCCTGTCCCGCTAAAGGAAATGAAAACATTGGATATTCCTTCCCTTAATATCGGAGTCTATGGGAAGGGCGGACATAAATGGACAGAAAGGGTCTACAAGCCATATACCTTTGGAATTCTTCCGGACCTGATCAGAAAGCTGACTGTCAGGCTGCTTCAAAACAGCTGATCATAAGTCTCGTTTTTTTAAAAGGCTGCCTCAGTCAGCAGCCTGATCCAAGAAAAATCTGCGTGTGAGCACAAGCCCTGCTATATAAAGCCCAAAAGCAAAATAGGCAGGGGAAAGATGATAAAGGGTGGTATAGCCGATATAAAAATGGGTGAGAATACCTGCCGCAAAGGCAGGAATCCCGCCGATGAGGAGCATCCTCCACACCCACTTCTCACCTTGCCGGAAGCCCCATAAGGCGGTCATCAGCACCAGCAGGCCAACACTGAACAAAGCACTGCCAAAGCCGGCCCGGTCATGGGCGATCAGCGGGATGAGCCTTTCATTGAAATTGTTCATCTGTTCAGGGGTCATGCAGATATAGCCGATATCCGTCTGGACAAAAACACCGGTTGCACCAATGGCTGAAATGGAAATCCCGCCAATGACAAAAGAAAAGCCAAGAATGACAAAACACAGCTGCCCCCAGAGGCTTTTCCGCCAGGCGGCTGTGTTTTTTCTATTGATGGAATAAGGGCTTTGACTGGCTCCCTTCGAGTTCCGGAGCCCCAATATAAAGATCGGAAGCAGAATGAGCCAAAAAAGTCCGTGAAGCCAATCGAAATAGCCATACCCGATAAACAGCAGGATTCCGAGGAAACCAGTCACCGCGCCTGTATTGATGGCCTTCCGTGCCCAATGGAGCCCTTGCCTGGCACCATGGCGGGCAAGCTCCATATAGAGAATCCCGCCCGAAATCATGGTTCCAGCGAGTGTCATCCGGTCGTGCAGCATAAATTTAATGATCAGCGGGTTCATCAGCATAAGGTCTTCCCGGCTGAGGCCAAGGAAATGTTCATCATATGGAAGAATGACTGATGTCATGCTGAAAAAAAGGGCGATCAGCCCGCCGATCAGGATGAAAAGGCCAAACAGCCAATACAGCCCCCAGCCTTCAAATTCTGCCCTTTCTGCATCGGCCCCGTGGTCTGCGGCCGCTTCATTGATTCTCTTCGGAAGCCCGGGCCCTGAGGAAACATATCCCCCCGACAGCATAATCAAGTCTGCACCTGCTGTAAATAATGAGATGGCATCCTCAGGCTCAAGGACTCCCCCGGAAACAATTGCGGGAAAGCCCGCCGGGTATGCTTCCTTTATAGCCGATAAACATTCCTTGAAGGCTTCTGGAGCGCTTAAGGGAAACGTCTGCCGGCCTCCTGAAAAAGAAGCCTCTTCATCCAATACAATCCCCTGAATCAGCCCTTCCTCTGCCAAAGCGGCAATCAGGCTCTGCTGCTTCCGGAAGGCAGTGGGGGAAGTGCCCAGGAGGACAGGTTTGCCTTTAAGAACACCGGCAATCTTTCTGTAGTATTCCTGCTTAAACCTGGATCCATCTTCAATAATCACAGCTGAAGCATATGGACTAAGGTATGCAGCCAGCTCTGTGATTTCCGCTGCTTCCAAATTCCCGCAGGCGGCATATGAATCTATTCTGATAAACAGGGGCAGATGGGAAGCCTGCAATTTTTCAAGCTTGGCGATCGTCCTATCCACTCCGATTGACTCCAGCGGGACAGGGTAGGAAACCGATCCATCTTGATGCTTGAAAGCGGTCCCGTTCGAAAGCTTCACTTCCATAGAAACAGGGCCGACCTCCAGGAATCCAAAGCCGAGTCTTGAAAAAGCCTTAGTGCCAGAGAGAAGGGGATCGATTTTCCCGCTTAACCCGACAGGCGACTGCAAGCGGGATCCTAGGAATGTCTTGTGGAGAGCTGCAGCCGGGGACATATGGCCAAGAAATTCAATGATGTGTCTGCCGCCGGGAATCGATGCTATTCTGTTCATCCCTTTATGGATAAATTCCCGGCCCGCTCCCCCCGGCAGCCTTCCCAGAATCGGTTTGAATATTGGATGATACGACCAGTCAGGCATCACCAGCACCTCCCCTGATTATTTTCTAACCCTAGTGTACTGGAAAACTGCCAATCTAACCATAAGGCGTTCAGGAGGAAGCTGGCATTTTTTTCTGAAAAGCTAAATGAAATATTTTCTAATTCTTTTACATTGGTGATACACTTTTATACGAAACTTTTCATATTGAATTTGAAAAAACAAAGACCGGCTGGAAAATTTCCTCTATGCCGGGAAGCTTTTAGTACCTGAACCGTCCCTTGCGGCCAGATCCTGCAGGGGATGGTTCATTTCTGTTATGCTGATTTTTTTCATACCTTGCTGCTGTCTTTTCTCAGGATTAAGCTATTGACAGCAGCGGACACTATTGCAGTGCATAGAAACAGCAGGCATAAAATCCCTTGCATTGGTATCCTCCTTCCTAAGTTTCTCAAACCCCTAAGAGGAGCATAAAGTATGAAATGCGTTCCAGGGCAAGTGAAAATCCCGCAGATGTTATAATGCTGTTAAGCAAGGAGGTCAGGGAATGGCGAATATCAGAGAAATTGCCAAACTGGCAAACGTGTCTGTTTCAACAGTTTCCAGGGTGCTGAATAAGCATCCTTATGTCGCAGAAGAAAAGCGGATGGCCGTCATGCAGGCCATTGAAAAGCTCGATTATATCCAGAATATCAATGCAGTCCATTTGTCAAAAGGGAAGACAAAGGCGGTAGGGGTTATGCTGCCATATGTGAATCACCCTTATTTTTCTTCCATCCTGGAAGGAATCGGAGAGGAAGCTTTGAAGCATGATTACGGGCTTCATCTTTTTCAGACTGCCTATGAGCCAGATAAAGAGATAGAGGCACTGGCGAAAGTGAAAATGAGGATGGTTGATGGGATGATCATCCTTTCCCGGAAAAGCAGCTGGAGCAAAATGGAGGAGTACTGCCTGAGTATGCCTGCAGTTATTTGTGAAAAGCTGGACCATCCTTCTGTCAGTGCTGTCTATATCGACCATTATAAAGCGTTTCGCCAGGGGCTCGATCATCTGCTGTCTAAAGGATACAGAAGAATCGGCTATTGCATTGCCAGGAGGACCGGCACGAACAGCCGGCTCCGTTATCAGGCATTTGCTGAAGGACTGGCAGAGCAGGATATTGCCGTTACCGAGGATTGGATTTTTGACAGATGCCTTGGCATTGAGGACGGCGAAAGGGTGGCCAGGCAGCTTTTTGGGATGACAGAGCCACCGGATGCGCTGCTTGTCAGCAGCGATCAAGTGGCAGCAGGCATCGTTGCCGAATGGAGCAAGCTGGGGCTCAGCCTACCAGGGGACCTGGCTGTCTTAAGCTTTGATAATCATCCGATTTCCAGGGCATTGCAGATCACAACGATGGATCTGCCTGTATATGAAATGGGCAAAACGGCTTTCAGGCTGTTTCTTGAAAGGCTTTCAAGCGGACAGGTAAAACAGATGGAGGCAGAAGCAGCCCTGATTGAAAGGAAAACCGTTTGAAGGGGAGTGAATCTCTTGGAATTGAACAGTGAAGAAGATATAGTAAAGGCCATTGAGGAGGACCGCTGGATGATGGACATCCTGAAAGCGGCTGAAGATGCCGGGCTGCCGGACTGGTGGATTTGTGCCGGGTTTGTCCGCTCTAAGATATGGGATGTTTTGCATGAAATCCGGGAGAGGACGCCTCTCCCGGATATTGATGTCATATTTTTCGATCAAGAAGATACTGGTGAAGATGCTGAAAAGGAGGCTGAACAGCTGTTGGGGAGGCTGCTCCCAGGTGTTCCATGGTCCGTGAAAAATCAGGCAAGGATGGCTGTCCGGAACGGGATGCCTCCTTACGCTTCTTCTCTTGATGCCGTTTCCAAATTTCCTGAGACAGCAACCGCGCTTGCTGTTACCCTGGATCAGGGGAAGCTTAAATTAGGTGCTCCCTGGGGAGTGGAAGATGCCGTCAGCGGAGTGGTTAGGCCGACCAGTTATTTTCTGGAGCGGGAAGAGAGAAGGGAAATATACCGCCAGAGGATAAAAAAGAAAAAATGGCATCTCAGCTGGAACGGGCTGTGCATCCAGCAGATTTGAAAAGGCCTTAAAATAAATCCAGCAGAAATAGGGCATGAATAAGGTAATTGGGCAGAGGTTGTAGTGATTGATTTTTGGAGATAAAATGTTATAGTTGAAAAGGATTTTAATCAAAGGCGTATGCTGTACATAGGAGGAAGAAACGTGAAGTTAGGTATAATCGGACTGGGCAAAATGGGATATAATCTCGCCCTTAATATGAAAGACAAAGGCCATGAAGTGGTGGCTAATGATGTAAATACAGAAGCAATGGAAAAAATCTCGGCAGAGGGGATTGCGACGGCAGCTTCGATTCAAGAGCTGGCAGAGAAGCTTCCTTCTCCAAAGGTTATCTGGATGATGGTGCCTGCCGGCGACATCACAGAAAAGGTTCTGAGCAGTGCAGCAGCTGTGCTGACAGAAGGAGACATCATCATTGACGGCGGAAATTCCAACTACAAGGAAACTTTGCGCCGCGGGGATGAGCTTGCAGAGAAGGGCATCCACTATATCGACTGCGGAACAAGCGGAGGCCAGGAAGGTGCACGCCATGGTGTCTGCACGATGATTGGCGGCGACAAAGAAGCTTTCAGCAAGGTTGAGCAGCTGTTTGCTGATATTTCTGTTCCAAACGGCTATCTTTACTCTGGAAAGCGCGGCAGCGGCCACTTCCTGAAAATGGTCCACAACGGCATTGAATACGGAATGATGCAGGCTTTTGCAGAAGGCTTTGAGATTCTTGAAAAAAGCAATTTCGACTATGATTACAAAGAAGTATCGCGTGTGTGGAATAATGGTTCTGTTATCCGTTCATGGCTGTCTGAGCTTTTGGAAAATGCGTTCAGCAAAGATCCTAAGCTTGAAGGCATCAGAGGTGTTATGAATTCTTCAGGCGAAGGCAAATGGACAGTTGAAGCCGCACTTGACTTCCAGGCGTCTGCACCGGTTATTGCGATGTCCCAGTTCATGCGCTACCGTTCGCTTGAGGACGATACTTTCCACGGCAAGGTAGTGGCAGCACTCAGGAATGAGTTTGGCGGCCATGCTGTCGTAAAAAGCGGCGAATAATAAAAAAGGATCCTGCCTAGGCAGGATCCCGAAGACTGCAGATAAATTCGATGAAAATTGAATGTCTGCAGTCTTTTTATTTTGCTGGGAATGATGTATTTTTTTTGCCGTTCAGAGTGCAACTGAAATCCGCAGGAATTAAGCGTTTTCACTATATTGTGTTAAATCCGTTTTGAAGAAATGGCATTTCTCATTTTCTGAAGAGCCTGCTTTCCTTCATCTTTGCGGGCGATCATGACGTTTACGTATAAGGCATCAATGATGCTCAGCTGGGCAATGCGGGACGACAGGGCCTCTGAGCGGTAGTCTGTTTCTTCTGAAACCGTGTAAAGGGCGATGTCGGCCTGCTGTGTCAGCGGTGTTTTGGCAAAGTTGGTGATGCTGATCGTCCTGGCGCCGTTTTCCTTGGCCACCTTCAGCACTCCGATCATATCCTTCGTTGCCCCTGAATGAGAAATGAACACGGCCGTATCTTTATCGGAAAGCTGGGAAGCTGACATGAGCTGCAAATGGGAATCACTGTTGGCATGAACGGTAAGTCCGGTCCGGATGAACTTGTGGTAGGCATCCTGCGCAATGATTCCTGAGCCCCCGCTTCCGAAAAACTCAACCTTTTCCGCCTGCAGGATTGCTTCCACAGCCATTTCAAAAGCTCCTCCTCTTATGAGCTTCAGGGTATCCTCCAATGTATTGATGTTTGAGCGGAACACTTTTTCCGAAACCGTAAGAATGTCATCCTCCTCCTGGATCGTCTCATGGATATCCTTTATCGGTGCGACAATTTCGGAGGCGAGAGCTATTTTCAGCGCCTGATAGCCTTTAAAGCCAATCCTTTTGCAGAAGCGGAAAACCGTTGAGTCTGCAATCCCTAAATCATCTGCCAGCTGATTGATGGAGCTGTGGACAATTTTTTCGGGGTTGTCCAAAATATAGTCAGCAATTCTTTTTTCTTTATCACTGAATTTGGAATAATGGGTTTTAATGCGGGCAAAGCAATAAAGAGTTTCCATTGATGCACTCCCTATCAAATTTTTCTATAGTACCATTATAAAAGAAAAAAAATTCTTTGAAAACGATTGCAATTAGAAAAATATTTTATATAATAAAATCATAAGTCGGAAGAAATTTTTTTCTTTTATTGATAGTTAAAGAAGAAAATTATTTCGTATTCTGTCAAATTAGTAGAAATAAAATGTAAGCGTTTAATAGGGGGAGGAACAAAAATGTCTGGTTCAATGCTTATTTTAGTAGCAATGGCGGGAATATTCCTGCTGCTGTTTCTTGTAATGAAAACCAAGCTCCATGCTTTCGTCGCATTGCTCCTGGTCAGCCTGCTTGTAGGTATTGCAGCAGGAATGCCGCTTGGAGGCGTCATCGAATCTGTCCAGAATGGCATGGGGGGAACCCTCGGGTTCGTGGCTGTCGTAGTCGGGCTCGGGGCTATGTTTGGCCGGATGCTTGAGGTTTCCGGCGGTGCTGAGCGCCTGGCGCAGACGATGATCAAGAAATTCGGCGAAGATAAAGCGCAGTGGGCCCTCGGCATCACGGGCTTTATCGTAGCCATACCAGTATTCTTCGATGTCGGCTTCATTATCCTTGTGCCGATTATCTACGGGCTTGCCAAGAAAACAGGTAAATCCCTTCTGTACTACGGGATACCGCTGCTGGCAGGATTGGCTGTCACACACAGCTTCATTCCGCCCACACCGGGGCCTATCGCGGTAGCTGACCTGATTGGCGCCGACCTGGGCTGGGTCATCCTGTTTGGTATTTTAGCAGGTATACCTTCCATGATCATCGCTGGTCCGCTGTTCGGTAAATTCATTGCCAAAAGGATTCATGTCACCATTCCGGAATATATGAATATTGAAGAAAAAGAATATGATAGAAAACTTCCAAGCTTTGGAATGATTGCAAGCATCATCTTCATCCCGCTCGTACTGATCTTAATCAATACAGTGTCCGGTGTTGTACTTGATGAAGGAAACGGCTTGCGTGCCGTATTCACATTCATGGGACATCCATTTGTTGCTCTGACACTGGCTACACTGCTGGCATTCTATTTTCTTGGCACAAAGCGCGGCTATTCCCGCCAGGAAGTGCAGGATATTGCGACAAAGTCTCTTGAGCCAGCCGGGATCATTATTCTTGTAACCGGTGCGGGCGGCGTTTTCAAACAGGTTCTGATTGATTCAGGCGTTGGACAGGTTCTCGGCGATATGATGGCTTCTTCATCACTGCCGCCAATCCTGCTCGCATTCCTGATTGCTACATTTGTGCGTGTGGCCCAGGGTTCGGCAACGGTAGCGATGGTAACAGCGGCAGGGCTTATTGCCCCGCTTATTGAAATCATGGGGCTTGAAGGGCCAGTCCTAGGATTGATTGTAATCTCTATAGCGGCGGGCGCCACCATTTTCTCGCATGTCAACGACTCAGGCTTCTGGCTTGTCAACCGCTACTTCGGCCTTGATGTAAAGGACACGCTGAAGTCCTGGACTGTCATGGAAAGCTTGATTGCCATTGTCGGATTCCTGGTAGTATTTATAATCGGATTCTTCATTTCTTAAACAGAGGCAGATAAATATAAAGGAAAAAGGGAGCGGCAGCGCTTCCTTCTTCTGTATTCCTGGACTGGAGGAGAGTCCATAACGGTGTATGTTATTTTTGATTCGTTGTAAACTTAAAAAGAGAGCTTTAAAAGATTGGAGAGGTTCAAATGACAGCTGAAAGATATATGCTAGGAGTGGACATAGGGACGACAAGCACAAAGTCTGTCCTTTTTAATAAAGAAGGCAAGGTGGCTGCCAAGCATTCCATCGGCTATCCTTTACATACGCCAAGCCCCTCGGCTGCAGAGCAGGATCCGGATATCATCCTGGCAGCTGTGGCCGGCACCCTCAAAGCCTGCATGGAAGAAGGGGGCATCAGTTCAGCCGACCTGCTGTGCGTTAGCTTCAGTTCTGCCATGCACAGCGTCATTGCTGTCGACAGGGAAGGTATACCTCTGACCAAAAGCATTACATGGGCGGATAACAGGAGCGCCAAATGGGCTGATCAAATCAAGCGCGAGCTGAACGGGCATGAGATCTATTTAAGGACAGGAACACCGATTCATCCTATGTCACCATTGTCCAAGCTGCTTTGGATGAAAAATGAGCAGGAAGATATCTTTAATCAGGCGGCAAAATTCATCTCTATAAAGGAATACGTATTCTTCAAGTTCTTTGGCGAGTATGTTGTCGATTACTCCATTGCCTCTGCAACAGGCATGTTCAATCTGAAAGATCTGTCCTGGGATACTGAAGCGCTGGGGGTAGCCGGAATTCAGAGGGACAGGCTTTCGGAGCCGGTTCCGACAACCTATACTCTGAAAGGCCTGAAAGAGGAATATCAGAAGCTGACAGGACTAGATGCCTCGGTGCCTTTTGTAGTGGGAGCGAGCGACGGAGTGCTCTCAAATCTCGGTGTCAACGCGATCGATCCGGGCGTCGTTGCAGTGACAATCGGAACAAGCGGGGCCATCCGGGCTGTGACTGATAAGCCTGTAACAGATCCGAAGGGAAGGATTTTCTGTTATGCGCTCACTGAGAAGCATTGGGTGATAGGAGGTCCGGTCAATAATGGCGGCATGATTTTCCGCTGGGTCCGGGACGAACTTGCTGCCTCCGAGGTGGAGACTGCCAAGAGGCTGGGGATTGATGCCTATGATGTGCTGACAAAGATTGCGGCTGCCGTCCGCCCTGGAGCAGATGGGCTTATCTTCCACCCATATATGACAGGCGAAAGGGCCCCATTATGGAACAGCAATGCAAGAGGTTCATTCTTCGGGCTCAGTCTTCACCATAAAAAAGAGCATATGATCCGCTCTGTCCTTGAGGGTGTCATTTATAATCTGTTTACCGTCCTGCTTGCCCTGGAGGAACTGATCGGGGAGCCGAAGAAAATCCAGGCGACCGGCGGATTTGCAAGATCTGAGCTATGGAGGCAGATGATGGCTGATATTTTCAATCAGGAGGTCGTTGTGCCTGAGAGCTATGAAAGCTCCTGTCTGGGCGCTGCCATCCTGGGCTTGTATGCCGTCGGTGAAATTGAGGATCTGAGCATTGTGTCAGGCATGGTGGGGGATACCTTCAGCCATAAGCCGAATCCTGAGAATGCAGCTGTTTACCAGGAGCTGCTGCCGGTCTTCATCCGCCTATCCAGAGCACTTGAAGGCGAATATGAGAACATAGCCCGCTTCCAGAAGAAGCATCTGGGCTGAAAAAAAGCTATTGGAGATTGGCTCCAATAGCTTTTTTGTTGTTTAAAAAATAGCATTCAGCAATAAGTACACAAGACCTGCAATCGTAGCGGAAATCGGCAGGGTGATCACCCAAGTGATCAGCATCCGCTGTGCCGTGCCCCATTTAACGCCTTTTAGACGGTGGGCTGATCCAACTCCGAGAATCGAAGAAGAAATGACATGGGTTGTACTGACCGGCAGGTGTATTGCCGTTGCGCCGAATATGATGGCTGCGCCGGTCAAATCAGCTGCAACACCGTTGATAGGGCGGATTTTCATGATTTTGCCGCCGACAGTCTTGATGATTTTCCAGCCGCCGACAGATGTACCAAGACCCATTGCCAGGGCACAGGAGAACTGGACCCAGAACGGGATATCATCAGTTGTGACATAGTTATTGGCAATGAGCGCCATTGTAATGATCCCCATTGCTTTCTGGGCATCGTTCGTACCATGTGTGTATGACTGCAGGGCAGCCGTGAAAATCTGGAACAGGCGGAAATTCCTGTTTGTTTTTGTCAGGTTATTGTTTTTAAAAACAACCTTGAAAATGCTGTATACAATGAATCCGACAACAAATGCGATGAGCGGAGAGAAAATCAGCGCCTGAATGATTTTCATGAAGCCTCCGTAATTAAGGGCCTGGAATCCTGCCGCTGCTATTGCTGCTCCTGCAATGGAGCCGATAATCGCATGGGATGAACTGCTCGGAATCCCGTAATACCATGTGAGCAGGTTCCAAAAAATCGCAGCAATCAATGCTGCCAGGATGACGATTGATCCGTTCTGCAAAGTGAAGGGATCAACGATATCCTTTGTAATGGTTTTGGCTACTCCTGTAAAGGTCATAGCCCCGACAAAGTTCATCGTGGCGGCAAGAATAATGGCATGCCTTGGCTTCAGTGCTTTCGTTGATACGGCTGTGGCAATGGCATTGGCTGTATCATGGAAGCCGTTGATAAAGTCGAAGGCCAATGCCCCTATGACGATCAGTATAGTTATGATGAAAATGGAATCCATTTATGAAAGCTCCTTACGCATTCTTCATGATGATGGTTTCTAGGGTATTGGCGACATTCTGACAGCTGTCAGCGATATCTTCCAGGTTTTCATAAATTTCTTTATATTGAATGATGCGGATCGGATCTTTTTCAACTGAAAATAAGTGCTTGATGGACTGGCGGAGAATCCCATCGCATTTTGATTCGTAGTCTTTGATTTTGATGGCATGCTCCCTGATATCAAGAAGTTTTTTGGTTGAGAGCAGCTCTACAGCCTTTTCGATTTCCAATGAACAGCTGCGGATAGCATCAACAAATTTAAGCATATAATCGTCTGCCTGTGTAATCGAGTACATCTCAAACAAGGCAGCACAATGTTCAATCCCATCAAGGACATCATCCATGCTCATCGCAAGGTGGAGGATATCTTCACGCTCAATCGGAGTGATAAAAGCATTATTAAGTTCTTTGATGACTTCGTGGACAAATGTGTCGCCTTTTGTTTCATACTCTTTCATTGTTTCAGAAAAAATCTTCAGATCACTGACATTTTTCAATTTGTAATCGGCAAAATAGTGAGCTCCCTCTTTTACGTTGGAAGAGATGCTGCTCAGCAGAATTGCAAACTTGTCCTTCTTCTTGAAAACCATATTTAAACCCCCATTTGTTAAATGCCTAGAACCAAAAGCCCCTTCAGCGGATGGCAAAGTGCAGTTTCGGTTAGTTACATAGTATACCCGCTATCCAGCTAAAGAAGCTCTATCATCCAAAATTTGTGAAGATTCCATGCTGCTGCTCCAGCAAAAAAATCCCCCAAACGAAAACATTTTATATGAAATTTGTCGAATAAGGTAGCATTTCGCTCAAAATTTACAAAAACTTAATATAAAAACTATACGTACTTAGAATTAGCATGGTCTTATCCTCAAAAATTAACATTTTTACCAGTCAAAGCAGAAAGGTGTTGTAAGCGGTTGATTTTTCTGATAATATAACTTTCTGCTCCTCACAAGCCCATATGAACTTCTTTCTCAAGCGGCTGAAATGGAATGAAAGGAGAAACATATGACACCAGATCAGCACCCCGATTATCAGAAGGAAAGTGAACGGCTCGACTTTACCAGAAAATATATGGAGGCTGTCATTAAAACAGCCGAATCCAGCAAAGACCAGTTCAAGGAAAACATGAAAGAAGCCTTTCAGGACACTGACTGGCTTGAATCGAGCTTAAGCTATTCCTCCATTTTGACGAACGCCCGTTTTTTTGAAATGTCCAAGGATGAACTGTCAAGCCTGCGGAATGCCCTTCCAAAGCCTTATTTTGCCCGGCTTGATTACCAGCATAAAGGCCAGGAAGAGAAGGAGAGCCTGTATATTGGAAAAACCTCGCTCTATTCCAGGGAGAACCAGGAACAGATTATTGTGGACTGGAGGTCCCCGATTGCCAATCTCTATTATGAAGGCAGGCTTGGAAGGGTCGAATATGAGGCCTACGGAGAAAATTATGACGGCCAGCTGACCTTAAAAAGACAGCTTATGATTGAGGACGGCATTCTGGAGGAAATCCGGGATATCGATCTTACCACTACCGACGAACTGCTTCAGGATTCCCTCGCCAAAAGCTCCAGCAGCCGGCTGACCGAGATTATTTCAACGATCCAGGAAGAGCAAAACCGCATCATCAGGGCGGATCTGAACAAGCCCATCATCGTCCAGGGAGCGGCGGGAAGCGGAAAGACGACTATCGCCCTCCACCGGATCAGTTATTTCATCTATCAGTATAAAGAGAATTTTCTGCCGGAGCAGCTGATGATCCTGGCTCCGAGCCAGCTGTTCATAGACTACATATCAGAAGCATTGCCGGAGCTTGGTGTGGAAAGAGTCAGACAGACGACTTTCCCCGAGTATGTCCTGCAGTGCCTTTCCGGGAATTTCTCCATCGCAGAGGACAGGAAGCTCATCCAGCTTCTTGAAGAAAAAGGAGAAGGGCTCGGCCTCAGAGTTTCAGAAATTAAAGGATCCCGTCTGTTTAAGAACATACTGGATCAATATTTAAAAAGCATTTCCTTTACCTTTTATCCTTCCGAAGATTTTATGGCAGATAAGTTCCGCCTGTTCAGCAGAAAAAAATTTATCAGGCTTTTCCATGAAGATTATCATTACCTTCCCTATTTCCGGAGGCTTGAGAAGCTTAAAAGCATCCTTCAAGGCGATCTGAAGAGGAAGAAAAAGAATATCCTGGCCAAAATTGAAGCCTACTATGATGACAGGATTGACAGGGCCATATACCGCGGCAAGGATGCAGACAAAAGAAGGGAATATGTCTCACATGCTCTTGATCAAAAAGCAGAGCGTCTGGAGGAGGTCCAAAAGAGCATCAGAAGGGCTGTGCCCGACTATATGAAGCAGTTTCCGAAAAAGAAGGCACTGGATTACTACCGTGAGCTTTTCGAGGATCCGGCAAGGATCGTCCGTTTTTCCGGGAATGAATTGACGAAAGGCGAAGCAGAAGAATTATGCAGCTATTCGCTTTCTCTCCTTGCCAAGAAGAGGGTTGAACGTGAAGATCTGGCTGCTCTCCTGTATTTGCAGACAGAGCTGTATGGGGTTGATAAAGACCTTAAGGCAAAGAATATCGTCATTGATGAAGCCCAGGATTACAGCTATATGGAGATATATGCTTTGAAAAAGGCCTGTGATACAGATATGTTTACGCTGGTGGGAGATCTCGCCCAGGGAATCCACTCTTATCGGGGGCTAAAGGCGTGGGAACCGGTCGTCAGCGGGATATTCCCGCGCGCTACCTATACAGAGCTGCAGAAAAGCTATCGGACAACAATAGAAATCATGGAAAAGGCAAACCGTCTGCTGAAGCTCCTGCCCTATTCCTTTCCGCAGGTGGAACCTGTTGTGAGGCATGGTGAGAGCCCGGCTTTTATAAAAAGAGAAGAAGGAGCCGGACTCGCGCGGCAGATTGCAGAAAAGGTGAAGGAGCTGCGGAAAGAGCACTTAAAGAACTTTGCTGTTATCGGCAAGACAATGAAGGACTGCCAAACTTTATATGATTATTTCAAGGAAGAGACCAATGAAAAAGTCCGTCTGCTTGCAGAACAGGAGAGCATTCCAAAGGATGAAATTGTGATTGTCCCTTCCTACTTATCCAAGGGACTGGAATTTGATGCAGTATTCATCGTTTCAATACTTGAAAAATATGATGCTTCTTCAGAAATAGATATAAAGCTTCTATATGTGGGGATGACCAGACCGCTCCACCGGCTGTACTTTTACGGCGGGGAGAAGGCAGATTTCCTGCTTGAATAATAAAGCGTGCAGAAGAATCCTGTTGAACAGGATTCTTTTTTGTTAGGCACAAATTCTGCTGATGGAAAATTGGGCTCGTTTTAGAAAAAATCTTTGCAGAAAATCAGTTTTGGACAAGTTTTCCAGGGGAAGAAGATAATTACAATATCGGCGGAAGCCGTTTATATAAAATGGGCGGCTGCAGCGGGAGCAGCCGCTTTCGGTTTTTCTAGAACATTTTGGCGCAGGGACAAGACCAACTATCTTGTTTTCCCGCTGTGTAAAAATTCACCCTAGCAAATAAAGGAAAGAAGACGCATGTTTTAGATTTTGAAGCTGGGGTAATTTATTTGTACAAGCAGCAAACAACAAACCGAAAAGGAGGGTGATGATTGAAAAAACTCTATTCGGTACCGATGATTGCCATCTTAATATTTCTTATAGGCTGCAGCAACGGGCAGGAAGCTGAGCAGGAACTGAATCAGTCGGCTGATGAAATTGAGCAGTCAGCTGAGGAAGCAGCTCAATCTGCCAAGGAAAAGACTGAAGAGGCTGCAGTTGATCTTAAAGAAAATGCTCCAGAAGTGATCAGTAAGATCAAAGGGGCATTAGAGGAAGGCAAGGAAACTGTTAAGCAAGAAATGGTCGAAAAAGGGGATACTGTTAAAGCGGAGGAGGATTTTTACCTCGCTGCGACCCCAGAAGCCTATGACAGTCTCTACGATTTCATCCAGATCAATGATTATGATGGAATCAAACAGCTGGAAGAAGAAAAGGATGCGCTGCTTGTAGAAAAAGGAACCGAACTTGAAGTGCTGGACCGTGATCCGGTCCGTGTCAAAGTGGCGGTAAAGGCCGGAGATGAAGAAGGCTTTGCGCCAGTCAATCTGTTAGAGCCAGCTGGAAACAGCTGATGCTTTTATAAACTACATCTTGCAAAAAAAAACTAATTAGGAGTGAGAAATTATGTTAAGTTTTCTTTGGGCATTAATTATTGGTGGAATCATCGGGTGGATTGCCGGCATGATCGTAGGAAGAGACATCCCGGGCGGCGTCATCGGTAATATTATCGCAGGTTTCGTCGGTGCTTGGTTAGGTACACTGATTCTTGGCGACTGGGGTCCTGTTGTAGCTGACTTTGCCATCATCCCTGCTATTATCGGTGCAATCGTTCTAGTATTTGTGCTAAGCCTGATCATGAAAGGCATGCGCAAAGCAGACTAATACAAAAAAGTCCCTTTTTAGGGGCTTTTTTGGTGTTTAATTAACTTTTTTTCACTGCGGAGGGCTGGGACCCTCTGTATGTTTTTTTGTGTCTAGAGGGTGTCAGTCGGCTCGACTGGAACCCTTTATAAGGCTTTTAAGTGTCTAGAGGGTCTTAGTCGGCGACTGGAACTCCTATGGAGCCTCTGTTTGATTTTGTAGTCTGGAGGGTTCCAGTGCACTCTGCTGGAATCCTTCATTTGTTCTGCAGGAAGATTTAAAGCTCCTCCAGCTGAAAGCCTTTGAACATTTCCGGGTTGCCGGTTATTGGTGCGTAACAGACTACCGCTTCCTCTGTAAAGGGATGCGGCACCTCCAGCTTGGCAGCATGAAGGGCCTGGCGAGGATACACCGGGCTGCCGCCATACAATCTGTCCCCGGTCAATGGGTGGCCCATATCACTGAAATGGACTCTGATCTGATGGGTTCTCCCTGTTTCCAGCCGGCAGGACACAAGAGTCTGCTGCTCTCTTGGAAAGACTGCAGCAACCTCATAATGGGTGACAGCATCCTGCCCGCCCGGGGAAACCCGCCTTCTGGTGGGGTGATGCCTGTCCCTTCCAATCGGCTTGCGGATCACCCCTTTTTTTTGTTTAATGATCCCGTCCGCCATGGCAATATAGGTCCGCTTGATTTTTCTTTCCTTAAGAAGCTGATCAAGCATGCCTCCTGCAAGTGCGTGCTTGGCAAATAATACAGCACCGGTTGTATCTTTATCAAGGCGGTGGATGTGCTTGAGGTGGCGATATTCCCCTTTGGCCAGGAGATGATATGCAGCCGCGTTGGCAAGCGTGTCTTCCTGCATCGGCTCATTGGGATGGGTATCCATGCCGGCAGGCTTGTTGAGAATCAGTATATGTTCATCTTCGTAGAGCACGTCAATGTCATGGTATGCAGGCTTAACGCCGAACTCCTCTTCAGCAAAAAGCTTTAACTCAAGCCTGCTGCCTTTGGCAAGCGGTGAGGTCCAGCGGGGTGCCGATCCATCCACTAATATGCTTTTTTCCATCCGCATCAGATGGATTTGCTTTTTTGGGGCCTTCCAGCGGGTGCGGAGAAGCTCCTCAAGCGTCAAACCCTCCCAGTGGCTGGGTATTATTATTTGATACCATTCTCCTTTTTTCTTCGTAATGATACAAAGCCCTCCTTCATCCAGTATTTCCCTATAATAGTCAGCCGTTGATTTACATATAAATCATACATGAAAAAAGTTTTCATGCAATGAATGCCGGCAGCCGATTCATATCTCCCCAGTATGCTCCAATATTGTATAATTGAAAGCGGATAAGCCAAAAGACATATTTTTATGTAAAAAAAAGCGGTTTCTTCATTCGTGATTTCCTAGGTCATGTAAAAAAATACCGACTCTATGGGTATAATTACCACCCTTAGAGTTTCGGCTGATATGTTATTCTAGGAATATATGTTACGAAATGATTACAAGGATTACAAAGGTGGGTTTTCAGTGAAAGTAGTTTTTGCATCGACTCCTAACCAGGAAGAGAGGATCAGGGAACTGGTAGATTATTTTTATACATCTATTTTTCCTGCTTATTTTTCAGATGAGGATATTAAAGAGTTTGAAAAGCTGAAGGTGCTGCATACTTCAACCAGGCATTTTGAATATTTCGGGACTTTAAAAGAAGCATTTCAGGTGATCGCCAGCCTGCAGACGCTGATTTCCATCCTGGAATCTTCTGATCCGGAAAACCGATATGAGGATATTTTCCAGAAGAATGTACATATCCTGAAAGATTTCGGACTTTTCTTTCCTTTCGGCTTCAGCTCTTTTATTGATGCAAAAGAGCTGAAGGGTGATATGTTTAGTGTGTATACGAAAGCGGCGAATGAGCTTTTGGTTTAAAATGAGGTAAAAATATTGAGTTTGAAGAACGGGAAGGGGCGGGGGTGCTTCTTCCCGTTTTTTCATGTTGATTTTATTCCTATTTAGAATCAAAAAAATTATTTTGCGCTTTAACTGAGGCTGTTGATCTGCACTCCAGGCACTTCGCTTTCCGCGGGGCGGCGCTGAGCCTACTCACGCTTGCGCGCTGCGGTCTCAGCTTTGCCGCTATTTCCCGCAGGACTTGAATAGGCACCTTTGAAATTGCCTCGCACGAAGAAAATGCGCATGCATTTTATGAGGAGTCTGCGTGCCCTCCACTCCAACCAACAGGGCTTTTTAAACTTTGGAGCAATTCTGCAAAACCAATAAAGGGGACTTAAAGATCGTTTCAATCACCTTTTCAGGAACACTAGGAAAATAAAGTCCTAAGAGGTATAAACCCGCTAATTATTGGGCATCCTGCATAACAACCAGCTCCTTCCGTAATGTAGCTCTGATTTGGGGATGTTCTGTAACTGCAGAGATTCTTGCCGGATTAACCTACGATGTTACGAGTAGGAGCTTGTTTTTATTCAGGACAGACTTATGATAGAAGCATTAAATCCTATAAAAAAAGAATAGGGACATAAAAGTTTTTAAGGTCTTGGTGATATACAACATAAAAACGGGAAGGATTGCTCCTTCCCGTTTTTTCTTATTTAGAATTCTCGTTAAACCATTCTTCGAATACTTCTTTATCCTGTGACCCTGTGATTCTGTTTGTTTCTTTGCCGTCTTTGTACTGAACGATTGTTGGTGTTTCGTTAATGTTGTAGTTGTCCCAGCCATTTTCGAATTCCCACAGGTTGAATTGGACAAGATCGACTCCCATTTCCTCTGCCAGCGGGGCGACAACAGGGGTGGTCCTTTGGCAATGCGGGCATGTAGGGCTGAAGAAGTAGACGGTTGCATCTTCTCCTGCATCAAGCTTTTTCTCCAGTTCATCAGGGAGAATAATGTTCTGGTAGTTTGGATCATCGAGCTGGTCGATTGTTTCAGACTTCAGGTTCTCCGTTCCGTAAGGGTTGTCCCCTGATACCTTTTCTTTATTCTGCATACTGGTAAGCACGGCCACACCCGCAAATAGTGCTATGATAATAACTAAAAATATGATGACTTTCTTCAAATCACACTGCCTCCCTTTGTTTTTTTCCAGATGATCAGGCTTGTTATAAAAATAATGATAAAAGCAGTAAGCGCAAGCAGGGGAATCGTAATGAATCCCAGCCAGTTGATATATTGCCCAGTGCATGGGACCCTGCCGCAGGAAAGGGCACTTTCTCCAAGGAAAGCGACTTTCTGGATGGAATAATGATAAATCGAAATGCATGCACCGGCAGCGGAGAGGATCATTGTATAAAAACTGATTTTATAATCTTTTTTGATTACAGCGATCCCGAGTATGACGGCGAGCGGGTACATGGCGATACGCTGGTACCAGCAGAGTGCGCAGGGCTCATAATGGCGGACTTCAGAAAAATAGAGGCTTCCGAACATCGCCAGGATGGAAGCAGCCCAGGCAAGGAATAAAAGGTTCTCCCTCGGATCTTGTTTTGGCTTATCCATATGCTTCTCCTTTATTAGTTTATGGTGAAATTATAAAGAGATTCTCCGCGCTTGTAAATTACCTTGAATTAAAGACACCTAATCTTCACATTTTTGCAGTGTTCAGGACAGCATGAGAGCGGGTGTGCAGGCATATGCTGATAGCGGCAGCCGGAGGTTCCTTCTTTCATTCTACCATTGATGCAGGGGCAAGCATCAGTCCTAATATTATCCTATTTGAAAAAGGAGCATTAAGATGAAAAAACATGCGTTAGTCATTGGCGGAACGGGTATGTTAAAAAGAGTGATTGAAACACTCTGCAAAGAAGGGTTCCATGTAAGTGCAATGGGCAGGAGCCATGATCGATTTGCGAAGATGATGGAAGAAATTTCTGTACCTGAAGGAAAGGTTTCTTTTGTACAAACAGACTATTACAGTCAGGTCCAGTTCCAGGAAGGCTTGATCCAAGCTGTTCTGGACCGGGGAGCGTTCGATCTGGCCGTCGCATGGATGAGAAGCGATGCTTCGGAAAGCTTCCAGTGGCTTTTGCAGTACATAGCGCAAGATGACAAGTATACAGAGCTGTATGAGATTAAAGGCAGCCATGCTTCAAGGGAGTCTTTCAATGGCCTGGACTCTGCTTCGTTAAAGTGGATGAGGATCATTCTTGGATTCCGTTTTGAGGGGGATAAGGCAAGATGGCTCACCCACGACGAAATTTCCGAGGGTGTGCTGAAGGCAATCAGCCTGAAAGCCCCCTTATATACAGCGGGAGTGACGGAGCCTTGGGAGAAAAGGCCCTCATAGTATAAATGCCATTAACAGAGCAGCCCGAATAAGAGGAGATGCAGTCAATATGTCAAAATTGGATTTGAGCAAGTTTGAGAAAAAAATGATTATCCGCAATACAAGAGCTGAAGATATTGATAAAATCATAGCTCTTCAGGAGCTTTGCTTTCCAGGAATGGATCCGTGGAAGCGGGAGCATTTGGAGAGCCATCTGGAAATTTTTCCGGAAGGCCAGTTTGTTGCTGAATATGACGGAGATATAATCGGCTCCTGCTCCAGCCTGATCATCAATTTCGATGAATATGATGACAGGCACTCCTGGAGCGATGTGACAGATAATGGCTATATTACGAACCATAATCAGGATGGGTATAATTTATACGGCATTGAAGTAATGGTGCACCCGGATTTTCGGCGCATGAAAATCGGCTACCGCCTGTATGAGGCACGGAAAGAACTGGTGCGGCAGATGAACCTGAAAAGCATCATCATTGGCGGCAGGATCCCGAACTATCATAAATATGCCGGGGAAATGAGCCCGCGCGAGTATGTAAGCGAGGTATCCCGCCATAAAATTTATGATCCGGTCCTCTCATTCCAGCTTCTGAATGAGTTCACTCTCATGCGGATCAATCCTAATTATCTGCCGGATGATGTCCAGTCCAACAAATATGCGACCCTGATGGAATGGAATAATGTCGACTACCTGCCAACAACGAAAAGATTCTATAAAACAAGCTATCCAGTAAGGATCTGTGTGGTTCAGTACATGATGAGGCAAATCAGTTCATTTGATGATTTTGCAAACCAGGTGGAATATTTTACAGACGTCGCCTCAGATGCAGGGGCCGATTTTGCGGTTTTCCCTGAGATATTCACTACGCAGCTGATGTCGTTCCTTGATGAAAAGTCACCCAGCCTTGCAGTGCGGAGGGTTACAGAGTATACAGAAGAATATATCGAGCTGTTTACCGATCTGGCTGTCAGATATAATGTCAATATCATCGGCGGCTCCCATTTCGTCAAAGAGGATGATGATGAAATCTACAATATTGCCTATCTTTTCCGGAGAGATGGCACGATTGAAAAGCAATATAAGCTCCATATCACCCCGAATGAGCGTAAATGGTGGGGGATCAGCCGCGGGGATGAAGTGAAGGTATTCGATACAGACTGCGGAAGGATTGCGATCCAGATCTGCTATGATATTGAATTCCCTGAGCTTGCCAGGATCGCAGCAGATAAAGGCGCAAAGATTATTTTTACCCCGTTTTGTACAGAAGACCGCCAAGGCTATCTGCGTGTCAGGTACTGTGCACAGGCAAGAGCGGTCGAAAACCAGATCTATACAGTCATTTCGGGAACGGTCGGAAATCTGCCGCAAACAGAGAATATGGATATCCAATATGCGCAGTCAGGCATTTTTGCGCCATCGGACTTTGAATTTGCAAGGGACGGCATCGTCGGAGAGACCAATCCTAATATCGAAATGGTGCTGATCGGGGATGTGGACCTGGAAATCCTCAGACGCCAGCGCCAGGACGGAACGGTCCGCCAGCTGAAGGACCGGCGTCATGATATCTATAAGATTCATTACAAAAAATAACATTCACAGCCTGCCTTTCACTGGCAGGCCTTTTTTTATATAATAAAATTGCGGAAAAAATGTCGTGAATGCTCGAAAGGTTTCAGGAGGAGATTCTCGCGCCGCAGCAGAATCTATAGATTAAGCAGCCCTGTGAAGGGGTGAACAAGTACATAACAGACAAAAAAGCAGCATGAGCGCCAGATGCTTTACTGCAATCAGCCTGTTGAAAGGCAGCCGGGAGGTAAAGAGATGGACTGGAAACAAAAAGCGGAAAAATGGCTTGGATATGCAAACATGGACAGCAGCCTGAAAAAGGAGTTGGCAGAGCTTCGCTTGGATGACAGCAAGATGGAGGACGCCTTCTATAAAGATCTTGAGTTCGGCACAGGCGGCATGAGGGGAGAAATCGGCCCCGGCACCAATAGAATGAACATTTATACGGTCAGGAAGGCAGCAGCCGGCCTTGCTGCCTATATTGAAACATACGGGGCAGAAGCTAAGAAAAGAGGCGCGGCAATCGCGTACGATTCGCGCTATATGTCAAAGGAATTTGCAATGGAGACGGCTAGAACGCTGGCAACGCGTGGAATCCGCGCCTATGTATTCAAAGGTTTGAGGCCAACGCCCGAGCTATCCTTTGCGGTCCGCTATCTGCAGGCATTTGCCGGTGTTGTGATCACCGCAAGCCACAACCCGCCTGAGTATAATGGCTATAAGGTGTACGGTGAGGATGGCGCACAGCTGCCTCCTGAAAGCGCAGACATCGTTATTGAAAAAGTAAATGAAATTGAAAATGAATTGCTGATAGAGGCGGCGGAAGAAGAAACGCTGCTGGAGCAGGGGCTTATTACGATGATTGGTGAGGAAGTGGACCAGGCTTATCAGGAAAAGCTCAAAACCATTTCTGAAAATCCGTCCCTTGGCAGTGAAACAGATATAAAAATCGTATTCACCCCGCTGCATGGAACGGCCGGAAAGCCTGTGCAGGATATACTGGCAGCAATGGATTACAGGCATGTTTATACAGTTGAAGAGCAGGCTGTTCCAGACCCGGGCTTCTCAACTGTCAAAAGCCCGAATCCGGAAGAGCATGCCGCATTTGAACTCGCAATCAAGCTTGGCAATGAGGTTGGGGCAGATCTCCTGATCGCAACAGATCCTGACGCTGACAGGCTTGGAATCGCGGTAAAGGATGACAAAGGGGAATACACCGTCCTGACCGGTAACCAGACCGGCGCCATTCTGCTTCACTATATCCTGAGCGAAAAGAAAACAAAGGGAACGCTTCCTTCCAATGGAGCGATGCTGAAAACGATTGTTACATCAGAGCTGGGTGCAAAAATTGCCGAGTCCCATGATGTAGAGGTTATGGATGTGCTTACGGGCTTTAAATTCATTGCTGAGAAAATCAATGCTTTCTATAAAGATAACAGCTACAAATTCCTGTTCGGCTACGAAGAGAGCTATGGCTATCTGATCGGCGATTTTGCCCGTGATAAAGATGCCGTCCAGGCTGCCCTTCTGGCGACAGAAGCATGCGCTTTCTACAAGAAAAAGGGAATGTCGCTGTATGATGCGCTGATGGCTGTCTACAAGGAATACGGCTATTATCTGGAAGGGCTCAGATCTCTTACCCTTAAAGGGAAGCAGGGGGCCGAGCTGATCCAGGAAACGCTGGCTTCCTTCCGCAGAGATCCGATTGAAAGCCTGGGTGAATGGAAGGTACTGAGGATGGAGGATTATCTTACTGGCCTTGCAAAGCCGGCCTCAGGGGAAGAAGAGCCAATCGGCCTGCCAAAGTCAAATGTCATCAAGTATCTTTTTGAGGACGGTTCATGGATCTGCCTGCGCCCTTCCGGAACAGAGCCAAAGATCAAATTCTATTTCGGAGTCAATAGCACCGGGCTGGTAGAGAGCAGGGACAAGCTGGCCAGGCTTGAAAACGAGTTCATGAATCTGATTGATGAAAAAATGAAAAAGCTGGAAGAGGCCAAGAAGGCCTGATTGGAGAAAGGCGGCCGTTCTGCAGAGCAGAATCCGCCTTTTTTGCTGTTAAGGAAATTATAAATTGTAAGTCTTGTGGATCATATCAATTCTTGATCAACGGCCAGCAGCTGCGCTGAGGTCACAAGCCAAACCTCCCAAAAAGGCAAAGAACGCCTTTCCGGGAGGTTCGTCTTGAGTTCCCCAGGAAGCTGGTTATGCAGACGTTGCCACAGGACGTGGCATTCTTAGTCTGCGTTCCTTAAGGGTGATCAAGGCGCTTGCGCTTTTGTTCCTGTGCTTTTTTAAAACGCAGCTGCAACTTTAGCCGCAGGCACTTCTCATCCAAAATGCGAAGGCCGAGCTGTTAAAAAAGCATTATAATAGAGAGAGACCAAACGGGAGGCACGAGCATGACCATGGAAGACCGGCTTTCTGAAGTGAAAATATTAAAAGAAATCGCAGAGCTTCTCAATGAGGGGACGGATATGAAGTCAGTCCTGCCGGAAGTGCTGAAGAAGCTGCTTGAAGTGACAAATCTGGAAACAGGCTGGATCTTTCTCATTGATGGGGAAGGCAAGTATAATCTAGCCGCAAAAGAGCGGCTTCCGCAGGCCTTGTCTTTAAATCATTATGCGCCAATGTGCCAGGGAGGATGCTGGTGTGTTGAAAGATTCAATAGTGGCAAGCTGAATAAGGCAACCAATATTATCGGCTGCAAGCGGATTGAAGACGCGATTGAAGAAGGGCGCGGGGAAACGAATGGGCTGACCCACCATGCCAGTGTTCCTTTAAGGGCAGGGGAAGAGAGGTTTGGCATCCTTAACATCGGCTCCCCTCATAAAACCAGATTCTCTGATGGGGAGCTGGCATTATTGGAATCAGTTGCGTTTCAAATAGGCACGGCCCTTAAACGGATCGCCTTGACCCAGAGGGAGCAGGAATTGGCTCTTACGGCTGAGAGGAATCGGCTTGCAAGAGACTTGCATGACTCTGTCAATCAGCTGTTATTTTCTGTGAACCTAACGGCAAGGGGCGGAATGGAAATGGTCGAAGGAGCCGAAGTGAAGGAAACATTTTCTTACATACAAGATCTTGCCCAGGAGGCGCTCAGCGAGATGAGGGCGCTGATCTGGCAGCTTCGCCCGCGCGGCCTTGAGAACGGGCTTGTAAGCGCACTGAAGAATTATGGCCAGATGCTCGGTCTCCAGGTTGAGGCAGAAGTAAAAGGGATCATCGCCCTTCCGGGAAAGATTGAAGAAGCATTATGGAGAATGGGGCAGGAAGCGTTTGGAAACTGCAAGAAGCACTCAGGCCAAGGTTCAGTGCGGCTTTTTGTGGAGGCAGACAGCAGCAGGATCATAATGATCATAAAGGATGAAGGCTGCGGCTTCTATTACAGCAAGGGAAAGGGACTCCCGAGCATGGGGCTGAACAGCATGAAGGCAAGGGCGGAAATGCTAAAGGGCAGTTTCTCTATCAAAACAGCGCCCGGCCAAGGGACAGAAATACAGATAAGCATACCGATTTAAGGGGGATTATGATGAAAGTGCGCGTGCTGGTGGCTGATGACCACCATGTTGTCAGAAGGGGTCTGATTTTTTTCCTTAAGACCCAGCAGGAGATTGAAATCGCCGGGGAGGCAAAGGATGGGCTGGAGGCTGTCGAGCAGACAGGGAGATTAAAGCCGGATATAGTCCTCATGGACCTGGATATGCCGAATATGAATGGGGTAGAGGCAACAAGGCTGATCAAACAGAAACATCCGGAAACGAAGGTTCTAATGCTGACCAGCTTTTCTGATCAGGACCATGTCATTCCGGCGCTCGAGGCCGGGGCTTCGGGATACCAGCTGAAGGATATAGAACCGGATGAGCTTGTGAAGGCGATCATCCAGGTTATGAAAGGGGAAAATCAGCTCCATCCCAAGGCAACATCCCACCTGCTGTCACATCTGTCCAATAAGGATAAAAAGAAAAGCCCCATAGATGAACTGACAAAACGGGAACTCGACGTATTGAAGGAGATAGCGAAAGGGAAAAGCAACAAAGAGATCGCAGCCTCCCTTTTTATCACAGAGAAAACGGTCAAGACACATGTATCCAATCTGCTGTCAAAGCTCGAGATTTCTGACCGGACGCAGGCAGCGCTGCTGGCCGTGAAGGAAAAGCTTGTTTAAATCGGCTCCATCCAAAGTTGTAGGTGCCTGAATTTTCAGTTAGACTAAATATGTATGTAACATTAAAACAAAGCGACGATTTCCGCGGTGCAGTCTCTCCCTATAATTAAGAACATAGAGAAGCTACAGAAAAGGAGAGAGAACTAGCATGAAAATTGCAGTATTTAGCGGAAGTCCACGAAAAAAGGGCAGGACAGGAATCGCTGCCCGGTATATTGCCAAAAAGTACGGAGCAGACCTGATCGATTTAAGCCTGGGGGAAATCCCCCTCTACAGCGGGGAGCAGCACCAGTTCGAGCTGACGGCTGTAAAGGAGCTGCGCCAGAGGGCTGCAGAGGCAGACGGGATCGTTCTTGCTTCGCCTGAATACCACAGCGCCATGAGCGGCGTGCTGAAAAACGCCCTTGATTTTCTAAGCAGTGATCAGTTCGCCCATAAGCCGGTTGCACTGCTCGCTGTATCCGGCGGAGGAAAAGGGGGCATTAATGCCCTGAATAATATGAGGACTGTTGGAAGAGGGGTCTATGCAAATGTGATCCCAAAACAGCTTGTGCTTGATCCTCACTGCTTTGATTATGATAATGACGGGCTGAACGAGGAGCCGGCAGCTCTCGTCGATCAGCTGATGGATGAACTGAAACTTTATGTAAATGGCTATGTCCAGATGAAGGGCAAGTAAGGAAAAAGCATGAATGGATTGTACCGCGATCGTCGCTTTTGCTTTATTGTTGCTGCCAATATTCTGTCTTCCATCGGGTCGGGGATTACCATGATTGCCATTCCCTGGCTGCTTGCATCTGGTGAAAACGGAGGGAAAGTCTTTGGATATGCGGCCATAGCCATGACCATCATCAATTTTGCAGTTACACCATTTTTTGGCCAGCTGATTGACCGCTTTTCCCGCAAAAGGATTCTGTTGTTCGGGGAAGGAGCAGGCTTTATCACAATAGCTGCTTTTTCAGCAGCAGGCTATTTCGGACTCGATTATGAAACGGTTCATTTAATGATCCTTTACGGGGCTGGAAGCCTTTATTATACATTGTTTTATCCCGCCATCTTTGCATTTAACCAGGAAATTTTCGACCCTTCACACTATAGAAGGCTGAATGGAGCCATGGAGATTCAGGGCCAGCTTTCAAGTGTGGCAGCGGGGGCGCTTGCAGCGGCGATTATATCCACTGTCCCTCTTGAGCGGATACTGCTGATTGATGCTTTGACCTATTTGGGCGCTTTGGGGCTGTTTTGGCTGATTCCTTATACCTCAGGAGAAAAGTCTGTTAAGCAGCAGGGGACTGTGAAGGCTGGAGGCGGTCTTTTGTATCTGAAAGCAAGGCCGGCGCTGTTTGTCTTCCTCTTTGCTTCGATGATGCCTTTTATTGGCGTAATGGTGACCAATTACCTTTTCCCAGTTTATATTGCGGATATTCTGCAGGCTGATGCTTCGGTATATGGAACCCAAAGCATGATCTATGGGATAGGAGCCGCATTTGCCGGACTCGCTGTTCCAGCAATCGCTTCCCGGTGGGGCAATGAAAGGTCGATCATTCTGACGATCGGTGCCTATACAGCAGCCATTTCGGTTATTGTCTTTATAAAAGATGTTCCTGTCTTCTTATCCTTGGCCGTCTTCCTGGCCTTTGGCAATGCGGGAACAAGGGTGGCAAGGAATGCGCTTATGATGGAAATGGTGCCCAATCATCTGATTGGCAGGACAGACAGCCTGTTCCGTTCCATGGGCCTTTTAATCCGGACTCTGCTGCTGGTTGTTTTTACCGGGCTGTCAGGAGCCCCAAGCATAGCATTCAGTTTTTATATTTTATCCCTCCTGCTCATTTTTTCATTCGCAGCGGCTGTTATAGCTGGAAAGCTGCTGTTCCAGGAAGGAAAACCGGAGAAAACTATAGGGGAAGCAAAGGAAAACACGGCCTGAATGACCGTGTTTTTTTGGTGGAATCCTTATATAGACAGAGGCTCCTTGAATAGGCTCTCCTCTGAAATTTCATTTGCATGATCGATATATCTCAGCAAAGAATACAAATGCTTTTCAATCATGGAATAGTCTTTTTCAAAGTTATACGCATGCAGGAAATGCTCGATTTTCTTTGAAAGGAACTGGTCCTGGGTCCGGACCATCAATATCAGGAGATTATCCCATTCCGAACGGTGTGTGTAGTACAGCGCCCGGTCATAATCGACTTTATTCATCTGGCTCACCCTCCTGTGTTGAGGAGATGATATTAGTTTGCGCCCTTCAGTACAGAATTCTCTCAGCAAATGTTGGTCTTCCTGATACAGCGCGTCTTTCATCTTTTACCTGCATATGAACTGTCAGTCCCGGATACTTTTCTTCAGGAAATGACTATGTATAAAGGCTTCTCTTCTGAAGAAAGCTAATGAAAAAGATGGAGGTCCACAGCATGAAAAAACATTTCCTATCTATACTGCTTTTTGGATTCTTACTTTCATCCTTTGCTTCTCCTGCAGCCCTGGCTGTGCAGAAGCCTGATTATGAAAAGTTCGGCCGGATTGCGACAGCCGTCATCAAAGAGGACTATCCCGGGGAAGAAGTCGTTGACTACCAGTTCCAGGGGCGCCAGGCATTGTCAGAGAATACGGCAGCAGACTTATTCGAGTTTCAGGTAAAAGAGGGCCAGAAAACGAAGACAGTCGTCGTAAGGGTGTCGCATGACACTGTCAATGACAAATTGATCAGCTTGTCGGTGGAAGAGAAAAAGTAGCGCACCAAGGGGCTCAGGATCCAGAGTCCCTTTTTATTGATTCATCAATCCCGTCCTTCTCTCATAAATTGAGATAAGAAGATGAAGGAGGAGAGATGATGAGAGACACCGACCGCAGAGGCCTAGAGCATGCCATACAGGAAATTACCGAGATTGCCACGGGTTTCGGCTTGGATTTTTATCCGATGCGGTATGAAATATGCCCTGCCGATATCATTTATACATTTGGCGCCTACGGGATGCCCACACGATTTTCCCACTGGAGCTTTGGCAAGCAGTTCTATAAGATGAAGCTCCATTATGACCTTGGCCTTTCAAAAATATATGAGCTTGTCATCAATTCAGATCCCTGCTACGCCTTTCTGCTTGATTCGAATTCGCTGATCCAGAATAAACTGATTGTTGCCCACGTCCTTGCCCACTGCGACTTTTTTAAAAATAATATCCGTTTTCAGAACACAAAAAGGGATATGGTGGAGAGCATGTCTGCAACAGCAGAAAGGATCCGCCAGTATGAAATCGAGCATGGAAAGCATGAGGTGGAAACCTTCCTGGATGCTGTGCTTGCCATCGAAGAGCATATTGATCCAAGCCTGATGCGTCCGAAGCTTGCCTGGAGCGCGGAGGACCTTGAATATGAGGAAGATGAAGCGCCGGCTGCGACTCCTTACGATGATCTCTGGAATCTGGACAGCAGGAGCAAAAGGAAGCCGGAGAAGAAAAAGAAGCTGAAGAAAATTCCGCCGCAGCCCGAGAAGGACCTTCTGCTGTTTATTGAATCATACAGCCGGGAACTTTCAGACTGGCAGCGTGATATCTTAACGATGATGCGTGAGGAAATGCTGTATTTCTGGCCGCAGCTGGAAACGAAAATCATGAACGAAGGCTGGGCTTCCTACTGGCATCAAAGAATCCTTCGGGAATTGGATCTGACCAGCGATGAATCGATTGAATTTGCAAAGCTGAACGCAGGGGTGGTGCAGCCTTCGCGGACAAATATCAATCCATATTATCTTGGCCTGAAAATTTTTGAGGATATAGAAGACCGCTATGACAATCCTACAGAGGAAATGAAAAAGCGGGGCGTCCAAAGCGGATCAGGCAGGGAAAAGATGTTTGAGGTGCGCGAAGTTGAATCAGATATCTCCTTCCTGCGCAATTACCTGACAAAAGACCTTGTCATGCGGGAGGATATGTATCTGTTCCAAAAGCAGGGCAAGGATTACAAAATCGTCGACAAAGGCTGGGAAGAGGTCAGGGACCAGCTGGTCAGCATGAGGGTCAATGGTGGATTCCCGTACCTAACAGTCGTAGACGGAGATTACCTGAAAAATGGAGAGCTGTACCTAAAGCACGGATTTGAAGGAATTGAACTGGATCTGAAATACCTTGAGAAAGTACTTCCTTACGTTCATCAGCTTTGGGGGCGCAGCGTCAACTTGGAAACAATTGTCGAGGGGAAACAGATGCTGTTTACTTATGATGGGAAGGGGATACACCGAAAATATCTGTAGCTCTAAAAGAAGTAAAAGGGGAAGCCGTTCGGCTTCCTTTTCTGTTGGCAAAGAATCCAGGAGAGGATAAATCGGAAGATCCAGCGAATATGCACTATAAGATTGTATGAAGGAGCACGATCCATGAAGAAAAACTTTTTGATTTTTGGTGCTGCTGTGTTACTGTCGGTTTTATTAATTATGACCAATCCTTCAAAACAGGACTATCTGGAATTCAGTGAAAAGCAGACTGGAGAACCACTTCCAGCAATTGTTAAAGTGGAGAGAGTGAATTTTCTCTTATTTTCGTTTTATACGCCAAATGTCCACCATGAACAAGGTATTACACATTGGGGGATCTTCAGCGGTTTTCATCAGGTATCTGATGGTCAATTTGATGAACCCTGGTGGTTGAAGTTACTTGATTTTTTCAAGTGAATTCAATTTTATATTATTCACTTTTTGGGCCTCCATAAAGATAATGAATACATATTGATGAAAAATTCGAAGAAATGAAAAATGCTTTATATTAGGTCCATTATTTACTCTCATTCATTTTTAGATTTGTTGAAAAATAAGAGAACAAATGGCAGCTAAACACATTAGGACGAATGACTGGCGCTTTTTTTTTTTTTTTTTTTGAATAATACTTGCAAAAATCAACTAAAAGTTATATAAATTAATTAAATAAATCTATTATTAAATTCATATACTCAATTTTGTAAACTAAAGGAGAGGTTACTGTGTTGGATGTCATCATTATTGGCTCTGGGCCTTACGGAATATCACTTGCTGCCCATGCAGTGGGAAATGGTCTTTCTTATCAAATTTTTGGATATCCTATGGATTTTTGGAAAAATCAAATGCCGCAGGATATGTTCATCCGAACCCCGCATGATTTTGTGAGTTTCTCTGATCCAGAAGACAAATGGACGGTCCACCAGTTTGCGGAGGAAACAGGGATACAGCTTGTCACTCCTCTTCCACGCACCACCTTTACACAATATGCCAGCTGGTTTGCGGAAAAAGCAGGAATCATATTTACTCCGCAATTAATCACTCATGTTTCCTTTAAGGAAGGAATCTACGAAGTTGTTTCTGGTTCAGGTGAAAAGCATCTTGCCAAAAACGTAGTTGTTGCAACTGGAGTTGAGCATTATAAATACTTGCCGGAGATGGTTAGAAAGTTTTCGCCAAAGCTGGTTTCCCACACTTCAGGATACACAGACTTCTCAGCCTTTAAGGGAAAGAAGGTTATCGTGCTCGGAAGCGGACAGAGTGCATGGGAAGCAGCCGGCCTTTTGAATCGTGAAGGAGCAGAGGTGGAGCTGGTATACCGAGCCTCCTCACCTAATTATGCCGGAAGCAGAGAAGCTGAAATTGAACTGAGAGATCTGGGTGATGTATTTTTCCATCTCCCTGATGAGGAAAAGAAAGAAGAATGGGGCCAGTCGCCAGGGAGCATTGCTCATTTCTTAAAACCATATGTCGAAGGAATCGTTCCCCAAAGGGCAAATGTACAAATCGAACAGATAAAAGAACAGGACGGTCAATTGCTGTTAAAGTTGACTGATGGAACAGAAAAGCTGGTGGACCACCTCCTGTCAGCCTCAGGGTTTCATATCGATTTAGACAAAGCCTATTTTATCAATGCCGAATTGCGTGAGCAAATTGACAGGGAACAAGGCTTTTCCCAGTTCCCAAGATTGAGTGAGTCATTTGAATCGAATATACCTGGACTGTATTTTGCAGGTCCCCTTTCATCCCATAGTCATGGTCCGACATTCAGATTTATATTAGGCCTTAGAAAAACAGCTTTCTCCATCATTTCCGGCATCACGGAAACGAAGGAAAAAAAGATTGCATGGATATAGGGAGGGACTAGCATGAGAGAATCATTTCAATCCATTACCAGAAGCTTTGGACTGCTGAACAAAGTGTGCTGTTCTGTAGATGGAATAGATGTATCCGCGATTCAAAGCCATATCCTTTATGAAATAAGCGTCAATCATAATCCGTCCATGCAGTATGTCGCCGATCTGCTGGGGGTGGAAATTGCCACATTCTCAAGGCAGATTCAGACATTGAGCAAAATGGGACTGGTTGAAAAACTTCCATCCAAAGAAGATAAAAGGGCGAGCATCCTTTCATTGACAGACACAGGAAAGAAAGTTGCAGGAGGCATTGATGAACAGGTGAATGCCTATCTGGAAGATGTCTTTGCCCGTATGAATGATTTCGAGCGGGAAATTGTCCAGCGCTCGGTCCGCCTTTTGGCGAATGTCATGACAGAATCCCCAATCTGCTGCGGAGACAGGAAAGACAATAAAGGCTGTTAAAAATTTTGCTGAAAATTAGGAGGGCAGGATAATGAAGAGGTTTAATGAGGGGCAATTGCCTGTTGCGATTATCGGAGGAGGTCCGGTCGGTCTTGCAGCAGCCGCCCATTTAGTAAAAAAAGATGAGCCATTTATTTTATTTGAATCCGGCGAGGATGTGGGTTCCAGCATAAAGGAATGGAGTCATGTGAGGATGTTTTCTCCCTGGCAGTACAATGTGGATGCAGCAGCGAAGGAATTGCTGGAGGCATCCGGATGGATAGCTCCGGATGATCAAGAGCTGCCTGCAGGAGGGGAGCTTATCGAACGGTATCTCCTTCCGTTAAGCAGCCTTCCGGCAATAAAGGAAAATATCGTAATGCGTGCTAAAGTTGTCGGTATCGCTAGGAAAGCTCACGATAAACTCAGAACGGGAAAGCGGGACAGTTCTCCATTCCAACTCTATGTGGATGTTGAAGAAGAGACAGAATTGTTCGAAGCGAAAGCTGTAATTGATTGCTCAGGTACATGGACCAATCCCAATCCTATTCTGTCAAATGGGATCTGGACGAAATCAGAAAGAACGCTGGGAGACCGCATTCATTATGGTATTCCTGATATTCAAAAACAGGAAGATAAATATAAAAATAAAACCATAGCGGTGGTTGGAAGCGGCCATTCCGCCATTAACAGCCTACTTGAACTGGCAATGCTAAAAGAAAAATATCCGGAAACAGCCATTCACTGGATACTCCGCAAAAAGCATATAACTGAAGTGTACGGCGGGCAGGAAAATGATGGGCTGCCTGCCCGTGGAGAGCTTGGTATAAGAATTCAGCAGCTTGTGGAGTCCGGGGCTGTGAAGGTTTTAACTCCCTTTCATATCAGCCAGGTCCAATCAGTCAGCGGTAAACTATCCTTAATAGGAGAGCTGAATGGAGAATGGATGTCTATTGGGGATATTGATGAAGTTGTGGCAGGAACGGGGTTCCGGCCGGATACAGCATTCCTGCATGAGGTGAGGCTGCAGCTGGATGCTGCGGTAGAAAGTGCCAGTGAACTTGCACCGCTGATAGATCCGAATATTCATAGCTGCGGGACCGTTCGGCCGCATGGCGAAAAGGAACTGCGCCAGCCTGAGAAGGACTTCTATATTGCCGGCATGAAGAGCTATGGCAGGGCCCCGACTTTCCTGCTTGCGACAGGCTATGAACAGGTCCGTTCCATAGTTGCCTATCTGACCGGCGATAAGAAAGGTGCAGAAGAAGTACAGCTTGAGCTGCCGGAGACAGGGGTATGCAGTACCAATATCCAATCAAGCTGCTGTGTGTCTGACACCATGGCTGCGAGCGCCGGCCAGGAATCTTGCTGCGGACCTGCCGTTGTCGCTTCGCTGGAATTAAAAAATTTATAAGTCAGCACAAAGGACCAGCCAAACCATGACTGGTCCTTTTGAAAGGGGAGGGCAGAATGCAGACTGACAGGCAGACTATAATAGGCATGGCCCTTTTGACCGCAATCAGTATGGCTGGTGATTCTATGCTTTATATTGTTTTGCCGGTCCATTGGAAAGAAGCGGGGCTTTCATCTTTGATCCAGGTCGGCGTATTATTGTCTGTTAACCGCTTTGTGAGACTGCCGCTGAATCCGCTCATTGGCTTTTTCTTTAAAAAGGTCACATTTCGAAATGCGATATACATAGCTGTTATTTTTAGCGGCATCACGACCTTAGGATATGGTGTGGTGAAAGATTTTGAATTATGGATTCTTCTTCGGTCAATCTGGGGGTTCTGCTGGTCCATATTTAAGATTGGAGCTTATTTATTGATATTACAGCTTGCAGCGGACAGCAATCGGGGCCAGCTCATGGGGGTGTATAACGGGCTGTACAGGCTCGGAAGCCTGTTCGGCATGCTTCTAGGGGGGCTGTTTGCTGATTTGTTCGGGATGTCAGCCATCAGTATGATATTAGGGCTTTCTGTTTTCATCATTCTTCCTTTCCTGCATCTATTTCTTCCTGAGACTCTGCATACAAATACGCCAAAACAAACAGGCCCAACCATATATGAAAATGTGAAGCTTCTTAAGAAACCAGAATTAATCAGGATTTTTCTGTCGTCCTTTCTGGTGATAATGCTTCTTGATGGGATGCTGACAGCAAGCTTAAGCCATTTGATTGAGATTCAATACTCAGATCAAGTCAATATTCATGGGCTGGTCATAGGGGCAGCTGCTTTAGCTGGCATCATGCAGGCCATCAGATGGGGAATCGCTCCTTTTGTTATGTCAAAAGTAGGATCTGCATTGGACAGAACAGATAATATGCATAAAATACTGCTGTTATTTTTAGGTGTTGCCGCGCTTCTTCTGGCAGTGATTCCCCTGCATCTGCCGATTTCAATATGGCTGCCTCTTTTACTAATGCATCTGCTGGCCTCTTCCATTCTTATTACCGTGATGGATACACTTATTTCTCAGTATGGCTCTAGGTCTTCAGGCAAAGTTTATTTCATCACAGCTTATACAATCGTCATTGACCTGGGAGCAGCTGTGGGGCCAATTACTGGATATTTGTTAGAAAAGTCGATAGGAATGGCAAATGTTTTTTGGCTGGCTTCCGGCATCATGCTGCTAGTCATCCTAATGTGGAAATCTATAAAGTTCAAAGAATTACCCCAAACAAATTGAGGGAACCTAAAGCAAGGATATGAAAAGAGTCTCTTGCAATTCACATATAAGCATACTATTATATAAGCAATTGGTTATGTAGTGACGGGAGGTGTTCAGTTTGGAGAAAGTCATAGCAGATCTTGATAAAGCAGCAGGCATCCTAAAATTGTTAGGAGATAAAACCCGCCTGACAATGGTAAAGCTGCTCGATACAAATGATTATTGTGTTTGCGATTTTACCGGAATATTCCAGATAAGCCAGCCTGCCATAAGCCAGCATATAAGGAAACTAAAGGACGCCGGCATTGTGAAAGAGGCGAGAAGAGGCCAGTGGATCATCTATTCCCTTTACAAGGAAAGTGAATATTATCCTGTCATTTCAAGCCTTCTTCAGCACCTTCCCAGCCAAGACCATAAATTAAAGGAGCTTGAGGATCAAGGACTCAGGATTTCCTGTGAATAATAAGTTTAAGGGGGGACAGCAGTTTGACATCAGTCATATTAGCAGCAATGATATTTTTATTCACGCTGATTCTGGTCATTTGGCAGCCAAAAGGCCTGTCAATTGGCTGGTCGGCATGCGGCGGGGCGATTCTCGCCTTGATTGCTGGCGTTGTAGACTTCGGAGACGTAAGGGATGTAACATCAATTGTCTGGAATGCGACTCTCGCTTTTATTGCAATCATTATCATCTCACTCATCCTGGATGAGATTGGGTTCTTCGAGTGGTCCGCCCTTCATATGGCAAGGGCCGCGAAGGGCAGCGGTGTCCGCATGTTTATCTATATCAGCATTCTGGGGGCCTTGGTGGCAGCCTTTTTTGCGAACGATGGAGCCGCACTCATCTTGACACCGATTGTCCTGGCAATGGTGCGGAATCTGAACTTGAATGAAAAGATGGTGTTTCCATTCATCATCGCCAGCGGTTTTATAGCGGACACGACTTCCTTGCCTTTAGTTGTAAGCAATTTGGTGAATATCGTTTCAGCCGACTTTTTCGGCATCGGCTTTGCTGAGTTTGCATCAAGGATGATTATTCCGAATTTCTTTTCACTTGGAGCCAGCATCCTGGTCCTATATCTTTTCTTTAGAAAAAGCATTCCGAAACAATATGATCTTTCCCAGTTAAAGGAACCGTCTGAAGCAATCAAAGACCAGAGGATGTTCCGCCTATCATGGATTGTACTGGGCGTTTTACTGGCTGGCTATTTTGCCAGCGAATTTATAGGAGTCCCGGTATCCTTCATTGCAGGCATCATTGCCATCTTCTTTCTGCTTATGGCAAGGCGGAGTCCGGCCGTAAAGACCAAAACGGTCCTTAAGGGGGCTCCCTGGGCCATTGTTTTCTTTTCAATCGGCATGTATGTCGTTGTCTACGGACTGCGGAATGCCGGGCTGACAGATGTACTGGCCGATGTTATTCAATTGGCAGCTGATCAAGGCTTATTCGCAGCAACAATCGGTATGGGCTTTATTGCTGCCATCCTCTCATCAGTAATGAACAACATGCCAACCGTCATGATTGACGCCCTGGCAATTGCAGATACTGATACCAGCGGAACCATCAGGGAAGCACTCATTTATGCGAATGTCATCGGTTCGGATCTTGGACCTAAGATTACACCGATCGGGTCGCTTGCTACGCTTCTTTGGCTTCACGTATTATCCCTGAAAGGAGTCAGGATTTCCTGGGGAACCTATTTCAAGACAGGGATTATCCTGACTATCCCGACCTTGTTTATTACATTGGCCGGCTTATATATCTGGCTGCTCATACTTTAATATTAAACATCAAAGGAGACCTGACACATGTCTAAAAAAACAATTTATTTTCTATGCACCGGAAACTCATGCAGAAGCCAGATGGCTGAAGGGTGGGCCAAAAAATATTTAGGCGAGGATTGGAACGTATATAGTGCGGGTATCGAAGCGCACGGGCTGAATCCAAGTGCAGTAAAAGCTATGAAGGAAGCGGACATTGATATTTCCAGCCAGACATCAGATATCATCGACACGGAAGTCCTGAACAATGCTGATCTCGTGGTTACACTCTGCGGCGATGCAGCAGATAAATGCCCAATGACGCCCCCTCATGTAAAACGCGAGCACTGGGGCTTTGATGACCCTGCCAAAGCAGAAGGAACAGACGAGGAAAAATGGGCATTTTTCCAGCGCGTGCGTGATGAGATAGGAGATCGCATCAAGCGTTTCAGCGAAACTGGCGTTTGAGTCAAGCGCAGGTTTTGGCTTAAGTAAGAAATGTAAAAATGAAGGAAGCTCCTGTTAAAATGCAAAAATAGAAAGCACACATCTGCAGTTTCAGATGTGTGCTTTTCTTTTGCCGCCAAAGTTTTTATACTTCAGGCATTGGGGTAGGAGTCGATTCAATCCCAGTCCCTTTATATTTTTCATCGATCATATTACGGATATCTTTAAGAGATGTCCCTTTATTAAACTCTGATTTAGCCTCACGGGCTATGTCTACACAGACCCCTCAGCCAAAGCCCATTGTATCAAGGGAAACGGTGCTGCCGTTAACGCTGTCAACAAAGCAATTGGTATTGCTTTCGTGGCCATCTTCCTCGTAGCAGCCGCAATAGCATGGCATATAATTAAGTACCTCGGGATGCTCGACTGCAAACTGATAAGCTTCCAGTATTTCAGGGCTGTCCGTATAAGTGGTCACGGCCGCCCAATCATTGCTTCCTAAGGTATAAGTTAATTCTGGGGCACTCTGGTTTTTATGTTCACCTGAATGGCCTGCATATGAAGAGTCTTCCTCTGCAGAAGAACATCCAGCAGCCAGCATGATGGCAGCAAGAACGGGAAAAATAGATTTCTTCATGGAACCTCCCTCTCTCTTAAATCTTCTTTTACTATGCTAGCATACAAAAAAAACTCCCAATGAAACAACCTCTATTGAACTAATGTCAGAAAGGATTTTTGCTATTTCAAAAATTAGACACATAATTCCCGGGGGTTTTTCCAGAACATTCAAGCAAATAATTGACCGTTTGACGAAATTTGCATAAACTAATAATCAAATATATGTTTGAATGTTGAGGTGATGCTATGATGCAGAATGACATCTGTGAAGTAAAATGCGTGGATGAAGTAAAAGTTAAACGTATAAAGAATAGCATTGAAAAAGAAAATACACAGGCAGTTGCGCATTTATTTAAGGCGCTGTCCGATGATACCAGGGTTAAGATTGCTCTTTCCCTTTGCCATGAAGAGGAACTGTGCGTATGTGATGCTGCCAATATTGTCGGAAGTACGACTGCTGCAGCCTCCCACCACTTGCGCCTGCTGCGCAATCTTGGGCTGGCAAAATACCGAAAAGAGGGCAAGCTGGTTTATTATTCACTGGATGACGACCATGTGAAGCAGCTGATACGGATTGCCTTTGAACATCAGAAGGAGGTGGCCGGCCAATGAGTGAGTCTTTGGAAAAATCCATTGATAAAACGGTCTATAGAGTGCAGGGCTTTTCCTGAGCAGGCTGTGCCGCTAAGTTCGAAAAGAACGTAAAACACCTGGATGGTGTTTCTAATGCAAATGTAAACTTTGGCGCTTCAAAACTGACTGTATACGGAGACGCCACGATTATGGAACTGGAAAAGGCCGGTGCCTTTGAAAACCTGCGGATCATTCCTGAGGATCAGCGGTTTGAAGAAAAGAAAGAGCCTTTTTGGCAAAAGCATTCTTATGTTTTTGCATCCTTTCTCCTGTTGATTATAGGGTGGGCAGCTGGACAGGTGAATGGCGAGGGAAGCCTGTCCTCTGTCCTTGCGTACGGTGCATCGATAGCAGTGGGAGGCTGGCGCCTTTTTATAACCGGCTTAAAAAATCTCTTCCGCCTCCAGTTTGATATGAGGACGCTGATGACCATAGCGGTCATTGGGGCAGCTTTTATAGGTGAATGGGGGGAAGGGGCGACTGTTGTCATATTATTTGCCATCAGTGAAGCCCTTGAGACTTATTCCATGGATAAAGCCCGGCAATCGATCCGGACACTGATGGATATTGCCCCTAAGGAAGCGCTGATCCGCAGGGGAAATCAGGAACTGTTGGTTGAAGTGGAAGACATACAGCCGGGAGATATTATGATTATAAAGCCAGGACAGAAAATTGCGATGGATGGAAACGTGGCTAAAGGCTTTTCTTCCGTTAACCAGGCGGCGATCACAGGTGAATCTGTCCCCGTTTCAAAAAGCATTGGGGATGAAGTATTCGCTGGAACGTTGAACGAAGAAGGTGTCCTTGAAGTTCAAGTCACAAAACGGGCAGAAGATACGACAATTGCGAAAATCATTCATCTTGTAGAAGAGGCACAGGCTGAAAGGGCCCCTTCACAGGCATTTGTCGACAGATTTGCAAAGTACTACACACCCATTATTATACTAGTGGCATTTGGTGCGGCAGTTGTACCGCCTCTATTTTTTGGTGCTGACTGGAGCGAATGGATCTACCAGGGACTGGCTGTGCTGGTGGTTGGCTGTCCGTGTGCCCTGGTCATTTCAACTCCGGTTGCCATCGTGACGGCGATTGGGAATGCTGCTAAAAATGGCGTACTGATCAAAGGCGGGATCCACCTGGAAGAGATGGGGGCCATTAAGGCTCTTGCCTTTGATAAAACAGGGACCCTTACAAAAGGAACTCCCGTTGTCACGGATTATATACCCTCTCCCGGGACTGAATCCAAACAGCTGCTTTCTGTTGTAGCTGCCCTGGAGAATGGCTCACAGCATCCATTGGCATCAGCCATCATGAAAAAAGCAGAGCAAGAAGGGCTGGACTACAAAAACATTGAAGTGGAGGACTTTGCCTCCGTCACGGGAAAGGGAATTAAAGGCAGATTATATGGTGAAACCTACTATGTCGGCAGTCCAAATCTTTTTGATGAAGTACTGCTGAATGGAATTCCTGATGAATTAAGAGTGATGATCCTGCGTCTGCAAAATCAAGGCAAGACAGTGATGGCAGCAGGAACACCAGCTGGAATTCTGGGAGTGATTGCTGTAGCGGATGTTCTAAGGGAAAATAGCAGGGATGTCATTCAAAAGCTGCACTCATTAGGAATTGAGAAGACTGTAATGCTGACAGGTGATAATCTTGGAACGGCGAAAGCTATTGGAGACCAAGCGGGAGTAACAGACATCAAAGCCGAACTGCTGCCTGCAGACAAACTCTCCTATATCAAAGAATTGCGGGAGAAATATCACCGTGCCGGCATGGTTGGTGACGGTGTGAATGATGCACCTGCACTGGCTGCTTCAACAGTAGGGATTGCCATGGGAGGCGCTGGTACGGATACAGCTCTTGAAACAGCGGATATTGCATTGATGGCTGATGACCTTGGGAAGCTGCCGTTCACGGTTCTGCTGAGCAGAAAAGCAATGACGATCATTAAGCAGAATATAACATTCTCGGTGGGCATAAAGCTCGTGGCCCTGCTGCTCGTCATTCCCGGCTGGCTTACTTTATGGATCGCCATCTTTGCTGATATGGGCGCAACATTGATCGTTACGCTGAATGGGCTGCGGCTTTTAAGGATAAAGGACAAATAGAACTGCAGGAAGCTTCCCAAGTCATGAGGGAAGCTTCCTTTTTTTGCAGAAATAGTTGCACCTGGCCAGTTGGAGGATTCTGTTATAAAAAAGGCTTAAAAGGGTACGAATGAAATAGAAACTGTTATTGGAGGTTGATCATATGGAAAAGGTAGTAATTTTGGGAACCGGACCGGCCGGCCTGACTGCAGCGATCTATTTGGCCCGTGCCAATATGAGTCCGGTAATCATTGAGGGCGATCAGCCTGGAGGACAGCTGACACTGACGACAGAGGTTGAGAACTTCCCGGGTTTCACTGATGGAATCATGGGTCCTGAGCTGATGGAAAATATGAGAAAGCAGGCTGAACGCTTTGGCGCTGTCTTTAAGAGAGGATGGGTGACAGAAGCTGATTTCTCAAAAAAGCCGTTCCGGATGAAGGCTGACGGGATTGGAGAAATAGAAGCAGAATCAGTCATTCTTTCAACGGGCGCCTCTGCAAAGCTTATGAACATCCCGGGCGAGAAAGATAATATCGGCAAGGGAGTCAGCACCTGTGCCACTTGTGACGGGTTCTTTTTCCGCGGAAAAAAAGTCCTGATCATCGGCGGCGGGGATTCTGCGATGGAAGAAGCCAACTTCCTCACTAAATTTGCTGATAATGTGACCGTTGTCCACCGCAGGGATGAGCTTCGGGCTTCAAAGATTATGCAGAACAGGGCAAGAGAAAATCAGAAAATCAGCTGGAAGCTGAACAGGACTCCTGTGGAGATCCTTTCAGAATCTGATAAGGTAACCGGCCTTAAAGTGCTGAATAATGAAACGGGCGAAGAAGAAATCCTTGAAACGGATGGCATCTTTGTTGCGATTGGCCACAGGCCCAATACAGGATTCCTCGGCAGCCAGATCGACCTGGATGAGTCTGGCTATATCACTGTGAAGCCGGGCACGACAGAGACCAATATCAAAGGAGTGTTTGCCTGCGGAGATGTCCAGGATAAAAGGTACCGTCAGGCAATCACGGCGGCAGGAACCGGCTGCATGGCAGCCCTTGACGCCGAAAGATATCTGGAAGGTGACGCCATCCTTGATTGGAGCGAAACCCTCAATCAGGGCCAGTAGAAGATTTTGCCTTTAAAAATGCTGGGAAATCATCTATAAATCAACAGGGAAAAGGCAGGATAAAAGATGGATGCATTATTTTAAGAACCTGCTATAATGAGTGAAAAAATCATTGTTAGGGTGGTTTTGCATGGTGAATACACGCTGCAGATACGTCATTAACGCTTCAGGAAAACGCGGTGAAATGTATCATACAACATGCGAAAATAAAGTGGAAGTCAAAAAGTGGATTGAAGAAAACCAGGAAAAGATCCTGGCAGACAAAATAAAAGTGACGGACAAGAAAAAACGTCCTTTTTCCGGGCTTCTGTTTTTCATAAAATAATCATCCAGGGGGTGCCGCGTTTGCCGCGGCATTCTTCTTATAGTTAAGGAATTTTAAATTGAAAGACTTTTGGATAATTCTCAATTCTTGATCCACGTCCAGCAGATGCGCCGAGGTCATAAGCCAAACCTCCCAAAAAGGCAAAGAACGCCTTTCCTGAAGGTTTGGCTTGAGGCCCCCAGGAAGCTGGTCATGCAGGCGTTGCCATAGGACGTGGCGGTCTTAGTCTGCGTTCCTTAAGGGTGATTAAGGCGCTTGCGCTTTTGTTCGTATAAAGTTTTTTAAATTGGAAAATATAATAGCATGGTGCCTGTAGCTCAATGCAAAGAGCAGCCGGTTTTTTCCAGTGAAAAAAACTGTGCATTTTGCGGGTTGAAATCCCGTCAGGTCCATTGAAAGCCGCATCCTTTTAGGGGTGCGGCTTTTCTGTTTTGATGGAAGCTATTCAAGGGAAATCTAAAAAATGTTAATTACTCGATTGACATTGAGAATCAATATCAATTATAATGAACTCAATGATATTGATAATCAATATCACTTAAAGCGGGGCTGACTTGCCAAAACCCCTCTGCAGTCCCGCTTTAGTACATAATTTTAAAATCATTGATAGGAGGGACTGGTATTGAATCATCAGTTTGCGGTATTGGAAGCTTTCAGGCATGAATATCCTGTCTGCAGGGCGTGCTGCGCGGCTAATGCCTCCGGCCCGCTCGATCTGAAAAAGGGCGATGTCTTGGCCATCACGTGTGAGAGAAAGTATGTTGACCTTCTGGGATGGTTCTTTTTAATAGATATTAATGGAGAGCGGCAGGTATATATGTCTATTTCCGACTTGGAAGATTATTATCTGACCGGAAAGATGTGCTCCTTCTTTGACCTGGCATTAAAGATCAACCATTTGAGCTACAAAGTCAATCAGTCGCTGGACTGCAGGAATAAAAAAGAGTTTGGAATGTATTCTGAACAGCTGAGGCAATGGAAGGAATTCCAGGAGTCCGTTTACGAGAAGGATAAAGAAAAAGTATAAAGGCAGGGAGATGCGTCATTGATGCATTTTCCTGCCTTTTTTTGTATTAAGCCTGTTCGGTGTCTGTGAGGTATATCTGGCAATGCTCTTACACAGCCCTCCCTGCCTGATCCGAACCATCACAATTTTATATGAAAATGCTCTGCAATCACAGAAATATAGGAAGTAAATTCTTGGATTCCTTTGAAGTTGGACAGCATGCCCTGGATGACCGGGACCCTAGGGCTGCTGCTCATAATTTCCGCTTCCAGCACTTCCATGGACACTGCCAGATCTTCTTTATGCCTTCCTGACAACGCTTCCTTTTTCATGCTTTTCACAGCCGAATTTAAATTACCCCTGTGCCCGGCAAGCATTTCTTTTGCTGCTTCCAGCAGAGCCGCATTTTTTTCCTCAGAGATGATCGGCTCTTCCTCGAGGATGCCGCCGACAATGCTGTCCATCCTTCGCATGATATACTCAGCAACCCCATCTGCTTTAAAGTTTTCAGGATCATGCATGAGAATCTTAAAGAATGGATGGAACATGCCTTCAATCATCATGGAGAGATCCCATAGATATGGAGTGATTTTCTCACCATAGATGGAAGACAGGCCATTTCTGTAAAATTGATGCACCTCTATGATCCGTGCGAATATAAGTTCCTTTAGTGCTTCATCCCTTGGCAGCGCCTGCTCACGGGTAAGCATGATCATAAAGTCTTTATGCGTGGCAAATGTATTGAAAAGAGAACTCAGCTGGCTGATGAATTTCTCGCGGGGCTCCAGGTCCCTGTTTTCAAACACAAAAATTTCTGCATGCAATTCATCGAAGCTATTGTTGAAAATAGCATGGAGGAGTTCTTCCTTTGACTTGAAATAAAGATAGAAGGCTCCCTTTGATATACCTGTATCATGGACGATTTCCTGGATGGAGGTTGAGCTGAAGCCCTTTTTGGCAAATAGTTTTTTAGCGGAATCAAGTATCAGTTTTTCTTTTTCCTTCAATGATAGCAACCTCCCTGTCTGGGTTTCTTTAAGCCGTTTATAAAAACTGCAGCGTCCTGCTGCTAGTCACAATATCGCCACATTTTTAACCTATGGTAAAACTTGACGTATGACCGGTCAGTCAGTTATGCTAGGCACTGGAGTGACCAGTCAGTCACATCATAATACAAAAAGTTATTTAAATCAATTATAGCAAGGAGAGGACGTATGAAAAGCATTATCCAGTTTTCCCTGAAAAACAAATTTGCTGTCTGGCTTCTGACGATTATTATTACGGCAGCAGGCTTGTATTCCGGGCTGAACATGAAAATGGAAACCATCCCGAGCATTTCGACACCGCTTGTTTCGGTGATGACGGTTTATCCGGGTGCCACTCCGGAACAAGTAGCAGATGAAATTTCAGAACCGATTGAAAAGAGGGTCCAAAATCTTGAAGGAGTGTCAGTCGTAAGCTCTTCTTCATTCCAGAATGCTTCATCGGTTCAGATTCAATACAATTTTGACAAAGATATGGATAAAGCACAGGAAGAAGTGAAGGAAGCGCTGGACAGCATTGAATTTCCAGACGGTGTCCAGGAGCCGGGTGTTTCCCGCCTCAGCCTGGATGCCTTCCCAATCATGTCCCTGAGCATCTCTGATGAGAAAAAATCTTTGCCTGAGCTGACAAAAATGGCCGAGGAGCAGATTGTGCCTGAGCTCGAAGGGTTAGATGGAGTTTCCTCTGTCCAGATATCAGGTCAGCAGCTTCAGGAAGCCCAGCTCACGTTTGACCAGGAAAAGATGGCAGAGTATGGACTGGATGAAGAAACAGTCAAGAACATCATCAAAGGTTCTGATGTTTCTTTCCCGCTGGGATTGTATACATTTGAAAACACTGAAAAGTCGGTTGTTATTGATGGAAATATCTCTACAATAGATGACTTAAAACAGCTGAAGATTCCGGCTGTTCCGCAGGGAGCCGGCCAGCAGGCCCAAGGTGCTCCGGCTGAAAGCGGCCAGCAGGCTGCAGGACAGCAGCAGGGTGCTGCACCGGGTGCAGGTGCACAGCAGGGCGCAGGCCAGGCACAGGCTGGTGCAGCAGCGGGAATTCCGACTGTGGAGCTTCAGGATATCGCCACTATTGAAGTGGTCGGCAAAGCCGAATCGATTTCAAGGACAAATGGCGAAACATCAATCGGCGTACAGATTGTTAAAGCGGCCGATGCCAATACGGTTGAAGTTGTCAATGATGTAAAGGCCCAGCTTTCAGAGCTTGAAAAAGACATTGATGGCTTGAAGGTAACGCCGATCTTTGACCAGGGAGAGCCGATCGAAGAATCTGTTGAGACGATGCTGAGCAAAGCCGTATTTGGGGCAATTTTTGCAATGATCATCATTCTTCTGTTCCTGCGCAATTTCAGGACGACGATCATATCGGTCATTTCAATTCCATTGTCGCTGCTTATTGCGATACTTCTGCTGAAACAGATGGATATCACGCTGAACATTATGACTTTGGGTGCAATGACTGTGGCCATCGGCCGTGTAATCGATGATTCAATCGTCGTCATTGAAAATATTTTCCGCCGGATGAGCCTTAAAGGTGAAGAGCTGTCAGGACGGGAATTGATTGTTTCGGCAACGAAGGAAATGTTTATGCCGATCCTGTCTTCAACCATTGTAACCATTGCGGTATTCCTCCCGCTTGGATTGGTTAAAGGTACGGTTGGGGAGTTGTTCCTTCCGTTCGCCCTTACCGTTGTATTTGCCTTGCTTGCATCGCTTCTTGTAGCGATTACGATTGTGCCGATGATGGCCCACACGTTCTTTAAGAACGGATTGCCGGCCAAGCATCAGCATCTGGATGAAGAAAAGCCCGGCAAGCTTGCTTCAGGCTACCGGAAGGTCCTTAACTGGGCATTGAACCACAAAATCATTACCTCGGGAATTGCCATACTGATGCTGGTCGGAAGCCTATTCCTTGTACCCGTAATCGGTGTCTCTTTCCTGCCTGCCGATGAGCAGAAAATGGTGATTGCAACATATAAACCGGAGCCGGGCCAGACACTTGAAGAGGTAGAGGAAATTGCCGGCCGGGCAGAAGAAATGCTTCTCGACAGGGACGGAGTGAAAAATCTGCAGTTCTCTGTGGGCGGAGAAAATCCGATGAACCCCGGCCAGTCCAATTCCGCTATGTTCTTTGTAGAATATGAAGATAGCAAAGAGAATTTTGATAAAGAAAAAGAGGATGTAATTGAAGAGCTGAAAGGTACGGCTGATAAAGGAGAATGGGCAAGCCAGGATTTCTCCGGTATGGGCGCAAGCAGCGCGCTTTCCATGCAGGTATACGGAGACAGCATGGATGATATTGAGCCGGTCATCTCCGAACTTGAAGGCATCTTTAAAGATAATGATTCTTTGACAAATGTTAAAACAAGCATCTCAGATACGTATGACGAGTACACACTTGTGGCTGACCAGGAGAAATTGAGCAGCCTGGGACTGTCTGCAGCACAGATCGGCATGGGCCTTTCCAACACAGGCCAGCGCCAGGTGCTGACGACGATCGATTATGATAACGAAGAAGTCAACGTATATGTTGAAATGGAAGCAGAATCCTACCAGAATATCGATGATCTTACAGACCAAACGATTCAGTCTCCACTGGGAATTGAGGTGCCGATCAAAGATGTGGTCGAAATTCAGGAAGGAACGACTTCCGATACGATTACAAGACAGGACGGCCGGATTTACGCTGATGTCAGCGGAGAGATTACAGCGAAGGATGTTGCAAAAGTTTCTGCGGATGTGAATGCGGAAGCTGATAAGCTTGATTTGCCTTCTAATGTTGAGATTTCAATGGGCGGTGTAACGGAGGATATCAATGAATCCTTTACACAGCTTGGGCTTGCGATGCTTGCTGCCATTGCGATCGTATATCTCGTTCTGGTCATCACTTTTGGCGGCGGGCTTGCGCCATTTGCCATTCTGTTCTCATTGCCGTTCACGATCATCGGAGCTCTTGTCGGACTATTGATTGCCGGTGAGACCTTGAGCGTATCTGCAATGATCGGGGCATTGATGCTGATCGGAATTGTTGTGACCAATGCAATCGTTCTGATTGACCGGGTCATCCATAAAGAACAGGAAGGCCTGTCAACACGGGAAGCGCTTCTGGAAGCAGCCGGTACAAGGCTTCGTCCAATCCTGATGACAGCCATCGCAACGATCGGGGCTTTGGCTCCGCTGGCAGTCGGTCTTGAAGGAAGCGGCCTGATTTCCAAAGGACTCGGTGTGACCGTAATAGGCGGACTCACTAGCTCCACGCTTCTTACATTGCTGATTGTGCCGATTGTGTACGAAAGCTTAATGAAGCTGAAGAGAAGAGGAAAAAAGTAAACAGCAGGTGCTGAATAAGCAGATTGAAGAGGCAGCGGGAATCCACCGCTGCCTCTTTTTCTATTCAACTGAAGAATTGGACCTAGAGAAGCCCTAATAAAGCACCGCCGCCTGCCCCGGTTAGTACGACAATCCATGGAGGCAGCTTCCAGTAGGCAAGCATGGCAAAAAGGATGCTTGCAAATGCAAAGTCTGCCGGCTCCAGGATGGAGCTCGTCCAGATTGGGTTATAGAAGGCAGCGATCAGGATGCCTACCACTGCCGCATTGACCCCCATCAATACACTGGCAGCCTTTGGGTTGCTGCGCAGCCTGGCCCAGAATGGCAGTGCGCCGGCAATCAATAAAAAGGCGGGGAGGAAAATAGCTGCAGTAGCCAGGAGACCGCCCTGCCAGCCGCTGATTACGGCCCCGATATAAGAAGCAAAGGTGAAGAGCGGGCCAGGCACCGCCTGAGCAGCACCATAGCCGGCAAGAAAGGCTTCTTCTGTCAGCCAGCCGCCCGGCACAAACTCCCGCTCAAGGAGGGGAAGGACAACATGACCGCCGCCAAATACGAGTGAGCCGGATCGGTAAAAGCTGTCAAACATAGCAATCCAGTTTAAAGAAGTGGCTTCCCGCAGAATCGGAAGTATAATGAGGAGGCCGAAAAATAATGCCAGTGCCGCTGCGCCTGTCTTTTTTGAAATCGGAAATGGCATTGGTGCTTTTTCTTCCTGCGAGTGGTTTCTATAAAGGACAAAACCGGCAATCCCCGCAGCTAAGATAATCGAAATCTGGGAAATGGCAGTTTGCCACAATAAGGCTGCTGTCAGGGCAAGAAGGACAATGGCCTTCCTCTTCAGATCAGGTGCAAGCTTTGACGCCATGCCCATGATGGCATGCGCCACCACAGCAGTGGCTACAATTTTCAAACCATGGATCCACCCGGAATCAGCTGCGTCCAGGCCATCCATGATGAGTGCAAAGAAAATGAGTGCTATAACGGAAGGAAGGGTAAAGCCTAAGAAGGCAAGAAAACCGCCGATCAGGCCTCCTCTGGCAAAGCCGATCCCCATGCCTACCTGGCTGCTTGCAGGGCCAGGTAGGAACTGGCAAAGAGCTACAAGATCAGCATAGCTTTGCTCATCCATCCACTTCCGCCTTCTGACATACTCTTCATGAAAATAGCCCAAGTGGGCAATGGGCCCGCCAAAAGATGTCAGGCCAAGCTTGGCCGAAACAAGCAGAATTTCAATAAAAGTATGAATGGTATATTTTCTTTCTGTATTCATCTTTTCGTCTCTCCTTTCGTTAATTTAATCCTTGATTTCTTTAAAAAGCTCATAAGCCTTTTTCCGGGCCTCTTCCAAAACAGTCTGCCCTTTTGGGGTAGCCGCATAGTACTTTCGGATTTTGCCATCGACGTTCCGGTTTTCCTTCATTAGCAGGCCATCTGATTCCATCCCGTGAAGGATGGGATACAATGTGCCGGAGCTTATCGAGTAGCCATGCTCTTTCAGCTCTTCCGGCATCCATGCCCCATAAATCGGTTCTTCCAGGGCGTGGTGGAGGATATGGATCTGGATAAAGCCCAAGAATAATTTGCGCAGAATTTTTTCTTCCACTTTCCCAGCTCCTATCATAATATCGAAATACAATATCGGGTTCCGATATTGAAAATATAACAATATCTGAATGGAATTTAAGTACCTTTACATAAGCTTTACAAAAAGATAAGAGGATTGAAAGATTTACTCTAATTTTTTCCATTCATGGATTTGTTTATTAGAGGTAAAAATATATCCAAACATAAAAAGGAGTGAAGATCATGTTGAAAAAGCTTAGCATCGTGCTTCTATGCGTACTTTTTCTTGGGCAGGCTGCTGGAATGGTACAGGCAGAAGGTACGGACAGCGAACAGCGGAAGCAGCTGACTGAGGCGCAGGTGAAGGAAATAGAAGCGCTCCAGGCGGATGTCCTGGAGGCAAGGAAAAAAGTAATCATGAAGTATGCGGAGTTTGGTGCCATCACTGCTGAACAGGCACAGGAAATGGTGAAGCATCTGGAAAAAAGGCACGAAAAAATGAAAGAAGAAGGCTTCATGCCTCACTGGCTGAACCGTAAGCACTGCCCGCATTGCCATTAATAGATGGGATGTGGAGGCTGTTTGACTTAAACAGCCTTCTTTTGTAAAATAAGTCTATATAATTGATTTCCTTTTTTTAAAGGGGAGTAGCAGATAAGCATGGCCGTCAATACGGGCAGGTTGCCCCGGCTATGCTGGCAATCATGGATTGTTTGCGAGACCTTTACCACGTTTGTTTGGTGTGGGTCTCTTTTATTTATAGAGGCATTATGACCCTGCAGACGGTCATGATGCCTTTTTTTGTCGTTGGAATGCGATGTCTAGCATCAGCAAGACTATTGAGAGAGGTTCGGGAATACATCTTTACTAGGAGGGGCAGTCTCTGCCATTTGCAGAGACTGTAAAACAGGAGGAGGAACTTCTATGCCTCAGAAAAAGTATGAAAGGCTCGCTGAAAGCGTCCTTATCGCCGAAAATCCAATCAGATATATAGAAAAAGATAAAGCCCTCCTTCATGCAGGAACGGGCAGGAGTGCAGCCGTTTTCAGGATTGCCGGAACAGAAATGGCATTGAAGGTATTTGCCCCGGCTTTCAGCCATATTGCCCTGGAGGAGGCTGAGATTTACGGGCAGCTCGAGGGGAGCGTGTTTTATCCGCGTTTGCATGAAAGAGGGGATAACTATATTGTCATTGACTATATTGAAGGGCAAACTTTTTTTGAATGCCTTACAAACGGAACCAAAATCACTCCGGACGATATTGCAAGAGTGGATGCGGCGCTTGAGCTTGCCCGTGCTAAAGGGCTGAATCCTTCTGACATCCATCTCAGAAATCTGTTTATTACGGCAGCTGGGGAAATCATGCTGATCGATGTAGCAAGATTCAGGCAGGCCAGCATTTGCAGACAATGGGGAGACCTTAAATATTTTTTCTGCAAGTTCTATTTCAAGCCTTTGTTTCCAAAAAGGTTCCCTGAACCTGTATTAAATGGGGCAGCTTTTCTGTATAAAAGGTTATTGAAACGGCGCAGCTGCTGACAGGAATGGGCATACTCTGGTTTAGCCATGGCTTTCTGTGTGGTAAAGGCATAAAAAAAGCCAGGAGTTGAGATGATGGAAGAGAAGAAAGATTATTATATTGATATCGAGAATGGCCAAATCCATCCGGGAAAAGCAGAAGGAGAGGACTGGCAATTCAGGGTCTTTGCAGATGACGAGGAAATTCACCAGCTGGCAAAATATTTGAATATCAACTATAATGCGGATTTAAAAACATTCGTACGCTCGCATATTCCTTTCCTTGAATATCATAAAGATCCTCAGAATGATGAATATGATGCCACGATTGAACAGGCATATGCACTGATCTACCAGCTTGGAGATGAAGAAGCTAGGGCGCATGTAAAGAGCATGGGCATCTTATCCGAGGAAGAACTGAACAGACGGTGATGAGTTCCAGGCAGCCAATAATGGCTGCCTGTTTGTTTTATTTCTATTTTTAGTGGTAACAGTTCAGTAGAAAAAAGAAAATGGAGGGATTCAATTGGCAAACTCAGTTTATGAAGAATGTATACAGGCCTGTCTTGAATGTATGGATGCGTGCAATATGTGCTTTGACGCCTGTCTGAAGGAAGAGGATGTTAAGATGATGGCCCGCTGCATCAGGCTTGACCGCGAGTGTGCAGATTTTTGTGCATTTGCGGCGAAGGCAATGCAATCAGACAGCCCCTTTGTGAAACAGATCTGCGCTGTCTGTGCCGATATTTGCGAGGCATGCGGAGAAGAGTGCAAAAAGCACGAACACGAGCATTGCCAGCGATGTGCGGATGCCTGCTTAAAATGTGCTGAAATCTGCCGCAGCATGGCAGCGTAAAAGGAAAGTAAAAAACTGTTTTCTGGGCTAGGGTAAATGAACGATATTTGAAGGGTGAAAACAGATTTTATGATCATCTGAAAAAGCCGGGCTGAACCGGCTTTTTTCATGAAGAAAAAAGTACAGGCAACCGCAGACATTTGAGTTGATTTTATACCTGAAGGCGTATATGATCGAAGTGCCGATATACCAATAGAATGTGAAATTCCGGAAAATATTACTAACTTCAATGAGGTACAAAAAAGATGATATATATGCTGATCATTTTTCTGTTTTTGGCAGCGATTCCTTTTTACAATCGTTATGTTCCAGTCTATAAGGTGCCTTGCCGCAGGGTGGATGAAATTCCCGGGGAGCATGTAATCCTTGATATCAGGGATTATAATGAGGGCTATGAAGAACGTATCCCCGGTGCTGTGAATCTTCCTGTCCCTTATATTGCCCGAAACCTCGGCGACATTCCTGCAAGAAAGATTCACCTTATCTGCGCTTCCCCGCTTGAGCGGAATATGGGAATTCGTCTGCTTCAAAAAAATGGCTTTCAAGTGGATGGATTCACATTGTCCAATAAAAAATGTGCCGGGAAGGCGCTGGCCTGCTGCCATAAATAATCAAGAAAAACCCCCATTGTGATAATGGGGGTTTTCTTGCGGGCTAGGAAATATGCGGAATCTTTATTTTAACTTCAAAAGAATGCCCTTTATGGGTATAGTCCAGGAAGCCATTATAAGAAAGAACAATATCTTTGATGATCTTCGTGCCAAGCCCTTCATGGTCTCCCTCTTTATTAGACATCCCGAATCTTTCAAACAAGGAGTCTATGATAGACTGTGGGACAGGCAGTGTGCTATTGGAGCAGGTCAAAATCATAAGACCGCTTTTTTTGTAAAACTGGAGCCTTGCATATGCTTCTTCAAAGCCGGAAGCTTTATAGGCAGCTGCCGCCTCAACGCTGTTTGACAGAATATTGCCGGCCAATGCTGCGATATCCTCATCTTTCATGGGGAGAGAAGAAAGGGGAAGCTCCAAATCGTAGTGGATGCTTATACCTTCTGCAGCAGCCTTCTTTTGCATATGGTGGAGCACACCGGCAACAGGGCCGCTTTCCCCTTTGATGGCCAGATTCACTTGTTCGTATCCGGAAAGGAGCCCTCCGAAATATACTTTTGCTTCGCTGAATTGCTCTTTGTCCAGCATATACTGGACAGCTGAGACATGCTTCAGGAAATCATGCCGCTGCTTGCGGACAGCGAGGAAGGTATCATTTAGCTGCTGTACCTCCATCTCCTTTTCCGCAAGGCGTCCAACCGAGGAATCAATGATCTTCCCGCTGTACCATCTGGCTGTTTCTGCCAGCACTGCTGCTCCTGCTGCAGCTGCAAAAGAAGCCTTTGAGCCGGACAGGGCTGCAGCCAGAAATATAAGCATCTGAACAATCAAAAAGAAGGCTCCCAGGCCTGAATGGAGGCTGGAGGAGTTCAGTTTTGCCGATAGGAAAAGAGCGGCCGAAAAAACCAGGAATGCCAAGGCGCCTGTCATCACCGGCTTCCACTGCGGTGCCAGGAGTATAAAGTAGCCTCCCCCGGCAGCGGATAAAAGCACCGAATAAAGGACGGCAGGCGCTGAGCTGTTTATCTGTGAGCGCAAAATCCATCTTCCCCTTTTTAACTAAAATAAAGGCATAGGCCTGTTAAAAATAGTGGTCCTGCAAATAATCTATCTTCTCTTTTGTAATCATTGCCTTCTCTGACGTTCCATCAAAAAAAACAACATAGGAGTTTTTCGCATACAAAGAAAAGTTCTTTACATAATGGATATTAATAATGAACGAACGGTGCGAGCGGATAAAATCTCTTTCCCTGAGCTCGCCTTCAAGCTCATTCAAAGTCTGGTAAGTCTTGATAGGTTCCATTTTTGTATGTATCGTGGTGGAACGTCCGGAACGTTCAATAAAGATAATATCTTTTTTCTGGATGATATGGATATCGCTTTTTTGCCTGAGAAACAGCCGGCCGGAAATTTCCGGTGTCCGGTTTTTTTCAATATATCGGAGGACAGCTTTTTCAAGCCTGTCTTTTGTGAATGGCTTCATAATATAATCATGGACATTCAGTTCAAAGGCATGGACCGCGTAGCCGCTCGTGCCTGTCACAAAGATGACGGCAATATTCAGGGCGTATGTATGGATAATATCGGCCAGTTCGTATCCCGAAAGGCCAGGCATTTCAATATCCGCGATCAGGAGGTCAATTTCCTCTCTTTTGACCCGTTCGTAAGCTTCCTCTGCAGAGGTAGTTGAGAAAACAATCTCTGCCCCTTCCATGCTGGACAGGATTCCATACAGTTTGTCTAAATCTATCGGCCGGTCATCAACCAGTCCCACTTTTATCATAGTTTCGCCTCTCGTCAATGAATTACGATTCTATTTTACCATCAATTGGACAGAAAACATCCTTTTCACGACAAGAAATGGCATTTTTGCGACAGAATGGAAGCGGTAAAGCGTTCAGACAGGTAAGATTAAGCTACAAAGAGAACAGGAAAGGAGCAAAAAAAGATGATCGAGATCAAGGAAGTAACGAAAAGATTCAAGGATAAAAAAGTGCATGTCACTGCACTGAAGCATATATCACTTTCAGTAGGAGAAGGCCAGGTGGTCGGCCTCCTCGGTGAAAATGGAGCAGGGAAGACAACACTGCTGAGGACGATTGCTACACTGTACACGCCGACCGAGGGCGCCGTTTCAGTCAGCGGCTTTGATACCGTTAAACAGCCTGATGAGGTGAAGAAGCGGATGGGCGTTCTGTTTGGCGGCGAAACCGGCTTATATGACCGCCTGACGGCCAGGGAGAATCTGGAGTACTTTGCATCTCTTTATGGTCTTGGCCGCCATGAAACAAAGGTTAGAATCGATGAGCTGGCAGTGATGTTTGGCATGAAAGACTATCTGAACAGAAAGGTAGGCGGATTCTCGAAAGGGATGAGGCAAAAGGTTGCCATTGCGAGGACTCTGATCCATGATCCGGAAATCATTCTGTTTGATGAACCGACAACAGGCCTTGATATCACTTCTTCAAATGTATTCAGGCAGCTTGTCAGCTCCCTTAAAAGGCAGGGGAAAACAATCATCTTTTCCAGCCATATTATGGAAGAAGTGAAGATGCTCTGCGACTCAGTGGTCATGATCCATAAAGGTGAAATGGTCTATAAGGGCGGACTCGAGGATTTATACCGTGAAGAGGGAAGCTCGGATTTGAATTATATTTTTGAATCAAAATTGGTGAGGGGGAACGAATATGCTTCGTAATATTTATATAAAAGAAATGAAGGATATATTGAGGGACCGGAGGACATTGCTCCTGAGCGTCCTGCTCCCGATCCTTCTGCTGACGGGGCTTACCTTGTTTTATGAGAAAATGATGACTGATGGTTCAGAAACCTATACGCTTGCCATCAGCGACACTGCAGGCGAAGAAGCTAAGGAACTTGTGTCAGGCATTCCAAACCTTGAGGTGAGCGAGTATGCCAATCCCGGGAAGGCTGTAAAAGACGGGAAGGCGCATGCAGCCATTGAATTCGGCAGTCAATTCTTTGATAATCCGGAAGGCGGGGAGCCAGGCACCGCGGTCATCAAAGGTGACTCTCTCAGCCAGAACTCCGCTTATGTGATGTCACAGCTTGAAGGCGCTTTGAATGCCTACAGCGATACACTGGTTTCAGAGAGATTGACAGCTGCAGGCGTCGATCCACAAGTTACTCAGCCGATCGTGGTTCAGGTAAGTGAAATCAATAATGAAGACGAAAATGCGGCTTCTGTCGGGATACTTGCCGGCTTCCTGCCAATGGTCATTACGATTGCAATCGCATCCGGTGCATATCCTGCTGCTTCAGACTTATTTGCAGGCGAGAAAGACAGAAAGACCATGGAAGCATTGCTGATGACACCGGTCAGCAGAATTAAGCTTCTGTTTGCTAAATGGCTCGCAATCTCCACAATCGGCATGATCGCCGGCATTGTATCAGTAGCCGCAATTGTACTGGAAACCATTTTCCTGACCGAAAAACTCAAGGCTGCACTTGAGTTCGGGGACAATACCTTCACGATCATCGCCGTGACAGTTGTGATCACCCTGCTGTTCGCCTTATTCATGGGTGCGCTGCAAATGGTTGTCAGCATCATTGCAAAGACGGTAAAGGAAGCCCAGAATTATATTTCACCGATCATGATGCTTGCGATTGTGCCGACTCTTTTCCTGAGCGGTGTAGGCATCAATGAATTGACTATGAAACACTTTTTGATCCCGTTTGTGAACATCCATGCACTGATCAATGAACTGCTCCACGGGAGTGTCAATATGGAGAATATCCTTCTGACGCTTGCAAGTACGGCTGTCTCCATTGTCCTTGTATTCATTATCTCCCGTTCATTATTCCTTAAAGATAAATGGGTGCTGAACTGATTTAGTTTTGGAAAGGGCGCTGCAGCTGCAGCGTCCTTTTGTTTGTTTTTCAGACATTGTGGAAAATAATATGAAAATCTGTTTCCAATATCAGATTATTTCGGTATGATAATATTTAGTATAACGAAATATTCAAAAGACGAAAGAAGTGGAGTGGATGAATCAGGAACAGGCAGCAAAGAGAAATTTAATGATTATGTGGTTTGCCAACTTTTTTGTGGCAGCCAGCATGACAATGGTATTGCCATTTATCTCTTTATATATAGAAACTTTCGGGGACTTTTCAGAGGAATATGTCCAGCAATGGTCAGGATGGACATTTGCAATTACTTTTGTCACTGCTTTTCTCTTTTCGCCGATCTGGGGAAGGATCGGGGATAAATACGGGCGAAAAAAAATCCTGCTTATCTCCGGCTTTGGCATGGCGGTCTCTATCTTTATGATGGGCTATGTCACTAGCGTATGGCAGCTTTTCATGCTCCGATTGTTTATGGGGATGTTTACGGGCTTTATTTCCCTTTCCCAGGCGTTTATTTCTACCCAGACGCCGCAGCGGATTGCTGGAAGGGTATTGGGAACCCTGCAGACGGGAAGCATAACCGGTTCACTGCTTGGCCCGATGCTCGGAGGGGTCCTTGCTGACTCGCTCGGGTATGCGACAACCTTTCAATGGACCTCGATTTCCATTTTTATCTCAGCAATACTTGTTATTTTTACGAAGGAATTCAAGGTTGATCTCAAAAAGGGATCCAAAACGAGCTACTCCAGCAAAGAGGTCATCAAGCATATAGCAGCAAATCCGGTCCTTTTGACTGTGCTTTTCATCAGCATGCTCATTCAGATTGCGCACTTCAGCATTCAGCCGATTTTATCACTGTATGTCAACGAGCTTCACGGCCATGAGAACATTGCCTTCTTCTCGGGGATTGCCTTTTCAGCAGCCGGTCTCGGCAATCTGCTCATGGCAAGAAAATGGGGGAAAATCGGGGATCAGTCCGGGTATCTGAAGGTGCTGGTGTTTCTGCTGTTTATGGCAGCCATCGTTTATCTCCCAGGAGCTTTTGTGACTAACATTTGGCAGCTTGTTGTCATCCGCTTCCTTCTGGGGATAGCCATTGGCGGCATCATTCCTGTCAGGATTGCCTATATCCGCCAGGAAGCACCTGTCAGCATGCAGGGAGAGGTGCTGGGCTACAATACAAGCCTCCGCTTCCTCGGCAATATCATCGGACCGGTCCTGGGCGGCTTCCTTTCCGGATATTTCGGGTTTTCCTCGGTTTTTTATGTAACAAGCTTTTTATTGCTGATAAGCGGTGTGCTTCTTATTGCTGCAATGAACCGGAATCCTGAATTAGCGAATAATCACTGAACTCTCCTTTTGGGGAGTTTTTGGTTATAATTTACAATAGTAGTATAATTTTCCTTTATTAATCAAAAAGTGAATATCTTGTAATAACTATGTTTAAATGTGGAATTTAGGTATTTTAAATTATATGAATATATAAATAATAGTATTAAAGATCTATTGTTCGTGCCCCGAAATAAAAGTATACTCATTATTAGACAATTTGGACTTCAAGACTTGTCAGAATACTTAGAGGGGGCTATCATGTTGAAAAGAAGAAAGAAAGCTGCTTCCGCTGTACTGGCTGCAGCTATGGGGCTGAGCGTATTTTCAGCAGGGGCATTTGGACCTGTCCAAAAAGCTCAGGCATATAATACTGTATCCAGCCCATATGCAGGAGCTCAGGCGGATTTAGGCATTGCCAATGATGAAAGATTAATAGAGCTTTTGAAAAAGCAGGGGAAAATTTCAAAAAATGCTACTCATACGGAAGCTGATAAGGCTCTAAAGAAATTCCTGAAGGCAAAAGCGGAAAATGCAGCAAAGATTCCAGCTGGAAAAGTAGGAAAAGAGCTGGATGTTTCTGAACAGCAGGAGAAAGGGAAATCAGGAAACGGACTGAAGAACGGAAAAGGCAATAAGCTGGGACAAGCAAAAAAGGCCCATGTAGATCCGGTAGAAAAGGAAAATTATGATGGTGAAACAAGGGAAGATAAAGTCCTTGTCCTTGCCATAGAGTTTCCGGATTATAAACACAGCTCCATCACTAAAGAAGAATCTGATATGTTCTATGAAGATTATCCTTTAGAACATTTCCAGGATATGATCTTTGGAGAGGATGGCTATGAGGGTCCTTCAGGCCAGAACCTCGTATCTATGAAGCAGTACTATGAACAGCAGTCCGGCGGAAGCTATACGGTGGATGGGAAGGTTGCCGGCTGGTATACAGCCGATCACCCTGCTAAATATTACGGCGAGAATGTGCCGGCACCGGACGGTAATGATAAAGCTGCCAGAAGCCTTGTGATGGAGGCATTGAATAAAGCGGCGCAGGATCCAAATGTGAACTTGACTGAGTATGATCAATGGGACCGTGACGATTATGATGGAGACGGCGTTTATAACGAGCCGGACGGCCTTATCGACCATCTTATGGTCATCCATGCAGGCGTCGGCGAAGAAGCAGGCGGAGGATCTCTTGGAGGGGATGCAATCTGGTCCCACCGTTCAAAGCTTGGATCTGGTCCGGTTGCAGTAAAAGGTGCAAAATCGGACAGCGACCGCTGGGGCGGTGTATTGGGAGCTTGGGACTACACGATTGAACCTGAGGACGGGGCTGCGGGTGTCTTTGCTCACGAATACGGACATGACCTCGGCCTGCCTGATGAGTATGACACACAGTATACAGGGCAGGGAGAGCCGGTAGCCTATTGGTCGATCATGTCGAGCGGAAGCTGGGCAGGAGATGTACCTGGTACAGAGCCTACAGGATTCAGTGCCTACGCGAAACTGATGCTTCAGAATTGGCATGGGGGCAACTGGCTTACTGGTGAAACCATTTCATCTAAGGACGTCACCTCCAAAGGAGTGGAAGTTCTCCTTGATGAGGGCGTAACCAAAGGGAAAAATAATGACGCGGTCAGAATCGACCTTCCGCAAAAGGAAAATATCGTCAATACACCGGCCAGCGGCTCTTATGAGTATTTCAGCGGCAGCGGTGATGAGCTGAATAATTCAATGTCAGCTTCAATCGACCTGACCGGCGTTTCCCAGGCAGAGCTTTCCTTCAAGGCCTGGTATGATATTGAAACAGATTGGGATTATGCTTCAATCCAGGTTCGTGAACAGGGTGCTGAGGATTGGGTTTCTATCGAGGGCAATCTTACAACCGATACAGACCCGAATAATCAAAATCCGGGCTTTGGCATTACAGGGAATTCTAATGGCTGGAAGGATGGCAGCTTTGATCTGTCTGCGTATGCAGGAAAGAAAATTGAGGTTAAATTCCATTACTATACAGATGTAGCTGCCACAATGCCAGGATTCTATGTAGACGATATCAGTGTAACAGCTGATGGGAAGGAAATCCTGAAGGATGATGCAGAAGGAGATTCCGCATTTTCGCTGGAAGGATTCACTAAAGATCAGGGGAAATTCTACTCAGACCATTACTATCTTCTTGAATGGAGATCTCATAATGGAGTGGATGCAGGACTTGCCCATGTGCGCCGCGGCGACAGCCTGATCAGCTATGATAAAGGCCTTGTCGTATGGTATGTCGATGATTCCTTCACAGACAACTGGACTGGCATTCATCCAGGCGAGGGGTATCTGGGTGTTGTGGATGCTGACCAGCACGCATTGAAGTGGAACGATGGTTCAGTTGCCAATAATCGCATCCAGATGCATGATGCAGCCTTCAGTTTGAATAAATCAAGTAAAATGCTGATTGAGTATTTGAACCAGGGGCTAAGCCTGAAGGACAACCAGACAAAGCAAACGCCGTTATTCGACGACAGCTCTGACTACAGCAACCCAGGGCTCACAGATGTGGGGCGCAAGGTACCTCAGGAAGGGCTGAAATTCCGTGTTACAGGAGAAAGTGCTGACGGAACAGTCGGGAAGGTCCTGATCTTTAAATAAGTATAGTAATCCAGCCTGAAACCAGGCTGGATTGTTTTCTATTGTCCGGGTTTCAGGCAGCATGCCTGGCCTTTAGGGCAGGAGAAGCAAATGCAGTCTTGCCCTGCAGTATTACTGGTAATAAGATGGAAATTAGAATTAGGCGGTTAGCGGCCGGCTTTAGGGGGAAAAGGACAATAAATCATTATCCCCATTAAATGGGCTGGCAGGAGTTGATGAATAGCAAATGAAAAAAATGATCGCGTATTTAAAAAAACTGGGAAAGGAAATAAAAGATGACAGGGCAACAGGACTCGCAGCTGAACAGGCATATTATTATATGCTCTCAATTTTCCCGATCCTCATTCTGCTGCTGTCCATCGTTCCTTATCTGAATATTGATCCGCAAAAGGCTATTTCCTTTCTGCAGACGGTCATGCCTTCCGAAACGGCAGCTGTGTTTGAAGAAAATGTCGTAAACATAGTGACAAAGCCAAGCGGAGGCTTGCTGACTTTCGGTATCATCGGTACATTATGGTCGGCCTCCAACGGAATGCAGGCGTTCATACGGGCGATGAACCAGGCATTTGATGTCGAGGAGACCCGCTCCTTCATCAAGTCAAGGCTCATTTCAATCGGCCTCACACTCGGCCTGATTGTTTCCCTGATCGTTGCCCTGGTTCTTCCGGTGTTCGGAAATGTAATACTGGACCTTGTCCAATCATTCATTGATGTCCCGGATGAAATGCAGATCCTCTTTTCTGTTCTGAGATGGGTTGTTGCTATATTAGTCATAGCAGCTGTGCTGTCTGTACTATATAAGCTGGCGCCGAATAAACATTATCCTTTCAAGCATGTTATACCGGGAGCCATTGCGGCAACAGTCATCTGGCAGCTGATCTCCCTTGGGCTGTCCATCTATATCGGCAATTTTGCCAATTACTCAGGGACTTATGGAAGCCTCGGAGGAGTCATCGTGCTTATGCTCTGGTTCTATCTCACTGGACTTGCACTCGTGGTAGGCGGCGAGATCAATGCTATCTATCACCGGGAGCGCGTAAGTCCTACAGTACGGGCGAAGAAAAAGGCTGCCGCTTCCTTCAACTGAAGCATAAAAAAAGGAACCAAGGAGGTTCCTTTTTTTTGCTTTAATTAAACTTATTCACATAAGGGATGCGCTTCGTCCAAAGCTTTTTAAACAGCTTGGGGGTTTGCTTTGCCTGAACGACAACATGATTGACCTTTTCCTTTTTCATCTGGATATCGTGCTGGAGTTCCTTCTGGTGGGCTGTCAGCTCATCTGTCTGGGTTTTGATGTTGTCAGTCTGTTTCTGCAGCCTCGCCGCTGTCTCTGTCAGGTTTTGAATAGCGGGCTTGGAATCCTTATAAATTTTAAAGGCGCTTATGCCGAGATAAATAAGAGCTCCGGCAATAATGGCTAAACTGATGTAGACGATAATCAAATTCTGCACCTTCCTTTCTTTTCATATTATTTAGTCCTTACCATTTAATTACCCATTCTGCCCGAGGTTTAACAGTGAATATGCAATGCGAGCCTGTAAAAATCAACCAGAAAAAGGCTGAAGCCCCGAAAACGATATCAGTAGTCTGAATTTATTTTTAAATTGACGCTTCCCGACTCTGCTTGTTAGAATGGCAACATTATATTCATAAAATATTTATTACTGTATATGTTCGGAAATAAGGTCTGGACGTTTCTACCAAGCTGCCGTAAATAGCTTGTCTACAGGTTTGCTTTTCCCCGTACTTTTTATGGGGCTTCCTGTATATTTGCGCTGCGGCTTCGCTTGTAAAAAGCGGGGCTTTTTTTTGTTTCATTTCTGGATAACAATAAGCCTTAAGAGAAAGAGCTTCAAAAATAAATCTTGCAGGAGGAGCCAAATGTCCAATTTCTTTCAATTCATTTCAAGAGGCACCACATATAGACAGGAGACAGTTGCCGGCATCACTACGTTCTTATCTATGGCTTATATCCTGATCGTCAATCCTATTATTCTGAGCCAATCGGGGATGGACAAAGGAGCTGTTTTCACAGCTACAGCCCTTTCTGCCATTATTGGTTCGCTTCTGATCGGACTGCTGGCCAATTATCCTATCGGAATAGCGCCAAGCATGGGACTGAATTCGTTCTTTACTTTTTCTGTATGCATCGGGATGGGGATTCCATGGCAGACAGCCTTGACAGGCGTATTTGTATCTGGTGTGCTGTTTGTTATCTTAAGCCTCCTGAAAATTCGCGAAAAAATCATCAATGTAATTCCTGGCGACCTGAAACATGCCATCGCTGCAGGAATCGGTTTCTTCATCGCCTTTATCGGGCTGAAAAATGCCGGACTGGTTGTGGGAAATGAAGCAACATTCGTGTCAATTGGCAATCTGAGATCACCTGCAGTTTTATTGGCAGTTTTCTGTTTTATCCTTACTGTCATCCTGCTTGTAAAGGGCATAAAAGGTGCAATCTTTTATGGAATGGTCGTTTCTGCTGCAGCCGGTATGATTTTCGGTGTGATAGAGTCTCCAACGCAAGTGGTAGGGCCTATCCCAAGCCTCGGTCCGACCTTCGGGGAAGTGTTCCTGCATTTGGATCAGGTGTTTACGCCGGAAATGCTTGCTGTCATCTTCACATTTCTGTTCGTCGCTTTCTTTGATACCGCCGGAGCCCTGATTGCCATTGCGAGCCAGGCGGGACTGATGAAAAATAACGAAATCCCCAATGCTGGCCGGGCGCTTCTGGCTGATTCTGCTTCTACGGTTGTTGGCTCTGTCCTAGGAACTTCCACGACCGCATCTATGATTGAATCCAGCTCAGGGATTGCGGCAGGGGGGAGAACCGGATTCACTTCTGTCATCATTTCCGGCTGCTTTGCCATTGCTTTGTTCTTCTCGCCGCTGCTCGGTGTCATTACGGCTGAAGTCACCTCTCCGGCCCTTATCATTGTGGGGGCCCTCATGGCATCCGAAGTGCGGCTGATTAACTGGACCAGGCTTGAAATCGCCATCCCGGCGTTTGTAACGATCCTGATGATGCCGCTAACCTTTAGTGTTGCAACCGGGATTGCATTAGGCTTCATTTTATATCCGGCCGCTATGCTTGCTCTGAAAAAAGGAAAAGAAATCCACCCGATTATGTACGGGCTTTTCGCGGCCTTTTTGGCATATTTCGTCTATCTTGCCTGATGGGAATAGGGTGCATGCTTCCTGGATAAAGTAAGGGGGCCGCTGTGAGCGGCCTCTTTTGCTATCCTATGCAGCTGCCGGAAGTGGAGTTGCTTGACGGTAAATATTTTTTCATTATAATATCGACATTGTATTATTCGGATTTTTATTTTAGGAGTGAACCTTCATGGCAAAGCAGACAGCAGACTTTTTTGAAATAGCAGCCGGGCGCAGGTCCGTTAAAAATTATGATCCAGAAAGCACGCTTACAAAGGGTGAAGTTGAAGAGCTTATCGAATTGGCTGCAAAAGCTCCGTCAGCATGGAATCTGCAGCATTGGAAATTTCTCGTTTTCCATGGTGAGGAAGCGCAGCAGCGACTTCTTTCGATCGCTTACAACCAGCAGCAGATCGTGGAGGCTTCAGCCGTTTTTGCAGTGCTGGGGGATCTGGAGGCCAATAAGAACGCTGAATCGGTTTTCAGCCAGGATGTATCTGACGGGCTTATGTCGGAAGAAATCAAGCAAATTCTTATCAAGCAAGTTGAGGGAGCATATAAGGATAAAGGCAAAGCCAGAGATGCAGCATTCAGCAATGCTTCACTGGCGGCCATGCAGCTGATGCTGGCAGCAAAGGCAAAGGGCCTGGATACATGCCCGATCGGCGGATTTAATGTGCCGGCATTTATTGAAGAGTTCAGTGTGTCTGACCGTTATGTCCCGATCATGCTGATCACAGTTGGAAAAGCAGCAAAGCCAGGGCGGCCAACTAATCGTCTTGCCGTAGAACAAATATCAGAGTGGATTTAAGGGCCCGCAAACAGAAGGACGATGCTTTTTGAGCATCGTCCTTGTTAGTTGATAAAAAGTGTATATTTTTACTTCGATTCCTATCTGACAGATGCCTGTCCCACGAGATTATATAGTCTGCGTTCCAAGGCGCTTGCGCTTTTCTTATGTATCGGCGTCCGCGGTGGAGGAAATTCCTGTGGAGGCTGTGGCTGCACCGATGATTTTGCCTTCACTGTCCAATAAAGGATGGGCAAAAACGACATAGGTCATTTCTCCATCGGAGAGGGGAAATGTAATCTCCTCACGAAAATTCAATCCGGTATCAATCACTTTCTGCTTGAGCAGCATAAGTGCCCGGGTCGCGCTGTTGTCGGCAAGTTCGTCGTCGCGCATCCCAATTGACTCTTCTGAACTAAAGTCAGCATGAGGATTGAAGAGCCAGGTATATCTTAAATCAAGATCGCAGTGGGCGATGACCATGGGCGCCTGCTCCATAGCAAAACGGAAGGGACTCTCATCTGCAAGAATGAAAGTGGAAGGGTGAAAGTCAAGGATGCTCGCTATTTTTTGTCTGATTTCTTCACTGGGGTTTCTGTCGCCATTCTCAATCTGTGCGTAATACGCCCTGTCAATGAAGGTTTTAGAAGCAATCTCTTCCTGTGTCATTTTTTTTCTTTTTCTAAGCGTAGACAGCCATGTCCGGGCATTTGATTTCTGTTTTTTCATAAGTTAACACACCATTTCCTAGGTTAGCAGCGATGTGAAGAGGAGGGCCTCACTCAGGCCTTCCTCTTCATTTTCTCTTATAATCCTTTTTTTATAGCTTTATGCAGACTATTTATATATTTGGCTTCAAGATCAGGGAAATGATTGTGGAAGGTTTTTGCCTGCTCCGGGTTGATGCCTATCAGGACGGATTCTGCACCCAGCAGGGTGAACTGGGAAAGGAGCTGCTGGAAAAGAATCAGCCCGTCACGCGAGATGCTGCCGACACCGTTGAAGTCAACCAGGATACGATTCACATTTGAATCATGCAGCCGGTCTAGCAGCCGGTCTTTATTCTGGTTGATCAGCTGTTCTGAGAGCTCTCCAAAGAGCGGGATGAGCACAAGTTCATCTGAAATATGGATGAAAGGACTGGAAAGCTCAAGCACCTTTCTATACGATCTTTCAGCACTTTCCTTGCTCTCAAGCAGGTCGAGATTAGTGTCAGCAAGCCGCTGCCTGTGCTTTTCCACTTGGGCGGCAAGGATATTTATCTTATCATCCTCCTTAATGAGCAGAAGCTGTGCAGTATTCCCGTCCCAGCTGATATGCACTTTAACTAAAGCAAAAGGGGAAGAGTGGGTTTTCATATTCAGCTCTGTCTGTTTTTTCTTTTTATTCAGGAGGACATTTTTCGCTTTTTCTGCGCTTTCGTCATCAATCAGCTCCAGCAGGTTTCCGGCAGGCAGAAACAAGCTGGCCGCCTCAGCAGAGCTTTCTAGGATATCAAGCTTTTCATTTATTTTAAAATAGGGCAGGGGCAATAGCTTATTATCTTGCATTCAATTTCTCTCCAAAAGGTAAAGTTGGAATCCACTGCTCAATGTCTATGAGCTCTTTCAGCAGCGTTGTTTTGCTGGAGCAATGGCTGGTAAAATCGTAATATTTGAGCAGACGTCCCCCGACAAATACCGCAGGCGAGTGCGTCAGGTTTTCAAGTTCTTTTACATAAATGGAAAGCTTTTCGGCATGATTGATCATGGTGAAGGACAATCCTATTACATCAGGCTGCCACTCTTTTGCCGACTCTGTTCCTTTCTCTAAAGGAACATTCGGTCCAAGCAGCTTTGTTTCCCACCCTTTCTCTTCAAAGATGATGGCGGCCATCTTCAGGCCGAGAAAGTGCTGTTCATTTTCAAGGCAGAAAAACATCGCTTTCCTTCCTTTTTTCGGCTGGACTTCCCTGGAAACCTGATGCCTGTATCGTGAAAGCACAAAATCACATGTTGTGGTGGCTAAATGTTCATCGGCAACGGAGATATCATCATTCTGCCAAAGCTCGCCGACACGCTGCATGGACTTGGTAATCAGCTTTTCAAAGATTTCAAGTGTATTGGCTGAATTCTTGTGCTGGCCATATATAATCTCCCAAGCTTTATCCTGGTCTCCAGACAGCAGGGCATCAGTAAGCTGTTCTGAGTATTGTTCCATTATGACCACCTTCTTCGAAAAATATTGGTCGCGTGGCAAGGAAGTTCTGTCGGCTGTTCCTTCGCTGGTGCCCCTGTGCCAAATCTCTGGAAGGTGGGAGTTCAGCATTGAAAATGTGTTAATATAATTATATTTTAAGGGCTTAATAAAGAAAATTGAAAGTCTGGGTTCTTAATGGTATTCAGTGTAACATATTTTTGTTCATAATGCGGGATGCAGGATTTTACAGCAATATATATATATTATCTAATTGGCGAAGCTGGAAACAACTCTGATTCATTCTCCAAGTGTGGCTCTCCTGCACCATATGGAAGGAAATAGATTCCGGACAGGGTGAGGAATTGGATATGGAGAATTTTTTGGTTTAATATGAGTATAAAAGCCCGGAAGTGCAGGGAGGATGCTCAGCATAGAAAGCATCCTGTTATCTATCGTTTTATCAGAAATTCTGCGGGAATCTGTACTGATGTGGTACAGAGCTTCATTATATTAACGGGCGTGTGTCCGGGGATGGTGTCTGAATATGAAAATATTGGTAGTTGAAGATAATGAAAGTGTCTGCTCGATGCTTGAAATGTTTTTTATGAAAGAAGGCTATACAGGCAAGTTTGTCCACAGCGGCCAGGATGGCTTTGATGCATTCAATAAAGAATCCTGGGATCTCGTCATCGTCGATTGGATGCTGCCAATCATGGATGGTGTTACACTCTGCCGGAAAATCAGGGAATTGAGCACAGTTCCGATTATCATGCTGACAGCGAAAGACAGTGAATCAGACCAGGTGCTGGGCCTTGAGATGGGAGCGGATGACTATGTGACAAAGCCATTCAGCCCGCTTGCCCTCATGGCGAGGATCAAGGCTGTAACAAGAAGGTACCAGGCTGATTCCTCCAAGCAGGAGGAGGCAAACTATATCTCAAGCCAGTTTTTCAAGATCAGCAAGGATACGAGAGAAGTGCTCTACAATGGCCAGCCCCTGAATAATCTTACGCCAAAGGAATTTGACCTGCTTTATTATTTTGTCAAAAACCCGCGGCAGGTTTTTTCCAGGGAGCAGCTCCTGGACAGGGTGTGGGGATATCAATTTTATGGGGATGAGAGGACGGTCGATGTCCACATCAAGCGCCTGCGCAAAAAAATCGGCACCTCATCCCAGCCGTTCATCCATACGGTATGGGGAATAGGCTATAAATTTGATGAATCGGAGGCCGCAGGTGAAAATTAAATATTTCTATCAGCTCCTGATCAGCCATATCAGCATCCTGATCATGGCTTTCCTGCTATTGAGCCTGCTTTTTACACAGTTCGTCCAAAATTATGTTTTTCAAAATAAGACGGAGGAGCTTGCTGCTTATGGTCAGCAGGTGCTGAAGGAGCTCTCAGTGAGGCCGGTGGGCAATGAGCAGTTTCTCGAAGAGTACAGCCAGCTGCTGAGGGCCCGGAATATCAACTATTATCTGTTTGACGGCAACTACGGCGTTATCTATCCCCAGACCAGAGGGCTTAGCCTATTATTGACAGATGAAGAGAGGAAAAGGCTTGCCGGAGGGCATTCAATTTCCATCAAGCATGACATCAAGCGCTTTGAGCAGGAAGTGACACTGGTAGCCATCCCGTATATGCATGACGGCAGGATGACAGGGGGAATCCTCCTCATGTCGCCGATCAGCGGTGCACTCCAGATGGCCAGCCAGCTGAATAAATTCCTGCTGTACACCATCATCATCAGTCTGACTGCAACAATCCTCCTCAGCTGGGTGCTGTCCAAAAATCTCCTCAAGCGAATCAAAGAATTGAGGAATGCGACCTCGATGATTTCCAAGGGAGATTATAATGTTAATATCAAAAACACACAATTTGATGAAATAGGGGAGCTTGCAGAAGACTTCAACCATATGGCCGCAAAGCTCAGGTCCTCCAATGAAGAAATTGAAAGGCTTGAAAACCGGCGGAGAACATTCATTGCAGATGTTTCCCACGAAATGCGGACGCCGCTTACGACAATCAGCGGCGTGGCAGAAGGCATGAAGAATAATCTAATACCTGATCAGGAAAAGCAAAAGGGCATGGATCTGATTGACCGGGAAGCGAGAAGGCTTATCAGGCTGGTAAATGAAAATCTCGATTATGAGAAGATCCGCTCAAACCAGGTCAAGCTGGACATTGGCAATATTCAGGTCCTGGATCTGTTTGAAGTAGTCAAGGAGCAGCTTGACTTCCAGGCCGAAGAAAAAGGGATAGAAATCGTGCTTGATGCGGATGAAGAGCTATTTGTAAAAGCAGATTATGACCGCATCATCCAAATCATCATCAACATTGTTAAGAACAGCATCCAATTCACCGATGGGGGAACTGTGTGGCTGAGAGGGCGGAAAGGCAATGATGAAACAATCATTGAGATCCAGGACACTGGGATGGGCATCGACCCGGGGGAAATTGAATCGATCTGGCACCGCTTCTATAAAGCAGATCTGTCAAGGACCAGCAGCACGTTCGGTGAATTCGGGATCGGCCTTTCCATCGTCAAACAGCTCGTACAGCTTCATAATGGGGAAATTGAGGTAGAAAGTGAAAGAAATCAAGGAACGCTCTTTAGGATCAGATTTCCGGGATGACGGGTGTGACGCCGTTTCCGCAAAGGATGACAAGGGCAAGACTTCTGATTTTGCTGCTGGGTCGTGCAACCTGGAGTGCGGCTGGGGCGCAGGAACAGTCGAAGGGAAGCCAAGTCATGCATCTGAGAGCCCGGTTTGGGATACATGACAATTTGAAAAAAAAGACCAGTCAGGCGAGAGCCTGGCTGGGATACATGGCCAGACGAAAAAAAGACCAGTCATGTATGCGAGAGTCCGTCTGGGGTACATGACCAGTTGAAAAAAAGGCCAGTCATGTATGCGAGAGTCCGTCTGGGGTACATGACCAGTTGAAAAAAAGACCAGTCATGTATGCGAGAGTCCGTCTGGGGTACATGACCAGTTGAAAAAAAGCCCAGTCATGTATGCGAAAGCCCGGCCGGGATACATGGCCAGATGAAAAAAAGGCCAGTCATGTATGCGAGAGCCCGGCCGGGATACATGACCAGTTGAAAAAAAGGCCAGTCATGTATCCGAGAGCCCAGCTGTGCTCACGTGACCAGCCTTTTCACAGCAGTTACATAATATCCCATTAAGCGCCAAACAAAAAACCTTTCCCGCACTGGGAAAGGTTTTTCTCTCTATGAAAGGACCTCCGACTTAGCCAGCATAATCTGCTGCTCAGTCTGCTGTTCGACCGGCACAGCCTGCTCCTGGAGTTTCTTTACTTCAATATACTTGATATGATGATCTTCCATTTCAAGGATGGTAAAGTCATAGGAGTCAAAATGAATCGTATCGCCCTGCTTCGCTTCATAGTTCTCTGTCAGGATCCATCCGCCCATTGTATCCACATCCTCATCATTGATCTCAAGGCCGAGGAGGTCATTTACTTCACTCACAAGAATTTTGGAATCAAATATGAAATGCCCTTCATCCATTTTCCGGACCATTGGGACCTCATCATTGTCAAATTCGTCGCGGATGTCGCCGACGATTTCTTCTATTATGTCTTCGACTGTCACAAGGCCTGAAGTCCCGCCGTATTCATCCATCAGTATGGCCATATGGATCCGGTCTTTCTGCATTTTCACCAGCAGGTCATGGATCGGAATCGTATCGATGACCCGGATGATCGGCCGTGTATACGCTTCAAGCGTCTTGGAGGTTATCTCCCGGTCCTTGATGAAGTCAGTAATGATTTCCTTTATGTTGACCATCCCGATAATATGGTCTTTATCTCCATCGATAATCGGATACCTTGTGAACTTTTCGTCATGGACGAGCTGCAGGAAGGTTTCGAGCGTATCATCCTTGGCAAGCGAAACAATTTCTGTACGCGGGACCATGATTTCCTTGGCAATCCTGTTATCAAACTCGAATATCTTGTTTACATACTTAAACTCAGACTGGTTGATTTCACCACTTTTATAGCTTTCGGATAAAATGATGCGAAGCTCCTCTTCGGAATGTGCCAGGTCATGCTCGGAAGCCGGCTTTAGCCCAAAGAAGCCAGTGATTAAGCGTGCAGAGCCATTGAGCGCCCAGATGAAAGGGTACATGATTCTGTAGAAACCGATCAGCGGACGGGAAAATGCAAGCGTAATCCATTCAGCTTTTTGAATAGCGAGAGTCTTTGGCGCAAGTTCTCCGATCACAACGTGGAGGAACGTGATAAAGCCAAAAGCAATAGAAAAAGAAAGAATATGTGATACAGATTCCGGGATGCTGAGGTTTGTCAGCACCGGCCTTAAAATATGCTCGACTGTTGGTTCTCCGAGCCACCCTATTCCCAGCGCGGTCACGGTAATGCCAAGCTGGCAGGCGGACAGGTAGCCATCCAGGTTCGTAATCACTTTCTTTGCAGCAAGTGCAGAACTGCTGCCTTCTTCTATAAGCTGGTCAATCCTTGAGCTTCTCACCCTGATGATCGCAAATTCCGAAGCGACAAAAAATGCCGTAAAAGCAATTAAAATGGCTATAATAACCAAGTTTAATATGTCCAATAAGTTTCCTTATCCCGCGTGAGCGAGTAAGGAGTCACCTCCTGATAATACAAAAATATTTTAGCTTGTTAAGGTTTTAAGAGACTGGATCAAAGCCAACCCTTCCGTACTCAGCTTTTTGGAGATGTTGTTTTTTTCTTCCCCTTCCAGCTTTTGAATGAGCGGAAGGAGGGATGAAATCTCTGTATGAAGATGCCTTATCTGCTGTGTAACATCAAGAATTTGCTTTTCGACGGTCCCTGAAGCGGCATTCCCATCTTTCTTAAATTCCAGCTTTCTCTTAATCTCTTCAAGCGGTATGTGCAGCTTTTTGCATTCCTCGATGAATGTAAGGTCGAGCAGCACATCTTCAGAATAAAGCCTGTAATTCGATTTTGATCTTTCAGCCTGTATAAGGCCCAAAGCGGTATAATAGTCAATCGTTCTTTTTGATACATTTGCAATCGCTGCTAGTTCACCAATGCGATAGAATGCCCCATCTTATCACCTCGGTATTGGATTTTAATTCTTTATTGATTGGTTTGTTCAAAAAAGCAAGAAGCATATTTTCATAAAATTAACCATAATTATACGGTAAATTAAACCGTACAGTCAAACGTTGCGGTTGGAATGGAGTGATTACTCTTATTTTATGAGAATATATGCAGCTTATGAACAATTATGAATCAATTTATCGGAAAATACAAAAAATTACACCGGAATTTCTAAGGATTTTTTTGTTCAAGGGGGGCGTTAGTGTTCCGTGCTGATTTTGGGCTCATTCAGCCGCGATTCCTCAAAAGGATGAAGGGCCGCCCGGGAAGCCGCCTCTTTTCATGGAAATGCCTATTACGGCGATAATACCAGCTGGGGAGGCATGTATTTATCATTGAAAAAACAGGCTGCGGAAACTTCCGGCAGCCTGCTTTCCTCTATTTATTTTTGCAGACGCTGAATGACTGGCCGCAGCTGGCTCCTCAAATCTGCCAGCAGGTCGTTCACTGTCAGCTCACCCTCGCTTTGGCCTTTATCAAAGGCGTGCTTAAGCACATCGGCAAAGCCGGGTAATTCTTCCTGTATCATTCGGAGATTTTTGTCATTCATTATATTCATACACCTTTTCTATGGATTTCTCTTTTATTTCCCGCCTGCAGCAAAGGTTAAACTGCTGGTCCCTGCAGAAAATTAGACATCGTCCCATTTAAAGTATAAATTTATAATATAGGAAATCGCAGAAACCAGGATATCAAGGAACATACTTGACTATACTGGACAAGTTTTAACATATAAAGGGGTAGAGCAATGAAGTTAAATGAACTGCCGGACAGCAAACCTTCTATTAATGTGCATGGCCTTGATTTCCAGTGGGATTTCAATAATGGCCAGTTCATCTTTGAAGGGGAGGACGCTGTATTATTTTGGATCAATTCAGCGATGAAGACATTCTTTGACACCATTGAAGAGATTTCCGGTGAAGAAGCAGCCAGCTTAGTGCTGGAGACAACAGGCTACCGGATGGGGCAGGTGGTCGGAGAGTATTTCGAAAAACTTAAAACTGTATCTGTTGAAGATGCAACAAAGCTTATTCCTAACACCTACGCGTCTGCAGGATGGGGAAAAACCGTTGTAACAGATCTTGATGAAGAGGCAAAAACAGTTACAGTGCAAATGCAGGATACGTGGGAACATAAAATCAATCTTGCCCAAAATAAAAAAATGGGCGGAACCTTCCTGCCTGCACATTATGCCGGAATTTTTACAGGACTGTTTGGGGAAAATATCTGGTATGAAGTAGCTGCAAGCCAGATAGAAGGCCATGAGTATACAGAAGTCAGATATTTTCCTTCTGGTGTGACGGTTTCCCAGAATATCCATGAGCTTTCAAGAAGGAAAGAGTCCGAGCAAATCCGGAGTCTTGAGGCTCTAGTAGAAGAACAGACTATGGAGCTGCACGACCTGGTCAGGCAGCTGTCTTCCCCAATCATTCCTGTTTTGGAAGGCATCGTCGTTGTTCCGCTGATCGGAAAATATGATGAGAGCCGTTCAGAAGATCTGCTGACAAAGACCTTGAACAACTTGCCTAAGTATCAGGCTAAATATCTCGTTCTTGATTTGACCGGACTTGATAATGATATCAGCAATTTTACAGGCGATTTCATCCATAAGCTTGGATCTGCCGCATCACTCATCGGCACAGATACCATCCTTGTCGGCATATCCGCTGAACTGGGAGTGGCCATCACTCAGTCCGGCATCAAGCTCTCAAAATATGATTGCTTCCAGACCCTTCAGCACGGCATCTATTTTGCGCTGTCCCAGATAGGGCGGAGGATTATCTAATAACGGAAAAAGCCAGCATTGCTGGCTTTTTGTTTTGCAGTTCAATATTTCCATTCATCTGCAAGCAGCCCGTAGACCACCAGATCGTGGTAATGGTCATTTAGGAACTCTCCCTGCCTGATGATTCCCTCCTGTGTGAACCCCAGCCGCTCAGGAACGGCCCTGCTCTTATGGTTCATGATCCCGCACCTGATTTCAATCCGGTTCAAACGCAGGTCTTGAAAGCCATAATTGACCATTGCCTGGACTGTCTTCGTCATGATTCCTTTTCCCTGAAAGCCTTCGGCCAGATAATAGCCTATGCTCATTTGCCTGCTTGCCCAGTCGATATGGTGGATGCCGGCGGCCCCTGCCAGTGTCCCTTTATACCTTATACCGGTATTGAAGCCATTATTTTCGGCAAATTGCTTCAGCCACATAGGGATGATGCTGTGATATTGCAAGGGGGAGGTCATGCTGTCAACCCAGGGAAGCCATTCCCTTAGATGCTTCCTGTTTCCGTCCACCAATGCATAAAGCTCGTCGGCATGATGCAGCTGAAACAGCTGAAGCCGGATGTCATTATCTACTTTTAGTGTAAACAAATCTTCGCCCCTTTTTCTATAGATTTGAATTATCTGGAAGTATGGTCTGACAATCCAATCATACACAGGGAAGCGTATCAGCGTAAATATAAACGATCAGCAGAGATTCTTTATTTTATTCGCAGCCGGATTCTGCTCTTTCGCCGGTATGCAGGGGCAAAGTCATGCTGAAAATGGTTTTATCATAGTCTGATTCACAGGAAAGGAAGCCTTTATGCTTTTCGATGATTTCCCGGCAGACAAACAGCCCCAGTCCGGTTCCCAGTTTTTTGGTCGTAACAAAAGGTTCAAAGATGGAACTTAGCAGATGCTCAGGTATTTGCGGCCCATTATTTCTGATTTCGAGCCGTACATAAGAGTCTGAAGTCATGAATGAGATTATTTCAATGATTGGATCCTCCCTATAGGGGTTCAATACATCGATGGCATTAAAAATAATATTGATGAGCACCTGGCGGATTTCATCTTCATAGCCGCAAAGGTGGGTGTTTTCATCGATTTCCTTTATAATGCGAACTTTGGCATCCAATATGCTTGGATACAGGAAATTCAGCACCTCTTCAACCAAGCTGTTCAGGTTAAACGTAGTTTTTTCCTTTCCAATAAGCTCCTTCTTGGATAATAACAGGAATTGCGAGATGCGGAAATTAAGCTGTTCGAGCTCATTGGAAATGATATCTAAATAATTCATGGGAGGGTTTTCAGCTTTAAGCAATTGAACAAAACCCTGGATGGAAGTCAGCGGATTTCTGAATTCATGTATAAAGCTGGATGTCATTTGTCCCAGAAGTGTTAGGCGGTCTTTATGGGTTGAATTAATAAATTCTGTTTTTTCATCAATAATCTTATTCTTGGCATCTGTATAATGGCTGACAGCATAATAAAGAAATTTATCAAAACACACGTTGATCCTGTCAATCCATTTCTGCAGATCATCCCAGTGTACATCAACCCGGTTGAGATTTTTATAAATGATGGACCGGCCCATATTTACATTGTAGACAAATTCTCCGATGTTGATATTGGCTTTCACCCGCTGAGAGGCAATTTTGATGGCGAGCTGCTGAAGATAGACATCCAGATCCAGTTCTGACTTGGACAAACTGGTCAGGATCAGGCTGAACATTGCTTCTCCGTTTTCTTTTATATAATCTTTGAAAGGATCTGTCTCTGTTAAAACAATCTCTTTATTCCATTGCTCCAGAAGTATATGCTTCTCTCTTTCAAGAAAATCAAGCAGCTTTTGATTTGATAGTGATAACATTTTACCCTCCGCCTATCTTTTTGACTATTAACCTTGCTGTATTAACATTCGCCTACAATATGATAAATCCTCCGGAATTTTCTTTGGAATTTACAGAAATTTATCGAAAGTTCGGGGATCGGGTCTCAAAGCGTAAAATCATAAGTGTTTATGTAAAATAATGGATGGTTAATGTGACCTATTAAAAAAGCGTCAGTTTAATCTGAATGGTATAGGGCATAAAAAAGTACAGGGATTTATGAAATACCTATACATAAAAGTTATACCGGCTTTTATAATGTGTTAGAATTGGTGTAATATTACACTGGAAAAGGGTGGCGCGAATATTGACACGAGAAGAAATTATAATGAAGGTTTCAGAAAAGCTCCGCCTTATTCGTACAGAGGCAGGCTACACCCAGGATAAGATGGCGGATATCATCGGAATCTCAAAAAAAACACTAGTTCAGATTGAAAAGGGCAGAGCTTATGCAGGCTGGTCTACAGTAGTGGCTGTCTGTGCCCTGTTCCGTGAAACTGAAACCGTGCAATTCCTATTTGGGAATGAACCGCTTGAAGTGCTCGAAACCATCGCAAGGGAAGGGATTGATTATCGTAAAGAAAAAACCCTTGGAGGAAAAATATGGTGGAGAGAGGTCGAGAGAAAAGGAAGATATGTTCTTCAGCAGAATATCATAAGCCAGCATTTCCGGATTATAGATGAAGACCTGTACAGGATTTACAGCAGTTTTGATGAAGAGATATCAAAAGAACGCTTTTTTGAAATTGCGAGAGGGGCAGATGCGGACAAGCAACCCTGACTTGGAAGAGAGCCTGTGCATGGAGAGAGAAAGAAACGCTAAGATACTGGGTATCTTAGCGTTTTTTGTATGAGCCGGAAATGATTATTTCGCAATCAGCACAGGGCACGGAGCCTGTTTGGCGATATTGCTGCTGACGCTTCCCAGGAACATCCGCTTCAGCCCGCCTTTTCCGGAGTTTCCGACAATGATCAGATCGGCTCCTTCTGCCGAAGCGTAATCACAGATGCTTTCTGCAGGGCTGCCGTCAAGAGAATCATATTTTGCCTGGATATTATGGGGTTCAAGCTCCTGTTTGGCTTTATAGAATGCGTCATCCACGCTGTTTGAGATAATGGCGTGTGTTGGAGGATTTGGGTCATCATGCCTGATTGACATAGGAGGAATCTGGATCCCTTCCAGCATATATCCGTTTGTTCTTACCGGCTCCACTCTCTTTTCATTATCAGTCATTACGTTTTCTACCTTTTCGTCATAGACATTTGCAACCAGTACATGTGCCTCCGGGTTTCCTTTTGCCATCTGAACGGCAAGCTGCAGTGCCTTATTGCTGCCTTCGGTATCATCATAGCCGACTACAATCCGATTGAATTGATTCATTGTCATCATCCTTTCTTAATAGGAGATTTGTGATTATTTTCTATTTACCCATATTTCCGATAAAAGAATCCTGCCTGTTTGAGCTGCATCAAAATTTTGTACCCCTATAAAAGGGGGAACACTTTCGGATTATATAAAAGTGCCCAAACTGCTAATAAGGATAATTATGGTTTATATCCCATCATTTTTGAGTAAAAGTCTTTAAGAAAATTGTTTACAGTATGATAAGAAGTCACCAAGACAGTTTCAATAAAGGTTGTGATTAAATGAGCAATACAAGAGAAGGCAGAAATAAACAAAATCGAATCTATAGACTAAAACGGATTTTACAAATCGTCCTTTTATTTTCTTCTACATCGATCCTCGGCTTCCTTAGTTTCTTTTACTTTCAAGGCAAGGACGCGGATATCAGCAATCTGGAGGACGGGATGTCACAGCCCACGGTCATTTACGATTACAGCGGGGAAGAGGCAAGCAAAATTTCAGCAAGCAAAAATGAAGGCCTCCGTGCGGACCAGATGCCTGACAGCCTGAAAAATGCAGTAGTCGCAATTGAAGATAAAAGATTTTATGAACACAGCGGCATTGACTACAAAGGGATTATGAGAGCGCTGTTCACTAATATCAAAGCTGGCGGTGTAGTCGAAGGCGGGAGCACCATTACACAGCAGCTGACGAAGAATGCGCTGCTCACCCATGAAAAAACATACAAGCGGAAGATGGAAGAGTTTTTCCTGGCAAGGGAAATAGATAAGAAATATTCAAAGGAAGAAATCCTTCAGATGTATTTGAATCAGATTTATTTTGGGGAAGGGGCATGGGGGGTCAAAAATGCTGCCCTTAAATACTTTGGCAAAGATGCCGAAGATCTGACCATAAGCGAGTCGGCCATTCTGGCGGGGATCATCAAGGCCCCTTCGGCCCTGAATCCAATCGGCCATCCCAAAGAGGCGGTTGAACGGCGGGATACTGTCCTGCTCCAAATGAAGGAGCAGAACTATATTTCTGCCAGTGAATATGAACAAGCCAAGGCTGAGCCGCTTGCCCTGAACGACAAGGGAGGCGATCCCCTGAAAGGAAAGTTTCCTTATTATGTCGATCATGTCCTGGATGAAGCAATCGAATTATATGGGCTGACACAGGACGAATTATTGACAGAGGGATACAGGATCTATACTGAACTTGATCCTGATATGCAGGCAGCAGCAGAAGAAATCTACCAAAGGGACGATCTTTTCCCGCAAGGAAAAGAGGATCAGATCGTTCAGAGCGGTGCTGTGCTGGTGGATCCTGAATCAGGCGGTGTCCGGGCTTTGGTCGGCGGACGCGGCGAGCATGTCTTCAGGGGCTTTAACCGGGCCACCCAGCTGAAGCGCCAGCCAGGCTCAGCAATGAAGCCTTTGGCCGCCTATGCACCTGCCCTGGAAGAGGGCTGGAAGGCAACAGACCAGGTAAAAGATGAGAAAATGACCTTTGGCGGCTATGAACCAGGCAATTACAATGGCCAGTACCGCGGGCAGGTGCCAATGTACGAGGCCGTCAAAGATTCGCTTAATCTTCCGGCGGTTTGGATACTTAATGAAATCGGGATAGAAGCGGGTATTGAAGCATCCAAGCGGTTTGGAATTCCTCTGGAGGAGAGCGACAGAGATCTGGGGATTGCTCTTGGGGGATTGTCATCAGGTGTGTCTCCGCTGGAAATGGCCGGAGCTTATGCGGCATTTGCCAATAATGGTGTAAGGGAAGAGGCCCATGCAATCATAAAGATCGAAGACGCCCAAGGAAATGTAATAGCCGAACGGGAAGAAAAGTCTGTGGAGGCAGTTTCTAAAGAAGCTGCAGAACAGATGACAACCATGCTTTTAGGGGTAGTCGAGCAGGGAACCGGGAAGGCCGCAGGCATTCCGGGAAGAGAAACTGCAGGGAAGACTGGTTCGACCCAGGTGCCGATTGAAGGAATAGATGGCGTGAAGGATCAATGGTTCACCGGCTATACGCCTCAGCTTGCCGGTGCTGTATGGGTCGGTTATGACCATACAGATGAAAACCACTATTTAACAACGACAAGCAGTGAAGGCGCCGCCCCAATTTTCCGTGAGCTGATGGAGGCTGCTCTTGAAGGGAAAGAGGCTGAATCATTTAATGTTCCGCATATCTCTTATTATATTGAACAAAAAGAGAAAGAAGAAAGATGGAAGAGAGCCAGAGAATGGGAGGAGAATTTAAGGAAGGAAGCAGAGAAGTGGCAGGAAAAGCTGCGTGAAGAAAAAGGGAAATGGGAAGACCGCTTTAAGGGCAGGGATAAGGAAAAAGAAAAAGAGAAAGAGAAAAAGAAAGACAAAAAGCATGAAGATTAAAAAAAGAGCCGGAGGGCTCTTTTTTTTGCTGTCTTAGAACAGCCAGCTTACAAGTGCGCCAATTACAACGATGGCGCCGATTATCATAAGAATCGTCCGGATCATTTTAGGTTCACTGCCTTTCTGGGAATTAAACGGTTTCCGTCATTAATGGCTGGTCAGCCTTTTTAAATGCTGATACACGATTTGCGCATGTTTCCTTGATTTTGGCAAGATGTTTCTTTGCCTGTACACCTTCCACAATTACTTTAATGGATGTATTCGCTTTTTGGGTAAGCAGGAAGGAAACCAGCTTCGGCATATTGGATGCATCCACAGACTTTTGATTGCAATAGATGATTGTGTTGCCTTTATATTGCTTAGCGGCCTGATAGATTTCAAGCATATCCTTCATTGTAAAATGGCTATCCAGGTTAATGTTTGTAGAAATGATTTCTTTCATGATGGTTCAGTTCTCCTTTATAGTATTATTTATAGTTTTTGTTTGTTTTCTTATCGTTTATTGTTACTTGAGATTTACCCCGGACCCCGAAGTCTAAACATGTCAAAATGATGACAGGGCTTCTCTATTTTTCCAATAGAAGCTGCTGTATAGGGCATAAGGTTTGCCGGCTGGTAAAGATAGGATTAAGATAAATGCATAATCATTCTGAATAATGAGGCATTTATGGCGGAGGAGGACAAGGGGTTGCTGACACTGATTAGAAACGGGAATGTATATGCACCTGATCATATAGGAAAGAAAGATATACTTCTTACAGGAAATAAGATTGGCTATATAAAGGATCATATCGATCTGCCTGAAGGCTTTGCAGAAATCAGGATAATAGAGGCAGAGGGAAAGCTGATAGTACCCGGCTTCATTGATGCCCACGTCCATATCATCGGGGGAGGCGGCGAGGGCGGCTGCCGGACAAGGACTCCTGAGCTGCAGCTGACCGATGCCACTCTGGCAGGCATTACCACCATTGTGGGCGTAATCGGAACAGATGGCACCACAAGGACGATGCCCAGCCTGATTGCCAAGGCAAGGGCGCTGGAGGAAGAAGGAATCACCTGCTATGTGCAGACAGGCTCCTATCAGGTGCCGGTAAAGACACTCACAGGTAAAATTGAAGATGATATTATTCTGATTGATAAAATAATCGGGGCAGGGGAAATTGCCATCAGCGATCACCGTTCTTCCCAGTCTACCGTGGAGGAGCTCGCCAAAATAGCATCTGCAGCCCGGATAGGGGGAATGCTTTCTGGCAAAGCCGGAATCGTTAACATCCATGTCGGGGACAGCTATGACCACTTGAAGCTGATTGAAGATGTGGTGGAACAGACTGATATTCCGCTCCGCCAATTTTACCCGACACATATCAACCGCAATCCCCACCTCTTTGAAGAGGGCATCCGATATGCCAAAAGGGGAGGCTATGTTGATTTTACAACCAGCTCCATTCCTAAGTTTCAGGAGGAAGGGGAGGTTAAATGCAGCAGGGGATTGAAAAGGATGCTTGATGCAGGGGTCGGAATATCACAGATTACTTTTACCTCTGACGCCCAGGGCAGCCTGCCGGATTTTAACGAGGCAGGAGAACTGATCGGCATGAAGGTCGGAAAGATATTCTCTTTATATAGTGAAGTCCGTGACAGCATTCTCCTTGAAGATATCCCGCTTGACCAGGCAATCAGGGTCATAACCAAAAACCCTGCTGATATTTTAAAGCTGCCTCATAAAGGGTCGATTGAAGCAGGAAGGGATGCAGACCTGGTTATACTGTATCCGGACAATTATCAGATTGATATCGTTATAGCGATGGGCCGGACCATGGTGGAAGGCGGAAAAGCCATTGTAAAAGGGACTTTCGAATAAAATATGAGAGCAGACTGAAGATTTCATTCAGTCTGCTCTTTCTGCTGCAAGGTGTAAGAATAACTGGCCTTTTTTGAGAAACAATAGGTTTGTCACAGGAGCGCGCGACAAAGTTAGTTTTCTTCATCGTTGAATCCGGCCATTATGTTTATTACCATAGATAAGAAACTACTCTTAATAGAAGGGAAGAGAGCATATGGCTCAGCCTAATATAAAAATAGCTGTACAAAAATTCGGTAACTTCCTGAGCTCCATGGTCATGCCGAATATCGGTGCGTTTATCGCCTGGGGCCTGATAACTGCACTATTCATACCATCTGGGTTCTGGCCAAATGAAAGCCTTGCCAAAATGGTCGGACCGATGATTACTTATCTTCTTCCACTGCTGATCGGTTATACAGGAGGAAAACTGATCCACGACCAGCGTGGTGCTGTAGTCGGCGCCATTGCCACTATGGGTGTCATTGTCGGCTCCGAGATCCCGATGTTCCTGGGAGCAATGATCGTCGGACCGATTGCCGGTATTGCAATTAAGCTTTTTGACCGGGCAGTTGAAGGGAAAATCAAGGCCGGCTTTGAAATGCTTGTCAATAACTTCTCTGCCGGAATCATAGGCGGACTTCTCGCGATAGGGGCATTTTTAGGTGTCGGACCTGCAGTTGATGTATTCACCGGCTGGCTGGTCAATGGGGTAGAATGGCTGGTTGATACAAACCTGCTTCCATTAACAAGCATCCTGATTGAACCTGCGAAAATCCTTTTCCTTAACAATGCAATCAACCACGGAGTTCTCACTCCGATTGGAACGGAACAGATCAAGCAGACAGGCCAGTCTATCCTGCTTCTGCTGGAAGCCAATCCTGGACCTGGTATCGGTGTGCTTCTTGCCTACATCTTCTTCGGAAGAGGAAACGCAAAGCAATCTGCACCTGGAGCTGCACTTATTCATTTCTTTGGGGGAATACATGAAATTTACTTCCCTTATATTCTGATGCGTCCGCTTTTATTCATCGCGGTCATCCTTGGCGGAATGAGCGGCGTGTTCACACTCGTCCTGCTTGGCGGCGGATTGTTCGCGCCAGCTTCACCGGGAAGCATCCTGGCAATCACGGCAGTAACGCCTCACCATGCGAGTGCCTATATTGCCAACTTTGCTGCTGTCCTTGTAGCCGGCGCTGTATCGTTCATCGCTTCTGCCTTTATTTTAAAAACAGGCAAGCAATCTGATGAAAATATCGAAGCTGCTGCACAAAAGATGCAGGAAATGAAAGGGAAGAAAAGCTCAGTTGCTTCTTCATTTACAGCAACAGAAGGCAAGCTTCCAGAACATGTGAGCAAAATTGTTTTCGCCTGTGATGCCGGAATGGGCTCAAGCGCCATGGGAGCTTCGCTTCTCCGCAAAAAAGTGAAGGCCGCTGGTCTTAATGATGTGAATGTAACCAATACGGCAATCAGCAATATTCCTGCTGATGCACAGGTAGTCATTACACAGGAAGAATTGACGCCAAGAGCAAAGAATAAAATCCCTGGTGCCTATCATGTGTCAGTGGATAATTTCCTTTCAAGCCCTGAATACGATAATCTGATCAGCAAGCTGAAAGGCTCTGCGGAAGAAGAATTGATTGAGATCGCTGAAGATGCGGAAGCGGAAGCAATGGGTGAATCGCCTGCAGAAGAACGCAAGGATGCGCCTGCAGCTGAAGCAGTGGAAAACAATGATCTGCTGCTTGAAAAATACGTATTCCTGAACCAGAAATTTAATAATAAAGATGAAGCCATCCGCTTTGCCGGAAGGGCGCTTGTCGACGGCGGCTATGTTCGTGAGAATTATATTGAGGCCATGATTGAGCGTGATGAAATGACTTCAACTTATATGGGCAATGATGTTGCCATCCCTCACGGCACAGAGGCGGCTAAGCAGGAAGTCATCAAATCCGGATTTACGGTCATCCAGGTTCCGGAAGGGGTCGACTTTAATGGCGAAAAGGTCCGATTGATCTTTGGTATTGCCGGTAAAGATGGCACTCATCTTGAAATATTGTCTTCCATTGCCGTCACTTGCTCGGAGATGGAGAACATCGAAAAAATGGTCCAGGCAAAAACAGCTAAAGAGTTAATGGATATCCTTAACGGGTAAGGACCGGTAAAGTCATGCAGAAAGGCACAGCTAGTGCCTTTTTGCGCTTTTGTTTTTTGGCAGAAAAGAATCTGGTTCCAGATAGGGCTGATATAGATGTTTATTACCTCAAGGGAGAAAAGCATCATAGAACTGATCATAAAGACGGCCGGCAAGCATACGGCCCTGACCCTTGCTTCCTACTTAAACGTGAGCGCCAGGACTGTCCACCGGGACCTTGCATCTGTTGCAAAGGTTCTACGGCAGTTCGGGCTTGAGCTTGGGAGGACGCCTGATGAAGGGCTCGTGATAACCGGGCGGAATGAGGACGTTTTCCGGATTGTGCAGACAATGGCGGAAACCATTCCGACAGACCAGACTCCCCAGGAAAGGAAGCTGCTGATTCTTTTGGAGCTCCTTAAAGGGGAACCTTTTAAACTTCAGCCGGCGGCAAAGGAAGTCGGCATCAGTGTAACAACCTATACCGCATACCTCAATGAACTGGCTGGCTGGCTCGAAAGCTACCGGCTCTCAGTCAGAAGGAAAAGAGGGGTAGGGGTTGAGCTGTCCGGCAAAGAATCGGATATAAGGAAGGCGCTGGCCGATTATTATCTGATCTATTTTAATGAAGAGCTGATAGAAAGCCTGTTTCTCCTTGATGCAGGAAGCTGGAACAAGCCGAGGGTGCTCTTTTATTTCCGGTCAAAGTTCCTTTATGCAGCCGACTGCCTTGCCGGCAGAAGAATCAATAAGGGGCAGTCAAGATTGGCTGACAGCGACTATATCGGCCTCCTGGTCCATTTATGCATCTCTCTTCAAAGAACAGAAGGCGGCTTCTCTATTGAGGACGACCTCATCGAACCTCCGGAAATCCAGGCGGAAGCAAATCTGATTGCCAGCCTGGGCAATGAACTGGCGGATGAGCTATCTGTCAGCATGGCTGAAAGAGATATCCGTTTTCTCGCCATTGTGCTGAAAGGATCCAAGCTGCAGGCACCTATTTCTGTCCACTATGACAGTGTGATGATCGGACAGTCTGTCAGAAACATCATCCAGCATGTATCTGCCCAGCTGAATGCAGATTTGACAGGAGACTTCTCCCTATTTCAGGGCCTGCTCGCCCATATGGAAACATCAATATTCAGGATCAGGCAGAATATGGGGATGTATAATCCATTGACAGAAGACATCAAGAAGAAGTATCCAGCCCTTTTTCTAGCTGTAAAAAACAGCCTTGAACAGGAGTTCAGCGACCTATCTTTTCCTGAAGATGAGGCAGCTTTCATTGCCCTCCACTTCGGTTCTGTCCTGCTGCTCAGGGAAGAACAGCTTTCTGTCCACGCACTCATCATCTGCCCGACAGGAATCGGAACCTCCAAGATGCTGGCCAGCAGGATCAAAAAAGAATTGCCGGAAATCCGGTCAGTCGAAATTTCTTCTATCAAAGAAATACAGCAAAAAGATTTGAACAGCTACGATATCATTTTTTCTACAGTCAGATTGCCTTATACAGATTTGGAGTATATCCTCGTCAATCCGCTCCTGGAAGAGGAGGATATACTGGCAGCAAAGAGCTTTCTGCAAAAACACATAGGAGAGCTGGCAGCCAGCCGCACCTTTTCGCCCGACATCAGTTACCCAAAGGAAAAAGAACGGGGAATCGGGCTCAGGCAAATGCTGTCTGATATGGATGATGTTCAGAATACAATCAAAGATATCCTCCGCAATTTCAAGTTTTACTTTTTTCCGGAAGCAGCCGCCCATGAGAAAGTGGTTTCCCAAATGGTACATAGGGCGGAAGATCAGGGAAGCCTTTCTGAAAGCGGGGAGGTTATCACCCGTTTAAGGGAACGGGAGAAAATGGGAGGGCTGGGCATACCTAAAACAGGGCTGGCGCTTTTCCATTGCCGGCATGAAGGAGTGAAAGAGCTGATTTTCCAGGTTTCACGGCTCGGCCGGCCAGTCCAGCTGAAAGGGATGGATGGAAGGCTCATGAAGGCGGATAATCTGCTCCTTATGCTCGCCCCGGAGTCCTTAAGCCCGAGGCAGCAGGAAATCGTAAGCCTGATCAGCACCAGCCTGATTGAAAATGATGAAGCAATGCTGATATTTTCTTCAGGCAGTGAGGAAGCTATAAAGAAGAGACTGGAAGAAATTTTTCTCGACTATATCCAAAATCAATTGATAAAGGGATGATAACTATGAAAAAAGCAGTACATTTTGGTGCAGGGAATATTGGCCGCGGCTTTATAGGCGCGCTGTTCTCTAAATCAGGATATCAAGTAACTTTTGTCGATATTGCAGAAGAAATCATCAATCTATTGAATGAACAAGGCGAATATAAAGTCAATCTGGCAGCAGAAAATGGTTCATCAGAGAAGATCAGTTCTGTGTCCGGACTTAATAATATGACACAGGAAAGCCAGGTCATTGATGCTATCGGTGAAGCCCAATACCTTACTACAGCGATTGGCCCGAATATCCTGCCGCGCATTGCCCCGCTCATTGCCAAGGGCATTTCTGAAAGAGTTAAAAAAACTGACGACAAGCTGTATATCATTGCCTGTGAAAACCAGATTTCAGCTACCGACCTCTTGAAAGGCTATATTCTTGAAAACCTTGATGAGGAAACGGCAGGAAAGCTGGAAGGCCGGGTATTCTTTTTTAATTCAGCTGTAGACCGGATTGTTCCGATCCAGAATAACCAAGGGTCCCTTGATGTGCTGGTTGAGCCTTACTATGAGTGGGTTGTCGAAGCACCAACAGATATACCTGCTGTAGAAGGAATGATAATCGTTCCTGATCTTGCTCCTTTTATTGAAAGAAAATTATTTACCGTCAATACGGGCCATGCTGTCATCGCCTACCTTGGCTACTTTGCAGGCAAGGAAACCATTGATGAAGCCCTGAAGGATGAAGCTGTCTACAAACAGGCTGAAGCAACACTGAAGGAAACTGGCGCATATCTTGTAAAGGAATATGAGCTTGATGCTGAAGAGCATGCACAGTATATCAAGAAAATTATCGGCCGTTTCCAGAACGGTTTCCTGAACGACGGTGTAACAAGGGTAGGACGTTCACCGATAAGGAAGCTTGGGCCGAATGACAGGCTTGTACGTCCTGCAGAACAGGCAATGAAGGCAGGTTTGCCGTTCGAAAATCTTGCCAAGGCCATTGCTGCGGCACTGCATTTCAACTTCCAGGGAGATGAGGAAGCTGTTAAAATCCAGGAGATGCTGAAAGAGCATGGGCCATTATATGTGCTCAAGGAAGTCAGCGGCCTGGAGGAAAACAATCTTATTGCAAAAGAAGCTGCCCGCCAATATGAGGAAATGAAAAAATAATAGTGCTCAAACACTAACTGCGCGCCGTTCCTTGAAGGAACGGCGTTTTTTATATGACTTAGGGCCCCTCCGTCTTGAGGAGGAGCAATAAACCATCAGAAGGCGCTTATCTCTTTCCGGAAAACGCATTATGATAAAAGCAATTAATCGGAATCGAGGGAGCCTAAATGAAAAAATTTAAAGAAATCTTCCAGAATAAGAACTATGCCAGACTATTTTTTGCCAACTTCACCTCACAAATGGGAAGCACCATAGGCTTGACTGCCTTCATGTTCTACTTGCTGGACCGTTTTTCAGACCAGCCTGTATATGCCTCTATTACAGAGCTTATGTACAGCCTTCCTACGCTCGCGGTATTTTTTCTTGTCGGGGTTTTGGCAGACAGGATGGACCGGCAGAAGATTGCCTATTATTGTGACTGGATCACTGCTGCTCTGTCAGTGGCACTGATCGGAACAATCCTGATAGGCTGGATGCCTTTGATTTTCTTTGTACTGTTCCTGAGGAGCGCTGTCCAGAAGTTCTTTTTCCCGGCCGAGCATGCGATGGTCCAGGGGATATTGAAAGAAGATGACTATACGGCTGCAGCCGGCTTGAACCAGCTGATCATGAGTCTCTTCATGCTGTTCGGGAACGGCCTTGGCATTTTGGCCTACTGGACAGTCGGCGTTTACGGCGCCATCCTGGTAGATGCTGTCACATTCGGTCTTAGTGCCCTTTTGATCAGATCATGCCGCATTGCAGAAGAGGTCCGCCTTCCTAATGGAAAGCACACATTGAAGGACCTCAACCTTAAGCTTGTATTCAAGGATTTCAAAGTGGGGATGAAGTATATTTTGAACAATAAGCTCCTGTCGGCCCTGCTAGTCGGTTTCTTCGTTTTCGGTGTTGTGAACGGCGGTTTCAGCGTTATGCCGGTTTTTATGCTGAAATACAGACTTGCGCCAGAAACATACGAAGAATTATCGGTTGTCATCGGGATGGTTTTCGGAGCAGGCATTCTGCTCGGCAGCTTCATCGCCACCTTGCTTTCCCAAAAAATAAAGCTTTATCAAATGATCATTGCTGGAATCACCATTACAGGTGCTTTTGTGATCGCCGCTTCTTTTGCAGAATCGATTATCCTGTTCATGATATTGATTTTCCTGACTTCCCTCGGACTGCCTCTGGTTAATATCGCTATCGGCGGCTGGATGCCAAGCATCATCGACCCAAAAATGATGGGAAGGGTCCAAGGGTGGATCAGCCCGCTGATGATGCTGTCACAATCAATCACCCTCGGCTTCATCGCGTACAGCTTCCCGGCAATCCTGAAGGTAGAAATGCTTTATTGGCTTGTAGGGGGATGCCTGATACTGGTCGGCCTGTTTTACACAGCTGTCCTGCCTAAATACAGCCATACCAAAGAAGGGCTGGAACAGCCGGCTGCTGAGACGGCTTTATAATTTTATTTGGCTCTATTTGTAAAGATTGCTGCTTTTTATTATACCTAGGAGTGATTTACATTTTGTGGTGTTATATAAAGAGAGGCTTATTTAGGTAAGGGGGCAGCTTCTTTTATTGAGGGAGGATAGTTGAAGAAAATAGTGAATTCTTAAAAGAAGATAATAAAGGCTAGTTGTAGGTCGCTGAAGTACGCGGTGGTTTATCTAAAGGGGCATATTTGTGTAATAAGGGCTTGATCGTTAAATAAATTTTAAGCTGAGTATTTAAACCAATTAAAGATTAGAAAAGAAAATATAAATAAAACCTAACGAGAGTACTGAGTGTAAAACGGCCTTTTTGTAAGAGTTAGCTCTAAAGTGTTCATAACCAAGTATCCCATTGTATATAGAGATAATTATATAACAAAAGATTAAAGCGACACTATACTTCCCCATTATTAGCGAGATTGTAACCAGTATTAGTAAAACCAAGCCTATGACTTTTTTGCCTAACTGAAATGTCTTGTGCAAAATACTCACCTCAATACCAGACTAATTACAATATATAAATTTATATATAGAAAAATAACTCATTTTTCGCCGTAGTATTTATAGTTTGTGAATAAATGTATTTAAAGAAAAGGGGGCATTGATTCTAGAAGGATTAATGTCCTTTGTTATGGAATCTCTTATGGTATAAACGGGGCAGAATAGTGAAATAAGGCGAACATTAAAACAGTTGCTCCTGATTTAATAGTGGATTAGTAAAAAAATATTTTAATCATCATCTTGATACATAGTTAAAATTTCTTCCGCTTGTTTACGTAATCCAACGATTAATTCCTTTGGTTCCAAAATTCGTGCGTGACTTCCAAGTCTTAAAAATAGTGGTGTTATAAAATTAAGTTCACCTCTATCTATGATTGTATCTATGTATCCTGTTCCATCTTCTTGCGTGGATACAGAACCCTCAAAATAAGGAACACTTTTACATTGACGGACACCTTCCATATTTAAATGCACATGCAGTCGAATCGGGTTTTTTATTTCAATAATGTTGAACCATTCTTTTAAATTCATGAATTCATCATCGTTTTCTTCAGTTGATAAAATGGAAAGAATACGATCCACACGATACAGTAATATTTTTTTCTTATGATAATCGTAAGCAGGCAAATACCATAATCCATCATGGGCATATACACCGATAGGACGGATATGTTTTTTCCTTATACCTGATTTAGATTCATATTGAATGTGTAAATTTCTATTCTCAATAGAATACTTTAAAACATCGTTTAAAAGGGGAGTATCAATCGTTCTTTTGGGATTCCAAAAAGCAATATAAGACCAAATTTTATCTATTTTTATTTTAGCTTCACTCTGGAGTGAACTATATAATTTTTGTTCAACCGAGGAAATTTCAGCATCAAATGGCAAGTTGCGATAGTAATTTAGAGATTGAAAAGCAAAGAAGATAGAAACAGCTTCTTCTTCTGTAAATAAAATTGGAGGAAGAAATCTACTCGTTAATACTGTATATCCACCATTGCGTCCTTGTTCTGAGTAAATTGGCAATCCCATATCAGATAAATCTAATATGTATCTGTGTACAGTACGAATGGATATATGAAATTCATCTGCTATTTCTTGTGCAGTAAACTTTTTCTTAGTCGTAACAAACATGAGAATATCTAATAGACGTTTGGCTTTTGACATTTTTTCACCCTTTTCGTTTAATCATGTCATTACTTGTCATGTTTTACGTATAGTATAGTTTATACCTTATGATTTTAGCAATTAGGGGAAATTCTATAAGATAAAAGGAGATGAAAGTATGACCCTTAACGAGAGAGCAAGAAGAGTGATTTTAGATTTAGCAGTTACTTTAGACGGATTTATTGAAGGGCTGAATGGAGAAGTTGACTGGTGCATTATGGATCCTGATATGGATTTCAATCAATTTTTGAATCAAATTGATACTATACTATATGGTAGAAAAAGCTACGATATATGGGGGCGATATATTCCAAAAAATGAAGACTCGGATACCGATAAAGAAATGTGGAGATTGGTTCATAGCAAAGAGAAGTATGTGTTTTCCAGAACACAAAAAGAAACAGATAGTCGAGCGATATGGATAAATGATAACATTGTTGAAGAAGTTAATAGATTAAAGAAAAAGCCCGGTAGGGACATTTGGCTATATGGTGGATCAAGTCTTATTACAACTTTTATCAATTTAGGACTTGTTGATGAATTTAGATTATCTGTTCATCCAATTATTTTGGGAGAAGGAAAACCTTTATTTATAGATATAAACAAGAGAATAAATCTACAAATAGTTGAAACCAAAAAGTTCTCTTCTGGCGTTGTTCAATTAATTTATAGATTGAATTAAACAAAGGGTACATCCCAATGAGTTTATTGTCACTTTGTTCTACTAAAGGGTGCTTATGTTTCAGAACAGCTGTCCAACCAGGCAGCTGTTTTTATATGACAACGGGACAGGTTAGTGGTATAAGAAGTTATGCAGATCAGCTTGAATGGAACGGAGAGGGAAAATGAAAGAATTGTTAGGTATTTTCATTATAGTACAAGCTTTACTCACTGGACTCATCCTTTATGGTCTGAATTCCATTTCGGATTCGATAATAATGGCGACTGCACATCAAAAGAAGCCACTTAATACCCTTGCTTGGGGCGGGGGATTGAACACCAGCATTTACATTTTACTAGGGGCCATAATAATAGTAGGAGCTTATCTAATTGTCGTAAAAGATAAAAAGGGACAATGAAATTGCACCAAAGCTAGTTTGTGAACCAATGTACTTAAACAAATGGGTGCTTTAACGGAATAAGAACTAACAGTCGTTCATCATAGGAATGGCTGTTTTTTGTACCTCAAGAAATTGGCGGTAAGGCTAGTTGAATCATCGTAAGTACTGGCAGCATTTGGTTGATCTGCTCCTTCTCAGCCAAGTTCTTACATTGCTGAAGGAAGCTGAACCAGTAAAGAATAATTATCCAAATACATTGGAGCCACTCCTTGAACCCTATCCATCCAGCCTTTTAAATGTTTATGATAGTTATTGAACCAGCATTAACGATAAAGTCCTCTTTTTGGTTAAGTCTGAAAACGTTGTATAGATGTCTTTAATCATTGAGAAACCGCCTCCTGAAAGAGTATTTTATCACCTATTATAAGGATGGCAAAATAGCAACTATCAACGGGAAAAAGAGCCTTTAATTAAGAAGCGGACACTGCCCAGAGTCCGCTTTCTTATGATTTTGCCGCTTTACAAGAGGTTAGGAAGGATTATCAGCTCTCTATCTAGAAGCATAGTAAATGGGATGGATCTGACAATTATTGATGCTGCAGAACGCAATTAAAAATAAGGGAGAGTACAATGAATTATTCACCAATCAATTTTCAAGAGAAGTTTTCAAAATTCGCTGATCATTGGTCACCTAAAGTCATTGCTGAAATGAATGACTATCAATTTAAGCTTGTTAAAGTCCAAGGGGACTTTGTGTGGCATAAGCATGATGATACGGATGAAGTCTTTGTCGTTCTGGAAGGCAGGCTGATCATTGAGTTCCGCGACGGAAAAGTGGAGCTGGGAGAAGGGGAGCTGTTTGTCATCCCAAAAAATGTTGAACATAAGCCTTATGCCGAGAACGAATGCAAAATCATGCTTGTGGAGCCGAGAGGGGTTGTAAATACCGGGCAGGAAATAACTGATCAGACAGCAGATAATGATGTTTGGATATAAGTTAACAAAAACCCGCCGCCTGCTAATATAGAAGTTTCCTGGCTATGAAGATAGATAATGAAACCAGACCTATGGAGGCTTGGATGGATAATGTATAAAATTGGTGTCATTGCCGGTATCATGACATTCCTTTTCTATATAGTCTTTTTGCTTCTATACCTTTTTGACATCATCAATGAATATGCCTTTGTTTTTATGCTGTTCCTCCTGCTGGTGATTTTGCTGAATTTATGGTTTGTTTTCCGCCAAAAACGTAAAAACAGAATACAAATCACAGTTTCAGCCTTTCTCCTCTTCCTCTTGTTCTGCTATGAACTGCCGCTGCTGCTGGTAGCGCTGAGCTCTCCCCCTTCGCATGTCGCTTATGCCTATCAGGAACCGAATGAGGCCTTAAAGGGATCGGGTATTTTTTCGGTAGGCGTAGCTGAATTTACGCTGAAAAACCTGAACAGTGAACAAGACGCCAAAAAGATTTTGGCAGCGCAGGGAGTTGACGTACTGTCCGTTGCTGCAGTGGATCATAAAATTAGGTATGACAGCAAAAACCGGCAGCTGTTAAAGTGGCTTCATCTGCAGAAAGAACCTTTGCTGCAAATGGAAGAGAACGCAGCAGAATACCTGGGAAAGGAAGATGATTGGCTCAGAAGATTTATACAGCAGCCAGACATTGCCGGTAATAGCGCCGGACTCAGCCTGGCACTTTCAGGGCTCATTAAAGAAGGCCGCCTGGAAAACAGGCTGCCTGTCGCAGTAACAGGCGCGATTAATGAGCATGGAGAAGTATCTTACGTAGGATTGATAAAGGAAAAAATCCGGATTGCCGAAGCAGCCGGTTTCTCATACCTGATCATTCCAAGTGAAAATGCGGAAGAAGCTGCAGCTATACAAAAAGGACACAGCAGAAAAATAGAAATTATTGATGTTTCACACGTTGATGACGCTGTTAAGGCTATTGGGAAATTGAATGAAGGAGAATTAGACTGAAATAGAGTATACAGCATCAGAGCTTTTCATATTAAAAGAGAGGACGAGATACATGGACAGCATTATTTTTGATTTAGATGGGACTATCTGGGATTCAATTGATACAGTTCTGGTTGCCTGGAACAGTGTCATTAAACAAGATGACCGTAAGGAAGGCAAATTGACAAGGAAAGATTTTGAAGGAACAATGGGTTTGCAGATGGATGAAATAAGCCGCAGGCTGTTTCCTGATATGACTGAAGAACAGAGGCAGCAGCTGGTGGAGGAATGCAGGAAGGCAGAAGCGCATTACTTGGGGATACATGGAGGGGAACTTTATGAGAATGCAGAAAAAGTTCTGGAGAAACTTTCGCAAAAATATAAGCTTTTCATTGTCAGCAACTGTCAGGAAGGCTACATAGAGGTATTTTATAAATATCATAAGCTTGATAAATATTTTCTTGATTTCGAAAACCCCGGCCGTACCGGCCTTTCGAAGGGAGAGAATATCAAATTGATCATCGAAAGAAATCATCTTTCCAGTCCCGTGTATGTAGGTGACACAGAAGGCGACAGAAAAGCCGCCAGATTCGCAGGTATTCCCTTCATCTATGCTCAATACGGGTTTGGGGAAGTGAGTGAGTATGATCAGGAGATAAACAAGTTTGAAGATCTTTTAAAGGTTTTTGGGTGAAGTGAATGATTAACTATTTGGGGACACCGCTAATTGAGACCGGCAGATTGAAGCTGAGAAGACTGAAGCATTCTGACTGCCAAGCCATCTTCGACCACTGGCTTTCAATGAGCGTATAGCAGACAACAGGGTCAGTGCCGTACACAGGGCGGTTTCTGAAACGAATGCGAGAGTGGAGGGTATAGTCAGCAAATATGAAAGAAAAGACTTTTGCTGGTGGGGAATCGAATTGAAATCTTCGGGAGAATTAGCAGGAGAAATTGACTTGTACGACTTTGATCCGATCACCGGAAACTGCAGCGTCAGCTAGAAATAAGGGTATGCCACATAAGCATTAAAGGCGGTCATGGAGTTTGGGTTCGCGGAAATGGATCTTCACAAAATAGCTGCAGCACATAATACGGATAACCCTGCTTCTGGAAAAGTGATGACGAAATCGGGTATGAAGCAAGAAGGAATTGTCATACATATGATACGAAATGCCAAAGGCCTTTATAAGGATTGTGTTCTTTACGGTATCCTGAAGGAAGATTTTCTAAAAATGAGTTTTCATAAGGATTGATTGCTTTTTAAAACCTGCCCTCAGATTTATTGCTGAGACAGAACTTATTTTCTGCTGGAAACAATAATACTATAACCAAAAGGCTTGAACGATCAGAAGGAGGCATCGTCCATTGTAAATTTCCCTTTTTATCATTAAATTCTAAGATAAAGAGGGGCAGGTTATATGAAAAGCAAATCTTTCCGGTCTCTTTGGATTGGGCAGTCACTTGCCAATTTAGGAGATGTGTTTTATATAGTAGGTTTAATATCCATTTTGTATTCTGTTACCGGGTCTCCGGTGTACCTGGCACTGCTGCCATTTTTGAATATGGCAGGACGGGCGGTAAGCGGGGCTGTTTCACCTTTAATGCTCAATAGATTCAGACTTAAATCAATGCTTGTCTGTTCCCAGGTGAGCAAAACGGCTGTGCTGTCACTTCTTGCCGGCTGGCTTTTGGTGCAAAGCTCTCCAGGGATCTTGTCTATATTAGTTCTGATTTTTATCATTGCCTTCTTCGATGGCTGGGCACTGCCTGCTTCAGATGCCATGCTTCCGAGGCTGGTGCAAAAAGAAGATTTACTCAAAGCCAACAGTTTCTTAGCCTTATTGAATGAGTCCATCCAATTGGGCGGCTGGGCATTGGGGGGCATTTTGACGGCAGCGGCAGGCGGGCAGAATGTCATCTGGCTTACACTTGCTTTCTATGCCGTTTCTACCCTTATGATGCAGTTGATTAATGATAAGACACCTTTCGGGGCCACTCCTGAAAAGCAAAGTGCAGTGAAGGTCCTGATGGAAGGCTGGATCTCTATATGGACACAGCCTGTTCTGCGCAGCCTTCATGTGGTGATTCTAATAGAAGCCATCGCTAACGTAGTCTGGATAGCTGCCATTCTTTATGTGTTTGTCGCCGAAGTTTTAAAGGCAGGGGAAGCATGGTGGGGTTATATTAATACAGTATTTTTCATGGGCTTGATATTGGGCGGAATTATATGCACGAAATTCTCTCCTGTTTTTGAAAAAAACATGAAACGCACCTTAATATCGGCCTCTTTCGGTGTGGCAATTGTGACATTTCTATTTGGCGCCAATTCACTGGCCTGGGCTGCATTACTATTAGTGTTTCTCAGCGGGCTGGTTCATCAGATTAAAGGCATCATCATGCACACCTATATACAAAGAGAGGTATCAGCAGAAGAGCTGCCAAAGGTGTTCAGCGCCCAGCATACACTGGTTTCCCTGGCATTCGCCTTATCAACATTATGGTTTGGGGCGATTGCAGAGAACATCAGTGTGAAGTTAACTTTCGTAATTGCGGGCATATTGCTGGCGTTTGGCGGAATCTATCTGCTGGCGGTCAAAAAGAGATTCTCTTCGGATTTCATTTCAGAAAAATAAGCTAATGAAGGCTGCATTTGGCTGACAAATGCAGCCTTCATTTATGTATATTGGACATATTAAAGATTTTTTATAAAAAAATGAACGATTATGCTGGCCCCGCCGTCATATGAATGAAACGTAAATGAACAGCAGTGGAATAGAGCAGGATAAGAGGAAAACTAACTAAAAGGCCATTGGAAGGACAGATGTTAAAGATGGAAGAAAAAGAGCTCGTCAAGGCAGCCAAAAAAGGCGACAAAAGGGCACTGGCCATGCTTTTTAAACAAAATTATCCCTTTCTGGTCAAATATTTGATCAAGGCAGCTATGGATAAGGATCTGGCAGAGGAGCTTGCCCAGGAAACAATGGCGAAATCCCTGGAAAAAATCCATTTGTATAATGGCCAATCGAAGTTCTCCTCCTGGCTCATTTCCATTGCGACCAATTTATATATAGACCATCTGCGCAAGAAGAAAAGGGAAAGAGACTGGCAAGGGCAGGAGCAGTCATGGAGGAAGCTGAAATGGCAGATGGAGAGCCGGAATGAAGAGTGGAATGATGCTCTTGCTGCTCTTGGCAAATTGAAAGACGACATACGCGTAGCCATCGTTTTAAAGCATTATTACGGCTATTCTTACGACGAAATAGGAAACATGATGAAAATATCCCCCGGAACAGCCAAATCAAGGATCCACAATGGACTTGCAGCTGTCAGAAAGGAGCTGGGCCTGCATGAAAGAGGAACAGAAAATCATACCGCTGGAAAATAAATACGAAAACAAACAGGACAGATTGACCGCAAGTGAAATTGAAAAAGGGCTTGAGGTCCTTGATCAGTCATTTTCTGTTCATACTCCGGAGCTTGAATGGTTCGAAGAGATGGTTGCAGAAAAACAGGAGCAGATGCGGAAAAGCTGGATAAGGGATATCGGCCTGTTCTTTGTGATGGCAGCGGTGATATTAGCGGTTCTGCTCACTACCCTGCACCAGCTTCCTGCTGTTTTCATAGCCATCCAGGCTGCAGCCGGGATATTCATTGCAGGGGCAGGCACTTACTATTTCCTCAGGCAGAGGGTGAATGAAGCATGAATGAAGAAATATCCCTGCCGCTTCTTCTGCTTGTAGCCGCCATCCTGATCACCCAGAGTATTTTCCTCTTTCTCCACGCACGGAAAAACGGCCATAACTATTGGCTGTGGGGCCTGATCGGCCTTATCCAGGCGCCGATGCCACTTTTGGTTTATTTTATATTTGTCGAAAAGAGCTGGAGGAAAGGCAAGGGGGCAGGTAGGTAATGAACAAATTAAAGCAGCTTCTCTTATTTACGGCCCTCGGGGGACAGCTCCTTGGGCTGGCAATGATCTTCATCAATTTGAAGGCGGCTGTCATATTTTATGCCTCGTATGCCATATTAATCATTGCTTTGCTTGCCATAATCGGCTGGGAAAGGAAAAAAGAAAAAAAGGAGGAAAATGAGCATGATTATCGTCACTACTGAATTTGTTCCTGGTATGGAAGTGAAAGAATTAAAGGGGTTCGTCAGGGGAAGCACAGTGCAGTCCAAGCATATCGGAAAGGATATTCTGGCAGGGTTCAAGACCATTGTAGGAGGAGAAATCAAAGAGTATACAGAAATGATGGATGAAGCAAGGCAGCTGGCGATCGGGAGGATGGTGGAGGATGCCAGGAAAAAAGGAGCGAATGCTGTCATCTGCATGCGCCTGGAATCTTCTGCTGTCATGCAGAATGCTTCAGAAATCATTGCATATGGAACGGCTGTTACTGCAGAATAAGAAGGTTCAGAAAAATAACAAAAATGCCAATTGACTTTTAATATGACAGATGATAATCTTACAAAGTGGAAAAATTTGAAAAGGGGGCGCATGATCATGATTGTACGAAATGATGCTATTTTATTAACTGAATACATGCCAGCCTGTCCTTTTCCAAACCTTTTCCAGCAATAATCCCTATTATAATTGGTTTGCACAGGCTGCTATTGCGCAGCCTGTGCTTTTGTCTTTTCCGGACATATCGCCATGACGCGGTATGTCTTTTTTTGTTTTTTTTTATTTATATGATGGGAGGACCAGGCATCAGCCTGTTTTCTATATAACTTTAACAAGGGAGGAAGTTGGTTATGCTGTTTTATCAACAAGAAAGGATTGCTATTTCGCCTGGAGATCTCGAAGGAGGCTAGCAGAGCAGCTGTTTATAGAAAGGGGAGGAATGAATGTTTTCGATTTTGAAGAAACTGAGCTGGTTTTTTAAAGAACAATGGAAAAGATATACCGTTGCCATTATCCTGCTTGCAATTGTCGGGGTTCTGGATGTGATGCCTCCAAGGCTTGTCGGGCAGGCAATCGATGACATCCATCTGGGATCGCTCGACAGCGGCAAGATCCTTCAGTATCTGCTGCTGCTCGGCGTGATCACAGTGGTGTCCTACGGGATTACGTATGTGTGGATGTATCAGCTTTTCGGCGGGGCATTCCTTGTTGAGAGGAAGCTGAGGAGCAGATTTATGAACCATCTGCTGAAGATGACCCCGCCATTTTTTGAGAAAAACAGGACCGGGGACCTGATGGCGCGTGCTACCAATGATCTGAAGGCCATCTCTGTGACGGCCGGATTCGGGATTCTGACGCTGGTCGACAGCAGCATATTCATGCTGACGATTCTGCTGACAATGGGCTTCCTGGTAAGCTGGAAGCTGACAATTGCAGCAGTCCTGCCGCTGCCGCTCATGGCTTTATTAATGAAAATATATGGAAAAAGAATTCATGTCCGTTTCATGGAGGCCCAGGATGCCTTCGGGAACCTGAATGATAAAGTCCTTGAATCAGTATCCGGTGTCCGGGTCATCCGCGCATATGTGCAGGAGCGTGCCGATGAAGGCCGGTTCCACGAAATGACAGAGGATGTCTATGAAAAAAATATCAAGGTCGCCAGGATTGATTCTCTTTTTGATCCAACGATAAAAATCATTGTCGGACTCAGCTACCTGATCGGGCTTGGCTATGGAGCCAATCTGGTTTTCAATCAGATCATCACACTGGGAGATCTGGTCGCTTTTAATGTGTATCTTGGGATGCTGATCTGGCCAATGTTTGCGATTGGCGAGCTGATCAATATTATGCAAAGGGGCAATGCCTCCCTTGACCGTGTACAGGAGACGCTCTCCTATGAGGAGGATGTAAAGAATCCCGGCAAGCCTGCTGATGCCGAGAGGCCAGAGAGTATTGTTTTTGATGATGTCAATTTCAGGTATCCGTCCAGCAGCACTGATAATCTGAAGAGCATCAAGGTTAGGCTGGATCGGGGCCAAACTTTAGGAGTGGTCGGAAAAACGGGCAGCGGAAAGACCACATTTATTAAACAGCTGCTCAGGGAATATCCCGCAGGGGCAGGAACCCTGGCTGTTGCCGGCATCCCGATCAAGGATCAGTCGCTGCAGAATACAAGGAATTGGATCGGCTATGTGCCTCAGGACCATGTTCTTTTTTCCCGTTCGGTCAGGGAAAACATCTTGTTTGGAAACGAACAGGCAGATGAAAGTGATCTGCAGAGGGCGATCGACCTGTCAGCCTTCCGCAAGGATCTTGAAATGCTTCCGGAAGGGCTGGAGACCCTTGTCGGTGAAAAAGGAGTTGCCTTATCCGGCGGGCAGAAGCAGAGGATCTCGATTGCCAGGGCCCTGATCAAGGATCCTGAAATTCTGATACTCGATGACTCGCTTTCGGCTGTTGACGCGAAGACCGAGAAGAAAATCATCGGCAATATTCGGTCAGAAAGGGAAGGGAAAACCACCATTATCACCACGCATCGCATGACGGCAGTCCAGCATGCGGATCATATTATTGTCCTGGACAATGGGAGTATTGCCGAGGAAGGGACTCATGCAGAGCTGATGGCAGGGTCAGGCTGGTATAAAGAGCAGTATATCAGACAGCAGGCCCAGGCAGCTGCAGAAGAGGAGGTGCTGTCATGAAAACAGGAAAACGCCTTTTTTCATATGCGCTTATTTATAAAAAGATCATCCTGGCCGCGCTTGCCATGCTGACTGTCGCAGTTGCGGCAGACCTTGCAGGTCCGTTCATTGCCAAGAGGCTGATAGACCAGCATATACTCGGGATTGAATCCGTCTGGTATCAGACAGGAGAAAACGATGATTCTGTTTCATATAAAGGCCATTATTATACGAGAGAACAATATATGGATGAAGGCTCACCTATGATCGATCAGGCCCGAATCCTCCAGGCTGGAAAAGACTTTATTTTTGTGGAGGGCGATATTCAATTTGATGGAGAACGAAGCTATAAGGATGGTGTGCTGACCATCACTAAAGGAGATAAAAGAGAGGCCTATGAAGGTGAGCGGCTTCAAGGGGAAGAGCTGATGAGTTTCTATAAACCTGAAATCCCGCGCATCATCAGGCTTCTTGCCTTCTACTTCGGATTGATTGTCATTGCGGCATTTTTTCAGTACGGGCAAAGGTACTATCTGCAAAAGTCTGCCAACCGGATTATCCAGAAGATGCGGAAGGATGTTTTCGGGCAGATCCAGAAACTGCCTGTCCAATATTTTGACAACCTGCCTGCAGGAAAGGTTGTTGCACGAATTACGAATGACACAGAAGCTATTCGCGAACTTTATGTAACAGTGCTTTCAACCTTCTTTACAAGCTTTATTTATATTGCAGGGATTTATACCGCACTTTTCATCCTGAATGCTAAGCTGGCAGCGATCTGCCTGATTCTTCTGCCGATCCTGTATATATGGATGATTGTCTATAGAAAGTATGCATCCAAATACAATAAGGTCATCAGGACAAGAGTGAGCGATATCAACGGGATGGTAAACGAGTCAATCCAGGGGATGAACATCATCCAGGCCTTTGGGCGCGAGGGAGACACGAGGAAGGATTTCGAGAAGCTTAATACAGAGCATTTTACCTACCAAAACAAACTGCTCAACTTAAACTCTTTAACTTCCCATAACCTTGTCGGTGTGCTCCGGAATATTGTCTTTGTTGCGTTCATCTGGTATTTCGGAGGCGAGTCCCTCAGTGCGTCCGCCGTCATCTCCCTCGGTATGCTGTATGCTTTTGTCGACTATATCAACCGCCTGTTCCAGCCTGTGCAGGGAATTGTCAATCAGCTTGCGAATCTGGAGCAGGCACTGGTGGCAGGGGAGCGGGTATTTGAACTCCTCGATGAGGAAGGAATTGAAGTGGATGACAGCAAGGTTCCGCGCTACAAAGGCAATGTAGAATTTAATGGTGTCCATTTTGGCTACAAGGAAAACGAATATGTCCTCAAGGACATTACCTTCAAGGCTTCCCACGGGGAAACTGTCGCTCTTGTCGGGCATACCGGCTCAGGCAAAAGCTCTATTATGAATCTGCTGTTCCGCTTCTATGATTGCCAGAAAGGGAGCATCACTATTGATGGAAAGGACATCACCGGCATGTCGCGGCAGAATCTCAGGAAGCATATGGGGATTGTCCTTCAGGATCCTTTCCTGTTCACCGGGACGATAGCAGAGAATGTCAGCCTCAATGACCCGGCTGTCACAAGGGAGAAAGTCGAAAAAGCCTTAAAGGATGTCGGTGCTGACAAAGTGCTGGAGAATCTGGAAAAGGGGTTTGATGAACCGGTCATTGAAAAGGGAAGCACCCTCTCGAGCGGTCAGAGGCAGCTCATTTCATTTGCCAGGGCGCTGGCTTTTGATCCGGCCATACTGATTCTTGACGAAGCCACATCAAGCATTGATACGGAGACAGAAACAGTGATCCAGAATGCGATGGAGGTGCTGAAAGAGGGCAGAACTACTTTTATTATCGCCCACCGCCTATCCACCATCCGTAATGCTGACCAGATCCTTGTCCTCGACCGGGGGAGGATCGCCGAAAAAGGTACACATGATGAACTCATGAAGCTGAAGGGCAGGTATTACCAGATGTACCAGCTCCAGCAGGGATCCATTGCCGGCTAGCAGAAAAGCACCCATAATCGGGTGCTTTTCTGTTTTGCCTGGCGCAGTTGTATCCTGAAGCCATACCAGCCCGTGTTCACCGATATATCACCTCTATGCCACAAAATCGTGAAGGGTCCTGATAAGCAGCATGGCATAAATATGATAATTTTTTAATTGGGGAAATACCTGGAAGCTCCGGCAGGAATGGAGGGAAAATCATGGAGGTTTTTGCGGTTACACTTAGCATAGCGAGCATCATGGTCATCGGCTATTTTATCGGCTGCTCAATTGTCCAGAATTAAAAAACGGTAAAGCCGGTCTACAGCGGGCCGGCTTTACGCTTTCCGGAATTCAAAATACTGGAATCGCCAAACTTTTAACATTAAAATGAAGAAATAAGGGAAAAGGATAAGGATGAATACAGGAGGGATAAGTATGTCAGAGTTCAGGATTGAAAGAGATACCCTTGGCGAGGTAAGAGTGCCGGGTGATAAGTACTGGGGAGCACAGACACAGAGAAGCAAGGACAATTTCAAAATCGGCACTGAAAAGATGCCTCTTGAGATGATTTACGCCTTTGCCCATTTGAAGCAGGCGGCAGCCAAAGCGAATCATAAGCTTGGAAAACTTTCAGACGATAAGAAGGAAGCCATTGCCGCCGCGTGCACGGAAATATTGGATGGGAAGCTTGATGGGCATTTTCCTCTGGCTGTATGGCAGACAGGCAGCGGCACCCAGTCCAATATGAATGTGAATGAAGTGGTTGCAAGAAGAGCGAATGAGATGCTTGCGGAAAAAGGTTCAGAGGAAAAGGTGCATCCAAATGATGATGTGAATATGTCCCAAAGCTCAAACGATACATTCCCGACGGCGATGCATATCGCAGCGATCATCGAGCTGACGGAAAGGCTGCTTCCTTCACTGAACGAGCTGAAGAAGACCATTAAAATTAAGGAAGAATCCTTCAAGGGGATCGTCAAGATTGGCAGAACACATCTTCAGGACGCCACTCCATTGACGCTGGGCCAGGAAATCAGCGGCTGGAGAGCCATGCTGGAGAAAAATGAAAGAATGCTGATTGACAGCATCAAATACCTGGAGGACCTGGCAATTGGAGGAACAGCCGTTGGTACAGGCATCAATGCCCATCCTGATTTCGGCCCGATGACGGCGGAAAGGATTTCCGAACAGACCGGCCATCCTTTCCGTTCAGCGGATAATAAGTTCCATGCCCTGACAAGCCATGACGAAATCGTTCATGTGCACGGCAGTCTCAAAGCACTCGCTGCCGATCTGATGAAGATCGCCAATGATGTACGCTGGCTTTCCAGCGGCCCCCGCAGCGGAATCGGCGAGCTTTCCATTCCCGCAAATGAACCGGGCAGCTCTATCATGCCAGGCAAAGTGAATCCAACGCAAAGCGAAGCCTTGACCATGGTTGTGACACAGGTATTCGGCAATGATGCAGCGATAGGATTTGCTGCAAGTCAGGGGAATTTTGAGTTGAATGTCTTTAAGCCGGTCATTATTTATAACTTCCTGCAAAGCATCAGGCTTCTTGCAGACAGCATGCAGTCATTCAATGAAAAATGCCTTGTTGGCCTTGAAGCGAATGAGGAAGTCATCAAAGGGCATGTTGAAAGATCACTTATGCTTGTCACTGCCTTGAACCCGCATATCGGCTATGAAAAGGCAGCAGAAATTGCGAAGCTTGCCTTTAATGAAAATTCTACGCTAAAAGAGTCGGCCCTGAAAACCGGCCATGTAACAGAAGAGGAATATGATCAGTGGGTAGACCCGGATAAGATGATTTAATAGCTGCACGAGAGAAAGGACACCATAAGTTGGTGTCCTTTCAGCCATTATCTATTTAATTGTTTTAGCTTAGATTAAAATTGAGATCCGCCAAGCTGCTGTTCAGCCATTTGAACAAGACGCTTAGTGATTTCTCCACCAACAGATCCGTTAGCGCGGGAAGTTGTTTCTGCACCAAGGTTTACTCCGAATTCGTTAGCGATTTCATATTTCATTTGGTCTAGAGCTTGAGATACACCTGGTACTAAAAGCTGGTTTGAAGAATTGTTGTTTGCCATGATGAGCACTCTCCTTCGAAAAAAATTTTTGGTTGGACTATTTTGGACTTGAACCAAACGGAGCACCATGCATAGTCCGCAGTGGGAAGGGAAGCTGTGCCTGCCGGCTGTTTGCTGTTTGTACTCTCTATTATGGTTGATTCCTGCCTGTTTATTCGGCAGGGAAGGATGTAATTATTTCCTGTTGTGATGGGTTTCTTATGATCCTGAAAAGGCTATTCTACATACATAGCGGAAATGGATGCAGACTAAAGATACTGGAGGAATAGGAAGGAGGAGCAGACATGTCAGTATGCCCGGCATGCAACGGGCTTGAAAAAATCAGCAAAAGCTGCCCGAAATGCGGAAACGGAATGGAAGACAGCGGAAAGATCATGGATTTCTATGATGACTACAGCGCCTATATGCCAGCGGACCAGCTGAAGCTCGAGGATGGGTATCCTGATGATTATAAAAATAAAGAATGTCCCCATCTGCTTTCTTGCCCGAACTGCGGTGACGATCAGGTGGCATTTGTGAAAGAAAAAGAAAACTCCGTCTGATTAGACGGAGTTTCTTGTATTATTCATTCTTTGAGCGGATGCGGTCTTCTGTTTCAGCATCAAAGAAGTGTGCTTTGTTCATGTCAAACGCAAGGTCCACCTGCTGTCCAGGCATGATATCTGTACGTGAATCAACACGGGCGACAAAGTCCTGGGCGTTGATGCTGGAATAAATCATCGTTTCTGCACCAGTAAGCTCGGATACATCGATTTTTGCAGAGATTTTGGATCCCTGGGAAGCATCAATGAATACAGGCTCATCGTGGATGTCTTCAGGGCGGATTCCAAAGATGATGTCTTTGCCGACATATCCCTGGTCACGCAGGACTTTCATTTTCCCTTCCGGCACGGCGACAGAAGTATCACCGAGGACCAGCTTTCCATCCTGCAGCTTGCCGTTGAAGAAGTTCATGGCAGGAGATCCGATGAATCCGCCGACAAAAACATTTTCCGGTTTTTCGTATACTTCTTTTGGAGCACCCACCTGCTGGATGACTCCGTCTTTCATGACCACAAGGCGTGTAGCCATGGTCATGGCTTCTGTCTGGTCATGTGTTACATAAATCGTTGTAGTCTGCAGGCGCTGGTGAAGCTTGGCGATTTCCGCACGCATCTGTACACGGAGCTTGGCATCCAGGTTGGAAAGCGGCTCATCCATCAGGAAGACTTTGGCATCGCGGACGATGGCGCGGCCAAGTGCAACACGCTGGCGCTGACCGCCGGACAATGCTTTTGGCTTACGGTCCAGATAAGGCTCAAGTCCAAGGATCTTGGCAGCCTCGTTTACACGGCGGGCAATTTCATCTTTTGGGAATTTACGGAGCTTCAGTCCAAAAGCCATATTATCATAAACCGTCATATGCGGGTAAAGAGCATAGTTCTGGAATACCATCGCGATATCGCGGTCTTTTGGAGGCACATCATTGACACGTTTGCCGTCAATTGAGAAATCCCCCTGTGAAATTTCTTCAAGTCCTGCAATCATTCTTAGAGTCGTCGATTTACCGCACCCGGATGGGCCGACGAACACGATGAATTCCTTGTCCTGGATATGGAGATTGAAATTATCCACTGCCGTCACTTTGTTATCATAAATTTTATAGATATTATCTAGTTTTAATTCAGCCATCCTAATTCCTCCCCGGTTGATTTCCTTCTGTTTCTAATAATAAAGGAAATTGCGGAAATCATCATTGGGAGGTGTGCACAAAAGATGGGCAGGCTTTTTAGTCACATTGTACAGTCCCTTCTTAATGCTGCTGATCATTGAGCAGACAGGCAAGGTAAACGGTTACAGCATTATTGAAATCCTTCAGGTTTACCCCGGTTTTTTCCGAGAATTTATCCAGTCTGTACTGCAGGGTATTTCTGTGGATGTACAGTTTTTTTGCAGACAGGGTTGCATTGGAACCATTTTCAAGAAAAGCTTTGATGGTGGCCAGCAGTTCCGAATCCTCGGCAGCCGGTCCAAGCAGCTGGGTCCCAAGGCTGTCGCGGAGGCTTGGCTTCATTTCAGCAACCAGACAGGACGGGAACGCCTTTTCAAAGGAAAGCACTCTTTCATGGGGCATCAGCCTGAGGGCCCTGCCGAAAAAATCCTTCTCCTTTTCAAAGCCGCCTCGCAGCTGATCGCCGGCCGGGAAAAACTTGCCCAGATATACATACATTTTTACGTAAAAATCGGTCTCGAACGCCTGGATGATGGAACGGAATTCGTCTTCGCCAACGTCGTTTCCTTCCGGGATGATAAGGCAGCAGCGGGTTTTCTTTTCCCACAGGAGGACAATATCCTCTGACAAAAATGCACGAAGCGCCGTTTCTGCATCATCCTGCTCGAACTCGCTGCCGCTCAATTCGATTTGGGCTATTCTGCAGCGTGCTGCTCCGGCATCGGGCAGGGGGCCGCTGCGGAACAGCCAGTCATGCCACCCTTTTGAGCGCTGATCGAGCTTGCCGGGAAGGCTTGCAGAATGAAAAAGGGTGCGGAGAAGCCTTAATTCTTCTTCAGAGATATCTTTTGCAGGCACTCCGAACCATTCGGTTTCATACTTGTCAGTGAACCAATAAAAATCATGAAAAAAGAAAAAGTCAGGCTCATCCTGCTGCAGCCTGGAATTCCGGTATAAAGCATGCAATTTAGTAAACATATATCATTCCCCATAAGATTGATAATCGGATAGCTTTCATTTATTCGCCAAAAGAGATAAAATTTTATTCAAACCTTTATTTAAGTGGCTGTGTTAAACAGTGCTGCTGATATATGGCTGAATGAGCCCAAAATCAACACGGAGCACTAACAGAGCTACTTTAATTATAGCAGGAATATGGCATCAGCAGCCATCAGTCTGCCAGTGCATATGGTAATATAGCATTAATCAGTTTGTCCGCATTTAAGGGGTGAAGAAATAGATGGAATATTCACAGGAAATGAAGAACCGCCTGAAGCGCCTGGAGGGCCAGGTCCGCGGAGTCATACGGATGATGGAGGAAGAGAAGCACTGCAAGGATGTGGTGACCCAGCTTTCTGCCGTGAGGTCTGCCGTTGACCGGGCGATGGGTTATATTGTCGCAAAAAATCTTGAAAGCTGCATCAGGGAAGCCAATGAAGAGGGCAGAAATGCAGAGGAAGCCATCCAGGAAGCAGTCAATATGATCGTAAAAAGCAGATAATAAGAAAAGCGCAAGCGCCTTGCTCACCTAAAGGAACGCAGACTAAGAGCGCCACGTCCTGTGGCAACGTCTGCATGACCCCCATCCTGGGGGCCTCAAGACGATCCTGCCGAAAAGGCGTTCTTTGCCTTTTTGGCAGGATTGGCTTGTGACCTCGAGGGGGTAGGCGCAGCTGCTAGACAGTAATCAAAGTAAAAGATATACTTTCTTATCTTTTCAAAAAAACCGCAGATCAACGGATGTGTCCCCTGCTGGCGGCTCCTCACTCACCAGGGGACGTGCCTGTTCGATATTGGAGGAACTGCTGCCTTCGTGAACAGACCCCTCCTGAGAGCCCTTCACCTATCATGCGCTCAATATCCTGGTATGTAGTCCCCCTGCTTTCATAAAGAGAGTCAGGCGCAGTTTCCTTAGACTCTGAATGTTTCTCTTTCATAGGACAGACCTCCTGGACAAAGTATTATTACTTTTCCATTAGGAGAGCCTCTTATGCACTGTCTTTTTTCCTCATCGGCCGTCATACACATGAAAGAGCATCAATTCATGTATGCCGGATTTAATGCGGTCCTCATCGTCTGCAGGGGGAGTAGCGCCTGTCCATTCGATGCTGCCGTCAGGGTTGTAAATGCCGTTGTATTTTTTGTTTTTGAAATAAAAGGAAATACGCCAGCCGGGCATCTCTTTATTTTCATAAAGCGGCTGATATTGAAAATGTGATAGCATATAACTCCTCCTCTTCTACCATTGTAATTGTTTTCTATTAATACCCCAAGTACAAAAGCGCAAGCGCCTTGATCACCTTTAAGGAACGCAGACTAAAAACGCCACGTCCTGTGGCAACGTCTGCATGACCAGCTTCCTGGGGGCCTCAAGACGAAACTCCCGGAAAGTCGTTCTTTGCCTTTTTGGGAGGTTTGGCTTGTGACCTCGGCGCAGCTGCTGGAGTTGATCAAGAAAGATAATAATCCACAAGACTTACAATTTATAAATTCCTTAACAATAAAAAAGTGAAGGGCATCCCCTTGGATGCCTATTTCAATAATCTGCCTTTTCACATAGTATATCAGCCAGCCTCCTGATTCTTGCGGCTTCAATATTTTCTTCATCAAATTTCATCGGCTTGGAATTGATTTCATAAATAACATATCGCCCATTTTCTGCATATCCGGCATCCATGGAGAATTCGCCAAACCAGCCTGTTTGTCGGGAGAGTGCATCCCCTGCCTTTTGGACGGCCTCTTGAATGAATTCATCATGTGCAGCTGTGCGGTAATGTTCATAAGGGATGAGCCTGCCGCCGTTGGGAATATGCGTGGTGATAAGGTCCTCAGCAGCCTGCCGGATGCCTATGCCGGTCACCTTATAATTGCCTGCCTGGCCATGGGCAAGTATCCGGAAATCATTCCTCTGTCCGTCCGGTGTGGCAGCATAAACGGCCTCTTGTGCAATATGCGTCTGTTCTTCAAAGACGGATTTCCAGCTATTCCAAAAATGGGCGAAGTCAGAATGCCGGGTCTGTCCGTTCAAGTCTTTCACCAGGATTATTCCTTCATGATTCATCCAGACCCTTAAGATACCCTTTCCCTTTGAGCTGCTGTTTGGCTTTACATAAAGGTCTTTATGCTTCATCAGGAATGACCCAAGCTCTTGCCCGCTGTCAATAAGGATGGTATCAGGCAAATAGTGCGCTAATCCGGCATCTTGTTTTAAAACTGTATAGCATTCAAATTTCTCAAGAAAGCAGGGGTTGAAGAAAGGGATCTTCCTGGTCCTGAAAAATTCAGCAGCTTTGCGGAAACCTCCGGTCTGCTCACTTTTCCTGAAAGGGACCCGGTTGTAGATGATATCCGGAAGGGGGGCTGCCACAAGGGACCATGCATCCTGGCCAGGCAGGTAGACGATCCCATCGACTCCAGCTCCTGATACATCTTCAGGTGCAAATACAACTGAGATGCCGCCGCGTGACAGCATCTCCCTTTGTATGTCCTTGAATAGCCGGCTATTGCCTGCCAGTGTGCTTTCCGATTTTCTGCTGGCAAGGATTCCGGCAATGGGCCCGCCCGATTCCGGCCTCTTCAGCTGGAGGGCGGTTCTTTCTCCTCCTTCAGGGAGGGGACTTAGCCACCGTTTAAGTTCCTGGCTTAACGGGGCTGTCATTTAAAGATTTCCTCAGGGCGGGATATTGCCTGTTCTGTTAAAAACACGGCAAAATCGAGCGACATTTTCCTCGTCAAATAATCGAATTCCTTCAGCTCCGGATGCCTAAAGATACTCCTGCCCGGCTTGGAGTTGGCTTCAAACAGCCACACATTCCCTTTTCGGTCAATCCCGAGATCAAAGCCGATTTCAGCAATGATCCCTTCGAGCTGGGCTTCAAGCACTCTGCTGAGTCCCAGGGCAGCCTTTGACAGCTTTTCTGTAAACTCCTGCTCCATGATGCGGCTTGTGCAGACCTCTGAAAGGGTTTTGATTTCCCCGCCGTTTTTAACATGGGTCGTCACACTGCCAAGTCCCGCCACTTTTGCGGCAATGGCTGTCACCTTCCATTCTCCGCTGTCATCTTTATTCGTATGGACACGGAAATCGATTGAGCGCTGCTCATGCCGCAGCAGATGGATGCCCTGCTGGACAATCATGCTGTTCAGGTTGCTGCGCCGAAAAACATGGTGCATAAGCGATTCCAGGGTATGGAATTTTCTCAGCCTGTTTACATCCGCATTATCCCGGTAGCGGCAATAATAAAAGCCCTCCTCCCGGTCATAGATCACCTGTCGGATCCCGAGGCCAAGGCTGCCGTTTGCCGGCTTGATATAGACATGGCCATAGTCGCCCAGCATCCGTTCAATCACAGAAAAGGAAGAAAAGGCATGGGTTTCCGGCAGATAGGGAACTGCAGCAACCTCCTGCTGAAGCCGCTCGAATACATCAAGCTTGTTGAAAAAGCCGGGATTATACCAGGGGATCAGATAGTCCTTTTGCAGGCGGTCTTTGATGCGCTTCAGCTCTGCCAGCCTTTCGGATTTCCTGTTGGGCAGCCTGTCATAGACCACGTTGGGAAATGGAAGTTCAACAGTCGCCCAGCCTTCTTTATGATAGATATGCCCTTTGATTGTGCCTGCATCCCAGTCGATATGCTGCTCGCCAAATAAGAACGGCAATGCGCCGACGGCTTTATTGACGGAAAGAAGCTTGGAAAAGAATATCGTCCTTTCACCGATGGGCCTGAGCGGAAAAGGGGTGAATCCTGATGTGAATATACCGACCAGCGGCCCGATGAAAAGCGTCTCTCCTTCTGAAAATAGATGCAGCGGGATGCCGAGAACCGGCAGCTTTAATTTGGCTGCGAGATCGCTGCTGATGCTAACAATATGTTTTTCGCCAGGAGTCGGGAGGAATTCTGCATCCTCAGTGCAGGCACCGAAGGCAATTTTTTCAAGGGTCCGCTGTTCAATCACCTCCCGCGGGCACCAGACTGTATTCTCTCTTCCTTCTTTAATTTCAATGGGATACTGTTTTCTCACTATTTTTCCTCCTCTCAGCCTGCCCGGCAGATGTTAAAAGCTTTCCATATAAAAGCGGGGCTAAGTACAGGGCTTCTTTTTTGTCTGGATCTGTTTCCAGGATCACCTTCCGGCCCGGCTTGGAATTGACATCGAGGATCCAGATGGCTCCATCCCTGGCGATTCCAATATCCAACCCAATCTCAAAAAGGGGAGGGAGAGCATCTTCAAGGATCCCAGGCAAGGCTTTGGATATCTCGCTCAGTTCCGCACGCAGAAACCGGCTTGAGCTGACTGCGCTGTTTTCAAGCCAGTTCTCGAAAGTGGAGACTGCAGATCCTGCACTCATATTGGAGATGATTCCATTTTCCCTGCCGACCCTTACACCCCTGCCCATTTCCTGCCATTTTCCTGCTTCATTTTTCTGCAGAAGGACCCTGATATCAAACGGCTGATTGTCCCTGTTGGAGAGCGGCAGATAGGGCTGAAGCAGATAGCTGTTTCCGGATAATAGCTGCCCAAGCCACCCGGCAGCCTTCTTCTGGTCAGTGAATAGACGGGAAATCTGCTCTTCTGGTGTATCTGTTTTTACGAGCAGTCCATCCTTCTGCTTCTTAAGATAATAAATTCCGGCTCCCTGTGACCCGTTTGCCGGCTTGAGAATCAGCGGACTGCCTGATGCAGATTGCTGAAGGACCTGGTCTGCAGACTGGGCGTGTATGCTTTTGGGGATGTATGGGGCCAGCGGCGACTGGGAAAGGATTTTATAAAGCTCCAGCTTATTGGGGAGGCCGTGGCCGAGAAACAGGGTATCCCTGCGATTTTTTAAGTAATGAACAATCGAACGGCACTGCCTGGAGTGTGTGTCATTTCCGTAAAAGCAACGGTCATACAGCACGTCCGGCAGGGGAAAGGAGGCCTCTGCCCATTCTTCTGTACTGTGGTCATATTTTTCTCCTGCAATAAGTTCGGTTCTCGGGTCGATCGCTGAGGGGATAAAACGGAAGCATTCGACCCCGCAGCTCCTGGCCCTTTTGGCAATTTCAGTTGCATAAGCTTTCTCGCTTGTTGAGCGAAGGGACATGAATCCCAATGAGCGCATCTTGTTTCCTCCTCAGCTTTTGGCTGCCTGAAAGGACAGCCAAATAAAATATTCTATAAGTGCTCTGGCTGAAGGCCTGATTCTTTGGTCGGCTTCCTCAAAATTCTTGGAGGGCTTGGAATTGGCTTCAATGATCCAAAGCTTTCCTTGACGGTCAACGCCAATATCCATGCCAAGCTCCCCGACAAGACCTTCTGATGCATTACTGATAATGCCTGCAGCTTCGACGGCTAATTCCTTCATTAATGCTGTCTGCTGAACAGCAGTGGCCCGGTCTGCAATAAGTGTAAGGGCTTTGGCCGGTTTCATTGTTTCTCCGCCCCGGGCAATATTGCTGACGAATTGCTGCTCAGCGGAGATCCTTGCAACCGCAGATGTGGCACGCCAGCTGTTCTGCGGGCCTTTATGGCATAAAACACGAAAATCCAGCTGCCTTCCATTCAGGCTCGCCAGCTGGATCGGCTCCTGCACCAGATAAATCCTCTTCCTGAGCTGGGGTTCGAACCACTTGAAGAAAGCAGCACAGTCAGGAAAGGATTTCCGGCCATCTGTCGAGCGGGCAGATGAGAAAGCAGCAGAAAGATTGTTCTCAGCCAGGGAGAGCCGGACAATATTCCTGCCCTGGCTTCCGTTCACCGGCTTGATAAAAACTTCATGATAGCGGCTGAGCATATCTTCCAGTGTCCGGGCGCCAAGCAGGCGGGTTTCGGGGAGGTACGGCTTCATATGCTCCTCCCCGGCGAGGATATCATAGACCTGTTCTTTTGAAAGGAAGCAGTCATTGAACATCGGGATGCCCAGCTCCTGCAATTTATATTTAAAATTCCCGAAATACTTGCCGGACTCAAGCTTCCGGGAATGGATTCTATTGTAAATCACTGTGGGGAAGGGGACAGGCTCCTTTACCCAGCGGCCATCCCGCCAGCAATAGCCGGAAAGGCCTCCTTCACGGAAGTCTTTTATATGAAAAATATAAAAAAGGCCGCCAAATTCCTCTATCCCAGCTTGCAGCTCTCCGCAAAAGGAATGGACTGACCGGAAGCTGACTGCTTCATTATCTTCATTGGCCTCTGTCATCAGGCCGATGATAGGGCCGGCGGCAAGCCGTCTGTCCCCGCCGGCATACTGGACAATCAGCCGGGTGTCTTCTGCCGCAAGCTGAAAATAACTGAACAGGCCGGAATCCATATGGATCTCATCTTTTGGTATTGAAGCAGGCTCTACTGCAACCAGGCGTTCTTTTTTTCCTATTCTTAATGAAAGATCCCGGCCCGCATCAAGGCTCCAGTATTGATAAAGGGAATGGCTGACTTTTATCGCATCTTTATCCTGAAACATTTTCCCAGGAACAAACGTAATAGTTAGAAAAGACAAAGACATGGAAATTCCCCATTTTATAAAATTTATAAAAGCACCGACATGCAACATTCCCGCTCAGCTTCGGATTTGTAAAAAGCCGGGGGATTAGCCTATTATAGGGAGTAGGGCGCTTTTTGAATTTCTGATTCGGGAATGGCGGCTTGCTTATGGTAAGATGAATGTTGTTTTAGGCGGCTGCTGATAGGCTATCATATGTAAAATGGGCAGAGATGTGCTTATTGCAGCCATTTTCAATACACCTTAAAACGTGAAGGAAGGCAGTTGAATACAAACTTATGCAAACTGGATTAACGATATTATTGATGGTCGCTGTGGGGGCTGTGATAGGAGGACTTACCAATTCACTTGCCATCATGATGCTTTTTAGGCCCTACAAGCCTATATTTCTTGGAAAACGCCAAATTCCTTTTACCCCTGGATTGATTCCCAAACGAAGGAGCGAACTCGCAGAGCAGATGGGCAAAATAGTTGTAAACCACTTGCTGACGCCAGAGAGCATTAAGAGGAAATTCGTTAATGGCGATTTCCAGAAAGAAGCTGAAAATCTGGCGAAGAAGGAATTTGCCCGTCTTTTGAATACAGAGAAAACACCTGCTGAGCTCCTTGGCAAGCTTGGATTTGAAGATGGCAAAGCAAAGGCAGGCGAGCAGCTTGATGCCTTTATTGAAAAGAAATATGAAACGCTGATGGATAAATACCGCCATAAGCCAATAAAAGAGGTATTGGCTCCAGAGCTCCTCGCCAAGGCGGAATCCCGTATCCCTGTTATCAGTGAATATATAGCGCAGAAGGGTGAAGATTATTTTTCAAGCATTGAAGGAAAAATGAGGATACAGCGTCTTGTGGACGATTTTGTCAAGGGACGGAGCGGGGTGCTTGGAAATATGCTTCAGATGGTTATGGGAAATGTCAATCTTGCCGACAAAATCCAGCCTGAGATCATTAAGTTTCTAAGAAGTGAAGGCACAAAGGATATGATTGCCGCCCTTCTTCAAAAAGAATGGATGAAGGTGCTTGACTGGGAAGCGGCAAGAATTGAAGAACAATTCGAACGGGAAAATATCATAAAATCAATCAAGCTGTATGTCCGCAAAATCATCAAAGCGGATGACCTAATGGATACTCCGCTCAGCAAACTGGCAGAGCCATTCACAGAGACACTTGTCGAAAAAGCTGTGCCTGGACTGGTAGGAATGGCAGGAGAGTGGCTTTCCAACAGGATGGACATCATTATGGAAAGGCTGCACCTTGCAGACATCATCAAGCAGCAGGTTGAAAGCTTCTCGGTGGAAAGGCTGGAGGAAATGGTGCTGTCCATCAGCCGGAGAGAGCTGAAGATGATTACTTACCTTGGAGCTCTCCTGGGCGGAATAATCGGTCTCCTGCAGGGCTTCCTGGTTTTATTCATCTGAGGGTTATAAAGTGGCTTCCTCGCATTCTGATTTATAGTTTGTTATAGTGGAGTGGATTGTTCAAACCGAAAAGGAGTTGTTAGGCAAAATGGCAGTAAACTTACACGATTCAGCGTATGAACTTGAGAAAGCAATTCGTCAGAGCGATGAATATACGAATTTGAAAAAAATCTACGATGAAGTCAATTCTGATGATTCTGCAAGAACCATGTTCGAAAACTTCCGCAACATCCAGATGGAGCTTCAGCAGAAACAGATGTCCGGCCAGGAAATCTCTCAGGAAGAAGTGGAGCAGGCCCAAAAAACGGTAGCACTCGTGCAGCAGCATGAAACCATCTCTAAACTGATGGAAGCAGAACAGCGCATGAGCATGGCCATCACTGAACTTAACCAAATCATCATGAAGCCTTTGGAAGAGCTTTACGGCTCAATGGAAAATAACTAGGCTGATATTCAAAGGGGCGCCCATGGCGCTCCTTTTTATATAGATAAGAAAGTATATCTTTTAACTCTTATTACTGTCTAGCAGCTGCGCCTATCCCCTCGAGGTCACAAGCCAATCCCGCCAAGAAGGCAAAGAACATCTTTTCGGCAGGATGGTCTTGAGGCCCCCAGAAAGAGGTCATGGAGATGTTGCGGACAGGACTTGGCGTTTGGGCCGAGTCGCAAATATATAGAGAAAGTCGCAAATAAAATCGGAAAGTCGCAAATAAAAGGGGAAACTCGCAAATAAACCGGAAAAGTCGCAAATAAGCGCGGCGGGGCCGGTTTTTGCAGAGTTGCTAATAAAAGCTGAAAGTTGCTAATATACTGGAAAAGTTGCTAATAAAATGAAAAACTTGCTAATAAAAGTGGAAAGTTGCTAATAAGTTGAAAAAGTTGCTAATAAACCCAAAATGAAGCTGCGAATGAACACATAAGGCTGCACATCAACCAAAAAACCTGCAAATAAACGCCCGAATTCCATCCGCAAACACAAACAGGACCTCAAAAGCCGGGGGTCCTGTTCCATATCGCATAGAAATATTCACTTCAGATTGCATTTCTTCATTGTCTGCTGATTTTTTTCATGAAGGATATAATAAAGCCTAAGTCCAATCAGCGCTAAAGGATCTATTTTGTTCATGCTCATCATATCAATATCAGCACTTTGGAATCTGTTTTTCGAAAATTTAATTTTACCGGCTGAGCTGCGCTGCGTTTATATCTCCCTCAGCATCGGATACATTATAAATAGAGGGGAACGAAAGGAGGGATGACAAGATGAAGAAGGCTATTTTCCTGGACAGGGACGGTGTATTGAATGAGGTTCTTTCCCATCGGGTTAAGTTTGTCAACAAACCGGAGCAGCTGTATTTGCTCGAGGGGGCTGCCGAGGCGGTGGCTTTATTTAATGATGCAGGCTATGAAGTATTCGGTGTAACCAATCAGGGAGGAGTCGGGCTTGGATTCATGAAGGAAAAAGATCTCCATAGAGTTCATGAACGGCTGCAGAAGCTTATCAGGGAAAAAGGCGGTCATATCACAGAAGTCGCTTATTGCCCGCATAAACCAAAGGCAGGGTGTGAGTGCCGGAAGCCGAATGCGGGGATGATACTGGATTTGGCGGAAAGATATGATATCGACCTGTCAAAAAGCTTAATGGTGGGAGACCATGAGCGTGATATCGAAGCAGGGATCAAGGCCGGGTGCAAAACGGCTTTTATCGGTCCAGGCCCGACCAAGGCGGATATCCAGGCAGATTCTTTATGGGATGCAGCAAAGCCGATTCTTGAAATGCAGTAGAGAAGCCGCTTGGAGAAGCGGCTTTTTACATTCTACTTTTTATCTCCCAGCGCGTGTGCCGCCAAGCTGCTGTTCAGCCATCTGCACAAGGCGTTTGGTGATTTCTCCGCCGACAGAGCCGTTTGCCCTTGAAGTTGTTTCTGCTCCAAGGTTTACTCCGAACTCAGACGCGATTTCCTGTTTCATTTGCTGAACAGCGGCTTCAAAACCTGGTACAAGTAATTGATTGGAATTATTGCTTCTTGCCATGTTGAGTCATCTCCTTGGTGTAATTTTTATTGTTTGAAACATTTATAGTTTAAGTTCTTGCAAAGCAATTATTCATAGAGGGTAATGGTAATTTATGGATTTAATAAGCAGTCTCTTTCCTGCTATACTTTTCATAACGGATTTTTTGATTCTAGGGAGGGCTGCAATTATGAGCAAAAGAGTAATCCTGGCAGGGGGAAGCGGTTTTCTGGGGGAAAGCCTCGGACGCTTTTTGCTTGGGCACGGCTATGAAGTTACCGTTCTTTCCAGAGGGAAAGAGGGCTTTATGGATGGAGCGGAATTTATCCGCTGGGATGGAAAAAATATGGATGCACGCTGGATGGACCGGATTGAAGGAAGCTATGCCGTCGTAAATTTCACCGGAAAAAGCGTCAACTGTATTTATACAGAAAGAAATAAAAGGGAGATCATAGAGTCACGGCTTGATTCTGTGGGAGTGCTGAAGGAAGCCGTATTAAAAGCAGAACAGCCTCCGCAGGTGTTCGTGCAGGCGGGATCCCTGGCAATTTTCGGGGATACAGAGGAAATTTGTGATGAAGAATCGCCTCTGGCTGATGGATTTTCGCCGGAAGTCTGCAAGCTGTGGGAAGGTGAGTTTTTCTCCGGGGACAGGCTTCCCCATACAAGGCAGGTCCTCCTGAGGATCGGGTTTGCGCTCGGCAGGGATGGAGGCGCGCTGGAGCCATTGGTAAAGCTTGCCCGGATGGGGCTTGGAGGCACGATCGGCTCCGGGAGGCAGTATATCAGCTGGCTTCACATAGATGATTTGAATACCATGTTTCTAAATGCGATTGAAGACCAGCAGTACAGCGGGGTATATAATGCCACAGGGCCGCATCCTGTGAGAAATAAAGAGTTTATGCAAACTCTCCGCAAGGTTCTGAACAAAGGCTGGTCGCTCCCTGCTCCGTCTCCTTTCGTAAAGGCCGGCGCCTATCTCTTTATGAGGGCAGAGCCTGAACTCGCTCTGACGGGAAGGAATTGTGTGCCGAAACGGCTGCTGGACAATGGGTTTGCCTTTCAATATACCGATCTGGAAAAGGCGCTCCGCGACCTGGTTTAACCAAGGAATTCCGATTTGAGGGGCTGGACATTTCTTTCCCTGGCCCTGTTCTATTCCTGCTCTCCTTTTCATAAAAGTGAATAAGGACAGAATTACATCGAGAATAGGGGGCAATGGGATGATATATCGGCTTCTTGCTTTAAACATAGAGGGCACGCTGCTTCAGTCCAATGGAAAACTGCATAGATCGACAAGGGAAGCGATTGATTATGTACAGCAGAAAGGAATTTATGTCACTCTCGTTACATCAAGGAGTTTTCCTTCTGCAAAAAAAGTGGCTAAAGCACTGAAAATCAACTCTTACCTGGTAACGCACAGGGGTGCATTCATCGGCAATACTGTCAAAATGCCGATTTTTTCAAAAAAACTGCCGGAAACGATTACGTATGAAATCGTCAGGCTGCTTGAAGGATTCTCCTGCCAGATCAGGCTCCTTCATGAGCAATTCTCACTCGCTAATAAAACAAAGCTCAACCATAATATACTTGCGAAAACCGTATTTACGGCCGGTGATCCGATCTTTTATTCACAGCAATTTGTAGAATCAGTCAGTGATATCCTTCTTGATGATCCGGCTTCGGTTCCGAAAATCGAGGTATTCTTTGAATCAAAGAGGGATCTTGAAGATGCTCAACAGGCAATTGCAAATATGTATTCTGAGGCTGACACCGTCAGGCTGAGCGACCAGAGGCTCGATATCGTGCCGGCGGGGATCTCCAAACTGAGCGGCCTGCTCCACATCGGCAACCAGCTTGGGGTGGACTTAAGCGAAATGGTCGTCATCGGCGACGGAATCGACGATGTGGACATGGTAAAGGCAGCCGGTCTCGGTGTGGCAATGGGCAATGCTCCGGCAGAATTGAAGCTTGCGGCCGACTGGCTGACCAGATCCAATAATGAAAACGGGGTTGCCTATATGGTAAAAGAACACTTCCGCAAACAGCAGCCACTTGAATTCCTCAAAAAAATGAATCTGCTGAAATGAAAAAGGATGACAGGCACCTATACCAGCAGGTGCCTGTCACTATTTGAACCTGTTGACCTCCCCTCCCGCTTTTTGTACACTTATGGGAGGTTTTTGTTTTTATTTTGAGATTCTTTTAGACCACAATAAAAAGGTGATGAATGTGCGTATATATATAGAAGGGCTGGATCATGAGAGATTTGACCGCCCGATGGGCAATATAGCAAACCTCTTTTTCGAAGAGTGTGAAGTGAGCAGGAAGCCGGCGGGGGATGAGGACCTCCATATTGCGTTTAAAGTGGACGTTGGAGAAATGGTGAAGGTAAGGGCCGTACTGAGCGACCGGAGCGGAAAAAGCGAGGAAGCTTCCTATGAGAAAGAGCTTGAAGAATGGAACACGGAAAAAGAGTATTACAGGCAGCTGATCAAGGCTGTTTCCCGCGTGTATTTAATGGTGCTCCAGGATTATACAGGCATTACACAGAAGTGGGGAATTCTCACAGGTGTACGTCCCACCAAGCTTCTGCACCGCCATGTCCAGAAAGGGACACCTCAGGCGGAAGCCCATCGCCAGCTGAAAGAGGAGTATCTGATCACCGATGAAAAGATCGAGCTGATGCAGAAGATTGTTGATCGCCAGCTGGCCGTCATTCCTGACTTATATGAGCTGAAGAAGGAAGTAAGCATCTATATTGGGATTCCTTTCTGTCCAACGAAATGTGCATATTGCACGTTCCCGGCATATGCAATCAATGGCCGCCAGGGCTCTGTCGACTCTTTCCTGGGCGGGCTCCATTATGAAATGCGCGAGGTCGGCAAATGGCTGAAGGATAACGGGATCAGGATTACGACCGTATATTACGGCGGAGGAACACCAACAAGCATTACTGCCGAGGAAATGGATATGCTTTATGAGGAAATGTACGAATCTTTCCCGGATGTAAAAGATATCAGGGAAATCACGGTGGAAGCAGGCCGTCCTGATACGATCACCCCTGAAAAGCTTGAGGTCCTGAAAAAATGGAACATCGACCGCATCAGCATCAATCCTCAGTCCTACATCCAGGAAACACTCAAAGCGATCGGCCGCCACCATACAGTAGAGGAAACGGTTGATAAGTTCCACCTCGCGCGCGGCATGGGCATGAACAATATCAATATGGACCTGATCATCGGCCTTCCAGGCGAACAAGTCCCTGAGTTCCAGCATACACTGGACGAAACAGAAAAGCTGATGCCGGAGTCCTTGACGGTTCATACGCTTTCATTTAAAAGGGCGTCTGAAATGACCCGGAATAAACAGCGGTATAAAGTTGCAGACAGAGATGAAATTGTGCGGATGATGGATCTGGCAGAAGAATGGACAGAAAAGCATGACTATGCGCCATATTATCTGTACCGCCAGAAAAACATCCTTGGCAATCTTGAGAATGTCGGCTATGCCCTGAAAAACCAGGAAAGCCTTTATAATATCATGATCATGGAAGAGCAGCAGACAATCATCGGACTTGGCTGCGGGGCATCAAGCAAATTTGTGCACCCTGTGACAGGCACGATCTCCCAGCTCGCTAATCCAAAGGATCCAAAATCCTATAACGACAGCTTTAAGCATTATACCGAAGAGAAGATTAAGATATTGGAAGATCTGTTCAGCAGGGAGCAAGCCTGATTTCGGCAGTAAAGGGCAGGGCCAAGACTCCTGCCCTTTATTTTTTTTGGGAACAACCGGTATTCTGGACTTGCGGCATATTTGTGAAAAAAAGCGGGAAAGCATATAATGGGAAAAGGCTATTCTCTCCGGGAGAGCCTTTTTTTATTGGCTGCGTCAAGCGCCATTTCAAATTGACACAATCTATACACAAAGCAAGCCTGGGCAAGGCTTATTCCTGATTTAAATTATAGTAAAATAAGCATATGGCGCCAGATCATCGATCGGTTTGAGGAGTGAATGTAATGAAGACAGCTGTGGTAATCGGCGGGGGCATCACCGGGCTTTCTGCTATGTATTATCTGCAAAAGCTGAAGCGGGAAAAGAACCTGCCGCTTAACCTGATACTCGCAGAAAAGGGCTGGGATCTTGGAGGCAAGATTGCGACTGTTAAGAAAGGCGAATATATCATGGAAACAGGGGCGGATTCGGTCGTTGCCCGCAATGAAAGCATCATCCAATTGCTGGATGAGCTGAAGCTGCATGAAGAAGTGGTCTACAATGCAACCGGTACTTCCTATCTATATTCGAAAAACCGGCTGGTAAAAATCCCCGAAGACACTGTTTTCGGCATTCCGACAAGTGTGCAGTCTTTGTTCAGCAGCCCGCTTATTTCCTTTAAAGGAAAAGTGCGTGCACTGAAGGACCTTGTCAGCAAAAATAAGGAATTCAACAAGGACAGCTCTATCGGCCTTTTCCTTGAAAACTTTCTGGGCAGGGAGCTGGTCGAATACCAGGTTTCTCCTGTTCTGTCAGGCGTCTATTCAGGGAAGCTGAACGAGCTGACGATGGCCACGACGCTTCCATACCTGCTTGAATATAAAAATAAATACGGCAGCATTATCCGCGGGCTGTCTGAAAATAAAAAGAAGTTTCAATCCTCCGGCAGCAAGAAGTTCATTTCCTTTAAGGGCGGTTTATCCGTACTTATCGACAGGCTGGAAGAAGCATTGACAGATGCAGAAATCCTTAAGGGAGCGGCGGTCGAGAAAATAGAGAAACACGAAGGGCAATACACCATTTCTTTTTCCAATAGGGAAAGCATTACTGCTGACTATGTGATCCTAAGCACTCCGCATGATGCAGCCGAAAAGCTGCTTCAGGATGACCGCTTGGATTCTGCATTCGCCGAGCTGAAAAACTCTTCGCTCACAAGCATATATCTTGGCTTTGATATCCCTGACAGCGAGCTTCCTGCTGATGGCACAGGCTTCATTGTTTCTGAAGGAAGCGATCTTAAGTGCAATGCCTGCACATGGACGAGCCGAAAGTGGAGTCATACTTCAGAGAGGCACCAGCTCCTGCTGCGGCTTTTCTACAAAAGCTCCAATCCAAATTATGCTTACCTGAACGGGCTGGACAGGGACGGGTTTGTAAAAGAGGCACTGAAAGATGTGAAAAAGAGCCTCGGTATTTCTGCACAGCCGGCCATGGTGGAAGTGACTCGCTGGAATAATTTAATGCCGAACTATTCGCTTAAGCATGGAGAAGCGGTCGAATCGATCACTGACAGCCTGACGGCGCATTATCCTAATGTCCTTATCGCCGGCTGTTCCTATTATGGTGTAGGCATTGCTGCCTGCATTGCCAACGGCCAGAAAACCGCTGAAATGATTGCGGGGAAAATATAGTAAAAGAGAGGCGGCTTTCCATAAGGAGGCCGCCTGAGTTTTCGTATTAAAAGACAGAAATTTCTGTGAAAATAAAGGGATTTCAAGAAGTTTAGAGAATGTTATAGGCAGAAGGAATCATAAGCTTTAAATAATTATGTAAGCGTTTACTACAGGGAGGTAGATTATATTGATGATGCAGACGCCTTTGACGATGACGCAAATGATTAAAAGAGCAGAAAAGTATTTTCCGAAGAAAGAAGTAGTATCAAGAACAGGCTCAGGCATTCACCGTTTCACTTACAGGCAGATCGCCGAAAGGACAAAGAAGCTGGCAGCAGCCCTTGAATCAATCGGGGTGGAAAGGGGCGATAAGGTTGGCACTCTGGCCTGGAACCATCACCGGCATCTAGAGGCATATTTTGCTATTCCCTGCAGCGGTGCTGTGCTGCATACCATCAATATAAGACTCTCCCCGCAGCATATTTCCTATATTATCAATCATGCAGAAGACAAAGTATTGCTGATAGATCCTGATATTGTACCGCTCATCGAGAAATGCCAGCAGGAGCTGTCCACGGTGAAGGCATATATCATCATGGGGGATGTAGGGCAGCTGCCGGAAACCACGCTTTCCCCGGTTTATCATTACGAAGAGTTTCTTGAAACAGGCAGAAGCGATTATGAGTATCCCGATGACCTTGATGAAAACAGCCCTGCTGGAATGTGCTATACCTCTGCGACGACCGGTAATCCGAAAGGGGTCATCTATTCCCACAGGGGCATTGTCCTGCACAGCATGGCATTGGGGATGGCAGACAGTGCAGCAGTAAGTGAGAAGGATATAGCAATGCCTGTTGTGCCGATGTTCCATGTCAATGCATGGGGGCTTCCGTTCGCGGCCGTCTGGTTCGGAACCTCACTTGTCATGCCGGGACCTTATTTCACGCCAAAGCTATTGGCAGAACTGGTACAGAGTGAAAAAGTAACCATCACAGCCGGTGTGCCGACCATCTGGCTTGGACTGCTGAAGGAGCTGGATGAGAATGAATATGACATGTCGAGCCTCCGATCCATCCTATGCGGGGGATCTGCAGCACCGAAAGGCATGATCAAAGCCTTTGAGCAAAAGCACAACATTCCGTTCATGCATGCATATGGCATGACAGAAACAAGCCCGCTTGTGGTCATTTCAACTTTAAAGAGCTATCAGGAGGAATTGCCTGCTGAAGAAAGGCTTGATATAAAAGCGAAGCAGGGAATCCTTGTCCCAGGCCTGGAAATGAAGGCAGTCGGAAAGGACGGCGAGGTCAAATGGGACGGCAAAGAAATGGGGGAGCTGGCAATCCGCGGACCGTGGATTGCCTCGGAATATTACAAAGATGACCGGACTGACGAAGCCTTCAAGGATGGCTGGCTTTATACAGGGGACGTGGTCACCCTTGATGAAGAAGGCTTTATGAAGATCGTCGACAGGACAAAGGACCTGATCAAAAGCGGCGGTGAATGGATCAGCTCGGTTGATCTTGAAAATGCCCTGATGGCCCACGAAGCCGTTTTTGAAGCAGCTGTTGTAGCAGTCCCGCATGAACAATGGCAGGAACGGCCTGTTGCCTGTGTGGTGCTGAAAGACAGTCATAGAGGCGTGGATAAGCAGGAACTCTATGATTTTCTTCAGCCTCAGTTTGCAAAATGGTGGCTGCCAGATGAGATCTTATTCATGGAGGAAATCCCGAAGACGTCTGTAGGCAAATTCCTCAAAATGGCCCTGCGGGATCAAGTCCAGCAGCAGCTGGCAGCAAAATAAAGGAAGCAAGGCAGAGTGAAGAAACTCTGTCTTTTCTTTCGGCTAAATATGACAATATTTCAAATTATTCGATAAAAACTTTATAATGATTCCTCCACTCTTTATAATAGAGATAACTATGACCAAGGAGGCTGCGGATATGGCAATAGAATGCAATACAGAAACTGTGAAGGTATCCATAAAAAACAGGGTGGCAGTGGTTGAAATGAACAGGCCGGAATCCCTGAATGCGCTGGATGAGGAAATGATTAGAGGACTGGCTGCAAACCTGAAGCAGATCAGTACAGATGAAAATGTCGACATCGTCGTGCTTAAAGGAAGCGGAAGAGCCTTTTCCTCCGGAGGCGATATTAAAACGATGCTTTCGTCTACAAATGAAAGCGATTTCTACACAGTGATGGACTGCATCAGCGATCTTGTCATCACACTCTATACCATGCCGAAGCTGACAATCAGCTCTGTGAATGGGGCAGCCGCCGGACTTGGATTCAGCCTGGCGCTGGCTACAGACTATATATTGGCAGACAAATCAAGCAAGCTTGCAATGAACTTTATCGGCATCGGACTGATCCCTGATGGAGGTTCGCATTTCTTTCTTGAGCGCAAGCTTGGTGAGGACAGAGCAAAGCATCTGATCTGGGAAGGAAAAGCAATGCCGGCCGAAGAAGCCTTTCAGAATGGCCTCGTCCATGAAATGGCTGATGGCAATATTGAAGAAGCCCTTAACGCAAAAATTGAAAATTGGCTTTCAAAGCCTGTATCTGCCATGATCAAGACCAAAAAGATTCTCGCAGAAAAAAACCGGCCGCAGCTTCTAAAAATGCTCGAGCTTGAAAAGCATGGACAATACAAAATGCGCAGCACAGAAGATCATCAGGAAGGCATAAAAGCCTTCATTGAAAAAAGAAAGCCGGTATTTAAAGGGAGATAAGCTGCAATCTGATTCTGGATTTAATAAAACTATTTTGGTACCTAAACATAAGAGCCGGACAAAAGGAGAATGCTCTTTTCGTCCGGCTCTTATTGTTTTGAAGCGCCACAGGATGCGGCGTCTTTAGCCTGCGTTCCTTTATCTGGCCAAGCGCCTTCCGCTTCCTATGCATGAAATAAAATCAGTTTTCCTAGCGGGGAGGTGCAGCGGTGGGTTTTGCCGCTTAGTCCTTTTTCGTTCAGGAGGTTTCCGCCGATTTCTTTTGCTTCGTCATCGCTGCCGGCCTGGAAGCTTTCATCCAGGATTTTTTCTCCGTCATTTTCGAATGCAGTGAGTTTGTAAGTTTTCATCATTCTTTCTCCTTTTATGAAAAATTCTGATAGTTACTATTATTCTTGCATAATTTCTATTTTTCTGTAAAGAGATTTTTCCTGTATTTTGAACCTTTTTGGAGGTTAAGTCGTATAAGGTATAGAGAAGGAGGAGTTACGATGGTACTCGAGCTTGAACATGTGACAAAAAGATTTGGAAAGTTCACGGCGGTGGATGATCTTTCCCTGACTATCCCGGAAAAGGAAATGTTCGGATTTCTGGGCGCGAACGGGGCAGGCAAGACAACAACGTTCCGGATGGTACTTGGCCTGCTGGAGCCGACAAGCGGTCGCATATCCTGGGAAGGGAATACAATTGATTATTCGACCAGCCCGATCATTGGGTATCTCCCGGAAGAGCGCGGCCTTTATCCAAAGCTGAAGGTCAGGGACCAGGTAGTATATCTGGCAAGGCTGAGAGGGATGAAGAAGCCGGACATCCTGAAAGAGCTGGACTATTGGCTTAACAGATTCAAGGTGCCGGAATATGCAAACAAGAAGGTGGAGGAGCTTTCCAAGGGAAATCAGCAGAAGATCCAGTTTATTGCCAGCGTTATACATAAACCAAAGCTATTGATCCTTGACGAGCCTTTCAGCGGACTGGATCCTGTAAATGTCGAGCTATTGAAAAGCGCGGTGCTTGAACTGAAGGAGAAAGGCACAACCATTGTGTTTTCCAGCCACCGGATGGAGCATGTAGAGGAAATGTGCGAGCATTTATGCATCATGCATAAGGGACGCCCTGTTGTCCACGGAGCTCTTAAGGAGATCAAAAGGGCGTTCGGGCGGAAAAACCTTGTGATCCATGCTGATTTCAAACTGGATTTCTTAAGTGGATTCCCTGGAGTGGAAAAGGTAAAGCAGACTGCCGAGGGCGTGCATCTGCAGATTGAAGGGGAAAAGGCTGCGGAGGCAATTTTAAAAGAAATTGCCGGCAGGGGATTTGTCAGGAAATTTGTTCTTGAGGAGCCTTCGCTTAACGATATTTTCATAGAAAAGGTGGGTGCTTCTTATGAATAATTTCTGGATTATCCTATTCCACACATACTGGAGCAAACTGAAGACGAAATCATTCATTATTACAACGATTGTCACGCTGCTGCTGATCATCGGCCTTACAAATATGCAGCAGATCATTGAAACCTTCGACAGTGGAGATGATGAGGTAAAGGTGGCTGTAATTGATGAAACAGGCAATCTCCTGGATCCTCTCCAGCAGCAGCTGAATACAGCAGGAAGCAGTCTGAAGCTTGAAGAGTTCAGCGGTTCGGCAGAAGATGGCGAGGCAAAAGTTAAGGATGGCGATTATGCCGGGCTGCTTACCTTGTCAGCCGATTCCAAAGATCTTCCTGCTGCCGAATATCAATCACTCAGCCTGGCGGATACATCGGTATCAGGTGAGTTGGAGGGAGCCCTTCAGCAGGTAAAGACCGGAATCGCCGCCTCAAATATCAATCTCTCTGAGGCAGAGCTTGCCAGTCTCTATGAGCCTGTCCAGTTCCAAAGGGATGCACTGGAGGAGAATGCCAAAACAGAGGAAGAGCTGACACAGGCAAGGGGCCTTGTTTATGTGCTGCTGTTCATCATCTATTTTGCCGTTATCATGTATTCAAGCATGATTGCGATGGAAGTAGCTACAGAAAAATCTTCACGTGTGATGGAAATTCTGATTTCAAGCGTCTCTCCCATCAAGCAGATGTTTGCCAAAATTCTCGGGATTGCCTTGCTTAGCCTTACACAGCTGTCGGTGCTGCTGCTGGTAGGCTACTATTTCGTAAAGAGGAATCTGGAGTCTATGCAGGGAGGCTTCTTTGAATTCTTTGGTTTCGGCGATATCCCGGCCGCTACCATCATTTATGCTGTGGTGTTCTTTATTCTCGGATATCTCCTGTATGCCACACTTGCAGCCTTCCTGGGTTCCCTTGTCAGCAGGATCGAGGATGTCCAGCAGATGATCATGCCGATGACGATGCTCGTTGTAGCAGGCTTCATGATTGCAATCATCGGGCTTTCACAGCCTGAAAAAGCATTTGTGACCATCAGTTCCTATATCCCGTTCTTCACCCCGATGCTGATGTTCATGAGGGTAGGAATGCTCACTCTGCCGGTCTGGGAGCCGATAGTAGGGATTGGGATCCTGGTTGTGTCCATCCTGCTGCTCTCAATATTTGGAGCTAGGGTATACAAGGGCGGAGTGCTCATGTACGGAAAGTCCAATTCCTTTAAGGATATTAAAAAAGCTTTGCAGCTGTCTAAGAATAAATAAGAAACAACGGAGGCAGTCTTTCAAACCCGAAAAGCTTTGGAGTTTGTCTGGCTGTCACTGTTTTTTGAACTTTGAGAACAGCAACTAAGTATTTTAGCCTGTTGTTGGAGTGCAAGGCACGTAGACTCCTGCGGGATTGCAGCGGCAATGCTGAGACCCCGCAACGCGAAAGCGTGAGGAAGCTCAGCGTCGCCCCGCGGAAAGCGAAGTGCCTGGAACGCAAATCCCGTTTATAGGCTGATAGAAAAGACTGCAGACAAACCCGATTTATATCAGGTTTGTCTGTTTTTTTATCCAAACAAAGAGGCAATCCCCTGATACCCAAAATAAACTCCAAAGAGAATGAGCGACAGTCCCGAAAGCATGCTGATGATGATGATTGCTTTAGAGGTGAGGAACCGCCTGAAGCCGCTCGTCAGGCCTGCCACAAAAATGTCCCAAAGGCCGAGTCCGATAAAAATCATGCAGCTGTAGACGAGAAGCTGGCCTGTCCCAAAGGAGGACGCCGTTTTTGCCAGGACCGATCCGTAAATCCCCAGCCAAAATAAAATCGACAGCGGGCTTGAAACCGACATGATGAATCCGGTGAAAAAGCATTTGAGCAGAGATTCTTTGCTCCGTATGTAGGTGACCGATATTTTATTGGCATTCATCATGCCTTCGATTCCGGAATAAAGGAGAATGAAACCGCCGAACAGCCACAGGAAGGTTTGAATCATGGGAGAATCAAGGAATTGCACGAGGCCGAGATAGACAATCAGCATATAAACCCCGTCAGCGATCATCGATCCTGCCCCGACAATCCATGCGTGCCAAAATCCGTTTTTCAGCCCCTTTTCCAGCCTGACAGCATTGACAGGCCCGATCGGAGCCGCCAGTGAAAGTCCTAAAATGATATAGCTGATATATATTCCAATGCTCAATGATATCACTCGCCTATTCAAGGATTAGCCCGTAAGGACTTGTACAATTTTATGCAGCGAACACAAAGGGTAGGACTGCAAATCATAAAATCTCTAGCTTTCTGTTTTGGAATAACATGAAAATAGTCTGTTCTCATCTTTGTTGGCATATGGTATAGTAGCTTATGAAAATAGCATATTTTGGCACTGGGGGTGCCGGTAGAGGCCGGCTGAGAGTAAGACCCGTTAAAGTCTTTGACCCTTTTATACCTGATCTGGTTTGTACCAGCGGAGGGAAGTGTAGATGGCTCTTATTTGTCATACATACGCGGACCCTTTTTGCAGGAGTCCGCTTTTTTGGCCCTGCAGAAGGAATGATGCAGCAGCTGTATGCCATTATTGGCCTGGCATGCCCCCGGTGCAATATGCAAGGGGGTTTTTGCGGTGGAAAAATAAATGAATGACAAAATGGTGTACGGCTGGATGATGTTTACAAGCGGGAAAAATGCACGAAAGTTTATATTAATTTTGTTTACTGCTGGGGGAGCTTTACAGGCTGAGAAAGGAATATCCTTAACCCTTGGAACCTGATCTGATTAATGTCAGCGTAGGAAAGCAGCCGGTATGGCCTGCTTCCTCCGTGAAAAACTGCCCTGAGGCATAAAGTTGGAGGAGGAAGAAGTATGAATCATTTATATGAAATGAATAGACGTTTTTTTTCAGGTAGCCGGAAATTATATGTAAGCGGCGTCAGGAATGATATAAAGGTGCCAATGAGGGAAATAATCCAGGAAAGTACAAGGACTGCTGCAGGAACGGAGGACAATCCTCCTGTTTGTGTATATGACACGAGCGGCCCTTATTCTGATCCTGATTTTGAGATTGATATAACGAAAGGGTTGCCCAGGTTAAGGGAGGGATGGATTAAGGAGCGGAAGGATGCGGAAGCTTATCAAGGCAGAGTACAGAAGCCGGAGGATAACGGGCTTCGGGCCGGGTCCAAAGTTTCTTATGCAGATATTTTCCCGAATAAAGCCCCCTCGCCTCTCAAGGCAAAAGAGGGCAGGAATGTGACTCAGCTGCATTATGCCCGGAAAGGTGCCATTACACCTGAAATGGAGTTCATCGCCATCAGAGAGAATCTGGATCCGGAATTCGTCAGGAGCGAGGTGGCAAGCGGAAGGGCCATCATCCCTGCCAATATCAATCACCCGGAAGCAGAACCGATGATCATCGGGCGCCATTTTCATGTGAAGGTCAATGCAAATATCGGCAATTCGGCTGTTTCTTCTTCCATCGCGGAAGAAGTGGAGAAGATGACCTGGGCAGTGCACTGGGGGGCAGATACAATTATGGATCTTTCTACAGGGAAGAATATCCATGAAACCCGTGAATGGGTCATACGAAATTCTCCTGTTCCTGTTGGGACTGTCCCGATTTATCAGGCACTTGAAAAAGTGAAGGGGATTGCCGGGGACTTGACCTGGGACATATACAGGGATACCTTGATAGAGCAGGCTGAACAGGGAGTCGATTATTTTACAATCCATGCGGGGGTGCTGCTCCGCTATATTCAGCTGACTGCCGAAAGGACGACCGGTATTGTATCCAGGGGAGGATCGATCATGGCCCAATGGTGCCTCCAGCATCATAAAGAGAATTTCCTGTATACGCATTTTGAGGAGATCTGTGAAATTTTAAAAGCTTACGATATCTCCATTTCTCTCGGGGATGGGCTGCGTCCGGGTTCTATAGCAGATGCGAATGATGAGGCTCAATTTGCGGAGCTTGAAACGCTAGGCGAGCTAACTGAAATAGCCTGGAAGCATGATGTCCAGGTGATGATCGAGGGGCCGGGGCATGTTCCCATGCATAAGATCAAAGAAAATGTAGATAAGCAGATGGAAATTTGCCATGAGGCGCCATTTTATACGCTTGGCCCTCTCACAACAGATATAGCCCCGGGATATGATCATATTACTTCCGCGATAGGAGCAGCGATGATCGGATGGTTTGGCACTAGCATGCTTTGCTATGTAACGCCAAAGGAGCATCTTGGGCTTCCGGATAAAAATGATGTGAGGGAAGGGGTCATTGCTTATAAAATTGCAGCCCATGCCGCAGATCTTGCCAAAGGCCATCCTGGTGCCCAGGTTCGGGACGATGCATTGTCAAAGGCCAGGTTCGATTTCAGGTGGAACGACCAGTTCAATTTATCTCTTGATCCTGAACGGGCGCGGGCATACCATGATGAAACACTGCCGGCTGAGGGGGCAAAAACCGCACATTTCTGTTCCATGTGCGGCCCTAAATTTTGTTCTATGCGAATCTCGCAGGACATTCGCCAGATGGCCAAAGACCAGGGGAAATCCGCTTCAGAGGTAATTGAGGATGAGATGAAGAGAAAAGCCGGGGAGTTTGCCAGCCGTGGCTCATCGATCTATTGAAACTGGCGGACATAGAAGAAGCTCTGAAATAGTGAAAATGGAGAAGCAGATCTTCCTCATGCAGCAGAAAATCCGGGGCTTAGAAGAAAAAGTTTCAGAGATACAGAGGAGCTGCTCCCATATTTATTATGAAGCAGATGGATACAGGACCTGCACAAAATGCCGCAAAAGCGAATCGGTCCACTATTGAATAAGACAAAGGCTTGCCAGGATATTCCGGCAAGCCTTTGCCTATTCGGGGAACTGTTTTCCATTTGCCTTTTTATGCTGCCGTAAGTAGCAAATAAACAATGCCGATGCTCCATGCAGCAGAAGACGTGAACTTCCAGCTGCCTGTCAGAACCTAAAGATGAAAAAAAAAGAAACAGGGCAGCAGAAATATACTTGAGCCTGCTAAGTGCCAATTGAGGATTTTATACAAGGATAATCACTCCTGCGGTTATTTGCTTCTTATACTCGCCGAAGGTGCAAAAGGTTCAAAGCATGATAAGTTTTTATAGAGGAACGTGCATTCGCTTTTTCCAGGTGATAAAATAGGGGAAAAGCGCTGAAAGGGAACATTATGAAGGAAATTACATTTATTCATGCAGCAGACCTGCATCTGGACAGTCCTATGCTCGGGCTTGCCAGCCTGCAGGATGATTTATTCGAAAAGATAAAAGAAAGCACATTTACCGCTTTAAAAAATATGGTGGATGCTGCTCTTGCAAGGAAGGTGGACTTTGTCATTCTGGCCGGAGACCTGTTTGACGGCGAAGACAGGAGCATCAAGGCACAGGCAAGGCTGCGGAAGGAAATGAACCGCCTTGCGGAAAAAAATATACCTGTTTACGCGGTCCATGGAAATCATGACCATTTTGAGGGCAGCTGGTCACATATCAGCCTGCCGGACAATGTACATATTTTCCCTCACCAGCCAAGTGAGGAACGCTATACAGCCCCCAATGGGACAACTGTCAGCCTGCATGGCTTCAGCTATCCGAGGAGGCATGTTACAGAAAGGATGATCGGCCAATATCCCGTCCGGGGAATGGCGGACTTCCATATCGGCATCCTGCACGGCAGCCTTGAAGGGGAGACCGGCCATGGCCGCTATGCCCCCTTTATTTTAAAAGAGCTGCTGGATAAGGAATATGACTACTGGGCTCTGGGCCATATCCATAAAAGGATGGTCCTGAACGCTGAGCCGCCGGTCATCTATCCGGGAAATACACAGGGGCGCAGCCGGAAGGAAAGCGGAGCTAAAGGCTGCTATCATGTCCGCCTGAATGAAGCAGGGGCAGATTTCGAATTTCTTGAATGCCACAGCTTCCGCTGGGAGCAAAGAACGGTCGATATCAGCGGGCTGTCCGCGTTTAATGAGGTTTACAGCCGCTGCCTTCAGGCTGTTGAAGAAGAGCGGAAGAACGGCGGTGCCATTCTTGAGCTTCTTTTGAAGGGTGCATCCCTCTGTCCGCAGGATATGAAAGCTGTGGCAGGGGGGGAACTGCTCTCACTCCTTCAAGAGGAAGAGGAAGGGAACATGCCGTTTGTATGGGTGAGTGAAGTTAAAGCCGAAGAGCAGCAGAGCTGGGACAGAAATCAGCTGAGAGAAAAAGCGGATTTTTTCAGCGGGCTGTTTGCTGCTGCCGACGGATTTGACGATTTTGAAGAAAGCTTGGGAAGCCTTTATAGCCACCCGCTGGCGAGAAGGTATGCAGAAAGTATGGAGGAAGGGGAAAAGGCAGTGCTTTTAAAAGAAGCAGAAGAGATGCTGCTGGGGCTCCTTTACAAAAATGACTGAAAGGCAGCGCGGGAAAGGGGAACAGCTCTATGAAAATACTTGAAATCCATATATACGGCTATGGCAAACTTGAAGATGCTGTCTACTCCAGCCTTGGAGATTTCCAGGTCTTCTTCGGCGAAAATGAAGCAGGCAAATCGACAATCATGTCTTTTATACATAGCATCCTGTTCGGTTTTCCCTCCAGGCAGCAGGCTGAGCTCAGGTATGAGCCAAAATTCGGGGCGAAATACGGCGGCAGGATCACAGCTTCCTTCCCTGCAAGGGGAAAAGCAGTCATTGAGCGGGTAAAAGGAAAATCAGCAGGAGATGTAAGTGTGGTGATGGAGAATGGGGAACGCGGAGGGGAAGAGCTGCTGGGCGAGCTTCTTTCACATGTTGATAAAACACTTTTCCAGGCCATTTTTTCATTTAATCTCCATGGGCTGCAGAATGTCCATTCCATGAAAAATGAAGAGCTCAGCAAATTCCTTTTTTCTGCCGGTGCTATAGGCTCTGATCGTCTGGCAGCAGCAGAAAACAAAATTCAGAAAGAGATGGATGGGCTCTTTAAGCCAGGCGGGAAAATCCCAGTTCTGAATGACCAGCTGAAAAAGCTGAAGCAGCTGCATGCTGATCTTAAAAAAGCAGAACAGAAAAATGAACAATATTGGACCATGACAGCTGAGAGGGATGCTGCTGCCGCAAAGATTGAAAGCTTGCGCAATGAAGCAGATGCATTAGGGGCCAGGCTCCACCAGCTGGAAGAGTGGATGCGCATAGGGCCAGTCCATAAAAAGATGCAGCTTTTATATGAGGAAGAAGAAGAAGCCAATAAGTTATTGCGTTTTCCTTCAGGAGGATTGGGTAAACTTGAGCAGCTTAACCAAAATGAGATCCCGCTGAAGGGCAGGAGTGCGAGCCTTTCAGCCAGGCTCGCTGCACTTAAGGAAGAGGCAGGGAAGATCGGCCCGGAACAGCTGGTTCTTGATCATGAGAAAGAGATTCTGTCTCTTCAGGAAAAGATGCCTGCATACGGGCAGCTTGTCCAGCAAGCCAAGCAGGCTTCCTATAGAATCAGGAAGCTGGAGGAAGAGTCGGATCAATTGAAGGATAAGCTCCATCTGCGCTTGTCAGATGAAGAACTGGAACAGGCGGATACCAGCATCTTGATGCAGGAAAAAACAGCCCAGGCACAGCGCAAAAAGCAGAGGCTGGCAGAAAAGCGTGCAGAGCTTGATGAGCGCTTCTCAGAAGAAAAGGATATGCTGGTCAGCCTGGAAGAAGAGTTAGATCAGGTGAATGCCGGTCTCCTGACCGTTGAAGAGCTTGCAGACATCCGGCGCCGGCTCGCAGGTGAGTCTGATCCTGAGAGTCTTTTAAGAAAAAGGGAAGACCTTAATGGAAGGGCAGTCTTCCTGAGGAATGCAATTCAGCGTGAGAAAGCAACGCAGCAGAAACAGCGTGCAGCAGTGAAGGTTCAGGTGCTGATAGCTGCGCTCATCTGTGCCGTGCTGATTGCGTGGGGCCTGGCGGACAGTCAAATGGCCCTAATTATGGCAGCTATACCCGGATTTGTTTTCATTGCCTGGCTTTTATTAAAAAAACAAGACCTCAGCCATCTAAGATCTTTGGAAGAAGATCTTTTGTCCATTGAGAAAAGCATGGAAGAACTTGATGAACGCATAAAAATTCCGCAGACGGATGGGGCATTTTACCTTAAAGAGCGGATTGAGCAGGACAGGCAGCTGCGGGAACGCCAGCTGCAGCTGACCGTCAGGCTGCAGCAGCAGAATGAGCAATATGATAAAGTTATCGCTGCTTTTGAAACATGGGAGGAAGAATCCGCCCAGACAGACGGCCTTCTTGCAGAGCTCGGCAGGCAGCTGTTCCTCCCTGCTTCCCTGGCACAGTCTCATATCCACGATGCATTTCTGCTGCTGGAAAAGTTAAAATCGGTCAGGCGCGAACTCCGTCATGAAAAAGCTGAGGCAGCAGCTGCTGAGAAAGCTGCTGATGAAATAATAGGACAGGCTAATAGGCTTGCAGAGCTCATCCTGGAAGAAGCAGGAGGCGGCGTGCAGGAAACAGCTTTTATTTTGAAAAAACGGCTGCTCGAGGCCCAGGGAAAATGGAGTGACCTTAAAGCGAAGGAAGCTGCCATAACGGAGCTGAAGGAAGAGAAAGAGCAATGTGTGCGAGAGCTTGCTTATATCAGTAAAGAAAAAGAAAAGCTGTTCTTGTCAGCTGATGCCGGCTCAGAAGAGGCTTTTATTGATAAAGGCAAAATAGCAGTAAAACAGGAAGAGCTGCAGGAAGAAATCAGGCATCTGGACAGGCAGCTGAAGCTTTCTTCCCTAACGGAAGAGGAAAGGGCTGAGTTTTCGTCCATCCCAGCTCCTGAGGCAGAATTGGCCCGCTGCAGAGAATCCCTGGATGGTATCAAAAAAAGCCTTCCGCAGCTTCAGGAAAAAGTGGCATCGCTAAACCATGAAATTGCCCTTATCGAAGAAGGCGGGTTATACAGCGACCTGCTGCATAAATTCTCCCTTGCAAAGAGCGAGTTCAATGAAGGGGCGAGGATGTGGGCCAAATATGCATTGGCCAGAAAGCTCCTTGAAAACACGGCTGAAAGGTACAAGCATGAACATATGCCGGAGATGCTCGGGAAGGCGGAAGAATTTCTATCCGTCCTGACTGTCGGGCGCTATGTCCGCATCACCCCAAAAGAAGAGGGGGCAGGACTTCTCGTGGAGAACCGCGATGGCACCCTCTTTGAAGCCAATGAACTCAGCCAGGCAACGGCCGAGCAGGTGTATGTGTCCATCAGGCTGGCCTTGGCGGCAGCCATTTATAAAAAATACTCGTTCCCTATCATCATAGATGACAGCTTTGTCAATTTCGATCATGTAAGAACGAGAAGGATGATTGAGCTCCTGAAGGGTCTGGAAGGCCATCAGATATTATTTTTCACCTGCCAAAGGCATCTGCTTGAACATTTTGACCCAGGTGAAGTGGCAGACCTTCAGGGAAGGAAGGTACAGCATGCTGAAAATTGAAATCAGGCCTTCTCTTTTTCATGAAAATCCTCACTAGCCCCTTGCACGCAAGGGGCTTTTTGCTGTTTTCCAATCCGGATTGCAGATGGTTCCATAAATCCGGAGAGGAACGGCCCTGATCATAAATTGGCAGTGCCGTCCGGGACGTTCAGCCTGCTATACTGAATGCCTGGTATGTTATAATATTTTCATAGAAGGGAGCGTCGGTAGACCTATGAATAAGGGTATTATGAATTACGAGGTTGGAGAGCAGGCAGAACTGTTCATGCTGATAAAAAGCTCGACGAAAGGAATTGCCAGCAATGGCAAACCATTCTTATCGCTCGTCTTCCAGGATCAAAGCGGCGATATAGAAGCAAAGCTCTGGGATGCTTCTGAAGAAGATGTTAAAAGCTACTCTCCTGAAACGATTGTTAAAGTAGCAGGCGATATCCAGAATTACCGGGGCCGCAGCCAATTGCGGATCCGCCAGATCCGGACGGCCTCACCATCTGATTCTGTCAAACTGGCAGACTTCCTGGAAACAGCCCCGATCGGCACAGATGAAATGACCAGCAAAATCACACAGTATATATTTGAGATGAAGAATCCGAATATCCAGCGCATCACAAGGCATCTGATCAAAAAGCATAATGAGGCTTTCCTCCATTATCCAGCAGCAACAAAGAACCATCATGAATTTGTTTCCGGACTGGCTTACCATGTCGTGAGCATGCTGGACCTTGCGAAGGCGATTTCAGGGCTTTATCCAAGCCTTGATAAGGATCTTCTGTATGCCGGGGTTATTCTGCATGATCTCGGAAAGGTAATTGAGCTTTCCGGGCCGATTTCGACTTCTTATACGGTGGAAGGAAATCTGCTTGGACATATTACAATCATGGTGACTGAAATCGGCAAGGCTGCAGATGAACTGGGTATTTCAGGTGAAGAGGTTCTTGTACTCCAGCATCTGGTCCTTTCCCATCATGGCAAAGCAGAATGGGGCAGCCCGAAGCCGCCGCTGATTAAAGAGGCGGAAATACTCCATTATATAGATAATCTGGATGCAAAGATGAACATGATGGACAGGGCTTTGGAAAGAGTGAAGCCTGGCGAATATACAGAGCGAGTATTTGCACTCGATAACCGTGCCTTTTATAAGCCGGTATTCCATAAATGAATCTGCAGGAAAAAACCCCGTGCCCAAATGGCCGGGGTTTTTTGGTCGTTTAGGAATATATAAATTGTAAGTCTTGTGCTTGTCGGGGGTGGTCAAGGCGCTTGAGCTTTTGTTCTAGTGGCGTAATTTACCAAAAAGGGAGGGATGGTCCAGAAATCCTTTCATACCGCCAATTGGAAAGTACGGAAAAAATAAAGAAACTTATTAGAAATTATTACCATGTCATTATTGGACCAAATAATCCATAATATAACCATTATAGATAAAGGGGGAAATGTGAATGTTTAAAGCTGAAAGAGGATCAATGGAAGAGGCTTTGTATATTTTGCAGAATATTGGATTGCAGCTTAATGAATATGAAAAAACGAATTCGGACATTCCAGTGAAAAATTATAAGGAACTATTGGAATTCAGCATTTCCATTGCGAGAAAAACAACTGAAGTATCTGAAACGATTGATGAAATGATCGGGGATATTGAATCCCAACTATAAAACTGCAGGCGGATTGAATTATGGACAATTTATTAGTATATAGCTAAGCAGCTGAACCTCATATATGACGGTCAGCTGTTTTTTTGTATAAAAAGCAGCTTCATAGCTTTATACCCTGATGAGGGAAGGTTAAACCTGCAAAATGAATTTTATTTTAAAAAACATATTTTAATCCTCTCAGCCATATATATAAGCTACAAAGAAAAGATGGGACAGCCCTTCATGGAAAGGAGACAATAAAACAATGATTCCAATCTGGGTATACTTGGTTGCAGCAGGGATTATCATAAGCGCCATAATGGCTTTAAAGACTGGGAAAGAAGAGCGGAGGGAGGAGAGGGAAGGAATAGAAAGTGAAGGAGAAATATACATGAAAAGGCTTGAAAGGGAGAAGGAAGAGCGGAAATCAGCTTCACGTTCTCTTTCATAAGAAAAGCGCAAGCGCTTTGGTCACCTTAAGGAACGCAGACTAAGAATGCCGCGTCCTGGGGCAACGTCTGCATGCCAGCTTACTGGGGGTGACTTCGAGGAGGTAGGCGCAGCAGCTAGACAATAATCGAAGATATCATTGCAAAAAAAAAGGCAGATCCTGGGGATCTGCCTTTTCAATTGCATTATTATTGTGCAGCTGCCTTATTATCAAGGCTGCCTTCAAGGTCTTCATCCTTGAATTTCACGTTTGCGTCTTTCAGTTCACGGTCCATTGCCGCTTGGATTTTTTCGCCATCAAGCTTGGACACTTTTACTTCATATTCCATTTCTTCCTTCATTTCTTCAAAGGATTTCTTTTCTTTTTTCTCGGTAGTCTGAATGATATGGTAGCCATGCTCGGTTTTGACCGGATCGCTGATTTCATTTACATCCAGCGCGTAGGCTGCTTCTTCGAATTCAGGGACCATCTTGCCGGCACCAAACCAGCCAAGATCTCCGCCGTTTGCTGCAGAGCCTGGATCCTGTGAATATTCCTTCGCCAGGTCCTCAAATTTTGCACCTTCATCAAGCTTTTTCTTTACTTCCTTGGCCGTTTTTTCATCTTCCACAAGAATGTGGCGGGCCTTGATTTCCGGCTTATAGTTATCATAGTATTCTTTCACTTCTTTTTCAGTTGCCTTTACATCCTTGATGGCTGCCTTTTCCTGAAGAAGGCCAGTCCTGAATGTTTCCTTCAGATCTTCTTCGTCTTCATAGCCATACTGGGCCAATGCCATCTCAAAGTTGGAGCCAAGCTGCTGTTTAAGCTCATCGATTTTTTCATTAAGCTCTTCATCTGTAACTTTATACTTTTCAGACAATACCTTTTTGTAAACAAGCTCCTGAATGGCCTGTTCGCCAACCTTGTCCTTCATTGCATTATATAGCTCGTCCTTTGTAATATCGCCTGCTTTTGTTTCGACTACAACTTCTGAGCTGTCGTCTGCATTGGAGCTGCATGCGCTCAGACCGATAACCCCGGCAGCTATGGAAAGGGATAGCATCCATTTTTTCATGTTGAACACTCCTAAAGTTTTTTGAATTTGCTGTAATACACAACCATTACTATAACACATATTCCATTTAGAGCAAAAACAATATCTGAAACCTTTTAGAAAATGTTTCAAAAAATGGGTGTTTTGCCTATGCCGGATATTTCTTTCCGGACATAAGATATGGAGTAGAAAGGGAAAGTAAAAACCAAAATGCATCAGCCCTTTCTTTCTATTAACAAGATCTTGGGGACTCCCGGCTGTAGCCTGATAGGCCCCAATGTTCGTTGAATAGCATGAAGTAACAGCCTTAAAGGAGGTGTTACCGTGGGATACGCATATGGCGGTGGTTTCGCGTTGATTGTTGTTCTGTTCATCTTGTTAATTATTGTAGGTGCTGCCTGGCTGTAAAAATGCCTGTGCTCTTCAGGCATTCAAGCTGAGCAATGCACTGTTTAATTATTGAAAGGGGGATTAATTATGTCCGGTGGAGCAGGTTACGGCGGAGGTTTTGCGTTGATTGTAGTCCTATTTATTCTCCTGATTATTATCGGGGCTTCCTGGCTGTAATAGCAGGCCTTCGTTTAAGCAAGAATATAAAATTAAAAGCGGTGGGAAATCCCCACCGCTTTTAACAATTGTTTATTTGCTGAAATTCCTTGATCTGCAGGGCCGGCCCCGCTTGGCAATCTTCGCAGCATAAAAAGCTATATGTAGATTTATGCAAACAGCAGCTCCACGAAAGAGGATACTAAAAGGATTGTGATCAGGATATTGATGGTCCTGAACACCTTTGGCTGTTTCTCTTCCGGGATTTCCTTCTGCAGACAAAGGGAATTCGTCATCTTGTTGATATAGAACAATATGAAAATAGCAAACAGGATAAATACGGAGATCATCTGACTATTCCCTCCTTGATGACAGACTTTTATATGATACATACAATAACAAAAAAAAGGCAAAAAAGATAGTATTAAGGACGGCCTGATCTGCTCATTATATTCAGCCGGGCTCTCTTATATGAAGGCTGTGTTAGTGTACCTTGTTGATTTCGGTCTCATTTCAGCACAGCTGAAATGAAACCGAAATCAACAACAATGAGGGGATGCTCCCATGAAAATAAAGAGGCAGCCTCTGCAGCTGCCTGTCTAGTGAGCCCTGTAGACCAGGATCTCGATTCCCTCTTCATTTTCTTCTATAAATGCCTGCTGCGGAGCAGTGCATATATTTTTCATGCAGAGCATATCTGAGAAGCAAAGTCCTGCATGATATGCGAGCAGCATGGTAATATAATGTACATAATGAGGAAAATGCCAGCAGGCTGCGAGCAGAATTCCGTTGATGACAACAAAAGGCGCCAATAAAGCGATGATGAATACAGCCTTTGAAATGGGTTCAGTCACCCTGACATGGATCAGCGGAATGCCGAGCCTGAATGATACCTTCTTTTGCACCTTTTTCCCAAGATGGGCAACAGGGAGGAAGTGCAGCAGCTTATGGACGGGATATATCAGCCAAAAGCAGGCAATAAAAACAAAGAAATAATTATCATAAAAAGAAGATTGCACAAAATAATAAGATGCAGGCACGTACAGACATATAAAGGTTATGATCATTGTAATGGAAGACAGGATAAATATTCTCTGGGATCCATAGTCTTTTGTGTAATTGATTGTCTTCCAGCAGTTCATCGTATCAGCCTCCGAAGAGTATTCATGCGGTTTTTCTAAAAAACTCACAAGGGATACTTTACGATGATTGGAATAAAAAATCAATAATAAAAAAACGACATTTTTCACCAATTTGATTGTATAATTAGCTAAGCAAAGAACATGCATAAAAATAGAATGGGTAATTCAAAAGCGGGGACTCTTTTATGAATATCGGGGAACTATTAGAACGAATTGAAAAACTGGAATATCATCAGACACTTTTATTGATGATGGCTTCCGGGCAGACATTGCCATTCTATAGAATGGTTGTCGAAAAATCGCTGGCTCAAGAAGAGGTATCACAATTCTTCCACCTTTGTGATGAACTGAGCAAAGAACTTGAAGAGCAAAAAGCGGAAGGGTTTGTTTACTTTCATCCGCTTTATACAGAATTTAAGCATAAGCTGCATCCATCACTAAAACCTGAGATGGTGATCCCTGCCTGCCTCAGGCAGAACCTGTTCATGGATCTTATGTCAGAACTCAATAAGTATCTGTAGTCTAAACGATTTCTTTCTCTGCAGTCTCTTTTTTCTTCAGTTTGCCTTCTTCATCTACGAATTCGCCTTCTATATTGGCGAAAGACTTTTCAAAAATCTCCATAAAGTCATCTCCATATATATTGCGGACGATCGCCATGACTTCAACAAAATCCGGAAACTTTCCATACAGATCCCTCAAGGGCATTGCACCGGAAAAGACGGCGTTGGTTTCTGGCTCATAACTCTCCATCAGTTCGAGTAAAACGCTTTCACCCTTTTCAGTCAGCTGAATATACGTATTTCTTTTATCAGTTTCTTTTTTGGAGAATTTCAGAAGGCCCCTTTCTTCCAGTTTTTTAGAGAAATTAAAGGCTGTCGACACATGCATGACACCGAATTTGGCCACATCAGAAATGGAGGCGCCATTTAAATGGTACGCAATCCAGATAATATGGTGTTCGTTGATATTCAGGTCAAACGGCTTGATCCATTGCTGCCAGTCCTTCTCAATCGATTTCCATAAAGCCTTGCTGATTTGAGCTATCCGTTGGCTAAAAAGCATCGCTTCCTTCATTGAATAATGTTTTTCCGTCATCTATAAATCCACCTACTTTTTTATTCTCTATTATCATTATGCCAATAAAACAAAAATTAATAAAGGTATAAATATACAAAATTTTTAGAAAATCAGCCTAATAAATATTATATTAGGTGTTCAGGGGCATTACAGCAAGGGTTTATTAAAAGAACTGCTAAAATAACAATTTTTATAATATATTACTTTTCGGCTTAAAATGAAAAAATCCTTCTTTAATTGAAGGATTTTTCTTCAAAAAAGAAGGATTTTTTATTGTTTAGAATTATATCTTCTGTAAGTCTTGTGGATCATTATCGATTCTTGATCACGTCCAGCAGCTGCGCCGTGGTCACAAGCCAAACCTCCCAAAAAGGCAAAGAACGCCTTTCCGGGAAGTTCGTCTTGAGGCCCCCAGGATGGGGGTCATGCAGACGTTGCCACAGGACGTGGCGTTCTTAGTCTGCGTTCCTTAAGGGTAGTCAAGGCGCTTGCGCTTTTGTTTTTATCTTCAATTAGAGCCGGATTTTGAATTGCCGATTGAATTTTCCAGCTCTGTCAATGACTGCTCAATTGATTGAAGATCTCTTTGCAGTTCCAGCTTTTGCGGGCGGATTGCATTCTGCCAATCAGATACTGAGTGCTTTATATCTGATACGAAATCACCCAGGTGTGCTTTTCCCTGGATCGAAGCATAGGAAGCGGATCTTTTCAGCTCCATAAAATCTGTCTTGAGCTCAGCCAGCTGGCTGCCGACTGCTTCTTTATTGTCTTTGAACATCTTCCGGGTGTCCCTGCCTGAGGCTGGAGCAGACAGCAATGTGCTGATGCCGGCTGCCGTTCCTCCGATCAGGAATCCCAGCAGTAAGGATTTGGCTTTCATCAATTATCACCTCTGAGTCTCTTTTTATATCAATTCTGCTTCTTACAACATATTCCTCTAATGTTCAGGCTGTTATGTTACTTTTCCTTTATCACAACTTCGCATTGCTTAAACATTGCCGGGGCTTTTGTTCATAGGTATCTTTCATTTTGAATAAAGATGGAATAGCAAGTATTTAACCGGTGGAAGGGGTGGTTATTTGAACGGAGCAGCATCGCTGTTGTTTGCCTTGTGCGGAGTTTTGTTCCTGGGGGCGGTTTATTATGTGCTGGCTTCCAAAAAGCCGGGCGTGTATCCTCCTAAATCAATTTTGAAAGAAAAGGGCAGTGGCGCTTGCGGGGGCGGGAGCTGTTTTCTTTCTGCTGGCATTTATTTTGACTGGATTTTCCTAATGCCCGCGAAGGGTTCTCGAACGTTTAAATGAATTTAGATTCAATATTACAGTATTAGTATTGATTAATACATTGGTGTTGATTTCCGTTCCTGGCACTTCGCTTTCCGCGGGGCGGAGCCTTAGCCTCCTCACCGCAAGCGGCTGCGGGGTCTCAACTCTTCCTCTATATCCCGCAGGAGTCTGCGTGCCTTCACTGCAATCAACAGGCTTATAAAGGTAAATGGTGATTTATCAAGAAAAGATTTTCCTTCTTGGGTAACTAATATGCACCACTGTATTGAAATGCAGTCTGTTGATTTCCGTCCCAGGCCCTTAGCTTTCGGCGGGGAGGCGCTGGCCTTCTCTTTGCTGCTCCTGGTGGGGCTCAGATTTCTATTTTCCCCAGAGCGCGAATCATCTTCCTCGAGCTTTCATCACATGAAAATACGCTGCATTTTATAAGGAGTCCATGCCTTGCGCGCTCCAATCAACAGGGGTTTTTAATAACAAAATCAGGCACAATTTTAAACACAAGAAAAAAGGGTACGGAAGATAAGTTATCTTCCATACCCTTTTTCTTTTTCTCTTTTTCAAGAGAGGTTTTATGTGTGGCTTGCTGTCAGTTTTGTTCTTTTGATGATGCTCATGGCAACCGGGTAAAGGATGATCATCGCAACTGTGTTGACAGCTGCTGCAGGAAGGACCACAGCTACGAACAATGCGGCAAAGGTTCCCGGCAATCCTGCAATCAAAAGGGCTGAAGTCAGGAATACTGCTCCTGAAATAATGGTGCCGGCGGCAGTCAGGACCGCTGCTGAAACAACTGAACCATTAAACTTCTTAACTGCTAAAAACAAACCGAAAAATACAAATGCAGTGATAGGCTTATCGATGATGTTTGGGATCTGTCCTGCTGGAAAAGTAGTCGTCAGGGCGGAAATCAGTCCTGTTGCAAGACCCAGTAAAAACACACTTTTCTTTTCAGGAAAAAGGATAATCCCGAGGAACATCATGGTGAGCATCATGTCAGGTTTCATTCCCAGGAAAAATCCCGGAACAACGGCATGAAGGACAGCACCCATTCCAATAAGCAATGATAAAGCAACTAAATTCTTTGTATTCAATTCTAACCTCTCCTCTTCTCAGCTATTCTCGCTCTTTCTCTTCCTGCAGTGCACTCTTGCCTGCAGCGAAAAGTTACTCGTATTATACCACACTATGAATTAAGATGAAACGGAATATGCTTCTGTTCAATTTTTATTTTTGAATTTTCTCATAAATTCAGCTAATTTCTCAGCATGTTCAAGCGGGACAGCGTTATAGATGGATGCCCGGCAGCCGCCAATTGACCTGTGGCCGTTCAGTCCCACGAATCCCGCTTCCCTGGCTGACTGGAGGAATTGGCTTGCAGCTTCTTTGGAATGGAGGTTAAACGTGATATTCATTTGAGAGCGGCTGTCTTTTCTGCTATGCCCCAGATAATAGCCTTCACTGTCATCGATGCGGCTGTATATCAGCTCCGCTTTCTGCCTGTTCCTTTCAGCGATAGCAGTTAGCCCTCCTTCTTTTTGCACCCATTCGAGCACAAGCTTCAGCATATAGATGGCAAGCGTCGGAGGCGTATTATAAAGAGACTGGCTCTTGCTGTGCGTAAAATAGTCAAGCATAACCGGAAGATCTTCCCGGGGCCCTGCCAGCAGGCTTTTTTTCATGATGACTGCAGTTACCCCCGAAGGGCCCATATTCTTCTGGGCTCCGGCATAAATGATATCAAATTTGCTTACATCAATTTCTCTGCTCATGATGTCGCTCGACATATCGGCAGCAAGAGGGATATCTGTCTCGGGAAATTCCTGCCACTGAGTTCCGTAAATTGTGTTGTTGCTCGTAAGGTGTAGATAGGCAGCATCTTTCAGTTCTGCCAGGTCTGAGAGCTGTGGTATATAGCGGTATGTACCTTCTTTGCTTGAAGCAGCTGCTGCCGTTTTGCCGATTTTGGCAGCTTCTTTCATGGCTTTTTCAGCCCATGATCCTGTCAGGGCATAATAGCCTGTTTTGCCTTCTGCCAAAAGGTTCATCGGCAGCATGGTAAATTGAAGGCTCGCCCCGCCCTGGAGAAAGAGGACCTCATAATCATCCGGCACACTTAGAATCTGCCGAAGCAGCGTTTTCGCCCCTTCATGCACCTCCTCATATTCCCGGCTCCTGTGGCTTAGCTCCATGACACCCATTCCAGTTCCGTTAAAATCAAGCCAGTTCCGCTGCGCCTCCTCCAGTACAGAAAGAGGGAGGGCCGCCGGGCCGGCATTGAAATTCAATGCACGTTTCATCATCATACCTCCCTATAGTGCTTTAAAGAATAAAAACTTTATTTCATCCTATCAGAAACAGAAAGAAAGTAAACAAAAAAGTTGGAATGTTTTAAAAATAGCAAAAAGGATTACTTGCTGCTATTTGGTCAGGAAGCTGTCTTAATGATTGAGGCTCTTTGATTTGAAGGGGAATGGAACAAACGGGCAGCCCTGCAGTATAAGCAGCTGGTTCCCGCAAAAAAAAACGCACCGCAGCCAGCTGACGGCTTCAATGCGTTTTTTTTGACGAATCATTAAAGATGGCTGCTGATTCCTTCGGCAATCTGCTTCAGATCCTCAGGAGAGTATTCATCCTGGTGGGTTTTCCATACAGCGCCGAAACCGTCGCCTTTTCCATAGCGGGGGATGAGGTGCAGATGGAAATGGAATACCGACTGTCCTGCTGCTTCGCCATTGTTATTCAAAGAATTGAGGCCGATTGGGTCAAATTCCTCTTTGATGGCGCTGGCGATGGCAGGAACGGACTCATAAAGGTGTGCCGCGATTTCGGGAGTCAGCTCGTAAAGATTTTCTTTATGTACTTTCGGGACGACAAGTGTATGGCCCTTCGTTACCTGGCTGATGTCCAGGAAAGCATACACATGTTCATTTTCATAAACTTTCGCTGATGGGATTTCCCCATTGATGATTTTGCAAAAAATACAATCCTGCATAATGGCACCTGCCCTTTCTTTTTCTCAATATTTTACCATACCAGGGGATGTGAGGAGAAATCATTCGCCAATTTTGCCGGCTAAGGAAAGATTAAAGGATAATGAGGGAGGATGGCGAACTTACAAAGGAGTGTATTTATTTAGGAGGAGTATCAGGGTGGGTTCAAGAATCATGCATCTGCTGGCAGCCGATATGGCTGCAGAAAAATTAAAGATCAGGGATAAGGCTTCCTTTTTGCTCGGCGGGATTGCACCTGATGCTGTTTCGCCAAAGGAGCTGTCTCATTTTTACACGGGGAATGCTGAAGATTTCTCAAGGTCGATTGATTATGAAGCGTTCCTTGAAAAGTACCGGCATACAAGCAATCATGCTTTTATCTTTGGATATTATGCACATCTGATTGCCGATGACCTTTGGCTTAAGGGATTTTATCTGCCATGGCTGAGAAACAGGCTGGATAAGGATGAAGGAATCTTGAAGCTTTACCATGGGGATTTCGGACTCTTAAATGGCAAGCTGCTTGCTGCTTATAGAAGCAGCAGCCTTGATTCGATACTGAATGAGAATAAGAAAATGCCTGATTTGGAGGAGGTGCCGTCCCATGCCGTTAGTGATTTTGTCCCGCATTGCCTTGCTGATATGGAGTACGGTGAGGATGCACTGGCTGCGCCGCTAAAGGTGTTCACTTTTGACCAGATTGCAGGTTATGTGGAAACAGCTGCAGAGCTTGCCTGCTTGAAAATCGAACAGGCTGCCGCCCGGCTAGAAGAAGCCGCTGATTTATTTGCAGACTAGCTGCAGGTTTGCGGGTTAAACATCATAAAGAAAACAGGATCCGGTGAGGATCCTGCTCTTTCTGAAGGGGAAATCACTTCGCTGAAACGTTCTATTACAGGTTATTCTCTGCGACAAACACCTCATTTATTAAAATGGTCAGTGCTTAGTGAGAGATCTGATCCTTGTTCAAGCGTACCATCCCCTTGATTCTTTATAGGTTTCACAACTTATAAAGCCGGCTGATGGGTCTTTGATAAACACCTCATTCCAGAAGAATGTCATGTGTTCCAAGTATCTGGTTAATTGGCACTCCTGTGCAATGCAACCATCCCCTTATAGCAACGCTGGAAGCTTATATTGAATGAAATTGGTCTTTGACAGACACCTCATTTCAATTGATGAAAATCATCTTTCCCCTTCATAGATTATAATGCCCAGCGAAAGGGGAGTTATGCAGCGGAGATTAATTTTCTGTCTGGACCCTGCTTCAATCTTTTGCTGGCGCAGCCATTTTGTTAAACTAGAAGCATCACAATAGATGGAAGGGCGTTTTGGAATGTCTTTGTTGAATATAAAAAATATAACAGGAGGCTATACGAGTAATCCTGTTCTGAAGGATGTTTCCTTCACTGTGAATGCAAATGAAATTGTCGGCCTGATTGGATTGAATGGAGCAGGCAAAAGTACGACGATCAAGCATGTCATCGGGCTGATGGAGCCGCATTCCGGGGAAATCACAATCGATGGATCTCCATTTCCCAAGGATAAGGAGACATACAGAAGGAAATTCGCGTTTGTGCCGGAAACCCCGATCCTTTATGATGAACTGACGCTTGAGGAACATCTGAGGATGACAGCGATGGCTTATGGCCTTGAAGAAAAAGAATATCTGGAAAGAATGAAGAGCCTTCTGAAGGAATTCCGGATGGAAAAGCGGCTGAAATGGTTCCCTGCCCATTTTTCAAAGGGAATGAAGCAAAAGGTCATGATTATGTGCGCTTTCCTGGTGCAGCCCTCACTATATATAGTGGACGAACCATTTGTCGGCCTGGACCCGCTAGGCATCCAATCGCTTCTTGACCTTATGAAGAAGATGAAGGAGGAAGGTGCTGGCATATTGATGTCCACTCATATCCTTGCGACAGCGGAGCGGTATTGCGACCGTTTTGTCATTCTCCACGAGGGCAAAGTGAGGGCGGCAGGCACACTTTCTGAGCTGCAGCAGCAATTCTCCATGCCGGGTGCGACACTTGATGATCTATATATCCAGCTGACAAAGGAAGAAGACTATGTTTGATGAAGGAAAGCTGTGGAGAAACAGATTCGGAGGTGCGCTCAAGGAACTGAGCCGCTACCTCCGCTATATATTGAACGGGCATATTGTCATTGTGCTCGTATTTCTATTCGGGATGGCCGCCTTTTATTATCAGGAATGGCTGAAAGGCGTCCCGGAAGATTTTCCTGCAGCCGCGATTATGGCTGTCCTGCTAGGGGTATTGCTGACATACAGCCCTGTTTATACTTTCCTGACGGAAGCAGATAAAATCTTTCTTCTGCCTGTAGAAAACAGGCTGTCAGGCTATTTCCGCAGGTCGCTGGGTGTCAGCTGGGCCGTGCAGGCCTATCTTCTGCTGATGGGCCTCGGAATATTCATGCCAATGTACGCAGTCGTAAACGGGGGCAGCTTTAAGCCGTTCCTCTTCTTTCTGATAGGCTCACTCGCTGTTAAGCTGCTGAATCTTCTGATCCGCTGGCATATCCAATATTACGTGGAAAAAAATACAAAGATGATTGATTCTGTTATCAGGTATTGCCTTAATGCAGTTTTTCTTTATCTTTTATTTTCAAATGCAGGCATCTTGTTCCTGCTCCCTGTACCGGCAGTCCTGCTGGTCTTATGGCTGTATTTCAGGAAACAGACTGAACCAAAGGGCCTGAAATGGGAATATCTCATTGAACAGGAAGAAAGAAGGATGACATCTTTTTACCGCCTTGCCAATCTGTTTACAGATGTCCCGAAGCTCAAAGATAGAGTGAAGCGGCGTAAATGGCTGGACTGGCTGGCAAACAGGATTCCATATGGGCAGGATAAGCTGCATGCGCATTTATATATGCGGACCTTCATGCGCTCAGGCGATTATTTCGGTCTGTTCATCAGGCTGACAGTGATCGGGGGAGCGGCGCTTTTTATAATCTCATTCGGGATGGGGCAGATCCTCCTTGTGCTGTTATTCCTCTATCTGACGGGATTCCAGCTGCTGCCGCTCCGGAACCATCATGAAAACAAGCTTTGGATCCAGCTGTATCCGCTAAAAAGTGAGTGGCGGGAAAAAGCCTTTACCTCACTTCTCTCAGCTGTCCTTTATTTGCAGACCATCATTCTTTCCCTGGTTGTACTGCTGAAGGGGGACGGGCTGGCCGCGCTTGCCAGTGCGGCAGCAGGTGCCGTGTTTTCGTGGGTGTTTGCGAATATTTACAGCAGGAGGAAATTGAAGAACTGATTAGAAGCCTCCGTTTTTTAATGGAGGCTTTTTTCAGCCGCTGAAACCTTTCCGGAAGAAAAACGTAGTATTAAGCACAAACTAAAAGCTGAACGAGAGGAAAGGGTGCAGCCGAATGTATGAGTATGAACAGATGGTTTCACGGGAGCTGGAGGAGTGGAAGAGGAAGCTGCTGAAGCGTTCCGGAATGCTGAACCGCCTTTCAAAAAAGGCACAGACAAAAATAAACAGCTATATCCCGGAGAAAGCACATGCCGTCATTACCGAAGGAATTAAGAATATGGTAAAAGCAACCCTGGCAGGCTCCAATCTGACCACCAGGAAAAGGCTTGATGCCGGGCTGAGCCTTGAAGAAATGGACGAGAATTTGACCGAGAAGCTGGCTGCATACCGAAAGACTGCAACCATTGAAGGAGCAGGCACAGGTGCAGGCGGCATCCTGTTAGGGCTTGCCGACTTCCCGCTGCTGCTTTCCATCAAAATGAAATTCCTTTTTGAAGCTTCAGCCATTTATGGCTATGATCCTGGAGAATATGAGGAGCGCCTCTTTATCCTGCATATATTTCAGCTCGCCTTTTCAAGTGATGAGAAAAGGCGGGAAACATTGGCTGTCATTGAGGATTGGGATGAGTTAGTGAAAGAACTGAAGGATATGGAATGGCGCGAGTTCCAGCAGGAGTACCGGGATTATATAGATTTTGTCAAAATGCTGCAGCTGCTTCCAGGGATAGGGGCGGTTGCAGGGGCTTACGCGAATTATAATCTGCTTGACCAGCTTGGGGAGACGGCAAGGAATGCCTACAGGATCCGTTTTCTAAAACAATAAAGGAAAAAAAGCATCCGCCGGTATCATCGGCGGATGCTTTTTGCTCATACTGTAACGTTTTCCGGTGACTGGACCTTGTGATATTGCAGTGCCGCAGAACCTAGTGTCTTTGCAGCAATCAGCAGTGCTTTTTCATCAATATCGAATCTTGGGTGATGGTGCGGGTATGCCGCATCATCGCTGAGGGGCTTCGCTCCTGTGAAGAAGAATGTGCCTTTTACATGCTGAAGATAATAGGCAAAATCCTCGCCGCCCATTTCCGGTGCTGTTTCAACGACTTCATTGACTTCAGAAATCGATTTGGCGCACTCGGCAAGGAAGTTGGTTTCCGCTTCATGGTTGATGACAGCCGGGTAGCCGCGGTGGTAGGCGTAGCTGTATGAACTGTCAGCGGTATAGCAGGTTCCTTTCACGACTCTTTCCAATTCTTCTTCAATATCGTTCCGCACCTGTTCGCTGAAGGTGCGCACTGTGCCTTCCAATTTAGCTTTGTCGGCAATGACATTAAAGGCATTTTGGGCCACGAATGATCCGACAGTGACGACAGCTGAGTCAATCGGATCGACCTTCCGGCTGACAATCTGCTGGAGGTTGACGACAAGCTGGGAGGCTGTCACAATGGCGTCCTTCGTTTTATGAGGCTGTGCTCCGTGTCCGCCCTTTCCTTGTACAGTGATTTCGAAGCGGTCTGCTGCAGCCATGAAAGGACCTGTCCTGTATTGGATCTTTCCTGTCGGCTCAGAAGCCCATAAGTGGGTGCCGAAAATGGCGTCCACACCTTCAAGGCAGCCATCCTTGATCATGGAAACCGCCCCGCCCGGCGCATATTCTTCGGCATGCTGGTGGATCAGGACATAGGTTCCTTCCAATTCGGAGCGCAGCTCGTGAAGGACCTTGCCGAGCACAAGCAATGTTGCTGTATGGCCATCATGGCCGCAGGCATGCATGACACCCGGGACGAGCGATTTATAAGGGACATCTTTTTCATCCTGGATTGGTAGCGCATCGAAATCGGCACGGAGGGCAATCGTCTTTCCTGGCTTCTCTCCGTAAACCTTGGCGACGACTCCATTCCCGCCGACATTTCCTTTTACTTCGATCCCCAGCTTTTCATAATATTCTTTTATGTATTTTGCTGTATTTTCTTCCTGAAAGGAAAGTTCAGGATGCTGATGGAGATAGCGGCGGATCGCTACCATTTCTTCGTAATAGTTTTCAAGTCTGCTGAATAATGAACTGATCATATTAACTCTCCTTTATGTTTTAATTTTTACTGTTTCGAAAATTATAACATTATTTTCGCGGATTGCAGGATAATAAGCCTTCAAATGTGAAAAACTTTAGAATAATATTCTAAGAGTGTATGAAAATGAAGATGGGGAGATGGTATCGGTTTGCAGTCAAAACAATCAAAAGCGGCGCTGGCAGCTGTTATAATAGCGGTAATGGCAGCTGTTTTGATCAGCTTTACAGTATCAGGGGGGGAATCTTTATGGTTTGACAGAGCTGTCTCATCTGCTGTCACAGGTATTTTTTCGGCCTCTTCCTATCCGCTGTTTAAATGTTTAACCTGGTTTGGCGACAGGCAGGGCATCGGGCTGGCAGCGCTTGTAGTGCTTGCGTGGCTGTGGTTCAAAAAGAGAGACTATCTGGGAATGGCTGTCCTTGTGTTTGCGGTTGCACTCGGGAATGAAGCCAGTAAATGGCTGAAGGAGCTATTCGGCAGGGTGAGGCCGGACTTAGAGCATATTGTTGCTGTGAAGAGCCTCAGCTTTCCGAGCGGACATGCGATGGTAGGGGGCATTTTATATATGCTGACAGCCTATTTTGTCATAAAGGAATTAAAGTCCGCGGGAGCCAGGATGATGGCGGCAGCTGCTTTTGCACTTTGGATTCTAATGATCGGGCTCAGCCGCATTGTCCTTCAGGTCCACTATCCGACCGATGTGGCGGGAGGATATGCTTTTGCCTTTATCTGGGTTTACATATGGGTTATATTCTATGTATTTATGAACAGCAGATTTGGCAGGAAAGTGAATTTAAGACAGGAGGAATAAGGATGATAGATTTAAGAAGCGATACAGTAACAAAGCCGACGGAAGAAATGAGGAAAGCTGCTTATGAAGCAGAGGTCGGGGATGATGTCTACGCGGAAGACCCTTCCATCATCAAGCTTGAAGAGGCTGCTGCAGACATACTCGGGAAGGAAGCAGCCCTGCTGGTAACAAGCGGGACACAGGGAAACCAGGCAGCCATTCTTACACACACAAGGCCAGGGAACGAAATTCTCCTTGAGGCAGAATCCCATATATTCTATTACGAATCAGGAGCTGCCTCTGCTTTTGCAGGCGTCCAGACAAGAACGATTGCAGGGGAAAGAGGGGAAATGGATCCCGCACAAATAGAAGCTGCCATCCGCGGAAAAGATCAGCATTTTCCCGAAACCGGCCTGATTTGCCTTGAAAATACACATAACCGTGCAGGTGGGGCTGTTGTTTCTGTGGAAAATATGGAAGCAATCCATACAATCGCCCGCCGGCATAATATCCCTGTCCATGTGGATGGAGCAAGGCTGTTCAATGCCGCGGCCGCCCTGGAGAGGCCGGTTGCTGATTTCACCCGGCATGCGGATACAGTCCAGGTATGTTTGTCCAAGGGGCTTGGGGCACCAGTCGGGTCCATCCTTGCCGGAAGCAGGGAATTTATCCAGGCTGCCCGCATTTGGAGGAAAAGGCTTGGGGGAGGCATGAGGCAGGCAGGCATTATAGCGGCGCCAGGCCTGATTGCACTGACGCAGATGAGGAACAGGCTTCACGAAGACCATCAGAACGCCCGGAAGCTGGCTGAGGGCATTCAAAATATAAAAAGCATGTCTGTCGTCAACCAGGTAGATACGAATATCATTGTTGCAGACGTGAAGGAGCTGGGCTTGAGCTCAGAGCAGTTTGTAGAAAGTCTGGAGAAGGAAGGGGTCCGCGCCGTTACATTCGGACCGTCTTCTGTAAGGTTCACCACTCATTTTGATGTGTCTGCCAGTGATATAGAAATGGCGCTGGATGCTGTCAGCAGGACGGCTGCCGCCTATGTTTCTGCTTTGTAACAGCCAGGGATGGTAATATATGAATGGAGGTTAGGGCCGGTGCTCTCTTTTGGGGGGCGCTGGTTTTTTTGTGTTCGTTTTGGTTATTTTTGGGAGGAGGAAAAATTGTAGCAGTTTTTAGGTTGAATCATTAAGATTTTAGGTTGAATCTTTCAATTTTTAGGCAGAATAAAGCAATATTCAAGCAGAATGACTATATTCGCCCCTTGATAAAACAGAAGTTCATATAAAATCGCCTCTTTTTCACCAAAAACCATGCAGAATTCCTCTCCTTATACCCCATTAAAAACAAAACAGCAGGAATTTCAGCAAAATACAGGTTTGACATCACACCTGGCACTGTATATAATACTGAAAAATAACTGAAACGATGAAGGGGATCATTAAACAGTCTATGTCTATCCAAGAGAGGGAGCCGGCGGTGGGAGGCTTCTATAGACAGCTGCCGAACCTGCCCCAGAGTTCGCTGCCGGATACTTGAAGGCAGCAGCGGCACATGCCGTTATCATGAAGAGAGTATAAAGCCTTGCTTTATAAATTAGGGTGGTACCGCCATGATCTGGTCCCTATTTTATAAATCGGGGCTTTTTTATTTTTCCAGCAGAATGCCGGCACTTCTGCACTCTTCAGGAAGCTTCAGCCGCTCTTCCCCTGGCCAGGATGAGCGCCGATGCGTTCTTCGTTTCATTACTTAATCAGAAGATGGGGTGCAATCATGGCAAAGGAATTTGTAAAAGAAATTACGGCAATGGAAGAGGATTTTGCCCAATGGTATACAGATGTGGTGACCAAGGCGGATCTGATCGATTATTCAAGTGTCCGGGGATCGATGATCATCCGTCCTTACGGATATTCTTTGTGGGACAATATAAAAAATGAGCTGGACAGGAGGATCAAGGAGACCGGACATGAAAATGTTTACATGCCATTGTTCATTCCTGAAAGCCTCCTCCAGAAAGAAAAGGACCATATCGAGGGATTTGCGCCAGAGGTGGCATGGGTGACCCATGGCGGGTCAGAAGAGCTGGCAGAACGGCTAGTCGTCAGGCCGACATCAGAGGTCCTATTCTGCGAACATTATAAAAATATCATCCATTCTTACAGGGACCTCCCTAAGCTTTACAATCAATGGGCCAATGTGGTCAGATGGGAAAAGACTACGCGGCCTTTCTTAAGGACGCTTGAGTTCCTGTGGCAGGAAGGGCATACATGCCATGCGACAGATGAGGATGCGCACGAAGAAACGACAAGGATGCTTGATGTCTATGCAGACCTGTGTGAAAACGTCCTGGCTATACCGGTCCTTAAAGGCCGAAAAACAGAGAAAGAAAAATTCGCCGGTGCAAAATTCACCTACACGATTGAGAGCCTGATGCATGACGGAAAAGCACTCCAGACAGGAACCTCACACCATTTGGGGGATGGCTTTGCCAAGGCATTCGGCATCCAGTATTCGGACAGAGAAGGGGAACTTCAGCATGTGCATCAGACGTCTTGGGGACTTACGACTAGGGTGATCGGCGCCATGATCATGGTCCACGGCGATAACAGGGGCCTGATCATCCCGCCGCGGATTGCGCCAACCCAGCTTATGATTGTCCCTGTGGCACAGCATAAAGAAGGGGTTCTCGATTTCTGCTATGAGCTGAAAGAGAAACTCGGCAAGACTTTCAGGGTCGAAATTGACAGCAGCGACAAAAAGCCTGGCTGGAAGTTCAATGAGTATGAAATGAAAGGAATTCCTCTCAGGCTGGAGGCCGGACCGAAGGATACCGAGAAAAATCAGGTTGTACTTGTCCGCAGGGATACAGGCGAAAAACTGTTTGTCCCGGCCGAAGGAGTGGAACAGGCGATTGCCGGGCTGCTGGAAGATATCCAGTCAGGCTTACTGGAAAAAGCAAGGGAGCTTCGGGAACAAAAAACAGAGAGTGCCGCAAGCATTGGGGAGTTTAAGCAAGCGCTGAAAGACAATCAGGGGTTTATCAAAGCTATGTGGTGCGGCAGCAGAGAATGTGAAGACAGAATCAAGGAGGAGACAGGGGCTACCTCGCGCTGCATCCCTTTTGAACAGGAACATATATCCGATGTTTGTGTTTGCTGCGGCCAAGATGCAGAAGAGCTCGTTTATTGGGCAAAAGCCTATTAATGGGGGTATGCCTGAAGGTTCTATGAAAACAATTTAATATTTTTCTGAGGGGAAGGATTTTTGTCCCGGGAAAAGAATTTATTGACTAAGGCGCTTTTGCCGATATCATAAATTCACCGAAGAGGATTGTTATAAATGAAGAGAACAGGCCAATTGGCTTTAGTCAGCATTTCCATATTATTCACATTTACGCAAGCCTTCATTTTTGATGACCCATGGCACAAGGAAATTGTTGATTTCACCATTGCCACTATCATTGCCTGGTTTGTGGGCTGGCAGTATGACAAATTGAAATATCTTACAGGTAAAGCAAAAGAGAACGAAGCATTTTACAGGCAGCTGATCGAAACGATGCCTGAACCTGTCTTTATCCAGGATTATGACAGAATTGTCTATGCAAACAAAGCGGCCCAGAAGCTGGTGGCTGCTGAAAGCAAAGAGGAAATTGTCGGCATGTCAGTGTTTGAATTTATGGAAGCGCCTGATGCCGCACAATACAGGAAGATTCTTGATGCAACCTATAAAGAAAGGCTTCCGGCGGGCCGGAGAGAACAGAAAATCACCAGGCTTGACGGCAAGATAATTTATTTTGAAGTGTCCACTCTTTTTACGAGTTTTCAGGGCAGGAAGGCTGTGTTTTCAATCGGCCAGGATGTCACGGTGAAAAAAGAGCAGGAAGATCTGCTTCTGCAAAAGTCAGAGAAGCTGGCGCTTGTCGGGCAGATGGCCGCAGGCATTGCCCATGAGATCCGCAATCCCCTGACAAGCATAAAAGGATTCATTCAGCTGCTGAGGGCGGAGGGGAATCGGGAGTATGCCGATATTGCCATCTCGGAGCTCGACCGGATCAACCTGATTGTAGGTGAGTTCCTTGTCCTCGCCAAACCCGCTGCTGCGGTTTATAAGGTATGCGATCTAAAGAAGCTGATTCAGGAAGTGGTTGTACTGATCCAGCCGCAATGCCTGATCCACAATGTACAGATTATCACAGGGCTTGACCTGGAAGAATCGGAGATATGGTGTGAGGAGAATCAGCTGAAGCAGGTATTTATCAATATGATAAAAAATTCCGCTGAAGCCATGCCGGATGGCGGGACCATCACAATCAAGGCAGCGGACAGGAAGGATGGGCATGTCGCTGTCATGATCAAAGACGAAGGGACAGGCATCCCTCCAGACCGGATCAACACACTGGGTGAGCCTTTTTATACAACAAAAGAAAAGGGGACGGGCCTTGGTCTGATGACCAGCTTCAAAATCATCGAAAATCACAGCGGACTTGTCAAGGTCAGCAGCGAGGTCAATAAAGGGACGGTTTTCGAGATCATTCTCCCGAAAACCCAAGTGGAAGCAAAGGGTCATTCATTTAACTGATGCTGGTAAAATGGGCGTTTCCTGATTCTTATTTCGGGAATAAGGATAAAAACACCGTTAGGAGGGACAGCCCATGACTGACAATAACAAGGATGGCCAAAACCAGGAAAGCCTGCTTGAATATGAACGGAAGCAGCATTCCGGCGGGGAAGCGCCTGACAAGCTTAAAGAGGGTAGGAAGCCTGATCAGCAGAACAGGCTGAAAGACCAGGAAAATATGAGGAAATAGCTCCCTCAGAATAAAGCAAGCGGGCATGCCACTGGGCATTGCCCGTTTTTTTGTTTAGGAATCTATACATTATAAGTTTCGTAGATATTATCAATTCCAGATCAGCGTCCAGCAGCTGCATCAAGGTCAGCCAAGTTGCTTGCGCTTTTGTTCTTGTACCTGGGGCAGACCCGGCCAGGTTTCCCTTACAAGGCACAAAGGGTATACAAAAAGGAAACTTTCTATAGACATGGAGAATGATCCTATGAAGAAACAGAGAATAGAGTTTGTCTTTTTGCTTATATTGGCTGCTTCCCTGTATGTCCTGTTTTTTACCGGTGCAGGCTACGTCTGGAAGCTCGCCTGGGCAGGGCTGTATGCTTTTATTATATTGGTGAGCATTTACTCGCTGATTCTTGAAAACCGAACTTCCCACCATACACTCCTCTGGATTTATGTCCTGATCTTCATACCGGTGGCAGGCTATATGTTCTACTTATATTCGGGGCAGCTTTATCTGAAAGGATATCTTTTCCGCACAAAAAGGAGCAATGACAGAGAGCAGTGGAAAAGGATGATGAAGCGGAAGGAGTCGCCGGACCTTACATTTCTGCAGGATAATCAGCAGAACTTTGCCAGGTTTGCTGCCAATGCCAGCATGACCCCCATCAGCACTTCATCCAGGGCTGAGATGCTGAAAAATGGCGAAGAAACGTTTGAAGAGCTTAAGGCAAGACTGAGGGAAGCCAAAAAATTCATCCATATCCAATACTATATCTTTCGCTCGGACAGGCTCGGCAAAGAGATCATGGATATCCTCATTGAGAAGGCTGAAGCAGGAGTTGAGGTCCTTTTCATGTACGATGCCGCCGGCAGCATGAAGATGGCTGTGAATGAAATTAAAAGGATGGAGGAAGCGGGCATCAAGGTTCATTGCTTCCTGCCTTTGAAATTCGGCTTCTTCAACCAGAAAATCAATTTCAGGAACCACCGCAAAATAGTCGTGATCGACGGGGAGACCGGCTTTGTCGGCGGGCTCAATGTCGGCATTGAATATCTTGGGGAAGATGAAGTGATGGGATTCTGGCGGGACACCCATATGGTGCTGGAAGGCGAGGCTGTATATACGCTGCATACAGTCTTCCTTCTGGACTGGGAGTATGTCAGCCGGGAACAGGTCCTTAACAAATATTCAGTCGGTGAAAAGCCTGCCGGCGAGGATGAAATCAATGGTGCAATCCAGGTGGTTGCCAGCGGACCTGATACACAGCAGGGAATAATGGGAGATTTTTTTTATTCAATGATCACCAGTGCAGAAAGGTCGATTTGGATTGCCACCCCGTATTTTGTACCGAACGAAGCGATCAGGACTGCGCTGCGGGTGGCTGCTGCAAAAGGGGTGGAAGTAAGAATTATGGTTCCGGAAAAGAACGACAGCTTCCTCACCCAGTATGCAAGCAGATCCTATTTTTCCGAGCTGCTAAGATATGGGGTTGAAATTTACTCTTACCAAAAAGGATTTCTCCATCAGAAAATCATCATTGCAGATGGAAATATGGCTTCCGTCGGAACAGCGAATATGGATATGAGAAGCTTCCACCTGAATTTCGAGGTTAATGTCTTCCTCCTTGGCTGCAGCTCAATCAGAGATCTGTCAGCGCATTTCGAAGAAGATATGCGGGATAGTGTACGGATTACACCTGTACACTATTATAAACGCGGACTCTGGGAGAAAACGAAAGAGTCCTTCTCCAGGCTGTTTTCCGGAGTGCTCTAATCTATTTGCGCTGCTGACTGGCATTTGTTCAGTCAGCAGCTTTCTCATCTTCTTCGCTGAACTTTGCTGCGCCTGGGACGTTCCTCGGTTCATATTTGATGGCATCCGAAGAAAAGACCCTGATGGCGAGTGTTCCTCCATATACCTGCGCGCGGATCAGGATGGGCTGGTTATAAGTGTTTTTAAAGGTGAAATCCGGTCCGTACCAGCTGACGGTTGCATCTCTGCCTGAAGGGACATATGGGACGCGTTTGCTGTGGGAATATCGTTGGATGATGCTTGTCCCGGCATTATCGACAGCATTATAGAGGGTTGAGGATACCTGGCATATGCCGCCCCCGATACCCTCGGACAGCTCTCCCCTGACAATTACCGGCGCTGGGAGATATCCCTTGGAAGCCGTCCTCTTGCCGACTGTTTCATTAAAGGAAAATACCTCCCCGGGAAATACAACAATACTGTCTATCGATCCGGCCGCCAGTCTGATATTCTGTGTCCTGGCTTTGTTATGGGAGTTGAAATAGGTCACATATTGGCCGATCTGGCGTGCTTTAATAGACAGGAGAAGCTCGCTGTCCACCCTGGGGTAGACTGGGAGAAGCGGCAGATCAATACGCCCTGATCCCGGTCGGTAATAATAGGTATAAAAACGCGCTGCAAATAAGTCCTGATTCAATTTGCTGCCGGTTTTTTCAGGGATGATCCTTTCTCCCGGGCCTATTTTGGCATCCTGCGGCTCTTTATAAGCCAGGTGGTTTATTTTCGCCTGGAATGCTTCAATTTTATCTTCATCAGCCAGCGGCAGGCCGGGTATATTGGCAGAAAATTCATCTTTCTGGACTTCCATTACACTCTTGCCTTCCTGCAGCACAGATAACTGCTCCGTTCCCATTCCCCCAGCTGCTGCCATAAGGCCGAAAAATAATAACAGCTTCATCATGCACACCTCCCTGAAATAGTATGGGTCAGTCTGCTGCTTTTCATGTAACTTTGGAAGACTGGATACATCCCTCAAAGAGTGAAGAAAATTCCTTTATATGCTAATATGAATCTGATTATAAAAAAGAATCTTATAATTTTGGGAGGCAGGAATATGTTCAAAAGGGTGGCTTCAGATGTACTGGGGATCAGTGATATTGGCAGCGTCATCTCGCCGGCTGACTATGATAAAGTCGATGCTGATGATTATGTGATGCATGAAGATAATGAAAAAATTTATTTCTTGATCAAATCTAAATCAGATGAATACTGCTTTACGAACAAAGCAGTCATCCATCTGGATGGAACGAGCGCGATGAGTAAAAAAAGGGTACTGAAAAGGTACAGCTTCAGGGAGCATCAAATATCGAATGTGCTCCTGGAAACAGCAGGGACAGTCGACCTGGACATAGAAATAAAATTTGTAATTGGCTCTGCCTCATTCTCCATAGATGTACATAAGCGCTTCATTGAAGAATTGAAGGACCTGTATAAAGCATTGATCAAAATCTCCGAAATCTGTGCGGAAAATGAGCATTCAATGGAATATGCCAAGAAGAGCCTTGAGGTTGCTTCCGAAACATTGGGCAGGACTGCAGGGGCAAGGGAAGGGAACCTTACGGATGATTTCAGGGTGTTGAACGAGACAGCTTTTAATTGGCTGATGAACAGCAGGAAAAAATATCATGTAAAAGATTTTGGGTATGTTTTTGAAAAGTTCATTAATAATTGAGAACCGGTTTGCTGCAGTATAAGAATTGATTCATAGCGGGGAGTTGCGGATTATGAGTATATCTTTGATGAAAAAAACAGCCGGAATCGTGCTGGAGAAGAAGAAGCTGTCACATGTCAATGCAAGGGTCGGCCTGGTTTTGGACATTTCAGGCTCGATGCGCACCTTATACCGGAACGGCACGGTACAAAAGGTAGTGGAACGGATCCTTGCCGTTGCGAGCCAATTTGATGATGACGGCATGCTCGATATTTGGGTATATGACAATGAATTTTCGAGACTGAAGCCGGTGACGGAAAGGGACTTTGAAGGGTATGTTAATCAGTATATCCTGAATAATGATCTTATTCATAAATTCGGGCGCAATGATGAACCTCCTGTCATGGAGGATGTTATCAATAAATACACCATTGAAGATCCAAGCAGCGATCCAGCGTTCATTGTTTTTATCAATGACGGCGGCTGCAAGAAGACGATCAAGAAACCGATTGTCAAATCGGCCGGCAAGCCTATTTTCTGGCAGTTTGTCGGGATTGGCGATGCAAACTTCGATGTGCTGGAAAAATTGGATACAATGGAAGGCCGCTATATTGATAACGCGAATTTCTATCATTTCAAAGATATCGAGCACGTAAGCGATGAGGAATTGTATGACCATCTTCTTGATGAGTTCCCATCATGGATTAAAGAAGCGCGGGAAAAGGGCGTACTTAAATAAAGCAGCCTGGCAGAAGCCAGGCTGCTTTATTTTTTCTGAATTTTGAAACTTTTGTTGACTCAAATCGTATATACAATTAGTAACTGAAAGCCATCAAGAGCCATGAATGAACACCTTTCACGCTGGGGAATGTAAGAGGAACAACAATCAGCAGGAGGAAATATGAAAAAGATTGCAGGATTGCTTATCTTATGTTCTTTTTTTGCCTCATCTGCCTGTGCAGAAACCCAGCAGGAAGAAAGGAAGGCTGCTATCATCATTGATGATTTTGGAGGAGGCATCGGAGGCGTAAAGGATTTCCTTGAAGGCGATATCCCCATTACGGCAGCAGTGATGCCATTTACAGACCAGACGGCACAGCATGCTGAATGGGCCCATGAAAATGGATTTGAAATCATGGTCCACCTGCCAATGGAGCCTAAAAGGGGAAAGAAATCATGGCTTGGGCTAAAACCGATTACAACTAATCTGTCTTCTGAAGAAGTTAGGAAAAGGGTCAATGAAGCCATTGACAGCGTTCCCTATGCAAAGGGCCTAAATAATCATATGGGATCGAGGGCGGTGGAAGATGAAGGGATTGTGCGGGAAATCGTAAAAATAGCGAAAGAACGGAAGCTGTATATTGTGGACAGCGGCACAAGCCCTGATTCAAAGTTTCCCATGATTGCGAAGGAGCTTGGAGTGCCGCTCATAAAAAGAGATGTATTTCTTGATGATATTTCTTCTGTTTCCCATGTCAGGCGGCAGATGAAAAAGCTGGCGCTGATCACGGAGCAGCAGGGGAGAGGGATCGCAATCGGGCATGTCGGCGTGACTGGTAAGGTCTGTTCGGCAGGCATCCTCCAGGAAAAGGGGTATTTTGAAGAGAAAGGCATCAGAATCGCTCCTGTTTCAGAGATAATCTCAAGTGAAATCCGAAAAGAGTATTATCCATTCTATTAATAGCCGCTGGATAAAATAAGGCAATAGGAAAGGGTGAGAATCATGATATGGCTCATTATAGCAGGCGGGCTTTTTGGATTCGGGGTGCTGGTGGATTTCATCTATCGCAAGAAGGGGATCCAGCACACAGACCCTGAACATAATGAACAGCATGTTTCGTCTTCAGAAAGAGTATACATTGAATCCCATCTCCATAACAGCCGTCCGGAAAATCAGAATGGCAATTTTTAATTGCCTGTTTGAAAAGCAAAAGGCAGCCATTGAGGCTGCCTCTTAGGTTTAGCTCCGTTTAAAGCCTTCCTCTTCGAGATATTCTTTTGCTTCCCGATAAGATAGAAAAGCGGCGTCCAGGTTCAGGCCGGCATATATATTCCACATTTCATCTTCCTCTATAAGGACAAGGGTCTCACCACTCGGGCTGTTCCACGTTTCTTCCAGCCTTTCAGCAGGCTGGGCTTCTTCCGCATTATGTCCGGAGAGGGACTGGATCGATTTTGAGATGATATCCCGCAGCTCGGATTCAGTGAAGTCCCTGATGTTCACCATGCCTTTGCTGTCAGGCGAATAACCTTGTACATATTCTGCAAAAACAAAGCCATTGCCGTTCGGATGCAGATGGTAAACCACATTTTTCTTGTCTAATGCGCTTTCTTCATAATGGAAGTTGACTCTTCCAAGAGAGACATTTTTTCTCTCAAGCTCGGGAAATGACTCGATGACCGCTAATTTTTCTTCAAAAGTAAGCATGTTTCCTCCAATGGATAAGGTGTTAATTTTGTGTTCTGCCTATTATACCATTAGAATAGAAGAACAAAAAGCGCCCCTGATGGCGCAATAGGAAAAGGAGCTGAATGCATGTCTGACAGCGGCAAATATCGTGAGCATGTTAAGCCTGGAATGGAAGCTGATATCATCCTAAAGAAAGACCAGCGGACTGGGGCAAGGACAAGGGGGACCATTAAGGATCTCCTGACCAATTCTTCTTTTCACCCGCATGGAATCAAGGTAAGGCTGACTGACGGCCAAGTGGGCAGGGTGGCCGAAATCATTAAAAAATAGAGGGGCAGCTGTTTACAGCTGCCTCTTTATTTGTACTGTCCCGCCCACAACTTATATCAGGAACATGGCTACAATTGTAGTGGCTGCAAGCCCGATGATGACAGGCAGGAGATTCCTCCTTGCAAGCTCAAAAGGATCAACATTGCAGATGGCAGCCGCAGGGATGAGAGCCCAGGGCACGAGTGTCCCGCCGCCAACCCAGATGGCGGCAACCTGCCCAAGGGCTGTCAAAGTTGCTGCACCGGCACCGATCGCTGTAGCAAAAAGGCTGGCGACAGAGCCTGCCAGAGAGATCCCGGAAAAGCCGGAACCATCGAGGCCGGTGATTGCACCGGTAACAGTGAGTGTAACAGCTGCAACTTCTTTGCTTAATGGGACCGCTCCTGCCAGTGCAGCACCGAGGTCATTGACGATACCCTGTGATCCCCCCGGCAAATAGTCGCCTATTATACTTGTGAAGCCTGAATCTCCCAGGTAAAAGAAAGCTGCGATCGGGATGACAGGCCCGAAGACTTTGAAGCCAAATTGAAAGCCCTCTATCAAATAGGAGGTCGTTTTTTCCAGTCCTTTATTTTTGTGGCTTGCCAAGGTGATCACCAGCAGGATAAAAATCGATGTTCCGCCTACAAGTGCTGTCGCGTCTCCGCCCTGCAGGTCAAGCAAGAACATAGCTGCTACATCTAAAGCGAATAAAACAGGTATAAGGAGAGCAAAAAATCTCCTTTGGCTCCTTGTTAGAAGCCCGGATTCCCCTGGTTCAGACTCATTTCTCTGTTTGGGGGGAGCCGCCGGCAGCAGGAGACCCTTTTTTATATCTCTTTTCAGAAAGATAAAGGCAGTAACAACTGTGACGATCCCCATCACGGCCACAAGAGGGATGCTGGCTGCTATTACTTCCCCTGCCGGGAGCCCGGCCGCGTCTGCCGTCAATTTAGGGGCGGCCTGGATGATGAAGTCGCCTGACAGGGCAATTCCGTGGCCGAAGAGGTTCATGGCCATAGCTGCCCCCAGGGCAGGAAGCCCTGCCTTCAAAGCTGCCGGCAGAAGGACTGCTCCAAGAAGCGCAACGGCTGGTGATGGCCAAAAGAACCAGGAAATCACCATCATGACAATGCCGATCGTCCAATAAGCGCCCGCCGGACTTTTGATCAGCCTGGAGAAGGGAGCAATCATCGCATCGCTTACTCCTGCAGCAGCAAGGACTCTGCTCATGGCCACGATGATGGAGATGACGAGAATGGTAGAAAGAAGCTCGGTTATCGCGTATATAAAGCTATTGAACACACTGCTGACTGAAGTGCTCAAAGAGCCTGTGCTTGTGATGGCAATCAGGAAGATCCCGGCTATGCACACAAGGGCCGTATCCCGTTTTGCTATCATAAAGCCGATGATGAGTACAATGAAGAAAACATAGATAGCATGAAGGACAGTCAGATCAATCGCCATTTTATATCCCTCCTATAATATGCTTGGGCAATAGCTTCCAAGCGTACTTATAGATTATGTTCAGAGCTGGGCGATGTGCATGGCCGCCTCCTCCGCCTCAAGGCGGAGGGAAAAGCATTCCAGAGGCAGTTAAGGATTAATGGGAGACTGTTTAAAATGGAATTGCAGGGATAACATTTTCTGCAGCGAATATTTATAGAGAAAGAAAGAAGGGGAGCCAAGTGCGTTATCGATCAGTCAATCAAATGATGTTTGCATTATGCCTTCTGGCTGCAGGTGTACTGCTGCTTCTTGTTAATATAGGTGTCATTTCCTTGGAAATAAAGAAGTTTTTTGTCGCAATTTATCCTTTTGTGATGTTCGGCTATAGCCTTATTCTGCTAATCTCTGCATTGTCGAGAAACAAAGGAGGCAAAGTCTTTGCCGGATTTCTGCTCATTTTTTCCGGGCTGCTGGCCTCTGACAGGCTCGGGCTGCTCCAGTTTTCTTTTTGGGATGTATGGAAGCTTTGGCCGCTCGCTATTGTATACATGGGATTCTCGCTTCTCATCAGGAAAGAGCATATCAAAGTGCATGTTGAAACAGAGTTTCCTGCTAAGAAATATGAAGGGGTAGAGGAAGGCGAAAAGGGACCGGGCAGGGAAAAGATGATCACGATCAAGAAGGGATCCCGGCATGCCCCATTAGCAAACATCAGAGGATTCTCGATAGGCGACGTCAGCTTCAAAGACGCAAATTGGTCTGTAGAACCGATGGATCTGTATAATACTGTCGGTGATTATTATATTGACTTCAGCAAAGCGTATATCCCGCAGAAGGAAACGCCGATTTCAGTCAAGGGATGGGTCGGTGATGTCAAAATGATTATACCTGAGGATGTTCCGATTATGGTTCACTCCCATATCAATATCGGGGATATCCGCATTTTCGATATGAAGTCAGAGGATCTTAACCGCAAGCTCTACTTTAAATCCCCTGGATACGATGATGCGGCGAGGAAGTTGAATATAACGATCCAGCTAAAAGTCGGCTCCATTCGAATTGATCATGTATAGGAGATACTGCTGATGAAAAAAATGTTCGGAATCAGGTATTGGTTTATCCAGAGCTTTATCATGATGGCGCTGATCAGCTCGCTCATCTTCTTTGTCGGCATCCAAATTTATTTATTCTTTGCAGATGAACAGGTCCTTACCATTACAATCTCTTTCTGGCTCTTTATCTATTGCCTGCTGATCCTGCTGGCTGCCGGAGGCTATTTTGGCATTAAAGGCAGTTATTTAATCAAGGGAAGACTTGGAGATATCCTGGTTGCAGTGTCCAACCTGCGGTCTGGCAAGCTGGCAGGAAGGATATCTACTTACGAAAAAGATGAAATAGGGCTCATTGCAGAGGAGCTTGATGGCTTGGCTGACTATATCCAGGAGCAGGTCCACTCGGTCCAGAGGCTTGCTGAAGAACGATCATCCCTGGCCCAGTCGGCACACGCAGCAGCAGTTATGGAGGAAAGGCAGCGCCTTGCAAGGGATCTGCATGATGTTGTCAGCCAGCAGCTGTTTGCTCTCAGTATGATGTCATCTGCTGCGCTGAAGGTCTTTGACAGCGATTCTGCAAAAGCAAAGAAGCAGCTCGAGGAAATTTCCGGTATCGCAGCCAAAGCGCAGGGAGAAATGAGGGCGCTCCTTCTCCATTTAAGGCCGATCCAGCTGAGCGATGATACCCTGTGTGACGGGATTATCAAGCTGATACACGAATTGCGCGGGAAGACTACCATCGATTTCCAGGCCAGCATTGATGAAATCGAGCTGTCCAAAGCGGCAGAAGAGCATTTGTTCAGGGTTGTCCAGGAGGCACTTTCTAATATCCTCAGGCATGCTGATGCATCAAAGATTAAGCTGACCCTGACAGAAAAGGAAGATTATACATATTTATTTATCGGGGATGACGGAAAGGGATTTGACCCTCATGTTGAAAGGGTTGCCTCTTATGGCTTGAAAACGATGCGGGAAAGATGCGAGGAAATAGGCGGGATTTTCAAAATCCGGTCCAAACAGGGAGAAGGGACTTATATTGAGATCCGGATTCCGCTGAAAGGGAGGGAATAAAGTGATCAGGATAGCAGTTGTGGATGACCATGAAATGGTAAGGAAGGGAATCATCTCTTATCTTTTGACTGAACCGCAAATAGAAATAGTGGGGGAGGCGTCCGGCGGTCATGAGGGAGCTGCCCTCGTATTGAAGCAAAGGCCCGATGTCGTCCTTATGGATCTATTAATGGAAAACGGAAGCGGCATTGAGGCAACAAAAGAAATATTGAAAAGCTATCCCCAGTGCAAAATCATCATTATTACGAGTTTTTATGATGATGAGCAGGTCTTTCCTGCAATAGAGGCCGGCGCGTTCAGCTATATGCTGAAAACAGCAACGGCGGATGAAGTGCTTGACTGCATCCTGAAGGCTGCGAGGGGGGAGCCGGTGATCGAGCCGAAGGTTGCCACCAAAATGATGGGCCGCCTCCGCGGCAAAGAGAAAAAGCCCCACGAGGAACTGACGGAAAGGGAGCTGGAGGTCCTTCTGTGCATCGGTGAAGGGATGACCAACCAGGAAATCAGCAATCAGCTCTTCATCGGGATAAAAACGGTGAAAACGCATGTCAGCAACATACTCAGCAAGCTGTCCGTTTCTGACCGCACTCAGGCAGCTGTGTATGCTAACCGGAACGGTCTCATTAAAGAAGGCCCGAGTGCCTGAAGGGATATTTATAGTGAATGAAAGAAATCTGGCGGTAAATGCGTCAGGTTTTTTTTCTTTCAACAGCCTTGCATAAACAGCTGCACTCGAAAAAAAGGCCGGAAAATGCAGGCTTCCGCATCTTCCGGCCTCTTCTGATACTAATGATCAATCTGCTTGAGGTATATAATAGGTTGTTACAAAGGATGGGCGCGCAAAAATATTTGGACGCTGGACATCGATGCCTTTATCTGTACCCCGTTTTTCGTGGGCTTTTTCATAGGCTTTGGAATCCTGCCAATTTTTGAAATCCTTTTCGCTCTCCCATTGGGTGAGAATGACATACGTATCGCTGGAAAGCGGGCGAAGTACCCGGATGCTGATGAAGCCAGGTTCGTTTTCAACCGCCCCTGCCCTGTTTTTGAATCGGTATTCGAATAAAGGCCTGCCTTCTTCGGTTACCGGGATATTATTCATGACAATAAAACCGCGGCTTTCGAGTGAACCTGTTGCATCCAGCACTTCATAGCTCCGTGGTTCGTTAAATAAAGTTTTTCCCTCGGTTTCGTGGAGGAGCAGGCTATTGTCTGCATCCTGCATCAGCACCATTTTTTCTGCGCTGTTCTTATCTTGAACTGTTTTTAAAAAATCAAAAGTGCCGTTCGTCATATAAATCTTCATCCATATCACCTCATGATTCTCTTTGTATGTTAGCGCTCTCCCTCATTATAGCTTTTCCGCATGCTGAATCCCAATCAGAGCTCTTAGCTGTCGGACGAAGATTATTTCTATATTTTGATTTATCAAGGAATTATTGGTAGTATTTTCCTATTGTGAGGCTACTGGAGCTGTGTGCTTTCTCCTATTTCTGCCTGCTTGCTGTTGGTAGTATTTACTTAATTTTACCTTTTTTTCTATTAAACAGGGAAATCTATTATTTCGTGATTTATAATGGCGAAGGGAAAATAATCCAGTAAAAGGTTGTGTGAAAACGTGAAGAAAAATGTTTTATGGACAGCACTCCTGGCGCTTATGCTTTTGTTATCAGCATGCGGGAATGACGAGAAAGCATCAAACGATAAAAAACCGGACAAGAAGGTTGAAGCTGAAGAAACAGATAATGCTGCCGCAGAGGAAGAAACTGATGAATCTGAAGAAGCAGCAGAAGCGGCTGAAGGAGCAAGTGCAGAAGGAGAGCTGCTCAATCCTAATATTGCCGACGAATCAGAGGGCAATGTTGAAGTCATCTATACGAATACAGATCCTGGCTTTGTCCATGACATGAAAGGATTCAAAGTTTCTGTTGATGAATATCAGATCGTCAAAGTGACAGATATGCACGAGGATGTCACCATACCGTTCAATGATGAGATTGACGGGTACGTGATAACGGCAAAGGTTACAGTGGACAATGGCACAGACAAAGCAATGTATTACAACAATATGCACCGGATCCAGACATCGCATGAGCTGGACTGGTATCCATCCGATCCCACCTTCATCCTTGATGAAGATAAAGTGAAATCCAAAACAGAAGCAGAAACAGGCAAGTTTGCGGCAGGGGAAAAGGTAACAGGGCTGATTTCATTCACCCTGACAAATGCCGAATTCGATAAGCTTTCGACTGTAAAGCCAAAGTACATCATTGAAGGCGGAGCTGCAGACAATGACCAGTTCAAGGGTTCCATCCAGGGAAATGCCGTCTTTGACTTTGTTTACAGCGATGAACAGAAGAGTGCACTGGCAAGTGAGCCTTCCTTCTATCAGGATCGGCTGACGACCGATAATATGGCAGATAAACAGATGATTTTCGAAAAAGAAGGAATCGGTGAAACCCAAAAGATCGGCGATGTAAATGTAACACTTGAAGGGGTCCAATACACAGAAATCACGCCCACAGAGGCCAATAAGCCGCGCTTTGAGAATTTTGGCGACAACGGCATCGCAGCCCTGACAGTTAAATTCAAGATTGACAATCAATCTTCAGAGCCCCTCAGCATCTGGAATATCGGCTCCATCCTTTCTGTCGATGATGACCGTGCAAGAATTCTGGCACAGGGCATGGTCGAACCGCGCGACCCGCAGACAATTGAAGCAGGTGCACAGGGCGAGAAGCTTCATGTCTTCTTATTCAGGAAAGACGAATTCGAGATATTTAAAAAGTTCAACATGGAATTCGGCCCTTTCTATAACGAAGACGGCACAAAAGCATTCAAAGGAAGAACAGCTGAATTTACACTGCCGAGATAAAAGCCGGCTTACATGAAGGCAGTATTTCTCAGACCAAAGGGGGTACGGAATGTAAAGATTCCGTGCCCTTACTGTTTTTATATACAGTTTAAATTATTTGGTGTTCCCTGCCATTTGAGTTCAAGAACCTGTTGATCTTCGTTCCAGGCACGAAGACTCCTGCGGGAGATAGCGGAAGAGTTGAGACCCCACAGGAGCACAGCGAAGAGGAGGCTTAACTCCGCCCCGCGGAAAGCGAAGTGCCTGGAACGCAAATCAACAGTCTCCGTATAGATAACTAAATTAATTCATAAGATGACACTAGCTTTTAACCAACTGAATTAGTGAAACAAAAGCAGCACTCCCTTCTTTTTCGTATTCTTAACGGAAAAATGAACCCGCTCCTGCTTTTTAAGGCAAATTTTCGACATTTCCCCAGGCAATCTATACAACCTACTGTGAAACCGCTATAGTGGAAGGGGCAATATGCCTTATACATACCGAAATTTCTAATTTCCAGAAAGATATATTACAATGAACAGACAGAAAAGTCCTGAAAGGTGGATACAGTTTTATGGCAAAACAGATAGATGAAACATTTTTAAAAGCCGCGCGCGGGGAAAAAACAGACCGGGTGCCTGTATGGTATATGCGGCAGGCTGGCAGATCCCAGCCCGAATACCGCGCCATCAAAGAGAAATACTCCTTATTCGAAATAACGCATCAGCCTGAGCTTTGTGCTTATGTAACAAGGCTGCCGGTTGAAAACTACGGAGTGGATGCAGCGATCCTCTACAAAGACATCATGACGCCGCTGCCGGCCATCGGAGTGGACGTGGATATTAAAACAGGCATCGGTCCGGTCATTTCCAATCCGGTCCGCTCGCTCTCAGATGTTGAGAAACTGGGGGAACTTCATCCTGAACAGGATATTCCTTATGTCCTTGACACAATCAAGCTCTTAACAGAAGAGCAGCTGACAGTTCCTTTGATTGGCTTCTCCGGCGCACCATTCACAATCGCCAGCTATATGATCGAAGGCGGTCCTTCAAAGAATTACAATAAAACAAAAGCTTTCATGTATTCTGAGCCGCAAGCATGGTTCGCGCTGATGGACAAGCTTGCTGACACGATCATCGTTTATGTAAAAGCACAAATCAAGGCAGGCGCAAAAGCTATCCAGCTTTTCGACTCCTGGGTAGGAGCACTCAATGTGGCCGATTACCGCTGCTTCATCAAACCAGTTATGGAACGGATCTTCACAGCTCTTAAAGAAGAAAATGTGCCTTTGATTATGTTTGGTGTAGGAGCAAGCCACCTGGCCATGGAGTGGCATGATCTTCCCCTGGACGTAGTCGGACTGGATTGGAGGCTTCCAATCAGCGAGGCAAGGGAGATGGGCATCAAGAAAACAGTCATGGGCAATCTTGACCCTGCCATTTTGCTTGCGCCATGGGAAGTGATCGAGGAGAGGGCCAGGGAAATCCTTGACCAGGGCATGCAGCAGCCAGGCTATATTTTCAATCTGGGCCATGGCGTATTCCCGTCTGTCAACCCGGATACATTGAAAAAGCTGACTGGCTTTATACATGATTACTCCGCTTTCAAGCTTGCTGAGTAATTCTTGAGCATTAGATTTTGTATTCAGCCGGTTTTTTGGCACAATAAGTGACTAGATACATGATAATAAAGGGGTGTAAGCATAATGCCAAAAAAGAAAATGGGCCTGCTTGTCATGGCCTACGGAACGCCATATAAAGAAGAAGATATCGAGCGCTATTATACCCATATCCGCCATGGAAGAAAGCCTTCTGATGAAATGCTCGAAGATCTGCGGAGCCGTTATGAGGCAATCGGCGGGATTTCCCCGCTTGCCAGGATTACACAGGAGCAGGGTGAAAAGCTTGAGCAGCACCTCAACAGCATCCAGAATGAGATCGAATTCAAGATGTATCTCGGCTTAAAGCATATCGAACCTTTTGTCGAGGACGCCGTGAAGAGCATGCATGAGGACGGAATCACAGAAGCTGTAAGCATCGTGCTTGCTCCGCATTTTTCAACCTTTAGCGTAAAATCGTATAATGGCCGTGCAAAAGAAGAAGCTGATAAGCTTGGCGGCCTGACGATTACTTCTGTGGAAAGCTGGTATCAAGAACCGAAATTTATCGGCTATTGGGCAGAAAAAGTGAAGGAAGCCTTCGCATCCATGCCTGCCGATGAGAAAGACAATGCTGTGCTGATCGTATCAGCGCACAGCCTGCCAGAGAAAATTCTCCAGTCTGGCGACCCTTACCCTAACCAGCTGAAGGAAACTGCCGATCTGATCGCTGAACAGGCGGGAATAGAAAATTATGAAGTCGGCTGGCAGAGTGCCGGGAATACTCCTGAGCCATGGCTTGGACCGGATGTCCAGGACCTGACGCGCGACTTGTATAATGAAAAAGGCTATAAAGCATTCGTCTATACACCAGTCGGATTTGTGGCAGACCACCTTGAAGTTTTATATGATAATGACTATGAATGCAAAGTCGTAACAGAGGAGATCGGCGCAAACTATTATCGTCCGGAGATGCCCAATTCACAGCCTGAATTCATTGATGCAATGGCATCAGCCGTGCTCAGGAAACTTTCAGAATAGCAGAGAGAAGGAGTCCTGCCTTTAAGTGCAGGGCTCCTTCTTTGGTTGCTGATTATTTCCTTCTTGGGGGAAAAGTAAAAAAAAATATTAGCAGGAAGCATTGCAAGAGCTGCTGACATATGCTATCATTATTTTTGTTCGAATTGACCAAAATGTTCATTTGGTCATTTTTGTGAATCGAGGTGTATAGATGGCTGTAGACCGGAAGCAATTAATCATTGAAGCTGCCAATAAATCATTTTCTCTGTTTGGCTATAAAGCGACCACAATGGATCAGGTGGCCAGGATTGCGAATGTCGGCAAAGGGACGATCTACACGTTTTTTAAGAATAAAGAGGAATTATTCGATGAAATCATCACAACGCTCATCAAGGAAATGAAAATTGCAGCGGACGAATCTCTGGATTCTTCTCTATCTTTCCATGAAAATGTCCATCGCGCCTTATATGGGATCCTTGAGTTCAGGCTGAAGCACCAGCTGACCATCAAGCTTTTCCAGGAAGAAAAGGAAATGGGCACTCCTGCAGTAATGGAGGTAATGGAGAGGCTTGAAAAATCAATTCTTTCTTATATTAAAGAAAAAGTGGCCGAGGCTGTGAAAAAAGGCGAGATAGCAGACTGCGATCCTGAGCTGACTGCCTTTATCATGTTTAAGCTCTATATCGCCCTCATTTTCGATTGGGAAAAGCAGCATAAACCTCTGGAAAAAGAGGAAATTGCAAAGCTGTTCGAGCAATACCTGTTTAAAGGATTATCTAACTGATTTAAGGGATAATCCTTGTTTTATGAAAAAAATTGACCGTTTGAACAAAACAGTCAGACGTACAGGAGGAAGTAAAAATGAAAAATAGACTATTCAGGAACGAGTTTTCAGCTATTTTTAAAAACAGAAAACTGCTGATCCCGATTATTGCTGTCCTGTTCATTCCTGTGCTTTACAGCGGAATGTTCCTTTGGGCATTCTGGGATCCTTATGATCATCTTTCTGACCTGCCTGTCGCAGTAGTCAATGAAGACAAAGGCGCAGAATTTGAGGGGAAAGAGCTGCAGCTTGGGGACGAACTGATATCCAATTTAAAAGATAGTGCAGATTTTAATTTTAAGTTTGTTACTAAAGAGGAAGGCTATAAAGATCTGGAAAAGGAGAAGTATTATATCCTCGTAGAGGTTCCTGAGGACTTTTCAGAGAATGCGACAACACTTTTGGATGAAGATCCGAAAAAGCTGAATTTGATTTATGTTCCAAACGAAAGCTATAACTTCCTTTCTTCACAGATCGGCGGTACGGCGATTGAAAAGATTAAATCTTCTCTTTCAGAAAAAATTACCGAAACATACGCCGAAACAATGTTTGATAAAATCGGCGATATGACAGACGGCCTGGTGCAGGCGAGCGATGGTGCTGGCAAGCTTGACGAAGGAGCCCGGGAGCTGAAGTCAGGGTCACAGGAGCTGAAGAATAAGCTCGGTGAACTGGCCGGGAAATCTGTTGAATTTGACAGCGGCGTCAGCCAGGTAAACAAGGGATCCCGCGACCTGGCAGCTGGTGCAAAGGATTTGGACTCCGGCCTTGGACAGCTCCAGGCCGGCCATCAGAAATTGGAATCTGCGGCTAAGGAACTGCAGGCTGGGAATCAGGAAGCAGCTGCAGGAGCCGCAAAGCTGAATGACGGAATTCAGCAGGTACAGGGTAAAGTCCCTGCCCTTGTCCAGGGAGGAGAACAGCTCCAGGGCGGTGCAGCCACACTTTCAGGTTCGCTTGCTCAATGGCAGACAGAAGCTGCTAAAGTCAGCGGGGGAATGTCCCAGCTTCAGCAAAAGCTTGGGGCAGTCCTGCAGCAAATGCCGGAGGATTCCTCTGAAAGACAAGAGCTGCAAGCGGCCTTGGACCAGCTGGCAGCAGGTACATCTCAGCTTGCAGAATCTGCAGGCCAGCTATCCGGCGGAGCCCAGCAGCTGTCAGAAAAGATCGGCAGCCTATCTGAAGGGCAGAAGCAATTGCAGCAGGGAATTGATTCTCTTGCAGCAGGAAGCTCTTCACTTGCACAAGGAACAGCCAAGATTCAAAACGGCGAGGAACAGTTTATCGCCGGCATGAATGAATACGGCCAGAAATTTGCTTCAGCAAAAGCAGGCTCAGCACAGCTGGCAGCAGGAAGCACAGAGCTTTCCGGCGGTCTCGGCAAGCTGGCTGATGGATCAGGCGCCCTGAAAGAAGGCGCTGGAAAGCTGTCTGAAGGGGCCGGCAAAGTGGCAGAAGGAAATTCAGCATTGTCCGAAGGTTCAGCTGAGCTTGCAGGCAAACTGAAGGACGGAGCTGAGGAAGCTTCATCTGTAAGTGCAGATGACAAAACTTACAATATGATTGCCGAACCTGTTCAGGTGAAAAATGAAAAAATCAATGAAGTGCCTAACTACGGAACCGGCTTTACGCCATACTTCCTTTCATTGGGCTTGTTCGTCGGAGCTCTGCTTCTATCCATCGTATTCCCGCTCAGGGAGCCGGCATCGGTCCCTGGAAACGGTCTGAGCTGGTTTGCAGCTAAATTCGGGGTCCTTGCAGCAGCAGGCATCATCCAGGCGCTTATCGCTTCATGGATCCTGCTTTCAGGACTGGGGCTTGAAGTTCAGAGCATCCCATTATTCATTCTGTTCAATATCATTACAAGCCTGACCTTCATGGCGCTGATTCAATTCTTTGTCACAGCGCTTGGGGATCCGGGAAGATTTATTGCCATTCTTATACTCATCCTGCAGCTGACTACAAGTGCAGGCACCTTCCCGCTTGAACTGATCCCAGGCTTCCTGCAGCATTTCAATGCCCTGCTGCCGATGACCTATTCAGTTGCAGGCCTGAAGGCTGTGGCATCAAGCGGCGACTTTGCCTTCATGTGGCATAATGCAGCCATCCTCCTGGGCTTTATGCTTGTATTCATTGCTGGCACGATTACTTATTTCACTAGCATGCATAAAAGAAAGTACGCTGCAATCGCAGAGTGATAGAGACAGAGAAAAGACCCGGCCAGCGGCCGGGTCTTTTTCATAATTTTATAGAATTCTAATCAGTTCAAGTCAAGACACTTATCACATTTGGTCCCATAGCATTCGTGCTGCTCATCAATGGAGCTGCCGCACTCCGAACATTGTTTTGCTGGCAAATTCCTGAAAAATTCCACGATATTTTCTAGCATTCTGTCAGCCTCCCGGGTTATGTGTTTGTGTTTCTGTATTTACATTGTATTATAACAGTATTTTTTAGTCAATAACTGTATCAATACAATTTTAAAAAAATGAAAAAATAGGCATAATCGATTATAGTGTTATTAGGGATTCGGAAAAAAGGAGGACTGTTCCATGAAATTAACTGTTATAGGGCCTTGGGGAGGTTATCCTAAGGCAAATGAGGCCAGTGCCGGCTATCTTCTTGAGCATAATGGTTTTCGCCTGCTTGTGGACTGCGGCAGCGGAGTACTGTCGAAAATGCAGCAGCACATCCAGCCGGAGGAGCTTGATGCGGTCATCATCTCCCATTATCATCCTGACCACATCGCAGATATAGGGGTATTGCAGCATGCCCGCCTGATACAGGGCTTTCTTGGGAAAAAGATGGATACCCTGCCGATCTATGCCCACAGGGAAAACCCTCAGGAGTTCTCAAAGCTTAACTATAAGGATATTACAGCAGGGAAAGAGTATAAGCCGGACGATGGATTGGCCCTCGGCCCCTTTACGATCACATTTTTAAAAACAGACCATCCAGCTACCTGTTATGCGATGCGGTTTGAAGCAGAGGGCAAAGCAATGGTCTATACAGCCGATACTTCCTATAAAGAAGAGCTGGCTGCTTTTGCATCCGATGCCTCCCTGCTTGTCAGCGAGTGTAATTTTTACGGGAATCAGAATGGAAAGAATGCAGGGCACATGAACAGCTATGATGCCGGGAGGCTTGCTGAAAAAGCGGGCGCTGAACAGCTTGTCCTGACCCATCTTCCGCATTATGGCGAGCTATCACAGCTGGCTGAGGAGTCGGCCAGGGAATACAGCGGCCCAGTCCGCCTGGCTGCATTCAATGATACTTATACTATCTAAAACAAAGGAGAATCATCATGCTATTTATCGACAACAAAGGGATTACAGACCCCCGCATAAACCTTGCCATTGAAGAGTATGCTTTGAAGAACCTGGACATTGACCAGGAAAGCTATCTGCTTTTTTACATAAATGAGCCTTCCATCATCATCGGCAAAAACCAGAACACCATCGAGGAAATCAATACAGAATATGTTGAGAAAAACAGCATTCATGTTGTCCGCCGTTTATCCGGAGGGGGAGCTGTCTACCACGATCTGGGCAATCTTAATTTTTCATTCATTACAAAGGACGATGGGGACAGCTTCCATAACTTCAGGAAGTTCACAGAGCCTGTTGTCGAGGCCTTGAAGAAAATGGGGGTGGCAGCTGAGCTGAGCGGACGGAACGACCTTACTGCGGAAGGAAGAAAAATTTCCGGTAATGCCCAGTTCGCCACAAGGGGCAGGATGTTCAGCCACGGGACATTGCTGTTTGATTCTGAGATCGACAGTGTTGTATCGGCCCTTAAGGTGAGGAAGGATAAAATTGAGTCAAAGGGCATCAAGTCCATCCGCAGCCGTGTAGCGAATATTTCTGAATTCCTGGAAGAAAAGGTTTCGACTGAGCAGTTCAGGAGCACACTCCTGAAGAACATTTTTGGGGATCTTGACGAAATTCCAGAGTATGTACTGACAGAAGATGATTGGGAAAAGATACACCAGCTATCAAAAGAGCGCTACCAGAATTGGGACTGGAATTACGGCAAATCGCCGAAATTCAATCTCCAGCATTCACACCGGTTCCCGGTTGGCCAAATAGATGTGCGGCTGGATGTAAATAAAGGGATCATCGAGAATTGCAAAATATTCGGCGATTTTTTCGGGGTCGGAGATGTAGCAGTCATCGAAGAAAAGCTGGCAGGTCTGCGCTATGAGAAGGCGGCAATCGAAGAGGCTCTTGCAGATGTCGATATCAAACATTATTTCGGAAATGTCACGAAAGAGGATTTTATTAATCTTGTCTATTGAGTTTTGCCCCGCTCAGGCGGGGTTTTTTCATAGGGACGGAATAAGCGGCGGCTAAATATATACAAAATTTTGGCACTGTGTACTTGAATACATAAATTTCTTTCAATATAATATATTTAGAAAATTTTTTATTATTTAATGAATGACTATTCATTCATTTAGGAGGAGGGAAAGTTATGAACTTATCTTCACAGCTGCATGAAACCGCACAGAAGCTGGGTAAAAAGCCGGCCTATTATTTTATGGACAAGGAAAGCACTTATGGTGAGCTTGATGCGGCAGTTACAAAGTTTGCTTCAGGCCTTGAAAAGCTGGGAATTCAAAAGGGAGACCATGTTGCACTGCTTCTCGGCAATTCTCCTTTCTTCATTATCGGCTTGTATGGGGCGATGCGCCTGGGAGCAACCGTGATTCCGATCAATCCGATCTATACGCCGGATGAAATCGGCTATATTGTCAAAAACGGTGATGTCAAAGCTATCATCAGCCTGGACTTGCTGGTTCCAATGGCAGAGAAAATGCATGGGGCGCTTCCGTCAGTTGAAAACTATATCATTTGTGAAACCCCTCAAGGCAAGCAGGCGGGTGCTGATGTCTCAACTCTAAGTGTCTACCCTAAACTGAAATCGTTTACATCTGTATTGGCTTCAGGCGATGCAGGCTACCGGGGACCGGAGCTTGAGGAAGAGGATACAGCTATTATCCTTTATACATCAGGCACCACAGGAAAGCCAAAAGGCGCAATGCTCACGCATAAAAACCTTTACAGCAACGCGAAAGATGTAAGCGATTACTTAAAAATGAATGAGTCTGACAGAGTCATTACGTCGCTTCCAATGTTCCATGTATTCTGTCTGACTGTTGTGCTTAATGCACCGCTGATGAATGGGGCGACCATCCTGATTGATCCTAAATTCAGCCCGAAGGAAGTATTCAGGCTGGTAAAAGAGTATGAGGCAACTGTTTTTGCCGGTGTGCCGACCATGTACAATTTCCTGCTCCAATACAGCGATGGCAAGGCAGAAGATTTAAAGTCCCTCCGCCTCTGCATTTCCGGCGGTGCATCACTGCCGGTAGCATTGCTTGAAAACTTTGAAAGAAAATTCAATGTCCTGATTTCTGAAGGCTATGGTCTGTCCGAGGCATCGCCGGTAACATGCTTCAATCCGCTTGACCGGCCGCGCAAGCCTGGTTCAATCGGGACAAGCATCCTGAACGTTGAAAACAAAGTTGTCAATGAACTGGGTGATGAGGTGCCGCCTGGTGAAGTCGGCGAACTTGCTGTAAGGGGCCCGAATGTTATGAAAGGCTATTATAAGATGCCTGAAGAAACTGCTGCTGTAATAAGGGATGGCTGGCTTTACACAGGAGATCTTGCGAGGATGGACGAAGAAGGCTATTTCTATATTGTAGACAGGAAAAAAGAAATCATCATCGTCGGCGGCTACAATGTCTATCCAAGGGAAGTGGAGGAGGTGCTTTACAGCCATCCGGGCGTGGTTGAGGCAGCTGTCATCGGCGTGCCGGATCCGAATCAGGGAGAAGCGGTCAGAAGCTATGTTGTGCTGTCCGACCCTTCTCTCACCGAGGAAGAGCTTATTGCCTACTGCAAACAGCATCTTGCTAAATACAAACTGCCTTCCTCGATCGAATTCCTGGACGAGCTGCCTAAAAATACGACAGGAAAGATATTGAGAAGAGCATTGAAGAAACAGGTGCTCCAGGCCAAATAAGCTATTTTTGCAGAGTGAAATCTGTTTAGGGGCATTTCGCTTGTGTAATTCTGCAATACTCACAAGTACTGCGTTAATTTTTTTTTTTCAAAAACCAGAGCGGAAATCACACTCCTGCCTGGTTTTTGCTTTTAAAAGAAAAATGCATGACGAGCGGCGCCTTTCTTCATTTTGATTGGATGGCTGGAGAATGAAAACTTGCAGGTATAAAGAAAGGGTTTTTATGGACAGGGAGCGAATATTGCAGATAGCCATACAAAGGAGTTGAAAAGGAAATATGAGTTGCATTGTATTGAAAGTGGAGAACCATGCGGCCGTCATTACCCTGAACAGGCCCGAAGCCCTGAATGCTTTTAATTATGAGACTCTTGAAGAGCTGCAGCGGACAGTGGAGGATATCAGGATCAATCCGGATGTCCGGGTTGTCATTTTTACGGGAGCAGGCGATAAAGCATTCAGTGTCGGGGCTGACCTGAAGGAAAGAAAGACACTTTCTCAGACGGACGTTAAAAGGAATGTATATAAAATCGGCGAGGTATTCTCATTGATTGAGAGTCTCCCGCAGCCTACGATTGCAGCCATCAATGGATTTGCTTTTGGCGGGGGGATGGAACTGGCCCTGTCCTGTGACTTCAGGCTGGCTGCCCAGGGAACGAAGATGGGGTTGACTGAAACCAGCCTTGCCATCATCCCCGGAGCAGGCGGGACGCAGCGGCTTCCCAGGCTGATCGGGCAGGCAAAGGCACTTGAGCTCATCCTCACTGCAAGGAGACTCACATCAGAAGAAGCTTTGCATTACGGATTATTGACAAAAGCAGTCCCTCTGGATCAGCTTCTTGAAGAATGCCTGAAGCTGGCAGAAGAAATGCTGGCTAACGGGCCTGTCGCCCTTCAGCAGGCTAAATTTGCTGTAAAACAAGGGATGAATGCGGATCTGCAGACAGGTTTGCAGATTGAGAGAAAAGCCTATGAGGTGACTATTCCGACAGAAGACAGGCTGGAAGCCCTCCAGGCGTTCTCTGGAAAAAGGAAGCCTGAATTTAAAGGAAGATAACAAAACACCCTGTGAATGGAAAGCCGTTCACAGGGTGTTTTTTGATTTTCATATTATAAACTTTCTAAAATATCAAAAAACAGCTTGAATATAGTATAATTCCCCTATATAATTTAGTGAATAAAAGCATAAAAGCATAAAAGTGCGAAAGCGACATAACAATTGATAGGACAAGAATGGGGGATATTTCATGAAACAGAAAAAGTTTGGATTGGCTGCGGCAGGACTGCTGGCAGCAGGATTGCTGTCAGGGTGCGGTTCAGATGAAGCTGGAGGAAAAACGGCGGCAGAGGGGGAAAAAACGTATCAAATCGGCGTAACGCAGATTGTGGAGCATCCTTCTCTTGATGCTGCGCTTGAGGGGTTCAAAAAGGCCCTTGAAGATAAAGGGCTCGAGGTTGACTATGATGTCCAGATCGCCCAGGGCGACCAGAACAACAACCAGGCAATCGCCAACAACTTTGCCGGAGACGGTGTGGATCTTATCTTCGCCAATTCGACGCCGAGCGCGTACGGGGCACTGAATGCGACAAAGGATATCCCAATCGTTTTCACCTCTGTAACAGATCCTGTTGGTGCTGAGCTTGTCGCCTCGATGGAGGAGCCTGGAGAAAATATCACTGGCACAACAGATACCCATCCGGATGCCATCCCGAATACGGTGAAATTCATGGCTGAGCAGATGGAAGGAAAAACGGTAGGAGTCATCTACAATTCGGGGGAGCAGAATTCCAATGCCCAGATTGATCTTGTGAAAAAGGCGATGGAAGGAACAGACTTAAAGCTGGAAGAGGCCACAGTATCAGCTTCCTCAGAGGTGAAGCAGGCTGCTGAATCCCTTGTAGGCAAAGCAGACATGATTTATATCATTACGGATAATACAGTTGTTTCCGCGCTGGAGTCGGTCATTCAGACAGCCAATGACAATGATATCCCGCTGTTTGTCGGTGAATTGGACTCAGTCGAGCGCGGAGGGTTTGCTGCTTACGGTTTTGACTATGAAGATATCGGTTATGAGGCAGGGGAAATGGCGGCCAAAATCCTTGAAGGAGAGAAGAAGCCATCAGAGCTCCCTGTGCAATATCCGCAAAACTTAAAGCTCCTGATCAACAAGAAGGCTGCAGAGGAAATGAATATCGGGCTTAAAGAGGAATGGAACAGCCTGGCTGAATTTACTGAATAGAATGATAGAATTACCTCCCGGAGAAAGGAAGATTATATGTTCACAGCGATATTTGGCTCAGTGGAGGCTGGTGCGATTTATGCTTTGATGGCCCTTGGTGTGTACCTGTCATTCCGGGTACTTGATTTCCCGGACCTGACGGTGGATGGGAGCTTTGTTACAGGTGCGGCTGTCGCTGCTTCAATGATCGTGGCAGGCGTGAATCCGTTACTTGCTACCATAATGGCAATGATATGCGGCTTTGCTGCCGGGTGCCTGACAGGCCTGCTCCACACAAAAGGAAAAATAAACCCCCTTTTGTCCGGCATATTAATGATGATTGCCCTTTATTCTATCAACCTGAGGATAATGGGAAAATCGAATGTCCCCCTCCTTTCAGAGGAGACTATCATCACAAAGCTGTCCGGTTTTTGGGAGTCACTGCCGTTCGACAGCGGGATGGCATCCCTTTTGACGGGCATGGGGCTCGAGGGGATGGTTCCCAAAACATGGGGGATCCTGATGGTTATGCTTGCTGTATCAATGGTCATTAAGCTGCTGCTCGATGCTTTCCTGAAAACGGATCTCGGGCTTGCCATCAGGGCAGTGGGCGACAATGAGACAATGGTGCGGAGCTTTTCAGCGGATACGGACACTTTAAAAATCCTTGGTCTGGGACTATCCAACGGCCTTGTTGCTTTTTCAGGCGCACTCATTGCCCAGTACAATGGCTTCAGCGATGTCGGCATGGGGATCGGCATGATCATTATCGGCCTTGCCTCCGTCATCATCGGCGAGGCGGTCTTTGGGGCAAAAACGATCTTCAGGGCGACTTTAGCCGTTATTGGGGGAGCCATCCTTTATAGAATCATCGTGACCCTTGCGCTGAGGGCCGATTTTCTTGAAACGGGAGACATGAAGCTCATTACGGCTGCGATCGTTGTCTGTGCGCTCATCATCCCAAGGATGATTGAGCGGCAGCGGGATAACAGGCGCAGAAAAAAAAGGCGCTTTGATAAAGATGAGCTGAAAAAAATGGCAGAAGAAGGCGGTGGGCAGGTTGCTGCAGCTAAAACAGATTTATAAAGTATTCAATGAAGCTACCCCAGATGAGAAAAAAGCTCTTCAGCATCTTAACCTATCCATGCAGCCAGGAGATTTTGTCACTGTCATCGGCAGCAATGGGGCAGGTAAGTCCACCTTGATGAACATCATATCAGGCCGCCTCTATCCTGATGAAGGGGAAGTGCTGATTGACGGCAAAAATGTTACGCAAATGAAAGAGCACAAAAGGTCGCGCCTGATCGGCAGGGTCTTCCAGGATCCGATGGCAGGTACGTCTCCTAATTTAACCATTGAGGAGAATCTGGCGATTGCCTTTTCGCGGACAGGGGGACGCGGCCTGCGGATGGGAATGACGAAAAAACGGAAGGCCTTTTTCAAGGAGCAGCTCGAAATGCTCCACCTTGGTCTTGAGGATCGCCTTGAAGCAAAGGCAGGCCTTTTGTCGGGAGGGGAAAGGCAGGCACTGTCATTATTGATGGCCACCTTCACAGAGCCGAAAATCCTGCTGCTTGATGAGCACACAGCAGCGCTTGACCCGGCCAGGGCTGCCCTTATCACTGAACTGACCAGAAAGATCGTTGAGTCTTTTGGCCTGACAGCCCTGATGGTCACCCATAATATGCAGCAGGCAATAGATCTCGGAAACAAACTCATCATGATGGACAATGGGCAGATCATTTTTGAAGCAGAAGAAAAGGATAAGCAGGAACTGACAGTTGAAAAATTGCTTGGGGAATTCCAGCGCATCCGCGGTGAAAAATTGAACAGCGACCGCGCTGTTCTTGCCTGAATAAAAGGTGCCGGTGATTTTTCATGCGGCACCCTTTATTTTGCTATTCATAATACATGACTACCTGGCATTTTGCTGGTGCTTCCCCCGTATTCCTGTAGCTGTGGCTTTGGTCAGCGGCAAATCGGAGGGCAGAGCCTTCCTGAATCGTGTATGGATTATCACCGATCATTACCTCAATTTCACCGCTTATGACCGTAATATATTCTTCTACCCCTTCGTTATGCTGATCTGAGGACTGCTTCCAGCCAGGGGCAATTTCTACAATAAAAATCTCGAATTGTTTCCGCGGATCAAAGGGGAACAGCGGAAACACTTTATATTTCCCGTCATTCTCAATGATCGGGTTAATCTGATTGATATCGGCAAAAGAAACCTCGGATAATTTTTCTGCCATCAGAGATGAAAATGAAATTTGCAGGCCGCTGGCAATTTTCCATAACGTCGTGACGGTGGGGTTGGATTCTCCCCGTTCTATCTGTCCAAGCATTGCCTTGCTGACACCTGTTGCTTCTGCGGCCATGTCCAGGCTGAGCCCCCTGCCCCTGCGTATATTCCGTAAATTTTCCCCGATATTTTTGTGAATATTCTCCATTTTTTCCTCCAAAGGAATTGTGTAATATAACGCACATATGTATAATATAACTTAAAAGTATAAAAGAAACACAGTACTTTCCAATAATATTTCTAAGATACATAACGGCAGGTGAGGATATGGCAGAATTAGCAGCAGAAAGGCCAGCGGGGGAGTTCCGCAAAGGGATACAGGCAGGGATAAGCATTGCGATCGGATATTTTCCGATTGCGATTACATTCGGGCTTCTGGCGAAGACCACAGGGCTTACGGTAGGAGAAACAGTGCTGATGAGCCTTCTCGTCTTTGCAGGTGCGGCCCAGTATATCTCCCTGAGCCTCTTGACGCTGGGGACAGGGATATTTGAAATCATCCTTACTACCTTTATTGTTAACATCAGGCATTTCCTGATGTCAGCATCTCTTAATGAAAAGTGTGAAGACGAGCATACGGCAAATAAAATCATATTTGCTTTTGGCATTACAGATGAGACCTTTTCAGTTGCTTCCATGAAAAGAGAGAAAGTTTCTTCAGGCTATATGTTCGGCCTCATCTTTGTATCCTACTCAAGCTGGGTGGTCAGCTCCGGCATCGGCCATCTGATCGGCGCCAGTCTTCCGCAGACTCTCCAGGAAAGCATGTCAGTCGCTTTATATGCCATGTTTGTGGGCCTGCTCGTGCCTTCTATGAAGGGCAGTGCAAAGGTTGTGTTCCTGGCTGTCCTTGCAGCAGGGTTCAATACTATATTCACAATGGCAGAGCTGCTGTCGACAGGGTGGGCCATAGTCACAGCGACACTTTTATCGGCATTGATTACTGAAGCTGTGGAAACTTTGAAAAAGAGAAGGGGAGTTAAGCGGCATGAATAGCCAAATCATTATGATGATCATCGGGATGGCGGCCGTCACCTATATTCCGAGGATGCTTCCCTTCGTCCTGTTCAGAGGGAAGGAGCTGCCTGCATTCTGGCAGGGTGTTTTGAGAAATGTCCCTTATGCAACATTGGGAGCGCTTATTTTCCCTGGAATCCTCTTTATCCAGGAAGATATCTGGTACGGCCTGCTCGGGGCAGCTGCAGCTTTCCTGGCAGCTTATCTGGGAGCAAACGTCATCGTGGTAGTCCTCGGGTCGATCGCTGTATTGTCGGTATACTCCTACTTTTCCTAGCATGAATGCCAGGCTCGGGCTGCTGAGCCTGGCTTTTTCTATTGAGGGCAGGCGGATGGAAAGCAGTTTGGGAGAACATATAATTGAGGCTCATCCATCTTGCTGTTCTAAAATAAACAATTGGTACTACACTGTAGGGAGAGGTTGTACAAATATAGCCCGTCCAGGCTGCCCGCTTATTTTGGCAAAAAAGGCAGCTGTGAAGAAGAAAGGGGGAATCGGAATGGCTCGGAAAATCGGCTTTTATACAGTCATCGGCTATATTGTCTACGGGCTGTTTTTTTACTGGTATCTGTTTTATTTTGCGAATACAAGCCTGCCTTTTGAGTATCAGGGAACACAGGCAGACCCGGAAGCTTTTCTGAACGGGCGGGAGCTTATGCTGAGTGAAGAGTATTCCAAGGTAAGGAACCTGCTGTTCTTTTTGTCCACTCCCCTTGAATGGGTGTTTTATGTTCTCGTCCTTGTGACCGGCCTGTCCTCGGCCATGAAGAGGTGGGCCGGGAAATCGGCACAGGCAAAGGCGCTGCAGACGGCCATCTATCTGCTGTGGCTTTCAGTCTTTGCGTTCGCAGCCACATTCCCTTTAAGCTTTACCAGCTATTCACTGTCCAAGAGCTATAATATCTCAACACAGACCTTCAGCTCCTGGATGAAGGATGAATTGATCGACTTTTGGATCAATTACGGAACGATGTTCATTTTGGTTTCAGTGCTGTATTGGCTGATGAAAAAAAGCACAAAGAGATGGTGGCTTTATGCATGGCTGTTATCAGTGCCATTCACACTTTTCATGATGTTCCTCCAGCCTGTTGTAATCGATCCGCTGTACAACGATTTCTATCCGCTTAAAAATAAGGAGCTGGAAGAAAAAATCCTTCAATTAGCGGATGAGGCAAATATCCCTGCCGAGCATGTGTTTGAAGTAAACATGGCAGAGAAAACCAACTCGCTTAATGCGTATGTAACAGGAATCGGTTCAAACTCACGGATCGTTTTGTGGGATACCACACTCAACCGGCTGAGTGATGACCAGATCCTTTTCATCATGGCGCACGAAATGGCCCACTATGTAGAAAAGCATATTTACATAGGGATTGCGGGATATTTAGTGCTTTCCTTGATCGGCCTGTATCTCATATCAAAGCTGATGGATTGGGTGATTGCCAGATGGGGGGAGACCTTCAGGGTGCAGGAGGTTTCCGATATCCGCTCGCTCCCGCTGTTTCTTGCGCTTCTTTCCTTCCTGCTGTTTGCTGCCAGCCCCATTACCAACCTGGTGTCCAGATATCAGGAAACGAGAGCAGACAGGTATGCCATTGAAATGACAGGTGATACGGAAGCGGCCATCGGCACGTTCCAGGAATTGACGAAGGCAGGCTTGAGCCAGGTGAAGCCGCCGCTGCTTGTGAAAATATTCCGGTATGGGCATCCGACCATGCTGGAGCGTATTTCCATGCTTGAAGAGTATGAAATGAATAAAAGAACCGGATCCGGCAGCGAATAGCAGCGGATAACCAGAGGGGCACCCGGCAGAGCCGGGGCCTCTTTTTGTTGAATCTTTTTCACAGCCGAATCCGTATGATTACTATACGAATCAAAAAGGGGACCTGGTGATGAATCTGGATCAAAGAATTGCTGAAGCAAAACAGAAGGAGCAGCAGTACGAAAAATATACAAAACGCCTTGAGGCACTCAAGGCTGAAAGAGATCAGGAAAAGGCTTCATCAGCATGGCTGAAGACAACTTGGGAGAAGGAATTGAATGAAGCAGATAAGCTTGAAGGCCCTTCATTGTCAGGATTCTTCCTGATGATCAGCGGAAAGAAGGAAGAAAGGCTGCAAAAAGAAAAAGAGGAAGCGTATAAAGCAAGGCTGCTGTATGATGAATCCTTGAAGAAAATAAAGGATTATGAAGCCGACATCAGCATGCTCGGAGAAAAAGCTGCCGGATTGGAAACGGCGGGGGCGGAATACAAAGAACTGCTATTGGAAAAAGAGCGTCTGGTCCTGCAGGAAGGCGGGGCGGTCAGCGATATGCTTTTTCATTTATCAGACCGGCTGGAGGAAAGGAAAGCGATGCTTCAGGAGATACGGGAAGCTGAGAGTGCCTTGGTTGAGGCGAGGGAAGCCTTGCGCAAAGCCGATGGCGAGCTTTCGAGCGCGAAAAATTGGGGTTTCCTCGACCTTGCGGGGGGCGACTTCCTCTCGACCATGGCGAAAAGGTCGCATATGGACAAGGCAAAAGAGTCCTTGCATGACGCGCAGTACAACCTGAAAAAGCTGCAGAAGGAGCTTGATGACCTTGGCCGCTCCATTTCCGCCGAGCTTGAGGTGGGAAGCTTTTTGGGCATTGCCGATCTTTTCTTTGATAATATCTTTTCCGACTGGATGGTTCAGGAGAAAATCAATGCCTCTGCTGAAAAAGTGAAGGAATGCCTGAATGTGCTTGAGGATCTTGAAACCGAGCTCAGAACGGAGAAAGATGCTGCAGAACAGGAGATAGAGACCTTAAAAAAGAAAAGGGTAGAGTATTTGGCCTAATAAGTCTCCCCGGGAAATGAAAACAGACCCTCCGGCCGGGCCGGAGGGTTTCTTCTGCTTGTGCACGCGGGACGCGGCGGCTAAAGCCTTGAGTCATAAGCCACACAAGAATTAAAGCCAAAGAACGCCTACAATTCCAAAGCGTCTTATGCTTGAGGCCCACACGATGTGGGTCATGCGGACGTTGCCACAGGACGTGGCGTTCTTAGTCCGCGTTCCTTTATTGAGCAAGCGCCCTCCGCATTTCTACTGTCCAGCTCCGGCTCCTAGGTGCTCGAGTCATAAGCCACTCCAGGATTAAAGGCAAAGAACGCCTTTTATCCTGGAGCGTCTTATGCTTGTCGCACCTGAACAGTCGCCTC
>NZ_JBNILH010000009.1:0-205639 GCF_050107595.1 Bacillus infantis
AGTGAAGAAACAAAGGACTTTGATACACTCTCACCACAAAGCTGTTCAACAATATTAGTGACCTTCCGAGTAGAGACCCCATTAACAACCATCTCAAGCATAGAGAGCGTAAGAGCTTGGTCGACCCTGGAAAATTTTTCAAATAGTGAAGGGGAAAAATCACCTTCTCGTGTACGTGGAACCCGCAATTTAATCTTTCCGATACCGAGGAGGAGTTCTCTTTCATAATAGCCATTTCTGTAATCCCGTCGTTCGGAAGAACGCTCATATGCGCCAGCTATTAAATGCTCATCTCTTTCTTTTTCCATAAATTCATTAAGAACCAGCACAATCGAAGATTTTACAACTGCATCGAGGCTAGAATTCATGACAGATTCTTTTAAAGTGTCAATATTTAGGTTAAACTGTAAGTGGGTCATCTTAATTCCTCCAATGTTTTCGTGGTTGTTAACATTGTTGACAAAAGGAATTAAAATGACCCCTTTTCTTTTTACACAATTATACGGACTTAATCTTGAAACACCAAAATACTGGTTCCAGCAGAGTGAGCTAGAACCGTTATTTCACTAAAAAACTAAAATAATGGTTCCAGCGAAGATAAATAGAACCGCTATTTCACTGAAACACCAAAATAATGGTCTCAGCGGAGAGAGAGTTTGAACCGCTATTTCTCAATAAAAATAATAGCAGCCCCAGGAGAGTGTATTGTTAATTTAGATTTATTAGCTCCCTGCGTACTTTTTCCCTGAAATCTTCTTCCTTCAGCAGCTTCAGCTGGAAGCTGTTCATATTACGTGATAGTTTTGCCTGCTCTTTGGGACTTAGATTGTTTGAGAGAAAAGCGATTTCAGTCTGATTGTTATTTGTATCTGTCGCATACATGGCCATTGTGAGGACAAAAGCGGTTGAGCCGCCTTTCTGGCCTGCGTGCAAAAGCCATTCCTGATTGCGGGGGTCTTCCATCAGCTGTTCAAGAACCGGGTCAAGCTGGGTATGTACGTCTTCTGCAAAATAAGACTTGCTGTTCAGTTTTTCCATAAGAGAAGCATAATCTGCTGCCGTCGATCTTGGGAGCCTGTCAGACCAGATCTCCTGAAAGTCCATATCAAGCTTTTTGAGAACCTGGGACTTATTTTCAGAGGTTGGGGGAGCGGACTGCCAGGATCTGTGAATTTCATTTGCCATATTGCGGTATTCATGTAATGGCATTTCCTTCAGATTGGCCAGCGCTTCTTTTTTTGACAGCTTATTTTCTTCCATTATTTTTAATGGAATGAATAAGGAACTGGCGAGCGGATAAAGCGGTTCATGATTTTCTAAATTCAAGCTTTCCAGATTGGAGTTGATTTGGTCGAGTCCTAGCAATCCAATCAAATAATCTGTGTTCGCATTCGAGCTGTAAGCGATCATGCCTTTCGCCACCTGCTGCAGTGTAGCGCTGTTTCCTTTTAATTCAGAAAGCCATGCTTCATGGGCGCCGCCGTCTGTTTTAGGTACATAGTATGTTTCAAGCTCCTTCAGGCTGACTTGCTGTTCAGGATCAATTTTTCCTGCGGCTGCTTGTTTCGCGTATTCTATTGCTACAATGAATTTCATGGTGCTGGCCAAAGGCAAAGGTTCGTCAGGATGAATTTTGGCTAATGTTTCTTTATTATGGCTGATAAACAGTGATAAATCTTTTTTATTCTTATTCTCTTTAATGAATTTAATCAGGTAATCCGGTTCGTCTTTCTTTACATCCTTTATGTAGAGCCAGGCGCCTATAGCAATTACCATACAGACGGCAAGGAATACGATGCCGCCGATCCATAGAAATATTTTCAAAAAAATTTCCCTCCTTTTATTATCTGTACGGAAAGAAACAGGCAGAGGTTTCAATAAATTAGAGGATTTTTAAAAAGCATATGTAAAAAAATAGGGTGAAGCTATGTTAAAGTTACGGTATGATGTAAGTGTCCGGAAAGTCTGACAAATTGATTAAAAGAGGCTTAACATATGTTTAACAATAAATTCGCAATCCAAGCTGCAAAGTATCTATTGCCCATTATTCTCATTTTGTTTATTTACCATGAGGGGAAAAACGAGCTTAGAAAGATTGACCCCTCCGGTTTGCTGATAGATATAAAAAGTTTGTCTCCTGCACAGCTGCTGTTAATTTTCCTGATGGGGATGATAGCGGTGTCTGCACTAGCTGCATATGATCTTATCCTCGCAAAAAAGCTGAACCTGGAGATTTCTTTGCCAGCTTTAGCCAAAATTTCATGGATATCCAATGCGATCAATAATGTAGTCGGCTTCGGCGGGGTGGCTGGCGCAAGCCTGCGCGCTTTTCTCCTCAAAGCCTATACAAAAGATTCTAAAAGCCTTCTCGGCGGCATTATATGGCTGACTCCATTTATGCTGACAGGATTATCTGTTATGTCTTTGATCTCAATTATTTCTTTTCGCGGCAAAGGAGCGGTGCTGGAAGCCTATCCTTGGCTGAATGCCGGCTTATGGGGAATGGCTGCTTTTTTGCCAGTCTATCTTATCTTCCTTTATGTCAGAAGAAATGATAATGCTGCATGGGAAGGAAAATGGGCATGGCTGGCGGTACTGGCTTCTGTGGCTGAATGGTTTTCAGCGGCTGCCTTTCTTTGGGGCATAGCTGTTGTTTTAGGCTTTAGCCTCCCTTTTCATCTGGTGCTAACCATCTTTGTCGCTGGTGCAGTCGCGGGTTCATTGAGCCTTGTGCCAGGAGGTGCAGGCGCCTTTGATATCATTGTGCTGATCGGCCTCCAGCAGTCCGGGCTGGATGATGGCAGTGTTTTGCTCATACTGGTGTTTTACCGGATATTCTATTATATTGTTCCATTTATAATTGGCCTGATATTGGCATCTACTGAAGTAGCGGTGCAGACGAAGGAACTGTTTATGGATTCAAGGGCTGGCCGATTCATAAAAAAATACAATATGATTTCCAATTATATGCTGTCAAATTTTACCCATTGGGCACTATCCGTATTGGTGTTCCTTAGCGGGGTGCTGCTATTGATATCTGCCGGGGCTCCTGCAGGGTTGGAACAAATGCTGTTTGCTGAAAAACTTTTCTCTGAATCACTGCTGAATCTGTCATTTCAGCTTTCCGTTACAGCGGGAATTTCTCTGCTTCTCCTGTCAAGGAGCATTTATCTGAAAGTGAAAGCATCTTATATATTGACTTATATGGTACTTGTAAGCGGAGCTGTATTTACCTTTTTTAAAGGAATCGATTTAGGTGAGGCCTTATTCATGCTGGGGATGGCTTCGCTGCTGCGGGGGGCCAAGAAACAATTTTCCAGGGACAGCTCTCCGTTTTCATGGAAGGCATTTTTTATAACCTGGTGCTTAACTTTGGGAACTGTAGCCTCTTATATTATGATCGGATTTTTTGACCATCCTTATGTGGGAAGGGCAATCCCGGCTCCAGTCAGGGACTTACTTGTGAAAAAGCCAAGTGAGCTTTTTGTTTCAGCAGTTGCAGGCATTTGCCTTGCTGTTGTTTTTAACAAAATGGGGTACCGTTTTATGGCTGAAAAAGAAAGGCATTCCTATGTGTCAAAGTCATTTTCAAAGAGAAAGAGAAATTCGGCAATATGATTAATAGCTTGCAGGAAATGGGGAAAAGAAGAAGATGATCATGACAAAACCGTTAGTAAAGGAAGATTATGAACTGATTCATGCCGCAGAGGAAGTAATCAAGAAAAATTACCGTTATGGGAGGCACCATATCGGTTCTGTTGTCAGGACAGCCTCAGGGAAGATCTTTGCAGCCGTCCATATGGAGGCAAATGTAGGAAGAATAACGGTTTGCGGGGAAGCAATGGCGATGGGGAAGGCTATTTCTGAAGGAGAACATGAATTTCAAACGATTGTCGCGGTCGCCCATCCCCATCCTCATGAAGACATAGAAGACTGCTGGGTAGTTGCACCATGCGGAATGTGCCGAGAACTGATCAGCGATTATGGAAAGGGAACGGATGTAATTCTTTCTTATCAAGGGAAACTCGTTAAAAGCAATGTGATGGAGCTGCTTCCGGAGAAGTATGGAGTAAAATAGGCTGCTTGAATAAAAGTTATTTATGGATTTTTCATCAATAAAAATGATAGAAATTCTTTTATCCTCAGTGTAATATTAAGTTGAAGTTCAAAAGAATTTTAAGAGGGCATCCTTACACCAGCATTCCAATCTCAGCGGAACCATATTTTTATTTATCGAATATTTCAGAAAATTAAAAATTGAATAAGAGGAAGATGAAAGTTGAAAATAGATGCTAATGAAACACAGGTAAGAGAACAGACTATTTTTGATCATATTGGTAATAAAATAAGAACGGAAGATAGAGAGATTCATATCATTGCCAAAATAGAGGAACCGCTGATCGTGATTTTGGGGAATGTGCTGAGTGATGAGGAATGTGAAGGGTTGATCAGGATGTCCGAGGATAAGCTGAAGCGTTCAAAAATCGGAAACACCCGCACGGTAGACGATATTAGGACGAGCAGCAGCATGTTCTTTGAAGAAGGCGAAAATGAGCTGGTTGCAAGGATCGAAAGAAGGCTGTCGCAAATTATGAATATCCCTGTGGAACATGGTGAGGGCCTGCAGATGCTGAATTATCACATCGGACAGGAATATAAGGCCCATTTTGACTTTTTTTCCTCATCCAGCAGGGCGGCAAGCAATCCGAGGATCAGCACGCTTGTTATGTATCTGAATGATGTCGAGGAAGGCGGGGAAACGTATTTTCCTAAGCTGAATTTTTCAGTGAACCCGCATAAAGGCTCGGCAGTTTATTTCGAATACTTCTATGATAATCAGGATTTGAATGATCTGACTCTTCATGGGGGGGCGCCTGTGATTAAAGGAAGCAAGTGGGCAGCCACCCAGTGGATGAGAAGAAAGAAGCTATAAAGCAGAATAAATCGATATTGTTTGAAGAAAAGAACTGCACCAACAATTCATATAAAAAAAAGACTTCCTTTTAAGAAGTCTTTTTTTTCAATATTATTTGTGGCCTGCTGCTGTAAAATCCTTACGCCTGTATACGCTGAGGGCAATGCCAATGACAAAAGCATTAAGGATCGCCGGTGTTAGTCCATAGCTTATGAACGGCAATGATATGGATATGATCGGGAGAACCCCTAAGGTCATCCCGATATTATAAAGAAACTGGACTGAATAAAGGGTGATTGCCCCAGTGACAAGCTGTTTGCCGAGAGGGTCCTTAATCTGGCCGCCAACGGATATCAATCTGGTTAAAAGAAGGGTAAGTACGATAATTAACAGGCCAGCCATCAGCCATCCGTAAAAATAGGTGATGTTCACGAAGGCATAATCAGAATGCAAATTAGGGATCGATTCCGTTCGTTCCGGATTGCCAAGCCAGCCGCCTTCAGCAAGCATCTCTCTTATCTTTATATACATAAAGCCTGAGGTTTCCGAGTACTCTTTTGGGTTAAGGAAAGCGAGTATGCGGACTTTTTGATACTCTTTGCTTGTGAACCATGCAATAATGCCAAATAAGACAATGATGCTGCCGACAGAAGATAGTGTTGCGATGATGGTTTTGCGTTTTACGGCGCTTCTGATAAATAATATCATGACAAGGATGCCGTACATCATGGCAATAGGGAAGCCCGGCAGCGATAAGAAAAGAAATAACGTAGTGCTGAAAATAAGCCAGCCTATCCATAAGTTCGGCTTTCCTTTCGAAAAGAAGCTTGCCCAAAAGAGGTAGAACAACGGCAGTATCGTCATTCCGCCGAATGCTCCAATTCCAGGGATTATGAAATATGGGAACCCGTTTATAATGGCCCTTATAGAAAATGGTGCTATAAGCAATAAAACTAGGTATAAAACCCCAATTGTAAGCAAGTGCCAGCTCCATTTCCGCAGTTTCCGATAGTCAAAGAACATGACAGCAAGTGCAGCCAGCAAACCAAGGCCAATATAGACGAGTTGCTTTGAAAGAAAGTCAACATCATAATCTTCATAATGGATATTAAACAATGGTAGAAGACCCATCCCAAAAGCTGCCGCCAGCAGCCCAATCAGCATCCAATCCACCCTCGGCTTATGGATTTTATTCAGCTGCATCCCAAGCTCTGAGGGGCTGCCCATCTGCAGGACTGCCTTTTTTTCCGCCTCTGTTTCTTCAATTCCCTCTGTCATCAGCTCTATTTTCGTTTCTTGGAGATGATGCTCAAGCTCTTGATGGACAAAAACCTTGGCTTCTTTGGATTTTATATGCTTTTTGACCTCAATGAGGAAGCCGTCTTTCTCAGCTGCCATTATTTCATCCCTCCCATAATTCCTGGAGGGCCGTACGCCTGCCGGCCGATTTTTCCTCTGACTGCTCCAGAAGCCTCCTGCCTCTGTCATTCAGCTGGTAGTATTTGCGTGAATCCTGCCAGCTGGACTGAAGATAGTTTTTCCGCTCCAACCTGTGCAGCAGGGCATAGAGGAAGCCTTCGTTTTTTTCAAAGTTAGAAATTCCCCTTGCGATGATGCTTCTGGTCAATTCAAATCCTGTCTTTTCATTGACAAGCAGCTGCAGGACGGCAAGGATGACATCTTCTTCCGTTTTTATCTGAAGATTTCTTGCTTTTGACTTTACCTCTTCACGGGTTTTGTCGGTAAATGACAGGTCCTGGAAAATAGTATTTTCCATCGCTTTTTTTAATCTCTTCAGGCGCTCTTCCATCATAGCTCCTCCAGTCTTTCTTTTAATAGCTGCTTTGCCCGCTTAAGGCGCGTTTTGATTGTATTTTGGTTGATGCTGGTGACGGCCGCTATTTCCTTCATGCTCATTTCCTCGTAATAATGAAGATAGATGACTTCTCGGTAATGGTCCGGCAGATCCATGACCGCTGAAGCGAGCTGTGAATCATCGTCTTTTCTGATTACGGCTGCTTCGACCTCATCCTTCAGGCTGCCGCCTGACTTTGCTTGTTCTTCCGAAAGGATAATATGACGGTTGTGCCAGCTTCTGAGATAGTCTTTGCAGTGATTGACGGCAATCCGCCAAAGCCAGGTTTTCACCATTGATTTGCGGTTGTATTGGTGGAGGTTTTTATAGCATTTAATAAAGATTTCCTGTGTCAGGTCTTCTGCTGCATCCTTTTGCTTTACATATGTATAGGAAAGCTGGAGGATATCCTGGCCATATAGCTGCATAATCTGATCAATGGCTGCTTCCCTGTCCATCGCCAATAATATTTCTGATAAAGTTTCTTCCACGGTCTTTTGCTCCCTTCCAACCATTAGACGGGGCACCCGCTGTTCAGGTTTGTTTTTTTTATAAAAAAGTTACATTTCATTTTAGCTTTTAAAAGGTAAATAAGAAAACCCCCCGAATTAAGGAGGGCAAGACAGTTATTAATCTTTTTCCAGTTTTTTCAGCAATCTGATGATTTCATCCAGCTTGGCATGCAGCTCCTGATCTGAAGAATAGGAGGCTGCTGAACGGGACACCATCCTCCTTATAAACAGGGTAAAAGAGAATACACCCAGCAAAGTCAGCAAAACAATGATTATCAAAATCATCCAATCTCCTATATACATACTATACCTCCAATGCTGTTCAAAAGAATATTAGGGAAATTATGGTATAATACTATCAGTCAGCAGGGGGGATTGCAATGTTCAAACATATACAGCCATTTCAGATTATAATAGGCTATTTTATTTCTATTGTTTCTTTTTCACAGGCATACAGCAGCTATACTGAAGGAAGGACTGCTTCGTTTTATTTGTTTCTAATCTGTGGAGTTCTGATCATTATCCTTTATACGGCAGCCTGGATTTCAATTTCATCCAGAAGAAAGGCAAAAAAGCTGACAGAATAAAAAGGATTCCTGCTTTCGGATGTAGAATCTCTGTGTATACTGAATTTTCCAGGAGGGATTCTCATGAGCAAAAAGATTTGGAGAGTAGGGACTGCTTATATTCCGGTTAAGGATGTGCAGACATCTGCAGATTGGTATGCTGGGAAGCTGGGGGCAGAGCTGAAATATATTGATGAAGACAAAGCCATCCTTAATTTGGCAAACCAGAGCTTTTTTCTTGTTAAAGCAGCAGAATCACAAACTAGCAATTTCACAGATGCTTCAGGAACGGAAAGGTTTTCGCTGACGTTTGAAGTGGACGGGCTGGATGCCCTTGAAGCTGTTCACCAGGAGTTCAGTGAACAAGGAATCCATACAGGCGAGATTGAGGAGAGGGGTCACGCAGGCAGAAACTTTGTATTTAGGGATCCGGACGGCAATCTGTTCGATGTATGGAGCGAGCTGAGTCCTTCATTCAAAGAAAAATTCATTGTATCACAGTAAAAGGGCCTTCAGGTCCTTTTTTTGTCTGAATAATTTTATGAGTTGGAGCTGAATATATGAAACGATTTGCAATCATTACCGTTGGGAAGACACACAGCGGAAAAAGCACATTTGCAGGAGAATTGAAGAAAGAGCTGAAAGGCTCTTTTGTGATGGACCAGGATAACCACGCGGCATTTATTCATACATATTATGAGGCTCTTCAGCCTGTAAGCGGGCCGAATACCTTAAAGCACGGCCTTTCAAAATATATTGTCGAGTATGCAAAAGAAAATACCAGCCTGCATATGATCATCTGTAATTCGAATCTCAGCAGGAAAGATAGAGCGTATCTATTGAAAGAAGTTTTTCCAAGTATAGAATTCTTCCGCATTATTGTTCATTTACATATCGAGGATTCCATTTTGGAAGCAAGGGCTGCAGCAAGCACCAGGAGCACTAATATTTTTAGGGGCGCTGCCTCCTTTTTAGAGGTGCTGGAGCGGCAGCAGGCAGATACTCTAAAGGAAGATCCCGCTGAAGATGAGGGGGATTATCTTTTTGTTATCAAAGATAATGAAGAGGCTGGTTCTGTGATTAGAGAAATTGTCAGGCTTTCTGAACAATAATTTATAGAAGCGGGAGTGGAGCGAATTGAGAATATGCGGCAGGGCGGTAATCATTAAGGATGGGAAACTGGCACTCATTAAGCGGATCAGGGAAAGTGAGGAATATTATGTGTTCCCTGGCGGAGGGGCAGAGCCTGGGGAGCTGCCTGAGGAGGCAGCAGCACGTGAAATCCTTGAAGAGCTGGGAATTGATGTTAAGGTCGGCGGATTGCTGGTCCGTCATGATTTTAATGGTCCGCAATATTTTTATTTTGCAGAGATGGTGTCTGGTATTATGGGCAGCGGGACCGGAGAAGAATTTGATCCGGCGCGGGACCGTGGCAATTATGAACCGCTTTGGGTGGATATCGGTTTACTCGAAGAGCTGCCTGTAAGGCCAGTAGAAGTGGCTAAGCTGGTAAAGGAAATGGCGTTTCTTTGAGCTTTCCAGTGTAAGCCAGGAGTAAGTCTGCAAATTCTAAAACAACGTAAACTTGTGACAATAACAACTTGATATACCAAAAGCCAGTAAATGTACACTTTACTAATCAGAAATAAGGGCCTTGCTGTAAGCGGCCCTGAAGGAGGAAAGTATGATTATCAGAACCTATCAGCCGGAAGATGAGAAAGGCTGGGTCCGCTGCAGGGTGCTGTCATTTTTGAATACGGCTTATTATGACAATGTTCTTCGTGAAAAGGAAAAATATGATCATCCGGCGATCGAGCTTGTTGCCGAAGTGGACGGGATGATAGCAGGGCTGCTTGATTTGGAATATGAGGAAGAGGAAAGGACAGTCTGTTCCCGCGGAACCGGGCTGGGCGGAATGATTTGGCATATTGCCGTCCACCCCGATTTTCAGCGGAGGGGGATTGGGGCAGCCCTGCTGAAGGAAGCTGCAAGGCTTGCAAAGAAACAAGGATTGAACAGGATGGAAGCATGGACCCGTGATGATAGATGGGTTCGTGCCTGGTATGAGAAAAATGGTTTCGTCCAGAAGGAATCATATTTGCATGTTTATATGAATGGCGAAGACGAGCTGAAAGGGACTGTCCCTGCAGGCTTGAAGGACCTGTATCCTGTGAAGGTTTTTGCCCATTATACGGGAGAAGATACTGCAATGATAAAGAATAGCTTTAAGAGAGTGCATGAATGCGTTTGTTATGAAAGAGAATGTAGTATAATTTGTTAAAATTTATTACCTGCATTGCAAAAAGGCGGACATAAAGTCTGCCTTTTCATTTTGCTTGTGAAGAAATACTAATAACTGATAAACAAGAAATACCTGCAGTGGCTGCCACAATCATTCCAAATAAGAAACCAATGGCCCGCATAAAGGGGTCATCCCCAGGAAATTCTGACTCTGCTGCTGCAAACTGATAAAAAAAGAAAATGAATAGAAATAGATAAAAGCTGCTTCCAATCAGCCCCGCTTTTAAACGTCCCTTTTCAGCTCCTTTCCATGCCAGTTTTATATTGAGCCATAAACGGATGCTAAAGGCTGTTGCCAGGAACATGATTACCAGGTGGATATAAGGTATATTAATAAACAGCAGCGAATACAAAAACAGCAGTGCTGCTGAAAACAGCAGTGCATTGGAAACAAATAAAAACAAACCAGCTCTCCAATGGCTTTGAAACCAGGAAGCATGACTCAATAAATTTACCATCTTCCGATTGGCTGCACTCCCCTCAAGTGCAGGGTTCTTTTTAAACAAAATAAGCAATAAAGCAATTGCTATGATTCCCAAAAATAAAAAAGATGTCATAATGAACAGCCTCCAATATTGAAGTGTAATAATAATTTATCGCAAGTCAATAAAATATGTCAATGTTTTTATATTAAGAATCATAAAATTTTTACTGAAATTTGTTTCTTTTTTATTGAAATACGATAAAATCTGTATTAAGATAAATTTATAATTCTTTAACCGGAGGTACCTAATGAACAAAGCTATAACAAGTTTTCTAAAAGCCGCCATCCTTATTATGGGATTGATCGTGGCCGTCCTCTGTATTTTTCTTCTGCCTGGACTTGCAGGGAGTGCAGCTGCAGAGAACCCTGAATTCGCTTTTTTGAAATGGCCGGTCCTTTTGGGCATGTATGGGGCTGCCATTCCATTTTATATAGCGCTGTATGAATCATGGAATCTATTAAGATATATTGAAGGGCATTCTGCTTTTTCCGATCTCTCTGTCCAGTCGCTCCGCCGCATCAGGAATTGCGGCATTGCTTTGGGACTGATTTACGCTGCTGGCATTATCGGAGTCGGAGCTGCCGGTGCTCTTCATCCAGGAGTTCTGCTGATGGGTGCAGCCATTGCTTTCTGTTCTTTTGTCATCAGTGTATTTGCAGCTGTCCTGAAGGAGCTGCTTCGGAGCGCCCTTACGATGAAAAATGAAAATGAACTGACTATTTGAGGTGAAGGAATGTCGATTATCATTAACATAGATGTTATGCTGGCAAAAAGGAAAATGAGTGTTACAGAGCTGTCCGAGCGGGTGGGAATCACCATGGCTAATCTCTCTATACTGAAGAACGGTAAAGCAAAGGCAGTGCGGCTTTCCACACTTGACAGTATCTGCAGGGCACTGGACTGCCAGCCGGGCGATATTCTCGAATACCGTGAAGAAGAATAGCAGAAGTATGAAGAGACAGGGCGAGCCTGTCTCTTTTTTTTCATGGCGTTTAATCTGAAGATGGAATGTATATTTTACATAAAGTAATATATATGTTACATTTTATTCGGAGGAAGAATATATGAAAAATAACGTGAAGCGGGCCCGGCTGCAGGCAGAGCTGACCCAGCAAGAGCTGGCGGACCGGGTGGGGATTACCAGGCAGACGGTGAGCTTAATTGAAAAGGGTAAGTATAATCCTTCTTTAAAGCTGTGCCTCCAGATCTGCTATGCAGTCCAGTCAAATCTGGATGAATTATTCTGGGTGGAAGAGGAGGACCTGAAATGAAAAAAATTACGGATGAACGTTTGAAGCAGAGAAATTTAGAGCATGTACGAATAGTCTATATCGTCCAGACGCTGGGAATCCTTTGCATTCTTGCATACGATTTAATACAAGGCGGCATGGAAGCTATGCGTAAGAATCCGCTTTGGCTTGTTTTTATCGGAACCTCGGTTGTATTTGCTTATCTATCCATGAGTGTGAGTGTGGAGCATGAGAGAGGGGGAAAAGATCCGAAGAAGCCATTCATTGTAAGCATAACAGCCATCCTGGCAGTGGCTGTCATCATTTCTTATCTGATCAGTATAACACCGGGCTATGGGTGGGGTGATGGTATGCTCGTCGGTTTTATTGTAGCTGTGTGCAGCGGAATACCTGCCTTTTACATTTACAGGCTGCGGCTGAAACAGGCAGATTGGCATGATGAGGAAGGCGAATAAAAGGAATTAACATAATCACAGTCCTCCTGAACATATATATACAAAAAATGCGGAGGAATAACGATGGAGAAAAATCAGTTTTTCAGGACGGTAAGGGTTTTTATCGCCAGCCCTTTTTTTAATGAGGAGCAGCTGGAAAGAATCGGGAGGCTGGAGAGTGCGCTAAGGAAGAATCCTTATGTGGCTGATTTCTTTTCGGCGAGATTTTATCAGTTCCCGCAGCTGACCTTTGCTTCTGATCCCTGGAGGAAGACTGTTTTCCAAAATGATTTAAGATTTTTGCGGCGTGCGGACGTGGTAGTTGCCATTCACGACTATGAAGAAAACTCTGTAGACAGCGGAACTGCCTTTGAACTGGGCTATGCGTATGCAATGCAAAAGCCGATCATACTGATAAAAGAAAAAGAAGCGAGCATTCCGAATTTAATGCTGGTGGAAAGCCTGCATGCTTACCTGACCAGGGCAGATGAGATTGCCGCATATGACTTTATCAATATGCCTAAAATTCCTTATAAAGGCCCACTTATTTAAAGGCAATGGTTATTCTATATAACTCAATTTGCCGGGCACAACAATAATCACAAGTGTTGAATAATAAAGAGGCAGAGATTACAATAAAAAAGGAAAATGATTCCTAATGTGAAATTATAATCTAAGAGCAGGATCGAGCGAAGTTCCAGGAAAGCAGAAAAGATATTACAGAAAGAGCAGGGAGAGAAAAAAGTTGGCAGAAGAAAAATACAGGGTGCCTAAACTGCTGGGATTTATTTCTTTTGGCGTAATGGTCTTGATCAACTTTTCCGCAGGACTTTTCTATTTCCTCGTTTCGAGGGGATATACGGCAAATATTTTAACTGAACTGATCAGCAGCGATCCAAAGTTCCAGCGGGAAATGGCAGGGCAGGATGGAACTGCAGCAGCCCGGGAGATAGCGGGCGGGACTATGAATATTGTCGAGGTAGTGCTTATTATATTTCTCGTTTTTTGGCTTCTTATGCTGTTTCTCAACCTGGCAGGCATTTTAACTCTAAAGAAATATCCGAAAGCTGCAGGGATCATTTTTATTGTTATTGGTGTTTTGAGTCTGCCCACATTAATTATACCAGGCCTTCTTATATCCGCCGGAGTTTTGATCCTCACAGCCAATAAGAAAAAAGAACCTTCGTATCCGGATTATTAAACAGGGACCGGATTTATGGAAATATGAAGAGGAAAATAGGATGTTTATAACCATTCCATTAGCTCTGGATCTTCTTTTAGAGTTCGCAATAGAGCCTGTCTTTAGAGTCCGTGAAAAACTTTTCAACAGATTGGGCACAATGGCAGCCGGGGCATTGGCGATCACACTACCTTTTGCAGCATGGCTGTTGCTCACTGAGCTTGTCCCCATTGAAGACGAGAGAATCTATACCTTTTCCTGCATTATGTTTACTGTATTCATAGGTTCTGGAGCCGGGAAAAAGTACAGCAAAAGTAAAGAAGAGAAGCAACTATGAGTAAAACTATTCTTAACTCTGCCAAGGTGTCCGCCGCTTTCTATTAATGAAAGCGGCGGATTTTATTTATCCTCTTATTGGGGATACATTTAAATTTCGTAATCCTTTAGTGCAATGAAGGCATTCATCCTGGATATACGGGCCAGAATCCTGCTCTGCTATAAGCGGATGGCTGGGAAGTTGAACCCTGATGTCCATGGGAATATTGGTGCCTGCGCGCCATTTTATTGGATTTGCTGCAGCTATTGGCAGGACCGATATAGGCTGTAGGCTGCACTTGGGCAACCGTCTCTTTCCAGTGGTTTTCATCTATACAGTAGGTGTTTGCCATAATATTGGCCGGTGTAAATTTCAGGATATCAGAACCAAGTATCACTTCAGGCGTCGGTGCATTAAAAATAGCAAGAAGATGCGTGTTGTCCTGCAGGGCTACTTCGTAATGCCACCAGCCTTGCGGTACATTGGCAACCTGTCCTGGTCCGATCGTATAGTTTTGGATGTTCTTTGTAAAAGGATTCAGCAGGGAAACAGTGGCTGTTCCGGATATGCAATAGACCAATTCTGCAGCGTTCTGGTGGTAATGGGGTTCTACAGCATTGCCGGTGCTTAGATATATATCAAGCAGGGAAACATTTTCAAGGGTATTCAGCTGGGCAATCCCCAGAATATTGATAAAGTTATGTCTGTCTTTTTTCATAAGGGGGCTTTTATTCACATCGAAAGCGTACGCAAGGGACGGGGAAGTGTAATCCAGATAAGCAGTCATGTTCATTTTCTCCCAGGGAATGTTATTTCCAATAAACTATGCAGCAATGAGCTGATTGTGCAGGTGCCATTCTGAGAGAAGAATGTCGAAATGTATTGAAGCCTGCCTAAAGGAAATGCTTACTGCCTGTTGAATATAAACACGGACAGAAGTTAAAGGCAGCGCGGAACATACGAAAGGGGAGGCAGAAAAAATGAGCGGAAAGCTGATTATGAGGGAAGAAGGCAATAACCTGGTAATGGAGTGGATTTTTGATGCGCCAAGGGAGGAGGTATTTAAAGCATTCACAGATTCCAAATTGCTGGAAAGCTGGTGGGGTCCTGAGGGCTGGGAAACGAAGAATAAGAAATTTGAATTTGAACCTGGCGGGATATGGCATTATGGTATGACCTGCAAGGACAAAAGCCAGGGCGAATTTTATGGGATGGAATCTTGGGGGCTTGCTGTCTATAAGGAAATCTCGGCACCAGAGAAAATTGTCCATACTGATGCTTTCTCCGATGAAGAAGGAAATATTAATGAATCATTGCCAAAAACCCTGATTACGGCAACATTTAGTGAAGAAGAGGGGAAAACCAAGTATGTGTCCGTCACTGAATTTCCTTCCAGCGGAGCTATCAGGCAGATCATCGATATGGGGGCTGCTGAGGGGTTCTCTTCTCAGCTGAGAAAACTGGATGCACTCTTGTCAGGGAATAAGGTTTAAAATTGAGCGGGGCCGGATCATGGGATTTGGCCTTTTTGTATGAATGGCAGAATAGAAATAAAAACCTGCACCCTCCCTTTATGTTTAAAGATAAATAATTTTATTAAAAAAGTTAAAAATAACGGATATACAGCAGGGAGGGAAATGCATGGAACAGATCCAGCACCAAACAAAAATGAATGCTTCTGAATATGCTGTCATATGGTCGCAATACATAAATGACAGTTTATCAAGCTGTGTGCTTCAGCATATGCTGAAAGATGCAGAAGACAAAAATATCCGGGAAGTGTTTGAGTTCGCCCTTGAACTGTCAGAGCGGCATTTAGAAAAGACTAAAAAGCTCCTGAAAAGTGAGAATCAGCCTCTGCCGATAGGCTTTTCTGAAGAAGATGTAAATGCAGATGCCCCTGGATTATTTACGGATGCTTTTAAAATCGTTTATTTACATATCATGGCACTCCATGGGCTTACAAGATATGCAGGCGCGACGTCAGTATGCTCACGGAAGGATATCAGGCAATACTTTATGCAATGTACCTCAGAAGCTTTGGAGCTGTATGACCGCACTACCGAGGTGGCTCTTCAAAAAGGTATAATTGATAAAGCTCCAACACTCCATAATAAACAGAAAGTGCATTTTATCAAAAACGGTTATATGAAGGGCTGGCTTGGAAAACGCAGGCCCATTAATGCGATTGAAATCAGCGGTGTCTTTCTGAATATGCAGAAGACGATGGTGAAGATGGTATTAGAGCTCGGCTTCAGCCAGGTTTGTAAATCTAACGATGTGAGGGCGTACATGGAAAGGGCAAGAGGGCTTTGTGTGAAGCACTTTGAAATACTTGCATCATTACTGAAAGAAGAGAACCTGCATGTCCCCAAAGTCTTTGAATCGGAAGTAACAGATTCAACTGTGCCGCCATTTTCTGATAAGCTGATGCTTTTCCATATAACTGGCCTTTTGTCGGCAGCGATCAGTTATTATGGCGAAGCAGCCGCCCTCAGCCAAAGAAGGGATATTGTTTCTGCATATACCAGAATGAATGTAGAAATTGCACTGATCGCTGAGGATGGCATGCAGCTTATGATTAAAAATGCCTGGTTTGAAGCACCTCCTGCAGCTGCCGATCATGAAGCTTTGGCTAAGGAGTAATCCGTCACAATACGTATTCTGCTTTTATACTAGGATAAAGAAGCTCGCTGGGGGCTGGTAAGGATCATGCAATGACCAGCTCCCTAAGCAAGAAACAGGTTGACTTTTTCAACTGTAAATATTAAAATTACAGTAGTGACTCTGATATTTTTATTTATTTTTTGCTGTAACTGTAACATTTTATTTTACACTTCAATATAGATAAACTAAAAATCACTATATAAATCTTCATTAAAGGAGTGCATGATTAATGGTCAACCTATATGTATCATCCAGCTGTACATCCTGCCGCAAAGCAAAGGCATGGCTTGAAGAGCATCAAATTGAGTATACTGAGAGGAATATCATTAACGAACCCCTTACTGTTGAAGAAATTAAATCCATTCTGCGCATGACGGAAAATGGGACGGAAGAAATCATTTCAACTAAATCCAAAGCTTATCAGCAGCTGGACATGGAGATCGATTCTCTTCCTCTTAAAGAGCTGTATCAGTTGATTGCTGACAATCCGCAGATGCTGAGAAGGCCGATCATCATTGATGAAAAAAGGCTGCAGGTCGGATATAATGATGAAGAAATCAGAAGTTTCCTTCCGCGGAAACTGCGCACATTCTCATTCATGCAAATGCAGAATTTGGCCAACTGATCTGTGATGCATAAAACAGCAGAATGGCTTGGAACTCTGCTTAGTTAGGAGGCTATCCATGAACAGCGACTTTACACTAGCCATTCACAGCCTGGCCTATCTTGCGCTGCAGCTGGACCGGATGTCTACAAGCGAGGCAATTTCCAAGAGCGCCGGGGTCCATCCTGTACGGATCCGTAAAGTATTGAGCCTGTTAAAAAGGAATGGCTTTATCAAATCCAAGGAAGGCACCGGCGGAGGATTTATTTTTGCAAGGGAGCTGGATGAGGTCAGTTTATGGGATATCTATAAAATCACCTCTGAAGGCGCATTGCAGCCAAAATGTCCGGAATCCAACGAACAATGCATAGTAGGGGCCAATATGCGGAACGTTCTCTTCAGCATCTTCATCGGAGCAGAAGAGCATCTTGGCGAATATTTGAAAGATTATACGATTAAGGACATAGTTGAACTGGTCAATCAGGACAGCAATTAAATATGTTCTTACCGTTTTCCAGGTAAATGCCGGCTCATTGCAGCTGGCATTTTTTCGTTTTATGACAAAGAAGCATATTTCCAGCTTAAATGGCTGTCTTGGCTGCTGTCACTTCATAGATGCCATTCCAGGAGAGTGTTTTTAAGGCTTTTTGGCAGGATTTATAAGACATTGACTTTGAACACGGCATTTATAGTCTGCGTTCTTTTTTGAGTCCGCTTTTCTAATGCATCTTGGAATAATTTGTTCCGTAACACCAAAACCTATTCTTGTATCCCATTATCATGCTGTGCTAAACAAAGTTTCACAGATGGGCCAAAAATCAGCATGGCATGAATAACTGAACTAAATTCAAAGTAAAGGTGTGTATTTGATGGGTGAGAGACAGCGGGAGATGCTTAAGGATATAAGAGAAAAGGCAGGGGCTCTTTCCAGTGAGCAGATTGAATATTGGAAAGAGTATTCGAGCTTTAATGATTGGCAGCTATGGGCAGTAATTATTATTCTTATTGTCCCGCTGATCCTTCTGTATTTTAAAATTGACCGAAGTAAAATACTGCTCCTGGGTTTTTATGGACTGAATTATCATATTTGGTTTGCTTATACGAATTCAATCGGAATCAGGCTGGGTCTGTGGGAGTATCCTTATGAACTGCTGCCTGTCCTCCCGAGCTTTGCCCTGGATGCATCATTTGTTCCCGTTATGTTCATCCTTCTTTACCAGTGGACATTAAACCACAAGAAGAACTTTTATTTATATTCATTGCTATTATCTGCTGTATTTGCTTTTGTCATTAAGCCTATATTAGTCAGCTTAGATTTTTTCAGAATGTTCAAGGGCGTGAATTATTTCCATTTGTTCTTATGTTATATTGCTTTTTTCCTCGTCGCTAAAATCATCACCAATATATTCATTTCCATGCAAAAGAACCGGGCAGAAGTTTAGCTCCCTGAACAATGCTTAAGTGAGGCAGGATAGTGTGCTGCTTTTAGTATTATAGGTATATACAGATAGATAATGAAAAGCAGAGGGGGTCCCTCTGCTTTATGCCATATTCTTACTGCTATTTAGTATTAGTGAAGCCGCCGTCAATTCTGATTACTTCACCATTAATATATTCTGCTTTGGAAGTTAGAAGGAAAGTGACAAGCTCTGCTACTTCTTCCGGTGTTCCTAAACGCTTTTGGGGAATGCCGCCTGTTGCATTCTCCTTCATTTCAGGATTTGCCTCATAAAAGGCCTTAACCATGGGAGTTTCAGTCGGACCTGGAGCAATAGCGTTTACTCTTAAACCATCTTTTGCATACTCAGCAACCATGCTCTTCGTTAATCCAACGATACCATGCTTTGTTGCGGAATATGTTACAACAGAATCCTGCCCGATTACACCTGCACTGGAAGCGGTATTAACGATTGAACCACCGCCTTTTTTCAGCATCTCTTCAGCAACATAGCGGACGCCATACAGCGCTCCCATGAGGTTGATGCCAACAATTTGCTCAATTTCTTCTACGCTTGTGTTAAGAAAAAATTGTCCGCTTCCAGAAATACCGGCATTATTAAAGAAGTAATCTATCTTGCCGAATTCTTCAAGGGCCTTGTCTACATAATTCTTAACTTCTTCTTTCCTGGAAACATCTGCTTTAATAAAGATAGCATCAGCACCCAGCCCTTTAACCATCTCGACTGTTTCATTTCCGCCTTTTTCACTAATATCGACAACAGCTATATCGACACCTTCTTTTGCTAAACGGACGGCAGTGGATTGTCCTATTCCGCTTCCCGCACCTGTTATGATAGCTGTTTTATTGCTGCTCATGTATATTCCTCCTTGCTGTATAAAGAGCTTTGACTTTTTATGTCTACTCTCTAATTTTTCTCTAAATAAAAGCATTTAAACATGTCATCTGACTAATACGGATGCATGGTCTTTTTTCTGCCAGATAAGAGGGCACTGCCTAACAGGGTGCCCCCATAAGTCTTAATTCAAGGATGGCAAACTGTTCGAGGAATATTTTTGAAAATATTGATTGATATTATAGTTATGGTGAACAGATTAATTAATTTTGAAACAGCCATCTAAAAATATTTAATAAGCATTTATAAGGATGATTAGTGATGGAGAATAAAAGGGTCGAAGAATTCGATAATATTGTAGAGATGAATGAAACAGGGCAGGATGCCCTCAATTCGTACTGGATGGATTATTCGCTGTATACATCCTTTGAGTACTGGCTGATGGCGGCATTTTTCTTTGTTCCGCTAATTGTGCTTTATTTCAAAATAGACCGAAGCAAGATTTTTCTGCTTGGTTTTTATGGTTACAGCATCCATGTGTTTTTCAATTATACAGACTGGTATGGTAAAAACAGCGGCTTTTGGAATTACCCGTTTCCGCTGATTCCGGTAACTCCTGGAATATCCATTGATTCGAGCTTAATACCTGTTGTTTTCATGCTTGTCTATCAGTGGACTTTGAACAAAGGAAAGAACTATTATGTATATATCATTCTTACAGCAGTATTTTTAGCGTTTGTCTTTAAGCCATTCTTAATTGCAATTGGCCTTTTTCGAATGTATGGAAACACTCATTATCTTCATTTGTTTGGAGGGTATTTAACTGTTTTATTGACAGCAAAAATGATTACAAATGTTTTTTTGTGGATGGAAAAGCGATACAGCAATCGGCTGGAATAAAAAAATGAAAAATCCCCGCACCTAAAAGGGAGGGGATCTTTAACAGTGATTCTGGGAGAATAATACTGTGATCAACCGGAGTGTCTGTTAGTTCAAAGCCGTTTCAAGCGTTTCTAAATTACGCTCCATTATAGAGAAATAGTCTTCTTTATTTTTAACGTCTTCCTCGGTTACTGCTTCTAGATTATGAAGAGTCAAGCTTTCCGCACCGATTTCATCCTGGATGACTTTTGCAACACGAGATTCAACATTCTGTTCAAACAGGATATAATTCAGTTCATGCTCCCTGGATTCTTCTATAATCCTTGCAAGCTGCTGCTGGCTGGGCTCCTGTGTAGGGGATAAGCCTGCAATCGCGATTTGTTCAAGACCATACCTCTCCTGCCAGTAGCCATAAGCCGCATGGGATACAAGAATGTATTTTGTATTGCTTTCTGCTATCGTTTGTTTAAACTCAGCATCCAATGAAGTAAGCTGTTCTTTCAGAACATTAAAGTTATCCTCAAACTGCTCTTTTGCTTCAGGTTTTAATTCAGCCATACTGTTCTTTATATTTTCCGCTAGTGTTATAGCCTTTGATGGATCAAGCCAAACATGAGGGTCATGATCGCCGTGGTGGTGGCCATCTTCATGGGAGTGTCCCTCTTCAGAGTGGTCATGGTCTTCTCCTTCATGGGAGTGGCCTTCTTCAGAGTGGTCGTGGTCTTCTCCTTCATGGGAGTGTCCCTCTTCAGAGTGGTCATGGTCTTCTCCTTCATGGGAGTGGCCTTCTTCAGAGTGGTCGTGGTCTTCCTCTTCATGAGAGTGTCCTTCGCCTTCATGACTATGTTCATCCGCCGTTTTTAAAAGTTCGATTCCTTCAGCCGCTTTTACAATTTTCACTTTTTCGCCTTGAAGTGTTTTTTCAGCTTTTTCTGCAAATTCTTCAACACCGGCTCCTGTATAGATGAACAGGTCGGCGTCTGCGATATTTGTCATCGTTTTAATATCCGGCTCATAAGAGTGGGCATCAATATTCGGCGGATAAATGCTCTTAACTTCAACTTTATTCCCGCCGATTTTTTTTGCAAAATCCTCTAGAGGAAAAATAGTAGTGAAGACTTGAAGTTTTTCTTCCGTATTTTCCTCACCGGACTTGCCTTCACTATCTGGACCTGAACAGGCTGCCAGGAAAGCAGAAGAGACAAGCAAAGTACTGAGCAAAACATTTTTCCAATTATTCATCTTCATCTTTTTATCTCCTATTCTCTAAACCTTTTATGTTAAGTAATTAGAAATCATTCCGATTTAACTGACAAAAAATAGCTGCGCGCGTATTAAAACGTAATGATTACTATTTGTATTCTAATGCATGAATTTTAAAATAGCAAACAAAGATTTTAAGATTTTTCAAAATTATGTTTGACCTTAAACTAACTTTAAGCTTTAGTATTAGGTATGGAAGAAATTTCCGTATTTTAATGGAGGAGGTCTGTAAAATGACATTTCGTTGGGATGGCGGCTTTATCATGGTTTCATGGGATGGATTCGACGAAGGGGTGGAGTGGTATACAAGGCATTTTGGCTGGAGCTGCCTGGATAAGATCATTTCGCCGGTCGGCAAAAAAGCGTTTTTGAAGATGCCAAGACTGGGGGTTGTTACACTCAAATCTTTTGAAGGGAATTTTGAACACTTTCAAAAGGGGGGCGGCATTGAAGGGCAAGTGAGACTATGTTTTGAAATATTGGATATTGACAGGTCTCTCTCTTATTTTATGAATGAGGGGATTGAAGTAACTCCGATAGCTGAGCTTCCAGGAGGACTAAAGAGTTATGACATTAGTGCATATGAAAAGGCGAGAATCACAGCTGTGTATAATCCTGAAGAAGGAAGTCAATTTCCGGATGCAAGAATCATGGGATTCGGTCCTGTTAATGCAAGAATTGGCGTGAGAAATCTGGATGATGCAATCTCCTGGTATGAGGAGCACTTAGGACTTAAATTGACCAAACGCTTTGGGAGCAAATTTGCTCATATGCAGGTAGAGGATGCATACGATTGGATTCAGCATAAACAAGTATTCCATGACAGTGTATGGCTGGAAACGGCTGCCGGCGCTGCTTTTGAAAAAGGGAACCCTTCAGTCAGGAATTATTTTGATCTTAGGCCTGATGAGTTTTATCAAACATATGAGCTGCTGTCTGAAAAAGGTTTAAGCCCATCCGAAATTGCGGGCAATCCAACAGCAGGCTGGGGCGGGTTCCATTTCTATGACCCTGATGGGAACAGGATCAATGTCTGGTCATATCCCTCATAAAAGAAAGCAGGTACTTCATTGAAAATGAATATACAGATGTTTGCTGAGCGGACCGGGCTTCCTCCGAGTACTCTCCGATTTTATGACCGGAAAAAATTGATTGAGCCAGCAGGCCGCAGTGAAAAAGGCTATCGTATTTATACAGAAGAACAGATACACAAGGCAATGATCATCCATTCTCTCAGGCAGGCTGATATAAAAATAGAAGAAATCCAATCTTATTTGCAAGGTGAAGAAGAAGAGCAGAAGAAATGGATATTCGGATGGAAGCGGGAATTAGAGGAAAAACTTGCGTCTATGAATATCGCAAAGCAGTATTTGAACTCCATGCAAGCTGAAGAGCGGCATCTGCATCTCGTTAAATGGGAGGGGGACAGCTTCTTTATCTGGTTCCGGCGCACTGTTCCAAGAACCTTCCATCCCTTTCAGAATGAGTTGTCTGAAATTATCGAAAGAATGAAGATATTAAGGATTGAAACAAAGTCAGGGGTATTTGTAAGAACTTTAGAATCGAAGGGAGATACAATAACCGGTGAAGTGGGCTGCCTTTTACAAAACCAGCCCTGCAAAGAAATTGGCTGTTATACAGACATGTATACTGAGCGGATTGGCCCAAGTTTATTTGCTGCCGTGGAATGCAATGTGTATGATCCTTTCACCTGCTTCCACTTTATGAGGCAGATTCAGAGGTTTGGATTCAAGGCGGAGGGCAGTAAAATGGAAAAATATGAATCCCCGGAAAGCCGGACGTTCAGTTATCTCATTCCACTTGCTGGATGCTGAAGAAGTTAGCTGATCTCAAAAAAACAAATTGAATGAAGTGAAGATTCCCCTAAAAAAATGAATTATATTTTATATCGTCAGTTTGTTTTTACAATTCAATTCCGTCTTACAGATTGAATAGAAAAAGGGGGATTTTTGTGAAGAGACATAATGATTTGTCTTCCATCAGTAAAGATATGGAGGAGCTTGCATCTTCATTTGAATACATCGTTCAGCCATACAGGGATCAGCTATGGCATTATTGCCGGAAGCTGACGGGATCACCGTGGGACGCGGAAGATTTGCTGCAGGACACCCTGTTAAAGGCATTATCTTCTTTATCAAGGGTTGGGCAGGCAATGAATGCAAAAAGCTACCTGTTCCGGATTGCAACGAATACATGGATGGACCATTTCAGGAAAAGATCGCCTGAGCTGCTTGATATGGAGCTGGAAAAAATTCCGGATGGTGATCTCGTGTCTTATTCAGAAGTGCTTGAAAGTATTGAGATTCTTATTCATCAATTGCCGGCAAAGCAGGCAGCGGCCATTCTTTTAGCAGAGGTATACCGTTTCACCATCCGGGAAACCGCTGAAATCATCGGTTCAACAGAAGGAGGTGTCCAATCTTTGCTTAGCCGGGCGAGAGCTAATCTCAAAAAGCAGAGGGCTGTGCCAGATCTTCCTTTCCAAGAGGCAATGCTGACAGATGAAAAAAAACAAGTCATCCAGCAGTATATGGATTATTTTGTGAGGGGCGATTTCCAGTCTATCGGCCAGCTTCTTGGTGAGTATGCGACAAATGAAGTGGTCGGACAGGGCATGGATATCGGGAAAACACAGATACGGAAGAACTCTATGGGTGACTGGGGGGGCAGTACAGCTGGTCTTTCCGCAAAGCTTGCTGTCTTATGGGGACGGTATACAGTCATCTATACCAGGGATGCCGGTTCAGGCCCTGTTTTATGGGACATTGCCACAGTGGAAATTGAAGAAGGTAAGCTCATCCGGCATAAAAGCTATTATTTTTGCCGGGAATTTCTAGAGGTGGCTGCGGCTGAACTTTCAATAAAGCTTGATACAGAGAAAGAACTGTTTGGACAGGAATGGGAGAGGATCATGGATTATGGAAAGGGTGAAACTTTTTAATCAGAAGATCCCTACTTCATGCAGGTTCAAGGCCGTCTTCCTGGTTCACACAAATTCAGCACAGCCAAACATTAGGTTTACACAAAAAAGCAACCAGCCGGCAAGCTGATTGCTTTTTTGCTTTACTTCTGCGCTGCACCATTCTTCACAGATTCAGCAATCCCGATAACACGTTTTGCCTGATATTTGATCGCGTCCTTATAAGCATCCTTATCGCCAACTATTTCATTGTTCTGGTCGACTGTGACGCTTGCTCCATAAGGATTGCCGCCAGCAGGGAATAAAGACTGATCTGAATATCCTGGTGTTACGACAATGGCACCCCAATGGTACATGGTTGTATAGAGTGAAAGGATGGTTGCCTCCTGCCCGCCATGGGGGTTTTGAGCAGAAGTCATGCCGCTGACAACCTTATTAACTGTTTTTCCCGAGCCCCAGATGCCGCCGGTTGTATCAAGGAACTGCTTCATTTGGGCTGCCATATTCCCGAAACGGGTCGGTGTACTGAAGATAATGGCATCTGCTTCAGCGATATCATCAGGTGTAACTGCAGGAACATCCTTTGTTTCTTCCAAATGAGCTTTCCATGCAGGAACACCTTCAATCACGCTTTTTGGCGCAAGCTCCTGAACTTTGTAGATTGTGGCTTCAGCGCCTGCTTCCTTCGCGCCCTCAGCAGCCCACTGGGCCATCTGATAGTTTGTTCCGGTTGAGCTGTAATAGACAATTGCTAGTTTGACAGTCATAAAAAATCCTCCATTCAAAGCTAAATTAAAATAATTATCCTTCATTGTTTACCCGCTCTTTGAAAGATTATACCTTCAATTTTCAATAGGGAAACTTAGGATTACTTAGGATTGTTGGTGTGTTTTCTTTTGTTTTCAGGAGGAATAATTTTGGATAATAACTCACGGGAAATCTTATTTTGATGATATAGTTTGAATTATCAATCTATTCCGACGACTGTTCGCTCCAGCCCTTTCACCTAAGAAGCAGGATCTGATGAATGAGGAGCTATTATTTGTAAAAATAGTGCCTGGGATGGAATTGCGGCCGTCTATGAAAAAGGGGTGTAAAAGCATTGAATAAACCAGCGGTATTCCGGGTGCCAGAGTCCATTTTTTACGGGAGGGGCTCCTTTGAAAATTTAAGAGCGCAAGCGGCTCTTAGAGGGAAGAAGGCATTGATCATCAGTGATAAAATAATGGAACAGCTTGGGTATGTGACCGGAAGCAGAGGTTTGCTTAATGATGCAGGTATTCAAAGCGCTGTCTATCTGGGTATTGAATCTGAACCCACTGATAAATATGTGTCAGAAGCATTGGAACTTTTTAAAAGTGAGCAGTGCGATCTGGTGATATCCATTGGGGGAGGCAGCTGTATTGATACCGCAAAAGCAATAGCAGTCCTCGCTGCAAATGGCGGCTTTATCGAAGATTATATGGGAGGGAAGAAACTGGCTCTTCAAACACCTGTCCCTCATATTGCTATTCCAACTACAGCTGGTACAGGTTCAGAGGCAACAGATGTAACCGTAATCACCAATACATCCAACAATGTTAAAATGATGATCAAGCAGCCTGCTTTCTTGCCGGATGCTGCGATTGTGGATCCCCTGCTGACAGTATCTTCGCCAAAGAATATCACCGCTGCTACAGGAATTGATGCTCTAAGCCATAGCATTGAAGCATACTTATCTAAAAAAGCACATCCCATGACAGACACGATGGCCATCTCAGCCATGAAGCTCATTGCAGAAAATATTTTAACCGCTTACAATGATGGCGGAAATCTCGATGCACGAGAGAAGATGAGTCTTGGCTCACTTCAGGCGGGAATGGCATTCTCAAATGCTTCAGTCTGCCTTGTCCACGGGATGAGCCGCCGATCGGCGCCTTATTCCATGTGCCTCATGGCATCTCAAATGCCATGCTTTTGCCTGCTGTATTGGAATTCACACAAGAGGCTTGTGCAGAACGTCTTGCTGACATAGGCAGAATCTTTAGGCCTGATTTTAATAAGGGTACCGTTGGGAAGGCAGCTGAAATAGCTGTACATTCTGTAAAAGAGTTATGCAGAAAATTAAATATACCCAACCTAAAAGAGTGGGGGATCGACGGGGAAGCCTTCAAGCAAGCCGTTGGAAAAATGGCTGCAGACGCTATTGACAGCGGCAGCCCGGCTAATAACCCCCAAGTGCCCAGCCAGCTGGAACTGGAGGAACTCTATCATATTTGCTATGACTATAATTTTTCCTCTGAAACTGAGAAGGTGTAAAGGCAGACTGTCACTAATGTTGAAAGGAGCTTTTTAATGGCAACGACATCCGTAAATGTTTTAAGAAACTTTATAAATGGCAAGTGGGTGGATGCAAAAACAGAAAAGTTTGAAGCTGTTCCCAACCCTGCTACCGGTGAGGAACTGGCGCGCACACCGATTTCCACCAAGGAAGATGTGGAGAATGCCGTACAGGCAGCCAGGGAAGCCTAAAAATCATGGAGCAAAACGCCTGTCCCTAAAAGAGCAAGAATTCTATTTAAATATCAGCAGCTTTTAATAGATAATTGGGACGAACTTGCAAAACTGATTACACAGGAAAACGGGAAAAACTATAAAGAAGCGTATGGAGAGGTTCAGCGGGGAATCGAATGTGTGGAGTTTGCTGCAGGAGCCCCATCTCTTATGATGGGAAAGCAGCTGCCCGATATTGCGACAAATATTGAATCCGGCATGTACCGCTATCCTGTAGGCGTCATCGGCGGCATCACGCCTTTCAACTTTCCAATGATGGTTCCTTGCTGGATGTTTCCGCTGGCAATTGCATGCGGAAATACTTTTGTGCTGAAGCCTTCTGAAAGGACTCCAATACTCGCAAACCGGCTGGCAGAGCTGTTTACCGAAGCGGGCCTCCCGGGCGGCGTTTTCAATATTGTTCATGGAGCCCATGAAGTTGTAAACAGCCTTATTGCGCACGAGGATGTACCGGCCATTTCATTTGTAGGCTCCCAGCCTGTCGCCGAGTATATCTATAAATCTGCTTCTGCGAAGGGTAAGCGGGTCCAGGCTCTGGCCGGTGCAAAGAATCATTCGATTGTGATGCCGGATGCGGATCTTGACGGCGCTGTTAAAGAAATTATTGGTGCTGCATATGGGTCAGCAGGGGAAAGGTGTATGGCTTGCTCTGTTGTGGTGGCCGTGGACTCCATTGCTGACGAACTCGTGGCAAAGCTGCAGGAGGAGGCAGACAGCCTGGCAATGGGAAATGGATTGGATGAAGATATTTTCTTAGGCCCTGTCATCCGCCAGGAAAATAAAGAACGGACAAAAAGCTACATTGAAATCGGCGAAAAAGAAGGAGCAGTCCTTATACGTGATGGGCGGAAGGATGAAGCTCAGCATGAAAACGGGTATTTTATCGGACCGACCATCTTTGATCACGTTGAACCATCCATGAAGATTTGGAAAGAAGAAATCTTTGCTCCCGTTCTCTCCATTGTCAGGGTAAAGAGCCTTGAGGAAGCGATTGAGCTGACAAATCTCTCGGATTTTGGCAATGGTGCCTGTCTGTTCACCGACAGCGGAACGAATGTCCGCTATTTCAGAGAAAACATTGAAGTTGGAATGCTCGGCGTTAATATCGGCGTACCTGCTCCTATGGCCTTTTTCCCTTTCTCCGGCTGGAAGAATTCTTTCTATGGAGACCTCCATGCCAATGGCTCTGACGGAGTCGAGTTTTATACCAGAAGAAAGATGCTGACTGCCCGCTGGTAAACGGAATGATAGCTCTCTTAAGACACCTGGAATGAAAATAGGTGTCTTTATTTATGCTCTTTAGTAATGGAGGCGATCTGGCGTAATCGGAAAATATTATTAGGATATCGTTCTGAGCTGGTGTGCCTTTCTTTCTGATTCTAATTCATGGAAATTATATGTATATTTTTAATAATCCTGCGAAAAATAAGAGGGCAAGCTCAAAACCGGGCTTGAAATTTATGTCATGGAGTGCTGCAGATGAGCTATAACGAGTATTGGAATAAAATTTTTCAGCTGAGTGAAGAGATGACTTCCTTGGTTGATTCTTATTGGAAGAGCTATTCCGGTCCTGGTTCATGGCAGTTCTGGGCTGTAGCAGTGCTTCTGGTGCTGCCGCTTGTTTTATTATATTATACAGTCGACCGCAAGAGGATCTTTGAGGTGTTCTTTTTTGGATTTATTGTACACGCGCTTTGGACATATACAGACATTGTGCTCGGTAATTATACCTTGCTCGTTCATACATACTATATGGTGCCGATTTTCCCGCATGCTTTTAATGTAACGATGTCAGTGCTGCCTGCAGGATTTATGCTGATTTATCAGTATTGCACCAGGAATGGAAAAAGTTTTATCCTGTATACCGTTATTCTCAGTGCATTGTATTCTTTTGTATTTGCTTCCATAGAGAAGGCGCTCGGCATGGTCGAGCTGAATAAGGGAATGAACTTGTTTTACTTGTTTTTGATTGATCTTGGCATTGCCTTTATTGCTTATATTGGGACAAGGCTGGTGAGGAGAGCGCAGCTGGGGGCCGATGCAGAATAAATAGAGGAAATAGCAGCTGCCATTTCCTCTTCAAATATTAATTTTCCTCGTAATACTCATCAATGGCCCTCAGCCAATTGGTCCGTGCTACATCTGAAGCTTTATGGGTATTTTTTTCTTCAAAAGCTTTGATGATTTCCTCATGCTCATCAATAGAGCGGGGCTTCAAAATGATTGTTTTATTATAATAAAGCCTCATTACATGGGCCTGCAGCGAAGATACATAGCTGGTGATGTATGGATTGTCCGCTTTTTCAATGATAAGATTGTGCAATTGTTCATCCTGTTTCAGTGCTGAAAAGGTATCGCCCCTTAAGAGGGAATCCGCAAAGGAACGGTTGATGGACCTTAATTTCTCAATCGTCGCGCTGTCCATGGAGGGTGCTGCAAGCTCTGCAGCAAGCGCCTGCAGGGATCCAAGCGGCGGAAGAATCTTTGTGATATCTTCCGGATTAACGGTAGTGACTTGGGTGCCGACGCCTGGGAACATTTCTACGAATCCCTGGACGCTGAGCAGCTGCAGCGCTTCCCTAATGGGGGTGCGGCTGACGCCGAGCGCCTTGGCAAGGTCGGCATCGTTTAATTTTTCCTGCGGCTTTAAGGTGCCGTCAATGATCCATTCTTGGATTTGCAGGAAAGCGCGGTCTTTGGCCGATACGCGTGCAGGAGAAGCAAAATTGGCAGGGATGGGCATCTATCTTCACCTCTAGTATTTTCATAGGTTCTTTAAATTTTACTGGAATATACATTTAGTATAAAGATTTAGAAAGAAAAATTCAATATATTGCATAATTCGACAACTTTCTTTATGCAATATATTGCATACGGTCGAAACGTGTGTTATCTTGAGTTATGCAATATATTACGTAACTATTAAACTTAACTGCTTTTATCATTTTCAGAAATTTGTAAGTTGAGAAAAAACTAAGCAGCGAGAATCTTTCGCATAAAGGAGAATTTGATGGGAACTAAAATACCGTTTTCTTATGTAGTCGCCGTAGGCTTTATGTTGTTTGCACTTTTCTTTGGGGCAGGTAATCTTATTTTCCCTGCGATGCTCGGACAGTCTGCAGGAACCAGTATCTGGTCAGCCAATGCAGGCTTTATAGTAACTGGGGTAGGGCTGCCGCTATTAGGAATATTGGCGCTTGGCTTTTCTGGCAAAAGCGATCTTCAGTCGCTGGCAGGAAGGGTGCATCCAGCATTCAGCGCGGTATTTACGATGCTATTGTATCTGTCCATCGGGCCATTGTTTGCCATTCCACGGACAGCAACCGTTTCATTTGAAATGGGCGTAAAGCCGTTTTTAACTGGTAACAGCACGATTGGACTGATTATCTTTTCTGTTCTGTTTTTTGCAGTTACAGGCTTCTTTTCTTTAAAATCTTCCAAAATCGTTGATATTGTCGGTAAATACCTGACACCGATCCTGCTGATTGTAGTAGGCATTTTGATCATTGCCGCTTTTTTCAATCCAATGGATTCTTTCCAATCACCAGGTGAAAATTATTTAGCTGACACCTTTTTTAAAGGATTCCAGGAAGGCTATCTGACAATGGATGCACTTGCCGCTTTTGTATTTGGGATCATTGTTGTGGATGCAGTAAAAGAAAGAGGAGCCGCTTCAAGAAAAGAAATCATGGTTTCAATAGCTAAAGCTGGCCTTATTGCGGCAGCACTTCTTGCTATTATCTATACCTCGCTGTCTTATATCGGCGCATCGAGCGTGGGTGAGCTCGGCAGGCTTGATAATGGCGGAGCTGTGCTGTCCGGTGCATCAGAATACTACTTTGGTTCATTCGGCGCCCTGCTTTTAAGCATCATTGTTCTTGGTGCATGCCTGACAACGAGCATTGGACTCGTGACGGCTTGTTCATCTTATTTCCATAAAGTGTTTCCATCGGTTTCTTACTCATTATTTGTTGTCATTCTGTCTGTATTCAGCGCTGTAATCTCCAATATAGGACTCAGCCAGCTGATCAGCATTTCCGTTCCTGTTCTTACAGGAATCTATCCTTTAGCCATCTGCCTGATGTTCCTTACCTTCCTGCATCCTCTTTTCAAGGGGAAAAAGGAAGTTTACCAGGTAAGCATGCTGCTCACTTTCATCGTCAGTTTATTCGACGGATTGAAGGCTGCAGGCCTAAGCTTTGGACCTGTTGAGGAGGTATTCAGCGTAATCCTTCCATTATATGAAGTCGGACTTGGATGGGTTATGCCGGCTGCAGTGGGTGCAGTGATCGGATTCTTTGTGGCTGCCATTCGTAGCGGCGGTGTATCGCAGGCGAAAGAAAGCCTTTGATAGAATGAAAAACCTCCTTCGCGGGAGGTTTTTTTGATTTTTGGGTGGGTTGTGGATGGTTTACGAATCGAGGTTGAGAGAATAGCTGTACTATTTTAGGAAGAAGAGAGAATAGTGGTTCCAAAGGCGATAGCTGGAACCACTATTTCAGGAAGAAGTGAAAAAAGTGGTTCTAGAGGAGTGAGCTGGAACCACTATTTCAGGAAGAAGAGAGAATAGTGGTTCTAGAGGAGTGAACTGGAACCACTATTTCAGGAAGAAGAGAGAATAGTGGTTCTAGAGGAGTGAACTGGAACCACTATTTCAGGAAGAAGAGAGAATAGTGGTTCTAGAGATGTGAACTGGAGCAACTATCTCAAGAAAGAGAGAAAATAAAGGTTCTAGAAGTGTGAGCTGGGACCGCAGTTTCAGGCAGAAGAGAGAATAGTAGTTTCTGAAACAAAGAACAGCAAAGTACAAACCCCTCAGCAGGGTAAAAAATCCAAAGTATGGTAAGGTAGTAGTATGACAGAAAAAGGAGTGAGGAAAGATGGTTAATGGGATACCTGAAGTAAAGCTTAATGATGGATTGTCCATTCCTGCGATCGGGCTGGGTACATATCAATTAAAGGGGAGTGCCGGTGTCGAGTCGATCCGTCAAGCGATTGATGAGGGAGGATACCGCCTGCTGGATTCTGCCTATAATTATGAAAATGAGGGTACAGTCGGAGAAGCTGTAAAAAGAAGCTCTGTTTCGAGGGAGGATTTGATCATCACTTCAAAGCTCCCGGGACGCTATCATGAATCTTCAAAAGGGATGATTGCGATTGAAGAATCCCTTTTCAGAGCAGGCCTTGATTATTATGATATTTATTTGATCCATTGGCCAAATCCTAAGAAAGAATTGTATGTTGAAGCTTGGCAAACATTAATAGAAGCAAAGAAAAAAGGGTATGTCCGTTCAATCGGTGTCTGCAATTTCCTGCCGGAGCATCTGGACAGGCTGGAGAAGGAGACCGGAGTTAAACCGAGCATGAACCAGGTCGAATTGCATCCTTATTTCAACCAGGAAGAACAGCGCGCCTATCATGAGAAGAACAATATACTGACAGAGTCCTGGAGCCCGCTTGGCCGCGGCAGCGATGTTCTCGGAAATGAAGATATCCAGAAGATTGCTGAAAAACATGGTAAATCCATTGCCCAGGTGGTTCTCCGCTGGCATTATCAGCTGGGAGCTGTTTCCATTCCTAAATCTTCTTCTGCTGAAAGACAAAAAGAGAATATTTCTATTTTTGACTTTGAATTGGATGGGCAGGATATGGCCACCATTTCTAAATTAAGCCACCCTGGCGGCAGGCTGCATGACCAGGACCCGGCACAATATGAAGAATTTTAATAAAAAATGAGCTGGCTTCAGCTCATTTTTTTATGCCCAAATTTTAGTGAATGGGGGGGAATGCCTGCTTTCCTTGTCGAAATAAGGTGTTAAAAGGAAGGAAGGAGCTGGCAGAATGCAGACGAATTTGAAACGTGAAAAAAGGATAGTTGAGATGGAGGAGGTTCATCTTATCGGCTTTCGCGTACTTTGTGAGGGATGCCAATACTTAGAAGAAATCCCCAAGGCAGCTAAAAGGCTTCTGGAGCGGGTCTCCGAAATCCAAGGTGTGAAGGATGGCGGACGGCAGATTGGGGCATTTGTAGCAGAAGCTGCTTCAGAGCATGAAGATGGTTATTGGATTGGGGTTGAAGCGGACCGGAACAATCCGGTACCAGAAGGAATGACGAGTCTGACTGTCCGGCCTCAAGGGTATGCTGCCATCCATCATCATGGGCCGAACACCGATATCCGGCAAAGCTATGAAATATTGCACAGGTGGATGGAAGCAGAGGGATATGAAAGGGCCAAAGACTGCTGGAATCTGGAGATTTAAGAACATAATAGTGATCCTGACAATACTGAAAATGTGGACGTGGAGCTATTGGAAGCCATTAAATAAAGAAAGCCCGGATTATTTCCAGGCCATTCCATCTTATCTTTTTATCGGGCGCTGCAGCGTCAGGATTTCTTCTTCCAGTGAAGCAAATTGCTGTTCCACAACGGTTTTGGCATCTGAAACGGCACTATTATAAAAATGAGGGGCAAGTGTCTGTTTTACAAAATCGAGCACCCTTTCAGCCGCAAATTCTGTTATATCTTCGTCACGCTCCTGCAGGAAAAACTCCTGTATATCGGAAATCATGGTTTGCTGCTGTTCTTTCGTCAGTTTAATGAACATATTTATCACTCCTTCGCACTTACTATAGTACAGATGGCGGAGCAAATCCAAGACTGTTATTTTCCTGAAATTTATGTACAGCAGGTAAATGATAAATGCCTGGAATAGAATATTAAAGATTATAAACAGAAGGGGGAGTAAGGGATGAATTTTAAGCTGATTGAAGCAATGGAAGTGCTGGAGCGGACACCCCGGGTCTTGGAACTTTTTTTGGAAGGGCTGTCTCCAGGATGGCTTGAGGCCAATGAAGGAGAAGGAACCTGGAATCCTGTCGAAGTGGTCGATCATCTGATAGAGGGAGAAAAGCATAACTGGGTGCCTCGCCTTAAGTTTATGCTGGAAAAAGGGGAAGAAGAGCCTTTTCCTCCTTTTGACCGTTTTTCCCACTTGGAAAAGGAGGAACAGACTGTAGCCCGGAAGCTTAAAGAATTTAAAGAGATGAGAGCTGAAAACCTTTCTCTTCTGCGGGAACTAATGGGGAGTGAAGACAGGCTCGAAGCTGCAGGAAAGCACCCTGCATTTGGAACCGTGAAGGCGAGGGAACTGGTTTCCACCTGGGCAGTGCATGATCTTACCCATCTTGCACAGATTACAAGGGTTATGGCAGAAAGATATCGTGAGGATGTCGGACCATGGGTGGAGTATCTGGGTATACTCAGCAGAAATCGAAATGCCGGGTCAGGAGAAGAAAAGTGAGAATCCGAAGAATGTTCATTTCGTTAAGCCTTCTATTTCTTTTGATTGCAGCATATCCAGGCACTGCTGGGGCGACCAAATGGTCGAGCAGCTTTATTGTGTGGGAAGGCTATCAGTATACAGTACAGGATGAATATATAGAAGAAAGTGAAATTGAGTCAGAAATTGGGCGAGTAACAGCTTATTCTGATATGCAGCCTTTGGGCGGTAATTTTTCCAATGAGTTCCGGGAAGGAAGCAAATACTTCTCGATAAAAGGAGTCAGTACCGAAGAATCGATTGCAGTGGAAGCAGGGAGCGGGACATATGCAAGAGCTGACAGGGGTATAGAGTATACATTTGCAAATGAGGAAAAAAATTCAAAGCTGCTGCTTATCCCTGGTCTTGTTGTTATTTTTGTTCTGCTGATGGCGGGTACAGTGATTGCAGAAACAAAGCTTAAGAAATAAGGAGGGGCCATGGCTAAATATATCAGCATTTTTTTCTGGGGATCTGGTCCAGCAACATCTTGTTTTATATTTTTACAAGCCTTGTTGCTGACAGTTCACCGGGAGAATTCGCGGCAATGACTTTTGGCTGCATAAATTTGATCTTATGTGCTTTTTTGATTGCACTCTTGTATTAATAGATCTAATAAAAAATCTGAAATAGGCACCCATGAAGCTTATATTCTGCGGCAGCTGCGATTATTTGGGCTGCTGCCGCAATCGAAATTTTCAAAGATGGTTTCAGTCAATGCAATTGAATTGCCTCTTATGCTTAAGAAGCATGATCCAGGATAATGGAAACGAGCAGTCCAAGGGAGGCGACAAGCCCTGTAACAGGACCGCTGTCTTCATAGGCTTCAGGCATCATCGTCGAAGCGATCATGCTGATGATGCCTCCCCCTGCAAAAGAAGCAATCCCCGCCATCACTTCAGCAGGGGCCCCGGCAAGAAGGCTGTAGCCTGAGAGTGATGCAATGGCAGAGATAGCGAGGACAGTGAACCAGAGCAGAAATATCTTTGCATTGGAATAGCCGCTTTTTTTCATGCCGGCAGTACTGGAGAGGCCTTCAGGAATATTGCTGATAAATATGGCGGCGACTAAAAGGAAGCTGACTGACTGGCCCTCAATCAAACTGGCTCCGATCATGATCGATTCAGGAATTGCATCAATTACGGTGCCGATGAAAATGGCCAATCCTCCGCTTCGCGCAGCCATATGGCTGGACCGTTTCCGTTTATCTGCACCTCTCCGGGAAACAATGCTGTCCAGGATGGTAAAAAGGAGGGCACCCGAGAGAAATCCGATGCTTGTGGCTAGGATTCCTCCTTCAATGACGGCATTTCCAATCAGTTCATAAGATGCTGCACCGATCAGGACTCCTGTCCCGAATGCCATGATCAGCCCGATGACCTTTTGAGGGATTTGTAGCAGCATTGATGACATTGCCCCCAATAGGACAGCAGATCCTGATATTCCTCCCCACAACAATGCATTCCACATGCCGGCTCCTCCCCGTTATTGAAGCTCTCTTCATTCTCTTTATAGAGTGCACAGTTGAGGGCTAAACATGCCTATTTTGAATGTCGTTTAAGATGGCTAGGCACCGGCCAGTTTGTTATTGCGGCTCCAGTATCTATGCAAGGAAGTCAATAAAGTCCAAATTTCTGTAAAATGAGAGGACATTTCGGTGTCCAGTTCAAAAAGGATGAAAGCTTTCTTTTCGTATTTAATGATGGCATAGGGAATTTTTTGCTGATTCGAAAGGGTGAGGGTAATTTCGGTCTGCGGGTATCTCTCCAGTAATTCCAGGAGATTTTTTAGGTGGTCTTCTTCCAATCTCAGGACTCCTTCATTTAAATGGCTTTAATAAAAAGAATAGCAGAGGTTGAGTGTGGTTTCCTGTTTGGATGTGTTGGGGTATGTTTTTTCTGGTGCTTTCTTCATTATATTGCTAAAAGCCTAACACCATGCAGCATTAGCTATATCGCCACCTTTTCATCAACTCCAGATAATGTTTAAGGTGTGATTTAGGGAATCGGCTAAAAGTGCAGCTATTGTATTTTCTAAAAAACCCGTCATTTTTTCAATTTATAATATCCCGGCAAAAAAGGAGAGGCATCCGGGCCGCTCCTTATCTTTGCCGGCACACAGCCGTCACATATTCGTTTTAGGATTAGTGTTAATTCTTCCCTTAGTATTTTCTTTTTCATGCCCATGAACCTGATCTCCGCCATCTCCCTTTTCCTTGGCAATCTTTCCTCCAAGGCTTACATTGGGAAATTCTTTTTCCGCCATTCCAATCACCTCCATAAAAGTAAAATAACCAATCGGAAAGGTTTTTATTTTGGTGCAATACTGGCTGTTTTATGCTGCTGTTTCAAGTCGTTGACTTTTTGCTGAATATGATATCTAATAGTATTAGATAAATTAAATCAAAAGGTGCTGGTTATGGATTATAAGGGTTTGGTAGATGAATTTTTCCAGAATATAAGCAAATCACCGAAGATGCCTTTCCAAAAGAAGGTCAATGATCTTTCCCATGGAGAAAGGAGTATATTGGGTTACCTGACCTTTATTCATAATGACGTTACTTCTGGTGAACTGAGTGAAAAGCTGTGCCTTTCGACTCCAAGAATAGCTGCTGCATTAAAGAACCTGGCAAAGAAGGGGTATATCGAGCGAAGCAGGAATGATAAAGACAAGCGGCTTGTCATCGTTTCGATTACACCAATCGGCAGGACTTTTGTGATGGAAGAGCATGAAGAAGCTAAAAGAATTGTCGAGCAGACCTTCAGAAAGCTTGGAGAACATGATGCAAAAGAGTTCGTCCGCATTGTGAAACGCATTGAAGAAATCCATAAAGAAATGGAATGATCTTCAGCCGCTCAATGCGGTATATCCGGACTAATATCTAATACTGTTAGATAAAGAAATATCAAGGGGGAATTTGGCGGATGCTTGCTATGTTTAAGCATTTTAAGGGGAAAGATTGGCTGCTTGTCCTGTGCAGCCTTGTATTTATCATTATCCAGGTCTGGCTTGATTTAAAGCTGCCTGAATATATGCATGAAATCACCATGCTGGTCCAGACTGAAGGCAGCAGTATGGGCGATGTCCTTATTCAGGGCGGCTACATGCTATTATGTGCCATCTGCAGTATGGCTGCTGCCATGATTGTCGGCTTTTTTGCCGCTCAGGTGGCTGCCGGGTTTGCCGTACGCTTGCGCGGAATGGTGTTTGAAAAAACAATGTCGTTCTCGATGGAGGAAATAAATGGGTTTTCAACTCCAAGTCTGATTACCCGTTCGACCAATGACATAACACAAATCCAGCTGCTGATTGCTGTTGGATTACAGGCGATTGTCAAGGCGCCGATACTGGCTGTATGGGCAATTTTAAAAATCATGGGCAAGAGCTGGCAGTGGACAGCAGCGACCGGGATTGCTGTTGCCGTACTTATGGTGATGCTCGCTGTCATCATTGTCATTGCCCTCCCTAAATTCAAAGTGATCCAGACTTTAACAGACAACCTGAATCGCGTGACAAGGGAAAACCTCACTGGAATCCGGGTAGTCAGGGCCTATAATGCTGAAGAATTCCAGGAAGATAAGTTTGAAAAGGCAAACAGCGAGCTGACGAGGACCAATCTTTTTACAGGCAGGACCATGGCGATCATGATGCCGGTTATGACATTGATCATGTCGGGAATCAATCTTGCCATCTATTGGATCGGTGCCTTTATCATCAACAATGCTGCATTGCCGGACAAACTGACCCTTTTTTCTGATATGGTCGTGTTCTCTTCTTACAGCATGCAGGTCATAATGGCATTCATGATGCTTTCGATTATCTTTGTGATGCTGCCGCGAGCGACGGTATCCGCAAAGAGGATCAATGAGGTGCTGCAAACAGATTCCAAGATCCTTGACGGCAGCTTAAGAGGGATTGATGCAAAAACTGCAGGGGAGATTGAATTCCGGAATGTAAGCTTCAAATACCCTGATGCGGCAGATTATATCCTGCAGAATATCAGCTTCACTGCCCATAAAGGGGAGACTGTCGCTTTTATCGGATCAACAGGCAGCGGAAAAAGCACCTTGCTCAACCTGATTCCCCGCTTTTATGATGCCACAGATGGCGAGGTGCTGGTTGACGGCATCAATGTTAAGGAATACAGGCAGGAAGATCTCCGCGATAAGCTTGGCTATGTTTCGCAAAAGGCTGTATTGTTCAGCGGCACAGTATCGGAGAATATCGCTTACGGCACCGGCAGGATAGAACCTGAAGAGAAGATAGAAAGAGCGGCAGAAATAGCGCAGGCCTCTGAATTTGTTGAAAAGCTGGAAGACCGGTACAAAGGCGCGATTTCCCAGGGAGGAACCAATCTTTCAGGCGGCCAGAAGCAAAGGCTGTCCATTGCCAGGGCTATATATAAGCAACCGGAAATTTATCTGTTTGATGATTCCTTCTCGGCACTTGATTATAAAACTGACAGGCGGCTGCGGTCACTTTTGAAAAAAGAAACCAGTGACAGCACAACCCTGATTGTTGCCCAGCGCATTGGAACCATTAAAGATGCAGACCGCATTGTAGTGCTGGATCAAGGAAAGGTTGCCGGCATCGGTACGCATGAAGGATTGCTGGACAGCTGCAGCGTGTATCAGGAGATTGCCTATTCTCAGCTGTCAAAGGAGGAACTGGAAATTGGCTAATAAAAAATCTAACCGCAAAAGGGCAGGGCAAAAAGGCGGACCCGATGCTATGGGCCCCGCAGGCGGGCAAAAGCCTAAGAATTTCAAAAAGACCATTAAGAAGCTGGTTTCTTATTGCAGGGCCTATCTGCCGTTTATTGTGACTGCTCTTGTTCTTGCAATGGCTGCATCTATCTTCAGTATCATCGGTCCGGACCTTCTCAGCAGGATCACTGACCTGATTGCAGAAGGGCTGATGGCGAAAATCGATTTGGATGAAGTAGTAAGTATTGCTTCCATCCTCGCCTTTTTATACGGATTGGGTTTTCTGTTCAATTATATTCAAGGATTCATCATGGCAACAGTCACCCAGCGGGTATCCAAGAACTTAAGGAGCGATTTATCCTCCAAAATGAACCGGATGCCATTGAAATACTTTGATTCAGGCAGTACCGGAGATGTGCTAAGCCGCGTGACAAATGACGTCGACCTGATCGGGCAGACAATGAATCAGAGCTTAAGTACATTGGTATCAGCCATAACGATGTTCCTCGGCTCGCTCGTCATGATGTTCTATACTAACTGGATCATGGCTGTATCTGCCATTCTGTCAACATTAGTCGGTTTTGTGTTTATGAGTTTCTTAATATCCAAGTCTCAAAAATACTTTGCCCAGCAGCAGGCAGAGCTGGGAAGGCTTAACGGCCATATTGAAGAAACATATTCAGGCCACAGCGTTGTAAAGGTATATAACGGAGAGGCGGAAGCAAAGGCAGCCTTCCATAAAATCAATACAAGGCTTTATGAAAGCGCCTGGAAATCACAGTTCCTTTCAGGACTTATGATGCCGATTATGATGTTTGTCGGAAATTTCGGGTATGTCGTAGTATGTGTTGTCGGCGCAGTGCTTGCGGTAAATGGCTCAATTACATTCGGCGTAATCGTCGCGTTCATGATCTATATCAGACTGTTCACCCAGCCGCTTTCCCAGCTTGCACAGGCAGCGGCAAATCTGCAGGCGACAGCCGCTGCAAGTGAGCGTGTTTTTGATTTTCTGGCTGAAGATGAGCTGGAAAATGAAGATAATAAGAAAACTGTTCTCACTGATGTCATAGGGGAAGTTGAATTTAAGAATGTCCGCTTCGGCTACAGTGAAGATAAAATGATTATTCATGATTTTTCTGCTCTCGCAAAAGCAGGGCAGAAAGTGGCGATTGTCGGACCGACAGGAGCAGGAAAAACAACCATCATCAATCTGCTGATGCGCTTTTATGAAGTAAATGGGGGAGAAATTCTGATTGATGGCATGCCTAGCAAAGAACTAAGCCGCGAAAAACTGCGCAGCCTGTTCTGCATGGTGCTTCAGGATACATGGCTGTTTGAGGGGACAATCCGTGAAAACATCGTCTATTCCAGAAAAGGGGTAAGTGATCAGGAGGTAGTGGAAGCAGCCAAAGCCGTTGGCCTGCATCATTTTATCCAGACGCTGCCTATGGGCTATGATACCATCCTCGATGATAAGGCAAATCTTTCAGCAGGACAGAAGCAGTTAATTACGATAGCACGGGCCATGGTAAAAGATGCACCGCTCCTGATTCTGGATGAAGCAACAAGCTCTGTCGACACACGGACAGAAGTACTGATCCAGGAGGCAATGGATAAGCTGACAGCAGGCAAAACGTCATTTGTCATCGCCCACAGGCTATCCACCATCAAAAATGCCGACCTGATTCTCGTCATGAAAGACGGCGACATTATCGAAAGCGGAAATCACGAAGAACTGCTGGGGCAGAATGGTTTTTATGCTGATTTGTATAATAGCCAGTTTGAGGATGCTTCTTAAGCAGTAGAATAGGTATAATTGAATTGGTACATTGAGTGTTATTTGCTTTTTTGGTAATAGATCTCCGGATTTAACCTTAAGAAATTCAAGTTTGGGTTTACAGATTGGAAAGCTGGAGCCATTATTTTAAGAGAAAGCCGGAATAGTGGTTCCAGAAGGAAGAGCTGGAGCCATTATTTTAAGAGAAAGCCGGAATAGTGGTTCCAGAAGGAAGAGCTGGAGCCATTATTTTAGGAAAAAGCCGGAGTAGTGGCTCCAGAAGGAAGAGCTGGAGCCATTATTTTAGGAAAAAGCCAGAATAGTGGTTCCAGAAGGAAGAGCTGGAGCCATTATTTTAGGAAAAAGCCAGAATAGTGGCTCCAGAAGGAAGAGCTGGAGCCATTATTTTAGGAAAAAGCCAGAATAGTGGTTCCAGAAGAGAGAGCTGGAGCCATTATTTTAAGAGAAATCCGGAATAGTGGTTGAAGAAGAGAGAGCTGGATAGCTAGAACCACTATTCTGGCTTAATATAATCATTAAATTACCCGAAAGCCAAATAATGACCGAAAATGAATTAACGAAAAAAACACCTATAAAAAACTAACAAAATCCCGGCACTCATGCCGGGATTTTTCAATTAATCTGCAATGTTAATTGTGACCGGTTCCATTTCTTTCTCCATTAATTGTTTGCCTGAGCCTTTGGAATAGCTGATCTTCGGTACGAAGGTGAGTGTTTCTGCCTTGGCGTCGAGTGAATAAATACTTGTTGTCCAGTCGAATGAAACACCATTGTCATGGCTGACACCGCCGTTGCCTTGAATCTTATATTCATTCCCAAGATTATCTTTTACATCTGACATTTCGACAGTCACAAAAGGATACTCATCCAGCGTTGATTTTTCCACTATAAAGCCATAAGTGAGAACTGCTCCCAAATCAGTTTTTTTCAAAGAATTAAAGCTTAGGGTGATATCATCGTGCTTAACCGTTCCGGACAGTTTTTGTACATTACCATTAAGCTGTTCGAGCGTGAACTTAAATTTCCAATCACCTTTGAACTGCTCGTTAGTCGCCCTATTTTCAAATATTTTCGGCTCCCACTTCACCAGTATTTCGTCCGGATTGTTATCGCTGAAATGAGGGGTTACTTCTTCAATGCCGGCATAGGTTGTGCTGTTAATTTTTTCAATGGTGCCTGTCCCACCCATGCCAGTAGCATCTTTTACATCTAACCATCCTTCCGAACGAGGTGTTGCACCAAGGTCTTTGTCCGTTTGGATAGCGTACGTAAGGATGATATTAGTACCGTCATATACAGCATCCTCAATCATGATATCGATACCATTGCTTGATTGAACCTGATTGATGACGGTGGCCAAATCGCTGTAGCTCCCCGGCAGTTCTTCATCCGAAAAGTAGGAAAGGATACTTTGGAGAAATGGGACTTGGTTTGCGACAGCTGGTACGGATACCAGGCTGGCTGAAACAACCGCTGTTCCGAGAATCGCTGCTGCGGCCATATGTGCTGGTTTAAATCTCTTTCTAGGACTGTTCTTTGAGAGTATATAAGTTCGCATCGCCGCCTTCTGCTTATCGGACAATGGTTCTGGTTCAATTTCTTCCATATTAATATTCAATAGCTGTTTTACATCTTTTTTCAAAGGAATCTCTCCTTCAGCTTAGGATTTTTTGCGAGTTTTTTTTTGCCCCGATACAGGCGGTTATCTACAGCGGCGACAGACAGGCCGAGCGATTCGGCGATTTCTGAGGCTGAGAGGTTCAGATAGTACTTTTGAATAAATATATCCCTGTCCAATTCAGGGAGGGTGCTAAGGGCAAGGAGCATAGTGTTTCGCTCTTCTTTTCTTACCAATTGCGTCTGGACATCCTGCTGTCCCGGGTATTCATAGATCATATGATCATCCTGCTCCCGCACTCCCTGCCGTTCAAGCTGCCGGAAAAGGTCAATGCTTTTATATTTGGCAAGCATGCCGATCCATTTTTTGAAATCCTCCGGTTTTCCTTCAAATCTGCCCGCCTGCTCCCAAACCGCCAGGAAAACATCGTTCAAGCATTCCTGGATTGCGCCGTTTCCATAAGCCGATAATGCTTTCCGGCAGATTGCGTGAACAAGGGGCGAATATTCATCAATGATATATTCCAGGGCATCTTCATTTTTTTTCTGCAGCCGCTTGATAAAATTCCGATCATTACATTTCATCTATATTCTCCTTTTATTTTTAGAAAAAGCTTTTTCATTAACTATATCGGAATCCGGAAAAGAAAACTCTCAGCTTTTCTAATTTTTTTGTTTTCATTCAAATCGTAATAGCTGCACGTATTATAAAGGGAATATTTTCAAAAAATGAAACCTATCCAATCTGCCATTCGTAAATATAGGAAACCACTGGAAAGGAGCTGCAAAAATGGACCGGATGATTTTTTTATGGATCCTGGGCATATATCTGCTGCTATCGTTCATTCTCGCTCCAGTGCAATATGGATATATAAAAGAACTGAAAAAAATGGATCAGGAGCGAAAAGCACAAGGAAAAGCCCAGGATGAGTTTTATGAAAGCATGACCTTTGAAAATCAGCAGCTGCACTATAATGCCCAAGGGTTCCTCTTCTGGGGAGCAAACCTGATAGCTTCTTTATTTTACAAAATCAAAAAAGGATAAGAATGGGAAGGGCTGCCAAAATCGGCCGCCCTTTTTTTCTGACAGACCCGCAATCCCTAGACCCGGAAGCCCGCTTTGAACTATAATTTTATTATTCTGAAAAGACAGGAGAATACATATGCATACTAAATCGCTCCAGGAATCATACAGCCTGGCTAAATACCCGCTCGCAGGCCATGGCAAGCGGAATGTAGAGGATTGAAAAAGGCTTTCGAACATATCAGCGGCGAAATTGAGAGTGAAATGTACGGCAAGGGGAAGGTAATCGAGGACTTCCAGGAAAAAATGGCAAAGCTGCTCGGAAAGGAGGCTGCTGTTTTTTTTCCAAGCGGTACAATGGCACAGCAGATTGCTCTGCGCATCTGGTGCGACGAAATGGGGATTGCGAAGGTGGCTTACCATCCTTTAAGCCATCTTGAAATCCATGAAGAAGACGGGTTGAAAAAGCTGCACCATATTGAAACTGTTCTGCTCGCAGACAAAACAAGGGTGATTGAACTTGAGGATGTCACTGGCATGGAAGAGGATGTTGCCTGCCTGCTGCTTGAATTGCCCCAGCGGGAGATCGGCGGACAGCTTCCTGATTATGAGACATTGGAGAGGATATCGGCCTATTGCCGGGAAAAAGGGATCAAGCTGCAGCTTGATGGTGCCAGATTATTGGAAGTGCTTCCGTTTTATGAAAAAACAGCCGCAGAAGTGTGTTCACTGTTTGATAGTGTTTATATCTCACTTTATAAAGGGATCGGCGGGATTGCCGGCGCCATTCTTGCTGGCGGCAGAGAGTTCACCGAAAAATCAAAGATATGGAAACGCCGCCATGGAGGCGATTTGATCAGTCTTTATCCTTACATACTTTCTGCAGACTATTATTTCGACAGGCGTTCAGAAAAAATGGCAGATTATTATCAGGAAGCTAAGGAGCTTGCAGAAATGTTTAACAGCAGCCAAGGTGTTTATACTTTGCCGACAATACCAGTATCCAATATGTTTCATGTCTATTTCCAGCATCGGAAGGAGGAAATCGAGCCGATTCTGACGGAAGTCCAGGAAGAAACAGGCGTAGGGTTCACTGGTAACTTAAGAGATAAAGAGGGTTATGCATGCTATTTTGAGCTCAGCATTGGCGATATGTATAGAGAGGTGCCAAAAAAACAGTTGGAGAAGGCCTTCCAGCTTCTTAATGAGAAGATGGCCAATGTGTTTGCCTGAGTTAGTAAAACCTTGCTGAGAGGAGATTAGAGATGACCGAAGAACAAATTTGTCCTCAGTGCTGTTCAGCAGAAAGTGCAACTGGCGAGTTTAAAGGCTATCGGCCAATTATTAAGAAAAAAACCGTCCTGAAATATTCAGAGGCGGTGCTATTTTTTGTGCGAAATACGGTTATATACATTCTTTCAAAGTAAGAAATCCTGAGAAGATAATTTAAATCAAGGGGAGATTTGGTTTGGTACAGAGCGCTAAAGCAATATTCTCAATTAGGGAAGCTAAGATAGAAGATGCTAAGAGCCTTTCAGATTTGAGAGTGAAGATCGACGGCGAAACGGAAAACATGGACAGGGAGAGCGGTGAAAATTTCATCGATGAAAAAGGATTTGAGAGAGTCATTGTAAATGACAGCAAACAGAAGAACCATCTTTTCCTGGTAGCTGAAGCGGATGGCAAACTTGTCGGATTTTCCCGCTGCGAGGGCTCCAATTTAAGAAGAACGTCCCATAAGGTGGAGTTCGGAGTATGCGTTCTTAAAGAATATTGGGGAAATGGGATCGGCAAACAGCTTCTGATTGATTCCATTAGATGGGCAGAAGGAGCTGCTATTAAAAAAATCACCCTTCAGGTTCTTGAAACGAATGAAAATGCCATCCAGCTTTATAAAAGATATGGCTTTGAAATCGAGGGTTTATTGAGGAAGGATAAGCTGCTGTCTGACGGTAAATATTATAGCACGGCGGTTATGGGCAAAATCTTGTAAATTTCGCTGGAAAGTAGATGTATCGGTTATGAAGGTACCAGGTACGATTTTCCTGGCTTTAGCGTGGGGTCCGCCTCATGGTGGTCATACAAGCAGGATGTTTTTACAGCCAGCTGCACAGCATCCATGCAGTCGTCGTACTATATTATTTTCTTCTTTATACGTTCATGATAAATGGAACAGCATACAGAAGAATGAAAAAGTAACAGCTGTCAGCATTTTAATAGAGGAGAATAAAAGATGATACCCATCATTCGAAAAATGACCCCCCGCGATATTGAACAGGTACAGAACGTAGCAAAGACCAGCTGGCACACCACCTATGAAGGCATCATTCCAAGGGAAGTGCAGGCCCAATTCCTGGCTGCAGCTTACAGCAGTGAAAGAATGCTGCAAAGGATTGAGCGATCCCATCTTTTTGTTGCTGAGGAAGAAGGGCAGATTATTGGCTTTGCCAACTTTTCACCTGTAAACAAGGATGGCCAGGCAGAATTAGGAGCGATCTATCTGTATCCTGAAGCACAGGGCAAAGGGATTGGAACCTCTCTCCTCAACAAAGGTATAGAGGAATTGACTGGTGTGAAAGAGATTTATATAAATGTAGAAAAAGATAATGAGCTTGGCAGGAATTTTTATCTGGCAAAAGGGTTCGAGCATATCGAAGATTTTGAGGAGGAGTTTGAAGGCCATTTATTAGTGACGATCCGCATGGTTTTGCGTCCAGGTAATTAAAGCCTTCAAGCCTCAGCCCTGTAATCCCAAAAAACGTATAGAGGGAGGAGTCCATATGGATCGCTTTGATTTTAGCCTGAATAATAAGCTTGTCATGGCCTGGCTGCTGATCATGCTGCCGGTTATAGCAGTGGCAGTCATATTGTTTTGGGTCGTCCCGGCAGAATTCCATTTTGTTCCCCACTTGCTGCTTATAGCAGCGACTTGCGGATTTTTTTTCTATTCTCTGCTCAGAAAAAAAAGAAAGTGACCGTTTATATGTGAAAATGTTGACTGAAAGGGGAAGGACCGTCAACCTTTCCTTTTTAATACCCGGACCGCCTGGGCTTAAATGGGTAAAGACGGGTATATATAAAGACAAAGGAGAATCTATGAAAACATACATATATATGGTGAGGCATGGAGAGTCCCCCAAAGAAAATGAAAATGAAAGGTCAAGAGGGCTGACTGAAAAAGGAAAAAGAGATTCAAAAAAGGTGTGTGAGTGCCTTCTGGATGAAGGCGTTGAGGTGTTTGCATCAAGTCCATATCGCCGTGCGGTTATGACAATGGAGCGGGCCGCAGCAAGGCTTAATAAAGACATCCATGTTTTTGAGGATCTGAAGGAAAGAATGTTCTTGCCGGATGAAGCTATTATAAGTAAAGAGAATCTGCTGCCGCTGCTGGAACGGTCTTTTTCCGACCCTGATTACACTTTTCCGGGAGGGGAGTCTAACAGAGCTTGTCAAGATAGGGCATTAAGAGTACTGCTTAGTCTGATTAAAACAAATCAGGGCAGGAAAATTGCCATAGGTACGCATGGGGCGGTTATGACTCTTATGATGGGTAAGTTTAACAGAGATTATGGATTGGCATTTTTACTAAGTTCCTCAAAGCCTGATTTATATAAATTGGAATTTGATGGCATCAAACTTTCAAGTGTGACAAGGCTTTGGCATGACTAGTATCGAGTTACCAAATGCCTCCGTCAGAAATTAGAAGGCCCGGTGCCAGGCTGACGGCTTGCCAGTGAATCTTTCAGTATTTCTTCGTACAGCGAATTCCAGCCTTTATACCATAGACAGGCTTTTTCAGGATCTATGAGCATCCTCTCTGCAGATTCATATTTCCCTTCAAAAGGGTGGAGCTTCTCTACTTCCATGATGTAGATAATCTGGAATCCTATCTTGGGATAAGGGCTGCTTTCGTTCCAAAGCGGATTTTCCTCATGGCTGACGGTGATATATCCCAGAAGGGTGCAATTTCCTTCTATATAGCCCTCCTCCCAGGCTTCCCGCTTGCAGCATTCTTCCGCTGTCTCATTTTCTTCCAAATGACCCCCAGGGAAATCCCATCCACGTTCATTCAGATTAACAAGCAGTAATTGATCATTATAGAAACAAAAGCTATGGATGCTCGTAATCCTATTTAATGGCGGCAATGAACTGCTTAGAGTCCAGGATAGCTTAATCCTCGCATCTCCCCAATATACAATTTCATCAGACATGATAATTCCTCCTTTTTCTTTTATTATACGATGGATATGTTTGGAAAAACTATTTTTCGCCTGTCAAGTTTCTAACCACTTGTTCTGCCGGGTCAAACCAGCCACAGTCTTCTTGATTTGTCTGGTGTCGAATTCATTGACACCCGAATCGCCCATGAACTGCTTAGGACAGTTAAAGCGATTAAGATAACAGGCACAGCGGTAAAGCTGACGGGAATCCGGCCGGAAATTGCCCAGACCTTTGTGAAACTGCGTGTGAATTTAAACGACATACAAGTTTTTTTCAAGCCTTCATCAGGTATTGTAGACAAGGAGCAGGAGAAAGGAGAGGCAGAGACTGCTTCTCTTTTTTTCGCGAAAAATGAATCTTTTCTCTCAGCATTTCGTCTATTATACTGAATACATATACTTATCTGGGATTTTAAGTAATTCATAACAGAAAAAAGGCTATTCTTGGAATGAAGAAATGGGGGAACAGGTTTATCAGGAACACAAGATGGTATCCAGCAGTCATTTTTTTGATCTGGATGGTTTCATTCAGTCTATTTGATGTGATCAGGGGAGATAGCATTGATTGGCAGAGGAACGTTAGTATAGCAATATGTGTGACTGGAGCCCGGCTATTTTTCACATGGGCATTTACAGATAAAAAGATTGATAGCTAGGTGGTATGTACATAAAGGTCAAAGGTTTTTTTAAGCGTAAATCTGTTGGAAGAGGTGATTGGATTGAATACAATTTTTAAAAATATCATACAAACAAAGGAAGAATTTGAAGAGTTCCGTCCTGTCGTCGGTTCTCCAAGTGAGAGGGCCCAAAGCAAGGTGATACCGATAGTCGATGAACATTGCCGGGAGTTCATCCGAATGTCGCCGTTTCTGACGATGGCCACCTCCAATCGCGCCGGAGAATGTGATGTTTCCCCAAGGGGGGATATGCCGGGGTTTGTGTCCGTTTTGGATGAGACACATTTGTTCATCCCGGAAAGGCCCGGCAATAAAAGGCTGGACTCTGTCCAAAATATATTGGAAAATCCCCATGTTGGACTGGTCTTTTTCATTCCAGGACTGGGAGAGACCTTAAGGATCAATGGAAAAGCATTTATCGTCCGTGATTCTGAGCTTCTGGAAGAGAGTGCTGTAAACGGGAAGCTGCCTTTATTCGGCATCGGGGTGCAAGTGAAGGAATGCTATACCCATTGTGCCAAAGCTTTTATCAGATCAGGGCTGTGGAAGCCGGACACATGGGCAGATAAAGAGGATCTGCCATCTGCAGCTAAAATGATCGTCGCTCATACAAAGATACCGAATGTCTCGGCTGAGCAGGTTGAACGGGAGCTGCATGAAGGCTATGTGCAGCGGCTTTATTGATTTCGGTGAGATTTTCTTATGAATATAGGAGCGGGCATCATACTGCTGTTCATAGCTGCTGGACTCCTGATAACAGGATGTTTGATTATTAAGCAGAACAATAAGGCTGCTGCAGTATTATTGGCTGGGAGCATTATCATTCTTGGTATTTGTGTGCTTTTATTGTCAGGGGTTTTTGATCCTTATAGCAATCATATACACTAGACGGGTGAAATTGTAACTGTCTGGATGAGGGCTGCTTTGCAGCTCTTTTTTTATTGAGATAACAAAAACTAAATGGGAACTTTTTGCACCCTGCATTCCTCTAATTAACAAACAGACAGCAGGAAGGGGCCGGGGGAAGCGTGTGATTAAAGCGATAAAGGATTCGATTATGCTGAAAAAAATCAAGGAAAAGGATATTGATGCTGTCTTAAGCTGGTTTGAGGCACGAAAATCGAAGTTTTACAAAATCGGCTGGGCTTATTTAAAGAATCATCATGATGTGGAGGATGTATTCCATAATACGATCCTTAAGGTCCATGACCATATTGATAAACTGAAGCAGGACCGTTATTTTGAAACATGGGTCACTTCTATTTTCATTAATGAGTGCAGGGACCTTTTCAGGAGGAATAAGCGCAGGCAGCAGGAAGCTGCTATAAAAGAAAATGAGGCCGGACAGCATCCCTCTGACAGGCTGGAAGTGCTGGATGCACTGGAGCAGGTAGATGAGAAATTCAGGGAGCCAATTCTGCTGAAATATATACAAGGATTCTCTCAGGAAGAAATCGCAGGCATTCTCGGGCTTCCGCTTGGCACTGTTAAAAGCCGTATTTATAGAGGATTGCTGATTCTTCGCAAAGAATATGGAGGTGCTGGCAGCCATGACATGCAGTGAAATACAAAACTTGATGCTGGATAGCCTGGAAGGACGACTGCAGCCTGAAGACGAGATAAAATTGATTGAGCACCTGGAAAACTGCAGAAAATGTGAAGATGAAATGATACAGCTCCAGGAAATAACGGCAGCATTGGCCGTAAGATCACAAGAAAATGAAATGCCGGAAGATTTTATGCTGAATGTGGGAAAGAGGGTCCGGCAGACAGAATCGAAAAAGAAAGGCAAAGCCGGCAGGATCGGCGGTTTGGCGGCTGCTGTCTGCCTTACCTTATTTGCCGGTACCGCAGCTGCCAAAGGCGGATTTACTGCATTTAAAGATTGGTGGCAGAATCTCAGTACCGAGGAGAGCGAGCAGGAGCAGCAATACATCCAGTCCGGACTTGGCGAGAAGCTGGATCTGGAAGCAGAAAGCAGCGGGATCAAAGTCAGGATAACAAGTGTGGCGGCTGATGATATCCAGACACTGATTTATTATGAGGTAGAAAATTTGAAGAGTGAAGATCTTTTTATGCTTGATTATGATGGAATTGAAGTCTTGAATGCTGATAAGTATTGGAGCGATCAGGATGAACCATTATTTTCGCCCATCAGAAGCCAGATGAACCTTTATTCCGATAAACAAAATACCTTCAGAGGGAAACTGGCAGTGGCGCCAATGGACCATCCAGAAGGAAACATTGAACTGAAGATCCTGCAGCTGGAGAAATTTAGTGAAGCGTCAGAACAGGATGAGGAACGTGATACTTTGAAAGGTGAATGGTCATTTGAGGTTCCGGTGGTGAAACACCCCAGCATAGAATATCCTTTGTCTGCCGAAACAGAGGCGGACGGAAATCCAATCATCTTTGAGAAGCTCGTCATTGCTCCGACAGCGACCAAGCTTACCTACAGATATCAAAACATTCATAGTGATAAAACCCTTGATTATATTGCAATCGACAGTATCGAAACAGAGAATGGCCTTGTCAGCAGCCAGCTGTTCGGCCCTGGGGGCGGCTCATCAGGCAATGGGTGGAATACAGTAACATCTTCCTTCGATTCTATATACGGGGAAAAGCCAAAGCATATTAAAATACATCTTGGTGCTTTGCAATATTCAGTAGAAGAACCAAAAAGCATTGATCTAAAGGGAAAGAATCTTCCTATCAAGGCTGAGTATAAAGGAAACCGACTCTCAATCGAAAGTATAAAACCCGGCAAAACAGCTAAAGTAGTTATAAATGAGGAATTGCCCGAAAACCGTGCATATGAAAAACTGCGATTCTCAATTGCTGCCAAGGGCAGGACCTCATCAGGCAGCAATTCGGACGGTTATTTTATCGACAAAGACGGCCAAAGATACAAGGCGGATGAATACTTTATGCGTACAGCAGAACTAAAAGAACCGAGACTTTATACAACAAAGCATACTATTAAAATAAGTGGAGATGGCAGCCGGGAAGTGATTCCTGAGCGTCTGGAGATTGAGGGCTTCAGCTATACCACTTTCAGCAGCAAAAACATAAAGATTGAACTGGATGGAAAAGCAGGGCACTGACCCTGCTTTTGTTTTACATTTTATTACTATTTTAAAGGTTATTTTTAATTCAAGTCGAAGATAAAAAGAGGAGAAGAACAAATATGGAGGTAAAAATGGAGATTAGGGAGGCAAGATTTGAAGATATTCCGGAGCTGTCTGATTTAATGGTACAGCTCGGCTACCCCACAACCATTAAAAGTATGGAAAAGCGGTTCAAGAAGATTCATCCGCTTGCTGATCATTATACATTAGCTGCAGTATCGGAAGACAAATTAATGGGAATGATCGACTTTCATACAGGCTATTTATACACATCTGACAGCTTGTATGCCCGTGTGACTGCGCTGGTAACACACTGTGATTTCCGAGGGCTGGGCATAGGAAAAATGCTCCTGGCTAAGATGGAGGAAATGGCCGTCAGTCTAGGCGCAGAAAGCATAGTGCTGAACAGCGGCAACCGCGAAGAACGTGAAATAGCACATCAGTTTTATACAAGCGCAGGTTATGCGGCCAAAAGCACAGGCTTTGTCAAAGGCTTATAAAAGAATAGGAGAATCCATGGACGATATCCAAAAATATATTGACCGGTTTCATATAAATGCAGAGCAAATCAGCGATGTTCCAGAATCATTTAGTTCAACAGTATACAAGCTAGTGCTTCAGGGAGGGCAAACGGTATATTTGAAAATCCCCTTTTCTAGAGACAAGCTGGAAAGGGAACTGGAAATGCTCCAAAGATTGAGAGGATATGTCCCGGTGCCGGCAGTTCTTGATCAATGGGAAGGGGATGGAGATATTTCAGGTGCACTGCTGCTTGAAGGAATTGAAGGCGAACCTTGCACCCGGGGAATGAACACGGAGCTTGCCTTCCAGATCGGCAGGCATCATGCAAAGCTTCATAATGCCCCGGTGCCTAAGGAATATCTCTGCTTTGATCCGAAGGCATGGCGAGAAATGGTCAAGGAGAAATTCGAACATTTCGGACTTCATGCCTCCAAGGTGCTTCCTGAGAGTCTGCTTGAAATGTCTCAAAAGCATTTTTATAAGAGTTTTCAGGAGCTGCCCGTCCCTGATGGCCCATGCATCATCCACATGGATTTCAGGCCTGGAAATATCCTTGTGAAAGAAAATAAAGTGGCGGGTATAATAGATTTTGAAAGTGCCCGTGCCGGATCTCCTGAAATGGATTTTTCAAAGATAAACCGTGATGTTTGGGAACGGCATGAAGGTGCAAGGGAGGCTTATATAAAAGGCTATGAAACCATTAGGCCGATGATTGATCTCGACAGCATCCTTCCTTTTTACAAGTTTTTCGATGCATTTTGTTCTGTCGGCTGGGGGCAGAAGAGGGGAGCTGAAAAGCATAGGAAATTTATCAGAGAGAATGAGGTGCTGCTTTCCTCGCTGCTTTGAATGCTTACCTCTTTCTGCAGCTCTTTTTATACCTGAAAAGCCTGCTGAAAGGAGGTCTAATGATGTATACCAGTGGACGTCCTGTTTATTTTATCCGCTCTATTTTTTGTATAACATTATTGGGAATTACCGGAATATATCTTCTTATTAGACTGGGCATGATTATTATTTCGGCTGCAGGCTTCGCCCTTATCGGACAAGAAGGGCAGGATTTGCAGATGGCAACATTGGTTCCCGACTTTTTGATGGTCTTTGTGTTCAAACTGGCTTCGGGAATATATTTTAAGAACAAAAGCATACCTGGGATGGCTGCGGTGTTCCTGCTGCTCATCATTCTTGTTTCCATACTGCCAAGGCTTATGCTGGCAGAAAATTATACAATCATTGAGAGTACTGATTTTGCTGTCACCGGATTTAGCTATGAAATTCCACAGAAAGAATATGATGGCGTGGCCGTAAAGGTATATAGAAGGGTTTTGCCATATGTTTATCAGGAGGGAAAAGAATTCAGGGATGACTCAATACTCGCTGAAAAGAGCCAGAGGGAATTTATTTTTATGTCATATGAAGTGGAAGAGGGAAATACACTGATAATTGGCGAGTTAAAGATCCCGCTGGAGTACTATGGAAAAGGAGGAGAATCATGATTTGGTTTCTATTTATTTTTATTTTCCTTGTCCTTGGATTTGCCTTTTTGATCGACTGGCGGAGGAAGAAGATCAATAATAATCCCCCGAATATCACCCATCCTCATGCCAAGCCTGGCGATGATTCAAATTATATGATGGGAGATAATAGGGATCATGGCGGCTCTAACACTTAATAAGTTATAATTGAAAGCCTGTGCAATACAGGACAGCGGCGGCATTGCGGACAAATGGTTCGCTATAGGCCACTGCCGCTGTTAAAGAAGGGCGCAGCTTTCAGTATATGCTCAGCTTGGAATTAATCGATTCTAATTCTGGATGATTCCAAATTTCTTTAAGGCAAATTCTATGCCATCCTCACTGGATTTACGGGTGACAAAATCAGCCGTTGCTTTCAGCTCATCAGTTCCATTCCCCATCGCTATCCCTAGTCCGGCCAGTTCAAGCATATCAATATCATTATTTCCATCCCCGAAAGCAATCATCTCTGATGGCTCAATTTCAAAGAATTCCAGCACTTTCATAATGGCCAAAGACTTGGATACTTCCTTTTGGAGCACATTTGCTATAAAAGGATGCCATCTTTGAAAAGAAAGATGGGGAAAAGCATGGATGTATTTTTCCATCATTTCCTCGTTTGCGTACAGGCACATCAAAAAAACTTCCTGTTCATGGATATCAGCATAAAATGGAGGGTAATCGGTGAAGGCAAGTGTTTCCTTCAATATCTGCAGAATTTCTTCACTCTGAACACCGTTTGTGCTGAATTCTTCAGTGAAAAAGGATAATCCATGACCTTTAGCTTTAGAAAAAGCTGCTACATCACGGATAACCTGCGGATCAAGCGTTACCTTATGGATGACCTGATTACGGTGCTTAACATAACCTCCGTTTGCAGTCACAAATGTATCAATGCCAAGCTCCTCGATCTCCCTGCACAAGGATAAGGGCCTGCCGGTGGCAGCAGCAATCTTGATCCCTTGCTCTTTCAGCTTAATGATCGTCTCCTTCGTCTGATCTGAAATACTGCCATCTTCATGATGGGTAATCGTCCCATCCACATCAAAAAATACTATTTTATAGCTCATAAGAACCTCCGGCGGCAATTGTTTTCAGTATATTAGTTTTAAATAGGAATGACCCGAGATATTATCGCGATCACTATTAAGATGTTTTTATAAAATATTATAACATCTTCAACAACTCTGCTCTCAAGGTAAAAGGTTGATTTTTCAGAAATTTATTCTGATATTGAAACCAAATGGATACCATCTTCGTAAAATTGAGATGAGAAAGGGGGAAACAACTTGAAATATATTCTTATAGGAATTGCAATAGCCATCCTTGGTATAGTAGCTTCTCTATTAACAGGGGTACTTGAATATGCCCATTTGGTGACCGGAGCTATAGGCCTGCTGTTCTGGGGAATCTCCGTCCTTATATCAGGCATCCTAATGGGACCCCATCGGTTTAAAGCTGATTTGCATGTGGAAGAACCGCCAGAGCAGAGAAGAAAGCGCAGAAGAACAGCGGCTGCCTCTATTTTAATCGGACTCCCGAATATTGCGGCAGCCCTGCTTCTTTATATAGCCAGATGAAAAGGACCTTTGGTGAAGGTCCTTTTCACTTTCCTGGGATATATTTTCATTTCCATGCAGTTCCTCTTATTGTTTCTGCCCATTTTTCTCTACATAATCCAAAATTCGTTCAAGCTGTCCATCCTGTCCATAGATGATATCATTCCTTGTTTTTTCTATCATTACATCTGGTTCAATGTATGGGAGATGGCTTTTTTCTGGATTGGGCCTGAAATACTCTTTGTGTGAGATCACCAAGTCAAATTTGCTGTATGGAAGGCTCAAGGTAATAATATCGCCAAAGCCTTCCGGTTTTCCACCCGAAGGCTCGCCGATGACTTCAGCCAATTGGTTATCCTGAAACATAACTGCAAATTGAGCAGCAGAGCTGAACGTTCCGCTATCTGAGACAATATAAACCTTTCCAGGGAAAATGGGAGCCTCCTGAAAATTCTCAACTTTGCTTGTTGGTATGTTATGCATACCCTTTATCCGTCTATAGCCATATCTATTTGCCGCATCTGTTGAGTACTTCGTTAGATAGCCTATACTTTGAATGGCTGCAGCGGGAAGATGTTTGAGAAAACTATTTGTCACTGCAGTCTCTCCACCGTCATTACCCCTTAGGTCAATAACGATATTACCTATCCCTTTTTCAACTGTTTCCTGAAAAAAAGAGTCTACTGCAGACTGGTAGCCAAATGTATCTAAGCATGTGTCCAGATTGAAATAGGCTATATTCCTATCTTGCAGGATCTCCCAGTTGAACCATTCTTTTGAGTGGCCAGATGTACCGGGATTGTTATCTAATAATTTTACAGCAGCCTTAAGCAGTTTCCCATCTCGTTCAATAGTTGTTTTGATTGTATCGTCCTTTTCTGTGATTGATAACCCTTTAAGAAAGATTTCGTAATGAAACAGAACTAAGCTGGTCTTTTTCTCCCAATATTCATTTTCCGCAGAAATCAACTTGCTTAACATTTCAGTCAATTCTTCAGGAGAACGCCCGCCCATTTTTACGATAAGATCCCCAGGCTTCAGGGACGAATCAAAACTTTTGGTGACAATCAGTCCTTCTTTCACCCATTCCAAGGCTGCCGGGAAGGTTTTTGATTTCTCCAGCATTTCAGGAGAAGGAAACACAATAGTATGCGCGTCCTTCAGTTTGCTTGTAAACGCCATGAGTACCTGGGCAAATTCTCCGGCAGTCAAAGGCCTCCCAAGCTTTTTCTCAGTTTCTCTTACAGCCTTTTCCCAATTATCTATATTCCGTTTGGGATCAGGATGGATCTCAAGGATTTTTGTTTTCATGAACTCAAAATCTTTTTTCATAACGGCAGGAGAAAGCAGGTCTCCTGGTTCAAGCTTATTTATTTTCTTGATCTCATCCTCTGTTAATGCGGCTTGAGGCTTCCATTCACAACCTGATAAAAGTACTAAAAAAATCATAAACAGCATTATGTGATTTTTCATTGTACACCTGCCTGCTAATTATTCTATTCTTTCATACTAACTTAAAAAGTAAGTATTTAACAATTGGGAAAATAACTGTAAAATTAGTATCGTACATTCAGAAGGGGAGATCAGATGTTTAAGGAACTCGAGACAGAAAGGTTAACGCTCAGGGAGATTTTGGTGGAAGATGCTGCAAGCCTGTTTGCTAATTTTTCGAGAAGTGATGTTGTGCGCCACTACGGACAGGATGCATTCCAGCGGGTGGAACAGGCGGAAGAAATGATCCGTTTTTTCCAAAAGATCTTCAACGAAAAAAGAGGAGTCCGCTGGGGCATCGAAATAAAAGGAACTAATCAGCTGATTGGCACCATTGGATATAACGCTTGGATCCCAAAGCACCATCGCGCTGAAATAGGCTATGAGCTCCACCCTGGCTATTGGGGGAAAGGGTATGCTTCAGAAGCGGCCGAAAAGGTAATTGCTTATGGTTTTGAAACAATGGATCTGTACAGGATTGGGGCGGTCGTTTTCCTGGAGAACGATGCTTCAAATAAGCTCCTTTCGAGGCTGGGCTTTGAAAAGGAAGGTGTGCTGAGGGGGTATATGTATCAGGAAGGAAAGCCAAATGATACATATCTTTATTCTCTCTTAAAAGAAAAGCGGTAATCATATAATAGAAATATATACGATGATAGAAAATTCTGCTATTATAAGGATTCCAGTAAATATTTGGACCATTTTGTTAAAGGAGGCGTTCATTATGCAAAAGAAGGCAATAAGACAGCATAACAGCACAGAGGGGATTGCGGCTTTTTAACAAATAGTCCAGCATATCCCCTTATGATGAAAGGGGATAATAAATGATTATATTAGAAGAAATTAATGAGGAGAATTGGTATGAATGCTGCCAGCTGAAACTAGCCAGTGATCAGGAGGCTTATATGGAGCCTAATGCAATATCGACCCTGCTGTCTCATTATGAACAGACCTTAAGAGCATATGCAATCTTATATGATGGAAAAATGGCTGGCTTTTTGATGTACAATACTGTTCCGGAAGAATTGGATTCTTTCTGGATATACAGGATTATGATTGATTCCAGCATGCAAGGGCAAGGAATCGGTAAAGCAGCCACGCTCCTGATGAACGAGAAAATAGCGCAGCTGCCAGATGCCAAAAAGGTAGCTGTGGGCTATCATCCTGACAATCTGGCTGCACATAACTTGTATGCAAGCCTTGGATTTATTGATAAGGGAGACAGATTCGGCAGAGAGATGGCTGTTGTAAAGGAACTTTAAGATAGGAGGCCTTTGTGGGCTTCCTTTTTTTATAGGAAGTAAGAAGAAGTGTAATTATTGCAGAAGGGGAAATATCAATCAATTCCGGTATACTTTTGACTTATGAAAGAACTATTACGGTAGAAGAGGTGCGGGTGATGTTTATATCTGTTTACTAATAAAGGGTGAAGAAACTGTTAAACTTATTCATGAAACGAACTTTACATCAAGGAGTGTTCGAAAGTGAAGAAAAAGAAGAAAAAGAAGCCACTAATGCTATTATATATACTGGCCGCTATTATGGCAGGCTGTTCAGCTGAAGAAGTTTTGTCAGTCGGGAAACCTTTTAATGAGAATGGAGCAGAAGGAGTCCGGTTTCATTCTGATGTAAGAGATCCGGTGCATATCCGGCAGGTTCGTTCTTTATTGGATGAATTGACAGAGGAAAAGTCAGCTGGAGAGCCGCAACGGGCAGCGGATACTGCTTTTGTTTTAAAGCGGCCCAAAGAGGGAGTTGCCGAATCATTTGCATATATATGGTATACAGAGGACGATACAGCAATTCTTAAAGAAGGGGAACTTTATCTTCTTGCCGATAAGGAACAGACAGAAAAATTGAAGAAACTGCTGGGTGAACAATAAGATATATGTACATTTGTTTCTCATTATTAAAGTAAAAGAAGTCAGGCTGACAATTGTGAAGAAAACAATTGAGCTTTTTATTATGTTCACAAATAATTATCGTTTCGTTGTGGGTCTAAGATGAAAATAACAAGAACTGAGCCCATTTCCTAGTTTAATCACAATTCAAAATTAAGATTACCTTTACTGCTGGGGATGATTTTTTTTTATTTTGTCTTCTTGTTTCACTTTCCTGGATTGCTGATTTTTATAAGAATAGTGTGTAGTGTCCGAACCTTTAATAAAGCGGCGCACTTCGTCCTTTGTCAGCCCTAAGTGTCTGGCTTTTAGAATCAGCATTCTCCATTCAGGATCAATTTGTACTTTTTCCTCCATTCTAAAGCCCCCTATAAATTTACTTCTTATTGTTGATTAGTCCGTAAAGGAAGAGATCCACTGTTTCCTCTGCCAATATATCGGGTGTTTTCTTTCCTGTAAAAATTTGCGTGACTGCCAGCCTTTCAATGGCACCCACAAGGCTGACCGCTGCCAGTTCCATGTTTGCCTCTTCCCTGAAATAGCCTGCTCTTTGCTCGGAAAGAAGGTTATCGTGGATTTGGGCAGCCATTTGTGATTTTATGCTATCTGCATCGGGGTTAATATAAAAACCGATCTTGGCAAGCATCTGATTTTCATGGAAAAAGCTAAAAATCTCATATAATCCTGATTTAATTCTTATTGGAAGCTGTGGCAATTCTACACCTGGCTCTATTCGGCTCGCATCTGTTAAATATGAGAGCCTGTGCTGAAATGCCATGATCAACTCGTGAAAAATCGCTTCTTTGCTTGGAAAATACAGATAAAATGAAGGCTGGGTCAAACCTGCCTTTTTAACAATGCTGCTGATCTTGGCATCGTGAAATCCCTTCTCAGCAAACTCCTCAGCTGCAATATTCAAAAGCAGAATCCTGCTGTTTTCTCCGATGGAACCTTTCTTGCGTCCTCGATTAGCCATTGTTCTATCTCCTGCAGATTATATTACTTTTAAGTATTATTTATAATATACCATAAATAGTAAATGTATTATGAAAATTTAACCATTTATTAAAGAATAATTTAACTTTGCTGTGAAACAATAAGCAAAAGGGGTGACGACTATGAAAACAAAGGACAATTTTCTTGAAGGAGCCAAAGTCACAAATGACGGCCAGACATTTGGTTCGAAAAACAGTAAAGGCATTCATGCAACAGGAAATTCACCGAATGACAATGTGAAGAAAAAGTAAATGAAAAAGCCGGGAATATGAATCCCGGCTTTTTATAAGCTTTTGAAGCACTTACCCTACATTTGTAAAATCAGCAAAATTCCACCTAAAAATTTATGGATTCTACTTAAAAACATAAAAAATTAATGATTCTACATATATTACATATATTTACAAAAATACTCTCATTTAAAGGTTTCCTTGCTAGTTTATCGCTACCAGAAAAGGGAATGTATTAGTACGGATACATAGTGAAGAGCTGCACAAGCTAAGCAGCAAGCTATCTTATGTATTGAGTCTATTTATATAAAAGGAGTGCTGAACAATGTCAAACCCTGAAAATCCGCTTAAACAATTCTTTAATGGAGACTTCCCGAAGCAGTATCAGGAGCCGCCTGGAGTCCAGAACGAGATGAAGGATCCTCAGCCCGACTGCGGTGAGAAGAGCTATAAAGGAACTGGGCGCCTGAAAGGAAGGAAAGCGCTGGTGACAGGCGGTGATTCCGGGATTGGACGTGCTGCAGCCATTGCATACGCCCGAGAAGGCGCCGATGTGGCAATTAATTATCTGCCAGAGGAGCAGAAAGATGCTGAAGAGGTAAAAGAGCTGATTGAAGCTGAAGGCCGCAAAGCTGTTCTGATCCCTGGTGATTTGAGCGATGAGTCATTTTGCAGGGACATGGTCGGACAGGCCAAATCAGAATTGGGAGGCCTTGATGTTCTTGCACTTGTTGCCGGCAAGCAGCAGGCAGTAGAAAATATTGAAGACCTTTCGAGTGAACAGCTCCGCAAAACATTTGAGATCAATGTATTCTCCCTTTACTGGACCGTTCAGGCGGCACTTCCGCATCTGCCTGAAGGAGCTTCTATCATCACAACTTCTTCTGTACAGGGATATAATCCGAGTCCGAACCTGCTGGATTATGCCGCAACAAAGTTTGCCATTAACGGTTTTACGCGCGGACTGGCTAAACAGGTAGCGTCAAAAGGAATTCGTGTAAATTCTGTGGCACCAGGGCCAATCTGGACGCCGCTGCAGATTTCCGGAGGACAGCCTCAGGAAGTCATCCCGACTTTTGGCCAGGATACACCGCTTAAGCGTGCTGGACAGCCGGTCGAACTATCAAGCGTATACGTGTTCCTTGCTTCTGAAGAATCCAGCTATGTGACCGCCCAGGTTTATGGTGTCACTGGAGGCATTGAGCTAGCTTAATTTAGAAACCCAACCAGCCACTCAGGCAGGTTGGGTTTTTGATTGCAGGATTTTTAAAGAGAATCCTTAATGACATAAACTCTCTGCAGCAGCGGCGAGATTGCATATCCTAAAAATACTCCAAGCAGGTTAAGGATTAGATCATCAATATCAAGACTGCCGCGTCTGCTCAGGAATTGGGATACTTCAATTGCCGATATAGACACAATCGGAATAACCAATAGAGTACAGATAGATTTCTTTTTCACAAGGAGAATCAAGAACAGCCCATATGGAATGAACAATATGATGTTCGCAGCTAAATTATAAAATGCAACCAGAAAGTCCACCCGTCCGGCAAAATAAAATTCAATCGTACTGAATGGAATTAAGTTATAGTTTGCATAAGCATTATCGCCCGGCCTGAAAAAAAGCAGTACGAGGAGGGAAGCGCTATATAAAGTAAAACCGAGCTGGACAAGATATTTTTTCAATGGCAGCTTTTCACCGCGGAACAGCAGACCTGCTGTAATCGTGGAGCTGGTAATACAGGCCCATACGACAATTAAAGCGAGCGGATGCAGATATTTGATAAGGTTGCCTATAAAGGGAAGGGATAGGAGAAAGAAAAGCTGTGCAGCGGCTGCACTGCGGACAATGGTACAGGACATAAAGAGATTCACCTTTTTTAATATTTTTTCAGATAATAGAATCATACACTCTTAAAATGGACAGAACAAATGAAAAATGCCCATGTACTGTGCCAGGCACAGCGAATGGGCATTAAAGAATATATACAACTATTCTGCTGCATCCGCCTCTCTCATGATTTCTGCATAAAAGGCGATCGCATTCAGATAGTTTTCAATTGAAATGTGCTCATCTGTTCCGTGCATCCGGTTCAAGTCTTCTGAGGTGATGTGGACAGGCAGGAAACGGTATGTGTTTTTGGAGACAGAGTCATAATGTTTTGCGTCAGAACCGGCGAACATCAGATATGGAGCAATAATGGCATCTTTGTAGACATTCCTTGCTGCCTGCTGCACTGTCTTGAACTGCCAGCTGTCAATGCTGGAAACCTTTGATGCTTCGCTGCCAGTGACGGTGACCTTAATAGCTTCATCCTCGATGGTGTCTTCTATGAAAGACTGGATGTAATCAAGTGTGTCACCAGGCATGACCCTCAGGTTAATGATTGCTTCTGCCTTCTCAGGCAGGGCATTATATTGTTCCCCTGCCTGAAAAATGGTCGGCGCTATCGTGGTGCGAATTAGGGCGGCTGATGCAGGCTGCTGCAGGAGAATCCTCTCAATGACAGGTTCAAAGATCATTTTGTTGGCAAAAACGTATTTCATCGGAAAACTCATTTCCGGTGCGGTGTAATCAAATAGATCCTCTCCAGGGCCTCTCAGATCGCCCTTGAATTGTTTATCCTCAAGCTTTGCTATCGCGCTCGATATGCGACCGATATTAGTATGGTCTTTCGGCTGCGAGGAATGTCCTCCGCTGCCTTCAATCGATAGGACGGCAGTGGCCGAGCCTTTCTCAGAAATTCCTACGACTCCGACAGGCTGGCTGGTGCCTGGTACCATCCCATCCACGATAGCACCGCCTTCGTCAAGGACAAATTCAAACTCAATACCCCGGTCTTTCATAGTTTCAGCAATGGCTAAGGCCCCTTCGTCTCCGCCGATTTCTTCATCGAATCCGAACATTAAATAGATATCCCTTTCAGGCTGATAGTCTTCAGATAGGAGGTGCTCGACCGCTTCAAGAATGCTGATGACCCCGATTTTATCATCCAGGGTTCCGCGCCCCCATATTTTCTTTCCTTCCACCTTCCCGCTGAAAGGGCCTTGTTCCCAATTATTTTCCGTTCCTGAAAGGACTGGAACCACATCATAATGGCTCGTCAGGCCGATTGGATTTTTCCCGGTATTTCCTTTCCATCTGTACACGAGCGCATAAGAATTTATTTTTTCAAGCTCCAGCTTCTCATGGACGAGCGGATAGCTTTGTTCCAGAAAAGAAATGAATCTGTCAAATTCCTTCCAGTCAAATTTGCTTCTGTCCTGGTAAGAAACCGTTTTGTATGTAACTGCTTCTGATAGATGCCCGACAGCAAGATTCTCATTGATTACCAGGGATGCTTCTTTAGGTTCGGGCTGCCGGGAATGGACCATCAATGTATTCAAACCGGTTACAGCCAAAAACAGCAGAAGCAAACCTCCGAAGATCAATAGAATGATTCTCCATTTACTCAATATATTTCCCCCTTAGTTTTTCGTCTGCTTTTATTATAAAGTAGTTAGTTGAATTTTCGGAAAAGTATTTGTGCGGTTACATTCCAGTAAAGTACTCTATATACGGGGGGGGGAGCTGTTTACTTTCTATGAAAAAAGGAAAAAAGCACTAGGAACTATATACATACAGCATCGTATTATACGTCGCAGTTAAATATATGAGAGTCTATGTTTTCAAATCAGGAGGAATGGTTGATGAAGCAGGAAAAATTAATACGCCGGAACGACCGGGAAGCATTTGAAAAAACGAGGAAAGAATTTGTGCAGCTTGAACTTGTGAAGCCTGACGCTGAGCTTCGGCTTTGGGACAGCAAGGCTGGGGGACACCCTTACCTGCCAAAAGGAATCGATTATCCGCTTAATCAAGCAGGGCAGCCCCTTCATTTGCTTGCCCAGCTTAATTTGGGTGAACTCCCTAAACTGCCGGATTTTCCGGACAAAGGCATTCTTTCTTTTTACATCGATTTAAATGATGATGTTTTTGGGATGAATTTTGATCGGCAGGATGACCAGTCAGGCTTCCGGGTCCTATTTTTTGCGGATGTGGAGGAAAATGAAGAATATCTGGTGACAGATTTTTCCGCTATAGATGAACACCGTACCAATTGTGAATATGATGTCCTCGAGGGCGGCGAGTATTTGATTAAAGGAAAAGCTTCAAGTATGTATATAGCGACAGGTGATTACCGGTTTGATGAAGTGATCGGGGAATCAAGCCTTGATTATTTCGAAAGGCTGGCAGAGGAAGAAATGCCAGAAGGATATGAAGAGGTTGACGACCTTTACAATGACTACAGCAATCCCGAGGGAGCAGTACACCATCAGATGGGCGGCTATCCTTATTTCACACAAATGGATCCACGCGAGGGCGGGAGCAGATATGATACCCTCCTGTTCCAGCTGGACAGCGATTATGACAAGGCAAGTGAAAAATACGCGGTCATTTGGGGCGATGTTGGCATCTGTAATTTTTTTATCAACGAAAGCGACCTGAAGGCACGCCGGTTTGACCGGGTGCTGTTTAACTGGGACTGCTGCTGATCTGGCGGGGAGGATTTTATGAGTCTTTTTGGATGGATTTTCTTATGGGGGCTGCCTGCTTTACTGCTCTGGAGTACGGTGCTAGCAGCGATTCAGGCAAAAAGGGCAGGAAACGAAGGTCAGATCCTCGGGAAAACCCTGACCTTTATAAGTGCAATTTATGATTATACGATTAATTCCTTTCTTACATGGCTGTCATTGATTTTTTTAGTGTTTGGTTTTTTTGCCATAGCAGAAGGCAGTATATTGGGGTTCCTTTTCATGACCGGGACTGGGGGATTGATGCTCTATCTTTGTTTTCCAAGGCTGAAAATGCCTGAGTGAGGGTGAGCTTAAGCTGCAAATGGGTTTGAAATTGCGATTGGCTTTTGTGAATTCAAATGAAGATTGAATTTTTGATAAACGTTCTTAGAACAACGGTACAATGATATAATGGATTTAAAAATGAAAAGGAAAATTATATGAAAATCAATTGGATTGCTTGCTCAATTTTCTGTTTGGCAATCAGTATTTCATGGGGAAGCTGGTTTATTGGCACAGCATTGAAGAAAGAGAACACTGAAGCAGAAGTTCAGGATGCTGCTCAGCCTCATATGCTGTTGAAGCCTGATGAAGCTGCAGCCTATTTAGGCATTAGCATGGAGGATTTTCAGAAACTAGGGCCTTTTGATCAGGAAAATTATGATGAAGGTTCCATCCCATTTATTAGAATTGGATATAAGGTTTATTTTACCAGGACGGCCCTTGATTTATGGCTGAGTTCAGAAGGCTATATGATCTTTCAATAAATGAAAGAAATTTTCTGCAGCTTGTATTATAATAAAAAGAAATACGAACTGAAGGAGAAACAATATGTCTAAGCAGGAAAATAACCAAAACGGCGAAAAGAAAAAAGTAAGCCTTCAAGAATTGATGAAGCAGCAGCTCGAGAAAAAGAAACAGGCGCAGGGAAATGGAAAACAAGGCGCCAAGTCAGCGGCTAAAAATCAGGTGATGAAAAGCCAGATGACTAAAAAAGCGAGTAATACCCGCAGAAAAATGGGCGTATAACCAGAAGAACCCTTCTTTATAGGAAGGGTCTTTTTTATCTTAAAAAAGAATCTAATTTACGCTTGAAAATTGCAGAAAGAGAGAGGGCGAACATAAGAAGAGTCTAATCGATGCATGAGCCTCAAATGAAAAGGGGCTCCATGCATAGAAAACAGTCTAATCAATGCATGGCCCTTACATGAAAAAGGACTCATGCATAGAAAACAGTCTAATCAATGCATGACCCGCACTTGAAAAGGGGCCCCATGCATAGAAAACAGTCTATTCAATGCATGACCCTCACCTGAAAAGAGGCTTCATGCATAGAAAACAGTCTAATCAATGCATGACCCGCACTTGAAAAGGGACCCCATGCATAGAAAACAGTCCAATCAATGCATGACCTTCATTTAAAAAGGAAACTCATGCATAGAAAACAGTCTAATCGATGCATGACCCACACTTGAAAAGGGACCCCATGCATAGAAAACAGTCTAATCGATGCATGACCTTCATTTAAAAAGGAAACTCATGCATAGAAAACAGTCTAATCGATACAAGACCCACACTTGAAAAGGGGCTTGATGCATAGGAAACAGTCTAATCGATACATGAACCTTACTTGAAAAGGGGCATCGTGCATAGGAAACAGTTTAACCAATGCATGACCCGCACTTGAAAAGGGACTTGTTGCATAGCAAGTTAGCTCCACCCACAGGAAACCTCCCTACAACTTTAGTCTTAGTTCACTCAGCCAAAAGCAGCATAGTCTTTTCGCCAGTATGACGGAAGGAAAGTCTTCTGTCTTCTGCTATATTATAAAAGAAGAGCAAAGAGGGGGCTGAGGTGATGAAGGCAGTAATTGTTTCGGGGAATAGACAGGTCAGGAAGAGCTTAATGATGCTGCTGCTGGCATATCCAGAACTGGAGGTTTACCTCCTGGATGACTATGAGCCCTTCAGCATGCCTGATGATACGGATGTTGTTATCATGGATATAGATTCACTGCTGGACACTCAGCAGTTTCCCTATTTTATAGGCAGTCATTCTCTCATTTTTTACAGCCGCTCCAGAGAATTTTCCGAGCTGGTGGATTGGCTGCATATGTATAATGCAGATTTTATAAATGTATATACCCATCCAGACTGTGTGCTTCATCTGATAAAAAAAGCGTGTTCACGAAGAAAGTCCCTAATAGTTGATGCAACAACTAATATATGTTCTAATGAAGGCAAACAGGGATAATGGCAAAGATTTGAACGAAGAAGGAGATGGTTAGAATGGAAGAAAAGAGCCTTTTTAAAAGAAGTGTCAAAGACCATTGGTATGTAGAGTATGAAGAAGCGAGTTTCCCGTTTATCCAGAAAGGCTGGGTACTTCCGGCTGACCGGTTCATGGATTTTGATCCATTCATCCTGATGGCGGAGGACTGGTTTAAGAGGGGCGCTTTCTCAGACCATCCGCACAGGGGGTTCCAGACAGTCACATATGTTGTGGATGGCAGGCTGGAGCATATCGACAATGCAGGCGGCCGGGACATTCTTGAGCCTGGCGATGTGCAGTATATGAATGCCGGCTGGGCAGCGCGCCATGCAGAGGAGGGCGTGGAAAATGACATTGCCCACACGCTGCAGCTTTGGCTGAACCTGCCGAAGGAATTGAAAAAGTCTGCAACTAGCTATCAGAATGTTTACGGTGAGGATGCACCGGCCGTCCATTTTCAAGGAGGCTCCATTAAAGTATTTTCCGGAGAGATAGCAGGTGTCAAGGGGCCGCTCAGTTCTGCTGTTCCAATTACTCTTTCTGAGATCAACTTAACTAAGGGATCAGAATATACTTTGACCATCCCGGAGAATCATAATGCATTTTTGTATGTCCTCTCAGGGGATATGGACTTTGGGGAAAATGAAGTGAATCTCAAAAAGCATGGAGTCGCAACCCTTTCATACAAGGACGGGGGAGATATCAATAAAGGCAGCGAACTTGCTATAAAGGCGAACAGCAGAAAATCGAAGGTGCTTGTATACTCCGGTGCACCGATTAAGGAAGAAATTGTTCCCTATGGTCCATTCGTGATGAACACAATGGAAGAAATCAGGGAGGCATACCGGGATTTCCATAATGGCAAATTCGGCCCGCCTGCTGTTTAAGGAGCTGATGTCATGAATCTTATCCTAAAAAATCTGTATGAATTGCTTTCCTCAAAATTGCCGGATTCTTCTTTTAGCCTTGATGAACCCTTAAAGGAGCATGCCTATACAAAGCTTGGCGGACCGGCAGATCTTTACGCAGAAGCGGCATGCCCGGAGGATGCAGCTTATATCCTTAAAAAGGCAAAGCGGCATGGAGTACCTGTGACTCTAATAGGCAATGGTTCGAATATTATCATCAGGGATGGCGGAATCAGAGGGCTTGTCCTGTCATTGTCAAAAATGAATAAGATTTCTGTCACTGGATCTACAGTAATTGCCGAGGCCGGCAGCCGGATCATCGATGTTTCCCGCAAAGCTTTGGAGCACAGCCTTTCAGGACTGGAATTTGCGTGCGGGATCCCTGGGACGACTGGAGGTGCACTTTACATGAATGCAGGTGCCTACGGCGGACAAATCTCTGATGTCCTTCAAAAAACACTAGTTCTTACAGAGGAAGGAAGCATCCTGGAACTGGGGCAAGAGGAGCTCGTGCTGAGCTATCGGAAAAGCATTATTGCTGAAAAGAAATTCATCGTCCTGAAGGCAAAGTTTAATCTGTCCATCGATTGCCAGGAGAATATTTCAGCGAGGATGAAAGAAAACACGGAGGCAAGGGAAAGCAAGCAGCCGCTTGAATTCCCGTCTTGCGGGAGTGTGTTCAAGCGTCCTCCAGGCCATTATGCAGGAAAGCTGATACAGGACAGCGGCCTTCAAGGAAAAAATATCGGCGGGGCAGAAGTCTCCCGAAAGCATGCCGGCTTCATCATTAATAAAGATAATTGTACGGCAAAGGATTATCTGGCACTTATAGAATATGTCAGGGAAACTGTGAAGGAAAAGCAAGGCGTGGACCTTGAAACCGAGGTTATTATCCTTGGTGAGGAATTTTACGAAGGACATCATGCTTAAAAAAGCAGGGAGGTGAGCCGCTATGGGGATAGTGGTAGTGGAGATTTGCGACGGCAGCCTGATTGCAGAACTGGACCTTGAAGGACTCCTTGAAGCGCAATATCCTGAAGTAGCCGTTATTGAGAGCAGCTGCCTATCCTTTTGCGGCATGTGCGCCAGGCGGCCTTATGCTATAGTGAATGGAAAGCGCATTTTTGCAGGGACGGCAGAAGAGTGCTTTCAATTGATAAAAGAGCATATTGATAATGAATTGAAGGAATTTGCAATTTAAAAAAGAACCTGACATTGGGGGGAATCGGCTATGAAACTTGTCGGCATTTCAGGATCCCTGACCGGATCGAAAACATCAAAGGCTGTACATGAAGTACTCGCTGCGGCAAAGCGCTTGTCTCCATCTATCCTGACAGAGCTGATTGACTTAAAGGACTATGACGTTGAGTTTGTTACAGGCAAGCCGCTGACCTATTATAACAGCGACACATGGAAGGTTGTGCAGACAATAACTGAAGCCGACTTCCTCGTAATAGGCACGCCGATCTACCAGGCCTCCATTACAGGGGCGCTGAAAAATCTATTTGATCATCTTGCTGTAGATGTTTTTAAATCAAAAGCAGTCGGTGTTTTAACAACAGGGGGATCTGACAAGCACTTTCTTGTTGCGGAATATCAGCTTAAGCCGATCATTTCCTACTTGAAGGGAACTGCCCCAGCCAGCTCAGTTTTTGTTCACAGCAATGACTTTAATGAGGACAATGAAATTGCAGCACCCATTGTCCTTGAGAGAATTGAAAAGCTGGCAAGGGAACTGATTACTCTTCAGGCATCCTTGGCCGAATAAGAATCCTGAAGAACTCCTCCCATAAATGGCAGGAGTTTTTTCATGATATTAAAGGCCAACAAAAAAGGTGCTATACTAAAAGGTGCAATTAAAGATTATTAGTAATAAAGGAGTAATCATTATGATTTATATATATGTCGGACTCGCCGGATTGTTAGGCAGCATGCTGAGATACTGGATAGGGATCAGCCTGTTTGTGGAGAATGTTTTTCCTTACGGCACACTGGCCTGCAATCTGGCCGGCAGCTTTTTGCTTGCCTGGCTGACAACCAGTGTATTCAAAAAAATGAAAGTCACTCCTGGGCTTATGGCCGCTATTGGCACGGGTTTTGTCGGATCATTCACGACTTTTTCAACTTTAAGTGTGGAAACTGTCGATTTATTTAACAAGGGACATGCATACCTCGGAATCCTTTATATCATCTTCAGCATGATCGGCGGAATGTTTTTCAGCCGGCTTGGATTCAGGATAGCTAAGGAGGAGGGGGCCATATGAGTATTTTCCATTTTGCACTGGTAGGCATGGGCGGATTTTTCGGGAGCATGGCCCGGTTTGCCCTAAGCCGGAAATATAACAGTAAAGATAAAACCCTTCCTGTTGGAACGATCATCGTCAACCTGTCTGGTGCCTTCTTGCTTGGCCTGCTGACAGGAGCTCATTTGGATCAGAGTTATCTTTTATTCGCCGGCACCGGGTTTATGGGTGCCTTTACCACCTTTTCAACATTAAAGCTTGAAACCATGCAGCTGCATATCGGACAAAAGAAAAAAGCACTCTTCCTGTACATTGGCATTACATATGTTTTCGGAATTTTTCTCGCCTTTCTAGGCTATCTGACAGGGAATAATTTATAAGGATTTTCGGCTATCCAGTAGAGGATGGCCGTTTTTTATTGACTAATAACAAACAAAGGTATATATTGTTTGTATAACATTCAACGTTTTTAAAAAAAGTTTATAAGTGAATCTGCAAGTTATTGGAGGTATTTGAATGCAGGATACATCTGCAAGCCTTTGGGAGGCAAGTCTCGAGGAAATAAAAAAAGGATACAGAGAAGAAGAAGAGAGCTTTCTTTGCTTGTTATGCGGTGAGAAATTTGAAAAGGGTGTTGTTTATCCATATGAAGACCGCTTGTATGAAGCAGAGAGATATACGCGGCTTCATATCGAGAGATCACATTCCTCGGTGTTTGACTATTTGCTGGGTCTTGACAAGAAATGGACCGGGCTGACAGAGCATCAGAGCCAGCTTTTGAATTTGTTTTATCAGGGAATGCGGGATAAAGAGGTGCAGGCAGAAATGGGCATTGGAAGCGCTTCTACAATCAGGCATCATCGTTTTGCTCTAAAGGAAAAAGAGAGGCAGGCGAAGACATTCCTAGCCATCATGGAGCTCTTGAGAGAAAAGGACAAGTATGCGCCGGCTTTTATACCACCTCATAAACATGCATCGATGGTTGATGACAGATATGCCATTACAGAGGAAGAACAGCAGAAAATCGTTGATAAATTCTTTCCCGGAGGCATCGAAGGCGGCCTTGAAAAATTTCCGCCAAAAGAAAAACAGCGGCTGGCAGTGATAAGAGAGATCAGCAAGTTTCTGGAGGATGGCAAAGTGTACATGGAAAAAGAGTTAAACAGCATTATAGAGGGCATTTATGAAGACTATGCTCTGATCAGAAGATATTTGATTGAATACGGCCTGCTGGACAGAAAGGCCGATGGAAGCGCCTATTGGCTGAAAAAATAAAAGATGGGGGAAAGAATATGAACCGGAAAAAGGAACTGAAAAATCAATTCATGGAAGTGCCGGTGGAAGCAGGTGTCTTTCAAATAAAAAACAAACACAGCCAAAAAATGTTTATTGGCAGCACCAGAAATATTAAGACATTGAACGGTCTGAAATTCAGTCTGGAAACAGGGTCCTATGTTAATAAGCCTCTTCAGGAAGATTGGAGGAGATTTGGGAAGGATGTTTTCGAAATCTCGGTGCTTGAGGTTCTAAAGCCGAGTGACGACCCGTATTACAGTGAAAAGGAAGCACTGGCAGAGCTTGAGAAGAAATGGCATGAGCATTTCCAGCCTTATGGCGAAAGAGGCTATCACAATCGGCCCAAATAAATAAAGAAGAGGTCTCCCTCTTCTTTATTTACTCGTCTTCATCTTTCCAGGTCTGGACATTGTCTGTTTCCAGTATGCCAAGTGTGGCATCGCCGATATCGGTATCTGTCAGCAGCAGGTCGCGGACTCTGAATTTGATATCATCAGCATCTGCCAGTGAGAGGCCGGCCCTTAGCTCAATATAGCTTTCTACATGGAAGCGCCTGCCTTCCTGCAGGATGCGCATATCCATGATATCCACCACATCAGGATCGGAAAGGATCATATCTGCTACACGGTCCTCAACGACCTTCGGGGCTGCTACCCCGATCAGTCCGATAGTATTTTCATAGCCGATTTTAACGGCAATCCCTGTGAGCAGTAAGCCGATCAGTATCGTTCCGACACCATCCAGAAAATAAAAACCGGTAAAGTGAGCAAGCAGGATGGAGACAAGGGCCAGCAGTGCGCCAAATGTGGCAATCAGGTCTTCATAAAACACAAGTCTGGTCGGCGGTGATGCCAGGCCATTATTCTTGAAAGCAGTCGTGACAATGGCAAAGCCTTTGGCCTCACTGCGGGTTTCATGATTGATTTCCTTCATCGCCTTCAATAGAATGAAGCCGTCAACCCCTATTGCCAAAAGCATGATGGCAATATTAAGCAGGATATTGGTGGACTCTTTTGGGTGCTGGATCAGCTCCCAGCCTTTGTGGATTGTTTCATAGGCCATGATTGCGATGACGATCACCGCAACCAGCACAAACAGGTTGACAACACGCCCAAAGCCGGTCGGGAATCTTTTCGTCGGCTCCTTTTCAGCAAGGGCACTGCCAATGAATACAAAGCCCTGATTGAGAGCATCTGCTGCAGAGTGAAGCGTGGTTGCAAGCATTGTACCGCTGCCGCTTATTGCAGCAGCTATCCCTTTTGCAATCGTAAGGACAGTATTGCCGATCGCAGCGATGCCGGATGATTTGTTTCCTTTTTTCAACAATTGGATAAAAGACATCTTGTCACCTCTCCATTTTTTCCAAATGGTTTGTCCAATATTTAGCTTAACCATCTGGCTTTGATTTATCATTTTTGAACATTTAATGGACAGAAGGGCTAATAGATTGCCACCGGCCAAAAATGACAGTAAAATAAGAACTAACTATAACGTGCCGGTAAGGGGGTGATTCATTTGGGAACGAGCAATTAAAGCAGCTTGGCTTTTCAACAGCAACCTATGATGCAAGGGGTTCTGTAAACTATTACACCAAATTTAGTTTGCTGAAACCTGTACGTTCTAAATTGAATTGCCGCTGCAGCCTGGCCGGGATTCGGCTTAAGTAATGGATTAAAGGCTGCTGCCGACACCAGCGCCTAATAGTCTTATAAAATCAGAGTGATAAAAATATTTCTCCTGACTTGCCTGATCAACTGACAGGGGATAAGCAGCGGTCATGACCCTAATTTTCCAGGAGGTGTACGCCTTACTTAGTAAGGCTATTCATTGACCACTATTAACTTGATCATTTTTGCTATTTTAATTGCATTGACCGCCTTTTTCGTAGCGACGGAATTTGCAATCGTTAAAGTAAGATCCTCTAAGATTGACCAGCTTATTGCAGAAGGGAAAAACGGGTCACTGGCTGCCAAAAAAGTCGTGACTCATCTTGATGAGTATCTTTCTGCCTGCCAGCTCGGCATTACCGTGACAGCACTGGGCATCGGCTGGGTTGGAGAATCGACATTTGAAGTTATACTGCACCCTGTGCTTGAATATTTCCAAGTAAGCGAATCGCTTTCCCATATTCTGACTCTGGCCTTTGCGTTTGCTATTGCCACTTTCCTGCATGTTGTCGTAGGGGAGCTTGCACCAAAGACTCTTGCCATTCAAAAGGCTGAAAAAATCACATTGCTCTTTGCGAGGCCCATCATCTGGTTTTACCGCCTGATGTATCCTTTCATCTGGTTCCTGAACGGGTCTGCCCGTTTGCTAGTCGGTCTTTTTGGCCTGAAACCGGCATCCGAGCATGAGCTTGCCCATTCAGAGGAAGAACTTCGGCTGCTTTTGTCAGAAAGCTATAAGAGCGGTGAAATCAACCAGAACGAACTGAAATACGTTAACAATATCTTCGAATTCGATGAAAGAGTTGCAAAAGAGATTATGGTGCCACGCACCGAAATGATTACGATCAGTATTGAAGATAATTTTGAAGAAATCATGGCAACGGTGGAAGAGGAGAATTATACCCGCTATCCTGTTGTCAATGGAGATAAAGATCATATCATCGGCTATGTTAATGTGAAGGAATTTCTCACTGCAAAAATTTTGGATGACGGTATGATTCACGAACTGTCCGAGTTCGTCAAGCCTGTCATGCATGTGATTGAAAATATACCGATTCATGATCTGCTCGTAAAGATGCAGAAAGAACGGACCCATATTGCGATTATAATGGATGAGTATGGCGGAACATCAGGACTCGTTACGGTAGAAGATATCCTTGAGGAAATCGTTGGAGAAATCAGGGATGAATTTGATGACGATGAAGTTCCTGAAATCCGGAAGGTGAAGGAAGGTGAATACATCCTTGATGCTAAAATGCTGCTTGAGGACGTGAACGACCTTCTCGGAATTGAACTGTTAAGTGATGATATCGATACGATTGGCGGCTGGGTCCTTTCCCAGGACTTCGATGCTGAAGTTGGAACAGAAGTGGAAGCAGAAGGGTTTATTTTCAAAATTACAGAAAAAGACGGGCACCAGGTCCTGTATATTGAAGTAAAGAGAGTTTCATAGCATGTTAAAAAGGATGCAGCCATAGGGTGCATCCTTTTTGGCCAGAGAAAAAGCAGGTCAGCTTACGCGGGCCTGCTTTGTTTGTTTAGGGGCAATTTCTTTGACGCCCAGTATATCCAGCAGAAACATAAATACAGGTATCCCGACGATCAGACCCCAAATTCCGAAGAAATGCTCTGAGAAGATGAGTACAATGAAGGTATAAAAAACGGGAAGTTCTGTTTTGGAAGACATCAGCTTCGGGTTAAGGATATAAGCTTCAATAGCATGGATGACCATGACGACCAGGATGATATAGCCGACAAGCATGAATCCGCCTATGGAATAGGCTATAATGGTCAGCGGTATCATAGAGATAATGACACCTGCCACAGGGATGAGCCCAAGGACTAATACCATCAAAGAAAGGGCTACCAGCTGCGGGAAGTCCATGATCCATAGAGCCAATGTCGTCAGGAGGCAGTTAACGATGGCGATAACAAACTGAGCTTCAATGACTTTTCCGAATGTCATGGAGAATTTCCTCGAGAAATATTCGATTTCATCATAGAAAGCAGCGACTTTGCTCGTCTTGAATTTTAAGGTGAAATCTATCAGTTTTTTCTTTTCCAGAAGGAAAAACAGGCTGAGCAGCAGGGATATCAGTACTTGCATGCCGATTTTACTGATGTCGGTAAAATATTTCAGCAAAAACGTAAACCCTTGCTCAAGATATTTGTTGATATCATTTTGTTCAATGAACAATACAATATAATTAATGAATCCATTTTCATGGGGGTGCAGATAAAACGCCTGCAGCTGGGCAATCAATTGTGTTACTTCCCGTGATATGACAGGCAAATAATTTATGGCAGCGAGTGTCAGGCCTCCAATTAAAACGAAGTATAAAAACATTACCACCAGCGGCCGGTTAAGGTTCCACTTGTCTGTAAGCAAGGTGGTCAGCCGGTCCATTAAAAAGGAAAAAATAAAGGTCAGCAGGATGATATTGATCATGCTGTGCAGTGATATAAGGAGCAAGAGGATGATTGCAAAAATGATAATCCGCTTTGCACCAGTCTTAACCCAAATATTTCTCCAGTTTTCCATTCATGTGCTCCCTCTGATTCTTATTAAACAGCAGCTGTTATATAAGAAATATAAAATGATATTACTATTTAATTATAGCATCTAAACTCTTCAATACTAGCTTTCCAGCCTCTGCAGAAAACTATTTTTTTAATTTGAAGGTATATCATTCTTATAAAAGATACGCACTGAATCATACGTTCATTCATCATCTGTAAAATTAATAATAAGCCGTTATCTGTATGGATAAGAAAGCCCGGCTCGTACAATAGGACTAGGAAAATTTGTAACATAAATGTAAAAAATCCTCCGTTAAGCATACAGAAATCTTCTTCAAAAGCATATAAGCTATTCGTATATAAAAGAGAAGGGGGATCGGCTCTTGGAAGAAATTTCGCAGAAAATAATCTGTCCTTGCTGTTCCCGCGGGACTGTACAAAAAAGAAGGCTATTAAGTAAGATACTTTCCTTGCCAGTCCAGGGTAAAACGGCAGGATGGCTGACCGAAAGCATTGAAGACTTTCTGCTTTCTGAAAGTATTCCGCTTGATAAACTTATGGAGATTCGGAGAGAGCTGACCGCATCGATTGCAAAGCAAAGGAACCTTCAGGGAACTGTCAAAATACTTGACCGGTATTTTACAAGTGCCAATCGCTGTTTTTATTGCTGCCATTCTTTTTAGCAGATCGTCTGCCTTGATTCATAGAGCAAGTGGAGTAAAAAATATACAATAGTGCATATCCAGCCGTTAAACCAGTGATTAGTGAAGTCATCTAAATTGATTGAAATAAACAGCAATCGGGAAGAACTCCTCACAGATGTTATCTGATACACTGGATAAAACGCCAGGAGGAGGTTCAATATGTACATTGAGATGACCACTCAGCTGCGAGTGGCAGATATAAATAGAGGCCAGGTCTGGTATACCATACTTCTCAACAGAGCGCCTGACTTTATTCCGCATGAAGGGTTTGCCGAGTGGGAGCTTGTGCCTGGCAGCTGGCTGCAGCTGGCCACAGGGAATACTGCAGAAGGAAGCGGGCCTATCCGCCTCGGAGTCAAGAATATTGAAGCAGAAAGACAGCGGCTGATGGATGAATTAAAGATAGAACCCTTTTTAATACAGTCCCGCAGCGGGGTACCGGTAAAATGGGGCACTTTTACAGATCCCTGGGGAAATATGCTGGGCCTTTTTGAATATCTGGATAAATCAGAAGAAAAGAAACGCCTCCATGAAATATGGGGACATATGGTATAAAGCAGAGTGAATATCCTCTGTTTTTTTCTTTGCTCTTTTTTTCCTCAAAAAAGAAGGACTTATACATTCATTATCGAAATGCATATTGATATAGCAGTATATGGGAGGTACAAGGAAGGAAAATGAAGAAGTGGATTGGTTCAGCTGGTGTTTGTATTGAAAATGGTAAACTGCTGATGGTCCTGCAGGGAACCCCTGAAGAAGAAAAACGCTGGTCAGTTCCCTCGGGCGGGCAGGAGCAGGAAGAGCGCAGTGAGGAATGCTGTATCAGGGAAGTGCTGGAGGAGACAGGTTATTTGGCTGAAATCATCCGGCCTTTGTTCGTGAAAGAGACTGAATTTTCGGAAGTGAGTTATTTTGAAATTAAAATAGCTGGCGGCAGCCCTGTTATCCAGGACCCTGATGGACTTATTTATGATATCTCCTGGATTGGCGCAGAAGAGCTTAAGAGGATCCCGCTTTCTTTTCCTGAGGACAGGGATTTTCTGCTTAAGCTGTTTGGGAAGCAAGAGCTCCTGGAAGAGGTATAGAAAGAGAGGCTCAATGAAAGTGAATAGAAAAATCCATGTTATCGGCTCTGTTGGAAGCGGCAAAACAACCTTGGCCAGAAAGTTATCTGCCCAGCTCGCAGTTCCCCATTATGAACTGGACAATGTGGTATGGGAAAGAGGGCCGCACGGTGACAGGCGAAGAACTGAAAAGGAAAGGGATGCTCTTTTGCAGGAAATTATTGCTTCTGACAGCTGGATCATTGAAGGGGTGCACCACACCTGGGTTAAGGAAAGCCTTAGGCAGGCAGACCGGATCATTCTGCTGGATCCCCCTTATAGCCAAAGAACCTATAGAATCATTAAACGGTTCATTAAGCAAAAGCTTCATCTGGAAAAAGCAAACTACAAGCCGACATTTAAAATGTTCAGGAAAATGTTCAGGTGGAACCGGTATTTCGAAACAGTAAGCAAGCCGGAAATAGTGGAACTGCTAAAACTTTATGAGGAAAAGCTGTATGTTCTGGAGGAGGATAAAAAAATGCCTGAAATAATGGAGGTGCTGGTATGAATCTGATGCTGATCCTGCTGGCAATGCTGTCTTCCGCAGGCTTTCTTTATTATTGGGGCCAGATTGAAGGCTCAGATGATCAATAAAGAGATGGTGAAGAAGAAGGGTGCTTTTAGGAATGTCATCTGGATCTTTGCTCTCTTGCTGCTGACAGGCTGCCATGATCAGAAATATGGGGAGTTGACACGGATCGATATCTTTGAGAAGGGAAAGGAACAGGAAAGCATCCTGGTGGATGAAGAATTGAAAAACAGCATAGAGGAGAAAATGTCCCAGATAGAATGGGTACCGAACATGAAGCCTGAAATGGAAAGAGAACCGGATGCCGAGGCAGATTTCTTTTTTACAGAGGACAAAAATGAACCTGAAACTATAACCACATACCACATATGGTTCAATGGCAAGAATGCAGACATACTCAGCAGTGACAAGCGGGAGGGCTTTGGCAGGTTAGATAATGGCAGCGAAGCTTTAAAAAAGCTGTTAATAGGAGGATAAAAAAGAAGAATCCCAGCATAAAGGGATTCTTAACTATGTTCCAGCCACATAATGGCCAGATAGTAGGCAAACATGGTAAGCAGTCCGACCGGGACCCCGAACCGTGCCCATTCCTTGCTGGTGATTTTCAGCTTCCCTGCAGAGATGATGTTAGGGATATTCCCGGGAATCAGCATGCCGCCGGAAATCAGAAGCCCGAGAAGGATGGACTGAATCGTAAAATGGTCCATGGAAGGGCTGATTTCTGCTGCTGCAAGGGTGGCGTTGTCAAGGATGGCCGATATCATGTTGACCCAATAAAGAAGAAATGGGCTCTGGCCAATCAGATAATGCTTGATCAGCGGCTCAAAGCCTGCGCCAAGGAAGGTCAGCCCCATGACAAACAGGTAGACTTTCATGCTTCTTACCAGTATTTCTTCATATGTTTCACTTCCGGATTCTTTGCGGAAGCTTCCGGGCCGTTTTTCAGGAGGCTGGATAAGGAGCATGGCCATAATCGCTAATGCAAGGAGGGCTGCAATTACCTCCGGTCCAATTAGCTCTACCAGGAAAAAAAAGTCCTCATTCAGCTTTGAAATGGCTATGGTCGATAGAGGTTCTCCAATCGGCGTAAGGGCAGCCCCCAATCCGATGGAAAAGCAGGACAGCACCGTGAAGCGAACTTCTGCCTGCCGTTCAAGCCGGAGAGCGCCGACAATCAGGACGAGCACCAGGGCGGCAATGATTGCAGTAATAATGCTGGAAACGAGTCCCAGCACGACAACTGTCATAGCCGAAAACAGCCTGAATGGCATTCTTCTGCTTATCCCCATGATGATCCTTTCAAGCGGCCGCTTCAGCCATTTGAACAGCAGACCAGCCGCCAGGACAGCCGCAGTGATTTTAACAGGGTCGCCGGCAGCCTTCAGAAATAACTCCCCATCGAATATCCCGCTTATAAAAGCTGCAAGAATTCCCATCGAAAAGAGGAAAATCTCCAGATTGTGCTCCACAGCTTTCAGCGTAAATGGCAGCAGCAGAACAAGAAAAAAAATTAAAATCAAACCGGTCATGATCATCTGCCCATTCTTGTTTAGATTGTCCCTTAAAAGAAGGAACAGCCTATATATATGCAGCTGAAAGGACAAACTTTCATGATAAAGGCAATTCAGCCGGAACCAATTGAAAAAGGAAGACAGCTTTAGCGGCCTTCCTTTTTCCCTATGATTCCATAGAAAAAAATATTTGTAATATCCTCAGTCAGCGGCAAAGCCTTGCTGTATACATCTTCACGCTGAAAATAATCCTTCATCATCTGTACGTAGAACAGCATGCTTTCAAACGAAAGATCAGGATTGATATATCCTTGCTCACGCCCTTGCTTGAACAGTTCATTGAAAAGAGGGATGGCTTTTTCCTCATAGATTTTTTCTATATAATTGCCTTCCTCGGAATACTCCTTCATCAAGTAATGATAAAACTCTTCATGGATGCCATTGGCATTTTCCTTTTTATTGAAAATAATTTTTTTCACTTTCTCCGGGAATGCTGCTGCACTGCTGATTAGCTGCTCAAATTCATTGGTAGCTTTGTCAACATAATAGAGGAATACCTCATGGATAAGCTGATGCTTGCTTTCAAAATAATTATAAATGGTCACCTGTGATACATGCGCTTCCTTCGCAATTTCTGATATGGAGACCTTATGAATTCCTGAGTCCATAAACAGTTTGAGGGCTGCCTCAAGTATGTGGCGCTGTTTTTGTTCTTTTCTGCGCTGAAAACCGTCCAATTTCTTCACCTCATTCTTATTGTAATGAAATTTATGTAATATAACAAATAAAATAGTTCATAAACTCTTGTAAGAAGTAAAATTTATATGTATTATGAACTCAATCGATAAAAATAATTCATATCTTCAAGTGGCATTAAGAACAGAAGCAGGGGGAATGGAAATGGCCATAATAGAAACGAAAAGTCTTGTAAAAAGGTTTGGGAAGTTTACAGCCTTGAATGAGATCAATATTGATGTGAATGAGGGCGAAGTGTACGGCTTCATTGGACCGAACGGAGCCGGGAAGTCTACCACGATTAAAATATTGCTTGGTATCCTGAAGGCAACCTCTGGGGAAGCAAGACTGTTTGGAAGGGATGCCTGGAAAGATGCTGTCGATATTCATAAAAAGATTGCCTATGTACCTGGAGATGTCAATTTATGGCCAAATCTTACAGGGGGAGAGGTAATAGACTTATTTGCAAGGCTAAGGGGAGCTGCCGATAAAAAAAGGACAAGGGAATTGCTGGAGAAATTCAACCTGGATCCTTCCAAAAAAAGCAGGACCTATTCAAAAGGCAATCGGCAAAAAGTCGCTCTTGTTTCAGCCTTTTCTTCAGACGCGGAGCTGTTTATCCTGGATGAACCGACTTCAGGACTTGACCCATTGATGGAAATAGTCTTTCAGGAATGCGTTATTGAAGCGAAAAATCAGGGGAAAAGCATTCTTTTATCAAGCCATATTCTTTCCGAGGTGGAAAAGCTGTGCGACCGGGTCGGCATCATACGACAGGGAGAAATTATTGAAACGGGTTCACTTGCCAAGCTCCGCCACCTGACCCGGACACATTTGATTTTTCAAACCATCAATAACGTGCCCGGTCTAGGCAGCCTAAAAGGGGTTCATGAACTTAAGGCCGATGGAGGAAGTATTTCGCTGAAGGCAGATGCTGAAGAACTCGGTGCAATTCTTCAATATATCAGCCAGTTTGGCATTACCAAGCTGGAAAGCATGCCGCCCGCATTAGAAGAATTGTTCATGCGCCATTATAAAGCTGCACCACAGCAGGAGGGGAACTGAATGGTAAAGGGACTATTCAGCAGGACCGGACTTTTAATCAAATTCCTGCTCAGGAGGGACAGGGTTAGGGCAGCCGTCTGGGTTTTAGCGCTTGCAGGGGTAACCATAGCGACTGCTTCAGCTTTTACTGATTTATACAAGTCAGATGCTGAACGCCTGGCCATTGCAGAAACCATGAAGAATCCGGCTATGACTGCAATGGTAGGACCGGGCTTTGGACTGGAAAACTATACTGCCGGCCCGATGATGGCCCATCAGATGCTCCTGTTCACAAGCATCACTGCAGCCATTATGAGCATCCTCCTGATGGCGAGGCATACACGCAATGATGAAGAAGAGGGAAGGATTGAGCTGATCCGTTCATTGCCTGTCGGCAGAATGGCCAATCTTACAGCAGCTGTCATTGTTTTATTTGCTGTGAATATTGTTTTGGCCATTATCACCGGTTTAGGTCTTTACAGCCTGCAAATCGAGGGGATGGGGCTTGAAGGTTCAATGCTTTATGGAGCTGCGATCGGTGCAGCAGGCATCTTTTTTGCAGGGGTTACTGCTTTGTCCGCCCAGCTTTCAGATAATGCAAGGGGAACAGCCGGCTTGTCCCTTGCTGTTCTGGGCTTCGCCTACTTGATCCGCGCTATAGGGGATATAAGCGGAGGCAGTCTTTCCTGGTTTTCGCCGCTCGGCTGGGTAGTGTTCACTGAAGTATACGTGAATGACTTTTGGTTTCCTGTCATCCTTACAGTCATAGCGGGCGTCCTGATAACAGCAGCTGCATTTTATTTCAATCTGAAACGCGATATTGATTCAGGTCTCCTGCCATCAGGACCAGGAAAGAAAAATGCCTCACCGCTTCTGTCGCGGCCTTTTGCATTGGCTTTCCGGCTGCAGCGGACTGCCATTATTTCATGGGCAGCAAGTATGTTTATCCTTGGGGTTTCCTATGGATCTGTGTTCGGGGATCTGGAGTCTTTTTTTACCCAAAATGAATTGCTCAAGAATATGATTGACCCTTCCAGCGGAATATCACTGACAGAACAATTCATGTCAATGCTGATGTCCGTCATTTCTATGATCACATGTATCCCGACCCTGGTCGTCTTTTTAAGGCTTAAGAGCGAGGAGAAAAACGGCAGACTCGATATCCTGCTGTCAAAACCCATTTCTCGGCTCAGGCTGGTTGGAAGCTATTTCTGCCTATCCCTGATTTCTAGCGTTATCATGCAGATTCTTGCTATTTGTGGACTTTGGCTGGCGGCAGTGTCCGTTATGGAGGATCCCATTCCATATGGAAGGATGCTGGGTGCCGGGATTGTATATTTGCCTGCTGTCTGGCTGATGGCAGGCGCCGCGGTCTTTCTGCTGGGATACCTGCCAAAGCTGACCGGGCTCATATGGATTATCCTCGGCTATTCTTTCGTCATTGTTTATTTGGGAAGCCTGCTGAAATTTCCAGAATGGCTTGAGAAGATGTCTCCATTTGGGTATGTTCCATCCCTGCCTGCAGAAGAATTTAATTTGGGAGCTCTGCTTTTGCTGATAGGTGCAGCTGCTGCTTCGGCTCTTGCCGGCTTTACCGGCTATCGAAACAGGGATCTTGGCTAAAATAGAATGAAGAAACGGATGGCTGGATACCGGCCATCCGTTTTGTTTGTAAAATAGAAAAAATACCTCTTGCAGCCGTATAAGCCGCATAAAGCTGCATCACCTATTAAATTTCTAATTAGGATGCCATGTCTGGTTAAGGTGCTGACAGTCTTCCCAAGTCCCTGCGCGGCCAGATGAAAGAAATTCTTCGCAATTCAAACAGCCTGGATCTTGAACAGTAATTAGGAAAGAGAGGCAGCTGCTTGTTCTTCTCTGTTTACATAATAATTTTATTCCTGCACTTTTTTCCAAAGAAGAATTTTACAAAAAAAAGCCTTCTTAGAAGGCTGGGGGGAGAAATAGTTTATTAGCGGTATTCATTTAATCCTGTCCCGAAAATATCAAATTCGGGAGCTGTTCCTTTTGTAGAAGGAGGGACGACAGAACTGCTTCCTGATAGGCTGATAACCATTTTTTTGGGCTCAACTTCACCTGACCGAATGGCGGCTGCATCAGTTTCTGCCTTGAATGGGTTTTCGATCATTGACATCTCTGATTCAACTCCTCCTGAGATTTTCAATACACTTCAATAATACCCGCCTGGACAAGTATGAAACCCTTCTAAGGAAGAAATATGGAAATTTATTGCCTGATTTTATTCGTAAATTCTTTCTGCTGATTATGGTCGATCTTTCGAATCATTTCTATGATATACCTGTTCAGAAGCGACTTGATCGTAAGTGCGCCAAATGAATGATATCCTGTCCATCCTTTCTGCCATTTGACAAGTTTTGTTCTGCGCTCAGCCCAAGACTCTATCCGGAACATGATAAAAGTAATGACAATCATTTTAATAAAAAGAAGCGCACCTTTGTCCCTGCTTGTCATCTGGTTGGCAAGCAGGGAGGCGGTCGGGTAAAAAAGGTAGTCAAATAGTATATTGATATCACTCAGCTTTGGCAAAAAACGGACAGGATAAGAAACAAACTTCTTGCTGACAACATATTTATCAATGATTCCATTTGTGTACGCATTGAATAGGTATGCCAGAAGCCAGTCTTTGATGGGCGGTTTCCTGAGGGTGACAAAGAGGATGCAGATTGAAATAAGAGAAATCAACCATAATATTTTTCTGTCTGAGGCGCTTCGTCTCATCGCTCTTCAATCCCTTCTTTTAATAAATGCTATATTAATGTTTCATGTGGTATTGGGATAAGTGACCCAAATTCAATGGGAAAATTCAACACATCCTAAATAGAAAATAAAAAAGGCCTGTTAATAGCATGTTCAGAAGCAGTTTTTTTATGAAGCCGGGTGGAGAGAATGTGGGAAAATGCAAAAAAACAGCCTCTGAAAAGGCTGTTTCTATTTATTAAGTATTGTTCTTATATCCACTGTCGTCATATCGCGTGCAGCTGCAAAGGTGCGGACACGCTTTGTCGCCCAGTAATCATACAGCCGCGCCAGGCTGTTCCGGTCGTATACCTCATGGGCATATGAGTCATAAAAATAAACAAGCAGGACATTGACGACTTCCTTTGGCAGCTGTCTCCGGCTGTTCAGGGACCTGAGTGCCAGGTTTTCCAGTCCGCGCACTTTTCCTCCTGTAAGCCTTGTGACCATTTCAAGAGGGGTGGCTGTTTGACAAAAAGAGATGAAATCCGGTTCGTATAAATTATTAAGCATCATAATCTCCCAATTCTGGCTTCTCTTAACTATACACGTTATTATTCAGCAGCATATGTAGCTTATTTGACACACTGTGCAGCTTGTTCTGGAATCAATTGCAGCGGCAGTGTGATAGTGACGGTAGTGCCCTTGTCCACTTCACTTTCGTATTCTATCCTTCCATCCATTTCCCTGATGATCTTATTCGTCACCATACTCCCAAGCCCAGTTCCTTTAGACTTTGTTGTGTAAAAAGGAAGGCCTATCTTTCTCAGCTGTTCGTCTGTCATCCCGATTCCATTGTCAGAAACCTTAAGGGACACTATATTTGCGAGCTGATTAGGCTGGATGGTGATTTTAATCAGGCCGTCCTTTTCTGTCGATTCAATGGCATTCTTTATTACATTCATGATTGCCTGCTTCAGATGGTGCTCATCACCGCGGACAAAATGATGTCCATCTTCATCAAATAGTATCGCTGTATTAATATAATTCGCCAGCGGACGGAGCAGGTCTACACTATCCCTGATCACTTTTTCCAAATTCATGACAGTCAGATTGAATTGTTCAGGTTTGGCGATTTTTAAATAATCGGTAATAATTTTGTTGGTTCTGTCCAATTCCTCTAATATGAGAGGGGAAAAGGATTTAACCTGATCATCCGTAGTTTTTTCGCTTAAATACTGGATGAATCCCCTGACGGTGGTAAGCGGGTTCCGTATTTCATGGGCAATGGCAGCGGCCATCTGTCCTACCATCGTCAGTTTATCCAGATATACAACCTCTTCTATCTGCTTATTTGTCTTAATGAGTCTTTCGATAATCAGTATCATACTGCCAAAAGTAATATAAAAGGCTGAAAAATACATGAGATAAAACGATGCATCCAAAAACCTGATCTTAAAATAAATGATCAGGATGTATAGGAACGCATAAACAGCAAAAGCTGCAGAACTTACAAGCAATTTATACGAAGTTTCGATGTACTTCTTCCGAAAGGCGAGTCCGATCAGCATGGCTAGAAGAGAAACCACAATGCCGGTCAGCATAAATGGTCCGCCAATCGCCATTCTGATCAGCGAGACGACCAGCACAACGATGAGGCCGGGTATAGGCCCGGCATAGAGCGAAATAATCAGTATAGCGATCATCCGGAAATCAAAGTGTGTGTCACCAAGCGTCTCAATAGGATACAGCATGCAAAAGACTGCTCCCAGAGAGCCAATCAGCCCATAGGTAAGCTTATGCTTAAAGGAAAGAAGCTCCTTCAGCTGGAATGGAAAAAATAGATTTGCATTAAAGGTAAATGAGAACAGTATCGTCATATTTATTAAAAGCGTTTTCAGCAAAGTAATCAAATGTGATCCCCCAAAAATGACCTATATAAGACAGCGTGGCAAACTGCCTCCCTTATTATACTCGCATATCCTTGCCTGCGGGGAAATTGTACAAAATTCCTGTTTTTTTGCAGAATAAGACTGAGCTTTTTTTGAATATATTTCAAAAAACGCTTAGGGAAGTGGAATGAATGAACAGAATTTCTGCTGTTGAAAGCCAGTTTAGGCTAAAAATAACCAAGGAAGAGGAGCTGACTGACCGGGTTGCACTTTTGCATTCAGAGGATGGGAAACGCTATATTCTTAAAAAGACAAACGGAATGTGTTTGGAAAGAGAAGCTGAACTGCTTCAGAACTTAGAAGGTAAGGGTATACCCGCCCACCAGCTGATATCTGCTTTAGATGGCTCAAGCTCCTTTATTTATAGCGAAGAGCAATACAGCCTCTACACCTATTGCAAAGGGAAAAACTATAAGGCTGATGAAGTGCTGATATCTGAAAAAGCACCACAGCTGCTGGCATCCGCAATCGCGGCCGTTCATGCTGAAATGGATAAGATCCAAATTGGCTATCCGGAGAAGGACCTTTATAAAACCGTTTATGGTTTTGCAGTCCCTGAGGTGATGAAAAGCCCATTGGCAAGGGGGGATTCTATAAAAGAGATTATTGCTGCTATAGAGCCGGCTGTCAGAAATTTGTCGGACACGCTTCCCAGGCAGCTAATTCATCGCGATGCACATTTTTACAACATTCTTTTTGAAGAAGGCAAGTTTTCAGGCATGATTGATTTTGAAATCGCTGTAGTAAGCCATAGAATCTTTGATATTTGCTATTGTGCGACCAGTGTATTATGCGAGATCTTTGATAAAGAAGCGAAAAGGGGACTGTGGGTGCTTTTTTCAAAAAAACTTTTCAGTCACTATGGTGAATCGATCGGACTGTTGGCCCGCGAAAAAAAGCATTTGTGGGATATGATGCTTTGCATTCAGCTGATTTTTATGGCCTATTTTTCAAAAAATAAGGAATTGTTCACCCTTAATGCAGAAATGCTTGTCTGGATTTTTGAAAGGCGGGAGGAATGGAAGCAGATTTAGAATTGTTTTGCGCTTTCACTGCATGTGCTATTAGGAGTACTGGCTTTATTAGCAACTTTATCCATATATTAGCAACTTTATCCATATATTAGCAACTTTTGGATTTGATTAGCAGGTTTCCCGGTTTATTGGCAACTGCCCCACCCGTAAGGAATTGAAAATCACAATAAAGGCCGGGACTATGTCCCGGACCCTTTTTAATCAGGAGCGTCCGTCTTTCCCGGCTTCATCAGCCAGCTGATCAAATGGCTTTACTTTGCCATGCGGATGCTGAGTTTCTTTTCTTTGCCGCCACTGTCTTTCTTCCTGCTTTTTAGACTGTGTCATGAGAAGCCCTCCTCTTAGTGGTATCTTTTTTAGATTTGCCTGATGTCCCTTTTTCAGTCTTAAAACTTTCTCCCAGCTGGATCCTTAAGATATTTTGCTTAGAGTCCTTATTCCTGCTCCTCGCTTATCCGCTGTTTCTATAGTTTGTAATAAATCAAGGAAGAAAGCAGCCCAAAAGGTAAAAACAAGACAGCGCAAAACCCCGCTTATACAGAGGGGTTCAGGGTGTTCCTCTTTTAGCCAATGCATCACGGTCTGTCGTTCCGGGAGGCTGCTCCAGCCAGCCGTGCTTGATCATTATGTCTGCTCCGCTTTTAGCATATAGGGCAATCTCAACAGCAAGCCGCTGGTAGCAGGCAGCTACATCAGAACGCTGGCTTGCAACACCTGCTGTAGCATAATTTCCGGATCCGGTTGCACTTAACAGAGACATATGGAACATCATTAGCTTATCGGAAAATACCTGCAGCGTTGTATCGTACACGGCTATATTAGGTGAACCCACAGCCTGTATATTGCTTTCCAGGAGAGTCTTCGTAAAAATGCCGACATGCTTTTGGGAAATTTCTTTTCCTCTCAGCATAAATTCCTGTACTTCTTTCAGCCGTGCTGTTTGTGCAAAAGCTGCGGCAATCTGCAGTCCGATGGAATTTGTCTGTATATTCACGGTCAAATGAGAAATTTCCACTGCGTTCAAAGGCCTTTTAGTCGCAAAGGGGTTGAGGCCGCTTAAATATTTCTTTGTATCCACATAATCCGTTTCATGCGGATAAGATATATATGGAGCTCTTATGTAAATCCCTTTTTCCAGCATCAGGTTTATAGTCTTATTGTAGAGCGAGGCTGTTTCTGCCAATCCTTCGGTAAAGAATTTTCTTATATCATTTCTGGCACACATGGCAAGCATGCCGCTATATGCCAGCATTCCTGCTTTCGCCATATGATTGATATAAGCAAGGCAAAATGTGTCTGAAAACAGCTTAGGAGCATCAAGATTGACATCGCCGCTGCCGAAGCCATTCGGGACTGCCATTTTTTCCTCTTTGAAAAGAGGTTCCAGGTACTGCAGGTGGCTGTTCGAAAGGTCAATGGCAAACTGGAGGGCTGCGCCAATTTCAGCTTCTGAGGCATGAGTAATCATATAGCCAAGAACACATTTTGACATGCTGTCATTCATATAAGTAGTCCAGAGCATCGCGATTTCTGCCGATGTAAGGGGTGTTTTCTTTTTCATGGGGAGACTCCTTCAATCAGTATGCAGCTAGTGTTTGCATTTGAGGCAGGAATTATTAGGCAGGAAACTGAAAAGCCCGGTTGAAATTTAGTCTTTATATTTGGTTTAAAAAGATAGAAAAGTTAGAATATTATCTTTTGTGTTGACGAAATTTTCTAAATTGGTTATTCTTAGTGCACCGAAAAAAATTATATATCTATAATTTCTTATCCAGAGAGACGGAGGGGTATGGCCCGAAGAAGTCTCGGCAGCAGGTTCATACGAACACTGTGCCAATTCCATCAGGCAGAAGCCTGGCAGATAAGAAGGGATCTTGTTCATACATACTGTCCTCTTCTATCTGCAGAAGGGGATTTTTTATTTCAGCCAGCTAAAATCTTATATCACTTATCCAGAGAGGCGGAGGGACTGGCCCGATGAAGCCTCGGCAGCAGGTCTGTGGACACTGTGCCAATTCCACCGGGTATACCGGAAAGATAAGCGGAGAACAAATTCCTCTCAGCCTGTCTTTGCTGGGAGGTTTTTTAGCAGGGTAAAGAAGTAAAGAACATTTTCGGAATAAGCATGAGAGGGCGGGGAAATTTCAAATATAATTCTTAGTATTTTAATGGGTTAAATCGCTTTAAAGCATTGAATTGAAAGGGGAATATTGACATGAAAAAATTATCGCTTGTCACACTTGTTATCCTGCTGTTTGCCCTGGCTGCGCTGACAGGATGCAGCAATGACAAAGCAGGATCATCTTCCGGAGAAAATGATGTAGAACAAGTATTAAATGCTAATCTTGGAGGGGAGCCCTACACCCTTGATCCTGCTTTTGCATCTGATACAACTTCCTTCTGGGTGATCGATAATCTTTATGAAGGTTTGTACCGCTATGATAAAGATGGAAATGCTGTGGAAGGGGCAGCAAGCAAGGTTGATGTTTCAGAAGACGGTAAAGTATACACCTTTACAATAAGGGAAGGGCAGAAATGGTCCAATGGAGATCCGCTGACAGCAAAGGATTTCGAGTTTGCATGGAAAAGGGTTCTGAATCCCGAAACTGGCGCCTACGATCCATCCAGCTTTTTTTACATAAAAGGGGCTGAAGAATATAACAGGAAAAATGGTGCTGTGGAAGATGTTGGTATTACAGCAGTTGACGACAGTACCCTGAAGGTCGAGCTGAACACACCGATCAAGTTTTTCCCGAAAGTTCTGATGGGCCAGGGCTTCATGCCAGTGAATCAGAAAACTGTCGAAGCAAACGAAAACTGGGCGGCAGGGCCGGAAACAATCGTTACCAATGGTGCTTATACACTCGGGAAATGGGAACACAATAACCTTCTCACCCTGAAAAAGAACAGCAATTACTGGAACAGCGAAGACATTACAATGGACGCCGTAAACTTTAAAATGGTGGCTGATGCCAACACTGAGTATCAGATGTATAAATCCGGCGATATTGATTTAATCAAGAATCTTGCAGCCGATGCGATAGATATGGAAAAGGGTGGCAAGGAGTTTATTAACTCGCCGCAATTCAGTGTCTATACCTATACATTCAATGTAAATGAAGAGCCTTTTAATAACAGTAAAATCCGGAAAGCATTCAGCATGGCAATCGACCGTGAGGCCATCACAAAAAACATTTCCAAAGGCGGAGAAGAGCCTGCATACGGCTATGTTGGATTTGGCGTAGAAGGGCCGTCAGGAAAGGACTTCCGGGATGAAAAGGATCCTTACTACTCTTTTGATGCTGACGAAGCCAAAAAATTGCTTGCAGAGGGAATGAAGGAAGAAGGCTGGAAGGAGCTTCCTGCTGTCACCCTGAAATATAATTCAGAAGGCAACCACAAAAAGATTGCTGAAGCTCTGCAGGAAATGTTCAAGGTTAACCTTGGTGTGGAAGTGAAGCTTGAGAACCAGGAATGGAAAACATTCATAGATACTTTCAAGCAGAAGAATTTCCAGTCTGCACGTATGGGATGGGTAGGGGACTTTCTGGATCCGTACCCTGTTCTGGATCTATACAGCTCAGGAAGTTCCAGCAACTTTACAAACTGGTCCAATCCTGAATTTGATGAGCTGCTCGACCAGTCGCTGATTGAGCAGGATGAATCAAAGAGATTTGAGCTGCTGCATCAGGCTGAAGCTGTTCTGATGGATGAAATGCCGATCATCCCAATTTACTTTTCTTCTCAAAATGCTGTTGTGAAAGAGTATATTAAAGGAATCCGGTTCAGCCCTCTCAACAATCCGGATTTCCGCTATGCTGAAAAAATTTCTGAATAAGTGAATCCGAAAGGAGCCGGCATGCCGGCTCCTTTTACAAGGTAAAAGAGGCATACGCCAGAACTAAAGCGGAAGCGCCTTGATCACCCTTATGGAACGCAGACCAAGAACGCCATGTCCTGCGGCAACGTCTGCATGATCCCCATCCTGGGGGCCTCAAGACGAAACTCACGGAAAGGCGTTCTTTGCCTTTTTGGATGGTTTGGCTTGTGACCTCGAGGGTGCAGGAGCTGGACGTTGATCAAGAAGTGATATTTATTCACAAGACTTACAATTTATAAATTCCTATACACTAAAAAAACAGCCTTCTCAGGCTGCAGGTTAAGAGGAAGCGGCGGGCATATTGGAAGCCGGCAGAGCAATGATTTTGCCGCCAATCTGGATATGGACGGTATCTTTATAAATAGCCTTAACAATCCCTTTTAGCAAAACAGGTGAATCTACCGCTAATTTCTTTGAATCTTTGCTGATTTCCATGCCAGAATCCTCCCAGGTATAAATTTTGATAAATCGGCAGAATGAATAAACATATAAATCATTTCTACCTTTATCGCTGAAATCCTGCGTATTTTTCACACAAAAGAATTAAACTCAGCAGCTTTCTTCTATTAATATCTTAAGCCGCCTTTATACATATCGTGTATTCAGACAATCTTGTAATTTTTATGCGATACGACCGTGATTGGAGTATCAATTTTTAACAGCAGTGCATCCTCATCACTGATCTGGACAAGAACGCTTTCTTCTTTGACCTTCACGACTGTTCCGGTTATGGAAAGATCATGTCTTTTAAATCTGATTGTATCTCCCTCTTTTGCCATCTTCGCGACCCCTTATCGTTAAATTTTTCATACAGTAAAAACTATGACGTAAGGACTATCCTAGTGAAATTAAATTCATTATTGCACCATAAGAAACCACTGTCAAACAATAAGGTGAACTTCAGTTCAGGTTTTTTTATCTCCCGATTTGAGCTCTCTATGGTGTTCTTTATATGATATGATGAGTTAGGAGGTGAGCGTATGGCGGATAAAAATGCCGGCCCGTTTCCGGGAGAATTCCCATCCCTGCCCAAACAGGAAAGAGCGCTGCAGAAGCGGAAGGCGCTGCTGGAAAGCGGGCGGCGGCTATTCATAGAAAAAGGCTACGAATTGACAACAGCAAAAGAAATAGCAGCCGCAGCCGATGTGGCCACAGGCACTTTTTACCGCTATTTCTCTGATAAACGCCAGCTGCTTATGGCACTGCTGCAGGATAAAATCGACTTTCTGATGATTCCGGAGCCCGACTGGCTCAGTGAAGACCCGGTTCTTTTGCTTGCCCGTCTGCTGGATGAGCACTATCAAAGGCTTGAAGCTGTCGGCATCCATCGTGTGCTGCCTGAACTGCTGCCCAAGGATTCTGAATTGGCCGGTATTTTACAGGAGGCTCGGAGAAATATACATATGCAGATCGTGCAGGGTTTAGAACTGGCGAGGCAAAAAGGATTGACCTGGAAGGACATAGATCTTGACACTGCAGCATGGTCTGCTCTTATTTTGGCAGAACATGGCCCTAATAAAGAGGAGCAGAGCTCTTCGCCGCTCAATACACTGGAAGCTGCCCGCATCATCTGCAGGATGATTTTCCCCCCTGAGGCAATCAGCCGCAATGTGAAGAATGATGCTGAAAATATGGAATAGAAGGCCCTGGCATTGTGCCGGGCCTTATTTTATCGATGCTGATGTTAGGGCAGGCTGAATCATTTCATAATAATATTCTAAACATTAGTCTTTCTGAAACCTGCAAATTTTTAACCTTTCCATGCATGCTTCAACTGAATTTTTATTTCCTCTCAAGCTGCCTCAGCCCTTTCTTCAGAGCCTCCACAGCCACTATGCTGGTACAAATTGATGCAATCTCATTGGCGAAAATGACCTTCGCCCCATAATAGAAGGCCGTACCAAAACCCATCTCCAAAGCAAGGAATTTTATGATGGAAGACGCTTCTATAACACAGAAGATAAACCGGCTGTCTGCTCTCATTTCGTTCACCTTCCCAGACTGATCTTTTATCATATGTCTGCAAAAATTAGTCCAATTCCCAGAACTTCCTGACTGCAAAAAAATTCCTGTTCATGTGCTTTTTAACTCAAGGTTTCAATTCGTGATCAATCAGGGAAAAGCTAATATCAGCATCTTGATTTTTTTCAGCGAGAAAGGGGACCGCATACATGTCAGGAATTTTACTGGCTGTCATAACAGCAGCATGCTGGGGCAGCATCATATTGGTCAGCAATAAACTTGGAGGGGATGACAACAGTCAGACCCTTGGGACGACCATCGGCGCACTTATATTTGCAGGAGCGGTATTTCTCTTTGTCAGACCAGAACTTTCGCCGCTGGTATGGGGAGCCGGGCTTGCTTCGGGTGCACTTTGGTCCCTGGGACAAAAAAATCAGTTTGGGGCCGTGAAATACCTGGGAGTCGCAAAGACTACTCCGCTATCGACCGGCCTTCAGCTTATCGGGACAAGCTTTTTCGGGATTGTTGTTTTTAATGAATGGTCAACAGGGCTTCAGATCACACTCGGCATCATCGCCCTTGTCCTGATCATCGGCGGAGCAGTCATGACTTCCTGGGGCCAGAAGGAAGGGAATGACGAATCAAAGAGCTTAAAAAAAGGACTTGTCACCCTGCTCATATCGACTGTCGGCTTTGTCGGATATGTTGTCATCATCAACTGGCTGGAAATCGACGGTTGGTCTGCCCTCCTTCCGCAGGCGCTCGGGATGGTCATTGGCGGAACGGCCTTGACAATTAAAAAGAAGCCGTTCGATAAATATGCCCTTCGTAATCTTGTGACAGGGCTGATCTGGGCAACCGGAAATCTGACGCTGCTGCTGTCGCTTCCGAAAATAGGGGTGGCGACAAGCTTCTCGCTTTCCCAGACCGGAATAGTCATCTCTACCCTGGGAGGAATTTTCCTTCTCGGCGAGAAAACGTCGAAAAAGCAAACCACCCTTATCATCACTGGATGCCTGCTCATCATTGCAGGCGGCGTGCTGATTGGGTTTACAAAAGGATAAGCAAAGGAGAATGGATATGTATAAAGACCTTGAAGGAAAAACAGTTGTGATAACAGGAGGAAACTCAGGACTTGGCCGGGCAATGGCAGAAAGATTCGGAGCAGAAAAATCGAATGTCGTCATTAATTACCACAGCAGTGATGATAACATTGATGAAATCATTGAGAAGATTGAAAACGCGGGAGGAAAGGCTACCAGCATCCAGGGTGATGTCGGCAGTGAGGAAGATATCAAGCGAATTATTGAACATGCAGTGCATACCTTTGGTTCTCTTGATGTTATGGTCAATAATGCAGGGATTGAAAATGAAGTCCCATCACAGGAACTTTCATTGGACGATTGGAATAAAGTTATCAACACTAACCTGACAGGTCAGTTCCTTGGCGCAAGAGAGGCAATCAATTATATGCTGGAGAACGAAATAAAAGGTTCTATCATCAATATGTCATCCGTCCACCAGCGTATTCCCTGGCCGCATTTCGTCCACTATGCTGCCAGCAAGGGCGGCGTAAAGCTGATGACCGAGACACTCGCGCTTGAATTCGCCCCTAAAGGAATACGGGTCAACTGCATTGCACCCGGGGCCATTGACACACCGATTAATGCAGAAAAATTCTCTGATCCGGAACTGGAAAAAGGCGTGCTGGAGCTCATTCCGATGGGCTATATCGGAAAGCCTGAAGAAATCGCAGCCTGTGCCGTCTGGCTGTCATCAAAAGAAGCAAGCTATGTCACCGGGCTCACACTCTTCGCTGACGGGGGGATGACTCAATATCCTGGGTTCCAGGCTGGGAAGGGTTAAAAAAGAAATTTTAAACATGTAAAAAGAGGGTACGGAGAGAATTTTCCGTGCTCTTTTTTTTATGGGTTATCTAAGAATTTAAGGTTATCTGATTTTGTAAAAAATTATATATACCCTGATGAACTTCGTTTCAGGCAGGCGCACTGCTGAAAATTTCCGATGCCCCGCAGGAGCCCGCTTTGTGAAGGCTCAGCTTGGCCCAGCGTAAAGCGACATGCCTGGAATGCAAATCGGTTATAAATGCATAACCAGGTCGAAGGACTTTTTTGTATTTTGGAGACTAATTAAGGCTCTGAACCCAACCATGACGTTTATCATGTCCATCATATGACATGTATGTCTTACATCACCTCTTTCTATATTACATAATGGAATTAGCAAGTACGAGGAGGATTAACTGTATGGATAAAAAAGCGTCAAAACCTGGCAAATTATCGAGAAAAAATATCTCTCCTTACGAAAAAGCAGATACAAAGAGCAGTATCATCCAACTAATAAACACGCTGGCGCCTTTCTTTCTCATTTGGTATCTGGCCTATGAAACCATGCAAATATCCTATCTGATCACCTTTATTCTGACTGTTGTGAATGCAGGATTCCTGGTGCGGATCTTCATCATTTTCCATGACTGCTGCCATAACTCTTTTTTCAAAAGCAAGAAGGCGAATGAAGTGCTTGGCATGATCACTGGAGTGATGACACTCTTTCCTTTCCATCAGTGGAGGCACAGCCATTCTGTCCACCATGCAACCAGCGGCAACCTGAATAAAAGGGGCACCGGTGACATATGGGTCATGACGGTTGATGAATACCTGGACGCCAGCTTCTGGCAGCGCATGCAGTACCGGGCTTACCGCAATCCGCTTGTGATGTTCGGCCTCGGACCAATTTATGAGTTCCTTATTGCCCAGCGGTTCAACCGCAAGGGAGCACGGCCCAAGGAAAAAATGAACACTTATATCACAAACATTCTGATTGTCCTGGTAATTGCGTTTATGTGCTGGCTGGTAGGCTGGAAGGCCTTCCTTCTGATCCAGGGACCAATTTTTTATATTTCCGGTGCGCTTGGCATCTGGCTGTTTTATGTCCAGCACCAATTCGAAGATTCTTATTTCGAATACGACAAGGAATGGGAGTTCGTCAGGGCAGCTGTTGATGGGAGCTCCTTTTATAAGCTTCCGAAACTCCTGCAGTGGCTGACCGGCAACATCGGCTTCCACCATGTCCATCATCTCAGCCCAAGGGTTCCGAACTATTATCTGGAGGATGCCCATAATAAGGAGCCGTTGCTAAAGAATGTCCAGACGATCACACTATCAACTAGTTTGAAGTCGCTGAAATACCGATTATGGGATGAACAGAGCCGCAGCTTTGTTTCTTTCAGGGAAATCCATCACCTGCTGAAAGCACAGAAAAAGAAAAGCGTTTCAGTTTAAAAAGCCTATTCTAAGGACGGAGCCCGCAAATCATGGCTCTGTCCTTTTTTGAAAGGCTGTTTTCGTATAGATTGTTGCTTTCGAAAAAATCCCAAGAGCCGGATTTTTTCCTTCATACAAAAACTTTCTCTTTGAAAAAAGAGAGCAGCTCTTTTCCTATCATGATTATTTCATGGCAAGCAGGGTGATATCTGTAAAAATTTTTTATTAGAAAACAACAAAGTTTAAGAAAAGAGCCTTTTGAAAAGACATTTTTATGTAAAATAAGGATACAAAGGTATTGGAGTTGTATAATGAAGAAAAAATTACTTGTCTTTAACAGCAGCACCGGGATATCCCCATATATTTGGGCGATTTTAACGATACTGCCTTTCTATTTCATCTTCCAGTCTTCATCAACAGCGGAAATCGTTGCCGGCATCATTTTAACCGTCATCTTTTATTTATGCTTCCGGCTGGCATTCCTATCGAAGGGATGGACAGTCTATATCTGGGCAGTCGTGCTGATCGGGATTTCATCGGCAATGACCACATTATTCGGCTATGTGTATTTTTCGTTCTTCATTGCTTATTTTATCGGCAATATTACTGGAAAGGCCGCTTTTGCCGTTCTTTATATACTTCACCTGGTCGGCGCTTCTGCAGCGATCAACTATCAGTTTGTTCTGCAGGATCCCTTATTCCTGAAGCAGATTCCATTTATTATTATCAGCTGGCTCAGTGTCATTCTCCTGCCATTCAGCATCAAAAACCGCAACATGCGGGGCAGGCTGGAGTCGCAGCTGGAAGATGCCAATAAACGGATCTCCGAGCTCGTGAAAATGGAAGAGAGGCAGCGGATAGCCAGGGATCTGCATGATACGCTCGGCCAAAAGCTCTCATTGATCGGCCTTAAGAGCGATCTGGCGGGGAAACTGGTCTATAAAGATCCTGAGCAGGCCCGTTCTGAGCTGAAGGATGTTCAGCAGACGGCCAGGACCGCCCTGAATGAGGTCAGGAAGATGGTCTCCCAGATGAGGGGGATCCGGCTGAAGGAAGAGGTGGTCCTGATTGAACAAATACTTGAGGCTGCAGGGATTTCGTTTGTGCTAAAACAGGAGCGGCAGCTTGTCAATGTTTCACTATTTGTGGAAAATATCCTCAGCATGTGTCTGAAGGAGGCAGTGAATAATGTGGTGAAGCACTCCAATGCTACTGAAGTAGTCGTGGAAATCACACAGGCCGATGATGAAACTGCAGTTACAGTGAGGGACAATGGCATAGGCATGGACCCTGACCGGGACATTGGCAAAGGAAGCGGCCTGCTCGGAATCAGGGAGCGTGCTGAATTTGTCAATGGCACTATGGAGGTGTACCTGGATGAGGGAACCACACTGACCGTCCGGGTGCCGAATGTTGTGAAGATCAGACAAAAGGAGGAGCTGCAATGATTCGGATTGTCATAGCAGAAGATCAGCGTATGATGCTCGGTGCACTGGGTTCGCTGCTGAGCCTTGAAGATGATATGGAGGTTGTCGGCAAGGCGGGAAATGGCGCCGAAGCTGTATCCCTTGTCCATAAACATAAGCCGGATGTCTGCATCATGGATATTGAGATGCCGCTGAAGACCGGCCTTGAGGCAGCAGAAGAGCTGAAGGGCACATGCAAGGTCATTATTCTGACGACCTTCGCCAGAACAGGCTATTTCCAGTCAGCTATCAAAGCCGGCGTGAGCGGCTACCTGCTCAAAGACAGCCCGAGTGAAGAGCTGGCAGGCAGCATCCGCAGTGTCATGGCAGGCCGCCGCATTTATGCCCCGGAGCTGATGGACGACATGTACGCCGAAGAAAATCCGCTGACCGAAAGAGAAAAAGCAGTGCTTGAACTGGTCGCAGACGGCAAGAACACTAATGAAATTGCAGCGGAGCTGTCCATCAAATCCGGGACAGTGCGCAATTATGTGTCTGCAATCATGGAAAAGCTTGAAGTACAGAATCGAATTGAAGCCATCACGCGTTCGCGTGAAAAGGGCTGGTTTAAATAATGAGAAGAGCTGGAGGGATTCCGGCTCTTTTTTTGTGTGTATTTTGGTAATATTTCAAGTGGGAAAATTATCTCTGATTCTGGGTTGAATAAAAGGAATTCTAGGTAGAATCCTTCACATTTTTGGTATAGAAACTAAAAATTCAGGCAGTAAAAAAATAAAATTCTATGTAGAATCCCTCCTTAACCAGGAAAATGATATGCCTCTTCACATCTAAATCATGGCAGTAACTCCCACTTAGGGAGAGTTCAGCCAGAAATTACATGATCTTCAGAAAAATTTCCCTGTTTTTTGACCCTTTTTACATCTGTGTTGCGTCTATATTACAAACGGCTTTTTGAGCAGCAAGGAGGGGAGCGATTGAACCCTGACAGAGACAAAGATTGGCAGAAGCTTGCAAAGGAAGAAGCCATAGAATATGCCATGGATTTGTATGGCGAGAAATTGAAGCGGTTTATTTATACATATACGAAAAGCTGGTCACAGACTGAAGATGTGCTTCAGGAGGTGTTCCTGAGTGTTTATATGAATCTGGAAAACTTTAAAGGTGAATCGTCTTTTAAGACATGGATTTACAGGATTGCAGCGAATAAATGCAAAGATCATCTAAGAAGCTGGCATTACCTCCATCTCCAGCTTACTGACAAACTATTCTGGTTTGACAGAAGGGAGAAATCGGCTGAGGATGAGCTGGTTGAAAAAGATGGACAGGAACGCCTGATGGAAAATATTTTGGAGCTGCCGGTCAAATACAGGGAGAGCATCCTCCTGTACTATGTGAAGGAATTTTCAATGCCGGAGATTGCCGAGATTCTGGATCTTCATATTGAAACGGTTAAAACGCGGATCAGGAGGGGCCGGGATAAGTTGAGAGTCTTTTATTCTGAAGAAGAAGGGAATGAATTCAGTGGATGACAGGCTGGAAGATTTGAAGCGGCAATTTGATTCCTATATTTCTAAAGACCCGGTTTTTACAGAGAAAGATAAAAGGCTGATCAGGCAAAAGATTGCGGCAGCGAAGGAAAAGAAAGCGGCACATTATTCATCCTTTTTCCCCAGGGCTGCCGCATGGCTCACAGCAGGTGTATTCTTTCTGTCTGCGGGCGGTTTTGCAGGATATCAGCTGGGCCTCCTGCAGACAGAAGGACAGAGTTCGAAGCAGCAGGACACAATTAAAGAAATCGTCCCAATCGACTATGGCCAGAACGTTTTTGACCCTGAGGAAGCGGCGGCCGGCGATATGGTAGCGGGAATGAGTTTATCGCAGCTTGAAAGTGAAGGCCGGCATGGAGCTTTCCAGACATTATATGCAGAATTCACGGGAGAAAAGCTTATAAGCGGCACGGTACAAGGTTTCGGCGGCTCTGACGGTTTCCTTGAAGGACAATTCTACTTTAAGCCAGACGCAGGTTCGGCCGCTATATTGCCGCATTTTAAGGGAGACACAAGGGAAAGCTGGATTACTTTTGAAAATCAGGAAGAATTCTTAAATAAAATAAAAACGGCTGCAGAAGAAGGCGGAAAGATGCAAGTCGTCATAGACACCTATACCATCCGCTTTGCCCCTTCGGATTCAAACAATACTGCGAAGATAAAATCAATTGTAGAGAATTCACCGGTAATTTCCATAAAACAGGAAGGGGAAACGGCCGTTCCTATGGAAAAAGGTAAAGGGAAGGCTTCCATTTCATTGGATAGCACACAGAAGTTCACCGGCGGAATTTCGCTTGAAAATCTTAATCCCGGCCGCCGATATACAATTACACTGAAGTCTTCAGCAAGTGCTGGCGTTGTGTTCGGACCGGCTGAAAATATTGAAATAGCGGAAGGGTCGATTGAGGACGAAATTTATTTCATCCCTTCTGCTGACGGCAGGCTTGAGGTGTCGATGGCTAATCCAGTCCGCATCCTTGAAGAAGGGAGCGAGTTCTTTTTGATTGTACAGGCAGAGGGCGATATGGCTGACATATCTGTATCCAGGCCTTTTCAATTCATAAAATAAAAGGGGGGCACAAAAGTGGAAGTGGAAAAAGAGAAAAAAAAGTTAAAAAATAAGCTGCCATTCCGGCTCAACCTGCTTTTTTTCTTTGTTTTCGTATGCTTCAGCCTGCTGATTGTGCGGCTGGGCGTGGTCCAGATTGTCAAAGGTGAGGATTTCGTGAACGAGCTGAACAGGACCGAGAACCTTGTCATCAAAGAATCTGTTCCAAGAGGGAAAATCTTTGACAGGGATGGCAGGCTTATTGTCGACAATATCGGGCAGAATGCCATTTCCTATATAAAAGACCAGAACACAAAGCAAGAGGAAATCAAGGATGTTGCAGCAGAGCTTGCCAAATATATTGAAATGAGCACAGATAAGCTGACGGAAAGGGACCTGAAGGATTTCTGGATCCTGACACATGAAGAAGAGGCAAAGGCACTGCTGAAAAAGAAAGAGCTGGAAAATGAAAAGCTGACAGACAAAGACCTTTATAAGCTTCAGCTCAAGAGGATTTCTCCGGAAAAGCACCTGGCTGAAATGACAGCTCAGGATAAAAAGGTGGCCGCAATCTTCAGGGAAATGGCAAAAGGCTACGCGCTCACACCGCAGATCGTCAAAAATGAAAATGTAACCAGTAAAGAAGCCGCTCTTGTGAGTGAGCATCTTCAGGACATGCCGGGTGTAGATGTTTTCACGGACTGGAAGCGTGAATATCCGAACGGCGATACATTCCGCTCGATCCTTGGCAATATCAGTTCAAGCGAGGAAGGCCTTCCTCAGGACCGGCTGGAATATTTCACTTCCAGGGGCTACAGCATGAATGACCGGGTAGGGAAAAGCCAGATTGAATATCAGTATGAAGACGTGCTTGCTGGAGAAAAAACGAAAACAGAGTACAAAGTGGACAAAAGCGGGAAAGTGAAAGAAGCAGAAGTGATTTCTCCCGGAAAAAGCGGGAAGGATCTGATTCTGACCATTGATCTTGAGCTGCAGGAGAAGGTGGAGGAAGTCATCGAACGTGAGCTGAAAGCTGCTAAAGCAAGCGGGGGCGGAAGATTTCTCGACAGTGCCTTCGTTGTCATGACCAATCCGGGGACAGGAGAGGTCCTGGCCATCTCAGGCAAGAAACTTAAATACGAAAATGGCGGCTATAAGGTGGATGACTATGCACTTGGGGCTTTCACTTCATCGTATGAAGTCGGGTCCGCCGTCAAGGGGGCAACTGTCCTTGCCGGCTATGAAATGGGCGTCCTGCAGCTCGGAACCAGATTTAAGGATGAGCCCCTAAATCTGTATGAAACTCCAGTAAAAAAATCATACAGCCTTTCGCTCGGCTCGCCGAATGATATTGAAGCACTGAAGAAATCATCGAACGTATATATGTTTAAAACGGCAATCAGGGCGCTTGGCAAGGAATATTCCCCCGGGATGAAGCTGCCGTATGATCCGGGCGCATTTGAAAAGTTCCGCTATTATTTCAATCAGTTCGGCCTTGGTGTCAAGACGGGGATCGACCTTCCGAACGAATCCAGCGGACTGCCGGGCACCGATTACAGGCCCGGACTTCTTCTCGACTTGTCAATCGGACAGTATGATACGTATACAGCCCTTCAGCTCGCACAATATATATCGACGATTGCTAATGACGGCAACCGCATGAAGCTGCAGCTTGTCAGGGAAATCAGGGAACCATCACCGGCAAAAGAGCTTGGCCCTGTCTATAAGGGCTTCGAGCCGGTTACACTGAACCGCATTGACATGAGCGAGCGGGAAATCCAGCAGGTTCAGACCGGCTTCAAGAAGGTATTCCAGGAACAGGGCGGGACTGCAGCAAGCTATTTCAGCGGAACCCCTTACCGGGAGTATGACCTGGCAGGAAAGACCGGCACAGCACAGTCGTTTTATTATAGTATGGAAGAGAAAAAGCTATACAAAGACACACCAACCTATAACCTCACACTGGCTGGATATTCGCCTTCACGAGATCCGGAGGTTGCCTTCTCGATCGTTGTGCCTTATGTGTCTTCTGATAAAAACAGCATCAATAAAAAAATCGGCCAGGGCATCATGAAGGCTTTTTATGACTTGAAAAAAGGAAAAATAACTGATGACACCGAATAAACTGGAAAAGGCGAAAGTAAGGGGCCATGAATAGGCCCCTTTTTCCATGGCTGAAATGATCACGTGCAATCTTAAAACTAACTTAGAGGAGGATTTTTAAATGAAAATCAGTGAGCTTAAGAGCTTGGGGGAAAAAGAACTGAAACAGCTGTCCATGCTGCTGGCTGATGCAGTAAACAGCGGAGCTTCGATTGGATTTCTGCCGCCGATGGATGAAGCAGCCGCATATTCCTACTGGAAGGAACTGCAGCTGAATGATACTGCCCTATTGATAGCTGAAGAAAAAGGAAAAATAGCAGGGGCTGTCCAGCTTCAATTTTGCACAAAAGAAAACGGCAGTCACCGTGCTGAAATAGGCAAGCTGATGACACATACAAACTTCCGCCGCAAAGGGATTGGCCGCCGGCTGATGGAGTCTGCCGAGAAAATGGCAGAGGAAGGAGGGATTTCCCTGATTGTGCTCGATACGAGGGAGGGAGATCCTTCCAACCTGCTTTATCGTTCCCTGGGTTACACTGAATCTGGCATGATTCCATGCTATGCCCGCTCGGAAGACGGCAGCCTCCATACAACCGTCTTTTATCACAAACTTCTATCATAGTATCCTGCTATATTAGGAAACTGCCAGGTTTTACGCTTTTACTCCCCGCTGCTGGAAGAAAAATGTTAAAATATCCAATAGATTGACAAATTTTTCATCCGGGGAACGCATCATTGAAATTCGGATATTTATCCGGGGGCGCTCTCCATTCATTTAGGAGGCTGAAATATGAATTCACAATTAAACAAGCCAAAAGGTATCGGCCAGATCCTTGACCTTACCTTCAGCCTGGCCAGGAACAGGTTTGGTTCCTTTACGGCCATCTTTCTCATTCTGGTAGGGCCGGTTTATCTTCTCCAGGCACTGTTCAGCCTTGCCGCGGGACAGAGCTTTTTCAGGGATATTAATTCCGGGGGAAGCTGGTTTGAACAAATTGCTTCAAGCTTTGAAACAGACACCGCAGGAACAGATATTTACGCACCAAGTTCACTTTTTGCCGATCTGGGCCTGGTATTTGCCGGACTTCTGTCAGCTTTGATGATCCCTGTGGCGGGGGCGGCTGTCCTTATAGCGGTAGACCAGGTGAGAAAAGGAGAGGAGTTCACCCCGGGAAAGGTGATCAAGAAGGCTTTCAGGCGGTTCTGGCCGATTCTGGGAACAAGCATCCTTTTTAGCATAATCACCTTCGCCATCATTATCCTGCCGATTGTATTCGTATCAATCACTGGTATATTCGGTTCTATGGTCCATCCTGTGATCGGCATCATTTTTGCCGGGCTGTTTTTACTCGCTTTTGCCGTTGGAGTAGGGTACCTCCTGACAAGGTGGAGCTTTTATTTTGGATATACCGTTCTGGAAAAAAAAGCGCCGGGTTTCTCAGAAAGCTGGACATTGACCCAGGGGCGCTCCTGGCATATGTTCCTTATTTATGCTCTGCTGTTTTTGATCATCGGGATTGTATCTTTTGCAATCGAGATGACGGCCGGCCTGCTCCTTGGAGGCAGTGTACTGTTTGATATCATCCTGAATCTGGCAACCCTTGTCACAACATGTTTGTATTATATCGGGTTTTCTGTGATGTATTTTGACCTGAAAGGAAGGCAGGGCGGCGATGACCTTAACAGCATGATAGAGGACTACAGCCGGGTGCAGTAGCATGAGTTTTGAGAATATCGGCAAGAGGTGGAGACGTTGAAAGATGAAAAGCAAGCAAGAAAAGAACTATCTGAGATATTGGAAGACAGGGAATATACCGTCTATCAGGATCAGGGGGAGAGCTTTCTTGAGAAGCTGAGGGAAAAATTCTTCACGTGGCTTGAAGGACTGTTCCCGCAGATAGAATTTTCCAGCGGCTCTTCAGGCTACTTTCCGTTCATCATGATCCTGGCGGGAGTCCTTTTCATTGGTATAGTCGTGTTTGCGGCTGCAAGGGCTGCCAAAAGGCAAAGGTTTTTGCAGGAGCATCAGCCTCTCGACAGGGCCTCTGAGATCAGCTGGTCCTATAAGAAGCATCTTGAGGAAGCCGGAAACCATGAGGAAGCCGGGGATCTGACAAAGGGAGCAAGGCATATATTCCTTGCCCTTTTGCTATGGTTCAATGAACACGGATGGCTGAAGGCAAAAATATGGAAAACGAACTGGGATTATTATGAGGAACTCAAAAAAACAGACAGCAAAACGGCTGATATTTTCTTTTCCCTGTCAGCGCTTTTTGACAGGGCTGCCTACGGGGGTCAAAGCGTAAAGCCGAGTGAGTTCCAGCAATACAAGAAAGAAGCATTGAGACTTATGGACAATAGTGCAAACCTGCAGGAAGGGAGGGAACCGGAAATTGCGGAATCCGCTGATTAAAAAGGCTTTTTACTGGATATTTCCGCTGCTGCTGTTTATTATGGCCAGCTACTTGCTGGCGGGAGACGCGCCTGCCAGCTATCCTCCCTATCTTGCCAAATCCCCTTCGCCGACAGGCATTAAGGGAATGTATACATATTTGGAGCAAAACGGCTCCAGCATCAGAAAATGGAGCAGGAATCCCGGTCTGCTTCCAAACCCTGAAGAGCCCATCCTTCTGATCATGGCAGAGCCGCGTTCTGTGCCTGACCGTGAGGAGATGGCCGCTTATAAGAGATTCCTGGAGAATGGCCATACCATTCTATTATTCAAGGAAAATCCTGCACCCATGTTCGGGATAAAAACAGAACAATTAGCCGCTGATGGGGAGGACGCCGTCAAGGTTAAAGACGAGAATGGGGGCATGTACAGCGCTGATGTAACCTCAGTGTTCAGGATCACAGAAGAACCTGGAGATGAGATTCTGTTTTCAGATGAGCTGGGTGCGCTGGCAATCAAAAGGGCAGTTGGCAAAGGCAGCCTGATTGCCGCCAATTCCCCTTCCTGGCTCACAAATGGAATAATCCTGGATGAAAGCCATTTAGAGCTCATCCTGGCATTAATGGACGAAGCAGCTGCAGAGGATATATTCGTAGATGAATATTTGCATGGGCAGGAGTCCGCTTCCGGGGCAGGGGCGTATCCGCAGTGGTTCCTCATTATTCTTGTACAGGGCGCCCTGCTCGCCTTATTATGGGTCTTTTATAAAGGCAAAAGGTTTGGTCCTGTCGACTGGCCGAGGGAGGAGACTGTCCGTTTTACCGATGAAAAGATTGCTGCTTTGTCTGCCTGGCACATAAGGGGGCGGCGCTACCAGGACTCGCTCAGGATCCAGGCTGATTATACGAAAGAGCTGCTGCAGGAAAAATGGGGCATCCCTTCAAGCCGCGGCTGGGAAGAAGCCGGGGAATCCATCCTGGCAAAAGCTCCTTCCTTGACTGAAGAAAAGGTAAAGTCATTCACTGAAGGGATATCTTTTGTATTAAAAGAAGAGAATTTGCATAAAAAAGATTATTTGCGCTGGTCTGCACAACTGGATGATTTAAGGAAAGAGGTGGAGAAAAAATGAAACAAGATACATCATTACTGCTGCAGCAGTATGAGGAACGGATAAAAGGACAGGGACTGAATCTGAGGCTGCTGCTTGCCGCAATCCTCTCCGGGGGGCATGTATTGATCGAAGGGGTGCCGGGCACCGGGAAGACCCAGATGGTCAAGACGCTGGCCGGGCTTCTTGGCGGTGAGTTCAGCCGGATCCAGTTCACACCGGACCTTCTCCCGAGCGATATAACCGGAAGCATGATCTATAACATGAAGGAAAGCTCCTTCCAAACGCTGAAAGGGCCGATTTTTACGAATGTCCTGCTCGCAGATGAAATCAACAGGACACCTGCTAAGACACAGGCTGCGCTTTTGGAAGCGATGGAAGAGAAGCAAGTGACTATTCAGGGTGAAACCTATCAGCTCCCGGAAGCATTTTTTGTGGCGGCAACCCAGAATCCGATAGAATTTGAAGGGACATATCCCTTGCCTGAGGCCCAGCAGGACCGCTTCCTTTTCAAATTGATCATTGGCTTTCCAGAATTTGATGAAGAAAAGCTTGTGCTTCAGTCTGTGCTGGAAGGACGGATGGAGGCCGGGTCAATCATGCAGGCACTTTCACTCGATGACTTCATGTCCATGCGGAAAAAAATTGAGAGCGTGGCTTTAAGCAATGATATCCTGGATTATGTCATGCAGATTGTCAGGAAAACGCGGGAGGCAGAGTCCATCAGGTTCGGAGCCAGTACAAGGGCAGCCATCTCCATTGGAAAAGCCGGCAGGGCATGGGCCTTTCTGGCTGGCCGCGATTATGTGACCCCTGATGACATCAAGATGGTTTCCAAGCCAGCTTTAAGGCATAGGATCCAATTATCCCCAAATGCAGAATTGGAGGGAAGAACTGTTGACCAGACAATCGATGAACTGGTGGGATCGGTTCCTGTTCCGAGATAGAGGCATACTCCCTGGAAAACGGCTCCTTATCGGCATGCTAATTCTCTCTCTGGCCCTGTTGACGGCAGCATTCTGGGGAGTGCCGTGGAAGCTGTCAGCAGGACTCAATATCGGTTTTCTGCTGCTTTCCTTTGCTGATCTGGCTTTACTGCCTAAGAGTTCACAGATCATGCTGAAACGGAGTGTCCCGGAAGAAATGGAAAGAGGGCTTCCTGCTGAGATTGGCATTGAAATAGAAAACCACTCCCAGCAGCCTTTAAATGTTCAGATCATTGATGATCTTTCCGACTCCTTTGCCAGGCCTTTTCCGATTAAACGCAAGCTTGCAGGAAACACGAGGGGCACTGTGCAATACGAAACCAAGGCTGGTACAAGGGGGCATTATAAGCTGAACAGGATCTATGTCCGCTGCAGCAGCTTCCTCGGCCTATGGGAGAAGCAGATGGTGAAAGAGGCGGAAAGCCAAGTCAAAGTGATTCCTGATCTGACCGAAACAAGGCGCTATCTTGAAAATGCTCAATCTTATTTGCTCTATGAAGGAGAGAAGATCCGGAGGCAGCAGAGCGGATCTGGGGAATTTTCAAAGATCCGGGCATACACGGCAGGCGATGATCCCCGAAAAATTAATTGGAGGCAGACAGCCAAGCTCCAGGAGGTCATGGCCAATGTCCATGAGCCTGAGCACGGAAAATATATTACCATTATGATTGACTGCGGCAGGATCATGGGTGCAGAGCTGGAAACCGGCAACAGGCTTGAAAAGGCGCTGGAAGCTGCGATGACTACGGCAGCGGCAGCGCTCAAAAACGGTGATTATGTTTCTATCCTCACTTTTTCAAAAGACATTAAATCTTATGTCCCTCCTGCAAAAGGGATGCAGCACTTAAACTTCATCCTGAAAGCTTTATATTTGATACAGGCGGATGCTGCGGAATCCAACTATAGCGGAGCCTTTCAATATTTGCAGACTGTCCAGAATAAAAGGAGCTTATTGCTTCTCTTTACTGACGTAAAGACTTTCATCCTGGAGGAAAGTGCACTTGTTTATCTAAAAAGGATCCGGCAGCGGCACCTGTTCTTTATGCTGGGAATAGAAGACAATATTCTGGCAGCACGTGCAAAAGCGCGGCCGGAGGATATAAAAAGCGCCATGCTGAAAAGCATGGCGCAGCAGCAGATCCTTACGGCTAAGCGGGAAAAGCTGAGATGGGAAAAGCAGGGCCTGCAAATGGCGGAAGCACCAGAAGGAAGGCTCGCAGCAGCAGCAGTGTCCCATTATTTCAGTGTGATGAACCGTGGACTTCTTTAATATTCAGCCATTTACATAAGAAGGCTTCAGTCCAGTTTACAGGCAATCAGCCGACTGTCGGGCCACGCAGCCTTTTGGGAGACGAGCCCAAGCTTTCTCTCCTGCAAGGTTTCATCGAGCTTGCAGGGGATGTCCAATGCGTTTTCGTTTCTGATCCAGGAGCCAGCCTGACCATGCATAAAACAGCAGTCCGAGGACCGTCAGGAAGGCAGCAGCATACTTCATTTCGAGAGGAAGAGGAGAAGGGGTGATAAACCCTTCGATCAATCCTGCGATGATAAAGAGCGGAATGGTTCCCAACAGGAGCTGCACCGACCTTTTCGCCTGGTTTTTCAGCTGGTAACCACGGGAGTATCTGCCGGGGACAAGAAGCTTGTAGCCCATCAGCAGCCCGGCGCCTCCTGCTATGAATATCGCGGTAAGCTCTATCATTCCATGAGGGACAATATAGGCCCAGAATTCATAAGATTTGCCATGGGACCAGAACAGGCCGGCAATAGCTCCTACAATGATGCCATTATAAATCATAAGATAGACGGTCAAAATGCCGAAGGTGATGCCGCCGGCGAATGCCAGGATCGCAACACGGATATTATTGGTCATGATGCTTGCTGACATGACGGCAGAATCGACTGCCCCTTCATTCTCGCCGAGCCTCTGGGGATCTATCGCGCCTGACATCTCAGCGGGGAGAATCGAATGGATCGAAAGCGGATCATGGATGACAGCAAAGAAGCTGCCCAGACCGCCCAATGTGAAAAGAAGCATGCTGGCTGCGACAAATTTCCATTGCTCGAACAGCAGCCGCACAAACTTGACCTGGAAAAAATCTTTCAGCTGAGCCATGCTGGAGGATTGGCTTTTATATAAAAGATTATGCGCCTTTGCGACAAGATCATTTAAATAAAATGTCACTTCTTCGTCAGGAAAGAAAGTCCGGGAGAATGAAAGATTTTGTGCTGTTTTCTGATACAGCCTGTCAAACCTGGCCAGATCAGCTCCAGCCGCTTTTCTTCTTTGCATCCTGGCGAGCAGCTCCTCCAGCTCCTGCCAGTTTTCCCGGTGCTGCTTGATGAACTGTTTACTATTCAATCTAATCACCTGCCTGTAACCATAAAAGTTGTATCTCCATTATAAATCATAGGGAGAGCGAGATACAGGCAAAACTTCCAGGAAATGGGGTGCATCATGCAAACAGAAACAATCCTTGTCAAAACACCTGAATATGTATCGCTTCAATTCCAGCCTGCCGGACTTGGCAGCAGGGCTGGAGCCATCATCATCGATCAGCTGATTCTCATGGTTTTCAATCTGGCCAGCATTCTGTTATTTATTTTTTATGCTTCGAGTGCTGCTGCGTTCTTTCTAGATGATACTTTCCTTTCATGGCCATTCGCCATTATGCTTATCTGCCTTTTTCTGGTCAACTGGGGGTACTTTTTTGTATTTGAATATTTTTGGGCAGGAAGGACGCCGGGGAAAAAGATCATGGGCATCCGGGTCATCCAGGATAACGGCCAGAGCATAACTTTACTCTCAAGCTTCATCCGCAACCTCCTCCGCATCATAGATTCTCTGCCGGTGTACTACCTGCTTGGCATCCTGATGGTGTTTTTCCATTCCAGACATAAACGGGTGGGCGACCTTGCTGCCGGGACTGTGGTCGTGCATGAACGGAAAAAGAAGAGGCCGGGTAAAATGACTGAGGTTGAAAAAGAAATCCGGGAAAGAGGCCTGAAAAAGGAAGATTTATATTTGGACGAGTGGACTGTCAGGAAAATCGGCGCCGAGGAATGGAAGCTTTTAAAAACCTATAGTGAGAGAATGCTCCAGCTCCCTATAGGCAAAAGAGAAGAGCTCACAAAGAAACTTTCTTATACACTCCTGCCAAAGCTCGATATCGATCCTGAACGGAAATCATTCAGGCAGCTGGAAGACATCCTGCTGGTTCTTTATTTAATCGGCAAAGAAGAGTGGGAGTTTGAAAATCAGATAAAATGAGCAGATTTTCCCAAATGAAAAAATAATTAGAAAACTTTCCGCTAACTCGTTGACAAATCATATGGGTATGGTAGGATTAATCTCAACAAAATAAATCAGAGCAAACGCTCCTGATTATATCACTTATCTAGAGTGGCTGAGGGACTGGCCCATCGAAGCCCGGCAACCTGCTAAAAGCAAGGTGCCAATTCCAGCAAAATGTCCAGCATTTTGGGAGATAAGGTGCAAGTATGCGAAATGCGCCTTTTCCTGTTGGGAAAGGCGTTTTCTTTTTCCTCCTTGTGCCCAGCCCAGCCGTTCAAAAAGGAGGCGAGCCGATCTGAAGCATGCTGATTGGGAGGAAGTGGCCGCACATCTGCAAAGGATGCTGCAGTCTGTAAAGTTTGGAAGCATCACACTTGTGGTGCAGGATGGCAAGGTCATTCAAATCGAGAAGAATGAAAAGGTTCGCCTTCAATCTAATAAAGCGCGCTGACTAGACAAACTAGAGGCGGTCTTTCTCCCCGAAGCGGGAGGAAGGCTGCCTTTTTTCTTGTTAAAAAGCAGGCAAAAAGAAGAAGGCATCATGAAAGGAGTACTGAAATGAGCACCACTGTAACATACACACACTGGGAACCGCCGTCATTCCCTGAAGATGATGGATTCAATGGGGCAAAAAATGTGCTGGAATGGGCGTACAGCCATTACAGCCCGCAGGAAATCAGTTATGCATCAAGCTTCGGGGCAGAGGCGGTTGTGCTGATTGATCTGATCCAGGCAATAAAGCCTGATGCCCATATTATTTTCCTGGATACCGGGCTTCATTTTCCGGAAACCTACGCAGTCATTGAAAGGGTGCAGGAGCGTTTTCCTGAGCTGAATATTGAAAGGAAGCTGCCGGCCCTTACTTTGGATGATCAGCGGGAAGCCTATGGACCGGCTCTGTGGAAAAAAGAGCCGGATCGCTGCTGCAGCATCCGGAAGATCATCCCGCTCCAGGAAGCCATGAAAGGCAAAATGGCCTGGATTTCCGGGCTGAGGAGGGAACAGTCTGCCTCCAGGGCAGGGGCGCAATTTTTAAACAAGGACAGCAAATTCCATAATGTGAAGATCTGTCCGCTAATCCACTGGACTTGGGAGGATGTGTGGGAGCATATCCGAAAAAAAGATCTTCCCTATAATAACCTCCATGACAAAGGGTATCCAAGCATTGGCTGCTTTCCCTGTACAAGGGCTGCAGGAGACGGCGGGGACAGCAGGGCAGGCAGGTGGGCTGGGACCGGCAAGACGGAATGCGGCCTGCATTCCGGGTGAAAGGGGGGCATGACCATGCTTGCAGCAATAGCAGTGACTGTTGGACTATTCTTTGCCATGAACATAGGAGCAAGCGGGGCAGCTGCCTCGATGGGGATTGCCTACGGATCCGGGTCGATTAAAAGCAGAAAAACTGCCCTGCTGCTATGCGGGGCAGCCGTATTCCTTGGCGCCTGGCTCGGAGGGGGCGAGGTTGTCAAAACAATGGGAAGCGGGATCGTGCCGAAAAGCACTTTCACGGTGAGCATTGCCCTGATCGTCCTTGCTTCAGCCGCTCTGTCGCTATTCCTGGCCAATATTTTCGGGATCCCGCTTTCGACGAGTGAGGTGACGGTCGGATCGGTTGTCGGGGCAGGGATTGCTTATCAATCCTTATTTGCTTCCAAGCTCTTGTGGATCATTTCCTTTTGGCTTCTAACGCCGCTGGCGGCTTTTATTATTGCTGTCATTGCCGCGAAGATGATCAGGATGTTCCGCTTGTCCAAGCAAACCAAAAAGCCGGGCACCATCCGCTTCCTTGGCTTCCTGGTCACACTCATGGGATTGTTTGAAGCCTTTTCGGCCGGCATGAATAATGTTGCCAATGCGGTTGGCCCCCTTGTTGGTGCTGACATCCTCCCGCCAGGGGCAGGGATTTTCTGGGGCGGTATATTCGTCGCCGCCGGCGCTGTTTTTCTCGGCAGTAAAGTGCTGGAGACAAACGGAAAGAAAATCACTGATATCCGGCTCGAAGAAGGATGCATCATCTCTGGTACGGGGGCAGGCATTGTCACTGCAGCATCCTTGTTAGGGATTCCCGTCCCCTTGACGCAGATCACGACAAGCTCCATCATCGGAATCGGCTTTGCCGGTCAGGGGCGCTCTGTTTTCCAGAAAGAAATCGTCGTCAGGCTGCTCGGTGTATGGCTTGTTTCGCCAGTCCTATCGATGGTCCTGAGCTATACCTTGATCCAGATCATGATCAAGCACGACTTTTATCCGATTGTTGCCATGGCTGGGGTCCTCATTTCTGTATTCGGTGTCCGTTTCCTGATGGGAAGGCAGACCGCGGCCCTGCCGGAAAATGAAACTTACAAATTAGCAAGGAAAGGCTGATGAAAATGTCACTACCTATGCCTCATGGAGGCAAACTCATAGAAGCATTTAATCCAAATTATCCCGTCCAGAACACGAATAAGGAGATAGAAATAGACTCAGTTGCATTAAGCGACCTGGAGCTGATCGCCTGCGGCCTTTTTAGCCCGCTGACAGGTTTTCTGGGGAAAGAAGACTACGAATCTGTTGTTGGAAGAATGCGCCTTGCAGACGGGACAGTATGGCCGATACCGGTCACACTGCCAGTCACTCCGGATAAAGCAGAAGGGCTTGAAAGAGGCGATATCTGCAGGCTGAATCATAAAGGAGAAAGCTATGGGATTCTTGAACTTTCAGAGCTTTACCAGCCTGATCTTGAAAAAGAGGCACTATCTGTCTACCGGACAACTGACCGGGCGCACCCCGGGGTTAAAAAGCTTTTTGAACGAGGCGGCACCTATGCTGCAGGAAAAATTACATTGATTAAAAATCCTGATAAAGGAGAGTTCGCAGATGTCTGGCTGACACCAAAAGAAACAAGGTCATTATTTGCCGAGAAAGGCTGGAAAACGGTTGTGGGCTTCCAGACGCGCAACCCGGTGCACCGTGCCCATGAATATATCCAGAAAGCTGCCCTGGAAACAGTCGACGGCCTTTTCCTCAACCCTCTCGTAGGCGATACGAAGGAGGATGATATACCGGCAGATGTACGTCTGAAAAGCTATCGGGTACTGCTGGAGCATTATTATCCTGAATCCCGTGTCCAGCTGGCAGTCTATCCCGCAGCCATGAGGTATGCGGGGCCGAGGGAAGCTATATTTCACAGCATCGCCAGAAAGAACTTCGGCTGCACCCATTTTATTGTCGGACGCGATCATGCCGGAGTAGGCAATTATTACGGAACCTATGATGCTCAGCATATATTCAGCGAATTTACTGAGGAAGAGCTGGGAATCAAGCCGTTATTTTTTGAACATAGCTTCTATTGCAATGTGTGCGAAGGCATGGCTTCCGACAAGACCTGCCCGCACACAGCTAATGACAGGGTGGTTCTTTCAGGCACAAAGGTCAGGGAAATGCTCCGTGCAGGAGAGATACCGCCTTCCTCTTTCAGCAGGAAAGAAGTGATAGAGGTACTGATTGAAGGCCTGCGGGAAAAAGAAACGGTTTAAGGGGGGACGCTAACATGGCACAATCACTGAATCTGACCTGGCATGAAGCTGCAGTCAAAAAGGAAGAACGGAGAGCGCAGAACGGCCATGCCAGCTGTGTGCTCTGGTTTACCGGCCTGTCCGGATCAGGAAAATCAACCATCGCTAACATTGTCAGCCACCGGCTTTTCAAGGATGGCATCGCTGAATATGTCCTGGATGGCGATAATATCCGCCATGGACTCAACCGCGACCTCGGATTCTCAGAGCAAGACAGAAATGAAAATATCCGCCGCATCGGTGAAGTGGCAAAGCTGTTTACAGACAGCGGCCAGATTGTCTGTACAGCATTCATTTCGCCTTATCGGAAGGACAGGGAGCTGGTGCGGAGCCTTTTTCCTGAAAGAGGGGAATTCATTGAAGTCTTCATTGACTGTCCTTTGGAAGAATGTGAAAAGCGGGATCCCAAGCAGCTGTATCAAAAAGCACGGCGCGGGGAGATTAAAGGATTCACGGGGATCGATGCTCCTTACGAAGAGCCGGAAGACCCGGAAATCATCATTCGGACTGACCAGCTTTCTCCAGAAGAGGCAGCTGAAAAGATATTAATCTACTTAAAAGAGCAGGGAATCATTTAAGGAGGGGCAAGAATGGCATATGTAAAGCATTGGGCTGATAATGAAAAGCTGAACAAAACGGAGAAAGCAAAGCTGGAAAAAGACGGACTCGAAATTCTTAATGATATTCCCTATTATGCAGCAAACGGCTTTGAATCCATTCCAAAGGATCAGTGGGACCTGTTTAAATGGGCAGGCTTGTACCTGCAGCGGCCGAAAGAGGACGGCTATTTCATGATGAGGGTGAACGTCCCCTCCGGCATCCTGACGAAGCCGCAGGTTGATGCTCTGGCCGGAATTGCCCGGGACTACGGGCGCGGCGTCTTTGATATTACAACAAGGCAGGCGATCCAATTCCATTGGCTTGAAATCGGCCAGATCCCTGCTATTTTCAACAGGCTGGAGGCTGTCGGCCTTTCGAGTGCAGGGGCGTGCGGTGACATCACAAGAACGATTGTCGGCAACCCGATTGCCGGGCTTGATCCGCATGAACTGTTTGATACCACTGAGATTGTTAAAGAAGTATATACCTATTTTCAGAAAAATGAAGATTTCTCCAATCTGCCGAGAAAATATAAGATGTCAATTTCAGCTAATCTGCATAATGCATCTAATGCGGAAATCAACTGTGTATCCTTCACCCCGGCGGTCAAGGTGATTGATGGGGAGGAGAGAAAAGGGTTTCACCTCAAGGTTGGCGGCGGACTTTCTTCACGCCCATATCTGGCAGAAACACTGGATGTATTTATCCAGCCTGAGCGCACACTGGAAACAGCGATTGCCGTAACAACGATTTTCAGGGACTACGGCTACCGGGAAAAAAGGCATCTTGCCAGACTAAAATTCCTTATGGCAGACTGGGGTCCAGAGAAATTCAAGGAAAAGCTGCTGGAGTTCACTGGCCCTCTTCCTGAAAAAGGAACAGAGCCTGCAGCAGGCTGGAATGCCGGCTATTTTTACGGTGTCCATGACCAGAAACAGCCCGGCCTGAAGTTCCTTGGATTCAATGTGCCGGTGGGGCGCCTGTCGTCTGATGAAGTGTTCGAGCTTTCACGCATTTCTGCCCAATATGGAAACGGAGAAATTAGGACCTGCAATTCGCAGAATCTGATCATTCCCAATATCCCTGAGGAAAACGTTGAAGCACTGCTTCAAGAGCCGATCTTCAGCCGCATCACCATCAATCCCAATTCTTTTATCGGCCACGCGGTATCCTGCACCGGAATTGAATATTGCAATCTGGCACTTGTTGAAACAAAAGAAAGGATGCGCGTGATAGCTGAAGAACTGGATAACCGGATCACCCTCGATGTGCCGGTCAGGATCCATATGGTAGGCTGCCCGAACTCCTGCGGTCAAAGGCAGATTGCCGACATTGGCCTGCAGGGGATGAAGGTGCGGAATGAGAAAAAAGAAATGGTGGAAGCTTACGAGATTTATGTAGGAGGAACCCTGAATGCCGGCGGCAAATTCAATGAAAAGCTGAAGGGAAAAGTAGAAGCGGAAAAGCTGGCAGATGTACTCGAGGAATTGCTGCAATTTTTCCAAAAGGAGAAGGCAGCCGGGGAATCCTTCTTCGATTTCGTCGGCAGGGCCGGCCTGGAGCTTTTCCAGCAGCAGCTTGACATCATTTTGGGAAAAGAAGCCCATGGCCTATCTTTATAGATTCAGTGTGCAGCTGGAAGAGAAGGAGATTGCCGCTGTCATCCTCGCTGAAAATGACGAGGCGGCTTTCCGTCAATTGGATATTGAGCTTGAGAAATTTTATCTGAAAGAACCCGGTGTCCTGGAAGTGGCCTTAAGAGAGAAGAAACGCGCTGCAAAAACAGCAGGATATATATTTGATGAAGATGAGAAAGGGTGGTAGTGATGCCAGGAAAAGTATATTTGGTCGGGGCAGGTCCGGGGGATGCCGAGCTGATTACAGTGAAGGGTCTTCGCTGCATCCAGGGAGCGGATGTCATCCTTTATGACCGGCTGGTGAATTCGGAGCTGCTTGAGCACGCGAAAGAAGGCGCCCAGCTGATTTACTGCGGCAAGCTCCCCCATTATCATACAATGAAACAGGAAACAATCAGCCGATTCCTTGTGAAATTTGCCAAAAAGGGACTGAATGTTGTCAGATTGAAAGGCGGAGATCCCTTCGTGTTCGGGCGTGGAGGGGAAGAGGCGGAGGAATGCGCCAATAATGACATCCGTTTTGAAATAGTTCCCGGGATAACGGCTGGCATCGGGGCCGCCGCCTACGCAGGAATCCCTGTTACGCACCGCACCCTCAGCAAAAGCTTCGCCTTTGTGACCGGCCATCAGGCTGGGGACATGGAGGCAGAGCACCAATGGGTCCATCTTGCCAGGGGGGTTGACACAATCTGTGTGTACATGGGAGTATCACATCTATCAAATATCGTTGCCAAGCTCCTCGAAAACGGCAAGGAAAAGGATACACCGATTGCACTTGTTCACTGGGGCACACTATCTGACCAGCAGACTGTAGCTGGGACGCTTGAGACGATTGTGCCGCTCGTTGAACGGTCCGGCATCAGCAATCCAAGCATGATTGTTATCGGGGAAGTCGTCAAGCTCCACAAAAAGCTTCATTGGTTTGAAGAAGAAATTGCACCCCAGCTCCCGGTCATTCAGGGAATATAAAGGAGGAGGAACATGGAAGCAATCCTTTATATAGGGCATGGCACGCGCTCGAAAAAAGGGGCACAGGAGGCAAGGGACTTCTTGAATAGGATTATCAGCAAATCATCTTCACCAATCCAGGAAATCAGCTTTTTGGAGCTTGCAGAACCATCGATTAGAGAAGCTTACGAAAAATGTATTCGCCGGGGGGCCGCATCCATAAGGGTGGTTCCGATCTTTCTTTTATCAGCGGGGCATATAAAAGAAGATATCCCGGATATTCTGGAAGAGTTAAAAAATAAATTTCCTGACATACCAGTCGAAGTGGCCGATCCCTTTGGTGTCCAGCAGACGATTATTGATGCAGTATGTGATTTGATATTTCAGAAAGCAATGGTGCTTTCCAAAGAGGATTCTGTTTTGCTTGTTGGGAGGGGGAGCAGTGATCCTTCTATCATTGAAGCGTTTGAAGAGATTAGAAGTGGCATCGCTGATAATACGGGTGCCATGGTGAAGGTTTGCTTTCTGGCTGCGGCTTCTCCAACTTTCGATGAAGGGCTTGAGGGGGCATGTGCTGATAGCCGTGGAAGGGTCATAGTCGTGCCATATCTATTGTTCGGCGGGCTCCTTCTTAGTGAAATTGAGAATGCGGTGAGGAAAAAGAAAAAGCAGGGTATGCAGATCGTACAAACCGGCGCATTGAGCAGGCATTCTGCAATAGAGGAAATTGTCATTGCCCGTGCAGCAGGAAAGGAGGAGAAGGATGCAGCCCCTGTTCATTGATCTAAGAGGGAAAAAAGTCGTCATTGCCGGAGGCGGCAGGATTGCGGCCAGGAAGGCGCGCGTGCTGGAAGAGGAGGGGGCTGACATCACTTTCATTGCCCCCTCATTTTCGGAGGAAGCTATATTGATGGCTGATAGGAAAGGGTATACTCTTATTGAACGTAAGGCGGAGGCTGCAGATTTCGCAGATGCCTTCCTTGCAATACTGGCCACAAATGTCCGGAGTGCCAATGATGAGCTGCAGAAGGGTCTCCCCGTCAATCAGCTCGTCTGTGTAGTTGACGAATTCGAAACCGGCAATGTCACTTTCCCTGCAAGAGTCCGGAGGGGCGGTCTTCAGATCGCTGTGACTTCAGGCGGCACCAGCCCCAAGCTGACACGGAAGCTAAAAAAAGAATTAGAGGTCCTCTTTGACGAGACATGGTCGGTGTATACAGAATTCCTTGGGAAATGCCGGTTGGCAATAAAGAGTCTGGATCTTCCCGCCGAAGAAAAAGACCGGATGCTTTGGAGCCTGCTGGAGGATGAATACAGATCGAGCGAGAGCAAGCAGGAGGAAAAGGCGGCGGAAATAAGGGGGATGGCGGAAAGTGTGAGGGAAGATAGTGAAGTGGTATGGTGATGCTGTACTAAGGTCGGCGAGAACGTTTGAGGCATCAGGGTTTGTTCAAGGTATTTATCGGAACCGCCGTATGAGCCCTGTTTTTGTTGAAATGGTAGAATAATTGGCAGTTTGATTAAATTATCGGGCGAATTGATTAGAATAATTCCGCAAATGATTGAAATTACCAGCAATTTGATAAAAAAACAGAAATAGGCCGCTGCTCCTAAGGGCCAGCCATGCCAGGCAGCCAGCATTCCCGGCTGAAAACTCAATAAAATTCCTACATTGCTTTAACTGCCGACAATAACGGCCTTAATTCACCTGAAAATCACCAAAACAGCTGCACATTTTTATTTTCAACCCTGATCATCCAAGCCCCGCCACTATATCTGCTCTCAAACCGCACAAAAAAGAAGCTGACGAGCCCATTAAGGGACGCCAGCTTCTTTCTTTTCATATATTCCTAATCTTCCAGATTCAATGACGGACCAAAGAATTCAAAGTGAATCTTGGATTCTTCGACATGCAGCTCTTTTAATCCTTGGACAATGGCACGAAGGAACGGAACCGGCCCGCATACATAATAGTGTGCACCATCAATCAGGATTTCGCGGAGGAAGTCCGCCTCTATATAGCCTTCTTTAGCAAAGCGGGCATCCAGGCGGTCAGTGTCCTGCGCTTTTTCGTATACATACAAAATCGTGCTGTTTTCAAGTTTAGCTTCAAGTGAGGACAGTTCCTCTTTAAACGGCTGGTGGCTGCTGCTTCTGGAGGCATGGATAAACTCTGCCTTGCGTCGCGGGTTTTGCTCAGCAATAGAATTGATCATGCTCATGAAAGGAGTGATTCCGACACCGCCGCTAAGGAACACAACCGGTTCATCAGCAGCTGCTGAAAGTACAAAGTGACCGGCTGGGGCAGTCACTTCTATAATGCTGCCTGTTTCAACAGCATCATGAAGATAATTGGAGACCTTGCCTTCAGGTGTATTTTCTTCTGCTTCCCGTTTGACAGAAATCCGGAAATAGTCTTTGCCAGGTGCTGCTGAAAGACTGTACTGCCTGTTCATCAGATATTCTTCACCAGGAATGCCAATGCGCACTGTAATATACTGCCCAGGCAAGAAGGCCGGTACAGTTGAACCGTCTGACGGCTTTAAGTAGAAGCTGGTAATAACATCGCTTTCTTTCACTTTATCTGTGACTGTAAACTCCTTGAAATCATTCCACCCTGCAGGCTGGCTGGCTGCTTCTTCATACATTTCCTTCTCAATTCCGATAAAGGCATCGGCAATGACGCCATAGGCATCTGACCATGCTCCGATGATCTCATCAGTTGCCGCATCGCCCAGCACTTCTTTGATTGCTCCCAGAAGATGTTCTCCTACAATAGGATAATGTTCAGGCTTGACCCCAAGGCTTCTGTGCTTATGGGCTATTTGCTTCACTGCAGGGATAATGACTTCAAGCTTATCGATATTAACTGCGGCTGCCAGAATGGTATTGGCAAGTGCAGTCTGCTGTCTGCCCCTTTGCTGATTGGCATGATTAAAGATATTCAATAATTCCGGATGACTTGAGAATAAGTTTCGGTAGAAGACGGTTGTTATTTCCGTTCCTTTTACTTCTAATACAGGAACGGTTGATACGATTGTGTCAATAGTCTTTTGAGATAGCATTGCTGAATCCCTTCTTTGCTTAAGTAGTATTTTGAATACATCTTTATTTTAGAAGCCATATAACTAAAAAGCAATATTTTAAATACATCTTTTAAAGGGCAGAACAGCAAAGTTTAAGATTTGTTCACAATTGTGATAAGATGGGGAAAGTACAGAATGTGAGGGAAAATCATGAGGCTGACAACCTATTCGGATTATTCAATAAGAGTATTAATATATCTCGCTTCACATCAAAATGACAAGCTCGTCAACATAAAGGAAATCGCTGAAGCTTACGATATTTCAAAAAACCATTTAATGAAAATCATTTATAATCTTGGGAAAATGGGCTATATTCAGACGGTACGCGGCCGCAATGGTGGGTTCAAGCTCGCTAAAGTCCCGGCCGATATTAATATCGGGGAAATAGTCCGGAAGACTGAGGAAGATTTTTATCTTGTTGAATGCTTTGACCATAACAATAAATGTGTGATCACACCTGTCTGTTCCTTGAAGCATATCTTAAATCACGCCCTTGAAAGTTTTTTAAAGGTGCTGGATCAGTATACACTTGAAGATATTGTTGAAAACAAAGCTATGCTGAAAGAATATTTTGCCCGCAAAGCTGAAGAAGGACAAGATGAAGTCCATGATCAAAGGCTGCCTTAAACGGCAGCCTTTTTCATGTCATCTCCGGTGATTTCTTCCGTACTGTCCGGTTGAGCGCCTTCATTGTGACGAGGGATAGCCATAGCCATATGCTGCTGTAGGCAAGGCCAAACAGGAATATGGGTCCGCCGGTCAGCAATGCGGAGTATCCTGAAAGGGAAGGGCCGAGTATCGGAAAACCAATCACATACAAAAGGAATAAGATGCCGGCAGTCAGGGATGCACCCCCAAATAAGATGGCAGCCAGAGGCCGTTTCAGCTTATTTAGCGCAATGCCCATGCTGATGCCAAGCAACCCGGTAGTAAATGGGAATACGAAAAGCTCAGAAGGCTGGAGGACGGCTAGCATCATAATTGTGAGCAAATATGTAAGCAGGCCGATCCGCACCGACAGAAAGCAGGCTATAATGATGGGCCATGTGGTCAGGATGCTGAGCGCATAGCCTGCACCGCCGAAAAGCCCGGCTGATTGGAATATTGCCGCCAAGCCTCCAAGGATCGCACCCATCACCATTTTGACCGTATTAGAATGACTGGACATTTCCTTTGCCGCTGATAATCCTGGAAACCATTTTCTGATCATTTTTCCACCCCCTTATAGGCAATGCGCTTATATGAGGGTTTATACCTGTTCGTTATATAAAATTGAGATAGGAGCCATTTCCAGCATATATTCCTGCAGCAGCAGCTGGTGCATCGTTTTATCATGGACAATCAGAAAACAGGCGTCAGCAACTTCCCTGCTCCCGACTGAAAGGCCGAGCTGTTCGCCAACGGCAAATGCGCCCATTGCCTGCTGGTTTAACATAAGGAGGTGATGCAGGGATTGCCATGATCCTTTTGCACCAGCGAGGGAGTCCTGAAAAGACAATAAAGCTTCCTCCACTTTGCCGATCACCGAGCCGAGTATCCGGTCCTTGCGGTCATCGGCTGTGCGGCCGATAAAGCGAAAAAGGTTTTTCGCATTTTCTGCATGGTGCTGCTGCGACCCGTGTATTTTTTCAATGGCTTCCCTGATATGGGGCTCCCGGATAGAGGGTACTGCTTTTGCCAGCGTAACCTCAAGAGCGGTTTGGGCTGTGAGGATATGTTCAAACCATTTTTCCATTTTATTCTTCTGCATTTCAATATAATCTTCACCCAGCTCAATAAGAATGGCCTTTTGTTCCTGCATATCGTTCCCTCCGTTCATTCCTTTGTAATTTTCCATAAAACTCCCGTATGGCCATATGCCTGAATGTATCCTTTTGTCACAGGGGAGTAGCCGAAATCAAGTACATACAAGCTTTTTCCGTCAGGGTGAAATTTGCAGTCAACCGGCCTTTCAATTCCGCCTGTGCCTGAATAGGAAGCAGCTCCCGGGGCCCAGTTGCGGAGGAATACCTCAGAAGTTCCTGTTTTAACATCAACCATCGCCACCCTGAATCCGTTATTCAGGTCTTTCTCATGCGGAGTGTTGAGGGGAGCATAGGTACCCCATTCTGTTACAAACAGCTTCCCGCGGTGACCAAAGAAATCGGAAGTGCAAAACTCCATTTTTGCCATAGCCGAATGAGGCTTCTCCAGGTAAACCGGTGGGCCGGCCCATTCAGGCGGATTCTCAATCAGCTGCTCAGCTGCTTTCCCTTTTGCCGGCTTGCATCGTTCATCCCATACAGGCACTCCATCTGCCCGGTAGTCGGGAAAACCGAACCAGTCCGGCGTTTTCACTGACCCATGCTTTGTTTTGGCATTGCGGATGTGCCAGATTCTATCAGGGTCGCCGGCGATCGACCGTTCGCCTTTTTCCTCCAGGCAGTTATCTGAAGCATATAGTTCGCCATCTTCACTGAAAGCCAGTCCATATGGGTTTCTGAGTCCCCAGGCCAGCAATTCTGGTTCACTTCCATCCGGTTTGGATCTCCAGAGGCCCGTTGAGCACCATAATTCCCCTTTGACTTTTTCTCCTTTCTGCGCAGGTGTCCCGAATGGCTTGAATGCGCCTGTCTCTGTTAAGAAAGGGAAGGGCATGAGAGGGTTTCGGGATGTGACATTATGCCCTGTCAAGGTAATATCCGCTCCTGGGACATCATGGGCTTCAGGATGTTTAGCAAGATCGACCGTAAAGCCTGCAGGGAGGCAGACACCGTTTTGGGAAACTGATCCATTGGCAAAATACAATAATCCGTCATGCGGCCCAAAAACAGGTCCCCCGGGTTCATGCCAGCCGCCGCTCGGTATTTTTTCATGAAGGACAGTGCGCACCTTTGTTTTTCTGTCATATGCCACAATGCGGGCGAGGTAGCCGCCTTTGCAGGATACATACAGTTTGCCGTCCCTGCAGACGACTCCGCGCGGTCCGCCCAGTGTCTCAATCGCAAAAACCTCGAGCATCCCATCAGGATCCAGGCTTAAAATCCTGGGCGGGAGGGCAGGCCTTGTGGGCCAGGTGCTTCCGCCTTCTAATATGTAAAGGGTGCCGTCCTCCGCAAATCCCATTCCGGTCGGAAAGGACAGGCCGGCAGCGGCCACTTCCACTTTATATCCTTCGGGGACCCAGACATCATCGGGATTCACCAATGGCCGTGCAGTTAAAGGGAGCTTCAAAACTTTTTCGGCAGAGTGGGTGTAAGAGATATGTTCCATTATGATCTCCTTGATTTTAGTTAGTAAAAAACCTTATCAGTATAGTCCAACAGGGAACCGGGTATTCAATCCGGTGTATGAGCCCGGATTTTTGCTGTACAAACCCATTTACAGACCATCCTGAATATGATGAAAGAGCAAACAGGAGGCAGGGATGATCATGCATTTAATCAGCGACATATCCGGCTTGAAAAAAACTGACTGCTGGGAAGAAGATGCACTAAGGGCATTCCAGTCAAAGCTGGGCAATAAAAAAGATCGATTCCCATGTATCCCGGCGACCCAGGGATATGCCCTTCAGCAGCTTCGTTATGGATTTGCCGGAGATCCGCGGCGTATTTCTTCAGCAGGCGAATTGGCAGAAATGATGAGGGAGTATACAGCAGATTCAAGGAGCTTTGGCAGCTATACTTCGCTCATTGTCTTTTTTGAAACAAATGAACAGCTGGCGGAGCAGGGAACGGTGGAGGAGTTTGAAGAACTTTTTTGGCAGCAGTTGAATCTTTTGGCTGAGAGGGACAGGGAAAAATGGCCTGCCCATATACCGGAGGACCCGCACGATCCGCTTTGGGAGTTCTGCAGCCATGGTGAACAGTATTTCATGTATTGCGCCACACCTGCGCACGTAAACAGGCAAAGCAGATATTTTCCTTATTTCATGCTGGCAATCACACCTCGATGGGTGCTGGAAGATTTCAATTCGGCTCCGGAGCGTGCCGCAAAAGTAAAAAGCAAAATACGCGCCCGGCTGGCAGCTTACGACAGTATAGGTGCCCATCCCCATTTAAACAGTTATGGAAGCGAGAATAATTATGAGTGGCAGCAATATTTCCTGAGGGATGATGATAGTGCACTTAGCAAATGTCCTTTTCACAGGATGCTTGCAGAGAATAAAAGCAAAGATTTTTTGGGAATGGAAAAGGGACGAGACAATTGAAATGTCTCGTCCTTTGTATTGTCAAGCCTGTTTTTTAACAGGTGCAGCCGGAACTGCCAGCGAGGGCTTAGCTTTAGATTGTGAGAACCGGCTGTGCAGCACCATTCCGATTACAATGACCAGCAGTCCTGCAGAAGAAAGGATGTCCGGAGCCTGTGCAGAAAACAGGAGAACTTCACCTGCCATCACAAACAGCACCTGTGTCGACTGTGTCGCTTCCACTGCGGCAAGCTTTGTCTGATCATGGCGCGCGCGGTCAGTTGCAATGAAAAACAAGGTTGTCGCTATAACACCTGATGAAATGGCGACAATGAAGGTCTGCAAGAGCTGGCTCGAGGAAGGAAGGCCGGCATTTGCGAAGCCTGCAGCTGCAATAATGAGCCAGAAAGGGAGGCTGGCGATTGTCATCCCCAGCACTCTTTGGAAGGTATCAAGCCTGCCTCCGCAAAGTTCCATCATTTTCCGGTTTCCGAGCGGATAAGCAAAGGCAGCCACCACTACAGGCAGGATTCCTGCAGCCATTTCAGCAGGTGACAAAGTGTCTGCTTTTTGAAGCTGGATAAGGATGACTCCTGCCAGAATGATAAGCGAAAAGCAAAGGGCCCTAAAGGGGATTTTATTTCTTTTCCCTTCAATGCCTCCAGAAGTAAACAAGGGTGCAAGCAGGGTGCCTGCCACTATCGTCAGCTGCCAGGAGCCGGCAACAAGCCAGCCTGGTCCATAGCTTGCCGCATATGTGATCGGGGCATAAAAAAGGACAAATCCAAAAAAGCTCCATAACAGCCACCAGAAAGGATGTTTTTTCATTTCTGTCAATAGCTGCTTCCCATTTCCACGCAAAGCTACAATGATGACAAGAAAAGGAACCATGAATATAAATCTTAAGGAAGAGCTCCAAAGCCAGCTTCCGCCTGCAAGCTCCATTGTTCTGTTGAGAATGAAAGTGACCGCAAAAAACACGGAGGCAAGAATGCCGGTCATTATTTCTTTCATAGCCAGCTCCTTTCCGGTCTAATTATTGCAATATACTGAATTTTATCCCTATTATACTCTCATCCCCTAGATAAGGCTATAAGTAATAAAGCTGAACAGAAAGCTGACCGGCTGAGCAGCTCTTGAATATACTGAGGAAAGGGCGGACAACGGCCACTCCTGTTAAGACAGCAGCAGAACAGGCGGGAATCTTTCATGAAAAATCAGAAAAAGGAGATTGCCGGCGCCTGGACTCAGGCTGCCGGAACCATTATAGCCGCTATTGGGACGTCAGAGTGGCTATTCTTGGATGATAGCGCAGCAGAGGCACTGATCATGATCGGCAATGAATTGCAGGCAGCAGGAAGCGCTCTGGAGGCTGACGGACAAGACCGGCCTTCCCTGGAGAAAATAGGAAATGAACTGCAGGCGGCCGGCAATTTATCCGTAATTGCCGGACTAGTCTTAGGTTCTGGAGAAGAAATTGAATTAAAGCTTGTCACTACAGGAAATCTGATACAGGCACTGGGATCTATCACTGTGCTTGGTGATGAGCTGATTGATCCTACTGCAGAAGGCCGAACCTTTCAGATCATCGGCAGTTTCCTGCAGGCCACCGGCAATTCCCTTCAGGCCTTCGGTACATTTCTTATCCTCGATGCCTTTAAAACTCACCCGGATGCAGAAGAGAGCTATAAAGGCAAATCACTCGATATTTCTGGAAGCTGGATTCAGGCTGCCGGTTCTGTTCTTTCAGCCCTGGGGCAGATGCAGGAGGAGCTGTCTGAAGTTTCATCAAAAGGCGAAAAGGGATTAAAAGGTTTTGCCTTATTAAATAAACATCATAAGTATGACTGAAGGCCTGCTGGTAATAAAAAAAAGCCGACGGAAAGTCCGTTCAGCCTCTTTTACAGCACATAAAGATAAACGCTGAGGAAGTGGGCCATGCTGCCCATCATGATGAATACATGGAAAATCTCGTGGAAGCCCATATGTTTGAACTCCAGAAATTTGGGCTTGACTGCATAGATGATGCCGCCGATCGTGTAGAAGATTCCACCAAGCAATAGAAGGAACACGCCGTGGAAGGACATTGCTTCAGACAGCGGTGAGAAAGCCAATACAATGATCCAGCCCATCGCAATATACAGGACAGTTGAAAGCCATCTTGGGCAACTGAACCACACCATTTTGAAAATGACGCCGCAGACAGCTACAAGGGTGACAATGGAAAAAATGACCCAGCCTGTAGTGCCATTCAGGCTCACAAGGCAGAATGGAGTATAAGACCCGGCAATCAGGACGAAAATCATTGAGTGGTCAAGCCTGCGCAGGAATGCGATTACCTTGTCCTTTGCAATCACCATATGATACGTGGCTGAAGCAGAATACAAAAGGATCATGCTGACGCCAAAAGCAATTGATGATGCGATTGCGACGTCAGATGAAGTTACCATCGAGGCTTTGATGACCATTGCCAGCAGACCGATGAACGACAGGATGGCGCCAGCAAGATGTGTGAGCCCGTTGATTGGCTCGCGGATATAAGAATTCAAGACAATTCCCCCTTACATAACGATACGTAGTATTGATAACTACTTATCATAATATAACGATTATCCCTTCCCGTCAACAAATAGTTCTCACTTATGGTAAAATAAAGGAAGCGCACTACATAGAAAGCTAGAGGGAAAAACAATATGAATAAAAATAATATGGCAGAACTGATCGAATCCCTTGGCTTTGAAAGGCAGCTTTTGCCTGAAGAGCTTCCAAGCATCGATTTGTATATGGATCAGGTGATCCAGCTTTTTGAGAACACATTTGGTTCAGCCACCCGCAATGATGGGGAAAAGATCCTCACCAAAACGATGATCAACAATTATGCCAAAGGCAAGCTGTTCAGCCCGGTCAAAAATAAAAAATACTCCCGTGAACAGCTTATGATGATCAGCCTCATCTATCAGCTTAAAGGGTCCTTGTCCATCCAGGATATCAAACAGACACTGGATGGGGCGAATAATAAGGCATTGAAAGGAACTCTCCGGATCGAAGAGTTTTACAGCAGCTATCTCCAGCTGGCAGAACAGAATCTGGCCGGCTTTAAGGAAGATGTCCCGCTTCGCGGCCGCCTGGCCCGCGAACAGGCAGAAGAGCTGGAAGCAGGGAGCAGCGAGCTTGAGCAGATCCTCCTGATCCTCTCGCTCGTCCATATGGGCAATATGTATAGAAGAACAGCTGAAAGGCTGATCGATGAACTAGGCGGAAATCCTCCAGTCCCAAAAGGGTAATACCCGTTCACCTTCGTTTTAAACCATAAAGGCCGGAGGAGAAATTATGCTGGATAATCTTAACAGATATTTACAAAAATTTATGCCGTTCATGACGCCGCTGGCCGTTCTTCTCGGCATCACATTTGCAGATCAGCTTCATAATCTCGTCTTTATCGTGCCATGGCTATTTGCTTTCATGACATTTTCCGGAAGCCTCGGCTCAAGCTTCAGCGATCTGAAGAAGGTCATTTTGCATCCGCTTCCGGTCATCATCTGCCTGGTGCTCCTTCATCTGGTAATGCCCGCTGCGGCATATGGCACAGGCAGGCTTTTTTTCCCGGAAGATGCTTATACGAGGACAGGGCTGATCCTTTCCTTTGTTATTCCAACCGGCATCACCAGCCTCGTCTGGGTGGCGCTTTATAAAGGCAAGACCTTCTTGACTTTGTGCATCATTCTTGTCGACACTATGATCGCCCCGTTTGCAGTGCCATTCATTCTGCATCTCTTTGCTGGGGCATCGGTAGAGATGAATGCGGCCGATATGATGGGAGGGCTGATTTGGATGATTGTGCTGCCGTCCATTGCGGGAATGGCAGCCAATCAGCTGTCAAAAGGCGAAGCACCTAAAAAATTGAATCCGTACTTATCACCTTTTTCAAAAATTGGCATCGGTGTGGTGGTCGCCATCAACAGTTCAGCCATTGCCCCATATCTTAAGACACTTTCCAGCAAGCTATGGGGCATAGCAGCTGCTGTCCTTATCCTGTCTATCACTGCTTACCTTCTAGGTTTTCTCGCAGGGAGGGTCATGAAAGAAGGAACAGCTGGCATCATTTCGCTCACCTACAACAGCGGGATGAGAAATATCAGTGCAGGAGCCGTGCTGGCCATCTCCTATTTTCCGGCCCCGGTCGCAGTCCCGGTCATCATGGGCATGCTGTTTCAGCAAATTCTGGCTGCTTCGGCCGGCAGCCTCCTTAACCGCATGAATCACCAACAGAGGGAGATGCCGGTTACCAAAGCCGTTTAGTATAAAGGAGGCAAATAATAATGATCAACCGCCTTTCGAAAACAGGCAAGACACTGTATTTCCTGGGTATGGCCCTTTTTGCAGCTGGTTTTGCCGTCAATCCGCTTCTTGATATCGGGGATGTGCCAGACGCTGTAAGCAATCTTTCCATACCTGTTATTATAGGAGGAATCCTCCTTATAGCGGTCTCAAACTTCTTTAAAAGGAACAATTAGACAGAAAGGCAGCAGCAATGAAAAACACAAATGTAAAAAGATATGAAGCAGATTTATACAGGCCAATACAAAAGCATTTTTCCGCACTAGGCTATGAGGTTTATGGGGAGGTTCATGATTGTGATGTTGTAGCTGTGAAAGAAGAGGAGCTCATCATTGTTGAGCTGAAGCTCAATCTGACAGTCGAGCTGCTGGTACAGGCGGCCAAAAGGCAAAAGCTCTCCGACCAGGTTTATATCGCGATCCCAAAGCCAAAATACAGGCTCCGCTCGAAAAAGTGGAATGATATCAGCCATCTCATCCGGAGGCTTGAGCTCGGCCTTATCATAGTTTCTTTCCAGGCGGGTTCCGCTAAAATGGAAATCCTGATGGAACCGGGAGCATTCGACCGTAAAAAAAGCATCCGCCTCAACAAGAAAAGGAAAGATAAAATGCTGTCTGAGATCAGCGGGCGGAACGGAGACTATAATGTGGGCGGAGTCACCCAGACAAAGATTATGACTGCCTACAAAGAAAATTGCATACACATCGCCTGCTGCCTGAAGCGCTTTGGCCCCTTGTCGCCAAAGAAGCTCCGCGAAATGGGCACCGGTGATAAAACCCAATCAATCCTCCATAAAAACTACTACAGCTGGTTTGAAAGGATCAGCCGCGGAACCTATTCCCTGACAGCAAAAGGGAGGAAAGAGCTTGAAAGTCATCCCGATGTAGCAGGGTATTATTCTGAAGGGCTCAGTTTAGTAAGTGAGGAAAGACCTGATTAGCCATAGCCGGGAGCTGTGGCTTTTTTGGTTTGGATCATTAGTTATAAAGGCTGTGACGGTACTGTGAGAATGGTACATGCTAACTGGATATCATGTATTAAATCGGGTTTTTGAGGTACACGACTTGCCTACAGATACGGAAGTCATGTATCCCATTATTATCCTGGGATACACGGCCCGCCTGTGTAAGGGGAAGTCATGTACCCCATGGAGCTCCCGGGATATCCGACCCGGCTGCCAAGAGGCAGTGATGTACTCCATTCAGCCCTGATTCCAAACTTCCCTCATCTAGGTAATCCCCTCGAGCTGCATAAAAAAGAAAAACTGGCCTCTATTTCACCTTTTGTCCGTTCTGAACCCTCATAATCAGCTCCTCAATCCTCAGATGATGATATATCGTCATTCCGATGATGATCAGGCTGAAAAAGCTTGAGAGAATGGCTCCTGCACCGATCATATTCCTGTTTTTATTACCAAACACTCATTACACCTCCCTGATTCCATTTATTTCACTGCATTTTCTTGCCGCCAATTAGAAACGATAATCTTGTATAGTGTTTGCCGGATAAATGACAGTGATTCATTTTTCTCTAAGAGGGAGGCAGAAAATGAGCAGTGCTAGCTGTAATCCAAGCAGTTCAGGAAAGGGAAGCAAGGGAGGAAAGGAAGGAAATCTGAAATGGTGGCAGCTGTCCTTGACAGGGGTGGGCTGTACAATCGGGACCGGGTATTTCCTGGCCTCTGCCATCGGCATCAAGATTACTGGCCCATCTATCGTCTTTTCGTTCATTCTGGCTGCACTTGGAACTTATATTGTTTTTAACCTTCTGGCAAAGATGACTGCAAAAGATCCGCAGGAAGGTTCATTCTGCTATTATGCAAAAAAAGCTTATGGAAAATGGGCCGGCTTCAGCTGCGGCTGGAATTATTGGACCTCGAATATCCTGATCATGGGCAGCCAGCTGACTGCCTTGTCGATTTTGTCGCGGTTCTGGTTCCCGGATGTGCCTTTATGGGTATTTGCGGCCGGGTACGCCATTTTGTCAATCTTTGTTGTACTGACTGGGACAAAGGGCTTCGATAAAATTGAGGATATCCTTGCAGTCGTAAAAACGGCAGCCATCTTTATGTTCATCATTTTGGCGGCAGCCGCCATGTTCGGCTGGCTGCACAGCCATGCAGACCGGCCGGGAATTCCGGACTCTGCAGGTGCTTTTTTTGAAGATGGCTATAAAGGCTTCTGGTCTTCCCTTATTTATGCTTTTTATGCATATGGCGGGATTGAAGTCATTGGGCTGATGGCCATGCAGCTGAAAAAGAAGGAGGATGCACCAAAGGCTGGGAGTGTGATGCTGATCCTCCTGGCATCCATTTATGTAATTTCCCTGGGGCTTGCTGTTGCAATGGTGCCGATTGATGCTTTTCATGAGAAAGAAAGCCCGTTCATTACGGCTTTGTCGAAAAATAATCTGCCATTCTTTCCGCATGTATTTAACGGGGCAATCATCATTGCCGGCTTTTCAACCATGACCGCTTCGCTCTTCGGAGTGACCAATCTTCTTGTAACACTGGCTAAGGATGGCGATGCACCGGCTTTCTTCGGTAAAAAAATCAAGAAAATGAAGGACTTGCCCCTGCCATCCCTGGGACTGGCTTCTGTCGGGCTGCTGTTATCCATTATCACCGCCCTGCTTTTGCCTGGTAAGATTTATGAGTATATCACAACAGCTGCCGGGATTCTTCTCTTGTATAACTGGTTTTTTATCGTCATTTCATCGTTTAAGCTTCTAGAAGCAAAGATTTGGAGCAAATTGATGGGTTCGGCCGCACTGCTGCTGATCCTGGCAGCCGTCAGCGGCACTCTGCTTGAAAAGAATATCCGTCCCGGATTTTTCGTTAGCCTGGGCATCATCGCTTTGATTGCCATTGCGGTGTTTATAATGAAGAAAAAGGTCTGGGATTCCAATCCGAGCGAAAATACAGGCTGAAACAAGATGGGCGGCACCATGGGCATTTGTCCGGCATATATTATGCTGAGAGCAAATGAACGGGGTGCTGCCTTTTGTTTATACGTAAAGCGAATCGGGCTGAAACAGAACAGCTGCTTTATACAACCGTGCATGTGATGGAGGAAAGCTCAATGGGGCATCTCCAGAATGATCCTCAAAAAGGATTAGGTGCATTTATACCGGCGCTGCAGAATGGGGCATTCTTTTATGTTGCAGTCCATGATTACAAAATCCTCGGCTGGCTGATGGCAGGAAGGGATACGAATCCCGTAAATGGAAATAATGCTGCATTTTTGTATTCACTTTATGTGTTCCCGCCCTACAGGAAGTTAGGGGTTGGAAGGATGCTGATGTCCCATGCGGTGGAAGTGTTCAGGCAGGAGGGATATGAAAAAGTGCAGCTGAATGTTTTTCAGGGGAATCCTGCCAAGAAGATGTACGAGGAGCTCGGCTTTCATGATATATCCACAGTGATGGAAATTAACTTTCGAAGATAATATTTCCCATCTTCTTCCTTTTGGTTTAGAATAAAACAAAAAGGAGGGAGTAGCATGGCTGCCTTCATTACGGGAAAACTGCTTTTCATAGCCCTGCTTCTGCTGATCATCACAGCTGTTAAAAACACTGGCTTATTCGGCCAGGCTGTCAGGGGGCAAGGGTCGGCCTCATTGCCACTGCTTTGTCCCTTTTCAGTTCCATTGTCCTCATATCCAGGTTTCTATTCTGTTTCAGCAGCCGATGACAGCAAAGCTCGCTGATTTGGCTCCAGAGGAAGACAAGCTTGGTTTCCTGTAGGACCAATACCGCTTCCTTTCAGACCGTGCCAAAGCGCTTGTTTGCCGTCAATGTCGTCATTACCTGGATCTATACGGTAGGCATTCTTGCTGCACTGTATGCTCGGGCGCCCGCTCCCGAATACAAGGGGGGGAGCCATGATGTCATCCGGTATTATCAATGGCTTTGCAACAATACTGCTGACTCTATTTGTTTACCCTAAAGCCTCTATTCTCGCCGACAGGGTCGCCAATTAAAAGGCCGGCTATGTGTGTTTAAAAAGCTATTCATTAACCATGGTGACAAGCAAATTCGCCGGGACGCTGTTTGCACAGGCTTATTCATTCCGGCAGCTTATTATGTTGCCTGGTTTCCGAAATGGACCTAAGCCTGCTGCTCATAGCCTGCCAATCTAAATAAAGGGGGAAAAATCATGGGATACATAATGGATCTAAGAAAGGTCGTAGGGACGCGGCCTCTTATTGCTGCGGGGAGCAGTGTCCTTCTATTGGATGGAATGGACAGGCTGCTGCTGCAGCTCCGCAAAGACAACGGCTGCTGGGGCCTTCCAGGAGGATCGCTTGAGCCCGGTGAATCACTCGAAAGCACAGCACTAAGGGAGCTGAAGGAAGAGACAGGGTTTCATGCCGATGATCTTTCATTCTTCAAAGTATATTCAGGCGAGGAGTTATATTATAAGTATCCTCATGGCGACGAGGTTTATAATGTCATTGCTGCTTATATTTGCACGGAATACCATGGAACTGCTGAACCTGATGCTGAGGAAGCAGTGAAGGTTGATTTTTTCCCGCTGGAGCAGCTGCCTGAAAATATCAGCCCTCCAGATAAGATTGTTATAAAAGACTTACTGGAAACAAAGCGTGCTATGAAATAGGCAAGTGATGGGGCTGTTAATTTCCGTTCCAGCCACTTCGCTTTCCGCGGGGCGACGCTGAGCCTCCTCAGAGCAAGCTCTTGCGGGGTCTCAGCATTGCCGCTTCATTCCCGCAGGAGTCTACGAGCCTTGCACTCCAATTAACAGGGTTCTTTATACTTTATGTAAGTTTAACATTGGTTAAAGAACTCTCCCATAGCCCAATCTGTCAAGTAGAGGCCTCCCGGGTCTCTTTTTTCATTCACAGTCCGATAAAGGTTGCTATTTGATGAAGCTATCGCAGATAATAGGAGTATTGTCCAAAAGAAAGCAGGGATTAGAATGAATTTTAAACATCTTGGGATTTCAGATCCTCTTATACATAGACTGGCTGTCCAGGGAATCGAGGAACCGACTGCTGTTCAGGAAAAAGCGATTCCTATTGTACTGGAAGGAAGGGATATCATTGCCCAGGCACAGACAGGCACAGGAAAAACGCTGGGGTTCATTCTTCCAATCCTGGAAAAAATAGATCCGTCTAATGGAAGCACGCAGGCATTGATTGTCACGCCGACAAGAGAGCTCGCCCTTCAGATTACATCAGAAGTGAAAAAGCTGATTGAAGGGATGCCGGACTTGAATGTGCTTGCCGTGTATGGGGGGCAGGATGTCGAAAAACAGCTGCATAAGCTGCAAAAACAGACCCAGATTGTGGTGGCCACGCCTGGCCGCCTTCTTGATCATCTCAGGAGGGGGACTGTCCAGCTGGAAGAGGTTTCGTTCCTTGTCCTTGATGAAGCAGATCAGATGCTGCATATCGGTTTTCTAAATGAGATGGAACTGATTATCAGCCAGACACCTGCTTCAAGGCAGACGATGCTGTTTTCAGCCACCATGCCTGACGATATCAGGAAATTGTCCAAAAAGCATCTGAAGGAGCCGGAGAGCATACGAATTGAAAAAACATTTGTTCCCGAAAAAGCCATCGAGCAGCTGGCTATTTTTACGACAGACAGGGCCAAGCAGAATGCCCTTATCAGCAGGATCAGGGAAGACAGGCCATTCATGGCGATCATATTCTGCCGGACGATCCGCAGGGCCACAAAATTATACGATGCCTTGAAGTCCCAGCGGTTCTCATGCGAAGAACTTCATGGGGATCTTACCCAGGCGAAACGTGAAAAAGTCATGAAGAAGTTTCGTAATGCTGAAATCCAGTTTCTGATTGCAACCGATGTAGCGGCCAGGGGCCTTGATGTGGAGGGCGTGACACATGTATACAATTATGACATCCCCCAGGACAGCGAAAGCTATGTCCACCGCATCGGCCGCACCGGGCGCGCAGGCAAAGACGGCCTTGCTGTCACTTTTTACGCAGAAAAAGATGAGGCGGCTTTAAAAGCGATCGAGCAGGAGCTGAATATAAGACTGCCTAAAGAAGAAAGCACTGCGACTGCCAATTCAACAGCCGATGGCGAGAATAGCAGCAGCGGAAATAAACCTAAAAATCGTTCTGACCGAAACCGCAGGGCTGGCGGCGCTGAATCACGGAGACGGACTGGAGGCAGTACTGACGGGCGGAGGAGCCGGGAAGACCGCAGCAGCCATTCAGGCGACAGGCGCACCAGGTCAAATGAAGGACGAAGAGCAACCGGCGACAGGCGCAGTTATTCAAATGAGGAGCGTATAGAGAATGGCAGCCGTTCCGGGGACAGGCGCTCTTTTAGCGATGGCCGGAGGCTTTCAGGAGAACGTTCTGCTGAAAGATACTCCAGGCCTGATGGGACACGCTCAAGCGGCGGGCGGGCTCGTGACGGACAGCGATCCAGTAGACCAGGTGGAACAGGCGGGCGCAGAGAACAAGGTTCTGCTTCAAGAGGAAGCCGTGGCCCTGGCCGCGGCAGGAGATAATGAGTGAAGGCCGAAATTTGGCCTTCTTTTTTTTGCTAATATGCAATTTTCTTTGCTTGTAAGGCTCCAGGAATCATGAACGGTTATTTTAAGAATTCTTCCATTCTCATCATGTACTTAATTAATTGCTTAAATACTGCTCTCAGAAATCTTTCTCCTGAGGGGCTGAATCGACTGACTGCCAAGGCTCGGGACTGTTTAGAATCGGGAATACCAATTGCCCAAAAAGCTCCTTTTTTCACCATTTTCCATAAGTAATTAAGCCCAATTTAGATAATATATGGAACCTTTGCATTCGAAAAAATGTCTAATGTGCAAAGGGAGGAAGATAAATGTGTTTTCAGAAAAAGACATTATTCTTGCCAAAAAAGGAAATGAGGAGTCTTTTGTCAGACTGATCGAATCTTGCGAGCTATCGCTTTACCGGGTGGCGCGCGGCCTGCTGTCCAATGATAGTGATTGTGCAGATGCCATTCAGGAAACGATCCTGAAAAGCTTCCGCAGCATCCGCAAATTGAAGCAGCCAAAATATTTTAAAACCTGGATCACTCGCATCCTCATCAATGAGTGCCATAACATCCTGAGAAAAAAACAAACAGTCGTGCCTGTGGAGGATATTGAATATTATCTATCAGACCGGTTTCTCGGCGACCCGGCACAGAGCATAAGCGAAGCGATTGGTGAGCTGGATGAAAAACACCGTGCGCCGGTCATCCTTTACTATTATGAGGATTTCTCCGTTAAGGAAATTGCCGAGCTGCTGGAAATCAGTACAGGAACGGTGAAATCAAGGCTGAACCGGGCGAGGGCCAAATTGTCTGTTTATCTTTCTGAGGAAAGGGGAATCGGCAATGCATGAGAAATGCAAGGATGAGCAGCTGAAGAGAATCCTGCAAAATGAGCCGTCATATATGCCGCACTCTATCAAACAACAAATACACTTCACTTTATACCGCCTTCCCAAACATAACAGGACCCTATCCATTGTGATGCATTATCTAATGTACGGAGCAATATTTGTCCTGGCCGCACTTATATTTCTATTCTTTTTCCTTTGGAACGATGAAAAAACTAAGCAAACAGTCTATGAAGATGACCATAACAGACTATTGGAGGGAGAACCCTATTTATCTTGCCAAAAAGAAGGGATTGACATGCATTAGCCCGAATAGAGGAATAATCTGTTAAAAAAAGGAGAGAGCTGCAAATGAAAGCTGTCCTGTTAATCTTTTTAACTATTTTAGGCCATAGCAATGTTCTTTAAAGGAATAGAGCTGCTGCACCTCGGGACAGATGTTGATGGAGACGGGATCGGCATACATTACCTGGGGATTGAAATGGCAATAGCCTTTCCGAACAGAATATTCCAAAAGCTGCCACAGCCTTTCTTGTTGTTTAAGAATTTATTACTTGTAAGTCTTGTGGATAATTATCACTTCTTGATCCACGTCCAGCTCCAGCGCCTACCCCCTCGAGGTCACAAGCCAAACCTCACAAAAGGCAAAGAACGCCTTTCCGGGAGGTTCGTCTTGTGCTTGTCGAGGGTGATCAAGGCGCTTGCGCTTTTGTTCAAGCGGGAGTTCTTCTGGTTCTATATAGCATTATTTCCGCAACCATGTTTAAAAAGGCCGACTGAGCGGAAAAGATGACAACAAAGAGTTGCTGAGTAACGAAAGGCAGGTAATTCTATGACAAAGGAAGGCCTGATGGATTTAAGCCTGATCATTTTTTTCAGTGCCCTGGCCATATGCTTGATTTTTCATGGTTCCTGGCTTGCCGGTACTGCATTTTTCTTCATGCTGGTTTCCAGTATAACCACTTTGGGAAGCTTCTTTCTGAAATAAAAAAGCCGCTAGTCCAGAAATCTGCCGGATGGGATTCATCCGGTTTTTTCATTGAAAGAAAGAGGAGGAATGGAATTATGTTCCGGGAGTGCAGAAAGGCAGCTGGATGGATGGCCGGATTTGAAAAGCCCTGGTTTGTTGCGGGCGGCTGGGCGATTGATCTTTTTATAGGGAAACAGACCAGGCCGCATGCAGATCTGGAAATTGGGATATTCCGGGAAGACCAGCAAGCTTTGAAGAGCTATCTCGAAGACTGGGAGTTTTAGAAGACTGTCAGTGGTTCTCTTATCTCATGGAATGGAGAATACCTTAAGCTGCCGATTCATGAAATTCACGCAGTTGACAGGGTACATAATTTACATCTGGAAGTTCTTCTAAGCGAGTGTGAAGAAGGAAGGTGGATCTTTCGCCGCAATTTCGACATTTCCTGCCCGGCTGCCATGCCATACTATTCACAAAAGATGCTACCCCATATTTAAAACCCGCAAATTGTCCTCCTTTTCAAGCTGAAAGCACGTCCCAGGGATCAGGCAGATTTTCATCGTGCAAAGGATTATCTCAGCAAAGATCAAAGAGATTGGCTTAAGAAAGCCATCCGGCAAATGGACACTGATCACCAGTGGAATTCCTATTTTTAGAAGGAGATTAAGAATGTAGCGTAGAAATGGTAGAGGACTGCCAATTAGGAGGAGAGAAAATGGAAGCATTGCTGGTGATAGATGTGCAGAATGGTATTGTCAGAACAGGGGATTTTTCAGATGTACTGCAAAAAATTGAAAAAGTCATTAAGGATTTTAAAGACCGGGGCAGGCCGGTCATCTTTTTAAAGCATTTGGATGAAGCAGTAGATAGCCCGCTATATGAAAAAGGTGAAGGAGCTGAAATCATCGCGGAATTTTCCGTTTATCCCGATTATGTGATTGAAAAGAGGACTCCAAGTGCCTTTTTTGGGACGCATCTGGCAGAGCTGCTGCAGAAATTGGATATCGAAAAGCTGGTGATTACCGGCTTCAATACAGAGTTTTGCTGTCTCTTTACAAGCATCAGCGCCTATGACAGGGGCTATAAGGTCACTTTCATTGAAGATGCTGCAGGCACTGTAAATAATGATGAGACATATGAAATGCCCGGACTTGATATAAAGGATTTCATCGGGACAGTCCTTCATTGGTCTGAAGTGATAGAGGTGCTGGATTTTGAGGAATATGAAGAAATTTATTTGAAAGTGGCAGAATCTTAAAGTGAAGCAGCCCCCAAACAGGGCTGCTTTTCAGTTATCTGACCTTCAAAGGAAGCTCTTTAACGCCCCTGACAATCATGCCGGGGCGCCACTCCAACTTATCCGGTGAAGCATTCAGGCCGATTTCCGGGAATCTTTCCAGCAGGGAAAGAATGGCTATTTCTCCTTCCAGACGAGCCAGTGGTGCACCGAGGCAAAGGTGGATGCCCTTCCCAAAAGCAAGATGCGGGCTCTTCTCCCGGGTGATGTCCAGGACGTCAGGATCCGCGAATTTCTCATCATCGCGATTAGCAGAATTCAGTGCAGCTATGACCAGTTCACCTTTTTTGATCGTTTGCCCCCGGAATTCGACATCCTCTATTGCCCAGCGGGATGTGCTGTATTCTACCGGACCGTTATAGCGCAGGAGTTCCTCAACGGCATTATGGATGAGCTCCGGCTTCTCCCTCAGAAGCTGAAGCTGGCTTGGATTTTCAAGCAGGGAGAGGATTCCGTTTCCAATCAGGTTGACGGTCGTTTCATGACCCGCAATGATCAGCAGGGAGACGACGCCATACAGTTCTTTTTCTGTCAGTTTATCGCCATCTTCTTCAGCATTAATAAGCTGGCTGATCAGGTCATCACGCGGGTTTTCGCGCAAAAATGCAAACCATTCGCCCAGATAGTGGACAAATTCATTCATATGCTGCTGAATTTCATTCCAATTCTCGCCATTCGATCCTTCAATCAAAGAGTTGGACCAGATCCTGAATTTGTCCTGGTCTTCTGCAGGCACTCCCAGAATTTCCGAAATGACAATGATTGGAAGGGGGAAAGCATAATCATCAATCAGGCTGATTTCTTCCTTGTTTTCCATCCTGTCCAGCAGCTCGTCCGCTATTTCCTTGACTCTGGCGCGCATTCCCTCGATCATCCTGGGTGTAAATGCTTTCTGGACCAGGCCGCGCAGCCGTTTGTGGTCAGGAGGGTCAGAGAAGAGCATATTCTCTGTAAAAATGCTCTCATGATCCATCTGGCCGCCGTAGAGTTTTGAATAGTCCTTGATGAAGCGCTTGTCCTTCAGTGCAGCGACTGCGTCCTCATATTTGGTAATGACCCAGCCAGTCTGTCCATCAGGCATGACAGTTTTATAGACCGGCTGCTCTTCTCTGAGCTTCCGGTAGCCGGGATAGGGGTTTTGAATAAACTCTTTTGAAAAGATCCTGTATGCTTCCGGGTTGTCATGATGGTTTCCGTTAAACACGCAAATCGCTCCTTTGCTAGTACATCTCATACATAAAATAAGCGTAGCATAAAGAGGATGTTAAAATATAACAATAACCATCTGTTTGCTGAAATTTCGTGCCAATGTCTCAGATAACCAATCAGGAATATAGGCTTATTTCCAGAATTTCCACCCTTTTTTTGCCTTTTCCTCGGCAGCAGCAGCCTGCCGGAAGCCGACGACAAAATCCTGGAAGATATCTTCACGCTGTTTGATATCCGCCCGATACTGCTCTCTCTCCTCATTCATGGCATGGAGATAGGCATCACGGTCCTTATTCAGTGTATCAATGAGGCTGGTAATCTCGTGATTAGTAATTTCGGCAGATTTTGAAATATAGTGGATCATTGTTTTGAATTCTTCAGAAGCCGCTTCCGAGGAATCTGACACACGGGCTGTCAATTGGCGGATCTGTTCATAAGTGCCTTCCGAAGCTCTCGCAACTTCTTCAGAAAAGGCTCCGAATGTTTCGGAGGTTTCTTCCGAAGCCTGGTCGATTTTGTGAGACAGGCTTTTAAGCTGGGATTTGGTCCCTTCAGCTGTTTTATATATAGAGTCTGATATTGATTTGACTGTGTGCACCGATCCTCTTGAAATCTCTTTTTTTACCTCTTCAAGTACTTCTTTACGGATGCCATTCCTGATTTCTGAACGGATATCAGCTAGAAAGCTTTCTTTGTAGCTATCAAGGGCCTCCATAAAGAGCTCCATATCATTTACAGGATTCGCCTCATGGCTTCTTGTTACGGCTGGGGGCGATGCCGGCATTGGTACGGCTTCTTCTTCGCTGCGCCCGTCCAGGTGAATCTGCATAAGATGGCGGATCATTTCCTTGCTGAGATTCTTCTCGCGCATCTCTTTAATTTTTCCCAATAGCTCAATTTCAGTATCAGTAAAGAACCGCACCCCCTGCTTGGAACGGGGAATAACAAGAAGGCCATTTAAATCTTTTTCCCACTGCCTAAGTGTCCCGGAAGGAACCCCTATCTTCTTCGAAACCTCTTTAATCGTGTAAGCTTTCATAAATTGAGTCTCCATAAAAAACACCCTTTCAATTATATTAAATATGATTTTGCAAAACGGATCAAAGCCGGTTTTATCATTGCCTGTTATATTCCGCAAGGCTGTCTTTATTCCTGCCGGGTGACAAAAGCTCACAAAACTAGACGGAATCCTTCATAGGAAGGGAAATAGCACGAAACTGGGGGAAAAAGGGAGGAGGATGGCAGCAGCTGAGGAACCCTAATCTATCCTAGACTGGAAAAGAAGGGAGGGAATGTGTCGGAAAGATTAAGTTATCTTTAATTTGAGGCAAATTTCTTGAAAGTACCCCGAGCAGACTTAATAATAAAATTACTAGAATGTATGCAGCTAAGGAGAATTTGCAGATGAACAAAGCTTGGGGAATCGCTATTGCCGCAACAGTGGGTCTTTCTATTACTCTGGGAGGCTACCATTTGATGGATGCAGAAAATGAGGAGCCGGGAATGGCCCTGGCAGCGGAAATACATAGTAAAGCAAAGAATGCGCCGATACTGAAGAATGAAATCATAAAGGAGGAAGTGATGCTGGATGTCCCATTGTTCAACCAGATGGACGCACCCCGGCTGTATAACGGCTGTGAGGTGACAAGCCTCGCCATGCTGCTGAGTTATAAAGGCTATAAGGTAACGAAAAACGAATTGGCGGATCGTATTGATACCGTCCCGCTCCGCTATAGTGACGGACGCTACGGCAGCCCGAATGCCGGGTTCGTGGGGGACATGGCCAACGGGCCCGGGCTTGGCGTCTACAGTGGACCAATTTTCAAGCTGGCCCAGTCTTATGCCGGCGATAAGGCGGAAAACCTGACAGGGAAGAGCTTTGATGAAATTCTTAAAAAGGTTAGTGAAGGCTTGCCCGTATGGGTTATAACAACAGCCAGTTTAACGCCGGCTGCTTCCTTTGAAAAATGGGATACGCCCGAGGGGGCGGTAGAGGTCACATTCAACATGCACAGCGTCGTGATCACTGGCTATGATGATGATCATATCTATGTAAACGACCCTTATGGCACAAAAGACAGGAAGGCGGAAAAAGAAGCTTTCATAAAAGCTTGGAAGATAATGGGCAGTCATGCTGTATCCATCAATTAAACTAAATAATAAAGAGGGCCTGATCAGAGTCAGGCCCTTTTTACCGTTCTCCTGTGTGTCCTGCGGCGGAAATACCAGCGCAGTGCAGGGGGGACGGCGAAAAAGATAAAAAAGATACGGAAAAGCTGATAGCCGGTGACTGTTGCCAGATCTGCATGAACCTCGTGTGCCAGGATCCCCATTTGGTCCATTCCTCCTGGAGCCAGGCTGAGAAAGCTGGTGGCAGAAGAAAGATCATACTCGAATGCCAGCAGGGTACTCAATAACAGGGATATTCCGATAAGCAGAGCGCCGCTTAAAAGGGCAAGCGGGATGGTTTTGGTTTTGTGATGGAGCTTTTCCGGCCTCATAAGGAGGCCGATATGGGCGCCGATGAAAAACTGGGACAGATCCAGCAGGGAAGGAGGAAGCGAAGGTCCACTCGCATAAAAAATCCCTATAAGAGCGGTTGAGACAATCGGGCCAAGCAGATAAGGTGTCGGCAGCCTTAATTTTTTCCCTAGATATGCACCTGTCAGTGATGCGGCGACAAAGGGGATGACACCCGGAAAAAGGGCACTCCATCCTGGTATTTCTTCCTGCATGATGGCAGCTGGCCCCGCTTCTCCTGATAAAAGCGGACCTAATACTAAAAAAGGGACAAAGAACACGATCATCAGCAGTCTTGCAACCTGCAGAAAGGTTACTGTCGTCAAGTCAATGCCTTCTGATTCTTCTGCAAAAACAAGCATTTGCGAAAGCCCTCCAGGTATGCTGCCTGTAAGGACCGTTGGAAAATCAATTCCGGATATGCGGGAAACGATGATGGCAAGGAGGACCGAAGACGCAATGGTAAGCAAGGTCAAGGCGAGCATGCTTGGCAGCTTGCCTGACATCTGGATGACCGCATCCTTTGTGAATGACAAACCAATGCTGTATCCGACCATCAGAATTCCCGCGTCCCTCAGTTTTCTTGGCCATTCCAGCTTGAAGGGAATGAACCTGCTGGCAGCAAGTATGGCCGTCAGACTGCCCAGCAGCCAGGGAATAGGAAGGTGAAGGACAGTAAAGATCATACCGCCGGCCAGAGCAATGAAAAAGGCAGCCAGGAACCCCTTGTTATTTGAAATGATTTGCATGCTGCAACCTTCTTTGTTTGTTTAGTTTTCCTAAATATATCTTACCATTTTTTTGCTGATCCCCCAAGAAGTGCAGCTTCCAGCTGGAATCTTCACATAGAAAAAGCGCAAGCCATAAGGCCTGCGCTTTCAGCTGCATAAGCAGCTAAATTTCCCCTAAAGGGGACACGGAAGGTTCAGCTTTGCGGCCGAATCGGTTCTAAGTCCACCGATTAAGCACCAGGGTTCCTTGCGAACGGAAAACAAAGGAACCTTCCATTATGATGCCAAAATCAGAAGTCGCTGCTAATCGATTCATCGTTTATCAGTCCCTTCGATAGATTGGCTTGCCTTCTTTCTTTACCCCATGCCTTGCTCATAAAACATATTAATACCTCTGTCATAAGATTAATACAATAAAAAGCTATTTTGGATGCTATAATATATCAGTAGTGTTAATTTTTTCCTTGTATGTTAAAAAGGGGGAAGCGTGCTATGACTGGTGAATTGATTCTGCTGGTAGATGATGATCCTGATATACAGGATATTCAAAAGGCTTATTTATATAAGGAAGGCTTCAGGCTTGCCTTTGCAGCAACAGGGACAGAGGCGGTGCATCTGGCAGAAAGCCTGGAGCCGAATTTAATCATCCTTGACGTGGCTTTGCCGGATATGGATGGATTTGAGGTTTGCCGTATCCTCCGAACGAAGACAAAGGTTCCAATCCTATTCGTAAGCGGAAGGGAAGATGATATAGACCAGATTATCGGACACAGGATCGGCGGCGATGACTATGTAACAAAACCGTTCAGCCCGCCAGTGCTCGTGGCTAAGGTAAAGAGCCATATTAGAAGATTCAAAGAGCTGTCAGTTAGCCCAAAGCCTAATGATGGGCAGGCATTAATATTTGGGAAGCTGGCAATTGACAGGGCCAGCTGTGAGGTGACGAGGGAAGGAAAGCCGATCTCTCTGGCCTCAAAGGAATATCAGCTGCTCTGCTGCTTCGCTGAAAACGCCGGCCGTGTATTCAGTGCAGAGCACCTGTTCGATTCTATTTGGGGAAAAGACAGCTTAGGGGATATAAGGACTGTCATGGTACATATCAGTAATCTCCGCAAGAAAATCGAACAGGACCCAGCCCGTCCGGAATATATCATCACAGTCAGGGGCATGGGCTATAAATTCAATGGAGGTTAAGCTTTTTGGCGGCTTTAAAGAATTCCCTGACTTCCTTTGCCGTCATGCCAAGCTTTATTGCTTCTTCCATTAAACATATCCATTCATACAAATCATGTTCATAAGAGAGTGCTTTCTCTTCCTTCTTCATGCCCATTCCTCCAGACTATTCTTCTCGTTGACTACATTATAAAATGGAAAGTTAAAGTTTTATTAAAGCCGTATTAAAGTTTCGCTTAAATAAGAGGGTGACCATTATGATTAAGAACATTAATCTTCCTGGATACAGGCTGATTGCCGCTGAAACCGAAAATGAAGAATTTATGTTTCTGAAAGGCTACTCAGTCAAAGGCAGGGAGCAAGTGCTGATTAAGACATATAAAAACGATGTGCTGTCAGATATGGAGATCGCCGCTCTCGTCCACGAATTCCATCTCACAAAGGAAATGGAAGAAGACAGCATCTTAAAAGCCGAAGAGTTATTCATACATTTAAAAAAGCCATATCTGGTCTGCAGGTACTTTCCTTGTATAACGTTAAGGGAGTTCTGCAGAACAAAGAATTTCGACCTGAAAGAGATGCTGGACATTTCAGCCAAACTTGCAGGGGCAATCCTGCAGGTACACCAGCAGCATATTATCCATAAATCGGTCAATCCAGGAAATATCCTATTAAACCCCATGGATGGCAAGCTGAAAATTACAGGTTTCGGCCAGTCAACGCTTTTAAAGGAAGAGCACCCCTCCTTGAACGCTGCCAGTCTGGCCAATTTGGCCCATTTGCCTTACATTTCCCCTGAACAGACTGGAAGATTGAACAGGCTTGTTGATTATCGTTCAGATTTCTACTCAGCAGGAAGTATATTCTTTGAATTATTTACCGGTGAATTGCCTTTTAAGGCTAAAGAACCGCTTGAGCTTGTGTACGAGCATCTGACAAAAAGTGTGAAGAATCCCTGTGACTTAAATCCTGACATTCCGCCTGTAATTAACTCAATCATCATGAAGCTGCTTGAAAAGATGCCTGAAAATCGATACAGCAGTGCTTTCGGTATTCGCGCCGATCTTCTCCGCGCCTCGGAAAATTTGAATTCCGGCAGGCAGCAGGAAATATATCCACTTGGGACAGACGATGACAGTATGCTGTTTGAAACCGGAAGGAAGCTGTATGGACGGGAAATTGAAAAAAGAGAAATCCTTAATGTTTTTGAGGAGGTGAGCCGCGGGAGTTCATGCGCCGTGTTCCTGCCAGGTTCCCCCGGGATGGGAAAGACCGCTCTTGTACACGAGATCCAAAAGCCGCTTATCCGGGAAAAAGGCTATTTTGTTTCTGGAAAATATGACATGCTGCAAAGGCAGATGCCTTATGCACCAATCATTGCGGCATTCCGTTCTCTCGTGCTGCAGGTAATGCTGGAAAGCGGAAGCCGCAAAGAAAAATGGGCATCTAAATTGAAGGAAGGCTTTACCGGCAATTATGCCGCCCTTTTCTCTGTTATACCTGAGCTGGGCATGCTCATGGGAGAGCAGGCTGAAGAAGAAGAGACGAATGGGGCAGACGCACATCAGCAATTTTTGTTTCATATCCACCAGTTTGTATGCTTGTTTGCCGATGAAAAGCATCCGCTTGTGCTCTTTCTTGATGATCTTCAGTGGGCAGATATTGCTTCACTGGAGCTGATTGAATATCTCATGCTGAAGGGCATGATTCCCCATTTTATGCTTATCTGTGCATATAGGGACAATGAAACAGTGCCCGGCCATCCAGTAAGAATGACACTTGCCAAGCTGGGGGAAGGAGAAGCTGCCATTCATCACATCCCGGTCCGCACTCTCAGCCAAGGTGAGGTTTATGCATGGGTAGGTAATGCCCTGAGAGATGATGGGGAAACAGCTTTAGAACTGGGAGGACTTTTACACAGGATTACCGGGGGGAACCCGCTGTTCATCAGCCAGCTCCTTCTTTCCTATTTTGAGGAAGGCTTTATCACTAGCGATCCGGAAGAAAGAAAATGGAGAGCTGATATGGGAAAAATAATGGACAGGCCAGTAAATGACGGAATATCCGGTTTTATGGAAGAGCGTTTTCAGAAACTGCCTGAAGCAGCTAAGGAGATTCTAAGGGCTGCCTCCTGTTTTGGAAACAGGTTTGATTTCAAAACTCTTTCCCTCCTGTTCGAAGACCGGCCGGACTGGCTCGCTGAATCTCTATGGATGGCCCTGGAATCAGGCTTTATCCTCCCTAAAGATCCTTTATACAAATATATTCATTCCAGCGGCTATGTGGATGCTATGCCAACAGAGTACAGCTTCCTTCACGATACCGTCCAGCAGGCAGTCTATCAGTCTATGAACATGGAAGAACGGAATACCTCACATTTGAGGATCGGCAGGCTGCTTGTCAGCATGAAGGAGAATTCACATGCCCGCATTTTCCAGATTGTCCACCATTTGAATTCCTGCAGTGAACAGCTTGAAGTGAAAGAAAGGCACCCACTGGCGGAATGGAATGCCGCTGCCGGGGAATTGGCCAAGGACGCTGCTGCCTTTTGGGAAGCACTCTCCTATTTCCAGGCTGCACTTGAGCTGTCAGGGGAAGATTGGAACGAAAAATATGAACTGACCTTCCGAATATTCAAGGGTCTTGGTGAATGCTTTTATCTGACAGGAAAAATGGATGAAGCTGAAAAAACCTTTACTCTAGTCCTTGAAAATGCAAAGACTAACTATGAGAAATTATCAATCTATAACCTGCAGATCACTTTATTCACCCATATGCACAGAGTAAAAGAAGCGGTCAACTCAGGAATAAAAGGCCTTAAACTCTACGGGATCACTTTTGCACCAAGTATCGGAAAACGTGCCATTGTACTGGAATTTTTTCGTGCAAGATTTGCTTTGCGGGGCAAATCCCAAGAGGATATCATTTCCCTACCTGAAATGACGGACCGGGACAAAAGGCTAATACTGCAGACGCTCATCAACCTGAACGCTCCATCCTACCATGCAGACCAGAATCTTGCCACAATGCTGATGCTGAAGGCACTGAACTACACACTTAACAATGGATTGACAGATTTAAGCGCCCTGGTATTCAATAATTACAGCCTGATATTAAGCGCAGGATTCAGTGATTTCAAGGGCAGTTACGACTACGGCAGGCTGGCAATCAAACTGTCTCAGCATTTTGGTGCCACAGGCATTAAAGGCCGGGTGCAGTTTGTCTTTGGAAGCTTTGTCAGCCACTGGAGAAATCCGATTTCAGACAATCTGCACCACCTCACAGATTCACAGAGATACTGCCTGGATGCAGGAAATATTCATCTTGCCGGTGCTAATAGTTCATTCATAGTCATCACCATATTTATGAAAGGATCGCCGCTTGAAGAGGCGCTGGAAGGTATCCGGAATCAGATCAGGTTCGTCAATAGAATTCAGTATCCTATTTCAATCGGTTTTTTGTCGGAGATGGAGGAATGGGTCCTCTATTTAAAGAAAGAAAAAGAGAGTCATGATTGGACCTTCACGCCCGTGCTTGATGATGACTCTGCAAAAATCATCCATTATACAATCCGGCTGCAGATGAGCTATCTTTTTCAGAAGACTGCGTATGCCGAGGAGCTTATTCAGAAACTGGCACCGCTTGTCAGCAAAAGGCTGACGCTGGTCATTGTTCCTGAATACCATTTCTATCATGGTTTATGGTTAGTCCGTTTTTATGAACAGGAAAAATTGAAAAAAAACAAAGCTTCCCATCTGGCTAAACTGAAGGATTCTATTTCGAAAATGAAACGCTGGGCAGCTCTTTCCCCTGCAAATTTCCGGCATAAGTATTTGCTTTTGAAAGCTGAATATCGAAGGATTGCCAAGAGAGATTCCAACCTTTTTAACATATATGATGAAAGCATCCAAGAGGCGGAAAAGAACGGCTTCCTGCAGGATGCTGCACTGGCAAATGAATGTGCAGGCCGCTATTTCTCTTCACAGGGATATAGCAGGATGGCAAGCTCATTTTTCTCGGAAGCGTTTAAAGGATACCTTCTTTGGGGGGCAGAAGCCAAGGCAGATAAACTGCGGCTAGAGACTAAAATTTCCTTACTGAAGGAGCCGGAAAGCGGGCATGCTATTCAGTTTGATGAGTATGCCCTTGTTTCCGCCGCCCAGAGCATATCAAGGGAAGTGGTGCTTGAGAATCTGCTGTCCCGGCTTCTGGAGGTCACCATGCATTACAGCGGGGCAGACAGGGGTATTCTCCTCTTTAGGCGGGATGATATTTGGACTATCGGAGAATATGCTGGTGATGGCGAACGGCCGGGACGCTTTGAGCCGGTACATGGAAGAGAAATGCTGTCCGAACAGGCAATAGAACTTGCAGAGCTGAGCAGAGAAGGGATCATTCTTGGCCACGCCAGTGAAAACAGCTTGATCTCAGGGGATCCATATGTCAAAAGGGTACTGCTGAAGTCGCTTCTTTGCCTGCCGATTCTGAATAAGGGTGAAGTAAAAGGTATAATGTATCTGGAAAACAACCAGATTTCCCATGCATTTACAAAAGAGAATCTCAGGGTTCTTGAATTGATTGCTTCTCAGGCAGCCATTTCTTTGGAAAATGCCGATCTGTATGAGAGGATGGAAGCAAGGGTTGCCCGGCGGACCGAAGAACTGAATGAAGCAAATATCCGGCTGGAGCTGGCCAATAAAGAACTTGACCGCGCCAGGCAGGCAAAGAACATCATCTTATCTGATATTTCTCATGATTTGAGATCTCCCCTTGCTGCGATTAAGGGCTATATAGAAGCTGTACAGGATGGGATTGCCGATTCAGAAGAGCAAAAAGAAGAATTTCTGCAGCGGAGTGTAAGCCGCCTGAATGAACTGAATGTCCTGATCCATGATTTATTCGATTTATCCAGGATGGAGGCTGGCCAAATCCGATTTGAGATGGATTATCTTCCTCTTGGCCAGGTGCTCACCCGTATATGGAATCAATTCGAATTCGAAGCTGAAAGAAAAGGACTTTCTTTTGTCCTGGACCTGGAGGAGAAAACTGATATTGAAGATGCGCCGATGGTGGAAGCCGATCCTGCCAGACTGCTTCAGGCCTTCTCAAATCTGATCTCAAACAGCATCAAACATACGGAGTCCGGCGGTTTGATTCTGAGCGCCAGGCTGGCCGGCCAGGGCGGCCGGGTCAGGATCTGTCTGTCAGATACCGGCAGCGGCATCCCTGCTGCCAGGCTTCCATTCATATTTGACAGAAACTATACAAAGACAAGCAAAAACAGCAGGACGGCCGGGAATGGCATCGGTCTTTCAATCACCAGGGAAATCATTGCAAGGCATAAAGGGAAAATCTGGGCAGAAAGCAGTGAAGGAGAGGGCACATCCATCTTCATTGAACTGCCGGTCTACCGCTTTTCAGCAGAGATGGTTTAGAAAAGATTTTCGCTTTACGCGGGGCAGAAAAAAAGTTACTATTTAATTGTCAATCTAATAAGCAACTACTGGGGGTGCCTGCGGAAAGCAGGCTGAGAGAAAAACTGGCCCGTTTTTTAACCCTTTGCACCTGATCTGGATGATGCCAGCGTAGGAAAGTAGCGAAGAGAAACTATTTGCTAATTGCTATGCACAAATGCCAGGTCCTTTCAGGGGCGTGGCTTCTTTGTTGTTGAAAGGAGAATAAGGAATGAACACATTAGACATAGCTGGGATGCTGGAAAAGCTGAGGGCTGAAAAGCCGCTTGTACATAATATCACCAATATGGTTGTCACCAATTTTACCGCTAACGGCCTGCTGGCTCTAGGGGCCTCGCCGGTCATGGCTCATGCTGCAGAAGAAGCTGCCGATATGGCCAGCATTGCAGGGGCGCTGGTCCTGAACATCGGCACTCTTACTTCCCCTGTGGTGGAATCTATGAAAATTGCGGGAGTATCAGCGGGCAGAAACTCGGTGCCGATCATCCTGGATCCGGTTGGGGCAGGGGCAACAGCTTACAGGACCGAGACAGGCAAAAGCCTTCTTGAAGAGCTGCCGGTCTCCATTTTGCGGGGCAATGCGGCTGAAATATCCCATCTTGCCGGAAAAGGAGGAGAAATAAAAGGGGTTGATGGCGGGGAAGCCGGCAATCCTGAACATATTGCTGAACTTGCTGCAGTATTGTTCAATACCGTAACTGTTATTACAGGGAGGGAGGACATCGTATCAGATGGAAAAACAATTATCCGCATCACAGGCGGAAGCAGCCTTCTCACAAAGGTTACAGGAACCGGCTGCCTGCTGTCTTCCGTCATAGGCGCTTTCCATGCAATCGAATCAGATTCACTGAAAGCCGCGGCAGCTGCACTGGCTGTTTATTCTGCAGCGGCCGAAATGGCTGCAGAAGCTGCCGGAAGCAAGGGCCCTGGAACGTTTCAAATCGAGCTGCTTAACAGCCTTGCCCTGATCAAGGCGGAGGATCTTGAAAAAAGGTCCTGCATAACCGTCCTGAAAGGAGAATTGAAGAATGGCAATTAAAAAAGCATTGACGATAGCAGGTTCAGACAGTGGAGGCGGAGCCGGAATCCAGGCTGACCTTAAGACTTTCCAGGAACTCGGTGTCTATGGAATGTCAGCACTGACAGCGATCACCGCTCAGAACACTACTGGCGTGCAGGCGGTCTTCCCAATGACCGCAGAAGCTGTCAGTAAACAGATAGAGAGCATTGGAAGCGATATGGGGACGGATGCTTTAAAAACAGGGATGCTTTTTGATGCAGACATTATTAAAGCTGTTTCTGAGGTAATCAGCCATTATAAATGGACCAAGCTGGTTGTCGACCCTGTGATGATTGCCAAGGGAGGGGCAAGCCTCCTCCAGGAAAGCGCCATGGCCGCCCTGAAGGATCATTTGCTGCCGCTGGCCCATATCATCACCCCTAATATTCCTGAAGCAGAAGTAATTACCGGCATGAAAATCTCTTCATTAACCGACCGGAAAGAAGCGGCCAGGAAATTATGCGCGCTTGGCGCCGGCAATGTAGTCATAAAAGGGGGGCATGATGCTGGAAATTCAGAAGCTGCTGCTGATCTGCTTTTTGATGGGAGCAGCTTTGAGGTGTTTGAAGGAAGGAGGGTGGATACAGTCAATACCCATGGGACCGGATGCACCTTTTCAGCAGCCATCACGGCAGGCCTGGCGAATGGGCTTTCCTTAAAGGACAGCGTCCGGCTTGGAAAAGACTTTATCCAGGCAGCCATCGAAGATGATCTGCTGATCGGAAGCGGCCATGGCCCGACAAACCACTGGGCTTATAAAAATAGACAGAAAGCAGAGGGGATGGCATATGGCGCGAATTGACAGTCAAACCATGAAAGAGCTGTTGAGGGTCTATTTTATCATGGGCAGTACAAACTGCCTTAAAAATCCGGAGAAGGTTATGAAAGAGGCGATTAAAGGCGGAATCTCCCTGTTTCAGTACAGAGAAAAAGGGGCAGGCTGTCTTGGCAGGCAAGAAAAATACTTGTTTGCAGAACAGCTTCAGCGATTGTGCAGGACCAGCGGCATTCCTTTTATCGTTAATGATGACATAGAACTGGCATGTGAAATTGGCGCAGACGGCGTCCATATCGGGCAGGACGACGAGCCGGCCGAAGCAGTGCGGGAGAAAATTGGGGATAAGATTCTGGGGGTATCCGCCCATTCAATTGTGGAAGCTAACGAAGCCATCAGGGCGGGAGCAGATTATCTGGGTCTTGGCCCCATTTACCCTACGTCAACAAAAGCAGATGCCAAGGCAGTTCAGGGAATAGCTCTTATTCAGGAATTGAGAGAGTGTGCCATTACAATGCCAATTGTAGGAATAGGCGGAATAACGCCACGCAATGCACGTGCCGTAGTGCAGGCCGGGGCAGATGGCGTTTCTGTCATAACAAGCATAAGTCAGGCTGAAGATATAAAGGGAGCCGCTGAAAGTCTGAGAAGAAGTGTAACCATATAGAAGATTCAGAGCCTGCATATAGGTGCAGGCTATTCTCTTTAGTCTATGATCAGGATAGTTTTCCCCATGCTCTGCCTGCTCTCTATCCAGTTATGGGCCTCAGCTGCCTCTGCCAAGCTGAAAGTTTTTCCGATTCTCATGCGGAGACGGCCTGTTTCCAGTAAACCGATGATTTTTTCGGCAGAAGCTTTTACAAGATGCGGCTTTTTCTTGCGCACCATACCAAAGCTGAAGCCGAGGAGGGAGCGGCAGCTGCTGTGGAGATCACTTGTCTGTACAGTCCCGGCTTTTCCGGAAGCATTGCCGAAATTGACTATCCTTCCAAAAGGTGCAAGGCAATCCAGACTTTTTTCCGTCACTGCACCGGCAACAGAATCAAGGATAACATCGGCCCCTTTTCCTTCTGTCCATTCCATTACTTTAACCTGGAAATCTTCCTTAGTATAACAGGCAGCATAATCGGCTCCTGCTTCCATTGCGTATGCTGTTTTTTCAGGAGAACCAGCCGTGGCAATCACTTTCCCTGCGCCAAGTATCCTGGCAAGCTGAATGGCAGTGGTGCCGACACCGCCCGCGCCGGCATGGATAAGTACGGTTTCTCCATGCTGAATTCGCGCGACTTCTTCAAGCAGCTTGAGCGATGTTATTCCGGCAATCGGAAATGCCGCTGCCTGTATATCTGAGATGTTTATCGGGATAGGGAAGGTAAGCATGGCTGGGGCGACAGCATATTCGGCATAAGATCCTTTAGAAGGAAACGCAATGACCCGCTGCCCTGGAATAAGGCCCTTCACACCGTTCCCTAGTGCCTCTATCGTGCCGGTACAGTCTATACCAGGAATATAAGGAAGGGGACCGCCACCTTTTTTGCCGTACCTCGCCTTAATATCGGCAAAATTCACACTGGCTGCCTTCACTTTAATCAGAACTTCCCCTGCAGCAGGCACCGGCCTTTCAGCTTCTGCCAGAATCATATTTTCAGAACCGCCATACTTTGTAACATGTATCGCTTTCATTATAAGCCTCCTTTTGTATGTATCTGCTATTATCTATTTTAACGTTTAATTAGAAAGGTAAAATAATCAAAATATTATCGGATGCTATAAGAAAAGCTTATAGAGTTATTAACCATAAAAACAAGTTTCCCTATAAATGGGGGTGTTGATTTCCGTTCCAGGCACTTCGCTTTCCGCGGGGCGAAGTTGAGCCTCCTCGCGCTGCGCGCTGTGGGGTCTCAACATTTCCGCTGCAATCCCGCAGGAGTCTGCGTGCCTTCCACTCCAATCAACAGATTTTACAAATTTTTATGGCGGCACTTCTGGTAAAGGCTTAATATCGTCCCTATTATTAATTTAAGATACATAACGATTTTTACTGTATAATTTTCTCTAAGAATACCAGGAAAAGAGGACAAAGGATGAATTTTATACGCAGCAAATTCAGCTGGCGGTTTTTTATTTTTTTAATACTGGCCGTCCTTATAACAAGAATGCCTGTCATCGGCGACTATTCAGGCATCATCAATACGCTCATTCATGAATCCGGCCATGCGCTTTTCGCCCTGTTTGGGGGAGAAGTTCACCATATTTCCCTTTTTGCCAATACAGAAGGTGTTACATACACAAGACATTCAAACTGGTTCGGAGGAGTGTTTACTGGAGCCGCGGGGTACGTTTTTTCATCTTTTATGGCTTTCATTGCCTTTTGGCTGCTTGGGAAGAAAAAGGACAAAATGCTGATCATGATTCTCCTCAGCTTTATCATTCTTAACCTGGTTTTTTGGGTGCGGAATGCTTACGGGATCTTCTGGCTGATTTCCTTTGGTGCTGGCTTTGGTTTTCTTTTAAAGAAAGGGAGCCCTTCGCTCGTACAAAATGTCTTGCTCCTGATCGCATCCATCATGCTCGTTGAATCAGTCACAAGTGCCTTCGAGATTATGCTGCTGAGCTTCATATCTCCTCAGACAGCAGGGGATGCAGCCAATCTGTCCGCTTCTCTTTTGCTTCCTGCACAAGTATTTGGGTCCTTGTTCTTTCTGCAGGCGATATGGTTCTGTTATTTGTCCATAAAAAAAGGCATATTTAAATTAAGCCGCTAATTAAAAAGAATTTCTTATCTGGACAGATTTTTACACATGCATTACTATGAGAAAACAAGGGAACTTACAAAATCAACCAGTTAAAGACTAACTTTAAATATAGTGGAGGAGTTATGAAACTGACGACTGTGATTAATCCTGCCATCCTTGTCGCGACGGGGCTGGTGGCTTCTTTCGCTTATGAAAATATCCTGCCGCAATCCCTGAAGTCATTAGCCGTCTTCGTTTCCATCGGGCTCATCCTGCTGTTAACCGACTATACTCTGAAAAAGCTGTCTCTGGACAAAAAGGAAATACGCATGGAAACCGGTGTCTGGCTGATCATCGCCTTTTTACTTGGTCCGCTGGCACTCTCATTGATTATGGATGTGTTTGGGGCAGGGGTATAACTAAATGAAAATAAATGAGGGTCAATATGAAAGAAATCGTACAATATTATGTGATCAATTCTGACTTGAAAATGTCAGCCGGGAAAGCTGCTGCCCAGGCTGCCCATGCAGCAGCCATTAGTGTACTCACATATATGGAGGAACCACTTTTCAAAGAATGGCTAATGAGCGGCCAAACAAAAATCATGCTCTCCGGCCGCGAATCAGAGCTCAAGAGGCTAGAAGAAAAAGGCTATGTAACGATCAAAGACGCCGGAAGGACAGAGGTTGCACCAGGAAGCCTTACAGCAGCAGCCCTGCCGCCGATGGATAAAGAAGAAGCCAAAATGATTGTCGGGCATCTTCGGCTGTATAAATAAGCTTAAATTAGGGAGGATCCTATGAAAACCATCTGCCGGGCCATAACTGTTCTTCTTGCTCTATTCATGCTCCAGGAAGGACTTGAAGCTCTCTCTGCACCCGATCCAGCTGAAGTGGAAGAAATGAAGCTCGAGGCCCCATTGCATATAGTGGGCAAGGTGGAAAAAGATGAGTTCTTTCATGATTTGCCAGACGAAGAATATCTCCATGTCAGGAAAATGACCATTTTACCCTCAAAAGTAATAAAAGCGCCCGGCAGCTTTGACTATGAAACAGCTGTAGAGGTTTATTATCATTATATTCCATCCTGGATGGCTGAAGAATTTACAGGTCCTGCCCGGATGGATATCGCAAAGGGAGATATAATAGAGATTTGGCTAGAAGAAGGCAAAGATGGATGGGAGCCTGTCATATCCTGCTCATCTGTCATGTATGTGCATTATATGACAGAGCGTGAGGAAGCAGCAGAAGAGCCTCTCATTCATAAAATAAAAAGGCTTGCTGAAAATATCCTTAGAGAAAGCGGAATATTAACGGCGCTGGTTTTTATTTTTCTGCTCCTCGCCATCATTTACTTATCAAGAAAATATCCTGCAAGAAAATCAGTCTAAAACTGTGAGACGAGCTAATCCTTAAAATTCCCCTTAAGAGTTTGAGTATGAAAACTTATATTTTCAGACTCACAGCTGGTCTCATTCGAGGAAAGAGGGAATGGCTTTTTCCATGAAGTGCAGGAAAAATAGAGATTTTTTGAACAATTCTTAAATAAAATCTTGAAGAAAAGCAGCGCCCGGAGTTTTGCCGGGCGTTTTTTCTTTTGTTAAAGAATCTATAAATTGTAAGAATTGTGAATAATTTTCAATTCCTGATCCACGTCCAGCAGCTGCGCCGAGGTCACAAGCCAAACCTCTCAAAAAGGCAAAGAACGGCTTTCCGGGTTCGTCTTGATGCCCCCAGGATGGGGGTCATGCAGACGTAGCCACAGGACGTGGCGTTCTTAGTATGCGTTCCTTCAGGGTGATCAAGGCACTTGCGCTTTTGTTCCGTCTGCTTGGGCTTTTTCCTTTGTACAGTAATATAAATCATTCACTTTGCTTGTATAATTCCCATATTAATTCCATATCATTGTTATTTCTTTAAACGATTCGCACATACTACTATTAATAAAGGAGGATCGGAAGATGGAACTTCATCATGAACCAAGGCTCACCAGTGCTGAGATAGCTTACTTATGGAACACGTATATGGATGACAGTGCAACCCTCTGTATGATTTATCATTTTAACCAGAGAGTGGACGATCAGGACATCAAGGTTTGCCTGGAGCATACAATTCAATTGGCGGAAAGCCATATGGAAAGGGTAGGACAGCTTTTTAACAGGGAAAATATTCCGCTGCCCCGTGCCTTTCCGGCTGAACAGCATGTTAATCTTAATGCCGACCGTCTATTTACAGATATGTTTTATTGCGATTTTATGCTTAATGCGGCCAGGTTTGCAGTCCTTTCCCATACAATGGGCTTAAACATTTCTTCAAGGGAAGATGTTTACATACTCTATTCTGAATTCAATGAAGAAGCTAACCGTGTGCTGAAAGAGATTCTTGATACTATGAAAGGAAAGGGGATATTTGTCCGCCCGCCTTACATCCCATATCCGGATAAGCGTGATATCGTAGAAAAGAAAAGTTTTCTCAGGGGATGGATGGGAAAAAGAAGGCCGCTGCTTGCCATTGAAGCAGCACAGCTGTTTGACAATGGCATTACCAACCAAATGGGCAAGGAACTGCTGACAGGATTCATCCAGACCGTTAGAGATCCGCAAATTAAAGATTATTTCTTTAGGGGCAGAGGGCTCGCTGCAGATTTTGTTTCTAAGGTGCAAGGCCTGCTAGGAGAGGACCTGGTGCCAAATGGGATGAGCTGGGATTCAAAAGTAACAAAATCAACTGATGCACCATATTCAGATGAATTGATGCTATTTTTAGTTTCTACTCTGAATGCATTGGGGGTGGCCCGTTATGGACAGGCGCTGTCCATGACACTTCGTAGGGATGTTGCTGCTTATTATATGAGATGTTTTGCCGACACTACCGCCTATTCAGAGGATGGGCTTGACATACTCATTCAAAACGAATGGTTTGAGCAGCCGCCGCAATGTCCGGAAAGGGATGAACTTGCCGGGAAATGACAGCCATGTGTTTTATATTGCTTTAAAGATATCGGAAATAAAGTACATAAAATCAGCCAGCTGCTGGAGAAGCACTCGTTTAATGCTTCTCCAGCAGCTGGCCCGGCACTCAGGAAACGCTATTATGATCATAGGAAAACACCACACTCCATCCGTATATCACCTTAATGCTTTGCCCTCAGCCGGCTTCCGCATTTGCAGATAATGCTGTGCTTTAATTGTTTTTCAGCAGTTTGGCATTTAGGGCATATCTTCTTATTCAATATTTTCACCTTCTCATTCAGCAATGATTATTCTATGGAAGCCTCTGCACATTCCTTTCAGCTTCATATACTATTTCAATTTATTATAGACTGTCTTAAGGGTCATTCCCCTAAAGCTCATGGTGAATTTCCTTTGCTGCATTATGTTTATCGGAGTGTTCTCAGTCTCGCACTTTATAAGGCAGGGAAGAGGCTGTTCATGCCGGCGTCCGTAAATAGGAATTACCCGCTTTTTTATAATTTTTACAGGCACCGGCCGAAGCAGGTGCCTGTAATTGAGAATTTTGTCGATTATTGAGAATAGAGAAGGGCAGGTTCAGACAAGAGATTATGCTTTTACCGGTACCTGAAGGCCCAGTCCTTCTGCTACTTTTGTTCCGTATTCAGGATCTGCTTTATAAAAATGCTCTATTTGGCGCAGTTTGATTTCATCGCTCTCAACCGGCTTCATGGCACCGACGATATTTTCCACAAGGCGGGAGCGCTCTTCTTCACTCATAAGGCGGTAAAGATCACCGGCTTGCGTGTAATGATCATTATGATCGTAAGAAACGCTGTCTGCAGCACCTGTTACGGCAAAAGGAGCAGGCTTATTTTCCGGTGATTCTTTAGGTCCTCCGAAACTGTTTGGCTCATAGTAGACTGTTCCTCCGCCATTTGAGTCAAAACGCATCTGGCCGTCGCGCTGATAATTATTCACTTCGCTGCGGGCACGGTTGATCGGCAGTGCCTGATGGTTTGCTCCGACACGGTAGCGGTGTGCATCATGGTAAGCGAACAGTCGTCCCTGCAGCATTTTATCGGGAGAGACATCAACGCCTGGTACAAGTGTGCCAGGAGAGAAGGTTGCCTGCTCTACTTCCGCAAAATAGTTTTCAGGATTTTTGTTCAATACCATCCGGCCAACCTCGATAAGCGGATAATCCTTCTGGGACCATACTTTCGTCACGTCAAACGGATCAAACCGGTATGTTTCCGCATCTTTTTCCGGCATGATCTGCACGCATAACTTCCATGAAGGATAATCACCATTTTCAATCGCATTGAAAAGGTCTTCTGTATGGTAGTCGGGGTTTTCCCCGGCTATTTTGGCAGCTGCTTCAGGCGCCAGGTTTTTTACACCCTGCTCAGTCTTGAAGTGGTATTTGATCCAGACACCTTCGCCTTCCTGGTTGACCCATTTGAAGGTATGGCTTCCGAAACCGTGCATATGCCGCAATGTGGCAGGGATGCCGCGGTCAGACATCAGGATGGTTACCTGATGAAGGGATTCTGGTGAAAGGGACCAGAAATCCCAGACAGCATTCGGATTTTTCAGATGTGTTTGAGGATGGCGCTTTTGCGTATGGATGAAATCCGGGAATTTAATGGCATCGCGGATAAAGAATACAGGTGTGTTATTGCCGACGATGTCATAATTGCCTTCCTCTGTATAAAACTTTACAGCAAAACCGCGCGGATCGCGTACTGTATCAGCTGAACCCAGCTCTCCTGCTACAGTAGAGAAGCGGATGAAAAGCGGAGTGCGCTTGCCGACTTCAGATAGGAATGCAGCCTTCGTATATGTAGTCAGGTCATTTGTGACTTCAAAATAGCCATGGGCTCCTGCCCCTTTGGCATGGACCACACGCTCAGGGACGCGCTCACGGTTAAAATGGGCCAGTTTTTCAAGAAGATGGACATCCTGGATCAGGGTCGGCCCGCGGGATCCAGCCGTCATGGAATTTTGATTGTCTCCTACAGGAGCACCCCAGCTTGTAGTCAGTTTATGATTTGTCATCTGCAGATCACCTCTTAGTTTAATAGATTGCTTGTTCCATGTAACCAATGATATCACTTCTCAATAAAAAATCAATACTTTTTTATAATAATTATTAATAAGTAAGTGGTTTAAAGAAATAGGAGTTAAAATCTGCTCACAAAAAAATACTTACTGCTTAAAAATATTCCTATGCCACAATGGAAGAGTTCATTACCGTGCAGGCATAATTCACCCGTTTCTTTCTATATCAAATGTGGATTACCATTCTGCTTAAAGGGGTAATAGCCAGGAAAGCAGGATAAATTTCCTGCCTTTTACCCAATATTGTGATTGGGAAGTATTATTACATAACAAAACGATGATTTTATGGTAGGATTTAAGATAGATATTTCTATTATGAAGGGAACATTGGATATGAATGACACTGCCAAGCTACATGAAGAAGCCTATGAAATGCTGAAAGAAACAAGCCGGACCTTTTTGATCCCGATCAGTTATCTTTCCCCGGGCTTGAAGGAAACCGTTTCATCCGCTTATTTATGCATGAGGGCGATAGATGAGATCGAAGACCACCCCGAACTTGAAGCGGAGTCAAAGGACCACCTTTTGCGTTCAATCAGTGAACTGCTGAAGAAGCCTGTAAATCCCGAGGATATGAAATCCCTTTTCAATCCTTACAAATCAAAACTGCCGGAAGTGACGCTGCGCCTGTATGACTGGATCAGACTCTGTCCTGCAGCCATAAAAGAAAAGGTTCTAGATTCTACCAGCACGATGGCAAAAGGCATGGCTGACTGGACGATGAAGGGCTGGAACATCAGGGACGAAAAAGATCTCGATGATTATACCTTTTATGTGGCGGGCCTTGTCGGCGTCATGCTTTCCGACATCTGGAAATGGCATGATAATACAGAGACAAAAAAGGACTTGGCGATTGCATTTGGGCGCGGTCTCCAATCTGTCAATATCCTCCGCAATAAAATAGAAGATAAAGAGAGGGGGGTAAGCTTTTATCCCGATGGCTGGGACAATGACCAGATGTTCAGTTACGCCAGGAGGAATCTTGCGCTTGCAGATGCTTATATCAAAGATATCACTTCCGCCCCGATCCTGAATTTCTGCAGGATTCCGCTTGCACTTGCCCATGGAACCCTTTCTGCCTTGTCAGAAGGCAAGGAAAAAATGAATCGTGACAGTGTGAATGCAACGGTAAAACAAGTTGTCGCAGAATAGACTAAAGGAGAATCCGGCCGGCTTGGCCGGATTTTTTTCTGTATTTCTAATTTAAGTGTACCGAGGGAAAGGATGGAAGAGGATGAATGGGAAAAAGAATGCCATTGTAACAGGGGCATCCAGGGGATTCGGGCTTCTAATTTCCATAGAGCTCGCAAAAAAGGGCTATAGTGTGACAGCTGCAATGAGGGACAAGTCCAGTTCTGCTGACCTGCTGAAACAGGCAGAAGAGTCAGGGGCAGGGGATATGATTACCTTGTTAGAGCTGGATGTAGCTTCAGAGGAATCTATTCTGAGTTTTCGCAGTTTCCTCAAGGATCTTGGCTCAGTTGATCTCCTTGTTAACAATGCCGGTTTTGCCGGTGCAGGGTTTGCAGAAGAAGTTGATCTTGCTCATTATAGGAGCCAGTTTGAGACCAATGTATTCGGCGTTTTTGCTGTTACTCAGGCAGTTCTTCCTTATATGCGCAAACAAAAAAGGGGAAGGATCATTAATATCAGCAGTATCAGCGGAAAGATGGGTTTTCCCGGATTGTCTCCCTATGTTGCCTCCAAGCATGCGGTAGAAGGATGGAGCGAAAGCCTCCGCCTTGAAATGAAGCCTTTTAATGTAGATGTTGTCCTTATTGAACCAGGTTCATACAACACAGGCATCTGGTCAAAGGGGAAAAAGGTAGCGAACCGGTCTCTGCAGCCTGATTCGCCTTATTATAGATACTATTCTCAGCTGGAAAATTATTTAAGCAGAAGCTCTGATAAATATGGAGATCCCCTTGAAGTGGCCGAGCTGTGCGGAAGAATTGCCGGCAAAAAGAAAACACGGCTGAGATACCCGGTCGGGAAGGGGACAGCTTTTACGCTGAAGCTGAAGAATACCATAGGCTGGCGGAATTGGGAAAGGCTGTTCTGGCGCATTTTGTCTAATGAAAAACAAGTTAACCGGTAAAACATTATGTAAACTTACTAACGGCCAGCCCAGCTATTCATCTAAGCTGGACCGGCTGCATTCCAATCGTTCTGTAAAGAAAGAATTACCTGGCTTTTATGCTTTTCATTTAAATATTCAAATAACCCAATTGTGTTAGTCCAAGGATCATTCAGGGTGCACCAGCGGGTTTGCATGCTTTGCTCGGTTTTGATCTGAATGTGGTCAACCTCAATGCCGATTTCTTTCCTCAGGCGTTTTAACTCAGTTTCCAGGCTGGATACACCGAACCGGAGCAGGCCGCTCCCTGAATCCGGCTGTCCCTGGGCAAGCCGGAAACAGCACCCTGGAGCAACCGACCATTCAGCAAATTCTCCATCCTGCAGCAGATCCGGCTTTCTATTGAAAAGAGGACTATACCAATCGATTCCAACATGAAGTTTAGGAATTTTGATCACTGCAATCATTTCATAAATCATTCCAGCTTCCTCCTAATCATTGGGATAAGAGCTGAGTGAAGAAGAAACGCAGATTATCAATATTTTTTCGATTTTCCATCCCTATTTTAGGGATAATATTATCCTATTCCCAGAAGGGTCTGCAGTTAAAACCGAATCTCCTTGAATTTCGGCGTTTATGCCCAGCTTCCTGATCCTTTCTGCTGCTGCATTGATTGATTGGGAATCTGGATAGAGTAATTTAAAATTTTTCATTCCGGGTGCATTTTCCCGGGCGGGCGGTGCACCAATCCCATTCCATGTGTTAATGCCAATATGATGATGATAGTTTCCAGTGGAAAGAAAGAGAGCCTGCCCGCCATATTCTGCAGCAATATTAAAGCCCAGTCCCTTTACATAAAACTCTTCAGCTGCCTTCAAATCAGACACATGAAGGTGAATATGGCCCATAATGGCATCGCTCGGCATTCCGTTCCAGGGCAGCTTTTCTCCCAGGGCAAGCAGCTCTCCGGCCTGCAATGCAGCATTATCCATCCTGACCATCCCATCGTCCCAGCTCCAGGATTCTGAAGGCCGGTCAGCATATATTTCAATCCCGTTTCCGTCAGGATCGGCAAGATAGATCGCTTCACTGACAAGATGGTCGGAAGCCCCCTGTAAAGGCCAGCCGGTCTGGATCAGATGTGCAAATACTGACGCGAGTGAAGGGCGGTTCGGGAGCAGGAGGGCGAAATGGTAAAGGCCCGCAGACCTGGCCGCTTTTGTTTTAATGCCTGGCAGCTGCACCAGTCCAATCAGAACTGTTTTACCATCAGCAGTAAGTTCTGCCCTTTCTGCATCCCGGCTCAGCACTTTTAACCCGATAATTTGTTTATAAAAAAGAATTGATCTCTCAAGGTCACTGACTTTGATTGTTATTTCGGAAGCGTAGCTTAAAGGTACTTCATGAAAGCTCATAATATTATCCCCTTTAGCAATTAACTTACTTTATGTAAGTAAGTTTATGAAAATAACTTCTGTCCGTCAAGAATAAAACAACAAAGATCAGCAATTTTATAAATACGAAACTTTATGTATACTATAGCTATAGGAGTGAATTTAGATGAATGCTTCAAAGATTTGCCCGAAATTTGAAAAGGCAATGAGCATACTCAGCCAGAGATGGACAGGACTGATCATATATCAGCTTTCACACGGGCCGCAGCGATTCTGCACTATAGAATCTTCCATTTCTATCAGCGGCAGAGTTTTATCCGAGCGGCTGAAGGATTTGGAAAAGCAAGGCATCGTCCATCGGCAGGTTTTTCCGGAAACGCCCGTCAGGATAGAATATTCGCTGACCGAAAAAGGGGAGGCGCTCAAACCGGTACTCTATGAAATTGAACAATGGTCTCAGAACTGGATAGAGAAAACCGACAGCAAATAAAAGCCATGCATGACAGCATGGCTTTTTTGCTAATGGAGTATAAATCATAGAAAACTCAGCATTTGTCTGTTTCTATCCTTCAGCAGAAGAGAGGAGAAGCTTGGCTGGGCCTTAGAATGCCTGTCCAAAATTCAGCTAGACCGCTAAAACTGCCTGTTTTCCTCCCAGGCTGAATAAAGCCCGCTTCCGCTGCAGCCAGGGCACTCAAGTGAATTGGTATAGTACACATATTCATTGGCATGAAACGCATTGAACCCCCGTCCAAAGCAGTCAGGGCATTTGTCAACCGCCCGCATTCCAGCAATCCGATTTTCTTCCCGTGCAGCCAGCCAGTCCTGAAAGGATTTTAGAAGACCCATGCTGTTCACCTCCTTTTCCATATTAGTGTTATAACAGCAGCGTGTTTTTATACCTTATTTTTCTTTATTATATTCAGAATATTATGAAATGTTAAGGGTGTTTCTAAATTTACGAAAAAAAAATTACCTGTCAGCACATTCATTTTTGCACCAATCAGAAAAAGGAGTTAGGATGCTGATAGGGATTGGATACCCAATCTTGTTAATCCCTAATAGGAGGAGCTATATACCCAGCATGGCTCCTCTTTTTAGGATAAAGATTTTCTGGATACGCTTCATGCAACAGCCTTTCCCAGGGCTGTTTTTTCTTTGATTGCAAAGGTTTTTGATTAGAAATAAATTGTGGTAATCTAATATGGAGATCTTATAGAGAAGGGAAACAACAAAGATGATAGTGAAAACAGAGGAAGATATAAATGGAATTAAGGAGATAGGCAGCATCGTTGCAAAAATCCGCAATGAACTGATTGAGAAAACGGTTCCTGGCATTACTACAAAAGAGCTTGATGAGCATGCCGGAAGGCTTTTCGAGCACTACGGTGCCATATCCGGACCAAAGGGAGAATATGATTTTCCCGGCTACACATGCATCAGTGTGAATGAGGAGGTAGCACACGGAATCCCGGGCAGCCGCATCATCAAGGAAGGGGATCTGGTCAATATTGATGTTTCGGGATCAAAGAACGGCTACTTTGCGGATACAGGCCTTTCTTTTGTGGCAGGAGACAAAGCCGACGACACACTGACAAGGCTATGCAGGACAGCCCAGCTGGCATTTGATGCAGGCCTGAAAAAAATCAGGCCAGGAAAAAAGCTGAACGGAATTGGAAAAGCTGTCCACCAGACAGCAGTCAATGAGGGTTTTACAGTCATCATGAACCTTACCGGCCATGGAATCGGCCGTTCCTTGCATGAAAAGCCTGACCATGTCCTTAATTATTTTGATTCTTGGGATACAGGGCTTCTCAGGGAGGGGATGGTCATTGCGTTTGAACCGTTCATCTCAACTGAAGCAGAGGAAGTAGTGGAACTGGGGGACGGGTGGACATACGTTACTGAAGAAAAAAGCTATGTCGCTCAATGCGAGCATACCCTTATAGTGACCAAAGAAGGCCCGGTCATTGTTACCTTATAGCTGAATAGGAAATCCCCCGGACCATCCGGGGGATTTTTGTGTTTAATAGGTTTCAGTGTTTACAATAACTTCTATATTTCCTCTTGTAGCTCTGGAATAAGGGCACACGCCATGTGCCTTTTCTGTCAGCTCTTTCGCTTCCTCAAGGGAAACGCCGCTTACTGCAGCATTCAGGACAACCGCCAAGGCAAGTCCGCCATCGCTTTCCTTCCCGATTGTCACTTCAGCTGTTACCTTTGATTCAATTTTCTTACGGTCCTGCCTGGCAACAAGATTAAGGGCACCATCAAAGCAGGATGCATAGCCAGCTGCGAAAAGCTGCTCAGGATTCGTCCCATCTTCTGTTCCTTTTCCGCCTAAAGACTTTGGCATGGCAAGGTTAAAATCGAGATTGCCGTCATCTGTACGAACCTTCCCGCTCCGTCCGCCTTCAGCTGTTGCTATTGCTGTATACAATTTATCCATGTTCCTCACTCCTGTCCATTTTCTTTCACTATATTGTTCCCTAATTACCAAAAGCGAAACCGGGGAAACATATTGAGATTCAAAAGTGCAAGCTGAGCCTGATCATGTCCCGGCAGATAATTCCGTTTTCGTATATTTCTTCGAGATAATGCCGGGTGAAATAATCAAATTCGATGCCTGTTATCCGGAATCCATGCTTCTGATACAAAGCAAGCTGCTGTATGCTTGAATTGCCTGTGCCAATTTCCAGGGTATGCAAACCGGATGCCTTTGTATATCCAATCGCATGCTTCAGTAGCTGAGTACCTATTCCACGGCTCTGGGCATGCTCATATACGGCCAAATTGATAATTTCTGCTGTTTTGGGCCGGGTTAGAAGGAGGATGCAGATTCCTGCCAGTTCTTCCCCCTCGTAAGCTCCCCAGCAAATTCCTTTTGCTGCATAGTCCCTGACAGCCTCAGCAGAAGGATCTGCCAGCAGCAGCAAGTCAAGCGGAGGCTGTTCCTCCATTTTTTTTATAGATGCCATCTTATCTCCTTTCTCTTCAGTTAAAAAATGATTTTTGATTCTGATTAGCTTTCACCTTTTATTGCCAAGATGATATCAGGCAGAAAGCAGGTGAGAAAGCATGGAAAAAACAGACGTCTTTAAAATTCTATTGTTAATAGAAAGCAGCTATCCATTATGCCGCTTTAAAAATGAAACGGTCGAACAGTGGTTCAGACAATGTAATGCCCTCGTTTATGAAGATGTTCTCCAGCATGTCTGCCAGCATGTGCGGATTTGGCCATACCCGCCAAGCTTACAGGAAGCGGCTGGATTTACAGCAGGAGGAAAGTCTGCTGATTGGATGAAAGAATATATGCCCCGGCAAGAACTCTGAATCGATCTTAGTCGCTGTCTCACCGGATCATTAGGTAAGTCATCTGGAAAAGTGGTCTTTACTGCTTCCTTTCATTTGCGGCAAGCGGGGCAAGGATGACATGAAGGACGATATCTGCACTAAAATGGGCCAGCATGGCCATTTCTATCCCGTACTTCCAATACAAATAACCAAAAAAGATTCCGGGCACCATATTAAGGAGAATGGTCCGCACCGTCACTATTGCTGACTTCCCGTATATCTGATAGCTTGCAGGAAGATGACCTGCACCGAATATGAAGGCAGCCAAGATTATTCCTGTCCAGTAAATCCAGCCTCCATCTGACAAAAATGAGAGCAGATAGACAACTAAAGTCATCAGAAAAAGCCTCATGAGCACTTCTTCAGATATTCCGCCGTAAAAGGAAGCAAGAAAAGCCTGTTTTCTTGTCGGTGTTACCGCTTCTGCTGGAGGCATTTTTTTACTGAAGATCCGGTCCAGCAGCAGAATGACCAAGGCGGATGCTGCACCGCCAAGAAAACTGAGCAGAATAGCAGGCCACACTGAAAAAGAGATAACAGTGCCATTCAAATAATGGTCAAGCAGCGGCCATTGCAAATTGGTTTTTGGAGCCAGATAGGTGCCTATAAACGCAGCTGCCCCCAGGAGGACTCCAGTCTGTACTGCTCCGATCAGTGCAAGCACCCGGAGGGGAGGCAGCTTCTTTTTCTGCTGCTTTTCTGCTGCTTCCTGAATACGCACATGCAGGATTTTTGTCTGATAAGGAATAACGAGTATGGCTCCAAGAACTGATGCCAGCCAAAAGATATAGAATTCTGTCATTATGAACACCTCTTATGATTTATCAGTACAATGATAAGACGATTCTAAACAGAATTCGTTCAGTTTTTTTTCATATAAAAAAATACATAATTTCCTGGCCTTGACTTTTCCTCAATGAATATCCTGCTTCTTAAACCTTCCTCCGCGAACTTCGGCGATATCCCCGACGGCAAGGAAAGCAGAGGGATCAAGTCCTTCTACTATTTCTTTCAGCTTTGCTTCTTCCAGCCTGTTAATTACACAAAATATCACTTTTTTATCTTCCCCGGAATAAGCGCCTTCTCCAGACAGATAGGTTACTCCCCGTCCAAGGCGGCTGTTGATGCTATCTCCTATTTGCCTGTAGTTGTCACTGATCACCCATACCGATTTGGATTCTTCCAGCCCTGTAATCGTGATATCAATGGTTTTGAAAGCAACAAAATAAGCAATGAGAGAGTACATAGCCCGGTCCCATGTAAAAACAAACCCTGCACTTCCCAAAATGAACAGATTGATGAACATAATGATTTCGCCTACAGAAAATGGAAGTTTTTTATTGGCCAGTATGGCCAGTACCTCACTTCCATCCAAGGAACCGCCATACCGGATGACTATGCCAACCCCGATGCCGAGTACAATCCCGCCGAACACCGATGCCAGGAGAATATCCTGGGTGAATGCAGGCACCGGGTGAAGGAGAGCTGTTGTTATAGAAAGTATGAAGATGCCATACATTGTGGAAATCGCGAAGGTTTTGCCAATTTGCTTGTAGCCGATAAAGAAAAAGGGGATGTTGAGCAGAAAGATAATCAGTCCAAGCTTGATTCCTGTCAGATGGGACAGCATGATTGAGATTCCTACGATACCGCCGTCTATGACCTGGTTGGGAACAAGGAAAATTTCCAGCCCAACTCCCATCAGAATGGCTCCAATTGTAATAAGCAGAGCTCTTTTAAGGATTTTTCCTTTTGTCATTTTTTGATGTGATTCTTTCAGCAGAACTGTCTGCTGTCCAATATCCAATTCCGTCACCCGCAAACCTCCTTTCTAGCCTGGCAGCTGACAGCGCTGCCAAAATCATACATACACTCATATCTTAAACAGTATATTCAAATGCTTTCATTCTAAAACCTTTGAGCCGATTAAATAATAGGATTCTGGATTGCCTGAATTTATTATACCCTTATCGGCGCAATATTCACACTATTTATTCCGGTCTGCACACAAAAATGCCCGGCTGTTGGCCGGACGGGAAAAATCCTCAATAGAAAGGATAAGGGAGGTGTTCATTGTTTGCCCGCCTCTATATCCCGTTACAAAGATACAGAGGCGGGGCCATATTAAAAAGGGGAAAAGCATGCGGCCTGCAGCCACAAGATAAGTGTAGCGGAAAAGTATGAACAAAATATGACCCTTTTACGACGAAGCAATGAATTTGAAAAGAGAAAATTAAAACTTCCTTAGCCTATGTTAGTTTTTCAGCGAATCAGGGAATAAATGAACGAAAGATTTTATTCCTGGGAGAGATCATAATGGCAGAAACAGCAGAGAAAAACCTGTCTGAGCGCTTTGAAGCTGCGTTCAATCGCATTCACAAAGCATTGAAGCAATCAGTTAAAAACGCGCACACTGACAAATTCCATAAGCTGGTCGATTTGGGGAAGAGCCATTCACTTGTAAGAAGTTACGAGGTTGATCTTTTTCAATTCGCCAAGCTGAGAAACGCAATAGTCCACGAAAAAATAGATCTTGGCTATTATATTGCAGAGCCTCATTTGGAAACAGTGGAGAAAATCGAAAAGATCGCTGATTATTTTGAAAAACCTAAAACCGCTCTCTCGGTAGCGGCTAAGCCGGTCTTTTATTTTTATGAAGAAGGAAAGCTTTCAGATGTGCTTTCGGTCATCAATAGTTTCTCGCATTCACAGTTCCCGATTTATAACGAAAAAGAAGAATACAGCTGGCTCCTTACTTCAGCAGAAATCGTTAAATGGATGTCTGAGCACTTCTCAGAGGATTCTGTCAGCCTGAAGGAAGTAAAAATCAAGGAACTTTATAACAAGAAATTCAAGCATCAAATCGCCTTTGCTCCAGCTGATCTGGATATCTTTGAAATTGAAAATATGTTCGAGGAGCATCATGCAAAGAATGAAAAGCTGGAAGGAATCATTGTTACAGAGCATGGGGGCTATAATGAAAAACCGCAAGGCTTCATCACATCCTGGGATCTCCTTGAAGTTGAATCATTCGAATGAGGGAAGGACGGGTTCTTAATTGGCCCGTTCTTTATTTTTAAAAAAATTAGTACCAGATACTAATAATTGGTGTTAAAATACTAAAATAAATCATTTCTACGGGGAGGCACAGCAGGATGTATAATTTTTTTGCCCGGCTGGCAAAAGCGGTTTTTAAATCAAGAGGGAAGTTTATTATAGAAGGCAAGGAAAATCTGCCGGATGAAAAGGGGTATGTAATTGCCTGTACACACAGAAGCTGGGTCGATGTAGTCGCTCTGGGTGCAGGAGTTTTCCCGGAGCAGATTCACTTTATGGCCAAAAAAGAACTGTTTGAAAGAAGATTGGCAGACAGGTTTCTAACAAGCATTAATGCTTTTCCTGTTAATAGAGAAAACCCTGGCACAAGCACATTGAAGGTTCCTCTACAGCTCCTGAGAAAAGGGAACACAGTCGGCATTTTCCCATCAGGCACAAGGTCAAGCGAAGAGGCATCCCTGAAGAGGGGGGCTGTCACAATTGCCAGCATGGCAAAGACGGTGATCGTGCCTGCTGCCTTTTATGGACCTGAAAGCGTCAGGGCACTGCTGTCAGGCAAGCCCATCCTGCTTAAAATTGGACAGCCCATCGACCTGAGCAGCGGCAAAAAAGATAAAGATGAACTTTCAAAAATTACGGTGCAGCTTTCTGAAACGATGCTGGCTATGGAAGAAGAGCTCAAATCCAATCAAATAAGCAGCCGGAAATGATTTCCGGCTGCTTATTCAGATTACTATTCCAAGCGCTTTCAGCCCGTTAAAAATACCAGAATCAGTCACAGCGGTCGTCTTTTTGTCTGCATGCTCAAACAAATCTGGATGTGCATTTCCCATTGCGATTCCTGTCCCTGCAAATTCCAGCATTTCTTTATCGTTCATCCCGTCGCCAAAAGCGATCGAGGCTTCCCGGGGAATGCCAAGCTCTTTCATGACAACCTCCAGGGCATAACCCTTATTGACCGTATCACGGATTACGTCGTAACAGTCACGCATTCCATCAACATTAACCTGGGAAAGATGGATTCCATCCCTTTCATAAAGGTGCTGTTCACCTTCTTTGAGTGAGAGGACTGTCATTCCGAGGATCTGATCGAAGTGTTCAGGCTTAATCAGCGCGTTTTTGTTAAGATGGAACTTAGCGAGGAAGTCTTTCATCTTACCGGCATCTTTATCGGTCAATAAGTTCTGTTCACTCGAATAAAGCACTGCCTCATGCTTGTGCTCTTTTGCTGTTTGCAAATATTCTTCGATCACCTGCCGGTCCATCGGCTTATCCAGGACCTTTTTGCCTTTATGTATGGCAAAGGCTCCATTATATCCGATAAAAGATGAAATGTTCAATTCTTTTCCGATTTCCGCTATTTCATGCAATGGCCTGCCGGTGGCAAGAAACACTTCGATGCCTTTTTCTTTTGCCTGTGCGACTGCACGCCTGGTCGATTCCTGTATGGTATCATCAGGAAGCAGGATGGTGCCGTCAATATCCAAAAAGATAATTTGATAAGCTGTCATGTCAATACTCCTTGTGGCTGGTTATTTAAAGGGGATTCTAGCATAAAAAAGGGGAGAAATCCATTATTCCGGCAGACAGCAAAAAGCGCCGGCTCCTGCCTGCGCTTTTTGATCCTTACCGGATAATCATATAGCGGCCATAAAACTGCGGACCCTTAGACCGGTAAGCAAAATTGGTCTTTCCCTCAATGCCAAACGATAAACGTGAAGTCGCTGTTAACCGAATCATCGATACCAGTCCCTCCTGATTAGTTTTGACCTTGCCTCTATAACAAGGGAGGCAGGGGATTCAAAAACTAAGAAAGCATTAGAATCGCCGTTAACGAGAAAAAGCGCCAATTCCTTGAATAGGCGCTTTTTCTCAATCCTCAGAAAGGATTGTGGAAACTATACATCGGGGCCGAATCGATGTTTACGTATACCGATTCAGGATAAGTGTCCCAATTGACCTGTCAGTAAAAGTTTCCTCTTGTGCAACGCCAAATACCAATCTTGAAGTCGCTGTTCTGCGATCCATCGCTTCCAGTCCCTCCTTTAATATTTTGGCTTGCATTATTTATATACCACCTTGTGATGGCATCAAACATTATTATTGAAAAGGCTGTGTTAGTGTACCTTGTTGATTTTTGGCTCATTCGTGTGAAACTCTGTTTCACACGCATTTCAGCACAGCTGAAATGAGCCCAAGATCAACAACAATGTTTAACAAATCCATTGAAAAAAAGAGAATCAAACTTTTATAGAGACATATATTTGTGGTAGAATAAAATCTGTCATTTTCTACAACTGTATAAAAATCCGTTCCTGAAACGGTAGAGGTTCTAGCTACCCTCTCAAAAAAACTAAGGAAAACAGCACCGCTTTCTTAGTGGTGCTGTTTTTCTGATAAAGGAGATAAAAACATGAAAAACGAAAAAGCAATCGTCGTCTTCAGCGGAGGCCAGGACAGCACGACCTGCCTTTTTTGGGCAAAAAAGAACTTTAAAGAGGTGGAGGCAGTCACCTTTGATTACGGACAAAGGCATATTGCCGAGCTTGATTGCGCCAGAAGAATTGCCGCTGATCTAGCTATCCAGCATCATGTACTTGACATGAGCCTTTTAAATCAGCTGGCGCCAAACGCTTTGACTAGGAAGGATATCAAGGTAGAGGAGAAGGAGGGTGAGCTTCCTTCAACCTTCGTCCCAGGCCGGAACCTGCTGTTTTTATCTTTTGCTGGAGTGCTTGCCAGCCAGGTTGCAGCCAAGCATATCATTACAGGCGTATGCGAAACAGATTTCAGCGGGTATCCCGACTGCCGCGACCAGTTTGTAAAATCGCTTAATGTCACATTGAATCTTTCAATGGACAGCCAATTTGTCATTCATACACCGCTCATGTGGCTGAATAAGGCGGAAACATGGAAGCTGGCTGACGAACTGGGGGCGCTTGATTATGTAAAAGAGCAGACTCTGACTTGCTATGAGGGCATTATCGCTGACGGCTGCGGGGAATGTCCTGCCTGCAGGCTGCGGAAACGCGGACTTGAAGATTATCTTGCTGAAAGGCAGGGAGTCTGATATGTATGGCTTCCGGATCGTCGACAAGCTTCAGAAGATAAATGAAGATATAAAGCAAAGCCAGCTAAAATATCATACAAAAAGAGTATTAGTAAGCAAGGAATTCACTTTCGATGCTGCCCATCATCTCCATTGCTATGAAGGAAAATGCAAAAACCTTCACGGGCATACCTACAAAGTCATTTTCGGAATCAGCGGGTATGTGGATGAAATTGGCCTTTTGATAGACTTTGGAGATATTAAAGAAATATGGAAAACACAAATTGAAGTCCATCTTGATCATAAATATCTGAATGAAACGCTTCCTCCGATGAATACCACAGCTGAAAATATGGTTGTCTGGATTTATGAGCAAATGTCTGCCTGCCTAAGGGATTACTCGCCGCAGCAGGATGCAAGGGTAGAATTTGTGAGATTGTTTGAAACTCCGACCAGCTATGCAGAGGCGAGGAGGGAGTGGATGGAGAATGAGTAAGATTCCCGTTATGGAGATTTTCGGGCCTACTATCCAGGGTGAGGGGATGGTCATCGGCCAGAAGACAATGTTCGTCAGGACCGCCGGCTGTGACTATTCATGCTCATGGTGCGATTCTTCCTTCACTTGGGATGGAACAGGCAAGGAGCTGATCAGACAGATGGATGCAGAAGAAATCTGGAATGAGCTTAAGGCAATCGGCGGGGAAGGCTTTTCATTCGTCACGATTTCCGGCGGCAATCCTGCTCTCCTTAAAAATCTCGACAAACTGATTAGCCTGTTGAAAAAAGAAAATATTAAACTCTGCCTGGAAACACAGGGCAGCCGCTGGCAGGACTGGTTCTATTCCATAGATCAGCTGACAATCTCGCCAAAGCCGCCAAGCTCTGGCATGAAAACAGATTTCGAAGTTCTTGATGATATTTTCCAAAGACTGGCACACCGATTTACGCACCAGGTGAGCTTGAAAGTGGTTATTTTTGACGAAAATGATTTTGAATACAGTAAAGAGGTTATGAAACGATATCCTGGAATTCCATTTTACCTGCAGGCAGGAAACGAAAATTTATCTGCTGCAAACAATAATGAATTTCTGAGTGAACAGCTGAAAAAATACAGCTGGCTGATCGAAAAAGCAATGCTTGATGACGAAATGAAAGAAGTAAGGGTCCTGCCCCAGCTGCATACATTTGTTTGGGGGAATATGAGAGGGATATGATTGGTGCGGTTATAGGACAGCCGTGATGGGCTAGAAGTATTGAAAAAATTATAGAGAACAGTTGATTGCAGTGCAAGGCACGTAGACTCCTGCGGGAGATAGCGGCAAGGCTGAGACCCCGCATGAGCGGAGCGAAGAGGAGGCTTAGCGCCGCCCCGCGGAAAGCGAAGTGCCTGGAACGGAAATCAACACCCCTATTACTGGTAAATTAAAATAGAAGCAGACTACACTGGCTTTTTTTACCAGGTATATTATCTTCAACGATCTATATCATTCCAATGCAGAGTAGTTGATAAAGACTAAAGATTCTTTATCTAAATTTTGTCTCACACAAATATAAAAAGCCAAAAGCAGCAACCCTGCTTTTGGCTTTCTTACTTATACCTGCTTCAATGCTTCCTTAATCGGTGTTTCCCCGTTCAGTATTTCAAATGTTTTATTAAAAGTATTCTCAAGGTCAACCGCTTCTGCCAGTACGGCAGCGACATCTTCACGGGTTATCTCCCTTGAGCCGTATTCCTGTATTTTTTCTTCCAGCAGAATTTTTCCCGTTGCAGGCTCATTAAGAAGTCCGCCCGGACGTACGATCGTATAATCCAGCCCTGATGAACGCAGATGATCGTCAGCAAGTTTCTTGGCCACAAAATAATGCTTCATGGATTCTATCCCTGTATCAGGAGTGTCTGCATTCATGCTGCTGACAAGAAGAAAGCGGCTGATATTATGCTTTTTCGCCTGGTCAATCGTCTTAATTGCACCCCAAAGGTCTATGAGTATGGTCTTATCTGCACCTGTGTGCCCGCCGGAACCAGCAGTGAATATAACACTGTCCACTCCTTCAAAAGCGTGTGTGAAGTCTTTTTCCAAGTCACCGATGACCACTTCATCAGCACCAATGTCTCTCAGTTCGTTAACCTGCTCTTCCTTGCGAACCATAGCAACTGACTTGTGTTCCGTTTCTGCCAGTTTTCCAATCAGATGTCTGCCTATTTGTCCATTTGCTCCAACAATCAGGATATTCATGTTTCATTCTCCTTTCCAAGTACATCATAGTATAATAACAATCTACCCTGATAGACCTGAAACATTCCGCCTGCAGCATATCTCTTAATAGGAAATAAGGAATATTTCTTGGGAAAGCGCATAATCTGACAAGCCGGCGCTTTTCTTACCGAAAAACTAAGCATACTGGCGTATTATGACGCATCAGCTCGAAAGACGACTTATTGGGAGCAGTTTGTTATAATAGAACATAGTTGAAACTTCATTTTTTATTAAACGGTTTCGGTTTTGGAGGTGTTAAATTCATGCTGCAAACAGCCAAAACACTTATAAATGCAGATGATATAGAGGAAATGCTGAAAAAGATGGTGGAAAAGGCGTATCTGGACATCAAGGACGATCCGATGCTGCTCTGCATTGACTGCAGTGATGTAGACCTGTATGTTGCTTCATCAGGAAATCTTGAGTTCGAAGAGCTGGTAAAGGCCAATTTTAAGCTGGATGAATACGGAGACCCCTTAGACAATAAAGAGTACCAGACATTAATGTGTGAGCTTCATGACTGTTTTATAGAGCTCCATAAATCGAGCGGATTGTTCGATTATTTCCCTGAAGGTGAGTATGAAGTAAAAGGAGAAAAAAGAGATTCGGAAACAGATATGCTGGGGCCAAAGGGAGTCTTTTTCGCTCCGTTTGAGGATGCACTCATCTAAAAAGGAACGCTGCCTTACAGGCAGTGTTCCCTTGATTACAATGGCTGGTTTTCACTGAATTCTCTTTCAGCTGCAGGGAAAATCAGTATAAATTCAGTCCCTTTATTCTTGTCGCTGATGATTTTATAGTGCCCATCAAGCCGTTTAATTATATCAAATGAAATAAGCAAACCCAGGCCGGTGCCTTTCGTTTTTGTTGAATAATAGGGGCTGCCAAGCTGTTTAATCTGTCCAGGTGAAAGACCTGTGCCCTCATCTTTTATTTTTACGGATACTTCTTTCTGATCCTGCTCTGCGGTGACAACGATAGAACCTCCGTCCGGCATCGATTCAACCCCGTTTTTTATGAGATTGATAAGCAGCTGCTTAAATTCATTTGCATTCCCATATATAAACAAATCCTCCTGGGCACGGCAGATGATTTCTGTTTGGGATAAAAGCGCAAAAGGCCTGATGAATTCGGAAATTTCTCTTACAAGATCTGTTAGCGACAGCTTTTCCTTTGAGGTTATTGAAGGCTTAGCCAGCGAGAGGAAGTCCGAAATAATATGATTTGCCCTGTCAAGTTCTTCTAGTGAAGTTGCAACATATGACCGCTGGCCGTCTGTCAGGTTATGTTCATCCTTCATAAGCTGCAGGAATCCTCTGATTGTCGTCATGGGGTTTCTTATTTCATGGGCAACAGAGGCTGCCAGCTGGCTGATGGCATTGGATTTGTCTGCTGTTTGAAGCTTTTCAGCCATTTCCGAGTGCAGTCGGTACATTTCCATAATATAAATGGCAGCACATAGACTGATAAAAGATAAAAGAAAGAAAAGGCCAAGGTTCACGGCATTCTGAATATGCCCGGTCTGCAGGAAATAAATCAGCCTGGTAAGCGTGATAAAAAAATAAAAAGCAAAAGCAACGATTGTTTTACCCAGAATGTTCATTCTCTGGTATTTTTTCCGCATAAAAAGCATCGGCAGCGATATAATAAAATAATTTACGAGAGTAACATAAAGATTATCTGCATTAAAAAGGGCCATGAATATCAGAAGGGCGGCGATTGACAAATACCCTCCCAAAGGTCCAAGATAGAAAAAGCAAAAAAATACAGGTATGAACTTCATATCAAATTCAAGGCCATTGGCCATTCTCACAGGAAATGCCAGTGTCAGCATCAAGGAGGCAGCGGCAGCAAAAAACATGAGCCATGCTCTTTTTTCATGTTTCAAGCTTATGTTGTGCATAAGCGGGATAATCAACATGATAAAAAAATGAAGAAATAGATTCTCAGCAAACTCCCGCAACTTCATCAGCCTCCACTCTAAAAGTACTATCAAAAACATTATAGCAAATATTATGAAAATGAATAGGCGGCATTTCAGAAGCCTTCAAAGGACTTTACAAATTAGCCAATAAAAATCAAAGGAATGGTAGTTATGGACAATCAAGACAGGAAAATGCTCAGAATGAAAGATATCGTTAGGGAAGGAGACCCCATTTTACGAAAAAAAACAGCTGAAGTAACGGTCCCTCTCAATCAGGAAGACCATGATATCATGGAAATGATGATAGAATACTTAAAAAACAGCCAGAATCCTGAATTGGCCTCAAAATATCAGCTCAGACCTGGAGTCGGCCTCTCTGCAAACCAGATTGGGGAAGATAAAAGAATGTTCGCTGCCTTCTTCAGGGATGAAAAAGGGGATGTAAAAGAACTGAGGGTTTTCAACCCTAAAATCGTCAGCCATTCTGCGGCAATGGTCTATCTTCCGGAAGGGGAGGGCTGTCTTTCGGTCGACAGGGAGGTTAAAGGCTATGTTCCCCGCTACGAAAGAATAAAGATTAGATATTCCGATGAAAAAGGCGAGAAGGTGGAGATGCGCCTAAAAGGGATTGCATCTGTCATCGTCCAGCATGAAATTGATCATCTGAACGGCATCATGTTTTATGACCGCATCAACAAAGACAATCCTTTCGAGCTGCCTGACGGTGCAGCGGCTGCTGAGTTGTTTTAATAGAGTAAAAAACAGAAAAAAAGGAGCGAATCGCTCCTTTTTTTAGTATGGGTCGTTATCTGTGAAAGAAACTGAAGAAATGGCCTGTTCAATTGCTCGGTATGCCTGGCCGAAAGCTGCTGACGAGGAAGGGGTCCCTTCATTCAGCAGCTCTTTACTGCTGTTTCGGGCATGTGTCAGACTGTTGATGAGATCCTGGATCATAATCTTTTTATCCCCGGCTGTTTCTTTTAGTTCTTCAAGCTCATTGATGCATGAATCCAGATCCAGGGACTCAGGATGTTCAAAATTTTCCTCCAGCAGCTGTTTAATATGTTCTAATTGTTCTTTCATATTGGATTCTCCTTATCAGACTCAAAATAGTGCAAAGTTTTTCAAGCGATGCACGAAATAGACTTGATTTACAGAGGCTGCACACAGCAGGAGCCTCCATTTTCCTTACAAACCTTCTAATCCTACACCGCTAGTTTGGCTGTTCTCCATGGCTTTATACAGTCTTTTTTCAAAACAAAGAAAGCAGCCGACCGGGCTGCTTTCTGCTGATCCTATACTGTTATAAGTCCTGCTTCCTGCAGATTCGATGGTTCGCCAACAATTCCCTGAACCTCTGCACCTTCTAATGTTTCCTTCTTCAGAAGGGCTGCAACCAGGCACTCAAATTCGTATTCATGGGTTTTAATAAGCATTTCTGTTTTCTCCAAAGCCTGCTGGAACAGCTCTTGCATCTTGGCTTCTTTTTCCGCTTTGACAAAGGTCAGCTTGAAACCGTCCTGGAATAAGCCGATTTCTACCATCTGCTCAAGGATATGCTTGGCCTGCTGGACATCGCCGCTGACCCCGATGCTGTGCTCCCCGAGGTAAAGCCTTTCTGCCACTCCGCCAGCCAGAATCATGCTGACCTGGTCCAGGAGTTCGCTGCTGGTTGACAGATGGAGCTCCTTCGGTATAGGAGCTACATATCCCAGTGCCTGACCGCGGGGAATGATTGTAGCTTTTCTTACTGAACCAGGCTTGGTGATGGCAGCAATCAAAGCATGTCCAGCTTCATGGATGGCAACCCTCTTTTTCGTCTCAGGGTCCTGAAGCGGTCGTGTTGTGCTTCCTAGCACCGTTCGGTCGATCGCAAAATCAAGGTCTTCTTTATCTATTTTTTCTTTCCCGTTCCGGATGGCCCTTCTGCTTGCTGTTTCAAAGAGAGAGCTGATGTCCGCTCCAGAGAAGCCGGAAGTGCTTTCGGCCAGTGCCGGCAGGGAAGCTGCTACATCTTCTGCGAGAAGCTTGCCTTTTGTGTGGATGCTGATGATTTCCTGCCTTCCTTTAGTATCCGGAAGCGGAACAAGGAAAGAGAAGTCAATCCTGCCTGGACGGAGGAATGCATCATCAAGCATATCCTTTCGGTTGGTAGCAGCAATGAATAAAATGCCGTCATTGGAGTGGCCGCCGTCAAGCTGTACAAGCAGCTCAGTCAAAGTTTTCTCGCTTTCGTCCCCGCCATGCTGCTTCCGCTTGCCGGCAAGAGCATCGACTTCGTCAATAAAGACGACTGCAGGGGAATGCTTCCTGGCATTCTGGAATAAGCTCCTGACTCTTGAGGCGCCTACGCCGACAAACATTTCATTAAATGAGGATCCGCTGGTTGAAAAGAATGAAGCACCGATTTCCTTTGCAATCGCCTGTGCAAGCAGCGTCTTGCCTGTACCTGGAGGTCCATAGAGCAATATTCCCTTTGGCGGCTTCACACCAAGCTGGATGGATGCTTCCCGGTCTTTAATAATGGAAAGTGTCTGGAGAATTTCTTCCTTCATTTCATCCTGAAGGCCCCCGATATCATCCATCGTGATGGCAGGAAGAGGCTTTGCCTTGCTGGCGCTGTTTTTCATTGAATTGGCAGTAGATATTCCTTTACCGGATTTCTGGAGATAAAGGCCGATCCCTGCAAAAAGGATCAGCGTTCCACCCAAAATCCAGAACGTATATGGATTTGCGGAAGAATAGCTGTACTGGATATTATAATTTTCGATCAGTTTGGCAACCATTTGGCTGTTTGGAGGCACCTGAGACACATACTCAGCTGTTCCTGCGGTCAAATGGAGGGTGCCGTTTTTCATTTCTTTTAAAATGACAGTTTCACTTTGGTGATCCTGAATGATATTTTCTATGGAAGAAAAGGGAATGGTAACTTCTTTGCTGCCGGATAGACTGAACCACAGTGCAGCAGCAGCTATTAGAATGGCCAATGAAATAAGGGGGACAGGTTTCGAAATTTTTTTGAAAGTGGATTTCAACAATTTCCCTCCTAAATGAATCTATCTCCATTATAGGAAAACTTGTTCGGACTGTATAGATTTATGCAAGGGAAAAAACATGTAATTTTTGGTAAAAGGTTTTAATCTCTATTTTACAGGGTATTTAAAAAGCTTCTTGACAAGGAAGTCGAGGACCGTCTTGTTAACAGCGGACACTCCCATGATGATCAGAACTCCGCCGATGCTGCCGTATAATGGGATTCTTTCCCCGAGAATAAGGATCGCTGCCAGCAATGTAAACAGCGGTTCAAGGTACATCATGACCGAAACCTGAGTCGCTTCGAGCACCTCAAGCGCCTTTCCCCAGTACCAGTAGCCCAGGGCCGATACAAAAATGCCAAGAAATAGCAGGTGCAGCCATCCATCGAAAGGGAGGGTATACAGTACTTCAAATCCGCCATTTCTCAATAAAAATGGCAGAGTCGCAAAGCAGCCTATCAGGCTTGTCCAAAAGGTGAGGGCAAGAGAAGAATAGGGAAGTGCGAATTTCTTGGACAAAATAGAATAAACCGCCCAATTGAAGGTGCTGAAGAGCAGGAGAAAATAACCAAGTCCAGGCTTGAATTGAAGTGTTCCCCCTGAATTTTCCGCCGAAATGGCCAATACCCCTGTAATGGCAATCATCATTCCCCCAATTTTAAGGAGAGAAAGCTTTTCAGATAAAAAGAGGAAGGAAAGCAGACTAGTAAATACAGGCGTGAAAGAAATCATCCAGCCGGCAGCAGAGGCATCCAGCGTCAGCATGGCAGAGGCCTGTACCATTTGATGGATGAACACCCCTAACACCGAAAGAATAAAAACTTGGGCGAAATGCTCTTTTTTTATGTAAAAGGATTCTTTGAATATTATGAGAAGGCAGCCAAGGAAGATGGCAGCAATCATAAATCTTAAGGAAACCAGGGCACCCGGTGCCAAATAATCTACCAGCCATTTGACTGAAACAAAAGAAACCCCCCAGAACGCAATTGCCAAAAGTGCGTACCATAAAGATAGAACCCGATTGCCCAGCATGATTCCCGCCTCCCACCAGCCTTCCATTATTTTTATTCAATAAGCAAGGAAAATAGAATGGAAGATGTAATTGCAGAGAAGTCAGAAACTCATAAATTGATAGTGATAGGAAATTTATGCCAGTTGAGAATGGTTTTATGAAAATCTATCAAATAAATCGCTGCGTACAAATAGGGCAGATGTCAGAATAGCAAGAAGACAGTATGCTGAATCGGCCCATCCTAACCAGTTTTTCCCCGGATGGAGGAATTTGCATGAATAAATATCTGAAGAAAGTATTCCTGGAAGATGAAGAGGCTTGCAGGGTTCTTAAGGACCTTCTGCTAGCAGGGAATTTGATGAAATATCAATACAATTGGTCAGGGCAAGCAGCAATTTTTATTTTCCTTTATTAGGAGAAAGGAGAAGACCATCCTGAGGCTTATGCCTAATGCTTCCTCAGAAAGAATAAAGACCGAAATGGATTTTCTGCAGGAAATGCATAATAAATATGATTATTCATTATACCCTTTGTCAGCAGGGGACGGTTCAAGCACAAAAACGGCAGACTACAGGCCAATCGGCAAGCTGCCAGCTGCTGTGCTTTCATTCATTCATGGAGAGATAGATGAGGTCAGTGTTCTGGACAGCAGCCAGCTGGAGAATTGGGGGTCGGCCCTGGGTAAATTCCACCTTGCGTCACAAGGCTTTCATGGAAAAGCCTGAGTGGATTGATCATACCCTGAAAAACAGCAATAAGGCAGTAAGGAGCGAATTTGAAGCTGTTTCCGATTGGATGATGAATCTCCATGCTGCAGAGGGAAAAGAGGGCCTCATTCATTTCGACTTTGAACTCGACAACCAGATCTGGGATGGGAAAAAGATCCATCCAATTGATTTTTGAAAGTTTTTCTTATTCCTGGTTTGCTGCTGATATTGCTTTTGCTTTAAGGGATTTGCCTATAGGGGGCATGGAATATGATTGCTTCATACTAGGGTACAGACGTCATAAGGACATATTTGAAGAAGAATTGTCCTGGATTCCGATCTTCCAGAGGTGGCACGATTTATATACTTTTGCTGCAGTAATCAGGGCTGGAGATATCAATTTCACTTCCGGGCAGGAGTCCCATTGGCTATATCAGCTTGATGAAAAGCTGAATAGAAAATTGCGGCAGTATCTTGACAATCGAAAATAAGTAGCGTATATTTAATTCCAATAAAACTTATAGGAATACTCTTATCCAGAGAGGCGGAGGGAATTGGCCCTATGAAGCCTCGGCAGCAGACTCCTTGCGAGAACTGTGCCAAATCCAACAAGCGGAAGCTTGGAAGATGAGAGGAGCGGCAGCCATTCGCGCATAAAGCCTCTTCTGCTTCCGGGCCATCGGACAGAAGGGGTTTTTTTATTGAAGGAAAAATTAACAATGACAAAAGAAGATAAAAAGGATCAGCTGATTTCAGAACTGCTGTCCATGGGTATATACAAACAAAAAGGCCGGCAGCTGTTTCAGGTGCCGTATGAAGAACTTTTAAAACTTTATCAGGAAAACAGATCTTACAAGAATGAATAGAGGGAAGGGACTATATATGTCAGAAAGCATTAAAATACCTTGGAAGGATAAGCACCTGTGCGGATCGGTGGATTTTCCGGCAGGATTCAGCAAAAACCGCCGCTATCCCCTGGTCATCATCTGCCATGGGTTTACAGGCAGCCGTATTGGCGTCGACAGGCTATTCGTAAAAGCTTCCAACCGGCTCACTGCCGATGGGTATCTTGTCCTCCGCTTTGACTATGAGGGCTGCGGGGAGAGCCCGGGTGACTATGGTGAAACAGGTCTTCACGCTTTGCTGGAGCAGACTTTATCTGCCGTCGATTTTGCAGGGAAGCTTAAATATGCAGACCCTCATTCGCTTTCACTCATTGGCCACAGCCTCGGCGGAGCCGTTGCCGTTCTGGCTGCATCAAAGGATGACCGCATCCGGGAGCTAATCATATGGTCGGCTTCTGCAAAGCCATATCAAGATATCGCTTCCATTGTCGGCAGGGAAAAGGTAAAGGCACTGGACAAGGGAGCTTCACTGGATTATCTGGGCTATCAATTAACGGAAAAATATTTTTCATCACTGAAAAGATATGAACCATTGGAAGAGCTTGCGGCATACCGGAGCGATGTCCTGATTGTGCATGGAACAGCTGATCGAGATATCCCCGTATCACACTCGGGAAAATATGCAGAAGAATTCAGGAAGCGGAAGGAAGGATCATGTTCTTTGCATTATGTTGAAGGAGCCTGCCACACTTATTCAGCAGGCCGCAGCTTTGCAGAGCTGATCGATTGCACCTCAGAATGGCTCAATGCTTTCAGGGATCAGCAGTCATATGCATCCCTATGAACTGAAAAAACGCTGAAAAGGACCGGGAACTGAAAGATCCGGTCCTTTCTGGTCATTTTAGGATTCTATCCAGGTAGCGGCGGAGGGTTTTTTCTATTCTGTCCGGTTTCAGACGTTCAGGTTCGAACATGCTGTGCAGGGCAAGCCCGTCAATGAAACTGTATAACATTTCAGTCTCAAGATCCAGATCCAGGCCATCCTTCAGCTCGCCTTTGGACTTTAGAAAGTCTATCATTTGAACAATCCCCGTATAAATCCCCTGCTTCAGGCTGCGGAATTCCTCCTTTTGCCTGCTGTAAGCAATAAACGCAAACCAGACCTCCATTTCTGCCATTTTCTCATCTGTGGTTGGAGTAATTTCAAGCAGAATATTGAAAACCTTTTCCCTTGGCGGTAAATCCTTTGATGCAATCTCCGAAACCCTGTTTATCACATTTTCATTTACCAGCTTCATGGCATAGACAAGCAGTTCATCTTGTGTGGAAAAGTAGTGGCGCAGTGCCCCAAGAGAAACACCGGCTTCTGCTGCGATATTGCGGACAGACGCACCTTCCATTCCTTTATCCAGAATAACCTGCCAGGTGGCTCGGGCAATTCTTTTTTTCCTTTGTTCATGATCAACTATCTTAGGCATGGTTTCAGTTTAACAGACCATAACACAGGTTTCAATTTTAAATAATACACTTGTATTGCAAAAATTATGATGTTATGATGAGTTTAAACAATACAAGAGTACTGGAAGGGGAAGGTATGAACTGGATACTGTGGGTCATTATCGGGTGTGAAGCCGGTTTTTGGGTTTTAATATTGGCCGGCCTTTCTATGCGTTATCTTTTCGGAAAAAAGAAAACCGGTCTCATCCTGCTCGCGATGACTCCTGCAGTGGATCTGATCCTGCTGGCAGCAGCAGCAGCGGATTTATACAGAGGCTCAGAAGCAACACAGGCACATGCTTTGGCTGCCGTATATATTGGTGTGTCGATTGCCTTTGGAAAAAGTATGATCAAGTGGGCAGACGAAAGGTTTTTATATTACATCGCCAAAAAGGGCAAACGGCCGGAAAAAAGATATGGTTTGGAACATGCAAGGCATAATATAAAAGGTTTTGCCAGACATGCGGCTGCATATCTCATCGGGGCTGCATTGCTGTTGGGAACTGTGCTTATCGCAGATGATCCGGGTAGAACGGAAGCTCTATCCGGAGCCGTGAAAATATGGTCGATTGTTCTGGCAGCAGATTTGATTTATTGCATCAGTTTTTTTATCTGGCCAAAGGCCCCTCAAAAGAACAAAGAGATGAATATATGAAAGAATATCCCGCCTCAACCTTCGAGGCGGGATATTCATATGTTCTCTTTTTTCAGTTCTTCCTCATCAACCAGAAAAGGTAGTTCCCTCTTCTCCAGTTCTTCAATGAATTCCTTCCTATGTTTAAGCGAATTCATGCTGATATTAAAAGGAGGACATCCGTTTCCTTAATTGATCTTCACCAATCTTTTCTTTCTGGCAGGAAGCCTTTCTATGTACTTTTCTTCATCCTTCACGATAACCCCGAGGAAAGCATTGCCATGGACCTCATATGGAAAGATTCCTTCAAAATCTTCCCAGGCAATCTGTCCGGGGCCGCCTGGTCCATTGACTTCCAGACCCTCTGTGCTGAAAGAAACTAACGGGGATTTGTCAAAAATCATTCTTGCAAAAGGCAGGGCACACCCGAATAATAAAACAGCAAACATAGAAAAAAATAATCAGCATAAAAAGTTCCCTGTTTTCTTCATTTAAAACCATATCGGCAGCCAGCCAGGCAAAAAATACACCAGCAGCCAATACAATCAGCATAAACAGAAAAATCTTTCCTTTAGCCGAATAAAATCGTTTTTCCATATTGTCCCCCCTTATTCATTAATTGGTTCCATATGGAAAAATAACCCTTTTTTGAGATATAAACCAAAAAAATACATGCCGAAGCAATAATTCGAAATTCGAAACGTTTGAGTAGAATTTAAACATAAAAAGAGAAATAATAGAAGCAATCTTAATTTAAGGTGTGGTTTTTTATGTCCCAGCAAGACTTTACACAAGGGAATATCCTGAAGCAAATGTTCATTTTTTCTACGCCCATCATGCTGACGAATCTGCTGCAGGTTTCCTACCAGTTCGTGGACAGCCTTTGGGTGGGGAATTTGCTCGGGGCTTCTTCCCTCGGGAGCATCGCCGTTTCCAGCACAGTCATATTCACGGTTCTGTCATTCATTATTGGAATCAACAATGCCGCTTTGACCATTCTGTCACAGCAAAAGGGAGGAGATGATGAAAAGGGGCTGAGGCAATATCTCAATAGTTTTGTAATCATCCTCACTCTGCTTTCGCTGGCTCTGGGTGCAGCAGGATATCTGGCTTCAAAGCCTATCCTTCAATGGCTCGATACACCTGAGGCATTGATTGCGGAAGCAGACTCGTATTTAAAGATCAATTTTCTCGGCATCCTTTTTTTATTTGGATACAATTTTCTCGGCACAATCCTTCGTTCCCTGGGGGACAGCAGGACGCCGCTGATTTTTGTACTGGTTGCAGTAGCTCTTAACAGTGTGTTGGACCCCATATTCATTTCGGTCCTCGGCTGGGGGATTGATGGAGCTGCATATGCCACTCTTGTGGCCCAAGGGGCCGCATTCATATCTGGCATGTATATTGTCCTGAAAAGAAAGCTCGCCCCATTCTCACTGCCATTCATGCCGCAGAAGGCTGAAGTGTGGACTATTCTCAAATTAGGCATACCGTCAGGTCTTCAGATGATGGTGATCTCAGCAGGTGTTATGGCCATAATGAGTGTGGTGAATTCCTTTGGGACGGACACAGTTGCAGGCTTTGGGGCAGCGCAGAGAATAGACAGCCTGATTATGCTGCCGGCTTCAGCGCTCGGCACGGCCGTCAACAGCATGGCAGGGCAGAATATTGGGGCAGGTCTATGGAAAAGGGTTCATAAAATAGCGCTGTATGGATCACTTTATAATTTAGTCATCATGCTTATGATTGCGGGAACGGCTGTGCTATTGGCAAAAGCCGGGATATCACTGTTCATTTCCGATCCGGGAGCCGTTGAGTTTGGTACAGGCTATCTTGTATCTATCGCTTTCTTCTATCCGTTCCTCGGACTCAATTTTGTATTGAATGGCATAGTCAGGGCAGCAGGGGCCATGTTCCAGGTGCTTGTGCTCAATATCATCTCATTTTGGGTGCTGAGGTACCCTTTAACCTACCTGTTCTCACAGTGGATGGGGGAGGAGGGGATTGCATACGGAATGGGAACAAGCTTTATGATCAGCAGCATAATTGCTTTTTCGTACTATAAATTTGGCCGATGGGACCGGAAAAGGGTATTTTCACCTGAGAGTTAACATGCAAAAGACACTCCCGTGCGGAGTGTCTTTTGTCGTGTGGAAAAAAGGAAATTTTTGTATCCCGCAGGCTCCTGGATAAATGACTGCGGAGAAAAAAGGAAAGTTATGTATCCCATCAGGCTCCTGGGCTACATGAGTGCGGAGAAAAAAGGGAAGTCATGTATCCCATCAGGCTCCTGGGATACATGACTGCGAAGAATAAAAGGAAGTCATGTATCTCATCAGGCTCCTCGGATACATGAGTGCGAAGAATAAAAGGAAGTCATGTATCCCATCAGGCTCCTCGGATACATGAGTGCGGAGAAAAAAGGGAAGTCATGTATCCCATCAGGCTCCTCGGATACATGAGTGCGGAGAAAAAAGGAAGTCATGTATCCCATCAGGTTCCTGGGATACATGGGTGCAAAAATTAAAGAAATCATGTATCCCATCGGAGGTCTGGATACATGGCTCGGCTGCTCGTTGCTGTATCATTTACTATTTTCAAGCGTTACAGTTTTTTATAAAAAACTCCTCTTCACCTTTTCCCAGAAAGAGTTTTCCCCTTAAGTTTTACAGTTTTAATTATTTGCCGGTCAGTTTGGCTTCAATTTATTTCGACATGCTGAGACACTCCACCAAAGAGTGTCTCTTTTCAGCTTTCCGGGCGTTTTGCTCCTTCCTTAAAACTATACAAATATCGCTCCAGCTTTTCTTTAATTTCTTCGTTTTTTAATGCAAACTCGATTGAAGCCTGCAGAAAACCGAATTTATCACCGGTATCATAGCGATTGCCTTCTATCAGACATGAATACATGGGTCCTTCTTTCAGGAGCTGCGACAGAGCTTCAGTCAGCTGGATTTCTCCAGAAGGATCAGGCTGAAGGGACTCCAAAACAGGAAATATCTCAGGTGTAAGGACATAGCGCCCGATGATTGCCTGGTTGGTCGGAGCTGATTGCTTCGGAGGCTTTTCGACCAGCCGTTCAATTTTGCAAAGATTGCCTGCTTTAAACGAATAATCGATGATCCCGTATTTGGAAACATCTTCCCATGGAATTTCTTTTGCGCCGACCATGCAGGATCCAGTTTCCTTAAACTGGCTGATCATCTGCAGGAGGGCAGGGGTGCCGGAATCGACCAGGTCATCACCGAGGAGGACAGCAAAAGGCTCATTCCCGATAAATTGTTTTGCACAAAGAACCGCGTGCCCGAGCCCCAAAGGCTCCTTTTGCCGTACATAATGGATGGAAGCGAGATTCGAAGCCGCTTCCACTTTCTTTAAGAGTTCGGTTTTGCCGGTTTTCTTCAGCATCAGCTCAAGTTCGACCGACTTATCGAAATGGTCTTCAATTGCTCGTTTATTCCTCCCGGTAATAATGATGATATCCTCAATGCCGGAAGCAATGGCTTCCTCTACGATGTATTGGATGGCAGGTTTGTCGGCAACCGGCAGCATTTCCTTTGGCTGGGCTTTTGTGGCGGGCAGAAAACGGGTGCCAAGGCCGGCTGCCGGAATGACCGCTTTTCTGATCATACTTAATACCTCCCAGCAGATTTTAACTAAACTAAGTCACTCAACAGAATATATGAACAGGGACAAACGGGATATGCACCTTTTAATCAGGAAAAAAAGGAATAGTTCTCCTGAAGCCCGCACAATTTAATATCAATGCAAGAGAGTTAGCGGGGTGTATGAATTGACAGGAAATCTATTCCTGAAAGACAGAAAATATATCGTCATGGCGCTTGCTGCCATAGCCTTGTATGTAAGCCCATTATTCATTCTCGGGGAAGATGCGCATATACGCGTCCATGACAACCTGGATTCTAATCTGGCCTGGTATAAAGTCCTCAGAGAAAGCGGGCAGACTTTTGGAACGGCAGAGGCTGTCATACCGCAGGTCATCAACGGCCTTCCGCGCAATGCCTTTGGAACTGAACTCAGCGGCATCGTCTGGCTATTTTCTATTTTTCCGACCATGACAGCCTATGCCCTCAATCAGCTTTTTACAAGATGTGCCGCCTTCATGGGCATGTACCTTTTGCTGAAAAGCCATTTTATCAAGAATCCTGAATGGTCTGCCATCAGGGCAGGTGCAGCACTTGCATTCGCGCTGACTCCATTTTGGCCATCAGGAATGCTGAGCACGCTTGGTATGCCCCTTGCCTTATGGGCTTTTTTGAATATACGGAAGGGGAAGGCGGACTGGAAAAGCTATCTTGCGCTCGCGCTGCTTCCTTTTTACTCCAGCTTTGTTCTCGGATTTTTCTTCTTCCTTGCTGCAATGGGTGGCTTATGGCTGTTTGACCTATTCAGGGGAAAAGGCCTCAATTTGCGGTTCCTTGCGTCTATTGCCGGCATGACCCTTTTATATCTGCTGGTTGAGTACCGCCTTGTCCACTCCTTTCTTTTCCTGGAAGAAGATAACAGCCGTGATGAATATTTTCATGCACGGCTTACATTTGCCCATTGCATCAGGCTCGCCTTTAAAAACTTCGTTCTGGGCCATACCCATGTCATGACAGTTCATGGGCTGATTATCCTGCCTGTCACTCTATATGCTTTATTCCTGGTCTGGAAGAATAAAAGCTGGCGTCAGGAGAGAATTTACGTATTTTTATTTGTCTTTAATTTTCTTCTGTCCTTCTGGTACGCTTTCTGGTTTTATAAAGGATGGCTTCCATTGACAGAGCGATTTCATTTTATGGACACCTTCAATTTTGCCAGGTTCCACTTTTTGCGGCCGCTTATCATTTATATGGGATTCGCGCTCGCTTTAAGGATTGTCTGGACATCGTCGAAGACCAGAAAGAGCATCCTTGCCGTCATTATCGCTCAGATTCTTTTGCTTGGAGCCTTCAATGAAGAAATCATTTACAGCAGGAAGCCATCGGTCAAAGAATTCTACGCAGAAAATTTATTCCTGGAGATAGGAAAATACATAGACAGGCCAAAGGAGGATTACCGGGTCGCAAGCATAGGCATCCATCCGGCAATCGCCCAGTATAACGGCTTTTATACCCTTGATACGTATAATAATTTCTACCCGCTCTCCTATAAGCACCGGTTCAGGAAAATAATTGCGCAGGAATTGGCAAAAAATAAGACCATACGCCGGTATTTCGATGAGTGGGGAGGAAGGTGTTATATCTTTACTGCTGAACTGGGGAAGCATTATATGTTCAAAAAAAATTCTAATAAGAAGCTTAATAATCTTGAATTGGATACCGCTGTTTTCAAGGAAATGGGCGGGCAGTATATTTTTTCTGCCGTACCGATTTTAAACAGCATGGAAAACGGGCTTGAGCTGGAGAGAGAATTCACAACAGGGGATGCTGCCTGGAAGATTTATCTGTATAAGGCAATATAGACATCTAGGAGGAAGCAGAATGACTGAAACCATATTGACGATCGTTGTACCCTGCTATAACGAAGAAGAGATGCTGGCATATACGATGGCGGAACTTGGCAGGCTGATGGAGGACCTTGAAACTGAAGGGCTGATTTCCAGCTCGAGCAAGCTTCTGTTTGTTGATGACGGAAGCAGGGATAGGACATGGAATCTCATCCATAAAGAAAGCCTGAAATCAGAACGGGTGACAGGGCTTAAGCTGTCCAGGAACTCAGGGCACCAAAATGCTCTTCTTGCAGGAATATTCACCAGCATGAAATCATCGGATTGTATTGTTACAATCGATGCTGATCTGCAGGATGATCCCGGGGCTATAAGGGAATTCCTGATAAAATATCATGAAGGCTGTGATATTGTCTATGGAGTGAGGAGCAAGCGCGAAGAAGATACCTTTTTCAAACGGGCCACCGCACAGGGTTTCTATAAAATGATGGCCAAGCTTGGCGCCAGCCTGGTCTACAATCATGCTGATTTTCGTCTCTTAAGCAGGCGTGCTGCTGAGGAGCTGGCACAGTATGGAGAAACAAATATGTTCCTGAGGGGAATCATCCCCCTTATCGGCTTCCGCTCTGCCCAGGTATTATATGAGCGGAAAGAGCGGATGGCAGGAGAAACGAAATATCCGCTGAAAAAGATGATTTCTTTTGCACTCGACGGATTAACTTCTTTTTCTGTGACGCCGATCCGGCTGGTCTTATTGGCAGGCATCGTTTCATCGGTGATCAGCATCCTTTTCGGGACTTATTTTCTTTTTCTTAAATTTACGGGAAGCACTGAAGCAGGGTGGACATCCCTCATTTCGTCCATCTGGCTCATAGGCGGGGTGCAGCTTACCGCTATCGGGATGATTGGGGAATATATAGGCAAAATCTATAAAGAAACGAAAAGGCGTCCCAGATTCATCGTCGAAATCGATACCTATACACTGCCTGCGTCACTTCAGCTGAAAAACAGGGAGATGGAGCAGGATGAAGGTTACAGCATCAAGTATCGCCAGCTTCCTGAAACCAACTGATACAATTATCAGGTTCCTGCTTGTCGGCCTAATCAATACTCTGATCGGGCTTGGCAGCGTTTATATTCTATTGTGGGCAGGGGCAGGGTACTGGCTCTCCACGTTCCTCGGAAATGCTGCTGGTGCTGTGACAAGCTATTTTCTTAATAAAGCTTATACATTTAAAAGCTCACAGCCTTTTATAAAAAGCGGTCTTCTTTTTGCGAGCCTTGCGGCAAGCTGCTATTTTATTTCCTACAGCCTGGCAAAGAAGCTGGCATTGATTTTGGACAATCATCTGGCATTCTATCCAGAAACGGCGGCAGTGCTGTTGGGAACTGTATTATATACAGTGTTGAATTATTTAGGCCAGAAATATATTGTATTTAAAAGGTAGGCAGCTTCCATTTAGCTGTCTATTTTTATCTCTTTTATAACTTGCTGAATGTTTAGATAATTATGGTAATATAAGATGAGGGGAAGGAGGAGCCGCGGTCCTTATTGTTATGGAACAGAGGATGAATTCTTTTTATCTGCTGAAACATCGCCGGCTCATATGATTCGGCCGGTTGAAAAAACTATATAGCAGATTTGGTGGTATTAGAAAATTTAACATAAAGTAGAGGCGTGAAAGCGATGTTTATAGTAAATGTTGAAGCAGCAGTCCACAGAAATGGAAAATGGCTGATCGGAAAAAGAAGCAGCCAGGAAAGCCACGCAGGGGGAATGCTGGCTCTGATCGGGGGGAAGGCGGAGAGGGAAGGCCACTCCAAAGATATTTTAGAAAGAACAGTAAAAAGAGAAATCCTTGAAGAAACAGGAGTACTGATAAAAGACGAAATGGAGTATGTATGCAGCAGTTCTTTCATAACGGATAATGGATGCCATGTGGTTGACATTGTTTTTCTGTGTGAATACGAAAGCGGGGAAGCCAGTCCAGTCTGTCCTGATGAAAACGAAGAAGTGATGTGGATGAGCAGCAGAGAAATCCTTGAGCAGCCGGATGCACCTGAATGGCTGATGCGGAGCATTGCGGCTGCAGAAGATCTCTTAGATAAAAGGAGGCAACGAGCAGACACAGGCAGGACGGTTTAGCAGTGAAGGAGGGCTATTTCAAACAAAAAGGAGGTGCACCTAAATGGAATTCAACGTAAATGGTGAGTATTTGATTGATAGCATTAGTGAGGCGGCAAGGATTGCTGGAGGAAGCCATGGTGATGCTGCTGGCAAACTAGTTATGATAGAAGCGCACAGCGGGGGCCTTTCTGTCTCTTCCGGAAGCGGGGGCCGGTCTGTTATTTTTGAGTTTCCATTCATAAACGGCAGGGATTCCGGACTGGATATATTGGAATATGGAAAGCTGGCAGCTGATGGAAGAATGCTTTCTGAAGTCATCAGGAAAATACCTGGGCGTTTAAGCATCAAAGCTTCAACTTCATATAAAATCTCCATTAGTTCAGCAGACGGGCAGATTTCTGCAACGATTGCAGGTTTCCCTTTAGAACAGCTTCCTGATTTAGCATATGGTGAGTTTCCTTATATATATACTTTGAAAGCATCTGATCTTGCAGCAGGATTGAGGAATACAGCTTCATCTGCGGCAAAAACAAGCTCAAGGCCAATCCTGGAAGGCATCAATCTGGCATTTGATGAAAGCGGGCTGACATTCACGGCGACAGATTCAAGCCGGCTTGCCATGTGGAAAGCTGCCGGATCTGCTGGATTCAGCCAGTCAATCACTCTGCCGGCAAGGAATGCAGCAGAATTGCTCAAATTGATTGGCAAGTCACCAAGCGGAGAAGCAGCCATTTATATATCCAATTCCCAGGCAGCATTCACCACATCAACATTCCGATTCTGCTCTTCGCTTTTGACCGGCAGATTTCCACCTTCTGAGAAGCTGACGCCGGAAGGGTGCAAAACAGAGTTAGTCATCAATAGGAAGCACCTTCTTCAAGGAGTCAAGCGGACGATGATATTTGCTGGAGAAAAAAGAAGCTCTCTTGTTTCCATCCAAGTCAAGGATGCAAACTCCATCACTATATCTTCCCCAATGTCTGAAATGGGCAAGGAGGTGCAGGAATTGCAGAGCATCAGCGGAGAAACAGAAGCTTCAGCAGTCATAAATGGGAGTTATCTGGCGGATGCGCTGATAGGAACAGAATCAGAATATATGAAAATAAGGCTTTATGGGACAATGAAGCCAATCCTTATCTCTTCCCTTGGGGAGGCAAACTATTTTCACCTCATTTCTCCTGTCAGGACTGCATCCGGGATGTTCCTTGGCAACAGACAGATTCAAAAACAGGACTAGAGCTGAAAGATTATAAAATCACTCTTAAGGGGATCAGTAAACAGAAAAACAAGAATTTTATCAAAAGAGGGAGCAGACTGTATCCAGTTGGCAGGCTGTATAAAGGAAGCCAGCTGGAAAACGGCCAAAGCGGGGAGGGGGAAGCAGGAGGTATTTTTCCTCCCATCCGGGCTTCTTCAGCTGAAAGGAGGCATGCCGCGGCCGATTTCCTTAATAATGCTGGTAATGGATTCAATATCCTGGGTTTCAAGTCCAAATGCATTTTTAATCTTTTTTTCTATATTGTCTGAAACATTCCGTTTCCCGATTTCAATCAAAGCAACCAATGAAAAGCTGCAATTAATCATTTTGGCAAATTCACGCTGTGAAAGATTATAGTTCTTTCTGATAAATTTAATGATTTCTTTATCCAAAGTTAAATCTCCTTTTTTCTTTTATTTTCATATTATAAAAGAAAGTGAAGAACTTCACTAGTGAAATATAAAAATAAAAGAAGGAAGGAAAAGAAAAAAACGTCTTTTGAGTTAAAGGGGTTGCTTGGCTGGCTGATCTCTGCATGGTATCCGGCTATAGACAAACCACCTGTTCAAAAACTCGACTTTGAGCTTCTCGCCAGGCCTCAATTTTTCACTTTCATTGACCACTATAAGCTTCTGACCTTCCAATTCCACTGTTTTCTCATCCACTGCGTCAGCAATATATACTTTGAAAATGACTTTATTAAACCAATATGGATTAAGCTTGCCTTTAATATCAAGGATATTCTTCATCTTAAAGCCTCCTTTCTGCACATCTATAAAATGAATTTTTGAAAATTTAAATAATTAATCAAATACTACAAGATTTTATTAAATGAATACCCGGTTAGAGAATATAAAAACCAGAAAAGCTGATGGTTTGAATAGAACGTACGTTCTTATGTATACTAAAGTATAGTCAGGGCAAATAAAATTTCCTAACGGAAGATAAATCTGTACATAGGGGAAGGATTATATGAAAAAATGCCTTTACTGCCAGGCAGCCGGGAATCTCTTTCCCCTCAAAGAGTGGAACAGAGAGCGGACGAATTATTATTGCACCAAGCATCATGATCAGGTGCTGAAATTCCAGGAAAGAGAACAAAGGGAATTCTTCGACTATTTTAGACAGCATCCCAAACTGCTGAAATATCTCAGCAGCAAAAGCCTTGAGCTTTATAAGAGTATCGAAAAAGAATACAGCAAAGGGGGACAGCATGACAATTCCGATTCTTAAGAATATCCTCTTTTCCTGACTGATGGAATGAGATATAATTCACTATAGTACTAATTACATAACGTAACCACAAGGGGAGCGTAATGCTGAGAGTGAACTTATGTTCTGACCCTTTGAACCTGTTAGATAATTCTAGCGCAGGGATGTGGATGGATGGGGGTTTGTATGCCCGCTTCCTGATCAGTTCTCCCTTGAGGTTTGCGTTAATTCGGACAAAAGGGGAGATTTTTTTATGAAGAAATTAGGGCTGGTTGCCTTGATTGAAGCATCTTTTTTTGCGGCATTCGCTGTCATTCTTGATCTGCTTCCTTCTATTAAACTGACACCGGCAATATCTATTTCCATCGCAATGGTGCCCATCTTCATTCTTTCATTACGTTGGGGATGGAAAGCGGGCTTCATTTCAGGATTTTTATGGGGGATTCTCCAGATTGTCATGGGGGACGCCTGGATCGTGACGCCCCTGCAGACCTTCATTGAATACTTCGTTGCTTTTGCCTTTATTGGCTGTGCCGGCTTCTTCGCTCTTACCGTCCAGAAGAGCCTGGCTGAAGGTAAGAAGGTTCAGGCGCTTGGATGGGCAGCCGCAGCAATTTTCCTTGGCAGTGCGGGCAGATATTTCTGGCACTTTCTTGCAGGTATGATTTTCTTCGGAAGCTATGCACCTGAGGGGATGTCTCCTTTTGTATATTCCCTCATGATCAATGGGATAACGATGCTCGGTTCAGCAATCTTATGTACAGCCGTATTGTGGCTCCTGCTTTCTGCTGCACCGCGCCTGATACAAAGGAAACAGGGGTATTCTGCAGCCGAAGAGTATAAATTGGCAAAATGATATCCAGCTGCGCAAAGCAATCCCTTCTGGCGAATCAGCCAGAAGGGATTGCTTTTGTCTTCTGGAACAGGAAATTGAAGAGAATTGCTGAAAAGTGCTTTCATTCGACAAATTTTGGTATATAATAAGTTACGCTATTATACTAAAGTGATAAACTAAAGCCTATGAGGCATAAAAAAATAGACAATAAGTCGACTATAACAATAGTAAAGGAGATTGAAATGACAGATAAGTTTATTATCCGCTTTGAAAATGTCACGAAACAATATGACAATGACAGTCCTGTCCTGGACGGTGTCAGCTTTGATATAGAAAGGGGAAAGTTCTACACGCTCCTCGGTCCTTCAGGCTGCGGAAAAACGACGATCCTGCGCCTGATTGCCGGATTCATCGAGCCGACAGAAGGATCCATTTTCTTTAATGGACAAAAAATTAATAAAGTCCCTGCCAACAGGAGGCAGGTAAATACCGTATTCCAGGATTATGCACTTTTCCCTCATTTAAATGTATTTGAAAATGTGGCATTCGGATTACGCATCAAAAAAATGAAAACCCAGGAAATCAATGAGCAGGTGAAAGAGGCGCTTAAGTTCGTCAACCTGGAAGGATACGAACAGAGGGAAATCAAAGAAATGTCAGGCGGACAGAGGCAGCGTGTCGCGATTGCGAGGGCAATAGTCAATAAACCGGAAGTCATCCTGCTGGATGAGCCTCTTTCTGCACTTGACCTGAAGCTGAGGACGGAAATGCAGTACGAGCTGCGTGAGCTGCAGAGAAGGCTTGGCATTACCTTTATCTTTGTCACACATGACCAGGAAGAGGCGCTTGCCTTATCTGATGAAATATTTGTGCTGAATAAAGGCCGGATCGAGCAGAGCGGAACACCTACTGATATTTATGATGAGCCAGTCAACCGTTTTGTGGCCGATTTCATCGGTGAGTCTAACATCGTCGAGGGGACCATGCTTACCGATTATCAGGTTGAATTTACAGGCAGGAAATTTGAGTGTGTCGACGCCGGATTTGATCTGAATGAAAGAGTCGAAGTGGTCATCAGGCCGGAGGATATGGAAATTACGCCTAGCGAGCAGGGCAAACTGCAGGTCCGTGTTGATTCCCAGCTTTTCCGAGGCGTCCATTACGAAATCTCCTGCTTTGACAAGGCTGGAAATGAGTGGCTTGTCCATTCTACACGCAAGGCGCGGGTAGGGGATGAAATCGGCCTTCACTTTGATCCGGAAGCCATCCATGTCATGAGGCCCGGGGAATCTGAAGAAGAATTTGACCGCAGGCTGGAGGCTTATCAAGAGGAAAGCCATGAGAAATAATCAGACCCGCAACCTGTACCTGATCCCCTATTTGCTGTGGATCATATTATTTGTCGTAACTCCTTTGTTTTTGGTGCTGTATTATTCATTCTTTGATATCGAAGGGCAGTTCACATTCGGTAACTACCAGAAATTCTTCACACCCGTTTACCTGAAAATGACTTTGAGCTCTTTCTGGTATGCGTTCCTGATTACCGCCTTTTCTTTACTGATTGCCTATCCGACTGCCTACCTGCTTACAAAGACCAGGCATAAGCAGCTCTGGCTTCTGATGATCATCATTCCTTCCTGGATCAATCTGCTGCTCAAGGCTTATGCCTTTCTTGGAATCTTCGGGACATACGGGGCAGCCAACAGCATCCTTGAAATAATCGGAATAGGCTCAAGGCAAATACTGTTTACAGATTTCAGTTTTGTTTTTGTATCGGTATACATTTTCCTGCCTTTCATGATATTGCCGATTTTCAATTCGCTTAATGAATTGAATTCGTCCCTCATCGATGCATCCAATGATCTGGGTGCATCGTCCTGGACAACTTTTACCCGGGTCATTTTCCCGTTAACGCTTGATGGAGTTAAATCCGGCTGCCAGGTAGTTTTCATCCCTGCGCTTTCCCTCTTCATGCTTACCCGCCTGATTGCAGGGAACAGGGTCATCACCTTGGGCACTGCCATAGAACAGCATTTCCTTGTCACACAGGACTGGGGGATGGGCTCCACCATTGCCGTATTCCTGATCCTTACGATGGTGATTATCATGCTGCTGACCGGAAATCGCAGGAGGGGGGCATAGCATGGGGAAATTATCTAAATGGTCATCACTTTATCTGATCCTTGTTTTTTTTGTTCTTTATGCGCCAATATTTTATCTAATGTTTTATTCTTTCAACAGCGGCGGGACAATGTCGCATTTTGAAGGCTTCACGCTGGACTGGTACAAAGAGCTTTTTGCTGATGCAAGGCTATTGATCATCGTTCTGAACACGATCATCATCGCCCTGCTGTCGGCTGCCATATCAACGATCATCGGAGTTGCCGGTGCACTTGCCATTTTTTATGTAAGAAAGCGGCAGGTCAAGAGCACACTCTTATCATTGAACAATATCTTGATCGTCAGCCCTGATGTCATTATCGGTGCTTCCTTCCTGATTTTGTTTACAATGATCGGGATCAAGCTCGGATTCACATCGGTCCTGCTCTCTCACATCGCTTTCTGTGTCCCTATCGTCGTTATCATGGTGCTGCCAAAAATTCAGGAAATGAGCCCTACACTTGTGGATGCGGCAAGGGATCTGGGGGCAAGCCGTTTCGATGTTCTGTCAAAGGTTGTTCTGCCTTATATCACGCCAGGCATTTTTGCCGGCTTTTTCATGGCATTGACCTATTCACTCGATGATTTTGCGGTCACTTTCTTTGTAACGGGGAATGGTTTCACCACTTTATCGGTTGAAATATACTCTCTGGCCCGGCGCGGAGTTTCATTGAATATCAATGCACTTTCCACGCTGCTGTTCCTGTTCACTCTTATACTCGTGATCGGCTATTATTTCATCACCCAGAAAAATGCGAAGCCGAATGGAATGGGGGTCAAAAAATGAAACAGCTCGGTAAAGCCCTGCTGGTCATTGCTGTCATTTCTGCACTTCTGCTGTATGCAGTTTCCAAGCTCAATTCCTCGCAAGGCTATTCCAGCGGAAATACGCTGACGGTCTTCAATTGGGGAGACTATATTGATGCAGAACTCGTTGACCGCTTTGAAAAAGAAACAGGCATCAAGGTGATCTATGAAACCTTTGACAGCAATGAAGCCATGATGACCAAGATTGAACAGGGCGGGACAGCCTACGATATAGCGGTTCCGTCAGAATATGCAATTGAAAAAATGAAAGAAGAAGATTTGCTTTTGCCAGTAGATCATTCAAAAATTCCAAACCTGAAATATATCGACCCGAGGTTCATGGACTTGGCATTTGATCCTGACAATGAATACTCTATCCCTTATTTCTGGGGAACGGTCGGCATAGCGTATAACACAGATCTGCTTGGCGACAAAGAAATCAACAGCTGGAATGATCTCTGGGATGAAGACCTGCGAAATCAGATCCTCCTTATTGACGGTGCAAGAGAAGTGATGGGAATGGGCTTGAATTCCCTCAATTATTCCCTTAACGATCAAAATAAGAAGCATCTAAGGGAAGCGAAGGAAAAGCTTGATTCCCTTACACCGAATATCAAAGCCATTGTCGGGGATGAAATCAGGATGCTGCTTGAAAACGATGAAGCAGCCATAGGTGTTGTCTGGTCTGGGACTGCTTCAGAGCTGATGTGGAAAAAGGACAATATTGAGTATGTACTCCCTGAGGAAGGGACTAACCTGTGGTTTGATAATATGGTCATTCCGAAAACGGCTAAAAACGTGGATGCAGCCCACCAGTTCATGAATTTCATGCTTGATCCGGAAGTGGCTGCCCAGAACACCGAATATGTAGGTTATTCTACGCCCAATAAAGAGGCGCTGAATTACCTGCCAGAGGAAATTGTCAGTGACAAGCGCTTCTATCCAGACCCGGAAATGACCAAAAAGCTGGAAGTTTACGAAAACCTTGGAAAAAAAATGCTCGCACATTATAATGAACTGTTTTTGGAATTCAAAATGCACAGTAAATAATAGAAGCGGCTGGAGGAAACTCCGGCCGCTTTTCTGCATCTTAGCATGAACGCTGCCCTTGCGGGGAATCCTACTTTTAAAAACAGAAGGGGGCAGTCATGTATTATATCAGCGGAAATATCGTTTCAGGAGAATATGATGACCAGACAGAACAGTTTTCCATCAGCATGATTAAACACTTTAAGACTCAATCCATTTTGACTAAGAATCAGGCTATCCAGCTTCTTGACTACCTCTACAGGCATAAAGATGAAGAGGGAGGCCAGGTCATCACATTAAATGACCAGATGCCGCTGCGCATCTCATCGGAAGAAATCAGTGCCCTGATACTTGACCTTGAAAGGATTGAATCCCACTTTTAAAGAGCTGACATCAGGAAGCGGCCGATAAAGGCCGCAGCGTCAAAGGCATCTGTCCGGGAAAGGCATGATATAAAGCAAAAAGGCTACTGTCTGTTTTGAAGTCTATCCAGCTCCCCTGAGATCCTTCCTTCTTCTATGCGGCTGAAAAGCGGGGCGATCGGGCCAAGTCTTTTTTCTGCGACCGCGGCCTCATTCCATTCCAGCGTATTCTCATGCAGCATTTTATTTATCTTACTGCTGGAAAAAGGGAGGAAGGGGTTCAGAAGCCTGGCCAGATTTTTGATGATATACACACAGGTCAGCAATGCATCTGCACATCTTTGCGGATCGCTTTCAATCGTTTTCCAGGGCTGTTCACTGTCAAAATATTTATTGGCCGAGCGTACGAAAGCGAAGATTTCCTCAAGTGCTTCTTTAAGCTTAGCGCCTTCGATCATGGCTCCGGTTTTTTCATACAAATGCTTAATATCCCCCTGTACAGGTCCACTTAAATTACCACCCGGTATGATGCTGTCATAATACTTTTCAATAAACTTAAAAGTTCTGTTGACCAGATTGCCATATGCCCCTAGCAGCTCGCTGTTATGGCTATAAATGAATTCCCGCCAGGAAAAGTCAGCATCTCTGTTCTCTGGGCCATTGACAGCAAGAAAGTAGCGGATAGAATCAGGTTCATATCTTTCAAGTATGTCAGGGACCCAGACTGCATAATTCCTGCTTGTTGAAAGCTTCTTTTTCTCAAGGGTAAGGTATTCGCTGGAAACCATCCGCGCTGTTTGCCCGGGCAGGCCTATCCCCATTTGAATAGCCGGCCAGATGATGGTATGGAAAGGGATATTGTCTTTCCCATGCACATAATGAGATATAACATCACTATCCCAAAACTTGCTGCCGTCCTTGCCCTGCTGGCGTGCCCATTCCCTGCTGGCTGAAAGATAGCCGATCACCGCTTCAATCCATACATATATTTTTTTCTCCTCCATTCCTTCAACAGGGACTGGCACCCCGACATCCAAATCCCTTGTTGCAGCACGGTCCTGCAGCCCCTCAGTTAAATATCTTTTTGTCAGGCTGCTGCTGTTTTCCCTCCATAAATGGCGGGACCGGGCCTCCTCGGACAGCTCCTCAAGCTGCTTCTGAAATTGGCTCAGCCTGAAATAATAATGTTCAGTTTCTTTCAGTTCCGGCGCTGTCCCGCATATTTTACAGGATTTATCCAGAAGGTCGGCCGGCTCAAGTATGACTGAGCAGGCATCGCACTGATCACCGCGTGCATGGCTGCCGCAGGAAGGGCAGATTCCCTCGACATACCTGTCAGGAAGAAACTGGGCACATGTCCGGCAAAAAGTCTGTTCAATTGTTCTTGGAACAAGATAGCCATTTTCCAAGAGTGACAGAAATACCTCTTGTACAGTCTGATGATGGTGCGGGGCATCTGTCCTTGTATAAAGATCATAAGTAAAACCCAGCTGTTCAAAGCCAGCTGTGAATTCGCTGTGATAGCGGTCAGCTATTTCTTTTGCAGATTTGCCTTCATTTTTTGCCCTGATCGCTATCGGTGTTCCATTGCAATCGCTTCCGGACACATACAGGACTTCTTTGCCCTTCATTCTGTAATATCTTGCGAGAATATCGCCAGGCAGCAGACTTGCTATATGCCCAAGATGAAGGGACCCGTTTGCGTAGGGCCATGCCCCGCCAATGAAAACAGCCATGATTAATTTCCTCCTAATTTTTACCATTTTCAATGTTCATTTTAAAATAAAAAAAGCCCCGTCCTTTCCTATAGATATATAGAAAAGGACGGGGCTTGCCCGCGGTACCACCTTTATTCGCCTTTCGGCCTCTGCAAGTACGGGGCATAAAGATGCCCTTATACTGTGGGTTTGATAACAAGTACCACTACTTGCCGCAGCCTACTGACGAAAAACGCGTTCGGGACGGGGCTCGGAGACCATTGTTCAAACAGCCGCTTTTGCTTCTTTTCACCTGCCGAAGCTCTCTGGGAAAAACGGATCTGCTCTACTTTTTCTCTTCAACGCCTTGTATATGATCAGTTAAAATCTGCCAATGATTTAGATATTATTATATGCACTAACAGCGTGAATGTCCAGCAGAATTTTAACAGGGAAAAGGGAAAGTCCGGCGCAGAAGCATGATGCCAACTGCAAATATTTGACTGTTTAAAAGCAAACCTTTATCATACAAAAGGCAGATAATTAAAATGTTCATATAGAATAGTCCAGACAAAAGGGAAGGCTGATTATGCAGAAAAACCAAATGTTATTTGAATATCTCAGCAAGAATTCTCAAAGAATTACTGACAAATGGCTGAGCACCCGGGCAAAAGAAAAAGGATCGATCTATTCTTCGGAAGCAGATATAAAAATTGAAAAGATGCTCCGTGAGCAAAATGCCTTTACTAATAAGACTGTTTCTACCATCCTGTTAAATGACCGGCCCCTTTTTGAAAAACTAGTCGAAGAGTGGGCGGGCACAGTAGCTGAAAGCAGGGCAGATACCGATACTCCGATCTATGAAGTGATTTCAGCTTTAGGCAAGGTGAGAGATACATACTGGAGCTTTGTAGAAGAATTTGCGAGAGAGAGCGATGAGATTGCCAAGGAGGATATCCTCCAGTGGAGTCTGGTCATTCATTCAGCTTTTGACATTCTCGCGCAGAAATTTGCCGAACAGTATTACAAAATTACAAGAAACAGGCTGAAAGCACAGCAGGATCTCATCCATCAGCTTGGTGCACCTATCATCCCTATCATCGAATCCATCGGTGTTCTTCCTTTAATAGGCGATATTGATACCGAAAGGGCAAAAGCGATTCTTGAGAGCGTTCCCCTCCAGTGCACGGAAGCAAAGCTTTCCTGTTTGTTTATCGACCTTTCCGGTGTTCCGATTGTCGATACAATGGTAGCGCAGCAAATCTATCATATTGTCCAGACGCTGGATTTGCTTGGCATCAAGACAACCATCTCTGGCATCCGCCCCGAAGTTGCCATGACCTCTATCCAGCTTGGAATCGACTTCAGCAAAATCAACACACACAGCACATTGAAAAATGCCTTAGCGAAAATGGGGCTGAGCATGAAAGGTGAATGATAAACGGAAAAGGCACCCCTGGGTTTTAAGCCTGAGGTGCTTTTTTTATGCAGTAAATTTGTTAAATACCGGCAGGGCAAGCCGTTAAGGTTTGTTTCGGCTCGGATCGCTTTCTAGGCTGGTGGAATAATGCCTGCCATAAGAAGTACGAAGAAGACCAGGCCAATGATGGCAAGGACAAGAGATGCAAAAAAGACTGGCCCTTTTCTGAAGAAAAAAGGTTCATCTTTCTGGATGATTCCCGTTTGGGCGCTCACCATGCTGTTGATATGCCTTTGGGGCGAACCGCCGCTTGTTGAAAAAATAAAAGTGACTGCAGCAAAAGCCGCTCCAATAAAGAAAAGGACTTCTATAATCCTGACAGAAAAATATGCGGCCACTGCCCACGCGGCCAAAGCTTCCGCTGCCAAAGCAGCTATAAAGACAGTTGTATTTCTGCTCATTACTATCACCTCGTTATCTATACGAAAGAAGGGGAGAAAATGTTTCATAAAAAATCGAAATATTAAAAATAATATAAGAACTATTCAGACCAATATGATAAGATATACAAAAATCAACTCTATTTATAAAAAAGGAGATCATAATGATTTTACAAGGAACAAGGAAGCTGTCCATAAATGGGGTGGGATCTTCGCACGGCGGGAGCTTTGATCTAGTAACTATTAACGGAAAAGGCACCGTCAATGGAAATATTGAATGCCGCATATTAGATTGCAATGGTTCGGGGCAATTTAACGGAGATGTCATTTCTTCAGAAAAAGCTAAAATCAATGGAAGTGGAGCGATTGCCGGAAGCTTCACAGGGGTGACGCTCTCAGTCGACGGCAGCGCAGGCTTTTCAGGAGATGTGGCTGTTTCGGACGAAATGAAGGTGAATGGAAAAGGAACAGTGGGAGGAAAGCTTTCATCCGGAAAAATTTTAGTCAATGGCAGCCTTACTGCCGGCAGCGGTGTAGAAACAGAGTCGTTCAAATCAGAAGGCCATTTTATAATCGGCAGCCATTTGGCGGCAGCGAACATAGAGGCATCCATTATCGGGGAGTGCAAAGTACAAGAGATCAGGGGCAGACACATTATAATCAAGCAAAAGAAAGACAGCCTGCTCAGAGGGCTGCTTCAATCTTTCTTTCCATCCCGGCTTGAAGCCGCTTTGATAGAAGGTGAAAAGTTGCATCTCGAAAATACGAGCGTGAAGATGGTCAGGGGAAAACATATTGTCATAGGAGAAAATGCATCTGCTGATTTTGTGGAGTATACAGGATCCCTTCAGTATGAGGGGAACGGTACGGCAGTGGAGAGCAGGCGTATAGAATCAATTATATAAAATAGACAGCGGACTGGATGCCTGGAGGATAAAGGCGTCTTTTTTGTGCGCTAATTTAAACAAGGTTATAATACAGAAGAAAAAACCGTTTAAATGAGGTAAAAAGCAGGGAAAATAATTGAAAGCTGCAGAAAATATTTGAACATCCTTCTTACTTATAGCATAATATATGTACATATACTCATATAAGGAGGGAATGAAATGGGACATAACCATCATCACGGCCACGGACATTCTCACGGCCACACAAGCAACAAAAAGGCGCTCTTTCTTTCATTTATATTAATCACTTCATTTATGGTCGTTGAAGTTATAGGGGGGGTCTTAACAAACAGCCTTGCCCTTTTATCAGATGCCGGCCATATGCTCAGCGACGCTGCCGCCCTGGGGCTGAGCTTTTTTGCTATAAAGCTAGGAGAGAAGCAGGCAACTGCAGAAAAATCTTATGGCTTTAAACGATTTGAAATCATAGCAGCTGCACTGAATGGGCTGACTTTGATCGCGATTTCCATTTACATCTTTTACGAGGCGGTCCAAAGGATTATGGACCCGCCGGAAGTCCAAAGCATGGGCATGCTGACTATCTCGGTTCTGGGCCTGATTGTCAACATCATTGCAGCCTGGATATTGATGAAGGGCGATAAAGATGAAAACCTGAATGTAAGAAGCGCTTTTCTTCATGTACTTGGCGATATGCTGGGCTCTGTAGGCGCCATCACCGCAGCATTGCTGATCTATTTCTTTAATTGGGGGATAGCAGATCCAATAGCAAGCGTCATCGTTGCCATCCTGATCATTATTAGCGGATGGAGAGTTACAAAGGATTCTTTCCATATATTGATGGAAGGAGCCCCTGAACAGATTGACGCCTCCAGCATCCGCAGTTCTCTGGAAGGCATCACTTCTGTGAAAGACATCCACGATCTCCATATTTGGTCGATCACTTCAGGAGTGCCGATGCTCAGCTGCCATATCGCAATCACAGAGGAAGGACATCACGATGAAGTCTTAAGAGAAGCACAGACTGCCCTTCATAACCAGTTCGGAATCGACCACAGCACTATCCAGGTGGAAAGATATGAAAAAGGCTGCCCAAGTGCGCACGGAACATGCAATTAATGATGGCTGGCATGCTCGATTGTTTGTTTTAGTATTCCCATTACATGTTCATCATCATGGGAATAATATAACGTAGTGCCCTCACGCCTGAATTTAACCAGCCTGAGATTCTTTAAAAACCGCAGCTGGTGGGAAACAGTAGATTGAAGCAGAGTAAGTTTTTCAGCAATTTCGTTCACCGAATGCTCTCCCTGAAACAGCAGGTTCAATATTCTGAGCCTGGTCGGATCGGATAGAGCTTTAAATGTCTGTGATACAATGAATAAGGTTTCTTCATCCAGTTCCTTCATAATGTGCGGCTTTGTCTTTTCATCTTCTGTCATTGATTCAGCCTCCTTTTTATATCATTATAAAGAAAAAATGCACGAAGAAAAATCCCAAAGAACTTTTATCGGGATTTTTCTTCGTGCTTCTTGCTTTTCAGGCCATATAGGTATAAATTAAAGCTTATCAGCATTTTTCCTGATGCTTATCTTGGCGTCTCCTGAAAGGTGATTGCCCGGATTTTTTCCGTTTTTTCATCAAATGTTATACGGACAAAGACACCGAATTCGCGATTATCCTTGGAAAGCCAAAGCTTGAAGGTTTCTGTACAGTTGGATCCCTGGGTTGTTCTGCCTACATGAAGATAGTCAAGGATTCTTGCATCAGGATACTTAATTTTCGTATTGGTCATTGCAAGCTTCCCCCATTTAGCATATGCAGGCGTCTGCTGTGCCGCTGAAATATGCTTAATGTTTACCATAGAAGGGGAAAGCAGGGCAGGGAAACTTACCAATAACATAATTATCAGTAATAACTTTTTCAAACCTCTCACTTCCTTTATAAATAATTAGCCTGTCATCATATTGTGTATTAGTATTGAAAAAAAAGGTGCAGTCTATGCCCTTATAAGCTATTTACTTAATTATTGTTACATCAGACATCTTGTAAAAGGCGGGAAATTGATTGAAACAACCGGAATACGTTAATGTTATGGAAGAAATTGTCGCAACACTTGTAAAAGTCTCTATGCTGAGCCCGGATTATCAAACCTTCTGCCAATGCGTGAAGTGCCGTGCCGATATTATCGCGATCAGCCTCAATAACCTGCCTAACCATTATGTAACTACGGAAGAAGGCAGGAAAATGGTATTTGAACAGCTGAACACCGAGGAAAACCGGAAATGGATCAACAAAAGGATCATCAATGCGATTCATGTGGTGAGTAAATATCCCAAGCATTAGCAGTTAGAAAGGCGAGGGTATAGATCGCATTTCTTTTTAAAATGGAATTGTGTTTGGGTTTTGCACTTCTTACTTGAACCACATTTCATTTTTTCTTGAGGATAGTGGTCCCAGCTCATCCGGCTGGAGCCACTATTTTCATTTTTTTTCAAGATAGTGGTCCCAGCTCCTTCCGCTGGAGCTACTATTTTCATTTTTTCTTCACGATAGTGGTCCCAGCTCCTTCCGCTTGAGCTACTATTTCATTTTTCTTCACGATAGTGGTCCCAGTTCCTTCGGCTGGAGCCACTATTTTCATTTTTCTTCAAGATAGTGGTCCCAGCCCATTCGGTTGGGGCCACTATTTTCATTTTTTTTGATTAAGTCCGTATAATTGTGTAAAAAGAAAAGGGGTCATTTTAATTCCTTTTGTCAACAATGTTAACAACCACGAAAACATTGGAGGAATTAAGATGACCCACTTACAGTTTAACCTAAATATTGA